>NZ_JAHDJU010000002.1:0-1382884 GCF_018531185.1 Bowmanella yangjiangensis
CAAACTCTTCAATTAAATATAAATCATGAATTTCTTGAGCCGACACTCGTTAACGAGTGCCCACACAGATTGTCTCGTTGCTAATTGTTAAAGAACAGTGCCTTATCAGGCGGCTTAAGTGAGGCTTCCTCTCTCAAGCGGGACGCGCATTCTACGCTATCCGTTTTCCGTGTCAAGCAACTTTTTAACTCTTTCGTTGCTTGCCGTTCCTTGAATCCTTCTGCCTTCCTGGCTTGCCGGGCTACCCCGTCGAAGTGGTGCGCATTCTAGAGATTTCAGCGAAGCCGTCAACTGGTTTTTTAAGAAAATTTATCGTTTGACGAGTTATTGAGCATTTAAGGCATTAAACGTCCATTTTTGCTACTATTCTCCTGTTCAAACAGCGGAAAAGAGTGAAATGAGCTTAGGATTTTATAAGAAGGCATATCCCAAACTTGGGCAAAATTGCTACGTTGATGACAGTGCTGTATTAAAAGGTGACATTGAATTAGGCGATGACAGCAGTATTTGGCCATTAGTTGCGGCCCGAGGTGATGTTAATCATATCCGTATTGGTGCTCGCACTAATGTTCAGGATGGTACCGTACTACACGTAACGAGGAAGTCGACGCAGCATCCGGCCGGTTATCCGCTAATAATAGGCGATGATGTCACTGTCGGTCATAAGTGCATGTTGCATGGCTGCACACTGGGAAACCGTATTTTAGTTGGAATGGGTGCAATTATTATGGACGGCGCCATAGTCGGAGATGACATATTTATTGGCGCGGGAAGCTTAGTGCCACCGGGTAAAACCCTGGAATCAGGTTACCTGTATGTCGGCAGCCCAGTGAAACAGGCCCGCAGACTTACCGACAGTGAACTGGCGTTTCTTAAACAGTCCGCCATTAACTATGTAGAATTAAAAGAAGATTATCTGGCTCAGGACTGAGCCAGCATATTCCTTAATGCCTGACGAACCGGCTGGGTGTCGGGCATTACTCCCCGCCATAAATAGAAACTTTGCGCCGCCTGCTCGACCAGCATACCCAGACCATCCAGGGTCATGCTTGCTCCTTGCTGTTGGCACCAAAGATTAAACGCCGAGTCTTCTTTACCGTATACCATGTCATAGCACACCGGCTTATTAACCATATAGGCAGTATCTATATTGGGGGCATCACCGGATAAGCTTGATGATGAGGCATTGATAATAAGATCAAAGGAAGTATCGGGAATATCATTCAGACCACTGCCGGTAACCCTGGCAAACGAAGCGAAGTGTTTAGCCAGGTTTAATGCTTTCTCTGCAGTACGGTTAGCAATATGCAACGAGGTAGGGGTTTGTTCCAGGATAGGTAACACCACGCCTCGGGTTGCGCCACCTGCACCAATGATCAGGATCTTTTTACCTTGCAGTACCAAACCATGAAATAGCAGGTCTTTGACCAATCCGATGCCGTCTGTATTGTCACCAAATAATTTCCCTTCTTTATAAGTAAGGGTATTCACCGCCCCGGCCTGTTCAGCCGCTTCCGACAGTTGGTCAGCCAGCTTATAAGCCTGCTCTTTAAAAGGAACCGTCACATTTGCCCCCTTACCTCCAGAAGTAATGAAGGCCTGGATGGTATCCGCAAAACCATCAAGGGGTGATAAGATCGCCGAATACTCCAATGATTGTCCGGTTTGCTCGGCAAACATCTTATGAATAAAAGGTGACTTGCTATGCGCAATGGGATTACCGAAGACAGCGTATTGATCCATGGTACTTAAGAAAATGACTGATTGGCTGGGGAGCCTAACCCAGAAACAAGCTGACGACAAACCCACCAGCCTCTATCAAATGATTGGAGGGGAACAAGTGACCGCACGCCTGTGCAATTGCTTCTATGACATTATGCAGACGGATCCAAAAGCCGCAGAGTTGTTGGCCATTCACAAAGCGGATCTGACCGAAACCCGCCAGAAATTTTTTGAATTCATGAGTGGTTGGCTAGGCGGACCGCCGCTGTTTGAACAAAAATACGGCCATCCCAGATTAAGAGCCCGGCACCTACACGCTCCGGTGAATGGCCTGATGATCAGCCAATGGTTGTATTGTATTAATCTCGCACTAGAACAATGCGTTGAAGACAAGAGGCTGCGCCAGGTTATCTGGCAAAATCTGGTGCCTTTGGCGCAGCATATGAAAAATCAGGATTAAATCTCGGCCAGCCAGTCCACAGGTTTGAGGTAGTGCTGGTACAACTGCTCTTCCCTGCTTCCAGGTAATGGCGTGTAATCATATTCCCAGCGGGCCAGTGGTGGCATAGACATCAGAATAGACTCTGTGCGGCCGCCGGTTTGCAAGCCAAACAAGGTGCCACGGTCGTACACCAGGTTGAATTCCACATAGCGACCACGACGGTACAACTGGAATTCACGCTCCTGTTCACCAAAAGGCATTTGTTTACGATTTTCAATGATGGGTACATAGGCATCCAGATAGCCATTCCCCACGGCCTGCATAAAGGCAAAGCTCTTTTCAAAGCCCCATTCATTCAAATCATCGAAGAACAAACCACCTACACCACGGGTTTCATTACGATGCTTGAGGAAAAAGTAATCATCGCACCATTGCTTGTACTTAGGGTAAACGTCATCGCCAAAAGGCAGGCACAAGTTACGTGCGACATTGTGCCAATGCTGCACATCTTCTCGGAAAGGATAAAAAGGCGTTAAATCAAAACCGCCACCAAACCACCATACAGGTGCTTCACCGTCTTTCTCTGCCACAAAAAAGCGCACATTGGCATGGGAAGTGGGCACAAAAGGGTTATGCGGATGAATAACCAAAGATACCCCCATAGCCTGGAAACTGCGTCCTGCCAGCTCAGGTCGGGCTGCAGTAGCTGATGGGGGAAGCTGTGTCCCGAAAACATGAGAGAAGTTCACACCACCTTGCTCTATTACTTGCCCTTTACGCATCACCCGGGTGCGGCCGCCGCCACCTTCTTCGCGCTGCCAGTTATCTTCAACAAAATTCCCTTTGCCATCGACCAGCTCAAGTGTCTGGCAAATACTGTTTTGTAAACCCAGTAAAAACTGCTTTACCTGCTCTAAATTTACATTGGACATGATTTGTTCCTAGGCTCTGATAACTTGACCAGTCAGACCGTGGCGGATCTGGGTAGGCTGGGCTTGTTGTCCAACCTGCGCATGAATGATTCTGACTTTTTCACCAAACTCCCGTTCCACCTCTGCCGCCGTTCTGGCGGGCTCATGACCTGCCAAATTTGCGCTGGTTGACACAAGAGGCTTGCCAAGGAAATCACACAAGGCTCGTACCACAGGATGAGCAGTAACCCGCACCGCAATCAACGGAGAACCGCCGGTGATCCAATCTGGTGCTTTATCGGATTTAGGTAGCAACCAAGTGTGCGGTCCTGGCCAGCTGGATACGATCTCTGTGCGACGGTCCATTGGAATGGCTTCGTCCTTGACATAAGGCAATAATTGAGAATAGTTACTGGCAATTAAAATCACGCCTTTTTCGACAGGCCTTTGTTTTAACTCCAGGATTTTCATCACAGCTTGTTCGTTATCCGGGTCGCAACCCAAACCGAAAACCGCTTCGGTTGGATAAGCAAAAATTTCCCCATCATCAAAGGCCGATTTTAATTCTGCATCAAAGTTCAAGACAGGACTTCCCATACTAGGTTTACCAGTTTGCCGGCATATTAATATAAGCTTGCCGAAGTGCAATGCCAGTTAGTCATCCGCTTCCTTATGCTGACAAGCCTTCTGTGGGCAAACCAAGGTATGCCCTTTGCGCATCATAATAGGCCAACCACAAGCAGAGCAGCTTTTCGCCACAGGCGGAAAATTCAGCAGATAGCGACAATCTGGATAACCATCACAGGCAAAAAAACTCTTTCCATACTTATTTGTACGTCTATGCAGTTTCCCGGTTTTACATTGTGGGCAGCTAACCAGGCTTTCCTGCTTTTGCTCGAGTTTTTCAATATGGTGGCATTGTGGAAAGTTGGTGCAACCGATGAACAAACCAAATCGGCCTTTCTTCACCGCCAGAGGAGATTGACATTCAGGGCAATGCGCCCCTTCAATCACTTTTACTTCGTGGCTTTGGTATTCATGCAGCGGTTTACTGAAATGGCAGTGTGGATAACGACTGCAACCGAGGAAAGGTCCACTTTTACCCGAACGAATTTGCAACTTGGCATCACACAAAGGGCAATTGCCATAGGCATGCTCCAGAGCATGTTCGTCGGCGTTAAATAGGGAGTGATCTATCTTTGACATAAACGGATTATGTCATAATCAGAGCTCGCTTAATATCTAAGCGTTGTAGGTAGGCAATAACGCTAGTGCAGAGGCCCTTCAGGCTCCTCGAACAGTAGGTCTTCCATTTGCGCGTAGGCGTTTTCCTTGCCGGGTACATTAAACAGCACCATCAACACTACCCATTTGAGATCTTCCAGGCAAAACTCAGCTGCATCGATCTCCATCACCCGGTCAATCACCATTTCACGGGTACTGGCATCAAGCACTTTGATTTGCTCTAGGAACATCAAAAAGCCTCGACATTCAACGTCCAGTCGCATCTCCTCTTCCTGTGTGAAGATACGAGTAACAGGCATTGCAGACATATGAGCCAGATAGGGATTGGTATCGGACTCTTGCAAAGCTGCCAGCTTCTCCAGCCAGGACAAGGCTTTGTAGATCTCATCATGATGAAAACCGGCACGCACCAGCTCTTCGGTCAACTCGTCTTGGTCGACGCGAATCTCAGTTTCACTATGGATGAAGTTTTCGAACAGATACATGAGGATGTCAAACATACTATTTTCCCCTCAACTTGACGTAACCACCGGGGACGGCAGCTACCAGGCCACGCAGCTCATATTCTAGTAATTGTGCAAGCACTTGTGTCACCGGCAAGCCGCTGCGCTGTGCAATCACATCTATAGATGTGACTTCAAATTCTACACTACCCAACAATATATCCTTTGCCAAGCCATTCTCATTACTTTTTTCCTGTTGAGAACAGGCATAATTTTGCCGTCCTAAAGCAAGATTTTGATATTCTTCGAGAATGTCTTCAACACCTTCCACCAGCTTGGCCCCCTGTTTGATTAAATAATGACACCCCTGAGCAAGAGGATTATAGATGCTGCCCGGAACCGCAAATACATCCCGACCTTGCTCCAATGCACATCTGGCAGTAATCAACGAACCACTGCGAATAGCGGCCTCGACTACCAGGGTTCCCAAACTTAAACCGCTGATTATGCGGTTGCGCCTCGGAAAATGTTCGGCCCTCGCCCCCAATTGCGGCGCAAACTCTGATATCAGGCACCCACCGCCATTGCATATTTGCTCTGACAGACCGACATTTCTGCGCGGATAAGGCTTAGCCAGCCCAGAGCCCAAGACGGCAATAGTTTTACCTTTAGCTTCAAGCGCGCCTTTGTGTGCCCAACCATCAATACCCAAAGCCAATCCGCTGGTAACCACCAGCCCCGCAGCTACCAGTTGGGCAGCAATATCAAATGCAAACTGCTGACCCGTTGGTGTTGGATTACGACTGCCCACTATTGCCAGTTGCGGTTCATCAAGCAGTGAAACATTGCCTTTACAGTAAAGGACTACGGGAGGGCGAAAAAGTTGCTGAAGATGCTTAGGGTACGTATCGCTTCGGTAAGTTAGGATGGAATGTTCAGGCGAGCTTTGCAGCCAGTCAAGCGCATCGTCAATCCAGGCTTTGTCTGGATTTCTGAACGCGGCAACTTGTTTTCCTTTCCAGCCAAGCTGCCGCAACTGTAGGTCTTCAAGCTCAAACAACGCGGATGCGTTGTTTGACGTTAATTGAGTTAGCTGTTCTAGTTCATCAGAACCAAGCCCAGGGACCTGGTCCAATACGAGCCATGCATACAACTCCGCTTCTGTAGACATGCTAATCCTTGCACAGTCATGATGACCTACGGATGAGCGACCAAGGCGCCTCTTTTGATGATGTTAGAGGCTTTGACAATCAACCCGTAGCTTGTATTTTCAAACACCCTGAACACAACCAGCTCCCCTACTTTCAACGGAGGCGCGGTAACAACATTCTCGTTTTCAGCCAGACCAAACAGCCAAGTGTCACTGTCTGCGTAATCCGGAGTATCGCTGGTATCCAATTTCGGGCCGGGAAGATATATCCCCATCACTGAGCCGGCCTGTATGTCGTCTCGCTCACCTAAATCCAGAACGACAATATCAAGTTTACCCATCATATTGTGTTCGCGAAGGTTACCTATAATGTGACCACGCACATCTCCAACCGCCTGCAATTGGAGATCTTGCCCTTGCGGTAATAGCGAGCGGGCACCAATGCGGTCGCCCTGAACCGCCTCAAAATTGGCGTCGTGCAAGTTTACCAGCATCAGACGTTCCTGCTCGGTCGGCAGTAAACTGGCATCAGCTACGTGACGAACCTGCACGCCAATTACGTTGTCATGCATGTCACGAATCATACCTTGTTGACGTAACAACAACATATCTTGCCCAGCATCGCCGAACTCACCGACCACCATGTCACCACTGGCATAGCGAATGCTTCCGTCATAATCACCAAGCAACTTGGGCAGGGCCTGGTATTCTTCTTCTGACATGACTAAGCCGTTTTCAATAAATGGTTGCACCACAGTCCAAGGCAATACCGGGATGGCGGTGGCAGACTTATCAATGCGCTTGCCGCTTGGTGATAACTTAATGGTTGTTTTGGGTTCCTCAGTGCGGTTCATTACCAGCGTTGGCTGGCCATCGGCCCCCCATTCCAGCCTTAGTTCATCACCAGGGTAAATCAGGTGAGGATTCTTAATTTGGCTGTTGTGACGCCAAAGCTCGGGCCACTGCCAGGGCTGGTCCAAATACAGCGAAGAGATATCCCACAAGGTATCCCCTTTCTTCACCACATATATTTCGGGTGCATCTGGCTTAACCGTAATTGCCATGCACCAGGCAGGAAACAAGCACAGCCATACAAACCATCTAGACAACTTAAGTCGCATAACTCCCCCAATGAGCCGACCATCACGCCCCACTGCGACATGCTTACGGACGTTGATTCATACCTAATCAAAACGGAGCGGCTATTATTTTTTACCAGCGATTGGGCTAGAATAACCGTTAAAGCCAAGTATTAAATAGCCATTTATGGCAATTCGTATAAGAATCCATATGCTTGGATCCATTAACTAGTGTAGCTGAAGATATCAATGGCCAAATTAGAAGTTCTACGTTTCCCTGATGAACGTTTGCGCACTGTCGCTAAACCCGTTGCGGAAGTAAATGACGAGATCCGTAAACTCGTTGACGACATGTTTGAAACAATGAAAGCCGAGAATGGCATTGGTTTAGCCGCCACTCAGGTGAATGTTCATATGCGTTTGGTCGTTATGGACGTTTCAGAAGATCAAGACCAGCCATTGGTATTCATCAATCCGGAAATTACCGAAAAGCACGGTACCACCATTAGTGAAGAAGGCTGCTTATCCGTACCTAATAACTACGCGAAAGTCGACCGTGCTGAACGCATCAAAGTGACGGCACTGGATAGAGAAGGTAAAGAGTTCACCCTTGAAGCGGAAGGATTGCTGGCTATTTGTATCCAACATGAACTCGATCATCTTCGTGGCGTACTCTTCGTTGACTACCTATCGCCCCTGAAACGCCAACGAATTCGCAAGAAGCTGGAAAAAGAAGCCCGCCTGTTAGAAAAAGCCTGAGGTTCCGTTGAGCACGTCATTGAAAATCATATTTGCCGGTACGCCTGACTTTGCTGCCCGGCATCTGCAAGCCTTATTGAATTCTTCTCACCAGGTTATCGCCGTCTATACCAAGACAGATCAACCAGCGGGTCGGGGTAAAAAGCTGCAGGCGAGTGCCGTTAAGCAATTAGCCCTGCAACATGAGATCCCGGTATTCCAACCAGAGACCTTAAAAAGTGCCGAAGCACAGCAACAGCTTGCCGAATTAAATGCGGATGTCATGGTAGTGGTCGCTTACGGACTTATTTTACCTCAAGCCGTGCTGGACGCTCCCCGACTGGGTTGCCTGAATGTGCATGGCTCTTTGCTACCCAGATGGCGAGGTGCCGCACCAATTCAACGTTCAATTTGGGCTGGTGACCAACAAACCGGCGTAACCATTATGCAGATGGACAAGGGCCTGGACACTGGCGCCATGCTGCAAAAAGCAGCATTGCCGATTGAGCCTTCTGATACCAGTGCAAGCTTATATGAGAAGCTCGCGGAACTTGGTCCCAAGGCCTTAGTGGAGACTCTGGCGCAGTTGGAGACCCTCACAGCAGAGCCTCAGGATAACAATCTGGCAAACTACGCAGAAAAACTTTCCAAAGAAGAGGCACGATTGAACTGGCAAGCCAATGCTGAACAACTGGAACGCAATATTCGGGCTTTTAACCCCTGGCCTGTTTGTTTCTTCGAATTGGACGGTCAACCGGTTAAGGTGTGGCAAGCCAGCGTAGAACCAAGAGAAGGTGTTCCAGGAGAAATTCTCGAGGTCAGTAAACAAGGCATACTGGTCGCAACAGCAGCACAAAGCTTACGCTTAGAGGTTATCCAATTGGCAGGCAAAAAGGCCATGCCAGTAGCTGACATCCTAAATGCAAGAAAAGATCTGTTTTTACCCGGAAATACACTGAATTGAAAGCCTCAACCCTAAGGGCGGACATCGCTCGCACCCTGTTTCAGGTATTAGAGCAAGGCCATTCGCTTCGAGAATTGATGCCAGCTTTGCAAGCCAAGCACAAAGAGCAAGACCGAGCCTGGTTGCAAGAGATGTTGTATGGCGTACTCCGTCAATTGCCAATACTGCAGTATTGGCTAAGACAACTACTGAATAAACCGCTTAAATCCAATCAGAAGGTTATTGAACACCTGATTTTGCTTGGTTTCTATCAATTGGCCTTCAGCAGAGTATCTCAGCATGCCGCCGTTGCTGAAACCGTGGGGGCTTGCCAGGAGCTCAGGTGTCCAGGGCTTAAAGGCCTGGTGAATGCGTGTCTGCGCAATTTTATTCGCCAGGAGATGCAGGATAAGCAACCAGATGACGCGCAGATTCGTTCAGGATTACCTAAATGGCTATTCAAGAAATTGCAGCAAGCCTATCCCGATAAGTTGGATGACCTTAGTCAGGCAATGAACAGCAGGGCCCCCATCTGGCTAAGAGTAAACCAGGCGCGAGTTAATCAAAGCGAGTTTTGCCAAGCGCTGGATGAACAAGGCATTCAATATAGGGTACCGGATGACAAGCAGCCCGCCCTGATACTCAGCAAAGGCTACGATCTGACGCAGCTACCCGGATACCAACAAGGTTGGTTTGCCGCCCAAGACGGTGCTGCTCAGCAGGCAGCAACATTACTGGCTGTGCAAAGCAAAGACCGGGTATTAGACGCTTGTGCAGCCCCCGGCGGAAAAACCTGTCACCTGCTGGAATTGCAAGCTGACATAGAGTGTCTGGCATTAGACAGCGATGCAACTCGCTTACAGCGGGTAGAAGAGAACCTGCAACGGCTTGGCCATCATGCCCAGGTAATATGTGGCGATGCTGCAGATCCATCCTCTTGGTGGGACGGCAAGCCATTCGATCGTATTTTGTTGGATGCCCCCTGTTCAGCTACCGGGGTTATCCGCCGCCACCCTGATATCAAATGGCTACGCAAAGGTACAGATATCCCTCCCCTGGTCGAATTGCAACGCCGGATATTAGCGGCAGTCTGGTCAATGCTAAAACCTGGCGGCACCCTGCTGTATGCCACCTGTTCAATACTGCCCGATGAGAACCGCGAGCAGGTTAAGCAGTTTCTAGCCAATCATCCTGATGCCGTGCTCTCTCCCCTACATGCACAAGACAGCACTGACAACCCTGGCTGGCAAATCCTGCCCGGAGAAGGGCAAATGGATGGTTTCTACTATGCGAGACTGATAAAGTCTTAACAGAATATGGGCTTACAGATTTTGGCCAGTACGTCGACCAACATTAAGAACCGCAAACTATGAAGATCATCATTGTGGGCGCCGGTCAGGTAGGGGGAACCCTTGCCGAGAACCTGGTGGGTGAAAAAAACGAAATCACCGTCATTGACTCGGATTATGACATTTTACGTAATCTGCAAGATCGACTGGATTTGCAGGTTGTATCCGGGTTTGGCTCCCATCCTGATGTCCTGAAGAAAGCCGGTGCAGAAGATGCCGATATGCTCATCGCCGTGACCAATAGCGATGAAACCAATATGATGGCCTGCCAGGTTGCGCACACACTGTTTAAAACACCTACCAAGATCGCGCGTATCCGTTCAGAGCAGTACTTAGTTTACCAAGAGCAGTTATTTAAACACTCAGATGTACCGGTGAATCATTTGATCGCCCCGGAACAGCTGGTGACCCGCTCGATCAAACGCTTAATCGATTACCCAGGAGCCTTGCAGGTCGTAGAGTTTGCCGAGGGCAAAGTCAGCCTGGTCGCAGTTAAGGCCTATTATGGTGGCCTGCTGGTTGGGCATGCACTTTCTGCTCTAAAAGAGCATATGCCGAATGTGGAAACCCGGGTAGCGGCTATCTATCGTCGCGGTAAACCCATTCGCCCTTTAGGAACCACCGTCATAGAAGCAGATGATGAAGTATTCTTCATCGCAGCTACTAAGCATATTCGCGCGGTAATGAGTGAGTTGCAGAAGCTGGAAGCCAGCTACAAACGCATCATGATTGCCGGAGGTGGCCTGATTGGTGCTGGCTTAGCCAGGCAGTTGGAAGAAAAACATCAGGTTAAACTGATCGAGTTCAATCAGGACAGAGCTAAATACCTCTCTTCCAACCTGAAAAAGACCATAGTGTTTTGCGGCGACGCCTCTGATCAGGAGTTGTTGCTGGAAGAACAGGTTGAGCAGATAGATGTATTTATTGCTGTTACCAATGACGACGAAGCCAACATCATGTCAGCAATGCTGGCCAAGCGCATGGGCGCCCAAAAGGCCATGGTATTAATTCAGCGCAGCGCTTATGTGGATCTTGTACAAGGTGGAGAGATAGACATCGCCATTTCACCACAGCAAGCGACTATTTCGGCCCTGCTGACTCACGTCAGACGCGGCGACGTTGTAAATGTGTATTCACTTAGACGTGGTGCTGCGGAAGCCATCGAGGCCATAGCCCATGGTGATGCCAATACATCCAAAGTGGTGGGCAAAGCCATAAATGACATTAAGCTCCCTCCAGGCACCACCATTGGCGCTATCGTGCGTAAAGACGAAGTGATTATTGCCCATGGGGATACTGTTATCGAGGCTGATGATCACGTCGTATTATTTTTGGTCGACAAGAAATTTATCAGCTACGTGGAAAAACTCTTCCAACCCAGCGCCTTCTTCTTTGGCTAAGGCTGCGGAGCATCAAAGTTTCAGATGCAGAAAAGAAAAAAGCTCTAAACAAACGTTTAGAGCTTTTTTCGAGAATTGGTGCCCAGGAGAGGACTTGAACCTCCACGGCCTTTCGGCCACTAGCACCTGAAGCTAGCGTGTCTACCAATTCCACCACCTGGGCGAGAAGTGCGCGTACTTTATTGAGTCAGACCAATCTTGTCAACACTCAGCGTGAACTTTTTATGTCGTTCGCACATTTTTACGCCACAACGTTTAAGTTCTGACCTGTGATTTCGGAAAATGTGGGGAAACGGTCTGGCGGATCTCATTGCCCCAAACAATGGCTTGGTTAAACAACCCATGCAACATCTTCTGGCTAAGATCTAACTCCCCTGACAACTTGATCAAAGCCAACCAATTGGCACTTTCAAAGGCTCTGGCCAGGCTTAGATAATTCCGCAAGCGCCCTTCTTGCCCACACAAGGCCTGTTTGATCTCTTCATCGATAGGCAGCTTTTGCACCAAATGCTCCATACTCTGATCGAGTAATGCATCCAGCAGCGAAAACAAGCCAACCAGGAAACCTTTAGGCGGATTGTCCTGATCTTTCTTAGCCTGACTCACCAGCTCACAGAACTTAGCCCGCACCAAGGATAGATGTAGCAGTTCCATGGGCTTCTCTTCGCCCATATTGGCCAAGGCCAGAATAGAAATGAACTTCTTAAGCTCGACTTCACCCAGGTAATTCAGAGCATGACGCAGCGATGAAATCTTGTAACGCTTGTTAATAGTAGGATTATTGATAAAACGCAGCAGCATGTAGGATAAACCGACATCCCGCTCGAAAATGCCATTCACGCGCTCAAAATTAAAATCTCGGTTACTGCTCTCTTGCAACAATTCTAAAAGTGCCAGCTTAGATGTCGGTAAATTACGCTGACGTATAACTTCCGGCTTGGCGAAAAAGAACCCCTGGAAGTAATCAAAGCCCAAATCGCGGAAGCGATTAAAGTCTTCATAGGTTTCCACTTTTTCAGCAACTAGCTGCACCTTGGCTTGCTTGAATTTCTCAATATTGCGGGCAATGGTTTCATAGTCACTACGCAGCGTATCTACCTTGATGATATCAACGTACGGCAGGAACATATCCCACTTGGGGTCAAAATTGTGGTCATCCAGAGCCAGCTTGTAGCCCATGTCTTTTATCTGTTTACAGGCTGTCACCATGCTGCTGTCTGTAGGCACGGTCTCAACAATCTCAACCACCACCGATTCGGGGTCCAGCATACTAGGGAAACCATGCAATAAGGTTTCTTTGTGAAAATTAATAAAAGACGTTTTGTGGCAGGCAATATCTTCCAGTCCCAGCGTTAGGTGGCTGCCGGTTAATATTTTGGAAGTGGCTTCATCCGGTCGAATATCCGGAAAGCAATTTTTCCTGCCATCCCTGAATAATAGTTCATAGGCATAGACATTCCGGTCACTGTCCAGAATAGGATGGCGGGCTATATAAGCAAACATAAGTTAACCCCCAGAGGCTCCGTTTCTTGGTTGGTCCATTGAGCCCGTTTGTATGAGAAATGTAAACAAACAGACTCTATCAGATAGCGGTGATAAAACCAGCGTTTCAGTGCTCTGGACAGCATTCTCCATTATTTATATAAATACCTTCAAGCCAGCGTTAGCTCCGCCAAAATGTGGGCGAGAAAAGTACCAGCAAAGAAAACACTTCCAGTCGCCCAAACAACATGGCCAGTACAAGCCACCATTTCCCTGCATCAGTGACATCGGCAAAATTAGCAGCAACCGCCCCCAACCCCGGTCCCAGGTTGTTCAGACAGGCCGCGGTAGCAGAAAACGCGGTAATATTGTCCATGCCGGTAGCGACTAAGGCGATCATAATAATCAAAAACACTAAAGTGTAGGCTGAAAAGAATCCCCACACCGCTTCCACTACCCTGTCAGGCAAGGCACGATCACCCAGCTTAACCGAGTAAATGGCTTTGGGGTGAATAAGCCTGTCTACTTCCCGCTTGCCTTGTAAAAACAGCAACAGCACTCGAACTACTTTCAAACCACCGCCGGTTGAACTGGCACAGCCGCCAATAAAGCTGGCAAAAATAAGCAAAATCGGCAGAAATACCGGCCAATCTGCGAAGCTGTCAGTCGCAAAGCCGGCAGTTGTACTGATTGAAACAGCATGAAATAGGGCTTGGTCCAAAGCGGTTTCCACATCAGCATACCAGCTATGTGCGGTTAGGGTGGCAAAGCAAATCGCCACCAGCACAAACTGAATCAGGAAAAACGCCCGCAACTCCGGGTCGTGCCAATATGCCTTCAGACTGCGATTGCTAAACGCGTTGTAATGCAAGGCAAAATTAAGGGCCGACACCCACAGGAATGCCACACAAACCATGTTGATGGCAGGGCTGTCGAAATGCCCCAGGCTGGCGTCATAATTAGAGAACCCCCCAATGGCAACGGTTGAAAATGCATGGCAGATTGCATCAAACCAGTTCATTCCTGCCGCCCAATAAGCAACCATACAGGCAATAGTTAACCCCAGATAGATGAACCATAGATGCTTAGCGGTATCCGCAATTCTGGGGGTCATTTTTGAGTCTTTAACCGGACCGGGGATCTCAGCGCGATATAGCTGCATGCCCCCTACGCCCAATATCGGCAATATGGCCACCGCCAATACAATGATCCCCATACCACCCAGCCACTGCAGTTGCTGGCGGTAAAACTGCACGGCTTTGGGCAGATAGTCGATCCCCTCTATTACCGTTGCCCCCGTAGTGGTTAACCCTGAGAAGGACTCAAAGAAAGCATCAGTAACCGACATTTGCGGCTGTTCAAGTAATAAGAAAGGCAATGCACCAAAACTGGCCAGTACGGTCCAGAATAATGCAACAATCAGAAATCCCTCTTTGGCTCTCAGTTCATTGCGGTGGGTGCGATTGGGATACCAGGAGAGAATTCCGGTAATCAAACAGAGGAAAAATGCCAGCATAAAGGGCAAACCGCCCCCATCAGCATATATTAAAGAAACGACAGCAGGCGGAATCATGGTAACGCTAAACAAAGCAACCAGCAGGCCGAGTATCCTAATTATTGTACGGTACTGCATATTTTCCTTAGCTAGTTACCTTCACTGAGCGCTGCTCCAAAAATGTCAAAAGCTGCAGATAATCGTCCGCCACATAACAGGCAACCTGGTCCAGACAAGCCGGGCTGACTGAAGACCCTGAATCATGTAAAAACACAATTGCCTTGCCCAGAGCCACAGCAGCGGCAATCTCCCCCGCCTGTGACCTGATTTCAGATTCACTGGTCAGCGCGAAGGCAACCCAGTCGGCACTACCGAGCAAAAACTGATTGATGCTCTGTCGCAAGCGCTCCCCCAATAAGTTATCAAGGGGCGCTGCAGCTGAATCAACCGGCTCTGCATTGCCTTGCAATGCATGAAAAAAATGCAACGGCAACGCCATATCCAAGGCCGTTTCACGGATTTTCCGATGTAGGTGAGAATGGAATCCCACCAAATAAACACGCCGATACATAAGGAGTTTATTGGTTGCATGGTCAATACCCAATTATTGACCGACTGAGATCAAATCAAAAGCCCCAATTTCAGTTCTTGCCTTTGCTTTGAATGAAAAGGTTTCTTACAAGGGGCAACTGGTTTAACGATAAAGACAAACTTACACTACCTAGATCCCTACCCTACGGAGATTTGGATGAAAAAAATAGCAATATGGAGCCTGTTGTCAGCACTGGCCTTGCCAGCGCTGGGTAACCAGGAAGATAAGGTGCAGACTTTCAGCCTCGACAATGGCATGAAATTCCTGGTTCTGGAAGATCACTCAATTCCCAACGCGAACTCCTATTTATTCTGGCGAGTTGGCTCGCGCAACGAGTATCCAGGTATCACCGGCCTCTCACACTTTTTCGAGCATATGATGTTCAATGGTGCCAAGAAGTACGGCCCTAAAGAGTTTGACCGTACTATGGAGGCTGCCGGCGGCAGCAACAATGCCTACACGACGGAAAATCTGACCGTATACACCAACTGGTTTCCGGCAGAACAGCTGGATTTGATTTTTGAACTTGAGGCAGACCGCATCGAACATTTAGCCATCGACCCGCAAATGGTGGAAAGTGAGCGAGGCGTGGTGATTTCAGAGCGTTCCACAGGGCTGGAGAATTCTAACTTCCGGGCAATTTGGGAAGAAGTTAAAGGCAGCGCCTTTCGCGCCCACCCTTATAGCTGGTCGGTAATTGGTCACGAATCTGATATTGAGAATTGGTCCCTGCAAGATCTGGTGCAGTACCACAAAACCTACTACGCACCGAACAATGCCGTCATGGTGGTTGCCGGTGATGTCACTGTCGATGAGGTGAAAAAGCTGGCCAACAAACACTTTGCCGGTATACCAGCCCAAACTCCCCCACGAGAAGTCCATACCGTCGAGCCTGAGCAAAAAGGTGAGCGCCGGGTTTATCTGCACAAAGCGTCGGTGTCCAGCCCCAATTTGATGATGGCATTTCATGTACCGAATTCACGGCATGAAGACTATTACGCACTGTCCGTTCTGGCCGACATTTTGGCAACCGGAAATAGCTCCAGATTGCAGGACAGCCTGGTTTTTTCCCAACAACTTGCGACAGAACTTTTCGCTTACTTCCCTGAATCCATAGACCCCAATCTGTTTTACATCTATGCAGTAGCAAGCCCGGGTACAACCTCAGCTCAATTGGAACAGGGCATCATCGCCCAGTTGCAAAAAATAAAGAAAGAAGGAATTACGGAACAGGAACTGCAGAAAGTTAAGAATCGCCGCCTCGTCGACTTTTACCGAGAAATGGCCACCATCAATGGCAAGGCTAATACCCTGGGAACCTACGAAATGTACTTTGGTGACTATCGCGCGCTATTAGATGCCCCAACAAAGTTGGAAGCCCTAAAGGTCGCCGACATTCAACGTGTCGCCAACCAGTATCTAAAGAAGGCCAATCGTACAGTAGGTATTCTGGACGCTCAGGAGGATAGCCATGAACAAGATTTATAAGGTAATTGGCTGCATCAGCCTGGTGTGTATCAGCCTGGGTAGCTGGGCTGCAGGCTTTAGTTTGCCCAAGTACGAAAAAGTAACACTACAAAACGGCCTGACGTTGTATTTGATGGAACAGCATGAGGTGCCGCTTATCGACTTAGTGGTGACAGTTAAAGCCGGGGCTGTAGATGACAGCAAGGCGGGGCTGGCCAAACTGACCGCCGCCAACCTGATATTAGGAACTCAGCAACTGCCGCGTGCCGAGTTGGAAGCGAAACTGGACTTTATTGGCGCTCAACTTGATGCCGACGCTGAGCTGGAATATTCCAGTGTTTCAGCCTCTCTGGCCAGTAAGGATCTGGACCAGGTACTGCAATGGGTTAAAGACAGCTTGTTAACCCCGGCGTTTGACGACCAGGAGTTTGCCAAACATAAACAACGTTATTTGGCCAATCTGCAACAGAAAACGGAAAGTCCAAAAGCCGTCATTAAGGATTACTTTAACGCTCAGCTATTCAAAGGGCATCCCTATGCGGCAGAGATCGACGGTTCAAATACCTCGGTTGCCGGCATCTCACTTGCCGATGTGAAGGCCTTTCATAAGCGTTGGTACACACCGGACAACACGGCCGTAATAGTGGCGGGCGATTTCGACACCAAGCAACTTAAAAGTAAGTTGAGCAAATTGTTTGCGACCTGGCAGGGAAAAGCCCCCGCGCGGGCAAAACTGACAACACCGGTGCAACCTAAGCAAGCCCAAGTCCTACTGGTGGACAAACCCGATGCGGTGGAAAGCACCTTTATGATTGGTGGCGCAGGTATGGCCATGAGCAATCCAGACTATGTCGCCGTCAGTGTTATCAACACCATTTTAGGTGGGCGTTTTACCTCTTGGCTGAATGACGAATTACGCGTGAACTCTGGGTTGACTTATGGCGCCCGCAGCCGTTTTGAATCTCATCAGCAAGGCGGCAGCTTCTATATTTCAACCTTTACAAAAACCGATACCACCAAGCAAGCCATTGACTTGGCATTACAGACTTACCAGAAATTGTGGAAGCAAGGTATTGATCAATCGACTCTCGACTCGGCCAAAGCTTATGTGAAAGGCCAGTTCCCGCCAAATTACGAGACCTCTGCTCAGCTTGCCTCACTGATGTCGGATATGTTTATCTATGGCTTTGATGAAGATTTTATCAACGGTTTCTCAGAAAGAGTGAATGCCTTAACGGTTGATAAGAGTCAGTCGCTTATAGAGCAATACTTCCCAAGCCAGAATTTACAATTTGTAGTGGTGGGCCAAGCAGAAATCATTAAGGACTGGGTAAAAGGATACGGTCAATTACAGCAGGTCAATATTCAGGACAGCGAATAATGACTAGTGAGTCTCCGTAGCGATACGGAGGCTCAACCCGCTGGCCCCAGAATAATCAGACTGACATCTTATCGCAGCGGGTAATCAGGTAAGCGCAGCGCCTTGCGCCATCCAATATATGCTCCTGACGCTGTACCTTAAACTTATCCCCAATGCAGGCCTGAAATAACGCCAGTTCAGACTGGCAAAACCCGTCACTACATCTCGCGGCGGCACAAATTGGGCAATGATTCTCAACAAACCAATACCCAACACCAGGCTCCTCATGCCAACTGGCCATGTAACCTTCGCGATTACGTATCTGACACAGGCAATCCAACTTTTCCACCAAGTCTGTCAGGCCACTCATCTTGGCCAGATAATCCTGGCGCATCGTGGTTTCCCGACGAGCAATAACCTGCTGCAGGCCACTTTCACCAAACTCGGCTCGCACAGATTCAAGAAGATGCACACTCAGCTGGCTGTGCATATCCGCAAAACGTCGCTGTGCAAGCTTAGTAAGATGCCAATATTGCTTGGGACGACCAATCAGGGCAGGTTGGAAAGAGTGGCTGACCAACTCATCATCTGCAAGCTGCAATAGATGCTGTCGAGCACCCATTGCGGTTATCTGCAGGGCCTCTGCCAACTGCTGTGCGGTCATCTCACCCTGATTCTTCAATAAGTACAGGATTTTGTCAGCACGACTATCCAATCCTCATTCCTCAGCGAAACGCTAAAACAGCGTCAACCAGCTTGTTTATCCCTTGTGCGGCCTCAGCAATATCTTTCGCTAACATATAGGCCGGGGTCGTAACCAGCTTATGCGTCTTATCCACCACGATATCATCAACCTCACAGTCAACATGCTCGGCACCCATAATACGCAAGGCATCGGCAGTCTCTTTATCATTACCTATAGTTAACCTCACCCCTTCGCCGTAAACACGGGCCGCCAGAACCGGCGCTATACACATATAGCCAGTTGGCTTGGCTAATTCAGCAAATTCCCGGCAGGCTCTTAATACGCTGGGTTCCACCTGGCAATTTGCACCAACCAGGGCAAAATTACACAGGTTCTTTGCCGCACCAAAGCCACCAGGTACCAACAAAGCATCATAGTCAACGGCAGCTAATGCAGACACAGGTAGTACATTCCCCCGGGCAATTCTGGCCGCTTCAACTAAAACATTGCGCGGCTCTGTTTCAACCACATCGCCAGTCAGATGATTAACCACATGCAATTGCGATATATCGGGGGCGAAACACTGGTAAGCGACGCCTCGCTGACTTAACGCCAACATGGTCAACACCGATTCATGGATTTCAGCGCCATCAAATACACCACTGCCACTTAAAATCACAGCAACTTTGTTCATTTTCTGCTCCAGAGCGCGAGGAGACTGGCTTATGCAATTTGGTTAAAAAATACATAGCCAATCAATCTAAAAATTAACCAATCAGGGCTTTTCTTCACTCAGGGGTATGGTAGAGTAGCGTTCCGCTGGGGCCAAGTGCAAATTCCTTCCCCGTGCGTTATCCACAAAGGATTATAAGAATAACAACAGGTCTAGATGTCCCCTGTTTTGATACCAAGCCAGTATTTTAAAGACTTTTAAGCATTTGCCTGTAACTGGGTAAAGTTTATTCCTGCGCAATAGAAAACTTCATCAACAAAGTTATCCACAACATACAAAGGTTGTGGATAAAGCAAGGCGTGGCTGAATGTCACCGCTTGTGGCATCCTTACCGGCATTCATACGCCAGAGCGCCAAACCATGTCGACACAACCAGCTTATCCTCTGATATTAGTAGATGGATCTTCTTATCTATTCCGGGCTTTTCACGCCATTAGGGATCTGTCCAATTCTAAAGGCCAACCGACCAATGCTGTATATGGTGTGATCAATATGCTTCGCAGCTTGATCAAGCAATTTCACCCTACTCACATGGCCGTTGTGTTTGATGCGAAAGGTAAGACCTTTCGGGATGATATCTATCCGGAATACAAAGCGCATCGTCCGCCCATGCCGGATGATCTGAGAGTCCAGATTGAGCCGATTCACGAAATCATTAAAGCCATGGGCTTACCTATTATTGTGATCGAAGGTGTTGAAGCAGACGATGTCATCGGCACATTAGCCAGGCAGGCAAGTGAAGCCGGGATCCCAACCCTTATCAGTACCGGGGATAAGGACATGGCCCAGTTGGTTGATGACAACGTCACATTGATCAACACCATGACCAATACCCTGATGGATCCGACCGGCGTGGTGGAGAAATTTGGCGTTCCACCAGAACTGATTATCGATCTGTTGGCACTTAAAGGCGATAAAGTTGACAACATTCCTGGCGTCCCAGGCGTGGGTGACAAGAGTGCTTTAGCTATGCTGCAGGGACTGGGAGGAATAGATGACATCTATTCCAGATTGAATGACATTGCTCAGCTTGAATTTCGCGGCGCCAAGACCATGGCAGCGAAGATGCAAGAATATGAAGCACAGGCCAAACTGTCTTATCAATTAGCCACTATCAAAACCGATGTTGAGCTTCCTTTACGACCAGAAGAACTAGCCCCAGGAGAGGCCGACAAGCGGAAACTGGCAACATTATTCGCAGAACTGGAGTTTAAGCGCTGGTTAGAGGAGCTGGCGCATGAATCACCGGTTGACGCCACTGCAGCTGCATCTCCAATGGCCACTGATATTAGCGCGGACCAATATGAAACAATTCTGGATGAAGCACATTTTTTGCGTTGGCTGGACAAGCTTAAGGCAGCCCCGCTTATCGCCTTAGATACAGAAACAACCAGTCTGGACTATATGGAAGCGGAGTTAGTGGGCTTTTGTTTTGCCGTCGCACCGGGTGAAGCAGCTTACCTGCCGGTCGGACATGATTATGTTGATGCCCCTGAACAGTTGGATAGAAACTGGGTGCTACAGCAATTGAAGCCGTTGTTGGAGAATCCCCAATGCTTGAAAGTCGGACAGCATATAAAGTACGACAAGAATGTATTGGCCAATCATGGCATCAATTTACAAGGCATCGCCTTTGATACCATGCTGGAATCCTATGTAAGTAACAGCGTTGCTGGTCGCCACGATATGGACAGCCTGGCTGAGCGATTCCTGGGACATAAAACAGTCCATTTTGAAGACATTGCCGGTAAAGGCGCCAAGCAACTTACTTTCAACCAAATTCCCCTTGAACAGGCGGCACATTATGCCGCTGAAGATGCAGATATAACATTAAGGCTGCACCAGGCAATTTGGCCTGAGTTGGAACAGGTTTCTGAGCTTAAAAGCATATTAACCGACATCGAAGTTCCCCTCGCCAGCGTGCTGTCCAAAATGGAAGTACAAGGTGTACTGATAGACAGCCAAAAGCTCAAGCATCAAAGCCAGCAACTTGCCAGCCGCATTATTGAGCTGGAAAAGCAAGTACACGAGCTGGCAGGCTGCGAATTTAACCTTGGTTCACCCAAGCAGTTGCAGGAAATATTATTTGAAAAAATGAACCTGCCTGTGATTAAGAAAACCCCCAAAGGAGTGCCTTCTACATCTGAAGATGTATTACAGGTATTAGCTCATCAGTACCCGCTACCCAAGCTGTTGATGGAATACCGGGGGCTGAGCAAGCTGAAAAATACTTACACCGACAAACTACCCAAGATGATCAATCATCGCACCGGGCGCGTACACACCTCTTATCACCAGGCCGTTGCAGCAACGGGTCGACTGTCTTCTACTGACCCTAACCTACAAAATATTCCGATAAGAACAGAAGAAGGGCGCCGGGTAAGGCAAGCTTTTGTGGCATCACCTGGCTACAAGATAGTTGCGGCAGATTACTCTCAAATCGAACTGAGAATCATGGCGCACTTGTCAGCAGACCAAGGACTGCTGACCGCATTCGCTGCTGGAAAGGATATTCACAGAGCGACGGCCTCAGAAGTATTTGGTGTTCCCTTAGAAGAAGTCACAGCTGATCAAAGACGCAGTGCGAAGGCGATCAATTTTGGCCTGATATACGGCATGTCTGCCTTTGGTCTGTCACAGCAATTGGATATCCCCCGCGCCGAAGCCCAAAACTATATGGATCTTTACTTCGAGCGCTACCCAGGTGTTCTGCAATATATGGAGACAACCCGGGAGCATGCCAAAGAACAGGGATATGTCAGTACCGTATTTGGTCGCAGACTTTACCTGCCGGAAATCAAGTCCAGCAATGCCGCTCGACGCAAAGGAGCAGAGCGAGCAGCGATTAACGCCCCCATGCAAGGGACAGCGGCGGATATTATCAAGAAAGCGATGTTGGCCGTTGATAACTGGATTGATCAGCAACCAGATGGTGATGTACGCATGATAATGCAGGTACACGATGAACTGGTATTTGAAATAAAAGAACACAATCTGGAAGAAAACAGGCAAAAAATAATTAAGCTGATGGAACAAGCGGCCAGTCTGAATGTACCACTGGTTGTAGAAGCCGGCCTCGGAGACAACTGGGACGAGGCACACTAGAGAAGTTGCACAAATTTAACTCTATGTAATTTAATTACAAAAATATCTTGCTTTTATCCATAACGTGGTTATTATTCAACCTGTAGGGTACAGAGGTAAGATGTTCTATCTTTCAGACCTTTGCTTTAGGCCCCGGCTCTGCCGGGGCTTTTTTTATGCCCCGACCTATTCATCTAGCCGCGAAAAGCAACATCCAAAACTTTTTTTAAAAAAATCTATTTTCTTGTGAACTTTTCAAAAACTCGGCCGTCTGAATATACGGTTTATGTGTGTCCCTGAGTTTGTGTCTGGCCCCGTCCTGTTGGATGGGGCTTTTTTTTACAGATGGTAAGAGGAGAGTCAGGAAGCAGGCGCTATATTTGAAGTGTCTTGTTTACTAGGTAACCCAAACCATTGGTTAAGTACTTGTTCAACGTTTTCTAATCCCACACCGGTAAGTGATGAGAAGGCATGCACGGTAACGTCACCACAAAAGGCCAAACTAGCCTCTCTTGCCATCAGTAATTGTGCTTTACGCTGACCAGATTTTAACTTGTCGGCTTTGGTCAACAAGGCCAGCACTGGTAACTTGCTGTTTACCGCCCAATGAATCAATTCCTGATCCAAATCTTTGAAGGGATGACGAATATCCATCAGCACAACCAAGCCTTTCAAACTTTTTCGTTGCTGCAAGTACTCGCCTAACGCTCGTTGCCACTTTTTCTTCATTTCCACCGGTACCTGAGCAAAGCCATAGCCAGGCAAATCAATCAGGCGACGATCAGTATCTAATTCAAAAACGTTGATCAACTGTGTTCGACCAGGGGTTTTACTGGTCCTAGCTAAGCCTTTCTGACGCGTAATACGGTTTAACGCACTGGACTTCCCGGCATTCGAGCGGCCAGCGAAGGCAACTTCTACACCTTGATCAGCGCCTAAGTGCCGAATATCCGGAGCACTTAATACAAATTTTGCATGGCTGTAATGACTCACATTGTCTCCCGACAGGCCGATTCGGCCTCAAAAATATGCATTTACATCGGTCAAATACCGACATCACTCAAGTTGCCAGTATATCATTGTCCCCTGCCAAGCAACTAAGAAGTTGCTAAAACCCTACAAATCCTTGGGAATATATTTTTTTGCCGGATTAAATGTGTAAAATACGGCAAGACCAGTAGCCAGCCCATAAAAAGCTCAACGAGAATTACTATGAAAAAGATCTTCCTGATGCTTTGCCTGACCATGACTCTTCCAGCCGTTGCCGCCGGTGACGCAGAAGCAGGCAAGGCGAAGTCAACTAGTTGTGCCGCCTGCCATGGTGCAGATGGCAATAGTTTGGTGGATATGTATCCAAGTATTGCTGGGCAACATTCCAGCTATATCGTCAAGCAACTACAGGAGTTCCGCCTGGGTGCTCAAACTAATGGTGAACAAGGCCGTTATGATCCAGTAATGTCTGGTATGGCTGCCCCACTATCAGATCAAGATATTGAGGATATGGCTGCATACTTCTCATCGCAGAAAGCAAATGCAGGCAGCACACCCGAAGATGTCATTCAAGCAGGTTCTAAGTTGTTCCTGGGTGGCGATATGGAGCGCGGAATTGCTGCTTGTGCGGCTTGCCACGGTCCTCGCGGAGATGGCATGGGCTTAGCCAAGTTCCCTGACATAAGCGGCCAACATGCCACCTATGTGAAAAAACAGTTAGAGGACTTCCGCGCCGGTAAGCGTGTGAATGACCCTAATGGTATGATGCGTGACATAGCCATGCGACTGACGGATGCGGAAATTGAGCTGCTGTCAAAGTATGTAGGCGGCTTGTACTAGTCATAGCGTGCATCGATAAAAAGCCGACCTAATTAGGTCGGTTTTTTCGTTTTAGCGGCTTAGCAGTGTTTATTCTGCTTTACGCTAGTTAATAAATACGCCGAAACTTGTTAAAAAAACCATTGTAAAAAAGTTGTAAAATATTTTTTATCCTGTATTCTTTCGCATCAACAACAGGGACTACAGTGCACCCAGGAAGGGAAAGCCATACGTTGTTCTTAGCGTTTTAACTCGCTCTTGGAAATTATACGGAAAGCCAATAAAGCGTCAGGAAGACCAATAACAAAAAAGCTTCGCGAATAAGAAAAATAAGGGAAGCGTATGATAAGGCTGTCTGCACCGTTCAGGATGAACGATAAAACGGGAGAAGTGTCATCTGGCACTTGGTTATACGAAAGGCGATAGGTAGACTATCGCCTTTTCTTTTTGTGCTTCATTCATTATGCCCTGCCCCCTTTGTTGCCATCAGCTTGTCAGCCATTATCACGCCGATAAAAAAAGAGACTATTGGCAGTGCAATTGTTGTCAGTTGGTGTTTGTCAATGAGGCACAAAGACTTCTCCCTGATGCAGAAAAGGCAATCTACGACCTACACCAAAATAGTCACACAGACGAAGGCTATCTGCGTTTTTTGTCTCGCTTTGCTGAACCTCTGAAACAGCGTTTGAAGCAAGGCGCCAAAGGTCTTGACTACGGCTGTGGTCCTGCCCCTGTGCTTGCCAACATGCTAAGTGAGTCAGGCTTCCCTACTATTGGCTATGACCCTTTTTATCTTCCCGCTGCGCCAACAGGTACCTTTGATTTTATTTGTTGTACGGAAGCTATTGAGCATTTTTATCAACCTGGTGAGGTGCTCAAGCTGTGGTTAACTCTGATGGCCCCTCAAGCCACACTAGGCATAATGACAAAGCGTGTGATCAATAAAGAGCGCTTTGCCAACTGGCACTATAAGAATGATCAAACCCATGTGTGCTTTTTTAGCGAGGCAACCTTTACCTGGATAGCACAGCAATATTCCTTGCGGCTAGAGATTGCCGGACCCGATGTAGTGTTTTTGTACCGAGACAAGGTGTAAAATAGCTGCATTCAATCAAGGTGACTTTTCATGCCTAAGCAGCCATTTACCCACAAAGCCAAAAAACAGCAACCTGAGCAAGACAGGAAGCCTAAACGTCGTACAGGCAAACCGGCCGGCACCCGCAATAATGTAACCCCGAAGAAGGCAGAGCAGCTCGCCAAAGCGCCCCGGGATCCCAGGCTTGGCAGTAAGAAGGCCGTTCCATTGGTGGTCGAAAAGTCTGAGGCCCAGCCTAAAGCCAAGTATTTCTCACCGGCTGCAGAACTTAAGTCAATAGAGCAAGATACCCGCCTGGACGCGCTGATGGACCGCTTAGACGCCGGTGATAAGCTGTCTGCCGAAGAACAACGGTATGTCGACAGTAAGCTTGCACGTCATCAGGAACTTTGCCAACTGATGGGTATTAACCCGGAAGCTGAGCAAGACGATGACGACGACTTACTTGATAAATTTGAAAAAATTAATCTGGATCAGTTTAAGAAATGAGTTTCACGCCTCTGATAACCATCATTCTGGTGGCGGCGGTATTAATTATTGCTGCCCTGGCATTTTATGCCGGGCAACTCTTATTCCAGTTAAAACGTCAGAAACAGCAACAACAGGCCGCAGTTAAACAGCGAGAAGATTACCTCCGCCAAAGTATTCAGACTATAGCGCAAGCCCTCGACCAACAGCAGTGTGGCTTATCGGAAGGCAGTATCAGACTCTGCGTACTGCTGGAAAATTTTGATCAAGCCTCTGATCATGCTGAGCGTTTCCCAGCTTTACATGAGCTCTATGGGCGCATCAAACATATGCCAACCCACAAAGCCTACAGTGAGTTACCTAAGCCAGAAAGGCGCCGTATGCAACTTGAGCGCGAAGAGCATGAAGCTGAACTGGAATCACAAATACTAAAAGAGATTCAAGTTTTAAAGAGCTTCTAATTTCACCCAAATGGGGCGCTTAGCCCCTTTTAGCATCTCATCCCTCAATTCTGCTAATCAGCGCTTATTCCCCTGAATTTTGCCTACTTTCCAAGTCGCTCAAAAGGTATACTTGGCAGCATTTTTTAAAATAAACCAGCAAACACCGGATCTTATGCAAAAGTTCGATATAAAGACTTTCCAGGGACTGATTTTAGCCCTGCAGGATTACTGGGCACGTCAGGGCTGTGTGATTATTCAACCCCTTGATATGGAAGTAGGTGCAGGCACCTTCCACCCAATGACGTTTCTCCGCTCTATCGGCCCCGAGCCAATCAGCAGCGCTTACGTTCAACCTTGCCGCAGACCAACTGATGGCCGCTATGGTGAGAACCCGAACAGACTACAGCACTACTATCAGTTTCAGGTCATGCTGAAGCCCTCACCCGATAATATTCAGGAATTGTATCTGGGTTCATTAATTGAACTAGGTTTTGATCCTCTGGTACATGACATCCGCTTTGTCGAAGACAACTGGGAATCGCCCACATTAGGCGCCTGGGGTTTGGGCTGGGAAGTATGGCTAAACGGCATGGAAGTTACTCAGTTCACCTATTTCCAGCAAGTAGGTGGTTTGGAATGCGCGCCGGTAACAGGTGAAATAACCTATGGCCTGGAAAGACTGGCAATGTACATCCAGGGTGTTGATAGCATTTATGATCTGGTATGGACCGACGGTCCCATGGGTCGGGTAACCTACGGCGATGTATTCCATCAGAATGAAGTGGAGCAATCCACCTACAACTTTGAATATGCTGATGTAGAAGCGCTGTTCCGAACTTTTGACCAGTGTGAAAAGGACAGCCAGTCTCTTATCGAGAAAGGCTTGGCCTTGCCCGCCTACGAGCAGGTGATGAAAGCATCTCATGCATTTAACTTATTAGATGCCCGTCACGCGATTTCTGTAACAGAACGCCAGCGTTATATTCTCAGGGTAAGAACCCTGGCTAAGGCGTGTGCACAAAGCTATTACGATTCAAGGGAAGCCCTCGGTTTCCCAATGTGCAAGCAGAAGGAGAGCAACTGATGCGCCAGGAAAACTTACTGATAGAAATTGGCACAGAAGAGTTGCCCCCTAAAGCGCTAACTAAGCTGGCAGAGTCCTTTGCGCAGGAAATGGATAAGCAGCTTCAACAGGCTGAGTTGTCAAAAGAAGACGTGACTTGGTTTGCTTCCCCAAGACGTTTGGCCGTTTACATTAAAGGCCTTGCTTATCAGCAAGCCGACAAGGTCATAGAGAAACGGGGACCGGCAATCAGTGCTGCTTTTGATGCTGACGGCCAACCTACCCGAGCCGCACTAGGTTGGGCTCAAGGTTTGGGAATAGACATTAAGGATGCTCAACGTTTATCTACGGATAAAGGTGAGTGGCTACTGCATATGGCCAATGTTAAAGGTGAGAGCCTGCCAACGATTCTTGCCGACATGGTAAATCAGGCCCTTAAAGCTTTACCCATCCCTAAACCTATGCGCTGGGGCAACAAGCGCACAGAGTTTATTCGTCCTGTGCATAATGTCTGCATGATGTTTGGCAACGAACTTATCGACGGTGAAGTATTGGGTATTCGCTCATCTACCACCCTGTCCGGTCATAGGTTCCATCACCCTGCTCCACTGACGCTGGATCATGCTGATAATTATTTGGCGTTATTGCGAGGTGCTTATGTTCTGGCAGACTTCCGCGAACGAAAGGAAGTTATCAGGCAAGGGCTAGCCCAGGCAGCGAGCAGCGAAGGCGCCGCCATTGAACCGGAAGAGAGCCTGCTGGAAGAAGTCACTGCGCTGGTAGAATGGCCTGTAGTGCTTACCGCCTCCTTTGAGGAAAGCTTCCTGCAAGTTCCCAAAGAAGCCCTTATTTACACTATGAAGGGCGACCAGAAGTACTTCCCGCTGTTTACTCAAAATGGCGAGCTGCTGCCACGCTTTGCTTTTGTTACCAATATAGAAAGCAAGGATCCTGTGCAGATTGTTAAAGGTAACGAGAAGGTTATTCGCCCTCGCCTGGCCGACGCAGAGTTTTTCTTTACTACAGATAAGAAACAACGTTTGGCAGACCGTCTGGCAAGTCTTGATACCGTACTGTTCCAAAAGCAATTGGGTACCCTGAAGGATAAGTCCGAACGTATTGCCTCTTTAGCAGCCAAAGTGGCCGAGGCACTTGGCGCAAATCAACAGCAGGCTCAGCGCGCCGGTCTATTATCTAAAACTGACTTAATGTCTAACATGGTCATGGAATTTCCAGATGTGCAAGGTGTAATGGGAATGCATTACGCACGTTTGGATGGTGAAGATGAAGAGGTTGCCTTGGCACTGAACGAACAGTACATGCCAAGATTCTCAGGTGACCAGCTTCCTAGCTCTAGCATAAGTTGTGCGGTCGCAATTGCCGACAAACTCGATACCCTGGTTGGTATATTTGGTATTGGGCAGGCACCTAAAGGTGATAAAGATCCCTTTGCGTTGCGAAGAGCAGCAATTGGCCTGTTAAGAATAGTGGTAGAAAAAGCGTTACCTTTAGACCTACAGCCGTTAATAAGTGCATCTGTTTCTTTGTTCGGGGACAAACTCACTAATAGTGACACGGCAGAGCAGGTATTTGACTTCGTACAAGGGCGTTTCCGTGCCTGGTATCAGGAGCAAGGCGTGGATGTGGATGTTATCCAATCGGTATTGGCACGTCGTCCGTCGCGCCCTGCCGATTTTGACGCCCGAATTAAAGCGGTACAGCACTTTAAGACATTAGAGGCTGCCCAGGCGCTTGCAGCGGCCAATAAACGCGTTGCCAATATCCTTGCCAAGGTAGAAGAACCGCTTCAGGACAAAGTCGACGCAGCTTTGTTGAAAGACGCGTCAGAGCAAGCACTGCTTAGCCAACTGGAGTCGGTAAAAGGACAGGTTCAGCAGAGCATGCAGCAGTTGGATTACAAGCAAGCCTTAGTGAGCTTAGCCACACTCAGGGAAAGCATCGATTTATTCTTCGATCAAGTTATGGTCATGGATGAAGACCTCGCAGTCAGGGCTAATCGTCTGGCGCTGCTGAGTGAATTGCGCGCATTGTTCCTGGGTGTCGCAGACATCTCAATTCTAAATTAGTACAGAGCATAGAAAATAGAGGCCCACCATTGGTGGGCTTCTTTATTTGTGAGGTACTAGATAAACGTCCGGCGTATTCGCTTTGCCCCGGATGATTTGTTATAACTATGCGCAATATTAAAGCCGTATATGAATTATTGAGGATCCGCAGAATGGCCATGCCAAGAGCGCTTACCACCGCCCTACTAATTTCGACATTGGCTGCCTGCGCGAGTCGCCCTAGCCTGCCAGAACAAGAGCAAATTCAAGATCTTTATTTGCGAGGTGTGTTTACCTGGTGGGAAGCTGATGAGAACTATAAGATGCAGCGCCTTTCAGAAACCCTATTTAAAGGTGAAGCTGAGTTAATTGCCGATGGGCAACCCTACGATTTTAGAATTGCTGATGCTCAGTGGTCAGAGGGTTTGAACTGCGGCTATCTACAAAAGGACAATGATGAGCAGGTCAAGCTAGGTAAGCCAGTAAAAGCTAGTTGCGATATGACCAATAACAATTTCAAGTTCACGCCAAGCGAAACCGGACGTTATGAATTCTATATCGACTTCTCGCATTCGGCCCATCCGCAAGTGACCATAAATAAGAAATCAAGATAACTAATTGATTTAATTAAAAAAGCCGGCGAAAGCCGGCTTTTTTATTACTACACATCCAGGTTTGCTACCCTTAATGCATTTTCTTCAATAAATGCTCGACGAGGTTCAACTTGGTCCCCCATTAAGCATGTAAAGAGTTGGTCAGCAGCGATGGCGTCCTCAATAGTCACTTGAAGCATGCGGCGGCTTTCAGGATCCATAGTTGTTTCCCAAAGCTGAGTAGGGTTCATCTCACCTAATCCTTTATAGCGCTGAATGTAAATACCGCGCTTAGATTCTGCCAGTAGCCACTCCAATGCCTGTGCGAAACTATCAACTTTCTGTGTTTTTTCGCCCCTGGCAACATAACCACCATCCTCGATGATGCCATTGATAGCTTCATTTAGCTCTCGAATACGTTTGTATTCTGTGGAATCAATGAAGTCATGGTCTAAACGATATTCGTTGTCGATGCCATGCTGGCGCATCACCACTACCACATACCAATTAGAACGCTCGCGGTCTTCTCGTACCTCAAAACGGTACAAAGCTCCGTCACTCTCTGAATCCTCTAGTTCTTTAACCAACTTCTGCCCTACTGCTGCCAGCTTAGTTTGGTCTGACAGATCTTGTAGGTTGAGGATATCGGCATAAACCAAACGCATCAGTAATGCTTTTGGCATGATACGGCTGATTCGATCAATCATGCTCATAGTGGTCTGGAACTGCTTAACCAAAGTCTCCAGTGCAACACCAGAGATAGCAGGTGCATTCTCGTTTACATACAAGGATGCATTATCCAGAGCCATGGTCGTGAGGTAGGCGGTTAAAGCAGGGTCATCTTTAATGTATTGCTCTTGCTTACCTTTCTTCATTTTATAAAGTGGAGGCTGGGCAATATATACATAACCTCGTTCAATAATTTCAGGCATCTGACGATAGAAGAAGGTCAAAAGTAAGGTACGAATGTGCGACCCATCAACGTCAGCATCCGTCATAATAATGATGCTGTGATAACGAAGTTTGTCTGGGTCATACTCATCCCGACCGATACCACAACCCAAGGCTGTGATTAGGGTTGCCACTTCCTGTGAAGAAAGCATCTTGTCAAAACGTGCTTTCTCAACATTAAGAATCTTACCTTTCAAAGGTAAGATAGCTTGGTTCTTACGATTGCGCCCCTGTTTAGCAGACCCACCGGCAGAATCTCCCTCCACTATGTACAACTCAGATAATGCAGGGTCTTTTTCTTGGCAGTCCGCCAATTTGCCGGGCAATCCAGCCAGGTCGAGTGCTCCCTTACGACGGGTCATCTCTCTGGCCTTTCTGGCAGCCTCTCGCGCTCTGGCAGCATCAATAATTTTTCCAGCAATGATCTTGGCGTCAGCAGGGTTCTCCAACAAGAACTCCTGAAGCTTTTCACCCATTGTCGTTTCGACAGCAGGTTTCACTTCTGAAGAAACCAGTTTGTCTTTTGTCTGAGACGAAAATTTCGGATCCGGTACTTTAACGGAAACAACGGCGGTCAAGCCTTCACGGGCATCATCGCCACTAGCGTTGGTCTTGGACTTTTTGTTTAGACCTTCGTTTTCCATATAGTTGTTCAGAGTACGGGTTAACGCTCCTCTGAAGCCGGCTAAGTGCGTACCACCATCTCGTTGAGGAATATTGTTGGTAAAGCAATAAATATTTTCCTGAAACCCATCATTCCACTGCATAGCCACTTCTACGCTAATGCCATCCTCTCGCTCAGTCGAGAAGTAAAATGCTTTCTGATGCACTGGTGTTTTGTTCTGATTCAGAAACTGCACAAATGCATTGATTCCGCCTTCATAACAAAAATGGTCTGATTTTCCGTCACGTTCATCATTAAGATAAATGGAAACACCTGAGTTCAAAAATGACAATTCGCGAAGGCGTTTAGCCAGGATGTCATAGTGAAAAACAGTGTCAGAGAATGTTTGAGGACTTGGCCAGAAACGAATGCTAGTACCTCTCTCCTCTGTTTCACCGACGGGAGCAAGAGGCGCTTGAGGCACACCGTGCTGATATTCTTGCTCGTGAATCTTACCGCCACGGCGAATACGCAGTTGTAATTTTTCTGACAAGGCGTTTACTACTGATACACCTACACCGTGCAAGCCACCAGAAACTTTATAGGAGTTATCATCGAACTTACCGCCTGCATGCAAAACAGTAAGTATTACTTCAGCTGCAGAAACCCCCTCTTCCGGGTGAATTTCTGTAGGTATACCACGACCGTTATCTTTCACCGATACAGAACCATCATTGTGAATGGTAATTCGGATATCAGAACAGTGTCCGGCTAACGCCTCATCAATGGAGTTGTCTACAACTTCAAACACCATATGGTGAAGACCGGTGCCATCATCAGTATCACCGATATACATTCCAGGTCTTTTTCGGACAGCATCCAGGCCCTTTAATACTTTGATACTTGACGAATCATAGTTGTTCTCAGACATTTACCTTCTACTCCTCTTTCACCTGGCCATGTTCCACGTGAAACATTTTTTTATCTTTGTAATCTTCTACAAAACCGACATGTTGCTTCTCAACAGCAGTAACAAATATCTGTGCAGAAGAATTGAGTAACTCACTGATAAAAGCTTCTCGTTTGGCGGAGTCTAACTCAGCGCCAATGTCATCCAATAAGAACACACAGCCCTTTCGTTTCTCTGTCAGTAAATACTGAGACTGCGAAAGAAGAAGCGCAGCCATCAACATTCTCGCCTGACCTCTCGATAGCACCTCTTGCGCTATTATACCGTCAGCTTTAACACGAAGATCCGCTTTGTGTGGTCCTTGGGATGTGAAGCCATATTTTAGGTCCCTAGGCATATTTTGATTCAAAACATCCGCCAGAGACTTAGATCTATCCCACCCGCTATAATACGAAATTTCGAAGGAAAACTCAGGTAGAAAATGGCTCAGATTTGCATATATATAAGGAGCCAGCCTATCCAAGTAACTCTCCCTTAGCTTATCTACCTGTTCCCCACAAACCGCTAGAGATTCATTCCAATAAGCCCCTTCACTGCCTAATACACCTTTCCTAAGTAATGCATTCCTGTGAGCCAAAATCTGCTGATAACGGGCATTCAACGTCAGGAAAGACTGTTCCACGTGGAACAATCCCCAATCTAAAAACCGACGGCGTAAACTTGGAGCACCGTGAATGACTTCAGCACTATTAGGGGTAAATATTTGTACAGGCAACAACTTAACTAAATCAGAAGCGCGGTTTAGCTGTTCACCATTTACCCTAATAATAGACTCGCCGTTTCTCAGTCGCTGATAGCCGATAGCTGCAGACTGGGTCGATTCCTCATCTATCGCCTTACAGAAGACGGTGAAAGAATCGGCATCATGTTGAATAACATGTTGATGTCGAGCACTACGAAAAGAACGGCCAAAACCGAGATAATGGATAGCTTCTAGTAAAGAGGATTTACCGCTACCGTTGATACCGTACATTACATTTAAACCCGCAGCAGGAATAAGCGATACACTCTGCAAATTCCTAAACTGCTGGATTTGGAGACGCTCCAGTATCATTTAGATGCTAAGCCCGCAAGGGCCAAAAAGATGGGCAGGATTACAACCTCATTGGCATAATGACATAGAGTGCCGAATCATCTTTGGCGTCTTCAATTAATGCGCTACTGTTGGAATCAGACATGCTGATACGAACATTTTCAGAACCAAGTGCGTTCAACACATCAATCAGGTAAGCAACGTTAAAACCTATTTCTAAACTGTCACCTTGATACTGAACATCAACAATTTCTTCTGCTTCTTCTTGCTCAGGGTTGTTAGCTGTAATCTTCAGCTCACCTGACGAGAGGTTTAACCGTACACCTCTAAATTTTTCGTTAGAAAGAATAGATGCTCGAGAAAAAGCCTGCTTCAGTATTTCCTTACTGGCTTCGAGAGACTTATCCCCATCCTTAGGCAAGACTCTCCGATAATCTGGGAATCGGCCATCCACTAACTTGCTGGTGAAAATGAAATCAGTAGAGAAGATTCGAATATGGTTGGCACCGATCTGCACCTTCAAGGACTTATCATCATTCTCTATTAGGCGTGATATCTCCATCACCCCCTTTCTGGGAATAATAACCTGACGATCGGGTAACGGTGCTCCCTCGTAAGGCGTCCGGCACAATGCTAATCTGTGACCATCAGTGGCGACAGTGCGGATAATGCCGTCTTCGGTTTCCAGTGACATACCATTTAAGTAATAGCGCACGTCCTGTTGGGCCATTGAGAAATGCGTGCTGTCTATCAACCGCTTTAGCTGAGACTGCGAAATCTCAAACTCCACCTCACCTTGCCAGTCTTCCAGGTTTGGATATTCACTCGCAGGGAGTGTAGACAAGGAATATCTTCCGCGTCCTGATTTCAGTAGGGCTTTGTTTCCCTCCACCAAAAATTCAACGTCGCCAACATCGGAAAATCCCTTAACTATATCTAATAGCTTCTTGGCAGGAACGGTAATTTCACCGTCTTCGAACTGCCCTGCCAGACTTACGTTAGATATTAACTCCACCTCTAAATCCGTGCCTGTTAGCCATAGTGTACCCTCACTAACTTTAATCAGCACATTAGACAGAATAGGCAGCGTGTGTCGACGTTCAACGGCACCAGCAACCAACTGCAGAGGTTGTAAGAAGTTTTCCCTACTTATAGTAAATTTCATGAGCGACTCGTTGTAGTTTTTAGGACGACAGGGTTCGAATCAAATTCTGATAGTCTTCTTTTATATCATGACTCTCTTCACGGAGTTGGCCAATCTTTCGACAGGCATGCAAGACGGTTGTATGGTCTCTCCCACCAAATGCATCACCAATCTCGGGCAAACTGTGATTAGTCAATTCTTTCGCCAATGCCATAGCAACCTGCCTTGGCCTTGCCACACTGCGGCTTCTCCGTTTGGAGAGGATATCGGCCACCTTAATTTTGTAATACTCAGCGACCGTTTTTTGAATGTTATCTATAGTAACGAGTTTTTCTTGTAAGGCTAATAGATCTCGTAACGCTTCACGGACAAAATCAATGGTAATAGGGCGCCCGGTAAAGTTTGCATTAGCGATAACCCTATTCAAGGCACCTTCTAATTCTCGCACATTAGACCGCAATCTCTTTGCGATAAAAAATGCCACTTCATCCGGTAAATGAATCCGATTCTCCACCGCTTTTCTCATAAGAATCGCCACTCGGGTTTCCAGCTCTGGCGGTTCAATCGCGATAGTTAAGCCCCAACCAAAACGAGACTTCAATCGATCTTCTACACCATCGATCTCTTTTGGATATCGATCAGAAGTCAAAATAATCTGCTGGTTACCTTCCAACAGCGCGTTGAAAGTGTGAAAAAACTCTTCCTGAGAGCGGTCCTTCTTTGCAAAGAACTGAATATCGTCGATAAGCAGTGCATCGACAGAACGGTAGTAACGCTTAAATTCTTCGATGGCATTATTCTGCAGAGCCTTAACCATGTCCTGAACAAAACGCTCTGAATGCATGTACACCACTTTAGCGTCTTTATTCTTGGCCATCAGTCCATTACCAACAGCATGTAAGAGGTGAGTCTTACCTAAACCTGTTCCTCCGTAGATAAACAACGGGTTATATGCGCCCCCAGGATTATCTGCTACCTGACTAGCAGCAGCTCTGGCCAGTTGGTTCGACTTACCCTCTACAAAGTTATCAAAGGTATAGGTCAGATTAATATTGCTCTTGTGCTCAACTCTGACTTGCTGTGACACACCTGATACGGGAGAGTGAGTAACAACCTGTGGTGCAGAAAATGTACTGGCGGGTATTACCGCTGGTTGCATGGGCGCAGAGACACTTGGCAAGCTATTGGCTACACCTACATCAAAATGCAGAGCTGGAGGCGTATCTGGAGCACAGATCTCTGCGAACAACTCTGATATACGAGAAATATACTTATCGCGCACCCAATCCAGTACAAATCTATTAGGAGCAAACAACGTCAGCGTAGAGTTGTCATACTGGGCTTGAAGCGGACGAATCCACATGCTGAATTGCTGAGTGGGCAACTCCTGCTGTAACCGCCTGAGACATTCTTCCCATAAAGACATTAATTAGGCACTCCTGCCGGAACCAATGAAGTCACCAGCTAAAAAGACGAAAAGGATGCGTGCGAACAAAGAATGAACACCGAAAAATCTGGGTGTGAGGACCTGTTGTCGCTAAGGCTGTGAATTATTGCGCATATTTATCCACATGTTCAAGTTCGATCTTTCCTGCTTTGCAGGATTAACTTAGATAAACACATATCCACTTGATTAATATCAATTTATTTTGACAACAAAGAATAGTGAAAGAGTGACAATGGCATATACCAAAAAGCAATAAGTGGATAAAAAGCAGCCTTTAATTTAATAAGTTAGAGATCTACTCGCTGTTTTCTGTGGATAAACCCTATTAAATATATAGGTTATTAACATAATAATTTTGCGCAAGGTACATAAAAGCGACAGCGCCCTGCAAATTGCGTTGACATGCTTCATATAGATCTCTAAAATTCGGCGTCCTTTTAAGCACAACCCCGTGCTTGAAGAGTCAACATCAGTTATTGAAGCGGCGGACTAGGTTATGAAAAGAACATTTCAACCAAGTAATTTAAAGCGTAAACGTTCACACGGTTTTCGTGCCCGCATGGCGACAAAAAATGGCCGCAAGGTTCTAGCTAGTCGTCGTGCTAAAGGCCGTGCTCGTTTATCAGCCTAATTGCATTTATCGAAGTGGGTGAAAATAAATTTTCTCGGGAGCTAAGGTTACTTACTCCCACCCATTTCGAGAATGTATTCCAACAAGCAATTCCTGCTGTATCTCCGCAATTAACTGCACTCGCCAGACCCAACGGCTTACATCATCCCCGACTTGGTATTACTCTCGCTAAAAAAAGAGTAAAAAAAGCTCATGACCGGAATCGCCTGAAGCGCGTTATTCGAGAAAGTTTTCGACTAAACCAACATGATCTGCCCAGTGCTGATATAGTGTTAGTCGGCAAATCCGGGTTGGATCAATTGACCAATCAACAGTTGTATGAACTCTTGAGTAGGTTATGGAAAAAGCTCAAACAGCGTTGCAATCAGCCAGTATCTGGCTAATTCGACTTTACCAGAGGTGGATTTCTCCGCTTTTGGGGCCGAGATGCAGATTCAATCCGACCTGCTCAGAATATGCTGTTGGAGCAATAAAAAGCCATGGTGTTGTGATTGGTTGTTGGTTAAGCATCAAACGCATATTAAAATGCCACCCTTTACATCCGGGGGGAGACGATCCCGTCCCGCCGAAAACATAAGATAAAAGTAGTCAGTTATGGAATCCCAAAGAAGCTTTCTTCTCATTGGCCTGGCCTTGGTCAGCTTTTTATTGTGGCAACAATGGCAATTGGATTATGGCCAACCGCCTGTTCAAACAGCCGAAGTTGCAGGCAGTACCGCTAACATAAGTAGTCCTGTGTCGGATGATGTTCCTGTTGCTGATAGCCAGCATCCGGCAGCATTGGCCGAAACCCAGGGTAAATTGATCCACGTGGTAACTGATAGCCTGGATGTGCAAATAAACACTCAGGGTGGTGACATAGTGTCAGCTAAGCTCGCTGACTTCCCTGTCACTCAAGGCTCCACTGAGAGCTTTACGCTACTGACATCAGAGCCAGGCCATCAATATATCGCGCAAAGTGGGCTGATTGGTCCTGATGGCCCAGATTCCTCAGCTCAGGGGCGCCCAGTTTATACGGTTCAGGCCACCGAGTATCATCTGACCGAAGACACTTTAATAGTTCCTCTTACCTATCAAAACGCCAATGGTGTAATGATTACCAAAGCCTTTACCTTCAAGAAAGGCAAGCATGACATTAAGGTCGAATACAGTATTCAGAACAACTCCGCAGCACCTATTCATGTGCAACAATATGCACAATTAAAGCAGTCATTAGCAGGTCCGGAAGGCAGCATGTTTATGCCTACCTACCGTGGCGCCGCCTATTCAACAGCAGAAGAGCGCTACCAGAAGCATGCTTTTGACGATATTGAAGACGAAAAATTAAATGAAAATACCCAAGGCGGCTGGGTTGCCATGCTTCAGCATTACTTTGTTTCAGCCTGGGTCCCACCGCAAGAAGAACAGAATACGCTTTACAGCCGTATTTTGAACAATGAATTCGCCAGCATTGGTTTTAAAGGCAGCCTGAAAACCCTTGCGCCAGGTGAAACGCTTAAGCTAAGCAGCACCTTTTATGCAGGTCCTAAAGATCAGGACGATCTGGTACAACTCGCAAGAGGTTTAGATTTAACTGTAGATTACGGCATTCTATGGTGGCTTTCACAACCCTTGTTCTGGTTACTGCAATTAATCCACGGCTTGGTGGGTAACTGGGGCCTGGCCATAATTATCATCACTATTATTGTTAAAGGCGCCATGTATCCGCTGACTAAAGCTCAGTACGAATCCATGGCTAAACTGCGTGCTTTGCAACCCAAAATGCAGGCACTCAAAGAACGCTATGGCGAAGACCGTCAGAAGATGTCTCAGGCCATGATGGAAATGTACAAGAAGGAAAAAGTGAACCCTATGGGGGGCTGTTTCCCTCTGCTGCTGCAAATGCCTATATTCCTCGCTCTTTACTGGGTATTCCTGGAAAGTGTTGAACTACGCCATGCAGACTTCTTCCTGTGGATTACCGACTTGTCGGTTAAAGACCCTTACTTTGTGCTACCAGTGCTAACCGGTGCCAGTATGTACTTGTTACAGAAACTGCAGCCTATGACCATCCAGGATCCGATGCAGCAGAAAATCATGCAGTGGATGCCAGTCATGATGAGCGTGTTCTTCCTGTGGTTCCCGGCGGGTCTGGTACTGTACTGGTTGATTAGTAACGTAATCACTCTAGTTCAGGCTAAGATGATCTACGCATCCATGGAAAAACGCGGTATCAAATCCCACTAAAAGCAAATTCAGAGGCCCGTTATACGGGCCTTTTCTTTAGCTGTTGGGTAAAATACCCCTATTCATCACCCTAGAGGAACCGACATGCCATCTTTTGACATCGTCTCTGAAATTGATCTGGTTGAAGTGAAAAATGCCGTAGATAACGCCATCCGCGAACTGGATACCCGTTTTGATTTTCGTGGAATAGAAGCTAGTTTTGAACAAAAAGATAATCAGGTTACGCTGATTGCAGAGGCAGAATTCCAGCTTCAACAAATGCAGGAAATTTTGCGCTCTAAATGCGCCAAGCGTGGAGTAAGTACCGCAAGCATTGAGCAAAAAGGTATCGAGCGCAGTGGTAAAACCCATAAGCAAATATTGGTGTTTCGCCAAGGAATTGAACAAGACATGGCGAAAAAGATCAGCAAACTGATCAAGGAAAGCAAGGTGAAGGTGCAAAGCTCTATTCAGGGTGATCAAGTGCGCGTTACCGGCAAGAAAAGAGATGACCTGCAAGAAGCCATTGCATTGGTCAAATCTGCCGACCTTGGGCAGCCCTTCCAGTTCACCAATTTCCGCGATTAAGCGTAATGACCAGACAACCGACCATTGTTGCTCAGGCTACCGCCCCAGGGCGAGGAAGTGTGGGTATCATCCGAGTATCAGGCCAGCAAGCCCAGCAGGTTGCCAAGCGTATACTGGGTAAAGTCCCTGCTCCTCGTGTTGCGGAATACCTGCCTTTTCATGATGAACAAGGAAAGCCTCTCGATCAGGGCATAGCGTTGTTCTTCAAGGCACCTAATTCCTTTACCGGCGAAGATGTACTGGAACTCCAGGGACACGGTGGTCAGGTTGTTATGGACATGTTGATTCGTCACATTCTTGCCGTTGATGGCCTGCGGATAGCGCGTCCAGGCGAATTCAGTGAACGCGCTTTTCTGAATGATAAGATGGACCTGGCTCAGGCCGAGGCCATCGCAGATCTGATTGATGCCAGCTCTGAACAGGCCGCCCGCTCTGCTGTTCGCTCCCTGCAGGGTGAATTTTCTAAACAAGTGCACCACTTGGTTGAACAGGTTATTCATCTACGAATCTATGTTGAAGCGGCTATCGACTTTCCGGATGAAGAAGTCGACTTTCTCTCCGACGGCAAAGTTCAAAATGACCTGCAAGACATCATCCAACAGCTATCAGCAATACGCACACAAGCTCGCCAGGGAAGTATCCTGCGCGAAGGAATGCGCGTCGTTATAGCTGGTCGCCCCAATGCCGGAAAATCCAGCCTGCTGAATGCCTTAGCCGGCCGAGAAGCCGCTATTGTTACCGACATTGCTGGCACCACCCGTGACGTTTTGAAAGAGCACATACATATTGATGGTATGCCCCTGCATATTATCGATACCGCAGGTTTGCGAGATAGCGATGATAAGGTCGAACAAATAGGCATTCAGCGTGCCTGGCAGGAAATTGCCCAAGCTGACAGGGTGTTAATGATGGTCGACAGCTGCGAAACCAGCGAAATCGATCCTAAGGCAATCTGGCCCGAATTTATAGAAAGACTCCCAAGCGGCACAAAAGTCACCTTAATCCGCAATAAGGTCGATTTATCCGGTGAACCTGTTGAAAAAGCAGAGATACAGGGAAACACTTTGATTCGTCTGAGTGCCAGCCAGGCCAAAGGTATAGATCTTTTAGCTCAACATCTAAAAGACTGTATGGGATTTGATGCTAGCACCGAAGGGCAATTTATTGCCAGAAGACGCCATTTGGATGCACTGGAAAAGGCGGCAGAACACTTAGATATAGGCTACGAGCAGCTGGTCAGCAGTATTGCCGGAGAAATACTGGCAGAAGAACTTCGTTTAGTGCAGCAATACCTGAACGAAATCACAGGTGAATTTAGCTCTGACGATCTATTGGGAAGAATATTCAGCTCTTTCTGTATCGGTAAATAACAACTAGTCCATACTATTGACCAACATAATAGGTTTTAACGTGCTGGTTATGCAGATACAAAGTTGTTAATAATCCAACGCGACCTATTTTTGGCAAGGCCAATATTTAATTGCCTTGCCGCTCCTTCTCCATTAGCTCTACAACCGGTTGGAATAACTTTCTATTGTCTTCACTAAGTGCACTAAGTTCTTTGTGCGCTTGATAAATAAGCTCGGCCTGCGCATCAGCTGTTGATTCCGTAATTAACTCATCCATCTGAATATCTTCGATGCGTTCTTCGACGAAATGAAAAACCTGATCCAAACACATGCTCTTTAGCAGCAATAACATATTGGCATTGGTACAGAACAAGTTTGGCTTTCCTTTGCTGTTACTCAAGCTGAGTCTGGCCAGCATAGCAAGCAACCCCAAGCAGGTGCTGTCCATATATTCGGTCTCAGTTAAATCAACAGAAACCCGAGAGCATGCGTGTTGCTGTTCAAATAAATGACGGATAAATCCGTCCATTCCCTCCACCGAGGTATGCCTTAGTTCTCCGACAAACTTAAACACACATAAACCCGCATGATTGGCAAAATAAACCTGTTCGTCTCTCATAATACCTCCGAATCAAGTTTCGCTTAGCGAAGTACGCTCAACACTGTCAAATCATCTGACAAACTGGTCGAATCTGTAATTTTAAACTGTTCAGCCAAGACATTCTGAGTTTTAGGTATAAGCTTCAGACAACCAAGTAATTTACTCATTTTATCTTCCAGATTGCTGTCTTGCATGATGTCGAGTATGCCGTCGGAACAAACAAACAGCCTGAATTCATCAGCCAGATGGCATTGACTCGTTTGATATTGCGTAAAATCAAACAATCCTACCGGCGTGCCTTTAGTCTCTATAAAGCTGGATTGCCCATTTTGAATCAATACCGGCCAGGGAAAGATCCCAGCATTCGCGTAGCTCAATTGATTGGACTGTAAATCAACCACAGCATAAAAAATCGCAATATGCTTACCCAAATCATCGGAGATTAATGCTTGATTCAACATAGACAATACAGAGGCGGGATCGATAAGCGCAGTGTGCTTATTGAAACGATATTGTTCCTGCAGAGTGGTAATAAAGCGCTTTAGGTAAATAGTAATAAAAGCAGACGACACCCCGTGGCCAGCCACATCCGCCAAATAAAACCCGATATAACGGTCATCGATAGAAAAGTAATCGACGAAATCACCACTCATAATTTCTGAAGGCATTAAAAAATGGGAGAACTTCAATGAAGTTAAAGAAAGTTCCTTTTCCGGTAGTAGCTTGAACTGGACCTGTTTGCCCGCCTTTTCTCCATCTTCCAAAAGTTTCAGGGATTGTTGTAAACGGGTGTTGGCTTTTTCGAGCTCCTGGGTACGATCCTGCACTTTTTGTTCTAAATGTTGATTTAACTGCGTGACTTTTTCGATGTACATATAAGTACGAAGAGAAGCAATTACCGCTGTAAAAAGCTTCTGAACGGTTAGCTCAGTCTTACCTTTGTAATCGTTAATATCATACTGGAGGATAATTTCCTGCTCTGGTGCGTGGCCAGGTTGCCCGGTGCGCAAAATAATGCGCACTTCATCATTCCCAAGCTCCCCCCTTATAAACTTAACTAACTGTAAGCCTGCATCATCAGACTCCATCACTACATCCAGCAACACCAGTGCAATATCCTGCTCATCGGCTAGCACCTTACGTGCCTCTGCCGCGCTTTTAGCACTTAACAACAACAGTGGCCGCCGCTCAAAGACTAAGTCACGCAATACCAAACGCGTCAGTATGTGTACTTCTTCATCATCATCAACAATCAGCACCTTCCAGGGTTGATTGCTATCGCGACAATTTTGTAACTCCTCATCTTCGTTGCTGAACAGCAACGCTTCCTCAATATAAGTGGCTTGGCTCATTGGCAACTCTGATCTCACAAAGCACTTGTCTGTTAAAACTACGCTGATCATTTCACTATAGCTATAAACATAGTCAACGGCCGTCAGGCATAAAAGCAATCAAGGCTAATTTGTCGACAACTTGATATAATGCCGGCATTCCGGTTATCAGCACATTTTGTAATGCAAAAAATAGAAATACTGGTCGGTTCAATGTTGGGTGCAACTGAGTATGTTGCCGATGCACTAGTCGAAAAATTGCAGGAAATGGAAATTCCCAACCAACTGCATCTAAAGCCAGATCTGGCTGATTTAGACAATTCAGCCCTATGGCTTGTCTGCACATCAACCCATGGTGCGGGTGAATTACCAGACAATATAAAACCTTTTTCCAAACAGCTTGAAGAACAGCAATTACCTCAGCTTACCTATCTTTTGGTCGGACTGGGGGACAGTAGCTACGATACTTTCTGTGAAGGCGCCAAGCAGATGCAGACACTGTTAAATAACGCAGGTGCCACGCTACTGGCTGAGCCCATACTGATTGATGTGTTACAACACCCCGTTCCTGAAGATGAAGTTGTAGCCTGGTTTGAATCCGACTTAGTTCGCGACGCAATAAAATCCCGGTTGCAGAGGTAACAATTGAATCAGTCCGAATTGATTGCGCTGAATGGGGCTCTGAGCAATGAAGCCAGAGTACTTTATTGCTTGGGCTTGCGACCAGACGCTGATAATACAACTGGCTTAACCAAGCCCCTGAACTACCGTAAGCTACTAGCTCTGCTTAACAGTAAACAGCCGTTGCTGAGTCTAGGCAGACATATCAATCAGTTATTACGAGAACTTGCTGACGCTGGTTTAGTAGACAGCCGCGATGAATGTATTAGCAGTCGCAGCTTAAATGGCCAGCAATTATTACTTCCTTTGGTTGTAGCATCACAGACCCAATACCAAACCTTACATCTGCATTGGCAGTGTATGTCTGTTGACTGGCGCCCAAACCAGAGATTATTTGATGAATTAAGTCAGTTGGTAGGTTTGTTGGATAACCAATATTCTGATGAAGACGTCGGCGAGTTCATCGCATATTGGTTAAGTCGTCCGGAAATTAGCCTGACCCAATTTCAGTGGACGCAGCGATTCGTTCTACAATTGAAAAAGTCTCGTCTGACACCGGGTAGCAGACATAAAATCGGGCAACAATTTGTTTCTGCTACACCCGGAGTAGCAGCAGATGAAAACGCCAAGAAACTGGTGGAGAAATACAGTGCAAAGCCTAAAGGATAAAATCGAACAACTCGGCCGGACCTTGGGGAAGACCAAACCGGTAGAGCAGGTAAAAGACTATGCGCAGCTTCGCAAAGAGTACGAACAACAAGCTAACAACGAAGTACGTCAGCAGCAACTAGATGCCAAGCGGAAGCGCATAGAGCAAATTCACGGCCGTTCTGACTTAAATCCGAAGTGGACATTTGACAACCTCATTCAGGACAGTCCGGACGTCACAGAAGCGGTGAGCATTGCACAGTCTTTTATAGCCGCCCATAGTGACCCCAGCTGGCGAGCCAGTGGCTCACATATGATGGTGTTCTATGGTGACTATGGTCGAGGAAAATCGCATATTGCCGGCGCAATAGCGCATGAGCTTATAGATCGCTATGAAATATCCGTTTTGTATCGTCAACTTACCAGCTTGCTGGAAATGCGGTACTTTTCCTATGATTATTCAGCCAAGGATGACATAGGACAGAAGTTTCGTGAGATCACCCAGGAGCTTATGTCTGTGGATCTATTGATCCTAGACGAAGTCTGCGTAAACGAAACCGTACTAAAGAAGAGCACACAAAGCTGGTTAGGCACCTTACTGCGCCAGCGTCATAGCCAGAATAAAAACTGTATTCTAATAACTAATCATGATCTCACTGGGCTGGAACAGGCTCTGGGGCCTTATTGCTTTGAATCAATCAAGGAATACGACACCTATAAAGTTCGATTCAGTGGTCCCAGCCGACGTAAAACGGTCACAGACGATTTTGCATCTCCCAGTAAAAAAACCACCTCAGGTTATGTTCCTAACCAAGTTAGATAACTATTTCTGCTGACGGCAAAAAATATCGCCGTCAGCGCCGCCACCATTTTCAGATCATTATCCCCAGATCTCGCCGCACCTTCCTGATCGCTGATCTCCCTTATCGCCACTCAGATCTTAGGATCTTACTCAGGATCAACTCATAGTTTATTCACAGCGAAGCCACAGGAATAAAGGAATTGTGGATAAGATCCATAGGTTTGCTGTGATCAACCTTTGATCAATGCAAGAATAACTTAGACAAGAAAATCGACTGTGGATAAGATCGCGTTTTGATCCCAGCTTATACCCAATAGATCAACGATTACTCACACCTAAGATCGTTACCTATGTTATTGATTGATAATAATTAAAATGGCTTATCCAGAGGATCATGGCTGCTTAAATATAATAAATATAAATAAAGAGATCAGAATAGATCCTTTCTTTTCTTATCCGGATCGGTGGATCGCATAGATCGCCTGCTCGAATTTTAATCGTTCCGTTTAGCCCGGAAAATCTATAGAATATGCGCCCCAATTTTTGGCAGGTCAGAGTGAAAGATGTTTTACACAGAAAAGTTTGATGTGATTGTCATTGGCGGCGGTCATGCAGGCACAGAAGCGGCATTAGCATCATCCAGAATGGGTATGAAAACCCTGTTGCTGACACATAACATCGATACACTCGGGCAAATGTCCTGTAATCCTGCTATTGGTGGAATAGGTAAAGGCCATCTGGTCAAAGAGATAGATGCCCTAGGGGGGGCTATGGCGCTTGCCGCGGATCTGGGTGGGATCCAATTCAGAACTCTGAATTCAAGCAAGGGCCCTGCAGTGCGCGCGACCCGCGCACAAGCTGACCGTAGCCTGTACAAGGCAGCCATTCGCAACATTCTTGAACAGCAGCCTAACCTGACCTTGTTTCAACAATCTTGCGAAGATCTAATCGTTGAAAACGATCGGGTGACCGGTGTGGTTACCCAGATGGGATTAAAATTTCAGGCAAGTGCTGTTGTTCTTACTGTTGGCACATTCTTAGGTGGTATTATCCACATTGGTCTGCAGAATTATCAGGGAGGCAGAGCTGGGGATCCGCCATCCAATGCTCTGGCGCAAAGATTGCGAGCACTGCCATTCAGAGTCGGGCGACTGAAAACCGGTACACCGGCGCGTTTAGACGCTAGAACACTGGATTTTTCAGCAATGCAGGAACAACCTGGAGATGATCCTTTACCGGTATTTTCTTATTTGGGTAAGATCCAGGATCACCCCAGACAGATCCCTTGTTATATCACCCATACTAATGAGAAAACGCACGAAATTATCCGCAATAATCTGCATCAATCACCGATGTATGCTGGGGTTATTGAAGGAATTGGGCCAAGATATTGCCCTTCTATTGAAGATAAGATCGTACGTTTCGCGGATAAAACCTCACATCAGATCTTTGTTGAACCTGAGGGGTTAAATAGCATTGAAATATACCCGAATGGGATTTCCACTAGTTTGCCTTTTGATGTTCAGTGGCAATTAGTGCGCTCCATCAAGGGATTTGAGAATGCTCATATTGTTCGCCCAGGTTACGCCATCGAGTATGACTTTTTTGATCCCAGGGATCTCAAGCAATCTTTGGAAACTAAGTACATTAATGGGTTGTTCTTTGCCGGACAAATTAACGGTACCACTGGCTATGAAGAAGCCGGCGCCCAGGGGCTCATCGCAGGTATGAATGCTGCACTACAGGTTCAAGGTAAAGCCAGCTGGACACCTCGTCGTGATGAGGCTTATGTTGGTGTGTTGATCGACGATCTGGCAACTATGGGCACGCAGGAACCTTATCGTATGTTTACCAGTCGCGCAGAATATCGTTTGCTACTGCGCGAAGATAACGCAGATTTGCGCTTAACCGCTAAAGGTCGCGAATTAGGGCTGGTGGATGATATTCGCTGGTCTGCTTTTAACGCTAAACTGGAAGCCATTGAGGTTGAAAGACAGCGCTTGCGTAGTCAATGGATCCATCCTGGACATGCAGCAGTTCCTGAGTTGAATCTGAAGTTGAAAAATCCGATTTCTCGCGAGCATTCACTAGAAGAGTTGGTTCGTCGACCTGAAGTTACTTATGCCGACTTGATGCAAATCAGCGATCTTGGCCCTGGCCTGAATGATCCTCAAGCTGCTGAGCAAGTTGAGATTCAGATCAAGTACGCCGGTTACATCGAGCGGCAGAAAGATGAAATCGAGCGGACCCAACGCAATGAGAATACCTTACTGCCTATTGATCTGGATTATGCCGGCATTTCTGGTTTGTCCAACGAAGTGGTGGCCAAGCTCAAATCGGCTCGCCCTGAAACTGTTGGTAAAGCATCCAGGATCTCCGGGATCACACCTGCTGCTATCTCATTGCTGCTTGTACACCTCAAAAAGCAGGGTTTGCTAAAAAAATTGGATAAAGAATCAGTTTGATGATGAAAATTGATAGTGAATTGCTGGCCAGTTTGAATACCTATCTGGTCAAAATGGACTTGTCTGTAGAGCAATCAAAGACTGAGAAGCTTGTGGGTTTTGTACAGTTGATGGATAAGTGGAACAAAGCCTACAACCTCACCTCAGTACGCGACCCTAAGGAAATGCTGATTAAGCATATTCTTGACTCCGTGGTTGTTGCGCCGCAAATCACTGGTAAGCACTATATCGACGTAGGAACTGGGCCTGGTTTACCTGGGATTCCTCTGGCCATCATGCTGCCTGATACCCAGTTTGTGCTGTTAGACAGTCTGGGCAAACGGATACGTTTTATTAAACAAGTTGTTCATGAGCTTGGTTTAACCAATGTTCAGGCGGTGCAGAGTCGTGTGGAAGAGTTTCATCAGCATGTACCTTATGATGGCGTTCTAAGCCGTGCGTTTGCATCCATAAAAGATATGTTGCACTGGTGCCAGCATCTGGTAGATTCTCAAGGGACTTTTTTAGCCCTCAAGGGCCAATTTCCAGCCGAAGAATTGGACGAAATTCCCGCGAACTTCAAGGTCTGCGAGGTCGTCAAGCTGGAAGTACCGGGTCTGGATGCGCAACGCCATCTGGTCAAGATCCAGAAAATCTAACTGAACGTGGGGAAGACTGTCTTGGGTAAGGTTATTGCCATTGCAAATCAAAAGGGCGGTGTAGGCAAAACGACCACTGCGGTGAATGTTGCCGCATCCATGGCGGCAACCCGGCGCAAGGTTTTACTGATTGATCTTGATCCGCAGGGAAATGCGACTATGGGCAGTGGCGTCGATAAGTTTGATGTAGACGCGACTTGCTATGAGTTGTTAATTGAAGAAAAACCAATTGACGACGTCATTATCAAAGAAACGTCCGGTAAATATCACCTGATCGCTGCCAATGGTGATGTCACTGCGGCTGAAATCAAGCTGATGGAGCAATTTGCCCGCGAAGTCAGATTGCGCAATGCCCTCAAGCCGGTTCGCGACTATTACGATTATATTTTCATCGATTGCCCCCCTTCGCTTAACCAACTTACGGTCAATGCCATGGCGGCGGCAGATTCGGTTTTAGTGCCTATGCAGTGCGAATATTATGCGTTGGAGGGGCTGACAGCGCTGATGGATACTATTCGTAAATTGGCCTCTGTGGTTAACCCCGAGCTTAAAATCGAGGGGGTGCTGCGCACTATGTATGATCCTCGTAACCGTCTGGCTAATGATGTATCCGAGCAGCTAAAACGCCACTTTGGCGAACAGGTTTACCGTACGGTTATTCCCCGCAATGTGCGTTTGGCTGAGGCGCCTAGTTTTGGAACGCCAGCCATGTATTATGAAAAATCTTCTGCTGGTGCTAAGGCCTATCTGGCATTGGCTGGCGAAATTTTACGGCGACGTGACAGAGAATCCACTGTAGCCAAAGCGGGTTAATCCGTTAGAATTCGCCGACACAGTAAAACAAGAACTTTTGAGGATCCCATGTCGAGCAAGAAACGAGGACTAGGCCGAGGCCTTGATGCGTTACTGGCTACCAGTAACCAGCATGTCAAACAGGAACAGGACCTGGAACAGCTCGAAAAAAGTGGTGAATTGCAAAAGTTACCTGTTGAGTTTTTGCAACCCGGCAAATACCAGCCTCGCAAAGACATGTCGCCAGAAGCGCTAGAAGATCTGGCGTCTTCCATCCGTTCTCAGGGCATTATCCAGCCCATCGTTGTTCGAAAAGTGGCAGAACAAAAGTACGAAATTATCGCGGGTGAACGTCGCTGGCGAGCTTCGCAAATGGCACAACTGGCCGAAATTCCCTGTTTGATCAAAGATGTACCTGATGAAGCTGCGGTGGCTATTGCGTTGATTGAAAATATTCAGCGTGAAGACCTCAATGCCATGGAGGAAGCGCAAGCTCTGCAACGTTTGCTCAACGAATTTGAACTGACTCACCAGGAAGTGGCAGATGCTGTAGGTAAATCCCGCGCCAGCGTGACCAATCTGCTGCGCTTAAACAACCTCAATGATGACGTTAAATTGTTGCTTGAGTACGGCGATATTGAAATGGGTCATGCCCGTGCATTACTCGGTCTGGAAGGAGACCTTCAGGTAGAAGCCGCACGTGCAGTCGTGGCTAAAGGCATGACTGTTCGTGATGCCGAGAAGCTGGTGCGTAAGCTGCTTGAACCTGCCCCGGCAAAGCCTGAAAAGAAAGCCGACCCCGATATTAAGCGACTAGAAACGCAACTTGCCGAGAATCTTGGTGCCGCCGTTTCTATCAACCATAACAGCAAAGGTAAAGGTAAGCTGGTCATCAGCTATACCAGCCTGGATGAGTTGGACGGCATTCTTTCTAAGATTCACTAGCTGCCATTCTACAAGACGCTTTATTCTTCGATCTTATAAGACCAAGGCATAATCCGGTAATTGTTGAATATTTACGGCGAAACAGTATAATTTTGGCGCTTTTGAATTGAGTTTGAATTGAGCGGGGAACGCGGTGGCGGATTTGGCCAGGACCGGCAAGTTGCTGGCCAGAAGAGTACTAATCGCCCAGAGCCTGACTGGCTTGGTTTTGTCCCTTGCTGCTTGGTGGTTGTGGGGGGCTGACAGCGGGTTGTCCGCAATTGCAGGCGTGTTTACCTGCATCATTCCCAATAGCGTATTTGCCCACCTTGCCTTTAGATATGCTGGAGCCAGTAAGAATGATCTTGTGGTTCGCAGTTTCAGTCAGGGCTCTAAATTCAAACTGATATTGACGATTTTTATCTTTGTGGCGGTATTTCAGTGGCCTGATGTTCAGGCTCCAGTGCTGTTTGCCAGTTTCGCCGCCACAATGCTGACTCAATGGCTCGTGTTAATAAAAATAAAGCCTTGAGATGAAAGATTTTTTAAAAAACTTGTTGGGATAACTAATGGCATCAGAAATCTCTACCAAAGATTACATCACGCACCATTTGACCAATGCCACAATGTGTAATACCGATTCTGGTATTGCATTTAATAAAGCCTGTGCTGACGCCGGCTTTTGGCAGTGGAATGTGGATACTCTCGGTTGGTCTATTGCAATGGGCCTGCTGTTTTTGTTTGTTTTCCGTAGCGTAGCTAAAAAAGCCACCTCCGGCGTGCCTGGCAAAATGCAGGCTTTCGTAGAAATGGTAGTCGATTTCGTTGATGACAACGTTAAAAGTACCTTTCACGGTAAGAGTGCGCTAATCGCCCCTCTGGCCCTGACCATTTTTGTGTGGGTTCTGTTGATGAACCTGCTGGATTTGATGCCGGTTGATGTACTGCCATCTATTGCAGGCATGATTGGTCAATACGGTTTTGGTATGGATCCTCATGATGTATACATGAAAGCCGTACCTACTACTGACCTGAACATGACCTTTGCCCTGGCATTAGGCGTGTTTGCCCTGATCCTGTTTTATTCTATCAAGGTCAAAGGTATTGGTGGTTTTGCCAAAGAGCTGAGTATGCAGCCTTTCGGTCACCCTGTATTTATTCCTGTGAACCTGATTCTTGAAGTTGTTACCTTGCTGGCGCGTCCGTTGTCTCTGGCACTGCGTTTGTTTGGTAACCTGTATGCCAGTGAGCTGATCTTTATTCTGATCGCCACTATCGGTTTCTTCCAATTGCCCCTGCATTTCGTTTGGGCGGTATTCCATATTCTGGTGTTGCCACTGCAGGCCTTCATTTTCATGATGCTGACCATCGTGTATTTGAGCCTAGCGTGTGAAGATCACTAAAACGTATTAGAGATTTTTTTCTAATTTAACCTTAAACCTTTAACTTTTTACTTAACTAAAAATCGGAGATATACATGTTATACATCGCTGTTGCTCTACTTATCGGTATGGGTGCTCTGGGTACTGCTATCGGCTTCGGTCTGCTGGGTGGCAAGTTCCTGGAATCTGCAGCTCGTCAGCCTGAGCTGGCTCCTCAACTGCAAGTTAAAATGTTCATCGTAGCGGGTCTGATCGACGCCATCGCGATGATCGGTGTTGGTATCGCTCTATACCTGTTGTTCGCTGTTGGTGCCTAAGTTTTATCCACTTTAACGCGAACAACTAATGAGGAGGAGCGGTCGTGAATATTAACGCCACTCTAATAGGCCAACTTATCGCTTTCACCGTTTTCGTACTGTTCTGTATGAAATACGTGTGGCCGCCAATTATGGCTGCCATTGAGGAGCGCCAGAAGAAGATTGCCGATGGGCTAGCTGCTTCTGATCGGGCCGAAAAAGACTTGCAAATTGCTCAGGAAAAAGCCACTGAGCAGTTGAAAGAAGCCAAGCAACAAGCGGCTGATATCATCGAGCAGGCCAAAAAGCGTGCGGCGCAGATTGTCGATCAAGAGACAGAACGTGCCCACCAGGAGCGTGACAAAATCATCGCTTCCGGCCATACCGAAATTGAAGCCGAGCGTAACCGTGCCAAAGAAGAACTGCGTCAGCAGGTTGCTACTCTGGCCGTTGCTGGTGCAGAGAAAATTTTAGCGCGTCAAATCGATGCAGCGGCACAAAGTGACATAGTTGAAAAACTGGTCGCTGAACTATAAGGGGTAATGAGCTCATGTCTGAATTGACAACCATTGCTCGCCCTTATGCCAAAGCTGCTTTCGATTATGCGATCGAGAGCCAGGCAGTAGACAAGTGGCAGCAGATGCTGACCTTTGCAGCTGCCGTGGCGGACAACGAGGCCATGCAAAATCTTTTCAGTAGTGCTGCCGCGGCAGAAAGACTGTCTGAAGTATTTATCAAGGTCTGTGGTGACGAACTCGATCTGCACGGCCAGAACCTGATTAAGGTGATGGCTGAAAACAGACGCTTGAACACGCTTCCTGAAGTATTGGGTTTGTTTAATCAGCTCAAGGCTGACTACGACAAAGAAATTGACGTTGACGTCACTTCTGCTGTCGAGCTTAACGCTAAGCAACAAGCCGATCTCAGCGCGTCTCTTGAAAAACGTCTCGCACGAAAAGTTAAGCTGAATTGTAACGTGGACCCTGCGTTGGTTGCCGGTGTGGTCATTAAAGCCGGTGACACTGTTATTGATGGTTCCGTCCGAAGCAAATTGAACCGTCTCGCAGACGCGTTGCAAGCATAACGGGGAAAGAGTATGCAACTGAATTCCACTGAAATTGCAGAACTGATCAAAAAGCGAATTGAGCAGTTTGAAGTAGTAAGTGAAGCACGTAATGAAGGAACTATCGTTGGTGTAACCGACGGTATTATCCGTATTCATGGCCTTGCTGATGTAATGCAAGGTGAAATGATCGAGCTTCCTGGCAATCGCTATGCTATCGCATTGAACCTGGAGCGCGACTCCGTAGGTGCGGTAGTAATGGGCCCTTACGCTGACCTGCAGGAAGGCGTAAAAGTTAAATCTACCGGTCGTATTTTAGAAGTACCTGTTGGCCGTGCCCTGTTGGGTCGCGTAGTTAACACGCTAGGTGCTCCTATCGACGGTAAAGGTGCCATCGAAGCTGACGGTTTTGAACCTGTTGAAAAAATCGCACCTGGCGTAATCGAGCGTCAGTCGGTTGATCAACCTGTTCAGATTGGTTACAAGTCTATCGATGCCATGATCCCTGTTGGTCGTGGTCAGCGTGAGCTGATTATCGGTGACCGTCAGACTGGTAAGACTGCATTAGCCGTTGATGCCATCATCAACCAGAAAGGTACCGGCATTAAGTGTATCTACGTAGCGGTTGGCCAGAAGGCTTCTACCATTGCTAACGTAGTACGTAAGCTGGAAGAGCATGGTGCGATGGCTCACACTATTGTGGTTGCTGCCTCTGCATCTGAATCTGCTGCCCTGCAGTACCTGGCACCATTTGCCGGTTGTACTATGGGTGAGTATTTCCGTGACCGTGGTGAAGATGCACTGATTATTTACGATGACCTGTCTAAGCAGGCCGTTGCCTATCGTCAGATCTCTTTGCTGCTGCGTCGTCCGCCTGGCCGTGAAGCTTATCCTGGTGACGTATTCTATCTGCACTCCCGTTTGTTGGAGCGTGCAGCGCGCGTTAACGCCGTGTACGTAGAAAACTACACCAAAGGTGAAGTGAAAGGTAAGACTGGTTCTTTGACTGCTCTGCCAATCATTGAAACTCAGGCTGGTGACGTTTCTGCGTTCGTACCGACCAACGTAATCTCGATTACCGATGGTCAGATCTTCCTGGAAACCAACCTGTTTAACGCTGGTATTCGTCCTGCTGTTAACGCCGGTATCTCGGTTTCCCGTGTAGGTGGTGCAGCACAGACCAAGATCATCAAGAAACTGGGTGGTGGTATCCGTTTGGCCCTGGCCCAGTATCGTGAACTGGCGGCCTTCTCTCAGTTCGCTTCTGACCTGGATGACGCTACGCGCGCCCAGTTGGAGCACGGTGAGCGTGTAACCGAGCTGATGAAGCAGAAGCAATACAGCCCGCTGAATGTAGCAAGAATGGCTGTGTCTCTGTTTGCCGTTGAAAAAGGCTTCCTGAAAGATGTTGAGCTGAAAAAGGTCCTGGACTTTGAATCTGCTCTGCACGCTTATATGGACAGCGAATACGCCGAGCTCATGAACACTATCAATAGCACGGGTAACTACAACGACGAGATCGAAGCAACCTTGAAAGAAGCCCTGGGCAAATTCAAGGAAACGCAGACTTGGTAATAACTGGATGCGCTTAGGCGCATCCATCGTTGAGTAATCGGGAGAGTGTCATGGCCGGTGGTAAAGAGATAAAAGGTAAGATCGGGAGTATCAAGAATACTCAGAAGATCACCAGCGCTATGGAAATGGTTGCCGCCTCCAAGATGAAGAAGGCGCAAGACCGTATGGCTTCCAGCCGTCCATACGCTGACAACATGCGAAGCGTGATTGGTCACCTTGCCAACGCCAACCTTGAATACCGTCATCCCTATTTGGAAGAGCGTGATGTCAAGGCCGTAGGTTACATCGTTATCTCTACCGACCGTGGTTTGTGTGGTGGCTTGAACACCAACGAATTCAAGGCGGTAGTGAAAGATGCCAAAGAGTGGCAGCAGAAAGGTGCACAAGTGCATTTTGCTGCGCTGGGCTCTAAGGCCTGCAGCTTTTTCAACCGTTTTGGCGGTAAGGTATTGGCAGCGGAATCGGGAATCGGTGATGCGCCAAGTGTTAAAGACGTGATTGGCCTGGTTAGGGTCATGCTCAGCGCCTTTGACAATGGCGAGATCGATCGTCTGTATCTGGTATATAACAACTTTGTAAATACCATGACTCAGGCCCCAGTGATCAGTCAATTGCTACCTTTGCCCAAGTCTGACGACAAAGCATACAAGCACCGTTGGGATTACCTGTACGAGCCAGATCCAAAACCAATTTTGGATATGTTGTTGGTTCGTTATGTGGAATCTCAGGTATATCAGGGTGTAGTTGAAAACGCCGCCTCTGAGCAGGCAGCGCGAATGGTTGCTATGAAAGCCGCAACAGATAACGCGGGCAACCTGATTGATGAACTACAACTGATCTACAACAAGGCCCGTCAGGCGGCGATTACGCAGGAAATCAGCGAAATCGTCGGCGGCGCCGCGGCTGTGTAGGCAAAGGTTTAAAAATCAAGAGGACAAATTATGAGTCAAGGTAAGGTCGTCCAGATAATCGGTGCCGTTGTGGATATTGAATTTCCACAGTCCGCGGTTCCAAAGGTTTACGACGCACTGAAAGTTACCTCTGGTGACTTGAACGGGTTGACGCTGGAAGTTCAGCAACAGCTCGGTGGCGGCGTGGTCCGTACTATCGCTTTGGGTACCACTGACGGTTTACGTCGTGGCCTGCAAGTAGAAAATACTGGTGCACCCATTTCCGTTCCTGTAGGTAAAGCTACTCTGGGCCGGATCATGGACGTACTGGGTAACCCCATCGATGAGGCAGGTCCTATCGGTGAGGATGAGAAATGGTCTATCCACCGTGAAGCCCCAAGCTATGAAGATCAATCCAGCGCGGTTGAACTTCTGGAAACCGGCATCAAGGTAATCGACCTGGTATGCCCATTCGCCAAGGGTGGTAAAGTTGGTCTGTTCGGTGGTGCCGGTGTAGGTAAAACCGTAAACATGATGGAACTGATCCGTAACATCGCAATCGAGCACAGTGGTTACTCTGTATTCGCCGGTGTTGGTGAGCGTACCCGTGAAGGTAACGACTTCTACCACGAGATGAATGACTCCAACGTATTGGACAAAGTATCTCTGGTATACGGTCAGATGAACGAGCCACCGGGTAACCGTTTGCGCGTAGCATTGACCGGTCTGACCATGGCGGAAAAATTCCGTGATGAAGGTCGTGATGTACTGTTCTTCGTAGATAACATCTACCGTTACACCCTGGCCGGTACCGAAGTATCAGCTCTTCTGGGTCGTATGCCTTCTGCTGTAGGTTACCAGCCTACCCTGGCAGAAGAGATGGGTGTACTGCAGGAGCGTATTACTTCAACTAAGACTGGCTCTATCACGTCTATCCAGGCCGTATACGTACCTGCGGATGACTTGACTGACCCGTCTCCAGCTACCACCTTCGCTCACTTGGATGCGACAGTGGTACTGAGCCGTGATATCGCTGCTCTGGGTATCTACCCTGCTGTAGATCCACTGGATTCCACTTCTCGTCAGTTGGATCCGCTGGTTATCGGTCAGGATCACTATGATACTGCTCGTGGCGTACAGTCTGTACTGCAGCGTTATAAAGAGCTGAAAGACATCATCGCCATCCTGGGTATGGACGAATTGTCTGAAGAAGATAAGCAAGTGGTCAGCCGCGCACGTAAGATTCAGCGCTTCCTGTCCCAGCCGTTCTTCGTTGCTGAAGTATTTACCGGCTCTCCTGGTAAGTATGTAGCGCTGAAAGACACCATCAGCGGCTTTAAGGGCATTTTGGAAGGTGAGTACGATCACCTGCCAGAGCAAGCCTTTTACATGGTGGGTTCCATTGAGGAAGCCATCGAGAAAGCCAAAGGCATGTAAGGGCGTACCGCCGACGTGGTCGGCGGTGCATTAGTTTTCCGTAAGGAGGTGAAATGGCTGCAATGACTGTACATCTCGAAGTGGTGAGCGCCGAAGACAAGATCTTCTCCGGACGCGTTGAAACCATTCAGGTGACGGGCAGCGAAGGTGAACTGGGTATCCACCCTGGTCACGCTCCGCTACTGACTACCCTTAGGCCTGGAATGGTGCGTTTGGTTAAGCAACATGGTCATGAAGAGCTGATCTATATCGCCGGTGGCGTATTAGAAGTTCAGCCTGGTAATGTTACCGTGTTGGCCGACGTTGCTGTTCGTGCTGCTGACCTGGACGAACAGGCTGCCTTGGATGCCAAGCGCCGTGCTGAAGAGCATATCGCCAATCCAAGCAATGATCTTAATTACGCAGAAGCGGCAGCAGAGCTGGCAGAAGCCATTGCTCAGTTGCGTTTAATTAAGAACATGCGCAAATAAGTTTCCGTCAGGAAGCCGATTAAAAGCCCGTCTTATGACGGGTTTTTTATTTTCCAAGAAAGGCTGACACAGCACCTTTCCACCCTGATACACAAAGTCCCCCTGCTTCTTTCACCATTGATTAAGCTATGTGTTCTGCTTTCGAGCTGGAACCTTGCAGAACACCATATAGACTACTGCCTCCCTCCCAATTGATGGACAGGTAGTATTGTTCGTTTTCGAACAAGCCTGTTTGCTTTCGAGCAAAATTGCTCAAAGCTAACACTCTAGAATGAATCTAACTATTTGTATTTATTGAATTATTTAAGTTGGCATAAGATTTTCATTATGGTTCACAGACAAGTGTGAATCGGAGCGTCATTGTGCAAATCAATCTGGAAAAAAAGTCATCCAAACGGAACTGGTACCTGGTTGCAGGGACCAGTGCTTTGCTTTCTTTGGCCATATACAGTGTAAATAGCGATAGCATCCCCAGCGTAGCGGCGAATGAAGTCCAACTTCTCTCAGTTCAGCAGGGACATTTGAATCTCTTCAGTCAGGCCTTTGGCGAGTTCTTCTCCGCGGAAGAACGATTACTGACCGCCCAGTCCATGGGTAAGGTTGCGGCCATTTATCAAAGACCAGGTGCCAGCGTAAAAGCCGATACCCCTATTCTGTTATTGGCGAATCCGGAACTTGAGCAAGAAGTCAGCCACCAGCAGGGGGAACTATTAAGGCAGCAGGCCGCCCTGGCGTCTTTCTCCCTGGAACAAAATAACGCCAGGCTGGATTTTGAAGGCCAGGTAGCCGACATTGCCTCAGCCTTGGAAGAGGCTGAGCTGGAGTTATCTGTGCTGGTTGAACTTGAGGAGCGCGGTGTGTCGGCCAGGTTGGATATCAAACGCGCTGAATTAGATGTAAAGCTTCAGAGACGTCGCCTGGATTTCGAAAAGCAGAAATTAGCGCAGTTTTTGGATATGCAGGCCCTGCAATTACAGCAGCAAAAAATTGAAGTTCAGCAACAGGAGCAACGTGTTGCCCTGTTACAGCGTCAATTACAAGACTTGCAGATTACCGCCGGTATTGAAGGCACGCTGCAAAGCCTGGATGTAGAGCTAGGGCAGAACGTTCCGCAAGGTGCGTCTTTGGGGAAAGTCGGCAGTGACAGCAAGCTGTTGGCCAGATTACGTGTACCACAACACCAGGCCGACCAGATTCAGATAGGTGCAGAAGTGCTGGTACAAACCCGCAAAGGTGAAGTTCGTGGCTCAGTTAACCGGGTTGAGTCCATCGTTACCAACGGTACGGTATTGGCAGAGGTGGGGCTAGAGGGGGAGTTGCCTGCCGATGCCCGCCCTGCCATGTCGGTAACCGGCCAGATTTTTCTGCAATCCTTGGATCAGGCACTTTATGTCGCTCAGGTACCAGGACTTAGACCTAGAAGTCAGATGCAACGCTTTGTTATGACAGACGGTGGAATGGCTGAACAGCGCACTATTGAACTGGGCGATATAAGCCAAGGAAACCTGCAAGTACTGTCCGGCCTGAAGGCCAATGAACAAATTATTGCCCAGATGCCAGAACAATGGGCCAACCATCAAAAAATCCAAATCGAACAAAAAGGATAACCAGATGAAAACTATCGTCTCAATGCGTGATATTCATAAATCATACTTAGGCCAACAAATTGAAACGCATGCTTTGCGTGGCATCAGTCTGGAAGTTAAACAGGGAGAGTTTGTCGCTATCACTGGTCCATCGGGCTGCGGTAAATCCACCTTACTCACCATTATGGGCTTGCTGGACAGTGCCACAGAAGGGAGTTACGAGATTGCCGGTATTGATACACGAGGTTTAAAGGTCGATCAGCGTACGACAGTGCGCAACCAACATATTGGCTATGTTTTCCAGTCTTTTAACCTGATTGACAGCCTGACTGTGTTTGAAAATGTGGCGTTACCTTTGGAGCACCGAGGAGAGCGAAAAGACGTTGTCAAAGCGACAGTAATTGAGGCGCTTGAGAAGGTTGGTATGGGCCACAGAATGCAATACCAGCCCAACCAAATATCTGGTGGTCAACAGCAGCGGGTAGCTATCGCCAGGGCGCTGGTGGGTAAGCCGGATTTGATTCTGGTAGATGAACCAACGGGCAACCTTGATACCAAAAATGGTGATGCCGTTATGCAGCTTTTACTCGAGCTGAACAAACAAGGGGCGACTATTGTGATGGTGACTCATGATAGTCGCTATAGCGGCTTAGCTCATCGTCAAATCCAGCTTCTGGATGGCAAGGTGGTGGCTGAGCAGCAAGTGAAATCCCAGACGGATAAGGAGGTTGCATGAGCCTTTACCTTAGCGCTGCAAAGCAGGGTGTGATTCGGCTATTCACGCTGCCCAGGTTAAGCTTGCCATTGATTGTTACCTTAGGGTTAACATTGGCGGCAGTACTTACCGTTGTGGCTATTGCCAACACACTGCTACTTAAACCCTTACCGGATATAAAAGACGAGAAGAATATCTACAGTGTAGATGTGACCTTACACATTTCTGACGGCATCCGGGTACCATTTTTAAGTGAGCTAAATCGTGTAGCTCATATGCAACAATACTACAGTCAGGAGTTGGGCTGGGGGCATATTCAGGTTGGCGACAGCAATGTTGAGATCAATACCCGTCAGTACAATGCCACAAGATTGGTGTCTGCATCTGGCACGCCTGAAATGCTCGGGCTTGACTTAGTACTGGGGCAATCAACTTCTTCTGAAGAAGCAAAGCATGGTGTATGGATATCTGAATCCCTTTGGCATGTTGCCTTTGGGCAGCGCAGCAATGCCCTGAACAGCACCATAGAATTTGCCGGGGAAACCAGGCCCGTGCTTGGCGTGCTGGCTGATTTAAAGAGCGTGGATTTAGGCAACGATGCCAATGATGGCTACTATCAGGTTTGGTTGTTTAATGATCCCTTAGAAGCGCTGACTCAACCCGAAGGACTGAGTTTAGGTGCTCGTGGCCTGACTTTTGTGAAAGGGACGGCAGAGCTTTTGCCCACAGAGGAAAGCCTGAATGATTGGTACAAAGATTATGTTGAAGCCTCTGTTACTGATGAAAGACCAAAAGCATTTTTGTTAGGTAAGCCTTTAACTACGCAAATACAACCAGTCCGTGATGCATTTATGGGCGAAAGCAGAATGCTGGTCATTGCCTTGCTAATTGCAATGATAAGCCTGCTGGTTATGGCCTGTCTGAATTTGTTCAATATGTTTATTGCACATTACCAGGGGCGTAATAAGGAATTCTCCATTCAGCTTTGTATGGGATCTCCTGTACAGAGACTAAGACGAATGATCTTCGTCGAAAATTTGCCGATGTTTACTTTTGCTACCTTGCTTGGGCTGCTAGCGGCGCACTGGTTAATTCGGTTGTTACCTGTATTGGCCGGAGACAATCTGCCTTTACTTGAGCACATCAATATCGACATCAGCAGTATCCTTATCGGCGGATTGATCGTTGTCATCATTAATGCCTTGTTCTCCTATATCGCGCTGATGCATGTTGATAAGCATGCGCTGACGGAAAGTTTGAATAGCAGTGGGAAAGGTACTCCATCACAGCAGAACCAAAGCCTGGGGCGAGTCCTGATGGTCTTCCAGCTAGTACTTGCATGCTTGCTGTTAACCGTGTCGTTGATCAGTGCTAAGCAGAGCTTTGACAAGGTGTATAGAGATCTTGGCTTTGATTTGCCCAATGCCTTCGAGATTGCGATGGATTATAAAGATGAGCAGTGGCAGCAAAGTTTGGACACATACGAAGAGTATGTTGGTAGTGAGCTTTATCTATTAAGGGAATCTCTGGCTGAGCGCTTGGATGCTTTGGGCGGGAAGGTGATCAACGTGGCGAATTTGCCGTTGAGAGTTAATGTAGAGATCAGTGCTTTTGAGGATCCTGATACACAAGAAACCCGCACTATGATAGTAGCCCCCTGGGCTGAGGGTTTCTTTCCAGAATTTAGCATTGAACTGCTGGCCGGTAGAGACTTACTGCCCGAAGACAAAGATACCAATAATGTTGTTGTTGATAGGCGTTTTGCCGAAGAACGTCTTGGTTCAAAAGATTGGCAGGACATTGTTGGCAAGCCGTTAAGAATGGGGAGAGACGCTGAGAATGTCGTGAATGTGGTCGGTGTGGTAGAAAATGTCGAACCGGCCATTGGGGCACCAATAGATTTGAGTTTACCAACGCTTTACCGGTTTAGAGCGCGCACGGGCTCAAGACTGTCAATGGTTGTGATTATGCCGGATGGGAAAACCCTCTCTGAGCAGGAAGTCAGCGAGGTTATTGGCGACTTAGATGCGCGTTTAGGTAATGTTAGTGTTACTTCCATTGAGCAACGATGGGAGAGTATGACACAGACTACTCGCCTGAACATGTACGTAGTGCTGACGGTTGCTGCCCTTACTTTAATCCTGGCGGTAATTGGAGTATCCGGACTTAGCCAGATGACCGCTGCACAGAAACGCTATGAAATGGCAGTGCGTATGGCCACCGGTGCCAAACAGTTGTCCCTGTTGAAGCTATTGTTAAAAGATGCCGGTCTGATGCTAGTTCTGGGTCTGGTGCTTGGTTTTGTTGTTTCGGTATTCGGCTACCAGTACATGGCCAGCTTAGTCGAGCAACTTCCCGACTTCACCTGGACAGTGAGTATGATGGTTGCACTGGTATTGGCCTTGGCCATGCTGATCTCGGTTGCGGTGCCTAGTTGGCGCACTATTCAATCAGATCCTATGCGTGTGCTTCGGGAACTCTAAGCACCTCACTGAGGCCGCCTAGCTAAAAAGCTCAGGGGCCCGAATTTACCTTCCCTGGGGTATTCTTTAGAATGCCCCATTCACTTATCTGCCTTTTGTTGCAATGCGAGCAAACAGCATAATCAGGAACAATCAATATGCGTAGGGACCAAGGCCTTGTCTTAGTAGCTGATGATGATGAGGATATCCGCCTGGCGCTAGAATTGCTGCTTTGCAGCGAAGGTTACCGTGTTGTGGAGGCTGCAGATGGGCGAGAAATTGCCGTGCAGGTTAGCCGGCACAGACCGGATATTGTGTTGCTTGATATGAATTTTCATCGCGACACTACCAGTGGTGAAGAAGGTCTGGAATACCTGCAGTCGCTTGTTCAACAAGGGCTGAAAGTCATTTTAATGACCGCCTGGGGTAGTGTTGATCTGGCCGTTAGGGGCATGAAAAGCGGTGCCGTGGATTTTATTGAGAAGCCCTGGGACAAGTCTCGTTTGCTGCAGATTATGCAGCAGCAGTTACAGGGGGAGCGCATCGCTGATGCGGTGGTGTCGTCACCTGTCAAAACAACAAACCAAGGTTGGATAGCCGTTTCTCCTTCTATGCAGGAACTGGAGCTTATGCTGGAGCAATTAGCGCCAACCGATGCCAATATCCTGATTTTGGGGGAAAATGGTACGGGTAAATCGCAACTGGCTAAACGTATTTACCAAATGTCTTATCGAAGTGAAGCGCCATTTGTCACCATGAATATGGGGGCTGTGCCGGCTACCCTGTTTGAAAGTGAGTTGTTTGGTCATGCCAAAGGTGCCTTTACTGACGCTAGAGAGGCGCGTACCGGGCGTTTTGAACTGGCGAATGGTGGTACGCTGTTTATGGACGAGGTCGGTACCCTGCCGCTTGATGTTCAGCCTAAGTTACTGCGGGTTTTAGAGACAGGAGAATATGAGATTCTTGGTACCAGCCAGACCCGCTCTACCAATGTCAGAGTCATCAGTGCCACTAACGCTGATTTGAACACCAGTGTTGCAGAGGGCAGGTTCCGACAGGATCTGTTGTTCAGACTCAACACCTTCGTGATAGAACTGCCGCCACTGCGTGACAGACAGGAAGATATCCCGCCCTTGGCAGAGCATTTCTTGCAGGCCTTCTCGGCCAAATATAACAAAGGCCAGGTTCAGCTATCCAATGACGCTATGCAACGTTTGGTGGAACATAGCTGGCCAGGCAACATTCGCGAGCTGAGTCATGTGATTGAGCGTTCAGTGTTGATTTGCCGCGATGGCATTATTCAGTCGTCGCAGCTTATGCTGGCGGGTTCTTCAACCAAGCAGCAGGTTGGCTTGCGTCCGCTGGAAGAAGTGGAAGCCGAGCTGGTGGAAGCCGCCCTGCTCCATTACAAAGGCCATATCAGCAAAGCCGCCCAGGCATTGGGGATTTCCCGTATGGCCTTATACAGACGTATGGAGAAATTTGCATTAGACAAACAGGATTTTGGTCCGGATGAAGACTAGAGAGTCCCGTCTTATGTGGCTATTTTGTGCCATGCAGTTCTTGGTGCTGGCACTGCTGGTTACATTAACCTGGCAAATGGACTGGAGTGTGCTGGCCATACTCACTCTGCTATTTGCCCTGCTTTATCCATTGGCTTGGGTCACCTTTAAATTTTGGCAGCAAGTTAACCTGCCCCTGATGCAACTCAGCAATTACGTACAACGTCTGCAAAACGGCGAAGAAGCGGAAAATCCAAAACAGCACCGACACTATGGTTTAGTTGACCAGCTAAGGGCAGATGTTGAAAAACTGGCTGCCAACTCGTTGAAAGCAGATCATCAACAACAAAGCCTGGCGCTGTTAATTGAGATGATGTTCGGTAACTGGAGTCAGCCCGTTTGTGTTTTCAGTGGCCAGGGATGTTTGCTATACGCAAATCCCGCCAGTAACAGTTTGCCTGGAATCGCCCGCTTGGTAGGCAGCAACTATAGGGACTTGGGATTTGAAATGACCTCGAGAGGGTTGCAACACCAGTTATTACACAAAGGCTGGCAAACGCAGTCCATACGATACCAGTGGTTAGGCGAGCAGTATTGGTTGTTTACTGCTTTTGATATCAGCCAATCACTCCAGCAGGCAGAACTGGCTATTCAAACCAATATGGTCAGGGTGCTTAGTCATGAACTGCGCAACTCCCTGACGCCTATGTCTTCCATGGCCGATACCCTGCTTTGCAGTCAGGATTGGCATGAGGAGCAGGTACGTAAAGTCTTGAGCCGTATTCAACAACGTGCGGATACCTTACTGGATTTTGTGCATCGGTTTGCCGCAGTCTCACAAATGCCGTTGCCCAACCCAGTGTGGTTCTCGTTGGCGGAGGTGTTAGAGCAATGCCGAAGTCTTCTTCAGGAGGGGGATAAGCTCGAAATTTCAGGTGATGATCGCTGTTACGGCGATCCTCAGTTGATAGCCCAGGTACTTATCAATTTAGTTAAAAATGCACTGGAAGCTTCAAATACAGGTGATAGACGTGTGTCGGTTCGGCTGTTCAGCCAGAATAAGCTGCAACACTTGCTGGTGGAAGATAATGGCCAGGGTTTTGCTAACTTAGAAAATGCCTTAACACCTTTATATACCACTAAGGCGGCGGGTTCAGGAATTGGATTGGCGCTGGTGAATGTGATTATCAGCAAACATGGTGGGCGTTTGAGTTTAGCCAATAGCGAATCTGGTGGTGCGCGGGTCGAGTTAGTCTGGCCTTTGCCCTGAAAGCTTTTGCTGGCGATTATCCAACAATGTTAGCAGCGGCGTAGGATCAAATTCTTCTACTAGCTGTAAGCCATAACTCACCGCTTCCAATGTGGAAAGGCTATCTGAGCGCTTGGCGCTGCGCTGGTATCTGCTGCTAGGAGCAGAGTCAAAATGCCAAGCAGGAAGGTGATTAAGCCAGGGATTACAATGCAATATTTTACTGGCTTTGCGCCATGTACCATCTATGACCACCAATGTATCTATTGGTTGATTCGTCAATTCAGTATGCTGTTCCAAAGCCCGGCTTTGTGCTGAAGGATATAGCAAACCTACTTGCCTATCCTTTTGCTGGCACCGCGTGCGAGCTTCTAAAAAATGCTCCGGTTGCTCTCCCACATAGACTCGAATATGACTCAAAACCAGTTCCAGTAATCTGACCGTGCCTTTTGCTGCCTTTACTTCCGAGGGATGCTGCAAAACCAGGATCTCGGTGCGATTTTTCAGCCTCTTCACGTGTTTGCAAAGACAAACTGAGAGCGGAAATAAACAATCTGGGCAATAGGGGCGAGAAGCCATAGATCAAAAGCGTCGGTCATTTAGAACAATAGTTTATCTTATGTATGGTTACAAGTGGGCTTTTAGACAAAACCGACTATGCTATATTCTTTGTTCAGGACGATGAACACAGCAGGGTATGCGGAGATAGGCTGTAACGCATTGCACAAGAAGTCTTCTACAGGCGGGTGTAGCACATGCTTAAAGTAAGGGAAGTGAGTTTAAGGCCGTTACTGGTCGCTGTATTGTTTATGACGTTAATGGGCTGCAAGGCCACGGATAAGTTTTTTTCTGATAAGTCTGAGCAACCTCAGAGCAATCAACCTCAGGTAGTTGTAAAGGCTCAGCCGGGTCTTTCACCAAGAGAGCGTTTCAGCAAGGCATTGGAACATCTCGAACAAGGGGAGTCAGCACAGGCGCGGGCAGAGCTAGACGCTTACTTGCTCAATATTCCAAATAGCGCAAGTGCCAAGGAATTACTCAGGCAGATTGACTCACCAGCTCAGCGTTATTTTCCACCTGAATATTTTGAGGTTATCTTGTCCTCCGGTGAGAGTTTATCGACCCTCGCGGGTAAATATTTGAATTCGCCATTGAAGTTCTACGCGCTTGCCAAGTACAACCAGATTAGCAGCCCAAGCAAAGTCAATATTGGTCAAACCATAAAAATTCCTCTGACACCAGAAGCCAAATTTGCGCGTAGCCAACTCAGTAAACCTGCGCCTAAACCGGAGATCCTGGCGACCGAAACAGAGGTTGTAGTGAAGACACCAGATGTGGAAGAAGACTTCATAGAAGACAAGGTTGACGAGCCGATTGTGATGCCTGAGACCCGGCCGGAGCATGTTGAACAGGTTGCTCCCCCCAGCGCTGCCTCGCTGATGCAGACTATGCTCAGCTACACGCAGCAGCAAGACTATGCTTCTGCGGTTGAGCAGTATCATTCACTCAAGTCTCTTGGCCGCTTAACTGACGAAGCCAGAGACATTGCTTTGATTGCATTGGAAGGGTATGGAAAACAGCTGGTCGAAAGTGACAAGCTGTTGGCGTCGAACAACTATGCCGAAGCTGCCAGCCTTAATCTGCAAAGTGGCAATAAGATGCAGGCATTTAGGGATTTTAAACAAGCTTCTGAACTGCACCCGGAAAATAGCCAGGCCATGGAAGAAATGCTGATTTTGCAGAAAGAAATTGCCGACCAATATCATCGGGAGGCGTCCTCAGCGTTTCGGCGTCAAGAACTGGACAAGGCAATCAGTAAGTGGGAACAGGTATTGGAGGTCGATCCAAACCACAACAGTGCCAAGCTCTATCTGGCACAAGCTCTGGAGTTAAAAGAAAGGTTAGAGAAGATCAAAAATTAGCATTACTTAGGATTGCGGATCTCTTCTAAGTTCTGCTTCATTTTACTGGCCCGGGATAACTGTATGCGGGCCTTTATATTGTCAGGGTCAAACCAAAGGCTAGTTTGTAAGTCATCTATGGCTTGTTCCAGGTTAGATGTGAATACTCGCATACCTAGCGCATAATACTGTTGGGAAAGCTGTTTTTTCATCGTGATCAATCGCCCGGATGCATCTGACTGGCTCAGATCTGATGCTTGTAGAAGCAACTCACCGGCATGTTCCCAGCGTTGGTCGCGCAAGCTTTGTTCGGCGGAATCCAGTAGTCGATTGAATTGAGCCAAGTTTGTGGACGATGAGGTTTGTGATGGTTTGGGTGAAGGTGCAACTTGCGGTGTATTCCGAGGAACTGATATAGCTGGCTTTCGCTGCCAATTAGCCATACTGGCACTTTTGTCACTGGCGGCCTGATCAGCCGTTGTCCATTCCAACTTCTTTAGTGCTGCTATTGCTTCCTGATTACCGGGCTGCAGAGCCAGTGTTTTCAGGTGCAAAACCCGTAGTTGTTCGGGGGGGCTTGGTTTCTTAACCTGTTCTCGTATGCTATCTAATCTGGCTCTGATGGCAGACTCCAATCTGGCTATGGCTTGCCGGGCGTCTTGATCCTCTGGACTGGCAGCACTAACAATTTGCCATTGCAGCAAGGCGTCAGCCAGGTGCTTCTTTTTCTCTAGTTCTATGGCCTGCTGCTTGCGGTTTTCCATCGGAAATGTCCGGTCAGGTCGTGTTGCACAGCTGCAAAGAGATACCATCAATGCGCAGGCTAATAATTGCTGCAAAGGTTTCTTCATAAGCCGTTACTGCAGGTTGATCTGGCGGAACACGTCGAGCTTACTACTGAAACTTTTCAGACTGTCTTGTCCGTATATCATTGTACGTCTCAGCAGGTAGGGCGAAGAATAGCTGGGATTACTGCCCTTTCGAACCGTCAATGCCATTTGGTAGTCCCTCTCTTCCAGTATTTTTATCAATTCGGGGCTGCTGTTCCCGTAGGGATAGGCGAAATATTCTATTGGGTGCTGGGTTTTCTTACGCAATATTTGCGCAGGTTTATCGACTTCTTCCTCGAGCCTGTCGAGATAGTCCTTCTCACTTTCTGAATCAGCAGCTCTAGCTAGGTTCGCATGGCTTTTTGAATGAGATTGAATGGCCACCAAAGGATCGTTGTTCAATTCTTCTATCTGCTGCCAGCTAAGGGCGCGCCCAATACCGACAAAGTCTGTGTATACAAATAAAGTAGACGGGTAACCATATTGCTTGAGAATGGGGTAAGCGACTTGGTAAAAACTTGCGTATCCATCATCCACCGTAATGACCACCGACTTTTCTGGGAGCGGCTTCTTACCTTGCAGGAAAGGCCCTACGTCACTTAATGGAATTACCTGGTAACCGTTATCTTTTAGGTAGGCCATTTGCTGCGCAAAGTTGTTGCGTGTCACCATCATGCTGTTCAGGCTTCGTTTTTTGTTGGTGAATTGGTGATAGCAAAGAATAGGGATCACCTGCATGCCGTTAGCATAAACCGCAGCCGGATTCAGATTGCCTTTAGGGACGGCTATCACCTCCCCTGGCTTAACCTTTATACCCGGATTGTATCTGACCAAGGTTGATGCTAGCGCCGGGTCACCTAAATAGTCCTGAGCAATCAGGGCAAAGTTGTCATCTGAACCTGCCTCCACCAGCCAGAAGTCAGCATTTTGTGCCACCAGCGTTCTGTTGCTGATGGAGCAGCTAGTCAAAGCCAAACTAAAAACCAGACCGAGCAGCGTTGTTATCTTCATGAGTTCTTTAGCATGCGGGTTGTGATGACGGTTTTATCGCTTTCTGTTTCCGGTTCAGAAGATTGAGTGGATGAAACGACAAGGGTTTCATCCAAATTGCCTGGCTCCAGGTTTTTCTTGCGTGCCGAAGGCTTTCTGGCGGTTTTTCTTGCTTTAGGCTGTGATGCTTCAACACTTTTTGTCGATTCCACCGATTCCACCGATTCCACCGATTCCACCGATTCCACCGATTCCACCGATTCCACCGATTCCACCGATTCCACCGATTCCACCGATTCCACCGATTCCACCGATTCCACCGATTCCACCGATTCCACGGGGGTAGCCGCTTCTTCAGTTATTGGCTTATCTTGCGGTAACTGGATTGGGTCAGAAGTACGCTCCTCCGTCAGGCTGGCAGCCTGGAGTGAGGCGTTCATTTTGTTGAAGTTCTCAAATAGCTCACCAATTTCATCGTTTCGGGTCAGTGAAATTCGATGATCAAAGTCGCCTTTGCCAACGCTTTGTAAGGCTTCGTTCAATACTCTGAAGGGGCGGGCAACCAAGGCGCCGAAGATAAATAACATCAGCACGACGGATGAAATGGTCACAAGAGCTAATGCAAACATTAATCCGCCAGTAATGCTCTTTACTTCTTCCAGGCTGCGTTGTGATAAGCCGAGTACAATCTGGCCGACTTCTGTGTCCTGAAATAGCACGGGTGTTGATATGTTAAAGACGTTTTCACCGTTATCCAGAGCTTCACTGGCCACGCGAACACCACTTCGCTCAGCGATGAATTCCGCCTGCTCATTGTCTACGTATTGCTGCCCCACCAGGCTGGTATCGCTGGCACCTCTGATCACACCGAACCTGTCCATGACAATCAGGTAGGTAAAGGTTTCCCGGTTGCTGGCGTCATTGATAAAGGTTTCCAGGGTGATCCAGTCTTCACTGAGCAAAGGCACGACGGTTTCGATAGCGATAAATTTCGCAAAAGACGAACCGGAATCTATGGCTTGATTGGTGAGTGCCTTGGATTGAATGTTAAAGACAATATTGATGCTAATAAGCAATACCAAGCCGACTATGGCCCCCATGGAAAGCGCCCAGCGAACCTTCAGGGGTAAATATTTATGCTTCTTTTGCTCTTTTTCCTGCTCATGCAGTGCCGCTAATTCTTTCTTCAGGGCATCTGCCAGCATGGCACCGTTTTGATAGCGTTTGGACGGGGATTTATTCAGCAGCTTATTTACGATTTGCTGCACGCCGGCGGGAATGTCCGGGCAATGTTTCTTTAGTGGAGCGGGTTGCATCTGGGTGATTTGGGTCATTAATGTACCGATGTTGGATGCATCAAAGGCTTTAACGCCACTGAGCATCTCGTACAGAATGACACCCACAGAGAATAGATCGGAGCGGCCATCTACATCCTGAGCCAATGCCTGCTCGGGCGACATATAGCGAGGTGTGCCAAGTACCGAGCCGACCTGGGTTTTCATGGCTTCTTCATTTTCACCCATTCTGGCGATACCAAAATCAGCGACTTTGATAGATACGCCGTCCGGCATGACAACGATATTGTCGGGTTTAATATCCCTATGTACCACACCAATCTGGTGTGCATAGTTCAAGGCGTTTGCTAGTTGAATACCTATTTTTAGCGTATCCGCCAGCGGCATTTTGCCTTTCTCTTTTAGTACTTCTCCCAGATCCTTACCGCTCAGCAGCTCCATCATAATGTAGGGAGAGTCATCAACCTTGCCAACGTCATACACAGTAACGATATTCGGGTGAGAGAGCGCCCCGGCAGCCTTTGCCTCGCGCATAAAGCGGGCCAGGTACTCCTTATCAACACAGAAATCCTGCTTTAGTACCTTGAATGCCACGGAGCGGTTTATCTCCGGGTCGAAAGCACGGTACACCATAGCCATGGCTCCTTCACCAATGGCTTCCTTGATTTCGTAACGATCAATGGTTCTACCTAAGATATCTGTCACCGCCAACATTCCTTTTGCTTACTGCCATGAGTCTAAAATGTTTAGTCGTGATATCCGGTAAATTCAACTCAATCTGGTTTATCTGCGTGTTTTCCTTGGTGAAATCAGAGGCAAAGAGCGGACTTGTGTACTTAAATATATGCAAACCAATAAAAACATGTCCGGTTGTCAGGGAAGGTGGCTTCGCGGATTTTCGACAAGTTGGATCTAATGAATAGAAATGCCTGGACTTCTGTTGCGAAAACCCATGTTGGTAATGTAAGAAAAATCAACGAAGACAGCTATCTGAATGCCCCTGAGGTTGGCCTCTGGTGTGTGGCTGATGGCATGGGAGGTCATCAGAAAGGCGATACGGCCAGCACTATGATTATTGATTACCTGCAATCTCTCTTGTCTGTGCAGGGATATCCAATCAGCACAGGGCAAGTTGAAGAGAGACTGACATTGGTTAATCACAATCTGATAAACCTGGCGCAAAGCCTGCCTCAATCCAATGTCATTGGCAGCACAGTGGCTGTGATGTTGTTTGCTGATAATTTGGTACATTGTTTGTGGGCAGGAGACAGTAGAATTTATCGATTACGCAAGGGGCAGCTCAGCCAATTAACCCGGGATCACAGTCAGGTGGAAGAAATGGTGCAGGCAGGGCTGCTGACCAGCGAAGAAGCCGCTGTGCATCCTGCGGCGAACATTATTACCCGTGCCATAGGTGCCAGCCCGGAACTCGAATTGGATTTGCAGAGCTTTGAACGTTTTCCCGGTGATCGCTATTTGCTCTGTACCGATGGACTAAATAAGGTGATGACAGACCCTGAAATAGCCGAGCAAATGCGACAAGGGGAACTGGCTAGCCTGGCAGATCAGATGATGCAAACCGCGTTGCAACGACATGCCAGGGATAATATTACTTTGGTGATGGTGGACGTTACTGAGGGCATGCCAGAGCTGGAGCAAACTGGCCGCTTGAAAGACACGCTGCCTTTGGATGATACCTTACCCTTGCATCGTTAGGGCAGTTTTATCAGCCATAGCATTGCGGCGGCGAGCAGAAATGCGACGGCCAGCTTAAAGCGGTTTTTGGCTTTAATGCGGTGTTGTGCGGTGCGATACCCCAATGCGGAAAGTGACAGTAATAACACCGCCAGCAGGATGAAAAACCAGGGTAGATAGCTTGCAAGCATTAGGCTATCGCCTTTAATTTGGTGAGTTGCTGGGCACCGGGGGCGCAAACATTAAAGTACGGTTCTCCCATCAGGGCTAACTCTATGGCCGCAGCGTGGCGCTGTTTTTGGTAGCCATTTTTCAGTACCTCATAGCATTGTGCTTTGCTGATAGGTTTGCCGCACAGGTATCGCTGCCCAGGTGTAAATTTATCGGCATTGGTTTGCCACCAACCATTTATCTTTGCTGCATCAGGCCAGGGTAAATAGAGATCGGCATCCAGTTCCACATTGTCGTCTGTGGGATCTTCGTTTGGGCCGCTTTCAAACCCATCCGGCCAGTCTTTGTCCATATCCAGATAAGCCAAATCCAGGCCGGTAATCAGCGCAAAGGCTTCCCCGGCAACACGGGCCAACTCAAGTTCGTCCATATAGGTGAGGAGCATGGGCAGCCAAAACGGATCGCCGCTGTAACCCATTCCCTGCAGGGCCAGCCGCATTGTCTCGGGATTTTCAGACAAAGTTCCAAGTAGATTTCGTTGTTCGGGTACACTCAGCTTTCGTACCGAAATGGTAAGTGCGTTAAGCGAAAGGGAATGTTGTTGGAGTACATAACTTACTAATCTGGCCACCGATTGCCAATTGCCTAACAGTGCTGCTGACCAGTTTGCCCAAAAGCCCAGGTCAGCATCAGTGTGGTCGATATAAGTGTCTAAATCCGCTAATAATTCCTGTAGACCGAGCTCACCGACCATACGTAGTTTGTTGACGCTTATGCAGGCTGGTTCCAGCACATTAAGAGCAGGTCGAATCCGAAACAAGGCGTGAAGCCGATAGCCAAGCTGCTGGTACGCTTCCGCATTGGCTTTGAGCAAAATCTTAGCGAAATCTATGCTAGCGGGATGCCAGGCTATACCTGATAGCAGTGCTCGGTAGTTTTCATTGGCTTCAGTGCAATAGGACAGCAAGGTGTCAAGCAATTCACCGTCGGCTTGCTCCATCATGTACCAGGCTGAAACAAATACTTCCCCGGGCTCTGCAAACTCGAGGTTTTTTAAAATGGGGGCGCGCGCTAACTCTGCTGCCACTGACAATCCATCAAGGTGACTATTCAGTCTGTCATCCAGCTCCACCAGATCGGTGAGTGTGTAATGCGGCTCCTTTACCGCTGTGTCTCGCTGCAGCCATAGAAATGCGGCATCTTCGGCGTGCCTGTCAATTATCTGAGGTATAACGGAAGTGGTAGCTTTGGACATAACGAGACTCTTACGCTTGTTTGACGAGATGCGAATTCAAACCTTAACTGATTGGCTTATAAGTGCCGGGTCCAAGTCTTACCGTCAAATGACAAAAGATTCTCACTGCCGATAGACCACAGCACCCCCTCTTTTGAACTCAATCGATAGAATGTGCCGTTTTGTACATCATCAAATATCACTTCCTCCAGTTTAGCGCCATCCAAGGTGTACAAGCCTGTCATGGTCGTCAGGTAAAGTTTCCCAGCAAACCAATGTACGTCCCACAGATCGTCAGTAAAGTCATCCTCAAGCTCTATCAATTGCCATTGATCTTTTCTGCCGCAAATTAAGGTGCCGTGTTGACCGACAATATAAACATTTTGGTCTTCGGCACAGCAACAAGAGGTAAGAATCAGGCTGGTTAAACCAGAATTGTCTAACCAATCGACGCCGTTGAAATACCAAATTTCACCATTCCAACCGGCACAGTACACTTCGTTTTCATCAAAGCCATCAATGCACTCAAATCCGGTCACTTCACCCTTTTGCGGTGTTGGTGCATGCAATGCAAGCCAATTATCAAGGTCAATCCGTTTGAATACCTTTCTGTGCATACCGCATGCGTACGCGTAGCCGTCGATGTTATTTGCCCGTCGAATCATGACTTTTTCTTTGGCGATAGTGCCGTTGTGGGGCGTTGGCTTCATATAGGTAAATGTTTGACCGTCTTCGCCAACCACCACTAACCTTCTTTTCTCGTCAGGGCGGTCTGCAACTGTAATGGCTGTTGCGTCCCAAGGAAGGTTAGCTGAGCTGGCCCATCGTCCTTGGTCAAGCGCTAATATGCCGGTGTGAGCAACGTCTTGTTCCAGCAAATTACGATCTTTGCTGAGTATATCGATCAGGTCACTATATCTTGCTGAACCGGCCAATAGCACTCGGGTTTTAATTGCTTGGTTATTGTTACTCATTATTTATTAATCCCTGGTTGATTCAGTAAACACATCCATTGAGTCCAGTTGAGAGTCAGTTGCTTCGCTTCCTGTTGGGCTGTGGCGAATCTTCTTACGTTTATCGCCCATGCCTGAATGTCCATTTGAGAGTTGTTTTTCCAAACACTCTGAAGAACAGTGTGGCGCTGCGTAACGTGCACTCTCGGCACAAAACTTAAGTTCTTTGTTAAAGCCTACCAACTCGTTTGTTTCAACACTGGACATGGACTTATGGAAAGTGTGGCGGATTCCGTGACTACCACTTGTACCGCCGCCCTCCAGGCACATCACCGGTGCTCTACCTTGGTTATAGTCTTGCCATCCAGGCATGGGAGAGCCACCATATTTGTCGGAGAAAAACGATGACTTGGGAATAATGTGGTCACCGGTTTGGCTAGGGCAGCATTTGGATTCATTGGCCCGAGGAGAATAAGGAACAAGCCTGCAGCGCCTGGCCTGAATGCACTTGGCCGCTTTATTTTTCGCATTCGCTTTCTTGGCTTTTTGATTACCAAAATCTGTTTTTGACTGATACCCCATCCCTATAGCGGCGGCATCAGAATTGGGAATTTGTTCATTGAGGCCAGCGTCTTTGCAGGCATCCTTTTTCCCTTTGGGCTTGTACTTTTCGCAGGCTTGCTCTTCCTTTTTCTTGTCCTCTTTGCACTCTTTAGCGCTATCAAACGCCCCTGTATCCAAATAAGGGCAAGGCACTGCCGCATTTGCATTGGGAGAAGAATGATTGCTGGTGGTGGTATCCAAGTGCCGGACCACATTCTTACCTTCGACCTTTACATCCATTGACCAACTTGTGAAGTATACTTTTCCAGTTAATTTGCTGTTTATAATGCCCTTTTTGGCAGTTTTGGCAGCTTCGTCACCCATGCATTTTTTGAAATCTGATGAATCGCGCTTCATGACTTCTTTGCCACTAATCGTGACCTTCTTGCTGCCTTTTTCTGTATCTGCAGCCTTACTAAATAGGGGGTAAGGAATAGGGACGCCTGGAGGTGTCGGTGGCACTTTGTCCGGTGGCGTAAAGCAAACATCTGGGAACGCTGCAATGACCTTGCCCGAACCTGATTTACAGGCAATTTCACGGCCATTGGCAAATACGTTGTTGCTCATTGTTCACTCCAGGCGCCAAAGCGCAAAATAGCAACGGAACGTTGTCCATCATCGTTTGAAGCGTGATGAACAATATTACTTCCAGCGGCAAACCCTTTTTCAAAGGCTACTTTCAGGTACGCAAGGCATACGGGCACGATGGCCGCGCCGACTTCACCGATACAGTCAGCCGGATGCCAGATGGGGAAACCTTGTTTATGCACTCGTAACAAACGGCTAAGTGCAAGGGCTGCTTCTTTGAACCAATATTGTTCACCAGCGACATCTACGATACGAAAATCCATGTCGTTCATAGAGCTACCCGCTTCTTCAAAAGCCATGTTCAATGCCTGAGTGAGGCCATCAGCCCTAACGGGCAATCCGGCACTAATGGTTGCTTGTTCAACAGCAAAGCCTAATCCCATGCATAGCAGTTGGTTTTGTTGTGAACATTGAGGTGGGCTCAGTAAAATGGCAGCTGCAGCCTCGCCAGGAATAAAGCCGTCAGAGTGGTGGCTGGTCAAGAGCCTGTCCTGGGTTTCAAAATACCGGATGCTATGGGCGTTCAGCAGACTATCAACGCCGCAGACCAAGACATGGTTTAACTTATTCTGATAGAGAATGTCTCTGGCAAGTTTCAGCGCATAGATGCCTCCGGCTCTCCCCTGTTTAATGACTGCGGAATCCCTATGCAGCGGCATGCCTAAAAACTCTTGGACGAGAAAAAACACTTTATTGCCGAGATTTTCCGGAATGCCTGGGCGCTCTGGTTCAGACAGGCAGATAATGACGGGAATCTCCTCTAAGTGCACTTGTGCTTGAGCTGCGCATTCTTCGAGGGCTTTGCATAGCATCATCGCCAACTTTCTCGCGCCCTGAAGCTGTTCTTCCAAAGGTACTGCACAACCTTGTATCCATTCTCCCTGCTCATCCATAAATCGGGTTTCCTGGAAGTTATCAATGGCGGCTCTAATGGCAGCACAACTGCTGTAGGTATCCAGGCCAACCCCTGTTACCATGCCGGTGGCGGTTATTGCCAGAGGTCTATCACTCATATTCAGCCTCCAGTCCATGGATTTTATTTAGGCCGGGGTAATAAGTTTTACCCAAAGTTTTGGCTCGCCACCATGCCTTAGACATCTTTCCAACCAGCACTTGGGGAATTTCGAACATATTGCGCTTAAGGGGTTCACTGACTCGCCATACCAGGCTAAAACGACCCATATCTGGTTCAATCAGCAGGGTATCTATGACGGCATGAGTGTGATGAGTCTCCTCCCGTTTTTTGAAAAACACCACGGGAAGGTCAATAGTGGGTAGCTGAAAACGTGTCAGGCCGGTGGGCGTGAGATTGTGCAGCTCTACCCACTCTCCTCCTTGCAGATAACTGCATTGTTGATCTATTGGTGCGGCCTGAAAGTATTGCTCATCAAAATCGTCAGGCAGGAAAGGAAAAACTTTATCTATCCATTGCTGGTCGTAGGTGCCGGCGAATCTGGCTCTTTGGGGCCAGCCTCTTCCTACCACACCATAGGCCATGGGGCGATATTGCCCATCGGGTTTTTTAATTGGGTTACCAGGTTCTTCGGTATTGGGTAGTGGCGTGTGATGTATCAGTTTGTCTTGAATAAATCGATGAAAGCCCCGGCCAACCGGGTTTTCCATATAAGCGTCACGCTTAGTTTCATCCTGAGTAAAGTTATCCAACCCACCGAAGGCGCGGCCGTAGTGAATAGGCATAACGGTAAAGGGCTCGGCAAAGGTTTTGCCAATACTCCCGGCATCTGCATACCAGAGACGATTGCCTACTGCGCGTACGGTTTTATCTATACCTGCCACCTTTATGCGAGTATCTAGCTCTTTAACCGGTTGTCCGTGCGGAGCATAGGCTGAGCCATTTAACAGCACATCGCAACGCGGTTTGTAAGGAGCGAAGTCCGATTCATACAGGCAGGACGAAAAGCCTGGTTCGTCATAATAAACATCAGCTTCAACCAGCGGTATCTGCTGTTCTTGTAGCACGGGGGGGCTACCATCTAGCGGCAGGCCAAAGGTGCCTTTAACCACCACCACCAAGCTTTCCCGCCCGGATTTATCCATTCCCTGGGTGTACGCTGCCTGCATGGCTGTTGCGTTAATCAGTTCCATGATTTCCCTGCTTAGTTAAGCTGAATTGCGCCACCTTTAATCCGGTTGGCGCCGCTTGAGCGACTGAGAATGTAAGCCCCTCGGATCAATACCTTGCCAGCCTTGGTCAGGGTAATGCTGGCCTTGCCACATTTCAGTTCAATCTGCTGCTCCGCGCGCAGACAGAGGGTATCGCCGTCCATTTTTACATTCAGGGTCTGACTGGCTGTTTTTTCCTTGCGAGTGGGCAGTGGGGAGACGATTCGGCCAATGATCAGCGGTTTATTCGCATCACCGTTTTCAAATAAGAGGGCCAGATGGCAGCCGATATCGTTCGTTTCCAGTTGCACTGTACTTTTGGCCTCCAAGCCTTGTTGACTTGGATTACCGGCAAATACTACCAGCGGATGGCCTTGTGCACTGAAGCCTACGAGTGCGCCCACGGTAACATCCGTGGCCCGTTTGTTTTTTACCTTGCTTGTCTGTTCCAACATCGTCGACTCCTACATCTCATTGTTTCATCCTGGCCCTGAGACTGCTTGCGGCCGCTTAGTTTTGCAGAATTTTCTTACCCTTCAGCACCATGTCTTTGCTGGCTTTAACATCGATGGCACCGCTGCCTTTTATGCTGATGTCTTTACCGGAAATGCTGATGGTGCCGTCTTTTTTCATGGAGATACTGGCCTTACCGCATTTGATGGTGATGGCATCACCTACATCGATAACCAGGTTCTTGCCTACGTTGAGGCTGTCATTGTCACCCACATCGACAGAGCGGTTGTTGCCGACACTCACCAGTTGGTTCAGTCCTATATCAAGGTTTTGCGCCGCGCCAATTTCCACCGCCTGCGCGCCACCGATGACAATTTCCTGCGCAGCACCTATGGCAATGGCCTCGTTAATGGCCACGGTATGGGTTCTGGACTGGCCAATGCTGACGGATTCGTTGGCTGCCACATCCCGGTTGCGGTTGGCGCCAATGCTGATGGTTTCATTGCTGGCGACGGTTTCGGTACGGTTGTTGCCAATACTGATGGTTTCATCGTTGCCGACACTCTCGGTGCGGTTATTTCCTACCGAGATAGTCTCATCATTGCCAATGGTGTCTTTGCGGTCGTTACCTATATCAATGGTTTCATCTACGCCCACCGTCTCGGTCTTATTGTTTTTGACCAAGATGTTTTCGTCTTTTTCCGCCTGGATATACAGCTCTTCGCTGCCCTTTTTGTCTTCCATGCGGATTTCGTTGAAGTTGCTGGCACTGCCACCGGGGGAACTGCGGGTTTTAATGCCCGATTGAGTTTTGTTCGCTGGCAGGCTGTAAGGCGGCATGTTATCGGCGTTGTATACGCTACCCACCACCAGAGGTCGGTCTGGGTCACCTTCAAGAAAATCGACTATCACTTCGTGGCCGATGCGGGGAATAATTTGTGCTCCCCAGGCTTTACCGGACCAAGTCTGCGCCACCCGAATCCAACAGGAGCTGTTCTCGTTTGAGGTACCGTATCTGTCCCAGAAAAACTGCACTTTGATACGCCCATATTTATCTGGGTAGATCTCTTCGCCGGGGGGGCCTACTACTACCGCGGTTTGCGGTCCTTGCACTAAGGGTTTTGGTGCGTTGCGGGCTGGTCGGAACGGGGTCTTGCTGTCAACTACCACAAAGTTGCACTGAAAAGGCTGCTCGCCACCACCACCTGAACCGTAGTGATTGGCATTAAGTTCATAGTCACAACTAAGCACCAGGTACTCCTGGTTGCGATCGGCCCTTGGGTGCTCGCTTAGGGTAAATAATCCACCGCAGGTCATATTCCGGGCGTCGGTCTCGCCACTATGTTGTTCAAATTTGACCTGTTGCTCCTCAATGCGGGTGAGGGTGTAGTTATCACCATCGGCCGACTCGGTATATTCGCCGGGGTAATCAAAATACTCAGCATCAGCCAGGGCATGTGAGCGGGGTATGGCGCGGCTGGTGGACAGGTCACTTTTGGGCTTTTTGAAATCGTAATCGGTGCTGGCATAGCGACCGGTTTGCACTTCACAACTGCTGCTCCAATTGGCAATGCTGCTGTCTTCTTTGCGCTGAAACAGTCCAACTAAATGATAAGCAATAGCCGACTGACCAGGGAGAGGCTTATGGGCGTTGGCAGCATCGGCCAGTATCAGCTTGTGCTTGTCTTTTTCATGGCTGAAGTAGAAGTAGATACCTTCGTTTTCCATCAGGCGCATCACAAACAACATATCCGATTCGCGATACTGTACGCAGTATTCCCAGGTACGGTAGCTACGTGAAAGCTTCAACTCATAGTCGGTAAAGCCGTTGTCGGCGAATACCTGCTTGAGAATATCCGGTACTGTCATCTCCTGAAAAATACGGCAATCGGCAGTGCGGTTTAAAAACCATAGCCAAGGGTGTATTTCGGCACTGTATTGGGCATAGCCTTCGGTGGCTCTGCCTTGTTGGGAAAAGCGGGTAATAAAACCATTGAAATAGCGGTACTGCTGGTTCTCCAACTCCAACTGAATGGTGGCCTTCTGGCCAACCAGATCGGTGGCTTTAATGTCCTCTTTTTTTGCATAGAGGGTAACCTCATACCTGAAGAGTTGACCTAAGGCTTCATGGCCACTCATAGATACCAGCAACAGTTCATCACCCAAGGGGGTGGTTATGGATACCTGTCTTTTCCCTGCCACAAGGTTTCTCCTGTTCGCGGCTCGCTAGAACCTGTCAAACCCGCTCAAATTCATTAAGTGTAGTTAGGGCCTGAACAACTTTCCTGTTTGTCTTGTTTACAATGCCAGCGGCCCTCTTGTGCCGCCCAGGCGCGTATTGGGGCCTGGAATACGGTAGGCGTTTTGCCTTGGCCTTAGCCCATTTGGCGTTGGGTGACCATCCGGTGCCTGCCATAGAGTTCTGGGCAAGGCTATCTGCATTTGTTGCTGACTGGCTTCCAGTGCTTGCCTGGCCATTCTGGATACAAAAGAAGAGAGCAAACCCAGCACCCAGCGGATAAATGCCACTGTAAGGCTTTGTTCTGGGAATGGCTGCCATCCCACTACGGAGAGGATTTTATTCAGCAAGCGTTGTACCCAAACAGAGATCTCTTTTAAGGCCATGGCGCCCTGATATAACAGCCAGGCAACGGCATCCAGTGTGGTGGCATAGGAAGGCAGTTGCCGGCCTATCCCCAGTTTGTGCGTGCGCTTTAAAATATACTGCAGGGCAAAGGCGATCATGGTGAGTACCGGGGCCGAGTACATAGCTACTCCTAATGCACCTGCCAGTACGCCTGAGCTTATTCCTCCCTCTAGAAATTTCACAGTATCTAAATCGGAAATACTGCCCTTTAAATTTCCCCACTCCATACCCCTAACAGTGGATATGTAGTTATTCATAAAATGAGCCATTACCGATATGCGCCCGGTAATCCAATTCAGATGATAACCATCGGAAAAGTCTGATGAGTACACATGTAAAAAGGGAAGCATAGGTACCATACTGACCAGATCGGCATCGTGGTAAACCCGGTAAATATTTTGCTTGCCAATCAGCTTATCCACTTCCTGGTTAAAAGAAGTGAAGCCCACTCTGGGGGCACCAAAGGTATAAAGCTTAATCTGGCATGTTTTGGTGCTGTCCCGCTTGGCGATATGATAAGCGGTAAGGGTGGCCAGGGCGCCGCCCAGGCTATGGCCAACCAGATGAATCTTACTGGGTGAATGCCAATCCAGATAGCGGTCAATATGATGTTCAAAGGAGCGGAACGTTTGCACAAAGCCGCGATGGGTCATATGACCGTTAAAGTTTGTTGGTAGGGTTTTTAGGTCAGTTTTAGTGTCAGCCCATGAGTTAGTCCCTTTTATTGTTATCAATGACTCTCCTTTTCTATTTTCACCTTGACCGTTGTTTATTCCTTCTGCAATGAAACCAAAAGTAGAGTCGGTGCTGGAAAAATAGCCTGTACTTGCGCGAAAAAAGTCTACCAATGAAAAACCATTGGACTCGTACTTACTAATAACCCCCGCTTTAATACCTTGAGGTAGTTCCTTTAATGCGGAGTGAAGTGTAATGCTTTTTTTACTCTTCATAGCTCTGCTAGAAAAGTATGCATGTTCCGATAATTCTGCGGAATTAAAAGGGGTGAGTGTATTCATTATTTTTTACCATTTTTTAATATGCAAATTCCATGATATTCCCCTCTTTTAGACTTCAGCATGTGTTTAGTAAATTCAGAGGATAAATCACAATGCATCTCTATTGGCGAAGCTCCAGTTTCTCCGCCAGACTCATAATTTCCTTTGAAAAAACTCCATGCTGTATATTCTCTTCCTTCGTGCTCTATAGTTATGTTCTGTACTATGGTTGGTTGACTTATGATATTTATAGATGCAGACAAAGAGGATATATTCACCTCGCTAAATGAAAAATTTCCTTCATCATTTGACTCCGTAACTATGGTGTTTTCTTTTTCTATATTTCCCCAGTCGTAATAACGTTTTACTTTTGCGCCTGATACGGGGTTTCCATCTAATGTTATTTTTCCCTTTACAGCCGAGAAAATGCACTTTGAAAATAAACCCATGGAGTTGGCTCCTGTAGATAAAACTGACAATAAGATAACGAGAGAAATAAGTGATTTTCCGTTCATCCGGCAATGTTTCCATTTATGCTTTCCTGGTTTCGCGTGGTGAAACCGTCCAGACTATAGTAGACCAGATGAATCTTACTGGGTGAATGCCAATCCAGATAGCGGTCAATATGATGTTCAAAGGAGCGAAAGGTCTGCACAAAGCCGCGATGGGTCATATGACCGTTAAAGTTTGTTGGTAGGGTTTTTAGGTCAGTTGCAATATCTGCTCGTGAGCTGGTTCCTTTTATTGCAATTAATGATTCTCCGCTTCTATTTTCCTGTCCTGTTACATTAGTTCCATTTGCGATGAATCCAAATGTAGATGTTTGAAGAGCGGCAAAACCAGATGATGCATGGAATGAGTCTACAGGGATAAAAGAATGGATAAGAAAACTATCTAACAATTCAACCCTTTTGTCTTTTTCAATTCTGTTCATTGCACTTTTAAAGGACAAATTTATATTTCCTTTAGCTATGCCTATGAATTTTGAAAAATCGTATACATCTCTTGCCAATTCGCTTGAGCTGCTAGGGTTTAGTGCTTTCATTTAACCTGCTCCTCTTGAAGCTTGCATATACCATAGTACTTATCAGATACCCCTTCTAGAGGATGGCGTTTAAATTCCATTGCTAGGTCGCATACTAGTTTTATAGGAGATTTTCCCGTTTCATCACCTCTACCATAGCTATGCTTATTAAATGCCCATGCAGTATAGCGCTCACCTTTATATTCAATGATTATTTCTTGTCTAATCACTGGTTCCATTGGAAGAATAGAAGATAAAAATTGTTTGCTAGACCATTCGGGGAATGAAAATTTCCCATATGAATCTGTTAATAGCTTTTTGCTTTTTCTTTCATCTTTATTTGACCAATCATAACTACTTATTACCTCCGCCCCTTCTACGGGTTCGCCATTTAGTAATACAACACCTTCAACTTCAGTAAACATACATTTTGAAAATAAACCCATGGCACAAACTCCTATAGAGAAAGCTGACAATAAGATAACGAGCGAAATGAGCGATTTTCTGTTCATTTAACAATATCTCTCATCCTCTTGGATTTTGCATATTCCTATATAGTCCTTATGATTTTCTTGTATTTCATGCTCCTCTTCTTCCCAAGATAAATCGCATTCTAGCTTTATTGGTGAAAAACCGGTTTCTCCAGATTCAATGTAATCTCCTTTGTAGTGTCTCCATCCTAAATACTCTTTGTCCTTGTAATTAAATACTAAGTATTGAATTAAAACAGGTTCGTGAGGGAAAATAGAGAAGGTGAATGAATTGCTGAAAGATGCATCAAATCTGAATCTTCCATCTGAATCTGTAACAGATTGATACTCTTTTGTCTCTTTTGTGTTTCCCCATCTATAGCTTTTTACCACCTTGACCCCTTCCATCGGTGTCCCATTAAATAATACAACTCCCTCAACCTCGGAGAACATACATTTTGAAAATAGACCCATATCTAGTGCTCCCTGGTAAAGTAAAAATGTCGCTATAGAAAAAATATATTACCTGTTTTATTCATTAGTCCAAGTGGCATATTCCATAATGCCCATTTTTATGTTTTTCACTAAATCTCGATTCAAGATTACATGTTATTTTGATAGGAGACACTCCCACTTCATCACCATTACCATAAGAGTTTTTAATGTTCCTCCAAGCTGTATATTCATTTCCATTATGTATGATTATTATTTTCTGTGAGATTACCGGTTGCATGGGGAAAAACAAAGAAAGTAGGCATTGACTTTTCCATTCAGGGAAATGAAATTTTCCATTTTCATCGGTTTTTACTGTCTTGCTCTTCTTTTCATTTTTAGCCGACCAATCATAACTACTTATTACCTCTGCTCCTTGCACTGGCTGTCCGTTAAGCAGTACTACTCCTTCCACTTGAGTAAACATTGATTTTGAAAATAACCCCATATCAATACCATCCATTGCAAATAATAAGATCAGAAAGCATCTACCCATGACTAGCCATCATCCTACTAACTTAAGGACAGCCTATATCTCATATTTAAAATCTCCATCTTCCACTTTCAAATGGACTTTCTGTGCCGCCTTACCTGCCAGCATATTATTTAGAAAGACCTCTGAGATGGTGGGTAAAATACTGTTGGTCAGTATGGCGTCTACCATACGGCCGCCGCTTTCGAGCTCGGTACAACGCTTGCCAATCAAGGCAATGACCTCATCGTCGTAGGTAAAGGGAATGTCGTAATTTTGCCGGATACGTTTCTCTATTCGGCCCAGCTGTAGACGGATAATGGCGGCGATCATGTCATCGTTCAGTGGGTAATAGGGAATCACCACCAGCCTGCCGAGTAAGGCCGGGGGAAACACTTTAAGTAATGGCTCCCGCAGCGCACTGGCTATGCCATCTGGCTCAGGCATCAGTTCCGGGTCAGCACACAGGCTGCTGATTAGCTCAGTACCGGCATTGGTGGTAAGTAATATCAGGGTGTTCTTAAAATCGATAACTCTGCCCTCACCATCTTCCATCCAGCCTTTATCAAATACCTGAAAGAAGATCTCATGTACATCGGGATGGGCTTTTTCGACTTCGTCGAGCAATACCACGCTGTAGGGTTTACGTCTGACAGCTTCGGTTAGCACACCACCCTCACCATAGCCCACATAACCCGGAGGGGCGCCTTTGAGGCTGGATACCGTATGGGCTTCCTGGTACTCGCTCATATTGATGGTGATAACATTATGCTCGCCGCCGTATAGCGCCTCCGCCAGTGCTAAAGCGGTTTCGGTTTTACCTACGCCCGAGGTACCCGCCAGCATAAATACGCCGATAGGCTTGTTCGGGTTATCCAGTCTGGCTCTAGAGGTTTGGATACGTTTGGCGATCATCTCCAGTGCATGACGCTGACCAATAATGCGTTGCTCCAAAGTATCGGCGAGCTTCAGAATCGTGGTGATTTCATCTTTGACCATCCGACCGACCGGAATGCCGGTCCAGTCCTGTACCACTGCCGCTACAGCTTGTTCGTCGACGGTGGGGAGAATTAAGGGCGATTCGCCCTGCATCTGGGAGAGTTCCTGCTGTAAGGCTTTAAGCTCATTCAGTAGAGTAGCTACGTCTTCCGGCTGTTCTGGCGCATTAATTTCACTATCTACTTCGCCTCGGGCTGCACGGATCCTGGCTCTGAGCGACAGGATTTGATCCACAAGTTGCTTTTCGTCCTGCCATTTTTGCTCCAGTTCACTTAATAAGCCTTGTTCACTCTGTAGCGCGTCGTTGAGCTTGTCGCAGCGAAGCTGATGTTCGCTGCCCATGGCTGACTCGCGTTCCAGGATCGCCAGTTCCACCTGTAGCGCATCAATGCGACGGCGGGTGTCTTCCACCTGGGCTGGCACGGCAGTTTGGCTGATAGCTACCCTGGCACAGGCGGTATCCAGCAAGCTTACTGACTTATCGGGTAGTTGCCTGGCCGGAATATAGCGATGTGACAGCTTGACCGCCGCCTCGATGGCTTCATCCAATAATTGTACTTTGTGATGTTGTTCGAGTTTGCTGGCCACGCCGCGCATCATCAGAATAGCTTTGTCTTCGTCTGGCTCGGGAACTTGAACTACCTGGAAACGGCGGGTTAAGGCGGGATCTTTTTCAATATGCTTTTTGTATTCGGCCCAGGTGGTGGCTGCAATAGTGCGCAAGGTGCCGCGTGCCAGGGCCGGTTTAAGCAGGTTGGCAGCATCTCCGGTACCCGCTGCACCGCCTGCGCCCACTAAGGTGTGGGCCTCGTCGATAAATAAAATAATCGGCTTTTCCGATGACTGTACTTCTTCGATAACTTGCTTCAGGCGTTCTTCAAATTCCCCTTTCATACTGGCACCTGCCTGTAAAAGGCCCACATCCAGTACTCTGAGTTCCACATCTTTTAGCGGCGGAGGTACATCACCTGCCGCAATCCGCTGGGCAAAGCCCTCCACCACGGCGGTTTTACCTACTCCGGCTTCGCCTGTCAGGATGGGATTGTTTTGCCGACGACGCATCAGAATATCCACAATCTGACGGATCTCTTCATCGCGGCCAACAATGGGATCCATGTCTCCGCTTGCCGCCTGGGCGGTTAGATTAACGGTAAAACGTTGCAGGGCCTCATTCTTGCCCATTTGAGCTGGTGCCATAGCGCCGCTGGCTTCACCTGGGGCTGCAGCCGAGAAGCCATCAGTAGCGGTTTGGCCGGTTTCGGGGGAGCCTTGCACTATACCGGCGAAACGGTTGGTCAGATTTTCTGCATCGATCTTGGCAAACTCGCCGCTGATGGCTTTTAGGTTATTCATCAGTGAACGGGTTTTTACCGCCCCCACCATCAGGTAGCCGGTGCGAATTTGGGCCTCGTTAAACATCAGGCTTCCGTAAACCCAGGCTCGTTCCACCGCTTCTTCCAGATGCGCAGACAAATCGGTTATGGAGGTGGAGCCGCGGGGTAAGGCATCCAGCGCCTCGGTGATATCGCGGGCGAGGGTGGCTGGATTGAGTTCAAAGTACTTAATAATACGATGCAGATCAGAGTCTGGTAGTTGCAGAATTTGTTGAATCCAGTGCACCAGCTCCACATAGGGATTGCCGCGCATTTTGCAAAATACGGTTGCGCCTTCAATGGCCTTATAAGAAAGCTTGTTTAGTTTGCCAAACAGGGTGGCGCGGCTTATCTCGGACATGATTGTTCTCCCATTATTTATCTACGCTTGCCCTGCCAGAACAAGGTCTTGTAGGTCTTCTTTGGGCATATTGGCAAGTACCCAAGTTGTCCAGCCCAGTGAGCCAGACTGTCCCAACCTGACTCCCTGTGCTTCCTCTTGCGCCAGAATAAGCCTGATATCCCAGTCCAGTTCATCGTTCAAATAATGTCTAACCAGGTCTTTCAGCCTGCATAAATTCTTGCCGCCAGGTAGAAACGTCTGGTATTTCGACAATGACATGGGCCCCAGGATTAATCTGAATTTGCCCTGGCATTGCCATACCCTGCTGCCCAAATTACTGGTAATGCCTAACTGGCCTGACTCGGCATTGCGGCCCAAGCAAAGCTGTTCGCTGGTGTCTATGCTGAGCCATTGACCGACAAAGGATTCGAGGGTTACTGCAAGGCCGAAATAATGGTTGATCATGGCGCACAAGCCTTCGGCGTTCTTATTACGCTGGGCCATTCTGGCTGCCATATGCAGTTTGGCGAAGTCAGGTAAGCTGTCTCTGGCACGACATTCTGGAATGCCAATACCCATCAAGCTCCCAACCCGCATCACAAACCTGTCGGTTTGGGGTCTGTCCAGATTGACTGTGGGTTGGGCGTCGGCCCAGCTACGATAGAAAAACGATAAAAACCGGTGATGAAAAATATCGCAGAAGCGAGCCATGCTGTGGTCGGCGTGATTGCGCAAGCGATCCCGGACATATTCCGTCAGATGCAGTGGCAGTGGTCCATTGGGTCCGTACAAACCAAAAAACAACACATCTAGCTTAGGTTTGTGCCGCCCTGAGCTGATAAATTCCGATAGCGTGGAGGGGGCGAACAGCATAGAGGGTGTTTGGCCTAAGCGGATGGGATCGTCTTTGGGCCGGGCGGTTTTACCAAGCTGCAGATCGCCATCCGCCAGCCTTTCTATTTTGCGCAGGGCGGAATAGAACCCGAACTTAAAGGGTTCTTGTTGTAATTGTCGGTAGAGCGTCAGATAACCTGACGTTGTCCCGCTCTTATGGGCCATCTGGCAATCTCTCCACGTTCCTGAGTTGTGACCAGGGTTTGGGTAAAGGAATTAATCGATACATAAAGTGCAAAAAAACGTTCTAAAACCGCCCCAAGCAGGAAGCAGCTGGCCCCTGAGAAGGCGCTTTCGTCAAAGGTCAGGGTGATCTCCAGGCCATTGATAAAGGCAATAGGCCCGCCGCCTGGTTTACGCCTGGTGACTTGCCGGGTCTGAATCGAACGTAAGCCGTCTATTTGTTTGCTGATTACCGGATCTTGCTGGTCACCATAGAGTTTCAGAATGCTGCGCAGTGCCGCCGCGCCTTGCTTGTTATCCTGGTCGGTTAGCGACAGATAATTCAGTGATAACTGATTGATCAGTCGCCAGGCCGACTCACCCTGCTCATGGGCCAGAGAGGGTCTAGGTTTAGTGGGGCCTTTTATGCAGCGAATGCTGGCTACAGGGGCACTGACATCCAGGGTAAAGTCGGTGCTGCCCTTACCTACCGGCATATGAATGGGGAGGTCACGGTTAGTGCACAATGTGTGGACTTCCAACTGTTTAAATCCGCCGTGTTCCGGGGCTTCTCTGCCATTTACTAAGGAAACAAAAGTCTCGCTGCCTATATAATTAGAGCGTGGTCCATGTCTGCGTTGGTGGGTGGATAAACGCCGTCTTTCCTGGCGGAAAGTATAAAAGGCGGAATGCTCGGGAAAATCGGTCAGGTCATAACAGGCATAAAACGGCAGAAATTCCTTTTGGTCGTCTGCCTGATCGCCATACCCTTTCACCTTGTTGATCTGAAACACTTCGAAATCCAGGGGGCGGGTGCGATCTACTACCAGGTGATACTCTTCGTCTCGGGTACTTAGGTGAATACGGTCGGAACGTTTAGGAAAGAGATTAATTACGGGTGTGCAAAATAAGGCAAAGTCCTCCGCTGATAGGCGCTGTTCTAATTCCGGATCTGGGCGGTCAAACAGCACAATCAATTGTAAGGTTTTGCTTTGATAACCTTTGAGTTTCTTACCTAGCGTCGTGAAATCGGCAAATAGCAAATGGTCGGCAAAGGCAAAATACTCACGCAGCAATCGATAGCCGGAAAAGCTACGAGGATCATCAGGAAACATACCCTGCGGATTATCGAGGCTGCCTTGCTGCAAATGCTGTGGCGTGAAGTTCTCCAACCAGTTCTCATCAGGGGACGGTGAGCACGCCAAAATTGTGCACGTATTGGCGAACAGTTGTTCATACAGCCGCGCTGCCAGGTGCGAATGGCCTGCCAGATAAAGTTTTATGTGGTTGAGGAAGCCTTCTGGCAAAGGCTGCTCATCTGTACTTTGAAAGGTTAATTTAAGTCCGGCCTTGGGCTTGTGGCCAGGGGTTGGCATGTCTTTTATCAGCGCCATATTGGTAAAGTAACTGGCCTCACTAATGGCTACCGGCCATAACGTTACATCATGACAACTGCGGTATTCGCAGGCGCTTTGATCTCCTTCTCTACGGTTACCCTTGAGTGCGGTATCCCGGGGTATTTTGCAGCCTTTTTCGAGACTGGCCTGGGGCTCCGGGGTAATTTGTACGACAGCCATGGACGGGGTTGGTGCCAGATACTGTGGGTAGAGAATATTCATCAAGTTTTGTGTAAATCTGGGATACTCTGCATCAATACGCATATGTATACGGGCAGCAAGAAAGGCAAAACCTTCATACAACCTTTCTACATAGGGGTCTGAGGTTTCTACCCCTTCAATTCCTAAGCGCCCAGCAATGCGCGGGAATTCAGCGGCGTATTCTGCTCCCATTTCCCGAATGAATTGCAATTCCCGCTCGTAATGTCTTAGAAAAAGAGGATCCATATCAGCCTGCTTTTTGCTTATGTAACGTGATGGCGCCGGTGTCTAAATCCAGCTCAGATTGGACGCTGAGATGCTCTGGAACAGGTTGGCCCCAGATATCGCACTCAATTTCAAAACGTAGGGCATTTCTGGACATCTGCCCGGTCTTTTTTACTCGAACATTTAGCGTGGATGGCAGAATTCTCGGCTCGTAGCACAAGATGATTCGATGCAACTGCTTTTGTAAGTTAGACGCATCTAATTGCGAGACAATGCTGCCGGTTAATTCTGGTACGCCGTAATTCACCACAGACTTAGCAACCAGAGGATAGGCCGACAAATCTTCTACGCTCTCAAGATTGACGGTATTAAGTAGCCAGGATAAGTCACGAATAACAACCTCGCGCAGCTTTCGGGTGCTGATATAGAACTTCTCGATGTTGTCGGATGCTTTGTGCGACTCCCCTTGGGGTGTTTGCTGCATTAAGACGTCATCGGTTAGCCTATCCAGTAAAGAAGGTTGTAATTTATGTTGTTGAAAAAGCTCAGCCATCATCCTTGTCCTGCTTTTTCGCCACTACGCGTTATTGAGTATTATCTGGCGAATGGACAACAGAGGATATTCGTCAGTATCCGTTGCCAGCAGGCGTAGCCCTTCACCCTGATATTCATTACCACAGGCTTGCCACTGGGTCTTCCGAGCCATTTGGATTTGGCTATCTTCACTCTTCTCCGACCCTGCATAACGGCTTGGCAGCAGTGCCACATCTTGCCCGCCATTTGTCCAGGTCAGATGCACTGGTAACCAGACCAAATCTCGCAAATCTTCCGGTGCTTGCAGGTCGATACGTTGAATGCGGCTAAAGGGGATCCAGTAATAGGTGCCTTGAACTATGGCTTCTAAAAAAGGCCCGATACGGCTGTCGGCATCGGCTATCCAGGCAAAACTCTGTCCGTCTACCTGACCCGAGGAAGCCGGAGCTAGCTCGAATGCCTCGCTTCTGAGCGCTTCGGCTTGCGCATATTGTTGCTGCGCGGAGGCATTCAGTGCCTGAATGCAAAGCGCCATCCAAGGTTCGGGTTGGCCAAATAACAAAGGAGAGCGCCGACCGGTGAACACGTCACTACGCATCACTTCGGCAAACAGTGCCGGCTTATAGGTGTGGTATATGGCCAGATTGGCGTCGTCCAGATTCTTAAGCACGTCAAGTTGTGACAGGGCGCGATTCCATTCGCCCATCAATGCCAAAAGCTGGAACAAAAATACGCGTAGCTCAAGGTTGGCGGGTTGCTGTTTAATGGCGGCTTGCAATTCGCTGAGTGCCGCAGGCAGATCGCCTTGCTTGAGGCATTGTTCGGCATTAGACATCGGGAAAAATCCATTGTTGTAGGAGTAAACCGGGCCCGTTGAGATAACCTAAGCCCGGTATCCACGCTTGTTAGGCGGCTACGTTTTCTTCGATGTTCCAGCCGAACTCTGGACCCGCAACACCAGAACCGTCTTTGGACTGCTCCTTGTATTCCACCTTCACTTTGGCAAAGTTCAGACTGACATTTTCAGTTAATCTGTCTTCACCACCACTTCCACCTGTGCTTACTGAGGTGACAAGCACATCCGTCATGGTGATCTTGATGTACTCAAGGGGATTTTCACCTGCCTTTCTGACCACTAAAGTTGCGGTGGGAATATGCTTACCGTTGGCACAGTAGAGCATGAGGTTGTTAGATGATTTGTCAAACCAATGAGTAAATGACAAGTCCTGCACACTGACTTTACCGGCGCCACCGCCACCGCCAATATGCATACTACCTGACTGTGACATTCCCCAACTCCAGGCAAGTACGTCTATTTCCTTACTATGGGCCTTGTCCTTTGATTCACCTTCGATACCTTCAATTTTAATGAACATATCAACTGCCATGACGACTCTCCTCTAGTTTCATTTCCATGGTGAGCAGGATTGCTCTGGTTTCTTACGTCACAATAATCCGATATCAAGCACTCTTTGCAGACGGCAGGCGTGATACCAACCTAAGCGAGACCGTTAACCCTTCCAACTGGTAGTGCGGTCTCAAGAAAAATTTAGAAGTGTAGTAGCCAGGGTTTCCTTCCACCTCTTCCACTACCACTTCTGCAGCAGCCAGCGGCTTTCTGGCCTTGGTTTCCTCGGTGGAGTTGGCGGGGTCGCCATCCACATAATTCATAATCCAGTTCTGCAGCCATTTCTGCATGCTTTCACGTTCTTTAAAGGAACCGATCTTATCTCTGACGATACATTTGAGGTAATGAGCAAACCGGCAGCTGGCGAACAGATAAGGCAATCGCGAAGCGAGGTTCGCATTGGCGGTAGCGTCCGGATCGTCATACTCAAATGGCTTCTGCAGAGATTGCGCGCCGATAAAAGCGGCGAAGTCAGAGTTTTTCTTGTGTATCAGCGGCATAAAGCCATTTTTGGCCAACTCTGCTTCACGACGGTCGCTGATGGCTATTTCGGTTGGACACTTCATATCCACGCCACCATCGTCTGTTGGGAAGGTGTGGGTGGGAAGCGCTTCAACTGCGCCACCTGACTCAATGCCTCGGATACGAGAACACCAGCCATACATTTTGAATGAGCGGTTGATATTGACCGCCATCGCATAAGCTGAATTTGCCCAAGTGTATTTATAGTGGTCGGCCCCTTCGGTATCTTCCTCAAAATCAAACTCCTCCACAGGATCGGTTTTGGCACCATAAGGAAGGCGGGCCAGGAAACGGGGCATGGTTAGGCCTAAATACCGCGCGTCTTCTGACTCTCGCAGTGAACGCCAGGCGGCATATTCCGGGGTTTGAAAGATCTTGGTTAAATCCCTTGGGTTACTTAACTCTTGCCAGGAATCCATTTGCATCAGATAGGGATCAGCAGCAGTGATGAAAGGGGCATGGCACGCCGCTGACACCTGGGCCATTTCTCCGAGTAGTTCTACATCTTGTGGACTGTGGCTAAAATAATAATCACCCACCAGACAACCGTATGGTTCGCCGCCAAATTGCCCATATTCTTCTTCGTAGACTTTCTTGAAGATAGGGCTTTGGTCCCAAGCCGTGCCTTTGAATTTTTTCAGGGTTTTGCCCAACTCATTCTTGGTAATATTCATTACCCGAATCTTGAGCATTTCATCGGTTTCGGTGTTGTTCACCAGATAATGCAAACCCCGCCAGGTGCCTTCCAACTTCTGAAAATCCTCGTGATGAAGGATAAGATTGACCTGGTCTGACAGTTTTTGATCTATCTCGGCAATCAATGCCTGAATGGTACCAATGACGTCAGAGGATATAACGGCGGTATCTTTCAGAAGTTGTTCTGCAAGTGTCTGAACAGCCGTTTCTACCGCTTCTTTGGAGCGATCAGACTTTGGTTTGAATTCTTTTTGCAATAACGACTGAAAATCACTGGCTTCAATTTTTTCGGCTACTTCTTGCTGCGCTTCAGTTTTTACTTCGGTCATGATGACAAGTACTCCATTTTTCCGTTGCTACTTCATTCGCCGGCCGGCTTTTTCTCGGCTAGCAAAGACTGCAGCAGCGCCGAATCATTCATGATTTTGCCAATAAGCTCTTCGGCTCCCGTTTTTCCATCCATATAAGTGATGAGGTTCGACAACTGGGTACGAGCTTCGAGTAATTGCTTGAGCCCATCTACTTTGCGGGCAACCGCGGCAGGCGAGAAATCATCCATACTGTCGAAACTGATATCGATACTGAGATTGCCTTCGCCTGTCAGGGTGTTCGGAACCTGAAATGCTACCCGTGGTTTTATCGCCTTCAGGCGGTCGTCGAAGTTATCAACATCTATTTCCAATGCCTTACGATCAGCGACTGGTGGCAACGCCTCACTGGGTTTTCCGGACAGATCGGCCATCACCCCCATTACAAAGGGCAATTGAATTTTCTTTTCCGCGCCATACAGCTCTACGTCGTACTCAATTTGCACTCTGGGTGCACGATTTCTGGCGATAAATTTCTGGCTGCTTGCCTTGGCCATTTTTTGTACTCCTTACGGTTGATGTTTAAACATAGTCAGGAATCTTCATCTAGGCCAGATTTGTCCAATCCCCCGACATTCCTGGCTTGCTGTAACCCTTCCGGGGCCATATCCCGCAGTATTTCCAGAAAATCCAGGGTGGCTAAACGCTTGGCTCTTTGCAGTAACAAAGGAACTGGACTGGATGGCTCGTGTTTGCGGAAATACTCAATAATGCGATCCATCTGCCGGGTAGCATCTTCCCGGCTGTTAATTTCACCATTCATGCTTGGTGCCTGTTGCTCGGGAACTTGTGCTGACTCTTCCGTACTCTGCTCAGTGTCTTGTCCCCGGCGTGCTAAATATTCGTTGACCACAGCGAGAGCCTCGGTCAGTGGGGTTTTCAAGGCGCAGAGATCGGGAGCCTGGCTAGCACCCAAAGTGTCGTTCAAAAAGTTATCTATGCCTGTGAGGGCTTGCTGGCAGCCATTGAGGTCATCCGCTGTTTGGCGCAGATCCTCAATTGGGCAATCCATAAAGGTGGCCGAAATGGCCGCGAGGTCCGGCCCGTCTGCTGAGTCATCACTGATCTGGCCCTTGGCGATCTGGACCTGACGTAATCCTATGGCCCCAAATATTCTTGAACTGGCCAAAGGGGTGCGCAGCAGGCTGGACAAGGTGGCTTCTCTATCGCAAAGGGTTTGCAGGGTATTGATGCGCAGTGCCGGGTCGTTATCGTCTTCAGGATCTAATTGCGGGTGTAGGGTTGGCCAAAATTCCAACAATAAGCCTTGGGTTAACTGCAGGCCTTGCCTTAAGCCCCCCACTCCGTCTAAGTTGAGTAGTGCCCGGCAAAGAAATATCGCCAAGCGCAAGTCGCGACTTCTCTCCAGTAAAGTTAGGGCATTGCTTTTAACACTCCGCCAGTCCGGAGGTTCGGCATCGACTTTGGCGTCACCAAAACTCTGTTCTGGTTTACCCTTGGCCAAGCGTTCCAGCTCGGTAAATGGTTGCTCATATTCCAAATTGTCCCCGGCAGGGGTTTCATCTGAAATAGGGGTCAGAAACTGGCTAATGTTTACGTCTGTCATACGAGCTACTGGTTAAAATTCCATCTTAACTGTTGGACAGACTTCAAGGCATAGGCCACAATCCCAACAATCTAACAGTGATAAAATCTGTTAAATAACAATGACCAAATGACTCCATCCAATCTGATCAGCAGAAGAAATATTGGTTCAGCAAATGCGTTTCAGCAAGAAATTGGCTGAAATTTGTTAAAAAAACGTTTTTATCCGGCGAATAGGTGGGACGTTATATTTGCTTAATGCGCTGTCACTGATGGGAGCCGGGCGTGAAAGCCAAGGGAAAATGCAGGCTTTCTAAAAATTCAACTAATGGGTTAGAGTAACTAACCAAGGACACAAGCTGATGGGAGGTAATATGGGACAACCTTCAATAGTTGAGGTTGACTACCATGTGTTGGTGGGCAAGCTGAAACAGGCTGCAGATACGGGCTGTTTAATTGAGCGCACCGATAAGGACAAATGGAAGGCGTATGTTGAGGAAAACCAGATCCGTGAAACCTCATTAATTGCCTTTGGAAAGGTTAAATTTAGCCGTGGTGCACCTGTTCCCGTGGCCATTGTGATGGCCGGAGAATGGGCTGGATGCTATGTGTATTCCGACAAGGATGAGGCTGCACTTAAATACGTACCCGCCACTTAGCTATTCACCACCGACCCGTAATAAAGGCGCTGAACGCTTCTGGCGGGGGCAGCCCCTGATAAAGCAAAAACACGGGCTCGATGTCTTCAGAGCCCAGGCTCCACCAAATACTGAAACCCGGGTACTGATTTTCCAACACGGATTGCATCTGTGTGACTATGCTCCCTCTTACCAACTCCGCTCCGCTATGGGTGTCTAATGTCCATCCTTGCAGACTATTACCAATTGGAGAAGCTGGCTTGGCAAGCGCCGGCGCCGGAATGGCTTCCAGTTGCTGCTCAAACGCCAGCATGTCAAAGTCACTGGACAAGGCATATAGGGCGGCATCTTCCATGCGCTCAAACCAATTGTCGGCTTGGCTGGCAAAATCGACGATGTTTGTTTCAATGGCTAGGGCCTGGGCGAGGGTTAATGGGAAATGTCTGCCGACGCTATCCACGCTAGGCATCATTACACCGGTAATTGGGTGCGTGCTGAGTAAGCCGGGAGATAGCGCAAAGCGCCAGATTGGACTGACCAGATAATGACGGAGCCAACTATCCTCCAGCACGGCCTGACTATACTCAATGGCAGCTTGTAGCCATTGATCCCAGGACGTGACCATGTCATTGGGCAGGTTACGCCTGATAAAGTCTCCTTTACCCGGCAGCTTGCCATAAAAGCCCGGTCTTTCTATCAGCATCTTGATTCCTTACAGGCTGTCCAGACAACCCAGGCTGCGCATCACTTGTTTGTTAAATGGGTTGATCACACTACCAGCCTTAATTTCATAACTGGCTTGCAGACCATCACTTTGAAAGCTAACCCTGAACCTGTCTCTGGTGGATGTTGCCTGGGTTTCACCCTTATCAATAAGTCTGAACCATGCCCATGGTCCATCGGTGGCGATACCCGTGCTGTTACCACTTAGGGTTCTGATGGAAAATCTGGAGCGTTCTAGCCCCCCCGTGGGTGGCCACACCATTTGGGTTAATCGGGTTGGACCATGCTGATAGACCAGCCGCTGATCGCCCATTTCTATCAGGCTTTGGCTCGCTGAGGCATCCAATTGCAAAGGCGTGATCTGAAAACTGAAGTAGGGTTGATTAGCTCCCCCCATAAAGAACGTTTGGCGAATATCTGCGGCCCGTTCGAAATAACGCACCACTTGGTCAGGAACCTCAAGTTTAGCGCCGGCATTCTCTATTAATGCCCAGGGTTTCACACTGGTGTCGATGAATCCGGCCAGATAGCGGTTAAAGAATTCATCCAGCAGTCCTGAAGGGCCAAAATAACGGCTGAAGTCACTGACATTGATATCATCGGGGCTGTTGGGGGCGATGGGGTAGCGACTGTCTATGGCCTGGCGACAAAATCCTGCTACTGAGGCCTGCCATACCTGATTAAAACGCTGTCTGGCATCACGAACAAACACCATATTACTTTCTCTGACCAGACTATTCAGCCATTGCTTGAGTGGTTCTGGCTGGCGGCTTGCCTCCAACTGAATTCGCCGGATAACCCCCTGCAGGGCCGAGCTGGCATCATTGGTGCTAATTCCCATAGCGGCAGAGTTGATGGTTGCCTCAACTGTGCTCAGCGCAATAAACAGTTCATTGAGGTTTGATAGCGTTGCCTTAATCGGGGCCTGTACCTCGTCCCGTTCCTTTAAAATTTCGTGTAGGCGGGCGAACTGACGGTCTACCAGGGCGGCCGGATCTTTATTGGCGTTGAGTGCTTCGGCTTCGGATGCTTTGGAGAGTAATGACGAGACCCGATTGGTAATGCTATTCAGTCGATCTGTTTTACCTGCCGCATCAATCAAGTCAGCCGATGACGACACCAGTGTAGTCTGCTTTCCAACGTGCGCCAGCAAGCTCCGAATAGGCGACATCTCGGCGGATAAATCCTTTACTTTCTGCGCTCCGTCAGCAAAAGAGTTGAAACGTGCAATATCAATATCCTGCAGGTATAGGTTCCAGGTGCGGACATATTCGGAGAAGTACAATTTGCTCACATCCTGAAACAAGGCATCCACTTGTTCGTCAGATAAATCCTCGCGTTGCTCATCTCGGACCACCCAGGTTTCTTTTGCGGCCAACGCGGTCAACATAGGCCCTTGTTCAAGCAGAACGTCCTTGTAGCCAGTCAGGGTAAAGAAACCCGGCAGACCTTTGTTCATTGGGGCATCACTGCGAAAACGGAAGTAGTGAGCCGCATCGGCACCGATATTGTCTACCATTCTCCAAAGGGGAATGGAGCGTGCCTGGGCGCTGCGTTTTAGTTGCCCATATACTCGTTCAGAAAGGCTTTGCCTGGTCAGAGTTTTACGTACCTGTTCAACCAGCAATCCCTGTAATCTGACCTGCGGAAGGTCAGCTTCAACCAATGCCTGTAAGTGCCCTATGAGCTGATCTCGGGGTTCGCTATTGTTTACCCCTGGAAACTGATTGGCCCAGTCTGTGGTGACCCAGGATTCAACCTCTTGCTGGTCATAGCGGCCTGGATTGCCCATCATCAGGTACACTTTCAGGGCTGCATAGAGTAAATCGCTTTGTTCGATGCGGTTGTTTTCCTCCAACTGTTGTTCCAGACGAGCCATCACCCTGGGCAGCAATACTGCGTTCAGCGCTCGCCGATAAGCATCGACAGCGATAGGACCAATTTTGTCCCCCTGATACAGGCCAAGCCCCATAGATAAAGGTGGGCTGCTATCTTTGTCTGCATATCCCCCGGGAATACTTCTAAGTAGGTTTAGATAAGGCAGGATTGCGTTGATGTCGCCACGACTATCAACCAGATCACCGGCCACAGCCTGATACTGGTTCACCTGCTCTTCCACCTGCTGAATGTAATCCAGATTGTTCTGATAGCTCCAGTACCAGCCGAGCATCATCAGCAAAGTTAGGACAACGGCACCGGCATAACCTATACGCTCTATTGTGCCCCGGTTTCTTGCCCAAAATCCGGTGTTGATTACCAGACCTGCTTCTTTGAAGATCACATCCTTCATCAGCCGGGTGAGGAAATAACTACGCCCTGGTCCACTGTATGCGGGGGTTGCCTGTCGGGTCAGCCCAAAGGCTCTGGAAACGGCACCGATCAATCTGTCGATTGGGCTGCCTTCCTGAGTGCCGCTGGAAAAATACACCCCCCTGAGCATGGGTTTGTCGTCGTAAACATTGGGGGCAAAAATCTCACCGATAAAATCTCGCAGGGATTGTTTAAGCGAGGCCATTTGCTCGGGAAAACCGTGTAATGCAGCGCGTCGTTGTACATCGTGTTCGGCGTCCAGTCTGGATAGCAGCCCATCAGCCAACCTGCCGATCAACTGGTCATAACCTTGTTCAAAAGTATGAATAAATTGTGCAGGATTTTCTGAAACACTCAGGGGAAAGGTCATGCCCCATACCTGCTCTCGTTCTACCTTTCCGAGGTCGTCAAAATATGCGGTGAATCCATCCAGTAAATCAGTTTTGGTAAAGATGACATATACAGGTACTTGTACTTTCAGGCTGTCGCTTAGCTCCTTAAGCCTGCGTCTGACGGCTCTGGCGTGCAGTCGTCGGGTGTCAGGGGTCTGTGAGATAAGATCAATCAAACTGAAAGCGACGATTACGCCATCCAGCGGCCGCCGCCGACGGTGTTTCTTTAACAACCCGAGAAAGCCTTGCCAGGCCGTCTTGTCAACCGATTCATCGCTGTCTTGTGTGGTGTAGCGCCCCGCCGTGTCGAGCAGAACCGCCTCATTAGTAAACCACCAATCGCAATTCCTGGTGCCGCCAATGCCTTTAACAGGATCTGAACCGAATCCTTCCTGCAATGGAAAACGCAAGCCGGAGTTTTTGAGCGCGGTAGTTTTACCTGCACCAGGCGGACCAATAATGACATACCAAGGAAGCTGATAGAGATATTTGTGTCCAGAGCTGCCCCCCAAACGAGACTTTTTCAAGGTTTGCATTGCCTGTTGAAAACGCTCTTGCAGCAAGGCCACTTCGCTATTACTCAGATTATTTTGCTGGCTGCCTGCAGATAAGCCCTGAATGACTTGCTGATTGGCTTTTTTATGGCGGATAACCTTGAGTAGTTGGATGACCACCCATATGGCAACGACCAACAGGATACATAGGGTGCGAGTGGTATCGTCCGCCAATGGCATCCAACTGCCAAAGGCCAGGATCTGCCCGACGTACCAAATCAGTAAACATAAAATCAGTAAACCCAAAATGGACAGTACCCATTTGTTGGTTAACCAGGAAAACAGTTTTTTCAGCATTCCCATTGTCGTTCCCTACGTCATTCAATAGGTGCGTATCAGTATTTCCACACGACGGTTTTGTTCCCGTCCTTGTGGGGTGGCATTGTCTGCGACTGGCTCGGTATCTGCTTTACCTTGCGCGACCAAACGCTCTTTTTGCATACCGTTGTTGACCAGAGCGGTAACTACGGCTCTGGCTCGTTCATCAGACAAATGCCAGTTTGAAGGGTACCTAAGTGTGCGGATTTGCTGGCTATCTGAATGGCCGGAGACCAAAATCGGGCCGGGTAAGTCTCTCAAAGCATTGGCTATCTGTTTGAAAGTGGGCTGGTAAGTGGAGGATACGTCGGCGTTACCAGAGGCAAAAAGCCCTTTATTGTGCACAGTTATCTTTATGCCGCCCGATTCTCTGGATAAGCTGATTTGACGAGCCGCTATTTCGCCAGCCAGACTAGACTGTAAAGTTCGTAATAAGGTGTCTGGGTCGAGGGCGTTATCTAATGGTTCCACCAGCACCGGCGCAGTATCGTCAGCCTGGGCGAGTTGCGGAATTTCCCTGCCTAGTTGGCCGATTCGGGAGAAGGTTTCATCTGAGGCCTCATTGATTGAAAAATAGAAGCCGATATAGGTCAGCATTAAGATTCCCGATAAGATTGCCGCCACTACCCACCAGGGAAACATTTTCGCTATCACTGGGCGCCCATCCTGCACCCCTTGCCATTGCTCTGATAGCTCTGGTGCGGGTAATGGCATGACCTGTCTGAGTGTTTGATAAAGGCCGGTACGGATTTGCTGTAAGGCGGCCTGACCATTCTGCTGAACGGCAAACTTGCCTTGAAAGCCAAGACTCAGGCAGTGATACATGAGCTCAAGAATGGCTTGGTTTGCCCCTGGGTTTTCTGATCTGTTTGCCAGAATTTGAAAAAATCGTTCCCCTCCCCGCGTGTCGTTATGTAAAGAGCTCAACAGGCTATTCTGACTCCAATGACTGGCATGTCCCCATGGCGTATTGAGTACAATTTCATCAATAAAGGCGCACAGAATGTAACGGGCTTCTAAGGCTGTATCTGGGGCTACACCTTGGCTTATGCAGGTGCGTTCATAACTACGCATCAGACCCGTGATGTGGTTCTGTAAACCCAGCGTGTCGCTATGTTGTAAGGTGCTGCGGAGCTGCCTGGCCAGCGAAAAGATCATGGTGGCCGCATTTAGCAATACATGGTTACCTGATGTTCCTAACATAGTCACATCGGGTGAATCCTGATCGGATATTTGTCTGGGCTGTGGCGATATCGGCGGCACAGAGGTTGCTGCGGGCTGTTGTTGAGGAGGCTCCTCTGCGACATTGCGACGTCGGCCTGGCGACGGCATTATCAGGGTGCGGTCAAGATCATCATTAACCATAATTATTGCCTAATTGCCCAGAAACTGATGTCCAGGCCTGGGTATTGCCCCGCCACGTGCAGGGCTAGATTGCCGGTTGATTCAATGTCTTGCCAAGCGCTACTGGTTTTGTCTAACTGAAAATACGTGGTACCGGCTTGATAAGGAATCTGCCGGGGGGCCGCTGGAAGTGGGCTGATATTGACCCCCGGCAGTGATTTATTGATAAGCTGGGCGATTTTCTCCACTGAGCCGACTTTCATTTGTCCAGGTAAGCCCTGGCGCAGCCGGTCATCTGGTACATCGGCCTGAATAGCGAAGATAAACATGGCTTTACGCAGCATATCCTGATTGCCAATTGCACCTGTGCGAATGCCATACTGATTCGGCTGACTCAGTTCAATCTGCGTAGCGGCCGTTTCCAACACAGTGCTCATGGCTAGACGCAAGCTGGTCATGATAGGCAGAAAAGTGTCTTTCAAAGCGTCCTGCCGATATGGTGGATAGTTTTCCGGACGTCGGTTTCGATTGGTAAAAGTGGACAGTTCTCCGGCGGTTTGCAAGAGCTGTTGGTAAAGCTGCAAAGGGTGGAGGCAGGGCTGGTGCAATAAATGATGAATTAAAGGCTCAATGCGGTTGATGGCTTGCAGGAGCAGAAAATCAGCAATCTCTGTGCTGCTGCGGCCTGCGCCTGATACTCGGGTTGCCAGATTTTCCGCTCGCTGGTGGAGCATGGATTCAAGTTCAACAATAAAGCCGTGTAAGTTAGTTTGATTGTTGGCATCCAATGCCGGTGGAATAAAATCTTCATCGAGATGAATGTTTCTGTCTGCGCCTACCTCCAGGACTTTTGCTACCGCCAGTGTTTGAAAGGCATCCTGTTGCTGGTTGGAGAGTGACAAGTTAAAGCGCGGTTTCGCCACTTCTATTTCTGCATCCTGCCCTGAAGCATCCGCGGCATCTCTGATCATCTGCACATATGAATGAAAACGAACATGGTCAGCATCGTTTTCGTTGCTGAATTCCTGACCCGATTGGGTCGTAACAGGTAGGCTCAAGTAAACGGTCAGATCGCGACTACCCTCGGGCAGATCCAGCACTGGCATATTGCCTTCGAGGTCAAAATACAGGCCATCCGGTAATACCCCCCGGCATTTTTTGAAAGACAGCTTTCCTACCTTCAGAAGCTCTCTGTCTAATGTCAGCGCTGTGAACCCCCAGTAAAAGGCATGCATTCCCTGGGCGATATTGTGCAGCTGTTCGAGTAAAAACCTGTCCTGTTGTTGAAAGTGTTGCGGTCTTAAGAACATGCCCTCAGACCAGGAAATTCTATTATTTGATGTCATTCCTTCACCACATCCTCTGAGCCGACAATTACTCGATGTTTAACTGCAGCGCGTTACTGCCAAGCACAACCCGTATTTCGGAATTAGAATCTGGCGGCAATTCCACCACACGCTTCCAAGTTGCGTTATCAATATCCCTATAGGCTGCAATTAAGCCAAGATAGCGGGTATTTTCATCAAATATGATGTCTTTCTGGTATTCCTGCCCAGGCTTCAACTCAAGGTCGTCATGGCGAATATAGTCATTGCCGAGTTCACCTGCGGCTTTGTCGTACAATGAGAAAAAATCGGCACTGTTAAAGGCGCCGGGGGATTTGAGTTCATAGAGCCGGATCAAAATAGGTGAAGGGCGGCCATTGATATCTGGATTTACGTCGGTGGCAGCGACTACGGTTAGTTCGGCTTTGGTTACCACCGAAAATACATCCTGTACCATAGTGCTTGATCCACAGCCCAGCAAAGAGACGGTTAATCCGAGTGGCACAATCCAGCGATAAATTAGCGCAGAACGCTTGTTTCCGACTCCTGACATCCTTCCCTCCTGGTTCGTTGTTGGAGTTCGCTATTTGTTTGTTTTTTAAACGTAATGCCTTTACTTATAGTTTAATTTCCATGAATGTGCGGGGATATTTTCAGCCACTTTGTTTTTGATTTTTGATCTGTTGTTCATAGGCCTTTGCAAAGTCACGACCGAAAAGATTTTGCACATCTTGTTCACCATCCCTACACAGCGTTTTATAGAGCATGATGTAATTATCCCAATAGGCTGATTTTCGCTGCCCCAGTATTTTGGACATGCCTGTGGAGGTCTGATTAGCCTGTTCTATTCTGTCTGGGTTAAAGGTATTCAACAGTGACTGCAACGCTTGCTGCATACCTGCCAGCATGGCTACTTGGTGGGCTTTCAGGTCGTCGAAAGCTTCCTCAAAAGCTTGTTGCGCATTCATATAGCCGCCTCCTCGTTTGAACAGCAAAGACTGCATAGCCTCTTCTACATTCAGCGAGAACTTCAGCGGATTATTGTCGGTTGGCTTTATCATGGTTTGCGCCAACCTAAACTCACCTTTGATATCGCCCCTGGCCGCCAAAACACCTATCATTCCTGTTGTCATGCAACGAAATAGGCTGCCCAATTCGCGCATCAATTGCTCGGGAGAAGCAGAAGCTGCGTGCTCAGCGGTGAGACCTGCGCCCTCAAGAAACGCACTAAACAGAGCACTTTGGTTTCCGCTGACCTGGGATTGCGTTGTTTGCTGAATTTCCGGTGGCAGGGATACGCTTTCTGGAGCCTGAGCCTGAGCCTGAGCCTGAGCCTGAGCCTGGGAGGACGATTGTTGCTGCGAGCTCCAATCTTCTGGGATGCTGATACCAATGCTGGGCGCGTCGTAATGGGTTTGGGTTATGGCTGGCGCGTCAATGCCGTCATCCATCGGCTTCACGGGAGCAACTGGGTCTGGGCTGAGTAAGGTATGCCAATCTGTTTGTTCATCCGCCACTGGTGGTTGCACCAACTGCGGTATTTCGTCCGGATATTCCGCCCCGGCGTTGACTGAGGGACTCTCTTCGATACAGACCCTTATGTCGTAATCGCTAATTCGGAATCTGTCTCCGTCATTCAGAATGACGCTGTTTCCCTTGCCTATGGCCTGAGAAGCCTGATTAAGGTACACACCATTGGTGCTTAGATCCTGCAGCAAGAAGCCTTGCGGTTGTGATTCAATACGGCAATGCGATTTTGACAAAATCCGGTCTGGATCAGCCAGGCACCAATGGTTACTTTTATCTCTGCCAATACTGAGCGTACTGCCTTGCAGCTCGATACTAGAAGGTTGAGCCGCACTCTCTTTCTGGTAACTGATGATTTCCAGTCTTAACGCCAAGATCATTCTCCACTACTTAGTTCCATGAGTGTGTTGTTAAGCATCATGCTTGGTTGATACGTTTTACTGCCATCTATTGGAGAATTTTAATAACACTTGGCAGTACAACGTTCGGCGGGCATGATAATTAGCCTGTTTTCCGTCAGGTTGATTTTTCACCAATAAACAATAGGTGAAGGATTAGCCTTTAACAAATAAAAACAGATAGATAGCGTTGAAGTATTGAGCATGACAACAGACAGTGAAGCCACCTTGAACAGTGGGGTGAACGAGCATTACCGGCGTATTTGGCATACGGTGAAATTGATCCCCGCCGGGCGAGTTGCCAGTTATGGGCAAATCGCCGATCTTGCTGGTTTGCCCGGCCGGGCACGCATGGTGGGCAAAGCCCTGCAGGCTGCTCCCAAAGCGATGCAACTGCCCTGGCATCGGGTGTTACGTTCAAATGGTCAGATTGCTTTTCCTGCAGGTTCCGATACGGCTGAAGACCAAAAAGGGCGATTGCAAGAAGAAGAGGTTGTTGTATTGAAAAACCGGGTCAGACTGGTGGAGTATCAATGGCGACCGGATCTGGCGGAGCTTTTATTCGGCTTGGCATTTTAAGGAGATAATAATAATGAAGGGTCTAGTGAAGTTGGTTGGTGCAGCGTTATTCCTAATGGCTATGGCAGCCAGTGCCAGCACAGAAAGTGAAGCTGATAGTATTAAGACCTTGCTAAACCGTTTTCTGGAAGGTGCAGCGGTCAATGATATAAAAATGCATGACAGGTTTTGGGCTGACGACCTTGTGTATACCAGTTCTAGCGGCAAACGCTTTGGTAAGGCAGCGTTGATGGCCTCGCTTGAGTCTGCTCCTACCGATAGTGAAGAGAAGACAACCTACAGCGCTGAAGACTTGAATATCAGGCTGTTTGAGGATGTTGCTGTTATTACTTTTAAGTTGGTCGGTGAGACGGATAATGAGCGCCATTATTATCTGAATAGCGGTATGCTAGTGAAAAATGACAATGAATGGCGGGTAGTTAACTGGCAGGCGACGCATATGCAACAAGAGTGATGGCCTGCCAGGACGAGAAGACTAAGTGCAATGGCGGTGGCAGTTATCTCGGCGCGTTGTTGAGCGCCAGATGACGACTGTTAATAGCAGTAGCATCGCAAGCATGCTTGCTGAGCCGCCATGAACCTCCTCAACAATCACAACATTTTGTTCGTATTCCCGGCTTTCCAGCGGCAGATACAATAAATCTTCGTCATCATAACTGTCGTAGACAGCCACTAGCTCGTCAGTGTCGCCATCGTACAGCTCAATTAGTATCTCGTAGTCATCAGCACGGAAGCCTTCCAATAAGGTGGTTGTCACGTCAAGAAAATCATCACTGCTCTCCCCATGTACTGAGAACACCGAGGTCGTATGGTACTCACGAAACTTGTCCGCGTTACCCAGATAAAGGCGAGCATAAACGGGAGCTTGGGTATATAGACTGTCTACATCAAATGACAGTGTGAATTCACTGTAATATCCATCTGCATCAGGGTCGCTGAGCAAGGAGATCCAGGCATCATAGATCCAGAAATTACCAGTGTCGTTATGCTGAGGGCGCAGGGAAAGAATTCTGGCTGGCGCATCTTTGTCGCTCTTCAGGCTGGATTTAGCGCTGCTGGGACGTACTTCATTCAGTTGCGATTCTTTGGATGTTGCCTTCCATTCAGTATCAGCAAGACCTGGCAGGCTAAACAACAATAGGGCTAAAAAAGGGACGGCTTTCATTTTGAATTCTCCATCAGTGGTGTACGTACTGTGGTTGAATTCGAGTGAATTGAGGCTGAATTTGCCTTAATGAAAGCTGAAGCAGTGCTGCTCTGCTTAAAAAGTGACCGCTCGCTTTTTGTTCTGGTCACTAATGGCGCATGTTCCTATCTGACTAATGCCTATTATGCTAGTTTTTGAATAATGGCACCAAGCCAGCCTGGAGACCGAAAGGTTGGAATGCGGCATTAAAAACATGGAAAGTCGGGCTACCTAAATCCTGTTCAAGATCAGACAAGGTTCGGCGGCTGATGCCAATCATCTTGGCATAGTCTGTTTGACTCATTTCCATAATATCTTTTCGCAGAATTTTAAGGATCTGTCCTGCACTTAATTCTTGTCTCTGGTATGCCGAAAGCAATTCCAGAATGATCTCTTGCTGACTTGGTTGTGCAATTATTTTCTCTTTCATTTGCGTGGATTATTGCTTTGAGATTGTCGTTTTTTGGTCAAGGTTGCATACGTAGCATAAGATTCTCAACAAAACTAATATGCAAAATATTTCTCATTTTTTGCTTTGTAAGCAGGATGATTTCGCAACATAACTCGCTTAAAAACGACAAGGCAAGGTACAAAAAACGAAATCATCCAATGCATGAGTTGAGAATAAATTTGCGCAAAAAATTATTCTATATTTTGGATCTGCTCGCGCATCTGCTCTATCAAGACTTTAAGTTCAACGGCTGCTTGTGTTATTTCAGCATTGATAGACTTGGATGCTAAGGTATTGGATTCACGGTTAAATTCCTGCATCATAAAGTCAAGACGTCTTCCGCATGCTCCACCTTTGTGCAATATTTTGCGCGTCTCGCTGATGTGTGAATTTAATCTATCGAGCTCTTCGGCAACGTCCAAACGCTGAGCTAACAGAATCATTTCTTGCTCCAGACGAGCAGAATCCAACTCTATTTTTGCTTCTTCAAACTTGTTGCTGATACGTTCGCGTTGCCACTCCAGTACGGCAGGCATTGCAGAGCGAATTGTGCTTACTTCAGATTCAATGGCGGTCAAGCGCTGCTCAATTAATACACGCAAATTGTCACCTTCCGCTGCACGTGAACGAAGCAACTCTTCCAGACTTTTATCAAAGGCGCCGAGCAGCTCTCCTTGTATGGCATCCATGTCCGTTTCTTCGGCGCTAATGACCCCTGGCCAGCGCAGCACATCAAACGGATTGACCCCGGTAGATTGGCCATGAGATTGCACCCAGTCGGCGGCTTCCATTAATTGCCTGGCTAGACTTTCATTCAGCGTGACTTTTCCGGCAGCGGCATCATTGGCCATAAAACGCAGTGAGCATTCAACTTTGCCACGTTGTAAGGCCTTACGGAATCGTTCTCTTAACAAAGGTTCTAAACTGCGGAACTGTTCAGGCAGACGAAAATAGCTTTCCAGGTAACGTTGGTTTACCGAGCGTATTTCCCATACGGCATTACCCCATTGGGCTTTGTGCTCAATCCGGGCGAAAGCCGTCATACTGTAGATCATATGTTTGTCCTGAACGTTTAGTTAGCGCCAGTATAACCCAACTGGATCTGATGCAGAACCGGTGTTGTGGGGGCTTCACCAGATATTCCAATCAGTGCTGGGCAAGATACAGATGAGCTTGGGCGTACATTTTATGCAGATGTCGTTTTTTCATTGGGCTATAATGCCGCCCAATACAGCGCGTCAGAGGAAATCAACATGCGTCCAAGCGGCAGAACCGCCAATCAGATCCGTCCCGTCACTATCACCAGACAGTTCACCTGCCACGCCGAAGGCTCTGTACTGATTGAGTTTGGTAATACCAAGGTTATCTGTACCGCGTCTGTGGAAGAAGGTGTACCCCGCTTTATGAAAGGTCAGGGCAAGGGTTGGATTACGGCTGAGTACAGCATGTTACCCCGCTCTACCCATACCCGTAGCGACCGAGAAGCTGCACGTGGTAAACAAGGTGGCCGTACCCTCGAGATTCAGCGACTGATTGCGCGCGCTTTGCGGGCCGCAGTTGATTTGAGTCTGCTTGGTGAAAACACCATTTTGTTAGATTGTGATGTTATCCAGGCGGACGGCGGTACCAGAACGGCATCTATTACTGGTGCTTGCGTGGCGCTGGCTGATGCGCTGACTTGGATGCGTGCTAAAGGATTGATCAAAGCGAATCCAATGAAGTACATGATTGCGGCTGTTTCAGTTGGTGTATTTAAAGGTACACCGGTTGCCGATTTGGAGTACATCGAAGACTCTGCAGCGGAAACCGATATGAACGTAGTCATGACCGAAACCGGTAAGTTGATTGAGGTACAGGGTACCGCAGAAGAAGCACCGTTCAGCTTTGAAGAAATGCAGGAAATGATGGAGCTAGCCAAACACGGTTTACGTGAAATCTTCGACATCCAGCGCGCAGCACTGAACTGAGGTTAAGTATGCAAGAGTACCAAAAGGCCTTTATCGAGTTTGCCTTGGCCAGGCAAGTGCTAAAGTTTGGCCAGTTTAAGTTAAAGTCCGGGCGCACCAGTCCGTATTTCTTTAACGCCGGATTGTTTAATACCGGTCGTGACCTCGCTAAGTTAGGCCAGTTTTATGCTGCGGCTCTGGTAGATTCGAATGTTGCCTATGACCTGCTGTTTGGCCCCGCTTATAAAGGCATTCCTATTGCTACCACCACTGCGGTTGCGCTAGCCGATAAATACGACATAGATAAACCTTATTGCTTTAATCGTAAGGAAGCTAAAGATCACGGTGAGGGTGGAAACCTTGTGGGTAGTGCTCTGCAAGGAAAGGTCATGCTGGTCGATGATGTTATTACTGCTGGTACGGCGATTCGAGAATCAATGCAAATTATTCAGGCCAATGGCGCAACACTTGCCGGTGTGTTAATTGCGCTGGATCGTCAGGAAAAAGGTCAGGGCGATTTATCCGCTATTCAAGAAGTTGAGCGAGACTTCGCGACTAAAGTGATCTCTATTATCAGTCTGACTGATCTTATTAGCTACTTAGAAGACAAACCGGATATGGCTGAGAACCTGCAGCAGATCCAAGAGTACCGTCAGGCTTATGGCATTTGAATTTGAAAAAGCCGACGAGCAGCTAGATACATTGGGTCTGCGTTGCCCAGAACCGGTAATGATGGTGCGCTTGGCTATCCGTAAAATGCAGGACGGTCAAACTATCCTGGTGACGGCCGATGATCCTGCAACTACCCGGGATATACCGAGTTTCTGTCGTTTTATGGAACATCAGCTTCTGAAAGCCGATACTACACAGGCCCCTTTCCGCTATTTAATCAGGAAAGGTTCGGCGTAGTAACTGCGATGCTCTCTACTGACTGAATGTAACCCATCTTACCCTAGAAATATTGGTTAGTTGGCACTCACATTGTGCAGGGCGCACTCAAGAATGAGGCGCCTTAGCAACGCTGCAGACTGACTATCACTGCAGCGCAAATCCTCGATATGTAGCTGATGGTGGCTGATTAGCTTCGCCAGTGTATCCATACGAATTTTCAAACTTAAAAAGTCTTTTTGATGACTCACCATAGATTGCCTCCTTAACGAATCAGGTATGTCAGGTGTCTGGCTCTATTGTATTGATAGTCAATGAACAACCGGGCTTAACTTAAACATCCATTGGTCAGCAGGTTGCCGTCTCTCAAGGGAAAAGAAATCAGTTAGCTTCTTGTGCAGTAAATTGATACATCCCGATAAGCGCGCAGAGCTAAAAACATCATCACGTTGCTGCACCGCAACTAGCAAGGTAATGGATTGATTCACTACCTCACGGCCTTGATGGAAGCGCGACATTCTGTAGTAGTTATCGGCTAACAGAAGGGCTGACGAGGTCAACTCCGTGGCGGCCAGTTGTAAGTCTATTTCAGCACAGTCCAATAGCAGTGTGGCCGCTTCAAACGCACTACCAAGGTGAGGTAATGCTCTGCCCCACGCCCCTGCTTGCCTTAGTACAGATGCGCTGTGAATGCATTGTTGAAGATGTGCTATGGCAGCCTGAGGGTGAGCCGCCAGCCAGGCGCGATGGTAGTTACAAAGAAAGTGTGAAGACATGAGCTATTCCATGATCAATCAGAAGACCATTCATAAAATAGTTCAAATGAGAATTATTATCAACTCGGTTTGTTTAGCGGCAGGATTTCCTGCCGCCATTTAGTTATTGCATGGCGCGAAGCATCCAAGCGGTTTTCTCATGAATGCGCATGCGATCCGAAACTAGCGCTGCGGTGGATTCATCATTGGCTTCCTGAGCCAATTTCAGGGCTTCTCGGCAAGTTTTTACGACCTGCTCATGGCTCTTGTTTAGTATCTGCACCATATCTGCAGCAGCAGGAACATCTTCTACTTCCTTGATAGAGCTGAGTGCAGCAAAGGCCTTATAAGTACCTGGCGCAATCACGCCCAAAGTACGAATACGTTCGGCAATGTCATCAACGGCAACAGCCAGCTCGGTGTAATGCTCTTCAAACATTAAATGTAACTCACGAAACTGTGGCCCGGTGACGTTCCAGTGAAAGTTATGCGTTTGGAGGTAGAGAGTGTAGGTGTCAGCCAACAAACGTTTAAGTCCAGTGGCGATATCCAGCCTGTCCTGAGTCGCGATCCCTATATCAATATTACTCATCTTAATTCTCCGAGTTACTTTAAGTACTCATATAGGATTGGGGTAAAGTGTTTTTAGATCAAGTACAAGAACTCTATCGATTCAATCGATTTTCCACGGTTTACTCTAGGGGCGTCTTAATTTCGCCATAAAAACTGATTCTGCCGGGACTTGCATCTGAGGTAATGTTTCCTTGACGAAGTTTATGGCCAACTCTGAAGGGAATGTAGTGGTAAAACGTACTATCTTGTCCTGTTCAACGAAAAAGAAGTAGGCTGCATAGAATGGCTCGGTGTCTGCACTCAAAATGCTGGCATCCAAGTAGAAACCTTGATACTGCCGCCCTTGTTGTGTCCACTTTATCGCGGTGTTTGCGGTCATGCTTAACGGCGGTAATTTGTGCTGTTTTGCAAAATCAACCAGGTTGCTACGCAACTTATCTGTTTCTTCGGCAATAGCCGTTGGCATATCAGTAATGTTACTTGAAGGAATGGGGTAAATGCTTACTTCTATTCTATCGTTCTTAAATTCAGGGTTATGGTAGGTAAGAACCGAACCTTGAAATGGGTCGTTGTAGATCAATCTATGGCTAAGATGGAAACTTGCCACTTGGGATGGCACCTGTAAATCAGATGCATAGTCATCAGCTTTCAGGGTTTTGGCCAGATAGCCCGAACTAAACACGTCATCGCGCAGAACATCAAGCTGCAGGTCTTTGCTAAATTCGGCGATAAAAGATGACTGACGTTCTCTCGGCACTCGATATTGATATGTAGTTAGGGGTATGCCCTGCCAGGCTAATAAGACATCAACAATGATCTGCTTGTCATCTTGAACGCCAGCAAGAAGAAACTCATAGTCCGCACCGGGGTTTTGGGTGACGAGTGGGAATAGCCCGGTGTTTTCTAGTTGCCGAGCAATCAGATTCAAGTCTACCGCCATTAGCTGGCACTCGTTGTCTTGCTGCAAGCACCAATTGGCCAACTGGTTTTCTGACTGCTGGTAAAATATGCCAACGGCTGGGAGGTTTACTTCTGTCGTGGCGGGCAATATGGGTTCTTGAGTAGCTACGCTACACCCGCATAGCCAAACTAATAGCCACGCTATTATGTTTGAACGCAAAGACATAACAAACCCATCAAAATAAGCCAAAGCAGATTGTACGGGGCGACCGATCAATTGCCTATGAATATTTTGCTGTGGAGGCAAGACATCCCTGTCTTGCTGGCTATTCATGCTTAACTATCTCACCGTCCTTCATGACAAAGTTAATTTTGGAGAGCAGTGAAATATCTTGCAGGGGATCTCCTTTTACTGCTATTAGGTCTGCCAACTTGCCCTTTTCCACTGTACCCAGTTGGTCAGAAATACCCAGTAACTCTGCACCATGAAAGGTAGCTGAGCGAATGGCTTCGATTGCAGGCATACCTGCCTCCACCATCAATGCAAACTCCCTTCCATTATCTCCATGTGCTGATACTCCTGAATCCGTACCAAATGCAATGTTGACGCCGGCCTTGTATGCCTTTGCAAATGTGTTCTGGATCAGCGGTCCTATAGCTGCGGCTTTAGGTCTGACAAGGGCGGGAAAGAAGCCATCAATCTTGGCTTTTTCAGCTACCCACTCGCCAGCCATCACCGTAGGTACATAATAGGTGCCATGTTTCTTCATAAGCTTCATGATCTCGGCATCCATGTAGGTGCCATGCTCAATGGAATCTACACCAGCCAGAATGGCTCGTTTCATACCTTCTTTACCATGGGCATGTACGGCGACTTTCATGCCGTAGTCTTTAGCTGTAGCGACTATGGCATTCAGCTCATCTTGCATAAATTGTGGATTCTGGCCGCTCTTGGCCACACTCAAAACACCGCCGGTGGCGGTAATTTTGATAAGATCTGCACCATCTTTGTAACGCTGTCGGACGGCTTTTCTTGCATCTGCTTCACCATTCACTACCCCGTCGGCAGGGCCTGGGTCACCCATCAGCTGCTTTCTTCTGCCATTGGTTGGGTCGGCATGGCCGCCTGTGGTCGCGATAGATTTTGCAGAAGTGTAGATGCGCGGGCCCTGAATGCTGCCGCTATTGATTGCATTGCGTAGCGCAACGGTTTCATTGAAACCATCACCTAGGTTACGCACTGTTGTGAAACCAGCCTGCAGTGTTTTTTGGGCAAAGCTTACCCCCTTAAGCGCATAGTCCGCCTCATTTAAGGTGAAGCGTTCCATGTATACCCCCGGGCCCTGCTGCGAGCTTAAATGCGTATGCATATCCATCAAGCCTGGCATCAAGGTTCCGTCGCGCATATCAATAAGTTGGTCAGCATCACCCGGCTGCAGGTAACCGCTTTGTACGTCAACGATTTTATTTCCATCGACCACAACTGTCATATTCTTCAAGACCTTAGTGTCTGCTGCCGATATCAGTTGGCCAGTGTGTATAAATGTGGCTGCTAAGGATTGCCCAGACATGCAGGTTAGGCTGAGCAGGCAGAGATATTTGATTTTCATTATTGTTCCCTTTCGTGCACTTGTTATTGGGACACCTTAGAGCAGTTTATAACGGACGGCAAAGGGTTTGCGATTGTTATAAAGTTGTGGGTTTTGAGTGGTTGACTTAGTAAAAGTGTTAATGGCTCAGCCATTCGGCAATAGACAGCAAGTATATCCATATATACAGAAATGCGATCAAATATCGAAAATGCCAGCTTAGCGACATTTAGCGTATGTTATTTCATCATTTTTACACTAACTAGCTGGTTTATCTATTATTTTTGCTATAATGGGCGGTTCGAACGTTGTTGTTCATACTTTCACTTTCTGTCGGGCAAAAGGATATTTAAATGCGTCGTGAGCAAACACTCATAAATGAAGAGGTCTTGTACCAAGCTGATGAGGAGTTGGTATCGACGACCGACTTACGAGGTGTCATCACTTACGCCAATAGTGCCTTTTGCCGAGTTGCTGGCTACTCGCTGGATGAGCTGCTGGGGAAGAATCACAATTTAGTTAGACACCCGGATATGCCAAAGGAAGCCTTTGCCGATTTATGGGAAAGCCTGAAAAAGGGGCAAGCCTGGCGTGGAATGGTAAAGAATCGCTGTAAAGATGGGCGCTATTACTGGGTTGATGCGTACGTTACACCTATTTTTGAGGGCGCTGATAAGGTTGGTTATCAGTCCGTACGAGTTAAACCTGACCGGAATTTAGTGGCTAAGGCCGAGAAAGCTTATGCCTTGATCCGGACCGGAAAGTTTAGTGGTTGGGAGATGGGGAATGCGCAAAAGCATCTGCTGACCGCTGGCCTGACAACCTTGGCCACCGCGTTGAGCTTTTGGAGTGGTGGCTGGGTTGCCGGTCTTACGGTTATTGGGTTGTTACTAACACTAGCTTGGCTGTATCGCGATGAGCTTATTAGTGTGCCTAAAACAGCCAATCAACTTAAATCACAGTATGACAGTGTCTGTCGGTTTATCTACAGTGGAAAAGGCACACAGAGTTACATGGATTTCCATTTGGGACTAATGCAAGCTCGTTTGCGCACTGTGCTTGGGCGTATGCAGGATTCAGCCAGAGGGTTATCTGGGGTTGCCAGTGAAACCGCGAGTGCAGCACATACAACAGCCAGTGGTTTGGAGCAGCAAAAGTTTGAAGTTCAGCAGATTGCGGCGGCCATTACCGAAATGGCCGCAACCAGCCAGGAGATTGCTCGCAACACTGTGGATACATCGGAAAAAGTTCGCGAGGCTAGTCAGCATTGTGGTGACGCGCGGGAAAGTGTTCAGCAAAGTAAGGATAAAGTGAGTGGCCTTGCTTCTGTGGTCGAACAGGCAGCGGCATCGGCTAATCAATTGGTTGTTGAGGCTGACAAAGTTGCCAACGTGATGGGCGAGATCGAAGCCATCGCGGATCAAACTAATCTGCTTGCCTTGAATGCGGCTATTGAGGCGGCCCGCGCTGGCGAGAGTGGTCGAGGCTTTTCGGTTGTGGCTGATGAGGTTAGGGCTCTGTCCACAAGGACACAATCATCGACAGCGAATATCCACACGAGTTTGAAAACTATGCGTCACACACTGCAGCAGTGGGTTGTTAGTATGGAAAAGAGCCGAGAGCAGGCTATGGAGTGTGTCGATGATGCAAGCAATTCTGCTAAAGCCATCGCAGAGATCTATCAGATGATGTCCGTAATTGCTGACTATTCTACTCAGATTGCCACTGCGTCAGAGCAGCAAGGTAAAGTATGTGAAGAGATCAGTCGCAACATAGGAAAAATTACCGAAGTGGCTGATGATAATGCCCAAGTAGCATTGTCTATGGAACAGAGCTCATCGACTTTGCGCAGTAATATCGATGGGATAGCTGCCATGGTGAGAACCTTCAGCCATCGTTGATTAATAGAGGGGGCTGCTGACTACAGCAGCCCAAGACTGAATTGATAGTTCCCGCTACTTAATAGCAAATGTCTGGTGTTGTTGATTTCGCCAGGCATCCCCAGCTCGGCTAACTGGTAAAATACGTTCTGGTGCAATCTTGCATAGAGATTTCGGCGTACTAATAAGTAGGGCAGCAGATCCCCGCTAACCTTATCAGTTAAAAGCTGCACAGGATGTTCATCACTCACCAGATACTGCTCATTAATATTGGTACTAAACAGCAGATAGTCATCTTGTTGTTGCCAGCCGGTGACCAAAAATGGCGCATCGGCAACCTGAATACCCACCTTCTCAACTGGCGTGACCAGATAATACTTTTCACCTTCGCGCACAAGTACTCTGGCGAAAAGCGTTACCAGCGATTGCCGTCCAATGGGGGAACCCTGATAGTGCCAACTACCGTCATGATGAATCTCAAGGTCTAGTTCCCCGCAATAATCGGGGTGCCAGTCCTCTACAGGCGGTAGTGCTGAATCCTGTTCTACCAGGCGCGCTTGTATGTCTTGCAGTTTCATTGGCTTACTGGGTTAAGGCGTCGCGAATCTCTCTGAGTTTAGCTTTAATCAGACGCATATTTTCTGGCCCGGTTCTCAGTAATTGCTTCTGAGGTGCGGAAAGCGACTCCAAACGCTCGTCTGTGTACTTATACATCACGCTGTCGGTGCTGACTTCAACCGGAATAGGGACTTCTGGTGTATCCAGCAAATGGTTTATCGCATCATCCAGCACTTCGTCAAAATCACTGCTTCCGTCGCCCACTTCTGCAAAAATTTCAGTGATGGTGGGCTTGTACACTTCATACAACGCAATAAGTTGGTTGGTATCCATGCTTTCCAACGCTTCGACATAAGGGGTATAACGCTTATAACTGGCGGTATCTATCCATTCTTTCCCGGCCTGACGGTAGACACGAAATTCTTGTTGGGGAGGTTGCAGAACTCTGTGGCTGGCAGCCAGTTCACTGTTGGATAAATTGGTGCTGAAGACAACAAAACGTCTCAGTAAATCATCATCAACAATAAATCTTGCCAGTGCTTCATAGCCGCCGGTATTCAGAATTGCGGTTTTCACTGCACCATCGCTTATGTCGACGGGTTCAGCGGGTAAAGGTTCAGGTACCGGCTCCTGCTCTGGCAATTGGGCGGGGCTTTGTGGTTCCTCTATTTCCGGTTCGGGCTGAGGTTCAGGTATTGGCTCTGGCTCTTCAACCTGAAGTGGAGCTGGCAAGGGTTGAGGTTGCGTTTCAGGCGCAGGCTCCTCTGAAGGCCAGAAGAACACGGCCAGCAAAATGATCAACAAAACGCCGCCGATCAAGGCATGGGGAAGCAAGGATTTCTTCTCTGTTGATTCTGTCTCAGCCATCTAAGGTCCACCTTCTTTGCTGCATTGCTAGGTATAAGGTACTCAATTGGTCGCGGGATTGCATCCACATACTCCTCAGGAAATATGGATTTCACCCCATATTTATATCGACTGAGCAAACGCCCATTGGTTTCATTTAATTGAACGGCTATCGAGCATTGTGAACCCGAAGAGTAAAGTTTGCATGAATTTAAAACGTTAAGGTCGGAGGCTTTGGCCTGCTGGACAGCATAAACAAGCGGGGATAGACTGGTCTGACAAGATGTTTTTAACCAAGTTTTAACATACTGCCGTGTGCGGAGCGCTAAATGAGTTATGTATTGCTGGCTATTCCGTTCTTTTTTTTACTTATTGCCATTGAGCTTGTCGCTGAACGGGTACGCCACACAGATTATTATCGCGTTAATGATGCCATAAATAGCCTCAGTGCCGGTGTTTTGAGCCGGGTGATCGGGGTTGTTTACAAGCTGATCCCTTTTACGATTTATGCGCTTGTGTTTGAGCATATAGCTTGGCTGACCTTGCCCGATAGTCTTTGGGTTGGTGTGCTAGCCTTTGTTCTTTACGACTTTTTCTATTACTGGAATCATCGGCTTGGCCATGAAATGAATGTGCTGTGGGCCGCACACGTGGTACATCATTCCAGTGAGGAATATAACCTGACTACGGCACTACGTCAGAGCAGTAGCAGTCTGTTCAGTTGGGTATTCTATTTACCTATGGCTGTACTGGGTATAACCCCGGAAATGTTCATTGCTGTTGGCTCCCTGAATCTTATCTATCAATTTTGGGTGCACACCAGACATGTGCCCAAATTGGGCTGGCTGGAATGGATATTAGTTACCCCATCAAATCACAGAGTGCATCACGCGCAGAATCAGCGATACATTGATCGAAACTATGGTGGCGTTTTCATTGTTTGGGATCGCTTATTCGGTTCATTCCAAGAAGAGTTAGAGGATGACCCTCCGCTATTTGGCATACGTAAAGCGCTGCGTAGCTGGAATCCACTTTGGGCCAATGTTCATGTATACAGCCAGTTGGCGCATGATTGCTGGCATGCTGCACGTTGGCAGGATAAGGTGCAGATCTGGTTCAAACGAACTGGCTGGCGGCCGGCCGATGTAGAGGCTAAGTACCCTATCCCCAAGGCAGATTTAAGTCGATTTGAGAAGTATGATCCGCCTATTGGTACTGCCACAAAGCTGTATAGTCTGCTGCAGCACGGATTAACTATTCTTATTGCGCTTATGCTTATGCTGCGCGGTAATGAAATAACTTTGTGGCAACAATGGGGAATCATGCTGTTTGTGTTGTTTTCGACTTTCAGTGTTGGTGCCTTGATGGAGCAGAGACGGTTCGCGCTTTGGTTGGAATTGGTAAAAAACCTATCGGTTTTGGCCACTCTCGCTGTGTTCTCGATACCTCACTGGTTGAGCATCACTTTAGTTACGGGCTCTGTGATTAGTCTTGTCATGTTGATCGCCGTAAAGTCGGCAGCGCCTCAGCCCGCTATTGAGAAAGCTTGAATTTGTCACGGCGTAAAGTTGCCGCTTTACGCTCTCTCTTAGCTTATAACCAAGCGAACTTGTTTATCCTAATGACATCAGTATCCTAGTATAAGGATTTCAATGTTGGAGGATAAATGACTGAATTTAACTGGCAACGGGCTGTCATCAAAGTTGGTAGCGCACTGATATCACCTGACGGGCATCAGTGCAGTGCTAAGTACTTGTTGGCCATCGCCAGATTTATTACCGAAAGCCGCGAGCAGGGCAAACAAGTTGTTATTGTGTCATCAGGCAGCGTGGCTGCAGGACGCAGTGCCATTGCCCACAATGCCCACCCTTCCATTGCTGAAAAGCAGGCTATGGCAGCCATTGGGCAAACGCAAATGATGGCAAACTGGTCACGTTTTTTTGATTTTCCCTGTGCCCAAGTGTTACTCACTTACGATGACTTTCATGATCGGGCCAGGTATCTCAATATCAAAAATACCTTGCGTGAATTGCTGAACAACAATGTGTTACCCATAGTTAATGAAAACGATACTGTTGCGGTGGATGTACTGAAAGTTGGCGACAATGATAATTTGGCTGCCTACACCGCTATGGTTGCCGAAGCCGATACCTTGATTATCTGCTCGGATATCGACGGGCTTTACGACGCCGACCCCAGACTTAATCCTAATGCACGGTTGATTCCCCATGTAGAGCAGATCGATGGCACTATCTATGGGCTTGCTGGTGGTCCAGGAAGCAAAGTCGGTACAGGGGGCATGCGAACCAAGATTGAGGCGGCTGATAAATGCTCTGAGAGTGGAATTCAGACACTTATCGTTAATGGCGGTAAGGGAGAAGTGTTTGATGCCTTATTGGATGGTCGTATTCCCGGAACCAGGTTTGTGCCAACCAAAACGCCAGATTCTGCCAAAGCACAATGGCTCAAGCACACGCTGATTGCGACCGGTCGGATAGATGTCGACCACGGTGCCAGAGAGGCGCTAATTAAATCCGGGGCATCTTTACTGCCTGTTGGTATCGCCAAAGTTGAAGGTGATTTTATGCCGGGTGAGGCGGTAGAAATTTGTCATCAGGGCCGCCCTTTTGCCAAAGGCGTCACGCTATACAGCGCTGCAGACCTAAACGCGATTAAAGGCATGCATAGTGATGATTTTGAGAGTGTTATCGGTTATTCGTCAGGTGAAGCTGTAGTGCACCGCGACGATTTGGCACTGCTTTAAATCCCGGAATTGCAATAGAATCGAACCGCTCGGCTGTCCCGCTGGGCCGGTTAAACAGGAGACATCATGAGTTTTTCCATTCGAGACATGGCGCAGAAAGCCAGAATGGCGTCACGTCAGCTGGCCAAGTTATCGGCGCAGCAAAAGAATGCCGTATTACATAGTATTGCCGATAATCTGGTCAGTATGTCTGAACAAATATTGACGGCTAACCAACAAGATTTAGCTTCAGGTAAAGAGGCTGGTTTGACAGATGCCATGTTGGACAGGTTGGCTTTAAATGAAAAGTCATTGGCAAACATTGCTGAGGCCGTTCGACAAATCGCAGCGCAAGATGATCCTATCGGTAGCATTCGCGATATCCGTCGCATGCCAAGTGGTATTGATGTAGGCAAAATGCGTATCCCACTGGGTGTGATAGCCATGATCTACGAGTCTCGTCCAAATGTGACTATAGACGCCGCTGCGCTTTGTTTTAAAGCTGGTAATGCCGTGGTACTGCGTGGTGGTAAAGAAGCGCTGCATTCTAATTTAGCGTTGGCCGAATGTATTCATCAGGCATTGAGTACACATGGTGTAGATGCGAATGCCGTGGTAGTGATCCCAGATCCCGATCGGGCCATTATGAATGAGCTGCTGACACTGAATCAGTTTATTGACCTTGTGATCCCACGTGGTGGAGAGGGCCTGATTCGATTTGTATCGGAAAACAGCCGCATACCTGTGATCCAGCATTTTAAAGGGGTTTGTCACCTCTATGTGGATAAGGATGCCGACGAAGTTAAGGCCTTAGGATTGCTGACCAATGGTAAAACCCAGCGCACTGGTGTGTGTAATGCACTGGAAACTTTGCTGGTACATAAAGATATTGCGCCAAGCTTTCTGCCTATGGCCGCGGCCATGTTCAATGAGCGCAAGGTGCGTGTGCATGCCTGTGAAAAGAGCATGGGCTATTTCCATGAGGCTGAGCCAGCTACGGATGATGACTGGGATACAGAATACCTGGCACTGGAAATCGCAGTGCGAGTAGTGGAAGACTATGCCCAAGCTATTGAGCATCTGGAAGCGCATAGCTCTGGTCATACCGAAGTGATCGCCACCCAGGATTACTCCACTGCACAGCGATTTATTCGCGATGTAAACTCTGCGGTGGTGATGGCCAACGCCTCGTCGCGTTTCTCCGATGGTGGTGAGTTGGGGCTGGGCGCCGAGATTGGTATTTCAACCAGCAAGCTGCATGCCTATGGCCCTATGGGGGTAGAGTCCCTGACCACCGAAAAATTTGTGGTATTGGGTGACGGACACATTCGCCAGTAATAGCAGGAGGGCTAAGCCCTCCAGTTCTTATCTTTTGAGCTTATATAGCTCTTGATTCAGCTCATAGGCAGGTTCAGTGACAATGCGCTCCAGTATTTGTATACGCTCCTGCAACTGCTGAATTTTTTCGTCTTTTTCCTTGTCTGCGCAACGCTGCTGTTTTGTTCCTTTGGCTGCAAAGGGGGAAGATGCCTCACCGCTTAGCCAAGCCATTAAATTCCAGCCATTACGATGATCCAGCCAGTAACCGAACAGGCTGGCCGCCAGTAAACCAACAAAAAGCAAAATAAACAGAATTGTTGTCATGATCAGGTTCCTTTTGATGAATCCAAGGTCGTCTGATTGCTAGTCATCTCATTGATGATTTTTATAACAAACTATTTCTGCACTTTTCTATTCTGTTTCATTGCGTAATACTGGCGCCCTTCCATTTTTACGCCACCGGAACAGACTCTGGACTTCGAAAAACTCATTCAACTTTACGGTCCGTTGTTAAGCCGGGTAGCGTCTAGTTACGAAGCCAACAGTGAGCTACGCAAAGAATTGCTGCAAGAGATCTACCTGGCGGTTTGGCAGGCGATGGTTGGCTTTCGAGGGCAGAGCAGCGAGAAAACCTATGTGCTCAGAATTGCCCACAACCGCAGTGTTAGTCATGTAGCCAGCCAAATGCGACATAAAGGCCGGGAAGATATCTGTGTGCAAAGTCTGCCTGATGAGCGAACTGCCCCAGAGGACAAAATGGTTCGTCAGAATCAACAACAAGCATTGTTGATTGCTGTGCGTAAGCTGCCCTTGCAAAGCCGGCAAGTGGTGACATTGTTTATGGAAGGCTTGAGCTACCAGGACATAGCAGAGGTCTGTGGTATTAGCGCCGCGAACGCGGGAATGATCTTAAATAGAGCCCGTCAGACTCTGAGTAAGGAGTTGAATCATGAGTGATAATCGCGATCCTTTGCTACAGAACTGGCAAAGTCAGCAGGTTGACTTGCCCGATTTGGCCGAGCTAAAGGCCAAATGGCGAAAAGAGCGATTCAAACAATGGATTTATGTTGTGCTGGACTGGCTGTCGGTTGTCTTTGTGGCAGTAGTTATCCTGTATTTTTTGCCCAAGAAAGAGCTCGTGCAGATTTGGATGGTTGCCATCTTTGTTTTCACTTTTGCAGCGGCAGCCTGGAATACCTGGTTAAGGCGCTTGTCGCTGTTTCGAAGTCGGGACAATCTGCATGAACACCTGCAAACGTTGCGGCAACAGAATCTGAATAACATTCGGTTGGCCAGATTTACTCAATGGGGGCTGGTGATCATGCTGATCAGTGTCGCAGTGTTGCTATTGGCAACCTGGTATCAAGAGCAACCGCCTTGGGAAGCCTTCCAGATGCGTTTGTTGCGCGTTTTTGCTTGGGTGGGTGGTGTTTGTGCGCTTGGGTGGTGGTGGACCATAAGGATACTAAAGAAAGCGCAGCAACAGCTTGAGTGGTTGGACAGTATCGAACAGAGTTCACTTTGATTTAGGGCTGTTGGGCGTAAATAAAAGGAGTCACAGACGTATGGCCAGGTTAACCGACATTTATATCTACCCGATAAAATCTACTCAGGGTATCGCTCTTTCCCATACCTGGGTTGAAGGGCCTGGTCTGAGCTTCGATCGTCGCTTTATGTTAGCGGACAGTAAGGGGCGCATGTTAACCGGGCGTGCCTTGCCAAAGTTAGTGCAAGTTTCTGCTCTGCTGCGTCGAGATGGACTGATGGTTTGCCACCCCGACATGCCTGCACTTTATATCCGCTATGCTGACTGCGCTATGGTGCCCGTGTCCACGCATGTATGGAAAGACCAGTTCGATGGTTTTGCCACTACAGAAGCGGCTAATCGTTGGTTTAGCATCCTGCTGGGGCGTGAATGCCAGTTACTCTACTGTGGAGAACACACCCCTAGATTCAGCGAGAAAGCCGGTGTAGATGTGAGTTTTGCCGATGGTTTTCCGCTGTTATTGATCTCTCAGGCGTCGTTGCAGGAACTTAACCGTCGCTCGCCTATTGTCCATCAGATGGCACAGTTTAGGCCTAATTTGGTGGTTGAGGATACCTTGCCTTTTGCTGAAGACGGTTGGCAAAAAATCCGTATTGGCGAGGTAGAGTTTAAGGTCGACTCACCTTGTAGTCGCTGCGTGTTTATCACCAGAGATCCCCGTACCGGCGAGTTTCTGGCAGATCAAGAACCGTTAAAGACTCTTGGTACCTTTCGCAAAGATGAGTCAGGAAAAATTAACTTCGGTATGAATCTGATTGCATTGAATGAAGGGCGTTTGGACTTGTCTATGCCGGTTGAGGTGCTGGCCGAGCGCTAGTACGCAGATACGCTTAGGCTATTAAGATGGCGAGCAATACGTTTGGGCGACAGGCGGAATGCTCGTCAAGATTGGTTGACACCCCGTTAACTTCTCACAAACCCAGACGTATTTGCTGAGCGCCTTACTCTCAGCTAAGACTACCTGTGCACTCCTGCTCATCATGCTACCGGTATTTAGTTTCAGCCTTGCAAGGGACGAATGGGCACCCTCTATTTGTCAAACAACAAGGCAACTTATTATGAAAACTCTCAACGTCATTGCTGGCATTGGCCTGTTGGCTTTGTCTGCCCAGGCATCGGCCCAAGTCGAAGTCTATAAAGATTACGATATCAGCGAGCAGGTTACGCTGGTGACCACCGTAAAAGTAGACGCCAATATGCTCGACTACTACCTCGAAGGTTTACGGGACACCTGGGTAGCGGCAAACATTGTGGCTAAATCTCTTGGTCACCTTGAAGATTTCCATATCTATAGCAGTGAGTTACCGCAAAGCGGTGATTTTAACCTGATGCTAGTGGTTAGCTTTAAATCTGGAATGGATCTGGAACCATCGAAGAAGCGTTACGAGGAGTTTATGAAAAAATGGGGAGAAGAACGCAATAAAAACAGCCGTAAAATTGCGAAAACCTATCCAGAGGTTCGCCAGATCACAGGTGACTATAGGCTCAGGGAAATCAAGTTGAAGTAATAAGTGAAACAGTGATTGAAATTTATTAAACGTCACCTAGCAAGCGCTGGGTGATGTTTTTAGTTGGCCGTTTGTTGAAGTGTGAATGCAAGATCTCAATGGCAGATTGAGTGGCCTGACTTCTTTCTCATTGCTACGAATGCCTGATTCAATGCGCTTTGCGGCCAAATCCATGGCTAAGCAGAGTTAAGCTCCAGATTAAGGAATAGAGAAATTAGTATTCTTTGGATAACTGCCAGCTCATGGAATAAAAAAGCCCGGCCAAATTGACCGGGCAAAGGGCTTGGTTAGCACCTAACGACAGAAACTGGAGAATTTAGTTTGCTGCTACAATGGCCTTCATATCAGTCATGTAGCCGCGTAGCTCTTCACCTACCAATTCAACATGGTGGTCTCTGATAGCCTGGTTAACGGCAACCAGTGTTTTGTTGTCCACACTGTTAGATTGGTTGGATAAACCTTTACCTAGTAATTCAGCGCTTAAGCTGGGCATCAGCTTGTCAGCCAGCAACGGAATGGCGGCGTTGGCAAACAGGTAGTTACCGTATTCTGCGGTATCTGAGATAACCACATTCATTTCATACAAGCGCTTACGGGCAATGGTATTGGCAATCAACGGCGTTTCATGCAGAGACTCGTAGTAAGCTGACTCAGGCAGCATGCCGGACTCCACCATCACCTCAAATGCCAACTCAACGCCAGATTTGATCATGGCGACCAGGAAAATACCTTTGTCGAAGAATTCCTGCTCGTCGATCTTGCCTTGATAAACAGGCGCTTGCTCAAAACCGCTACGGCCAGTTTCTTCGCGCCATTTCAGCAGGTTGGCATCGCCGTTGGCCCAATCCTGCATCATAGTGCGTGAGAACTCACCGCTGAGGATGTCGTCCTGGTGCTTTTCAAACAGCGGACGCAGCAGGTCTTTCAGTTGTTCGGATAACTCGAAAGCCTCAATCTTGGCAGGGTTGGACAGCCTGTCCATCATGTTAGTCACACCGCCAATCTTCAGTGCTTCGGTGATGGCTTCTAAACCAAATTGGATAAGTGCAGCGGCATAGGCCGGGTCTTCCCCATCGGCAACCATCTTTTCATAGCCCAGGATGGCAGCACTTTGTTGCATACCACACAGGATGGTTTGTTCACCCATCAGGTCAGATTTTACTTCGGCAACAAAAGACGAATGTAATACACCGGCACGATCACCGCCTGTGGCGGACGCCAGGGCTTTTGCAATGTCTAAGCCCAAACCTTGCGGGTCATTCTCAGGGTGCACGGCGATAAGGGTAGGTACACCGAAACCACGCTTGTATTCCTCACGTACTTCAGTACCCGGGCACTTAGGGGCGCACATGACAACAGTGATATCGCTACGAATCTGCTGACCTTCTTCAACAATGTTGAAGCCATGCGAGTAAGACAGTGCAGCGCCTTGCTTCATCAGCGGCATAACCGCTTCGATAACGCTGGCATGCTGCTTGTCTGGAGTCAGGTTATAAACCAGATCTGCACCAGGAATCAGCTGTTGGTAAGTGCCAACCTCAAAACCATTGGAGGTTGCACGCTGATAAGAATCACGTTTTTCATCAATAGCCGACTGGCGCAGGGCATAAGCCACATCCAGACCGGAGTCACGCATATTCAGGCCTTGGTTCAGGCCTTGGGCACCACAGCCCACGATGACAATCTTTTTACCTTTAAGGAAATCGCAGCCATTGGCGAATTCCTGGCGATCCATAAAACGGCATTGACCCAGTTGATCCAACTGCTGTCTTAAATTCAGGGAATTAAAATAATTTGCCATAACTTTCTCCGTGGTCTCCCTATCGGGCGACCAATAAACTTCTTCTTACAAGACAGTGACGTACTTGTGTTGAATAGAGAATAGGTCATAGCCAATGTTGAATAAAATGATATATTTGCAAGAGTGTGTTTCATATTTTGCAATAAACATGGATATTCGTAGCCTGCAACAGTTCCAACACTTAGCCACTAGTCTGCATTTTGGTAAAACAGCGGAAGCCTTGTATGTCAGTCCATCTACGTTAAGCCGGGCCATACAGCGCTTGGAGGAGGAGTGTGGTGCGCCGTTATTTGTCCGAGACAATCGTAAGGTCAAACTTACCGCCGCAGGCAGCCGCCTGCTGGATTTTAGCCAGCAGACATTGACCGCTTGGCAGCAAGTTAAAAGCGAAATACAACAACACCGGCAGGAAATTGCGGGTGAACTGAGTTTGTTTTGCTCGGTGACTGCCAGCTACAGCCATTTGCCGGCATTGCTGGAGCGATTCAGGCATTTGTACCCTCAGGTAGAAATTAAACTGACCACGGGTGATCCTGGCGTCTCTACCGACAAAGTACTGACAGACAAAGCGGATATGGCCATTGCCGTCGATGCACCAGATTTCCCCCCGGAGCTGGCTTTTCATCATCTGGATACTCTGCCCTTGGTGATGATTTGCCCCGCGTCTATGCGCCTTACCCAGGTTGAACAAGTCGACTGGCGCACGGTATCCATGGTGCTACCTGATTCCGGCCCGTCTAAGCGTATTGTGCATCATTGGCTCACAGAACACGGCATTCGCCCCAATGTGTATGCCACCGTAGGCGGGCATGAGGCGATAGTGAGCATGGTGGCGCTGGGATGCGGTATCGGTATAGTGCCCCGTCCTGTTGTTGAGCAGTCTATTCTTGCGGATAAAATCGGCATTATTCCTCTTGGTGATATAGAGCCCTTCAAACTGGGGTTGTGTTGCCTCAAAGAAAGGGCTAGTGAGCCGCTGATTAAGGCATTGCTGGAACAAATTTAAGGCACAATCAGAATTGACTGTTATTATCTGGCCTCTTTTTGGTCAGCGGTAAATTGCAGTGCTTTGGATCCCTTTTACATTACTGGCTGCCTTTATGCAGGCCTGGCGTAACGCATTTCAAAAGCAGCTCAGTCATGACGTGGCTGCCAGCGGCGTAACCTTAGCGCGCTTTCTGTATGCCAGCCCACTGGCCGCCCTCTATCTTTTGGGTCTTTACTGGTGGAGACCGGTGGCACTGCCCGAGCCGAATGTCGCTTTTGCCTGGTACATTCTGGGCGCAGCATTGATGCAAATCCTGGCAACGGCACTGATGGTGCGTTTGTTCCAATTACGCAATTATGCCATCGGCGTTGGGCTGGCCAAAAGCGAAGCTATTCTTGCGGCGGCCCTGGGTGTGGCGTTTTTTGCGGTGTCCCTGGATTGGCTTGGCTGGCTGGGCGTGCTGCTGGGCGCACTGGCCGTGTTCCTGCTAAGCGGTCTGCGTGCATCGCAGGGATGGTCCTGGCAAACCTTAGGGTTAGGGCTGGGGAGTGGCCTTGCTTTTGCGTTAACGTCACTTTGGGTTAGAGAGGCCAGTTTAGCCCTCGGGCTGCCTTTTCCCCATGGTGCTGCCTGGGTGCTGCTGCTGGTGATCTTGCTGCAATCGGTACTAATGGTCGGCTGGTTGCTGGTTAAAGATGCGGCCACCTTGAAAGCCTTATGGCATAGGCCCAGATTGACCCTGCTGATTAGTTTTTGCAGTTGCCTTGGCTCAATTGGCTGGTTCACCGCCATGAGTTTAGAGTCAGTTGCCCTGGTTAAAACCCTGGGGCAAGTTGAAGTGCTGTTTAGTCTGATGATCTCTGCCTGGTTATTTCGAGAGAAGCTCGCAAACGCCGATAAACTTGGGCTGCTGCTAATTGTGGTCGCAGCAGTGTGCGTGGTATGGAGCTGAGTGCCGACTGTGCACTAGCGGCTGGGCAGAGCCTGGCTTGCTGCGCAGACTAGTGACATTTCATTTCCAGCCCATCCATCTCTGGATATCGTCGATGAAGGTTCCATACAACATCGACATACCGTCCATCCCTGGACATAAAAAAACCGGCTTAAGCCGGTTTTTTTAAAGCACAGATACTTAGCGCTCTCTGACTACTCGCATACCGATATAGTTAGCGCGGAAACTTGGGTCCAGCTCCATACGGGTTGATACCCTGGCAAGGCGAGGTGCGAAGTTCCAGGCACCGCCGCGCACTACCGCGCCATTGTTAGATGTGTTGGATACCGTCCATTCCCATACGTTACCTACGGTATCAAACAGGCCATAACTATTGCGATCAAAGGAGGCCACAGGTGCTGCACTGATGTTTGACCACTGGCTGCCACACCAACCGCAGTTGGCATTGCCGGTGCCGACACTATCACCCCACCAGTAGTCATTTTCTTTACCACCGCGGGCGGCGTATTCCCACTCGGTTTCGGTTGGTAGACGGTATCTGTTACCGCTGGCTTCGCTTAACCAGTTTACGTAAGCGGTAGCATCGCGCTGGCTGATACATACAACTGGATGGTTATCGGTATTGGCATAACCTGGGGTGCGCCAGTTCAATTGATCCTGCCAAACCGGTGAACCTTGCTCATAGAAGGCGCAGCCTCGCTCTTTCTCTGCATCGGTTACATAACTGGTTTCTTCCACAAAGCGGCGGAAATCGGCTACCGTGACTTCGAATTCACCAATACCAAAAGAGTTGTTGAGGGTTTTAGTTTCAACCGGACGCTCGTTTTCCAATCCTGTGCCATTGATATCACCCATGCGGAAGGTACCGGCAGGCACCACAACCAACTGCGGGCCAGGAATATCGCCGTTCAGAATGTCCTGAACTTTTTCACCTTTGTTGAAGGCAAATTGGGCACGCTTCATTTCCACCTTAATGGTGGTGCTTTCTTTCAATTGCAGATTCTGGCGGAAAGTCTCATAGCCGCGTTTGACCACTTCCAAATCATGTGGTCCGGCGGGCAGCATAATCTGTAAGCGGGTAGAACCGTAGCTAACGCCATCAATAAAGACTTCATCATCATAGACGTTGGAACGCACGGTCAGCTCATACATCACTGATTCATCAACCGGTGCACTACCGTCAGATACCGCAGGGACAGTAACGACTTTGGCGACTTCAGGTTGCGTCCGCTCGGCAACACAATAGCGCTTGTCTAGCCCAAGCAATTGGCAGCCTTCTGTGCGCTTGAGGTTACCCTTTAACTCCACATTCATCTGTACGGCGTAGTTACCTGCGCCACTGAAGCCGTCTTGGGTCACATCACTGCGCAGCAACAGTACATAAGCTTCTGAGTAAGGGCGATGTTGTTTTGCTGCAGCAGCTTCGGTCAGACCGTCATATAACTGATCCAGGAATCGCTTAGAGGCTTTTTGCTTAGCCAGAAACTTGCCGCGCTCTGAACATTTACCGATTGTCTCGTCACGGTCACAAGTTATCTCATGATTAACTGTCACTTGATCCTGGCGGTTGAATTCACGGAACAAACGGTCAACACGAGCGTTGTTAAGCTTTTCCTTGAGGCTTTCTATTTTGTTCAGCAGGCTGTGTTTGGACAGGCGCAACTGTTCGACATCCAGCAACTTACTTTGCCAGTCCTTGTACTGCGCAGTAATGGCGTCTTTGTTCTCTTTATGTGCGCGAACTGCCGACAAATAGGCTTCCCTGGCTTCGTTGATATCGATGCTGGGATCTTCAATCGTGCGCTCATATTGAACGTTCATTTCATTCAATTTGACTTGACGATTATGTTCCAATTCTTTGCCTTTGGTGCGCATGGACGCCAGATCGCGCTCAAACTGCGCGGCTTTGGCAATCTCACCTTCCAGCGTCCGATGGTAGCTGTCGTATTCGCTTTGGTTGGCTTGAATTTGCTGTTGGATTTCCTCAACGGAGGCGTTTTCCGCTGCGAGCAGGCTGGCTGGATAAACCAGTGCTATCGCTAGAGCAAGGTGTGCTATTCGCTTCATTATTCCATTCCAAACGGGTCGCCAGCTGGCAAACTACTGTTGTTTTTATGGTTATCAAACGGCGTTGTGCTAATGCTAAATCGCTTGTCTTTTGCACATGCGAAAATGCCGCAACAAGGCCCTATGCTATTGACTTGTCAAGTAAAGCGCAAGTGCCATCCGCGCTAATTCACTGTCAGTGCAGACCAAGGTCGGCTCTGACACTTATTGTGTGAGCAATTGTGCCATAAGTCGGTCAAAGGCACGAAATTGCAAAGCTTCAGCCAGATGCTGTCGTTCTATGCGAGGTTCGGCCTGTAAATCAGCAATAGTGCGGGCTACGCGTAACAGTCTGTGGTAACTGCGTACTGACAAGCCCAGTCGTTCGCAGGCATTCTCAAGAAAGTGTTGTTCAGCATTGTTCAACGCGCAATCAATGGTCATGTCCTTACTGCTCAGCTCTGCATTGGTTTTACCTCGCCTGTTTAACTGTCGGGTTCGTGCATTGATTACCCGTTGGCGGATAACCCTACTGCTTTCTCCTCGTTCCTGGTGAGGAGTGCTCAAGCTACCTTTGGGGAGGCGTGGCACGTCGACCTGTAAATCGATGCGGTCCAAGAAGGGGCCAGACAGGCGATTAAGGTAACGCAGGATCTGATCCGGTGTGCTGCGTTTATCTTCGATACTGCCAGTTGGGCTTGGATTCATGGCCGCTACCAACTGAAATTTAGCTGGAAAGGTGGCTTGCTGGGCGGCTCTTGATATACACACATACCCTGACTCCAACGGTTCTCTCAATACATCCAGTACCTTGCGGTCAAATTCCGGTAACTCGTCTAGAAACAGTACACCGTTGTGTGCAAGTGAGATTTCCCCTGGACGGGGGATACTGCCACCTCCAGCCAGGGCAATGGCGGATGCCGTGTGGTGAGGATGGCGAAATGGTCGCTGACGCCAATGCTCAGGTTCTACAGGCTTTCCAGTAATGGAATGAATAGTAGCGGTCTCCAAAGCCTCGTCATCAGTCATGGGCGGAAGTATGTTAACCAGCCGGTTGGCTAACATCGTTTTACCTGTACCTGGTGGGCCGGTAAACAGCAGGTTGTGTGCACCAGCGGCGGCTATCTCCAGCGCTCGCTTGGCCATGGTCTGGCCAATCACATCCTGCATATCTAACTGTATGTCGTCGCCCTGTTGTGGAACCGCAGCGGTATAAGGTAGCAAGCTTTGTTGGCCGCATAAATGATGGAAAACTTGAAGCAATGCCGGTGCAGAAAATAGCGTTATGCCATTAATTAAACTCGCTTCTGCAGCGTTTTGCTGAGGAATAATCAATGCTTGTCTGGCTTTGTGGCTGGCATAGGCGAAAGGTAAAGCGCCACTGATGGGGGCAAGTTCACCAGATAACGCCAGCTCCCCAGCCAGCTCATGATTTTCTAAAGCTTGAAGGGGGATCTGTCCGCAGGCTGCGATGATGCCAATGGCAATGGGCAGGTCAAAACGCCCTCCCTCTTTAGGTAGATCGGCGGGGGCCAGATTAACGGTGATACGTCTGGCTGGGAATTCAAAGCCCGAGTTGATTAATGCACTGCGCACCCGGTCGCGGGACTCTCTGACAGAGGCCTCGGGCAAGCCAACGATATTGAAGGCTGGCAGCCCATTGGCCAGATGTACTTCAACCCTGATCGGGGGAGCTTCTATGCCGACGCTGGCACGCGTGTGAACTATGGCTAGTGACATGTGATCTTCCCTGGCTTCACCTGTCAAAGCCTAGTCCAGCGGCCAGGGAACGCCAGTATGTTCAGTGACTGCCTTGAAAAACCGGTAATTGCCAATGCCAGCGAATTGCGCCAAGTCTGAGCAATAATGTGCCTGCCATGCCCAGAATCATCGCTGGTAAGTCAGGCACACCCAGTGACATAGCCGAAACATATAGCAAGCCACCGACAATACAGGTGGTGGCATACAGTTCGCCTTTTAGTACCAAGGGAATTTCTCGGCATATCACATCCCTGATTAACCCGCCGAATACACCGGTCATAGTACCCATAACAATGGCGATAAAGGGGCCAGTGCCTTGGTCGAGTGCTTTTTGCAGGCCCATGATGTTGAAAAAAGCGATGCCAATTGCATCAGCAATCAGTAAGGTTTGATAGGGAAATTTATGAGTGATGCGCAGCCACAATATTGTGATGATAGCGGCAACCAGGATGGCATAAAGGAAATCCGGCTGCTGTACCCAGAACACCGGCAGATCCAAAATCATATCGCGCAGTGTGCCACCGCCAATAGCAGTAACCGAAGCCAGGACGATGACGCCGAAACCGTCCATATGTTTACGATAGGCCATCAGGGTGCCGGATATGGCAAACACTGCCACGCCCAGTAAATCAATCCAATGTAACCAATGGCTCATGCCCTATGTTCCCCTGTTCGAATTGCTCAATACTCTAATGTGCAAAATGCAAAAATGACAAGAAGGAGAAAGAGTTGTTTTACAAAAATGGATTTTGAGAAAAATTATTGCTTGATCTGGCTTTAAGCACCGTGTTATTTCTAATAGCAGTGACGTAACTTGATATTGATTGGGCAAACAGCCTTTTTATGAACCTTTTCGCAAACCTTCTTCTTACTGTCGTAGTGGTCGTGGTGATTATTATCTCCGCGGGGGAAGCGTTTGGTCTGAAATAAGTCCAGTTACACGAAAACCCCCCGCGCGAAAGCCCGGGGGGTTTTTTGTTTTATGGGCGCTAAAAAAGAGTGAGAGCGAAGATGAAAGGCGCACAAGCCATCCTGGAGTTCCTGGTACAGCAAGGTGTAGACAAGGTTTTTGGTTATCCCGGCGGTGCTATCATGCCACTGTATGATGCCCTGCTTGATTCGCCTGTCCAACACTATCTGTGTCGCCACGAACAAGGCGCTGCATTCGCCGCTATAGGTTATGCCCGGTCGACTAATCAGGTTGGGGTGTGTATCGCCACATCAGGCCCGGGAGCCACGAATTTATTGACCAGTCTGGCTGATGCCAAATTGGACTCAGTGCCGCTGGTCATGATTACCGGTCAGGTGGCGCGAGCGGCCATGGGGTCCGATGCGTTTCAGGAAGTGGATGTATTAGGCTTATCACTCAGTATCTGCAAACACAGTATGCAAGTACTGGAGCCACAAGATCTGGTGCCCTGCCTGCAAAAGGCCTTTCAGATCGCTCGTGAAGGAAGACCTGGCCCGGTGTTGGTGGATATACCCAAAGATATTCTGACCGGTTTAGTTCCCGCCAGCCGGGAAGCTTGTCAGGACTATAGTATCCCTGAGCATTCCGACCAGGATTTGCAGGCGGCTAATCAATTGATATCCAGCAGCGAGCGCCCGGTATTGTACATAGGCGGCGGTGTCGGCATGGCAAATGCGGTAGCCGAGCTGCGCGATCTGATTCAGCGCACCGGCCTGCCACAGGTTTGCACCCTTAAAGGTTTGGGCAGTGCAGAGTCTGAACATCCCTTGTACCTCGGCATGTTGGGGATGCACGGGTTGGCTGCCGCCAATTTGAGTGTACAACAATGTGATCTGCTCATAGCCATTGGTGCCAGACTGGATGACAGGGTCACCGGCAAGCTGGATGAATTCGCCCCGCATGCAAAGTTAATCCATATTGATATCGATCCTGCAGAGATTCACAAGCGTCGTCGTGCCGATGTCAGCCTGCTTGGCGACCTGAAGAGGATTCTGCCGATCTTGCGTAAGGAGCAGGTGAAGCAACCCTGGCAGCAGTGGGTAAGCGATTTAAAAGCCAGTAAGGCGTTTCCTTATGCTGAAGATAACAGTCCTGGGCAGATTGATGCCCCGCAATTGCTCAGACAACTGAGCGATATGTCTGCCGATGATGCCATAGTGAGTTGCGATGTAGGCCAGCACCAGATGTGGGTGGCTCAGCATATGCGTTTTTCTCAGCCAACCTGTCATTTGAGCAGCGGCGGGCTGGGAACTATGGGTTTTGGTCTGCCGGCCGCCATAGGTGCGCAGGTGGCCAACCCCGGCACCCAGGTCATTGCAGTCTGTGGTGACGGTTCTTTTATGATGAATGTGCAAGAGCTGGGTACTCTGCGTCGCTATCAGATGCCGGTCAAAATAATGATTCTTGATAATCAGCGTCTAGGCATGGTGAAACAATGGCAGGAACTCTTTCATGAAGAGCGCTACAGCGAAACCGACCTGTCTGATAATCCGGAATTCAGCCGCCTGGCGGCCGCCTTTGATATTGCGAGTGATGTAATTCATTGCCGCAGTCAGGTCGCGGACGCCCTGGCCAGAATGCTGGCCCATCAGGGACCTTATCTGTTGCATGTGCAATTAGATCACAAAGATAACGTATGGCCTATCGTGCCACCCAATACCGCCAACCATCAAATGTGGGAGCAACCAAAATGAACTATCAATTGGATATGTTGTTATCAGATCAACCTGCGGTATTGGAACGTGTGCTGCAAACCACTCGTTACCGCGGCTTTAAGGTCGACAGTATGCAGATGCAGCCAGCATCGAAGCAGATGCGAGTGTCGATGCAGGTGTCCGGCCAACAGCCCATTAGTCTGCTGACCAGCCAATTGCATAAGTTGTATGATCTGGCTTCACTTGAATGTCAGGCCCAGTTGGCGCATACCGGCGAGCTGCAATCGGCATAGATTCAATATCTAGTGCGTTTTTTCGCAGCAGTAGGCGGGCTGAAGTTAGCCCGCGACATAGTTTTCAGAGATTTAGATAATGGGGCGCCTTGCCCCAGTAATTCAGACAATAAGGGTTTTCTACCATGCCAAAATTACGTTCAGCAACCACCACCCAGGGCCGCAATATGGCCGGTGCCCGCGCCTTGTGGCGTGCCACAGGCATGACGGAGGCGGATTTTGGCAAACCTATTATTGCAGTTGCCAACTCCTTTACCCAGTTCGTGCCAGGCCATGTGCATTTGAAGGATATGGGGCAACTGGTTGCCCGCAGCATTGAAGAGGCCGGCGCGGTGGCCAAAGAATTTAATACCATTGCGGTGGATGATGGTATTGCCATGGGCCATGGCGGCATGCTCTACAGTCTGCCCTCCCGTGAACTGATTGCCGACTCGGTAGAGTATATGGTTAATGCTCACTGCGCCGATGCGCTGGTGTGTATTTCCAACTGCGACAAAATTACCCCAGGAATGTTGATGGCCGCACTGCGCTTGAATATTCCAGTAGTATTTGTATCAGGCGGTCCCATGGAAGCCGGTAAGACTAAGCTATCTGACAAGATCATTCACTTGGATCTGGTGGATGCCATGGTAGCAGCGGCTAATCCTAACGTGTCTGATGCTGACAGCGAAGCCATTGAACGTTCCGCTTGCCCGACCTGCGGTTCCTGCTCAGGTATGTTTACTGCCAATTCCATGAACTGTTTAACCGAGGCACTGGGATTGTCGCTGCCGGGTAATGGTTCACTGTTGGCGACCCATGCTGATCGTGAAGGTTTGTTTAAACAAGCCGGTAAAGTGGTGGTGGAATTGTGCAAACGTTATTACCAGGACGACGATGCCAGTGCACTGCCTCGCGCCATTGCTGGCCGTGCCGCGTTTGAGAATGCTATGGCACTGGATATTGCCATGGGCGGCTCTACCAATACTATTTTGCATTTGCTGGCCGCCGCGCAAGAAGCTGAACTGGACTTTACCATGACGGATATCGACCGTTTATCCCGTAAGGTTCCGCATTTATGTAAAGTGGCACCGGCCACCCAGCAATACCATATGGAAGACGTGCACCGTGCCGGCGGCGTGCTGGGCATTTTGGCCGAGCTGAACCGTGGTGGCTTGCTGAACCCTGATAGCCCACACGTGCTTGGCGGCAGTATTGGCGACGTGATAGGTCAGTGGGATGTGACACAAGCGAATAATGATGCTGCGCACACCTTCTTTAAAGCGGGTCCTGCTGGTATTCGCACCACCAAAGCGTTTAGCCAGGACTGCCGTTATCCGAGCCTGGATACTGACAGACAACAAGGTTGTATCCGCGATATGCAGCATGCCTTCAGTCAGGAAGGTGGATTGGCGGTGCTGTTTGGCAATCTGGCCGAAGACGGATGTATTGTCAAAACCGCTGGCGTGGATGAAGACAATCTGCGTTTCACCGGACCGGCACGTATCTATGAAAGCCAGGATGCAGCGGTCAGCGGCATTTTGAGTGATGAAGTGAAGGCTGGTGAAGTAGTAATCATCCGCTATGAAGGACCAAAAGGCGGCCCGGGTATGCAGGAAATGCTCTACCCCACTTCTTATCTGAAATCTAAAGGCCTGGGTAAAGCCTGCGCCCTGATCACCGATGGGCGTTTTTCTGGCGGTACATCTGGGTTGTCTATTGGCCATGTTTCCCCGGAAGCGGCCGCTGGTGGTGTCATCGGTTTAGTGCAGCCGGGCGATATCATCGCTATTGATATTCCCAACCGCAGTATTCAATTACAGGTAAGTGATGCCGAGTTGTCTGAGCGCAGAGCGAAAATGGAGCAGGCCGACAAACCTTGGCAGCCGCTTGACCGTCAGCGTGAAGTGTCTCTGGCGCTAAAAACCTATGCCATGCTGGCCACCAGTGCCGACAAAGGGGCAGTGCGTGATCGTGCTCTGCTGGAGGGCAAGGGATGACAGTCTCGGAAGGCGAGTATCTGAAAAAAATCCTGCTTTCGCCCGTGTATGATGTGGCGGTAAAAAGTGATTTAGTACATCTGGATAAGTTGTCTTTGGCATTGGGCAACGATATCTGGCTGAAGCGCGAAGATCAGCAGCCGGTAAAATCTTTTAAGCTGCGCGGCGCTTATAATCGCATTTGTCAGCTGACAGAGCCGCAGAAACAGGCGGGCGTGATTGCGGCATCGGCAGGTAATCACGCGCAGGGCGTGGCTTATTCGGCGCGTATTAAGCAGATTCGTGCCATCATTGTGATGCCGGAAACTACCCCGGATATTAAAGTCGAGGCAGTACGTACTTTTGGTGGTGAATATGCCGAAGTGGTACTGCATGGCACCAGCTTTGATGCTGCTAAGGCCGAAGCCAGCCGGTTGACAGAGTTACATGGTTATACCTTTATTCCACCTTTCGATGATGCCGATGTTATCGCCGGACAAGGCACTATTGGTCGCGAGCTGTTAGAGCAAAACCCGCATCTGGATACGCTGTTTATTGCCGTAGGTGGAGGTGGTTTGGCGGCCGGTATCGCCGTTTACCTCAAACAGCTCAAACCCGAGCTGAAGATCATTGCCGTGGAGTCCGACGAGTCTGCGTGCCTCAAAGCTGCATTGGAAGCCGGGCATCCCACTGAACTTGCCAGCGTTGGTATTTTTGCCGATGGGGTGGCGGTTAAGTTGATTGGCAGCGAAACCTTCAGGTTATGTCAGAAATATATCGATGAAGTAATTACCGTCAGCAGTGATGAAATCTGTGCGGCCATCAAAGATATCTTTGATGACACCCGCGTGATTGCCGAGCCCGCTGGTGCTCTATCGGTTGCCGGTATTCGCAAATATGTGCAGCAGCATGGTTTGCAAGGGCAGCAGTTGGGGGGCATTTTGTGTGGCGCCAATATTAACTTCCATACCTTGCGTTATGTTTCCGAACGCTGCGAACTGGGTGAACAGAAAGAAGCGGTATTTGCCGTGAAGATCCCTGAGCGGGCCGGTTCCTTCAGGCATTTTTGCCGACTGCTGGGCGGGCGGGCCATCACTGAATTTAACTACCGCTTTGCCAGCGACAAAGAAGCCCACATTTTTGTTGGACTGAAGTTAAGGGAAGGCCGGGCTGAATTTGAGCGTATCAGCTCATTGCTGCACAAAGAAGGCTACCAGTTGTTCGATTTGTCGGATAATGAACTGGCCAAGTTGCACGTACGCTATATGGTGGGCGGACGGCCGCCGAGCTTACTCAATGAGCATGTGTTCTCCTTTGAGTTTCCCGAGCATCCTGGCGCGCTGATGAAGTTTCTGGATACCCTGGGCGAGCGTTGGAACATCACCTTGTTCCACTACCGTAACCACGGTGCAGCAGAAGGGTTGGTGCTGGTGGGTTTTGATATTCCCGAAGGCTCAAGGGCTGAGTTTGATCAGCACGTGGCGCAGTTGGGCTATAGCTTCCAGGAGCAAACGGACAACCCGGCCTACCGGTTCTTCTTATCGGACTTAAACGGCGTGTTCTAAGCACGCCGTTTCCATTGGCTTGAGCGACAGGTTTAGTTGTCTTCCCCTTCCATCGCCAATCCAGCCAGCAGACCAAGCAATAGCATCAATAATGGAATGCCAATTAAGTTAATGGTGATTGGCAACTCACTACTCCATTGAATCCAGAGCATGACTCCCCAGGCCAAAAGTAATGTTGGCAATACCAGCCAGGACTTGTGTTTCATATTGCAGATCATCCCTAGTTTCCTCCGCTTAACAGACAATGTGTTGCTCGACGACATTGATTTGATGTTGTCAGTGTAGTGGCTTGCCAATAGCGCTGTTAGTGGCAATAATGATAAAAAAGGTGCCAAAAGTGACATTTGGGGGTGGTGGTGAAAAAGATAGCCGTGCTGGCAACCGATAACGCTGTGGGTTCACATTTAATGGGCGTCAGAGACTTCTTTGATTATGCCAATACGCTGTGGCGCTACCTCAACCCAAATGGCAATACGCTGTTATTCGATACCCAATTTTTCTCGACCGGTGGTGGGCAGATTCAATGTTCCAACGGTTTTATACTGCCGGCGACGCCCATTCAGGAGCTGGAAAAGGCCGATGTCGTGATTGCCGGAACGGCTTATACCTACGACAAACAAGGCTTAACGGCGTATTTGCAGCAAGCCGAGCCGATGTTTGAGCTACTAAGTCAGGCATCGGCACAAGGGAGCCTGATAGCCAGCCATTGCAGCGGTACTTTCGCCATGGCGGAGGCCGGTATTCTGGATGGACGTCAGGCTACCACCTGCTGGTGGTTGAAGGAGGTTTTCTCTGGTCGTTATCCTGATGTGCAGTTGCGTATGGATGAGTTAGTGGTGAGTGATGAGCATTTGCTGACTGGTGGAGCTACGACATCTTTCACTAATGTCTGCTTGGTGTTGCTGGAACGCCTTTGTGGCTATCAGTTTGCAACCAATTTATCTAAGGTTTTGCTCCTTGACCGGCATCGTCTATCTCAGCAAACCTTTATTGACCCGCACTTTGTCATTGGCCACAAGGACAGTTTGGTTGAACGGGTTCAGCAATGGATGCAACAGCATTATGCCGAGTCTGTTGGTTTGGATGATATTTGCGCACAGTTTGCCGTAACTAAGCGCACGCTGATTCGCCGGTTCAAGGCGGCCTGCGGTGAAACTCCGCTGTCTTATCTGCAGCAGATTAGAGTGGAAAAAGCCAAACAATTACTGGAAGGCACTGACCTACCGGTGGAGCGTATCATTGAAAAAGTTGGCTATGGTGATCCGGCATCATTTCGTAAGCTATTTAGCAACCTGACTCAGCTTACTCCCAAAGCGTATCGACAACGCTTCAGCTACCAGCCGACTATTATTGCCTAGCCAGCTTGGGGCAGGTCAAAGGCAGGTAAGCCTGCCCCATAGAATTAAGCCTGATCGCGCAGCTGCTTTTCTAGCTCTGCAAGGCGCTCTTCCATAGCGGTCAGTTTTTCGCGAGTGCGCACTAACACCTGAGTCTGCACATCAAATTCTTCACGGCTGACAAAGTCCAGTTTGCTTAATTGAGATTGCAGTACCTGCTTTACCTTTGCCTCGGCACCTTCAGCCATGGATTTTACGCCGGGGGGAATGGCATCTGAGATTTGCTTGGCAATCTCTTCGATTTTCTTGGGATCTAACATGGGCGGGTCCTGACAGTTTTGGTTAGTGGAATTAGAACCCAGCAGACTGCCGGGTTCAAGTTTCTAAACGCTCAGTTTAGGCAAGTTCTTCTGCCATTTCCCAGGGCGCGGACACCAACCCGTCCTCCCCTGGCACCGGGAAAGACACGATCTGAATTTCGTCTTCCTCCAGGCCTGGAAGCCACTTGTGTTGCCAGTCACTTAAGGTGATTTTGTGTGGCTGGCAGTGAGACCAATCGCCATTAATCCAGTCTTTAGCAAATTCAGCATCGGGCCAGATGGGAATACAATCCTCTTCATCTGTGGTCAGGATCATCGCGCCATCATCATCAACCAGCGTCCAGATTTCCTGAGTTTCCTGCAGGCGCTTGAGCAGGTATTTATGACGTTGTTCAGGGGTCTGAGCCAGGATGTCATATTTACTGTCGGGATTGGCTTGTGCAGACATGGTTTACTCCTTAGTCGATGAAGCTGACAATGCAGATGCCAGGATTTGCGCATGTTCGTGCAAGTCGTGGCCAAGATCGGTCAGGTAACCGCCGTCAACCTGATCGATAATGCCTTTCTCAAACAGTCGCTTGGCTGCATCCACAATGGCCGGGTCGGCATCGTGATGGATCTTCAGACCTTGTCTGAGGCTATCGAGAGGAAATTTCAGAAGCAGGTTGATTTCTTCTAGCATAGGGTGGGTAAAAGGCATGGCAATCTCCCAAATGGCCGGTGCAAAGTGAGCGTCGTACTTCAGCTTTTGCTGATCTTATTGCCTGACGCTACCTTTCATATTGGGCGTCGGACCGACAAGGCGCAAGTGTTTTTCAATGTCGAGAGCTGTGTGGCTTGTCTTTATGCAGTTTATTTAATCAATCTCGTTTTTTCATTGGTCCGCCGGATAGGATTATCGGTATTGCATCGCCAGAACCTGTGGATTGGGGGTAATAAGCTTGGGGGTAAAGATGAGCATTGCACTTACTTGAAAGATAACTGGTCATAGCAGGATTCTCTGGCGTATCTCAGGTATAATGGCGGGCAATTCAAATTTAATTCAAGCACATGAAATACAAAGACTTACGTGATTTTATCGAACAGCTTGAAAAAGCCGGTGAACTCAAGCGTATCAGCATGGAGATAGATCCGGTGCTGGAGATGACCGAGATAGCAGACCGCACCTTGCGTGCCGGTGGGCCAGCTATTCTGTTTGAGAATCCGAAAGGCTTTAGCATGCCGGTGCTGGCCAATTTATTTGGTACGCCCAAGCGCGTGGCGATGGGAATGGGGCAGGATTCGGTAGAAAGCCTGCGGGAAGTGGGTAAGTTACTGGCTTACCTAAAAGAGCCCGATCCACCAAAAGGTTTTAAGGAGCTCTGGGATAAACTGCCGGTGTTTAAGCAGGTGTTGAATATGCCTGCCAAGGAATTGAGCAAAGCGCCCTGTCAGGACGTGGTGCTAACTGGCGATCAGGTAGATTTAACCCAAATCCCCATTCAAACCTGCTGGCCGGAAGATGCGGCACCCTTGATAACCTGGGGTTTAACCGTAACCCGTGGGCCCCATAAAAAACGCCAGAATCTAGGCATTTATCGCCAACAACTGCTTGGCCCGAATAAAGTGATTATGCGTTGGTTATCGCATCGCGGCGGCGCCTTGGATTTTCGAGAGTGGTGCCAGGAGCATCCCGGCGAAAACTTTCCTGTTGCCGTTGCCTTGGGTGCAGATCCTGCAACCATACTGGGAGCCGTAACTCCTGTACCTGATACTTTGTCTGAGTATGCCTTTGCGGGTTTGCTGCGTGGCGACAAAACCGAAGTCGTGAAATGTATCAGTAATGATCTACAGGTGCCTGCCAGTGCTGAAATTGTATTAGAAGGCTATATTGCGCCCAACGAAACGGCCCCTGAGGGACCCTATGGTGACCATACGGGATATTACAATGAAGTCGATGACTTCCCTGTCTTTACCGTGACGCACATCACACACCGTAAGAACCCTATCTATCATTCCACCTATACCGGCCGTCCGCCCGATGAACCGGCCATTCTAGGTGTGGCGCTGAATGAAGTGTTTGTGCCAATTCTGCAGAAACAGTTTCCAGAGATTGTTGATTTCTATTTGCCGCCAGAGGGGTGCTCTTACCGCATGGCGGTGGTGACCATGAAGAAGCAATACCCCGGTCATGCCAAGCGTGTGATGCTGGGGGTGTGGTCGTTTTTACGCCAGTTTATGTATACCAAATTCGTGATTGTCTGTGATGACGATGTCAACGCCAGGGATTGGAATGACGTCATTTGGGCTATTACTACCAGGATGGATCCTGCCCGCGACACGACAATAATTGAGAATACACCCATCGACTATCTGGACTTTGCCTCACCGGTATCGGGTTTAGGGTCAAAGATGGGGATGGATGCCACAAACAAGTGGCCCGGAGAAACCGACAGAGAATGGGGACGTCCCATAGTGATGGATCCAGCCATCAAGCAGAGAATTGACAGTATCTGGGATGAGCTGGGACTTAACAATACACCACAAGATAAATGAGAAATGTCTGAATTTGAGTGCAAAATAAAGCAGTTGGAATCCCTCACTCCATTTGTGTGGCGAATCCTCCTTGAGCCAGAGCGACCGGTATCATTTAAAGCGGGTCAATATATTCGGGTTGTTATGGGTGAGACGGACAAGCGTCCGTTTTCCATCGCCAATGGTGCGCATGATTCGCAGTTTATTGAATTGCATGTGGGTGCCTCCGCGCATAATCCCTGGGCGATGCAGGTGATAGAGAAAATGCAGCAAGGTGGCAAGGTGCTGTTGGATGGCCCGCACGGTAAAGCGCAATTGCGTGACTCCGAGCCCAAGCCGACTATTCTCATGGCGGGTGGAACAGGTTTTTCTTACACCTGGAGCATTTTACAAACACTGCTGGCTACGCCCTTACGTGAACCGGTATTTTTGTACTGGGGTACGAAAACATTGGAAGACATGTACGCGCTGGATGTGTTGCAGAAGCTCGCTACCCAACACCCCAAGCTGAAAGTGATTCCCGTGCTGGAAAATCCTTCCGATGATTGGCAAGGGCGCACAGGTCTGGTACATCAGGCTGTGCTAGAAGATTTTATCAGTCTGGAGCCTTATCAGGTCTATGTGGCGGGACGCTTTGAAATGGCCGGTGTCGCCAGGGAAGCTTTCCATCAGCAAGGGCTGTTGCTAGATAACTTGTTTGGCGATGCTTACGAGTTTATTTGAAGCCAATAAGTAAAAAGCCAGGTCATTACCTGGCTTTTTTAATGCTTTAAGGCTGCTTCGCCAGCCATACAATGAGTTCAATAACCTGATCAGGTGTCATATCCCGAGTGAACATGGCGCGATACTTTCCGTTAATCAGAAAGGCTGGTACACCTTTGGTCAAATGGCGGTTGTTTTGTTCCAGCGTTTTGTTGTTTCTGGCCAACAAGCTGTTGACTGCAAAACTCTCAGCCATTTCGTCAAAGCGCTCGGCGCTAACGCCCTGACTGACATAAATCCCTTTTAGATCATCCAGTGACGTTACGGGTTGGCGCTGCTTATGGATATGGGCAAAAATCGCACCGTTGAGTTTCTCTTCTTGTTTCAAGGCTCGGCCGATCATCATAGCGCGGCTGGCAGCATTTTGAGTTTCTTCATCGGCAAAGCGCATAAAGTTCACATGCACTTTTTCAAATTTAACGCCTTCGCTTTCCAGCTTGGCCTTCATTTGTTGCACAACAGGTTCAACGGCGTTACAGGCAGGACACCAAAATGAAAAATATTCCTGCACAACCGGCTTGCTGGTACCTTTGTCGCTAATTACGTCGTAATGCGTACCTTCTTTCCAATCGGCAGCCTGCAATGGCAGCGATAACATAATGGCGATTAAACCGAGGAACTTTTTCATGCCGTTTTCTCCTTGTGTAATGACGGCGAATCTACCACAGGTTGAGCCTGCTGGAAGTTGAGGATCATATTGAATTGTAACCAAAAACAAAAAGGGACCGGCTGGTCCCTCCGATGTGTTATTTCTGTTTGGACAACCACACAATCAGGTCGACCATATCGTCAGGCCCCATGTTGCGGGTGAATTTAGCTTTAAACTTGCCGTTGACGATAAAAGTCGGCACGCCACCCAGATGCTTACGGTAATGCTCTAGGGCCTTATTGTTTTTTGACACCAGGCTGTTTACGCCAAAACTGGATGCCATTTTTTCAAACTCAGCGCTATCTACTCCATTGATAATAAAGATGTTTTCCAGGTCTTTCAGTGAAGTGACTTGTGAACGCTGTACATGAATATAATTAAAAATGGCTTTGTTGAGCGCATCTTCACGTTTCAGGGCGCGGCCAATCATCATGGCTTTCGTGGCTTCGTCTTGAATGTCTTTTGTGGTGAAGGCCATGAAATTAGCATGCACTTTTTCAAAGCTGACGTTTTTATCCAGCTTGCTCTTGATTTGGGCGACCAGCGGCTCGAAAGCATGGCAATGAGGGCACCAGAATGAGAAGAATTCTAATACTTCTGCTTTGTCGGTGGCTTTGTCGCTAATAACCTCGTAATGCTCCCCTTCTTTGTAAACTTCCTGGGCACAGGCTTGAAGAGGCAGCAAGATGGCCAGCATGAGCAGGCTGAACAGCTTTTTCATTGGTACAATCTCTTGTTGGAATAGGAAACGGCAAAAAGGTTACCACAGCTTTAGGCAAATGCCGACAGCCTGCTTATGGCGGTAGATGCTTAGTCAGGTATCGTTCATTTTTACCAGGTATAAAAAAGGGGCGTTGCCGCCCCTGCTAGTTAGAATTGATAACCGGCACTGATGTAAGCCGTGCGCCCCTGGCGCTGGTAACCTATTACCTCTTCATAGTCGTGGTCAAAGAGGTTTTCAGCGCGTAAAGCAAACGTCCAATGTTGGTCCGGTTTAAAGTTTACGGCTGCATTCACTAAGGTTACAGCATTGAGCTTTAGTTGAGCATAAGGATAAGTGCCAAAGAAAGTATCTTCTCTTGTTCCTTGATACTGTAGCTGTATATACGCATTAGCTTTTTGCTCAAAAAAGTCCTGACTTAGTGTTAAATTGGCCTGATGACGAGGACGGCGAACTTCTGTTTGTTCTTCAACCCGAGGAGGATCGGTTTTTTTAACTTTCTCCTTCGCATCAAGGTAACTGTAGTTAAGGTCTACCTTAAGCTCGCCAATTGTTCCTTTAAGTTGCCATTCGGCTCCTCTGCGTTTGCTATTCTCAGACATGTTTATAGCTGTATAGCGTCCATTCGCTAAGTCAAAAAACGAACCGTTAATTTCGTTTTCTAGGTCCGTGAAGTACAAGTTAAGGCCGGTGGACCAATTGGCGTTTATCTGATATTGGCCTCCGAGCTCTGTACTAATGCTCTTCTCTGGTTCAAGTGCAGGGTTACCAAGAAAGTCTGCTGGGAAGTAACCAAAGCGTTCAACCAACGTGGGATTCTTTACAGCTTTACCATGACTGATATAGATCTTATGCCCGCCATCTAACAAATAACTCCCACCTAAGCGGAAGGTTAGTGCATCATCGAACTCATCATTACTATCATAGCGGCTGTTGGCAGTAAGGCTCAGACCTTCTAGAACTTCATGAACTACATCCAACACCACGGACTGGGTGTGGTTTTCCTGTGTCTGGTTGGGGTCGCCCCAAACACTCGCTAAACCAATTTGCGTAAATTCTTCATCTACATGTTCTAACGCCATTGCAATACGACCAGCCTGGCTGTAGTTCAGAGCACTTTGCCAATACCAGCGTTGCTTATTGCTATCGGCCTCACTCGTCAGATTGCTAACTGTTTCGCTGCGGCTGAACTGATATCCGGCTTCATGTTGCCAGCGAGTATCTACCGCTGTGTAATACCAACCCAATTTGCCGCTGGCAAAACGACCATGTGTATAGAGTTCAGCATCAGCTCCACCCGCGTCATACTCGTTGTAGGAATCTACATAGCGTAAATTCGCTGTCACTCTTGCCTGCTCTGACAGTTTGTAACCTAGCTGGGTATTAAATTCGTTGTTGCGGTATCCATCGCGCTCATTGCCTTGAGCAGAGATGTTTTGACCGTCGGTAGAGAAGTGGCTGACAGACAGAGCGTAGTTAAAGGCGTCTGCTGCACCACTTACATTTGCTGCGAGTTTGGCGCTGCTGTCCTCACCTACTTCAATTCGCGCACCGCCACGAGTCTGCTCTGTGCCCTGGCGCGTCGTAATGTTTAGTACGCCTGCTACCGCGCCGCTACCCCATAACGCACTCTGAGGGCCGCGTAAGAGCTCAATTCGTTCAACGTTATCCAGATTGACGTGGGCAAAGTCCACCGCTCCGTCGCTAAGGTTATTAATCTCAACGCCATCAACCAATACCAATATGTGGTTAGATTCACTGCCTCGCAGTCTTACACGGGTTTCCGTGCCCTTTGCGCCGGATTGGGAGATGCTGATACCTGCTTGACTGCGGAGTATATCTGCTAGATTGAGAGCCCCAGAATTTTCAATTTCTGCACGGTCAATAACGGAAACTGACGCGCTTACACGTGACAGTTCAATGGGCTGACGAGCGCCAATTACGCTGATGGTTTCAATCTCTTCCTGAGCTAAAGCTGCAGAAGTGCCGAACAGGCTGGCGAACACCGCCAACCCTAGAGTAGTGTGTTTGAATTGCATAGGTATGTGCCTAGGTTGGCGCTCCACCCGAGCGCGTGAATCCTGGTGACCATAAGGTCGTGTTTGTCTTGAGGCCGGTCTCCGGGCTGGCAAGTGCCAAAGTGGCAGCAGAATCGCCTTCCCATAGTAAAATCCTACAGTGGCATGATGATTCTGATACTTGCGTACCGTTGCGGGGGCAGCGTCACATGACTTCCCGTTTCACCTTTTGTTATTACAGAAGGCACCTCAATCGAGCGGGATTATAAAGTAAAGCTATAAAAAAACCAGTTGGATTCAACTGGTCTTACGGGCGGAAAAGAAGCAACCTTCCTCAGGGAAGCAGCGACAAAGGGGCCTCTTGTAAGGCCGAGTATTGTTCCTTCAGTGCTAATACCTGCTGCTCCCAGTATTTGTCGGTGGCAAACCAGGGGAAAGCCTGAGGGAAGGCCGGGTCCTCCCAGCGACGACTTAACCAGGCCATATAGTGCACCATACGCATGGCGCGCAACGGCTCAATCAACACCAGTTGCTTATGGTCGAAATCGCTGAACTCTTCATAGGCACCCACCAGTGTATCCAGTTGCAGCAGTTGCTGAGCACGATCCCCTGATAGCATCATCCACAGATCCTGAATGGCTGGACCCATTCTACAATCGTCCAGATCCACAAAAGTAGGTCCATCACGCCACAGAATATTGCCTGGGTGGCAATCGCCGTGAAGGCGAATTTGAGTGCTCGGTCGATACAGGTTGGCTGCCTTTTCTATCACCATATCCATAATAGTGAACAACGGGGTTTTCAGTGACTCCGGCACCAGGTTGCTATGTTGTAGTTCTTTGCGGGGTTCAAACAGGAAGGTCTGTGTGTCGATACCGGGGCGTGAAGTGAAGGGGCGCGCTTTCGAAACCCCATGCAAGCGGCCAATGAAGCGCCCCATCCATTCCAGTTGATCGAGATTATCTACTTCAAACTGCCGTCCGCCCACAGAAGGAAACAAGGCAAAGCTGTAACCCTCATATTGGTGCAGAGTCTGGCCGTTTAATTTAAGCGGCGCGGCGACAGGGATTTCCTGTTCCAGCAATTCTTCCGCAAAGTCATGCTCTTCCTGAACTTGCGAAGTTGTCCAACGGTTGGGGCGGTAAAATTTAACGACATAGCGTTTGCGCTGTTCATCCATGAACTGGTAGACCCGGTTCTCGTAGCTGTTCAGGGCCAGCAGGCCTGAATCCACCCGGATGCCAGTGCTTTCAATGGCATCCAGGATCAGATCCGGGGTCAGACTATGGAAGCTGAAATCGGACATTAGGTTCCTATCGGTACAAGAATTTGGTCGGTGCGACCACACTCACTTCTTCATTGTCCAGAGATTGTACCTTAATGCGAATTTCAACAATGCTACTTTCGAGCTTGTATGGGTCGATAGCGACACTGATAGGCTCGACATAAACCTCACCACCATGCACCAGAAACTCCCGGTTACCTGTCAGTCGATGCCCTTCCAAGCCCTCTACCGACAAAATATAGCGAGCATCATGCTGGGATTTGTTCAGGATTTTCAGAGTATATACGTTTTCCACCAGCCCATCATTGGTCTCACGGTAAAGCTGGTTACGGTCACGAATAATATCTACGTCCAAAGGTATCCGGGTAAATAAATCAAGTGCCAGGAAGCCTATCATGACCATTAATACCACGGCGTATCCCACCAATTTGGGACGCACAATATGGGTATGTCCACCTTTCATCTTATGTTCGGTGGTATAACTGATAAGCCCCTTGGGATAACCCATTTTATCCATGACGCCGTTACAGGCGTCAACACAGGCGCCACAGTTAATACATTCGTATTGCAGGCCGTTACGAATGTCTATGCCTGTTGGGCAAACCTGAACACATAGGCTGCAATCGATACAGTCACCTACGCCATCAGCAGCCAAGGCTTCTCGACTAACTTTACGACCCCGCGGTCCACGCTTTTCACCGCGCCCTTCATCATAGGTCACGGTAAAAGTGTCTTTGTCGAACATTACTGACTGGAAGCGGGCATAAGGGCAGATATGGGTACACATGATTTCGCGCATCCAACCAGCGTTACCATAAGTACAGAAAGCGAAAAGCCATACCCACAAACCGATCCAGAAGCTGTTTTGCAGTGTGAAAAAGTCAATGAACAAGCTGTCTATTGGGGTGAAATAACCTACGAAAGTTAGTGAGGTCAGTACGGCGATAATCAGCCAGCACAGATGTTTAAGGCCTTTGCGCCAAAATTTATCAAAGTCCATGGGCCGGGCATCCAACTTCATGCGTTGGTGCCGGCTGCCTTCAATCTTTTCTTCAAACCACACATACATATAAGTCCAAGTGGTTTGAGGGCATAGAAAACCACACCAAACCCGCCCGGCAAAGGTGGTGACAAAAAACAGCGCAAAGGCTCCGATAATAAAAATCCAGGCAAGTATGGTGAGATCTTGTGGCCAGAGTGTCAGGGCGAAAATGGTGAAGCGCTGTTCGCCGATATCCAACAGGATGGCCTGATGTCCGTCATATTGAATCCAAGGCAAAAGCGCAAAAATGGCCAGAAAGAAAAAGCCAAAATAGCGTCGGAAGGTTTCCAGAGGGCCTTGTACGGCTCGCACATAAATGCGTTTGCGCGAAGCATCCACACTTTCCTGCTCTGTTGGCCGATGAATCTGTACGGGAGTTACATCTTTTACTGGGATTCGTTCACTCATGGGTCCTGGTCTCTGGTAATGCACATTGAGGAATCTAGCTGTTCCCTTATTTTATTTACAATAGCGCGACCTGAATGCCTGTAAAGCATATTAGCTCAGCGCTACTCAGCTATTTTTGTTTGTTTTTGAAGTTTCAAAAATTTCTGAAAATTATAAATTTAATTTAGCTTGCTGCAAGGTCGTCTACCTCAGAATAAACCAGATTTCTCCTGACATTTGTTAAAATAACGTTAAATGACAAGGGGTTGGATGGTTACTCCGATGAACCTACCGAATTTTTGACAAATTTTATCGCTTGATTCGTTAAGTTAAATTTAAGCATAGTAATGAATACTTATTGCTAGTTATCCCGGCAGATAAGCAAGTCATATGGGACTTTGCCGGTCTATAAGGTATGATTTTCACCGTACTTGACTATTGATGTAGCACAATGAAACGCACCTTTATTATCATTTTGGAAATTGCCTTACTGGTGGTTGTATTGCGCTCGTCTTTTGTGCAGTACTGGCTAGGGGATATTCAACAAAGTTTGTCGAACTGGATGACAGAAATAGCACAGACTGCAGAACGGCAGGAATTAGCTGCATTGCGTGATCGGGTACGGCCAAATATTGCGGCAATGAATGATTATCAAAAAGACTACATTATGGAAATGCTCTCCAGCCGCGCCAAGATGGAGCATTTCCAACTTTACTATTGCGTTAACAAAGACAAAAATCCCTTTGTATACGGTGCTACCTTGCTCTACTTATGCTCTGAGATCGGGAGGACTAGCTTTGACTAGCCCTTGGATTGAATCGCGGTAAGGAAAAAACGACAGGTTTGTTCCATCAACTTTCTTGCTTCTTGTTCATTTAACAACGGCTTCCAGCATATAGCTTGATCCCAGAAAGCCATTTCTTTAATCGCTCCATAGAACATGGCTGCCGCCAAGCCAGGTTCCAATTGTCCGAGCGCGCCTGCTTTGCTGGCCTGAATAAACCAGTTGTGCATGTCTTGTTCACAATCACTGAACTTCTGATTTAAGCGGATCGCTTCTTTTTCTGAGCGCATCGACTCAATAATGACAATTTTACTCAAACGCAGGTAGTGTTCGTCGCATACCAGCGATAGCACTTTCTGACTGAGTTCTTGAAGTTGCTCGGCGATAGGGCGCTGCGGATCAAAGGTCATTTTCTGCAGAGGCTCGACACGTTCCAGCAACAGACTGACTACGGCATCCAGCAGGTCTTCCTTGCATGGATAGTGTTTATACAACGTACGTTTGGACACACAGGCACGGCTGGCAATAGCCTCCATAGTGGTTGCCATCATGCCCTTCTCACAGAACTCCCGGATAGCAGCACATAAAATATCATTGTGCTTCTCATCACTTCGACCCAAACTTAACTCCTCGGTCAGCAGTTGCCGATACATTTTGAAACGAATAAAGCCGTAGCTAAAGTATACGAGATCGTGTACTTTATCCAAGTTATTATCTCAGTTGTTATTATCACATAGCCTTAAGCAAATTAAGGTTATTCGCTTCAGCCTCTCTACTATCGGTGCTCCTATGGGTAAATACAAAAGGAATTTTTCTCTGCACGCTAAACTGGCGGTAGTCTCTTTGGCTACTTTGCTTGTTGCTTGCGGCCAGCAACCACCAGCCGCAGATGGGATGGGTGGGATGCATCCCGCATCTGTTGAAGTGCTTACGATGAAAGCGCAGACCGTACCTTTTGCTATTGAGTTACCCGCCACGTTATCTGGTTCCAAAGAGGTGGAAATTCGCGCCAGGGTTGCCGGCATTCTGGAGTCACGCAACTTTGAAGAAGGTGACAAAGTAGAACAGGGACAATCATTGTTTACACTTGACCTGAAACCTTTCGAAGTCGAAGTAGCCCGTACTCAGGCGGATTTGCTGGCAGCAAAGGCCCGATTGGAAAGTGCTCGTCGTGACGTAAAACGTCTGACACCGCTACGTAAGCAAAACAGTGTCTCGCAACAGGATTTGGACAACGCTATTTCGGCTGAAGAGATTGCCATGGCTGATGTCAAAGCCGCAGAAGCCAGACTACAGGATGCCCGCTTAAATCTGGAGTACGCCAAAGTGGAGTCGCCGGTGACAGGTATCGCTGGTCGTGAGCAGGTCTCGGAAGGCACTTATGTGCCAGGCCCTGATGTACTACTGACACAAATTACCCAACTTGATCCTATTCGAATTCGTTTCGGCTTGTCCGAACGTGAACAGCTTGGTATGCGCAAGGACGTAGAAAGTGGCAAGTTAACTCTGCCAAAAGAGGGTCATTGGCAGACAAGAATCAAACTGCAAGACGGCTCGTTTTATGAGCATATAGGTGAAGTGAATTTCCGTGATGTGCGCATCAATACCATGACCGGAACGTCTGAGTTACAGGCCATTGTACCTAACCCTGACTTTAAATTGCGGCCCGGACAGTTTGTCCGTGTGGTGTTGGAAGGTGCCAGCCGCGACAACACCTTTGTGGTACCGCAGCGAGCCGTGCTAGACAGCGGCACAGGTAAATATGTGTACCTGTTTGCCAAAGGCGAACAAGGCAATATCGCCCAGCCAGCTCCGGTTGAAGTGGGAGAGTGGGTACGCTTGGAGACGCCTCAGGGCATAGAGAATGGCTGGGTCATTCATAAAGGGTTGAAAAGCGGTGACCAGGTGATCGTTGAGGGTATGGCACATATCTTCTTCCCGGGTATGCCGGTGGTGTTGGCGGGACAGCCATCATCTTCTGCTCAGTAACAGGGAGTTAGCATGTTTTCTCGTTACTTTATCGACAGGCCAATTTTCGCCTTCGTTATTTCTATTTTTGTGGTCTTGGCCGGATTGGCAGCCATGCGCAGTTTGCCGATCGCCCAATACCCGGAAATTTCACCGCCTGTAGTGCAGGTGATGGCAGTTTATCCTGGTGCCTCGGCAGAAGTGCTTGAGCAGACCGTGGCGACCCCTATCGAGAACGCCATTACGGGTGTGGAAGGCATGATGTATATGTCCTCAACGTCCACTAGCTCAGGTGTCACTACTATTATGGTGACCTTTGAGATTGGCACCGACCCGGATCAAGCCGCGGTCAACGTAAACAACCGTATCAAGCAGGTAGAAGCCAGGTTGCCGGAAGAAACCCGCCGTCAGGGTGTAGTGGTAGAGAAAGGCTCGTCCAGTTTCCTGCAGGTACATGCGTTTTACTCACCGGATAGCAGCCGCGATTCTCTGTGGACTTCCAACTATGTGACCCTGAATGTGCTTGACCAAATTAAGCGTATTCCGGGTACCACCAATGTGCAGATATTTGGTGCAAAAGACTACGCCATGCGTATTTGGTTGCGTCCGGATGTAATGAGCCAGTTAGGGGTGACGGTTGAGGAAATCGCTGGGGCTATTCGCGAGCAGAACTCGCAATATGCAGCGGGTCGCATTGGCTCTACGCCAACATCCAGTTCCCCACAAGAATTGGTATACAGTGTCACAGCACAGGGGCGTTTAAGTTCGTCAGAAGAGTTTGAACAGATTTTGATTCGCTCAAACCCTGATGGCAGTGCCTTGCGTCTTAAAGATGTGGCGCGGGTTGAACTGGGTTCGAAAGATTATGATTTTGCCGGTCGTATTAACGGTAAAGACGCGGTGCTGGTGGGGATCTTCCTGCAACCCGGCGCCAATGCCTTGGATGTTGCTAAAGAAGTTAACGAAACTGTTGCTGCACTGAAAAGTCGTTTCCCGGCTGGGTTAGAGCATGCTGTTCCTTACGACACGACCCGTTTTGTCGAAGTGTCGATTCGGGAGGTGCTAAAGACCTTAGTGGAAGCCATGATTCTGGTGTTCCTGGTCGTATTCCTGTTCCTGCAAAACTGGCGGGCAACCTTGATTCCTACGCTGGCGGTGCCGGTGTCGTTATTAGGCACCTTTGCCGGTTTGTATATGCTGGGTTACTCCATCAATACCCTGACCCTGTTCGGTATGGTGTTGTCTATTGGTATAGTGGTGGACGATGCCATCGTGGTATTGGAGAACGTTGAACGTATCATGCACGAAGAGCATCTCAATGCCAGGGATGCGGCTATTAAGGCCATGCATGAAGTAAGCGGGCCGGTGGTGGCCATCGTTTTGGTGCTTTGCAGCGTATTTGTCCCTATTGCTTTCCTTGGCGGTTTGACCGGTGAGTTGTTCCGTCAGTTTGCCATTACTATCTCTATCTCAGTGTCTTTATCTGGTGTGGTGGCACTGACCATGACGCCCGCGCTGTGCGTGTTGATCCTGCGTGCCGAACATAAAAAGACCGCAGGATTCTTCCAGTGGTTTAATAACTGGTTCCATCGGGTAACTAACAATTACGTAGGCGCGGTGAGCTTCTTCCTGCGTCGTGGCTTGCTTGGTCTGACGCTGGTGGTGGGCATGATAGCGATCACCGGCGGCATGTGGAAAGCCACACCAGGCTCACTGATCCCCGATGAAGATCAAGGCTTTTATATCTCAGCTATTTTCCTGCCGGATGGGGCTTCGTTGGAGCGTACTGAAGAGGTAGTTGCTGAGGTGCTTGCCGCTATTCAGTCAAACCCCGCCAACAGTAACGTGGTGGCTTTTACCGGTTTTGACTTTATTGGTGGTGGTTACAAAAACAGTGCGGCGACAATTTTCGTCACCCAGAAGCATTGGGATGAGCGGGACATCACTACCCCGGAATTGGTAAATGAGCTGTTTATGAAAACTGCACATATCAAGGAAGCCTTGGTGTTGGCCTTCAACCCGCCGCCTATCTTTGGTTTGAGTAATACCGGTGGTTTTGAGTTTTATCTGCAAAACCGTGGGGATGGTGGTACAGAGAAACTGGTACAGGCCATGCAAGCCATGCAAGGTGCTGCCCAGCAAAGCCCAATTTTGGCGGGTGTGCAAACTCTATGGCGGCCGAACACGCCACAGCTAAAGATTGATGTGGACCGTGAGCAGGCCCACGCTATGGGTGTGCCTATTGATGGTGCCTTTAATGCCCTAGCGGGTACCCTGGGCACCTATTACGTCAATGACTTTAATAAGTTTGGCCGGGCCTGGCAGGTATTGATGTCTGCTGATGCTGATTTTCGTATGTCACCCGATGACATTGGGCGCATCTATGTACGCAGCAGCAAAGGAGAAATGGTACCCATCTCTGCCTTTGCGAATATCGAGTACAGCACCGGTCCTGACAGTTTAGACCGCTACAACAACCTGCCAGCGGTGAAGCTCATGGGTAACCCTGCTCCTGGTTACAGTTCTGGCCAGGCTATTGCAGAGATTGAGCGTATTGCCGCCCAGGTATTGCCACCGGACATCAGCTACGATTGGACGGGTTCTGCCTTCCAGGAGAAGCGCAGTTCAGGTACCACAGGATTGGCGCTGGGGATGGCGGCTATCATGGTATTCCTGATATTAGCTGCGCTTTATGAGCGTTGGTCACTGCCTTTGTCGGTGATGCTGGCCCTGCCCTTTGGTACCTTTGGTGCGCTGGTAGCGGTATGGGTGGCAGGTTTGACCAATGACGTGTATTTCCAGATTGGTTTGGTCACTTTGCTAGGTTTGGCGGGTAAAAACGCCATATTGATCGTCGAATATGCCTTGATGAAAAATCAGCAGGGCTGGAGTGCTGCGACGGCTGCACTGGAGGCGGCTCGTTTGCGATTCAGACCTATCATCATGACCTCGTTGGCCTTTATTCTCGGCGTAGTGCCGTTGGCATTCAGTTCAGGCGCTGGTGCCGGTGCCCGGCACAGTGTAGGGACCGGGGTAATGGGCGGTATGCTGGCGGCAACCTTCCTGGCGGTGTTCTTCCTGCCACTGTTCTTCTTCTGGTTAACCGAGCGCAAGCTGACCGAAAAACGTAGTCGTCAGGCGTTGTCAGATGAAATCGCCGAACGCCATAAGGCTGAACATGTTGATACAGATGAAGGGTTGGCATAAGCCGACCCTTTGGAGATGCCGTTATGCCTTACGTGAACCTACAGATTACAAAGGGCGCTACCCGCGAGCAAAAAGCCGAGTTGGTTAAGGACTTCACCGAGTCCTTAACCCGGGTGCTAGGTAAAAAGCCGGAACATACCCATATAGTTATTCAGGAAATTGAAGAACAGGATTGGGGCTATGCCGGCCTGCTTACCGATGACTGGAAGCGTCAACAAGCAAAGGACTGATTCAGGTCAAGGATTAGCCCGGCATTTGCCTTTTCGGCCAGTGGCTATGGTATTATTCAGGGCACAAAACAAGAATAATACAGAGACCAGTCGTATGGTAAGGCGAACCAAGGCCGATGCCGAAGCAACCCGTTGCACAATCCTCGATGCAGCGGAGCAGCTATTCTATGAACAGGGTGTATCACGTACCACGCTGGAGAAAATCGCTCGGGCTGCCGGCGTAACCCGCGGTGCTATCTACTGGCATTTTACCGACAAAGCAGATTTGTTTAATGCCATGCTGGAACGTATCCGGCTGCCCTTCAGGCAAATGCTTTCCGAACTGGACCATTCTACTGAGACCGATCCTTTTCTGCGTATTCGCGATGTGATGATTCGCTCTCTGGAAATTGTCGGGCAGAGTGAGCAGCATCGTCGGGTACTCACCATAGTCTTCCATCGCTGTGAATACATCGACGAGCTTAATCCGGCCGTGCGTCAGCAAGAACATCTGAACAACGAAGTGCATGACACTATGCAGCGAGCGTTTAGTCGAGCAGCCCAGGCAGGTTTGTTAAACCCAGCCATAACGCCGGCCTTGGCAGCCAGTGCTTTAAACGCTTATCTGGGGGGGCTAATAGCCAAGTATTTGTTGCACCCGGAGCAGTGTGACTTGGCAAACCATGCCGCAGAACTGATTGACGGATTATTGCTAGGATTAAAAAAGCCGGACTAAGTCCGGCTTTTTAACTAGGTTCGCTGTTTAACGAAGAGTTTCTGCACTACCAGATAGAATACTGGTACCAGGAAGATGGCCAGGAAGGTGGCTGACAGCATGCCTCCCAGTACCCCAATACCTATCGCATTGCGGCTGGCAGAACCCGCGCCACTGCTGATCGCAAGGGGCAGTACACCCAGCGAGAAGGCCAGCGAAGTCATGATGATGGGGCGCAGACGCAAGCGCACTGCTTCCAGCACTGCCTTCATCAACGCCATCCCCTGACCTTGCAGCTCCCGAGCAAACTCCACAATTAAGATAGCGTTTTTGGAAGCCAGTCCCATAGTGGTCAATAGCCCCACCTGGAAGTACACGTCATTTTGCAGGCCCATCAGAAATGCGGCACTCAACGCCCCGATAATGCCCAGTGGCACCACAAGAATGACCGAGAAAGGAATAGCCCAACTTTCATACAGTGCAGCCAGACACAGGAATACCACTAACACGGACAACGCATACAGGGCGGGCGCCTGAGATCCTGACAGTTTTTCCTGATAAGAGGTGGCGGTCCACTCAAAGTCTATGCCTTTTGGCAGTTCACCAATGAGTTGTTCCATCTTGGCCATGGCGTCACCCGAGCTAAAACCAGGCGCTGCTTGTCCCTGAATCTCCATGGCGGATACCCCGTTGTAACGCTCAAGGCGTTGTGGTCCATAAACCCAGCGGCTGGTGGCAAAGGAAGAGAAGGACACCATCTCACCCTGATTGTTACGCACGTACCAATGCTGAAGGTCTTCCGGTGTCATCCTGAACTGAGCATCAGCCTGCACATAGACCTTCTTTACCCGCCCACGGTCGACAAAGTCATTTACGTAGGTAGAACCCCAGCCTATGGACAAGGTCTGGTTTACTTCTGACAAGGAGATGCCTAGCGCCTGTGCTTTCAGTTGGTCGACATCAATCTGTAATTGTGGCGCATCTTCCATACCGTTTGGTCGTACGGCAACCAAATCAGGCTGTTGAGCGGCCATACCCAGCAGTTGGTTTCTGGCTTGTAATAAGGCTTCGTGGCCCAGAGCGCCGCGATCCTGCAAGAACAAGTTAAAGCCACTGGCACTGCCCAGTTCAACAATCGGAGGTAGGTTAAAGGCAAAGATCTGTGCTTCTTTGATTGTCGAGAAATACCCCATCGCCCGGCCGATAGTGGCTTGCACGCTTTGGCTGCTGTCACGCTCATCCCAATCGTTTAAACGCACGAAAGCCAAACCGACATTCTGACCACGACCGGCAAAGCTGAAGCCGGAGACGGTAAATACCGAGCGCACAGAGTCTTCCTGATAGTAGTAATCCGAGACTTTCTTCAGTACGTCCTCTGTACGTTCCTGGCTTGCCCCGGTGGGCAGTTGCACCATAGTCAGGAAAACGCCCTGGTCTTCCTCTGGCAGGAAAGACGACGGCAGACGCATAAACATCACACCCATAATTACTACGATGGCAGCGTATACCAGCATGGAGCGGGTCGGACGATTTAGCATTCCTCCTACCATACGTTGGTAACTTTGGTTGGAGCGATCAAAGCCGCGGTTAAAAGCACCGAAGAAGCCGCCTTTGGCATGATGGTCGCCTTTAATTGGCTTTAACATGGTGGCGCAGAGTGCTGGTGTGAAAATCAGCGCCACCAACACCGATAGCGCCATGGCCGATACGATAGTGATGGAGAACTGCTGATAAATAACCCCGGTCGCGCCGCCCATAAAGGCCATAGGTACAAAGACCGCAGAAAGAACCAGACCGATACCGATCAGGGCGCCGGTGATCTGTCCCATGGACTTACGTGTGGCTTCAATAGGTGACAAGCCTTCTTCACTCATGACCCGCTCGACGTTTTCCACTACGACTATGGCGTCATCTACCAGCAGGCCAATGGCCAACACCATGCCAAACATGGTCAGGGTGTTAATTGAGAATCCCAGTGCCGTCATAATGGCGAAGGTTCCGAGCAATACCACGGGTACTGCCAGGGTCGGGATCAAGGTAGCGCGCAGGTTCTGCAGGAACAAATACATCACCACGAAAACCAGGATGATGGCTTCAAAGAGCGTCTGTACTACTGAGCTGATGGAGATCTCTACGAACGGCGTGGTGTCATAGGGGATCTCGATTTTAAGCCCATTGGGGAAATAGGGCTTAAGCTGATCCAGGGTGGCTCTGACTGCTTCGGCGGTATCCAAAGCATTGGCACCGGTCGCCATTTCGATGGCGATACCCGTCGCTTCCATGCCGTTGTAGCGACCTATTACTGAATAGTTCTCACCGCCCAGTTCAATTTTTGCCACATCCCGCAGTTTCACCTGCGAGCCGTCAGCATTGACGCGCAGTAGAATATTTCCGAATTCCTCAGGGCTACTCAGACGGCTTTGGGCCAGGATAGCCGCATTAAACTGTTGGCCTGGTAGTGAAGGAGCGCCACCCAACTGGCCTGCCGTCACCTGATTGTTCTGCACGCGAATCGCCGCAGTGACATCGGTGGGCGTGAGCTTGTATTGATTGAGCTTATTGGCATCCAGCCAGACGCGCATAGCGTATTGGCTGCCGAAGACGGTGACGTTTCCTACCCCAGGGGTCCGGCTGACCGGGTCTTTAACGTTGGATACCACGAAATCGGCGATATCATCGCGCTTCATGCTGCCGTCTTCGGAGATAAAGCCGATGACCATCAGGAAGCTACCATTGGATTTAGCAACGGATACACCTTGTTGCTGCACTTCCTGAGGAAGTAATGGAATCGCCCGTTGTAGTTTGTTCTGCACCTGAACCTGCGCAATATCCGGATCGGTGCCGGTTTCGAAGGTCAGAGTAACAGTAACGTTGCCCACAGAATCGCTTTGCGCGGACATATACATCAGGTTATCCAGGCCATTCATTGATTGCTCAATAACCTGGGTTACCGCGTCTTCGGCGGTTTTAGCCGATGCGCCAGGATAACTGGCGTTGATAGTTACCGCTGGCGGTGCGATCTTGGGGTATTGTTCCACCGGCAACTGCTTAATGGAGAGAATTCCCATCAGCATGATGACGATGGCAATAACCCAGGCAAAGATCGGCCTATTGATAAAGAAATTTGCCATTAATTACTCTCCTGCGCTAGCCGTTTCGCCCTGCGTTGCTGCATGCTCAAGCACTTTTACCGGAGTGCCGGGGCGAACTTTCTGCAAGCCCGAAACAATAATTTTATCGCCCGCCTGGATACCGGATTCGGCTAACCAATATTGGCCGATGGCCCGGCTCACTTCGATAATGCGGGCTTCAACCTGGTTTTGCCCATTGACCAGCATGACCGAGGCTTGCGCTTTGGGCGTGCGGATGAGTGCTTTTTGTGGGATCAACAAGCCCTGTGGCTCTACACCCAACTGAACCTCAGCACGAACGAACATTCCTGGCAGCAGCTCACCATGCTCGTTAGGGAATACGGCACGAATAGTGACCATGCCTGTACTGGGGTCTACGTTTACTTCAGAGAACTGCAATTTGCCCTGATGCTGATAAACACTGCCGTCATCAAGTTTGAGCGTGACAGCGGTTTCCGGTACTGCCGTTAATGCACCTTGCTGCAACTGGCGCTTGAGTTTAAGCATCTCTGTGCTGGATTGGGTTAAATCCACATAAATAGGGTTTAACTGGCGGATAGTGGCCAACCCCTGTGCTTGGTTGGCCGTTAATAATGCACCTTCGGTTACCGAGGAGCGGCCAATCTGCCCACTGATAGGGGCCTTAATCTGGGTGTAGTCGAGATTAATTTGTGCACTCAGCAAACTCGCCTCTGCACTGGCTAGTTCGGCCTTTGCCTGCAATTCAGCCGCCAGAGCATCATCATAGTCCTGTGTGCTCACTGCTTTAGTGGCAAGCAGCTCTTTAATTCGTTTGGCTTTTAATTGCGCATTACGTAGCACGGCTTTGGCCTTGGCTAACGTGGCTTCGGCACTGCTGAGTGTGGCCTGATAGGGCGCGGGGTCTATCTGATATAGCACCTGCCCCGCTTCAACCATTTGGCCTTCTTCAAACAGACGTTTCTGCAGTATGCCGCTGACCTGTGGACGGATCTCTGCCTGACGGAAATCCACGGTACGTCCAGGTAGTTCTGTGGAAAGGTCTATTGCCTGAGGTGCCAGGGTAACGACTTCCACTTCCGGCACGCCAGGTGCCATACCTGGAGCCTGGGGCTTCTCGCAACCCACCATCGCGACCGCCGCAATGCCAGTCAGCACCCACCTTAGTTTGCTCTGCATATTCGATACCTCTAATTTAGTTAACTGACACTTTTGGCAGCATAGGTGCGCGAATATACATACAAGAATGTATGTAAGCAATGGCACCTACCTTGCTATTTATGCAATCAGACGAGTTTTTGAACTTCCAGTGTACCAACTGTGCGAGCAATGCATTTGCTAAGGTTTTGATATTTAAGTGAATTCCTCTAATAAGAAGATGGCGCTTTTGATTATTGGCAAAGATGTAAGCAAAGATGAATATGTGGCTGATAAGGTGAGTTTGCTCTTGACCTCAGCTTAGGTTGAGGTTTTAGCCTGTTGGGGTATCAACTAAAGGAGTATCCCAATGACTGAACTTGGACTTTCGCGCTACTTACAACGTATCGGCTATCAGGGAGCCCTGACAGCGGACTTACCAACCTTGTCAGGCCTGGTCGCCAGGCATACGCAAAGTATCCCATTTGAAAATCTCAACGCCTTTATGTCGCTGCCAGTCGAGCTATCTGCGGACAGCGTGATGGACAAATTGGTCGTCGAAGGCCGTGGCGGTTATTGTTATGAGCAGAATGCGCTGTTTCGTGATGTTCTTATGTCACTTGGTTTCGAAGTCACGAGTCTGGCCGCCAGGGTTCGGTGGGGAGTGCCACCGGAGGTACAGACCCCGGCCTCGCATATGCTGCTAATTTTGACCTTGTCCGACGTGAAGTACCTGGTGGATGTGGGCTTTGGGGTAACTACGCCTTCCGCACCTTTGCGTTTGGATAGTCGCGACGTGCAGGTTACCGCGCATGGTAATTACAAAATCACCGAAGAGCAGGGGTACTACGAGTTGGCCTTTGAGCAAAGCAGTGGCTGGCAAACCCTCTATCAATTCAACCTGGAGCCTAAGCAGGATGCGGATTACAAGGTATTTAACTGGTATGTGTCCACCCACCCTGACTCGGTGTTTGTGCGCAATCTGGTGGCGGCCAGGATCGCTGGCCAATATCGTTACACCCTGCGCAATCGCGAGTTTAAACGCTATCAGGGAGGTGAGTTGTTAGACGCTACAACCCTGACCACGCCTGAACAGGTTATTGCCTGCCTGCGTAAGCACTTTAACATTAATGCACCAGTGGCCTTGTATGGTGTATTAGCAGCGATGTTTGATGATAGTTTGGCAAAGGCAGGATAACAGCCAATGCAGTGGATGGCTTTAGGGCATGAGTAGCCAATTTTATTGAATAAGCGCAGGGGATCATTCTTGGCTAAGGTGGCAGGAACCATTTTAGTGAGAGAGTGCCCATGAAGTATGCGCTAATACTGCTGGCATTGGTCAGCAATCTGGCTATTGCTGACCAATGCCAGTCTGACAAGCTGAGTATCCATAAGAACTTTGCCATGGGGCGCTACAACCAGTGTCAGCAATTGGCTCCAGATAGCTACCGTTTAACCCTCAAGCCAGAAAATCTGCCGATTAACCCCAGCCCCTGGTATGCCCTGAAGCTGGAAAGCCGCCAGGTACAGCAAATTGAACTGGAGTTGCTGGTAGAGCACGGCAAACCCCGTTATCTGCCTAAGGTCAGTCTGGACAAACAGCATTGGCAACCTGTGGATTATCAGATTGATGGCCAAAGTATGCATATCAAACTGGCTCTCCCTGAGGGCACCTTGTGGTTGGCGGGTCAGGAAATTCTGGATAACGATGATTACCAGCAGTGGCAAAAACAGTGGCAGGCAAAAGGGTTGGCGCTGATACAGTTGGGCCAGTCTGTACAAGGTAAGCCCATAGAGGGGCTGATTTCTCATGCCGACAGCCGCGACTGGCTGGTCTTTATAGGCCGTCAACACCCGCCGGAAATTACCGGTGCCATGGCCATGAACCATTTTGTTGATGAGGTGTTGGGGGCATCCACCGAGGCTGCTCAATTGCGCAAGAGATTTAATCTGCTTTTGGTGCCAAATATGAATCCGGACGGCGTTTATGCCGGAAACTGGCGGCATAATGTCGGTGGGGTGGACTTAAACCGTGATTGGTTCAGCCGTGAACAGCCGGAAATCCAGGCCGTACACCAATATCTGCAAAAGATTGTCGCTAGCGGCGGCAAGATTCGCTTCGCGATGGATTTTCATTCCACCCATCATGATGTGTTCTACACCATGCCAACGGATTATGGCCTGACGCCGCCAGATTTGGTGGATAACTGGCTGGCTAAGTTAGCCGAGGTAATTAAACCTTATCCTGTCAATATCAAGCCCGGTCATAACAAAGACAGAGGGGTGTTTAAGCAGTATATTGCCGATACCTACGGTGTGCATGCGGTCACTTATGAAGTGGGTGACAATACCGACCGTCAGGATATTGCCGATGTGGCCCGCGCCGCTGCCAGGCAGTTGATGGAAGTGCTGCAGACCTTGCCCTGACGCATTCAGGGCGTTTGTCATAGTGGGTCTGCTGTTAGTAACAGAATAAGGACCTAGTTTGCTATACGCCCAGAATGTGCCGGAGCGCGCATTACAGATATATGCCAAAGATTATCCGCATGGTCATAGTGAACCACCTCACCAGCATGCCTGTGCGCAACTGATCCAGGCCGTTCAAGGGGCTATCCGGGTCAGCACGCCACAGGGGTTATGGGTTATCCCGCCTGGGCGTGGTGTCTGGGTACCGGCCTATACTCAGCACAGCCTGAAAATGCATGGGTTGGTCAAACTCCGTACCTTGTTTGTCGACCCCTTAGCCCGCGCCGATCTGGCGGATGATTGCCGGGTGATTTCCATCAGCCCATTATTACGCGAACTGATCTTAAGTGGATTACAGGTGGCGGCGGATTACCCGTCGGGTGGCCGGGAAGAGCGACTGATGGAGCTGATCCTGGATGAACTTAGAGGTCTGCCTGTGGTTCCACTTCACCTGCCCATGCCGAAAAGTGAGTGTTTGCTTACTGTTTGTGATGAAGTACATCGAAGCTTGGCGGCAGCCTGGGATCTCGCTAGTGCTGCCAGTCTGGCCGGTGTCAGCACGCGCACCTTGTCCCGGCAGTTTCAGCGGGAAACGGGCTTAAGTTTTATCGAATGGCTGAGGCGTAAGCGCCTGCTGGAGAGCCTGGAAGCCCTTGCCATGGGCCACAACGTGGTGGATGTGGCACTGGCGGTGGGGTATGACAGCCCCAGCGCCTACAGCAGTATGTTCCGGCGCTGTCTGGGGGTATCACCCAGTGAGTACCTCGGCTTGTAGACTCTGCTGCTCAGGGGCGAGGCAAGACCCGGCGACATTTAACAAGGCTTGCAGGGCAGCGCGGCTGGTATCCTTATCAATACCGACGCCAAAGATCTTGCCTTTGCTGGTCAGACATTCCAGATACGCCACGGCACGGCTGTTGCTCTGATGTCCTAGCGTGTGCTCATGGTAATCACAGATTTCCAACTGCAGCTTAAAGGCTTTATTCAGCGCTTGGGCCATGGCGCTAAGCAAGCCGTTTGCCTGGCCTTCCAACAGCAGGGTTTGATTTTCCGAACCAACCTTGGCTTTTACCCCCTGGCCATTAGGGATGGAAAAACTCTCATAGCTTATTAAGGTAAGCCTGGGCGAAGTGGTCAGTCCGTAGCAGCTTCTGAATAGGTTCCACAGTGCTGACTGCGGCATTTCCGCGCCACTTTGCTCGGTATGGCGTTGTACCTGCTGACTGAAGTGGACTTGTAAATTGCGTGGCAACTGCAGGCCATGGTTTTGTTGCAGTAACCAGGCTGCGCCGCTTTTGCCGGACTGGCTGTTGACTCTGATCACGGCTTCGTAACTGGCGCCCACATCGGCCGGATCCAGCGGCAGATAGGGAATTTGCCAAAGGGGCTGCCCGGCATTTCGGGCAAAGCCTTTTTTAATGGCGTCCTGATGTGAGCCCGAGAAGGCGGTAAAAACCAGCTCACCGGCGTAAGGATGACGAGGATGTACTGGCAACTTAATACATTCTTCCACCAGCTCTACCACCTCCTGCATATTGGAAAAGTCCAGACCGGGGTGAATACCCTGGGTGTAGAAGTTCATGGCCAGAGTCACCAGGTCGACATTACCGGTTCGCTCGCCGTTACCAAATAAGCAGCCTTCAACGCGCTGCGCCCCGGCCAGTACGGCCAGCTCGGCAGCGGCGACGCCGGTGCCTCTGTCATTGTGTGGATGGACGCTGATGGTGGTATAGGGGCAGGTCGGAAAATGGCGGATAAACCATTCAATCTGATCGGCGTAAACATTGGGGCTGTTCACCTCCACTGTCGCCGGTAGATTGAGAATAAGCGGACGTTTGGCGCAGGGCTGCCAGCAGTCATATACCGCCCGGCAAATCTGCAAGGCAAATTCCATCTCGGTAAAGCAGAAGGTTTCCGGTGAATATTCCAATACCCAATCTGTGCCGGGGCTGGCCTGACACAAGGCTTTGATTTGTCTGGCGCCGCCAACGGCCAGCGCTATGGTGGCATCCTGATCCTGGCCAAAAACCCAGTCGCGAAACAAAGGGGCGGTGGCATTGTATAAATGCACTACGGCCTGCTTTGCGCCCTGCAGCGAGGCCAGGGTGCGTTCAATCAAATCCGGTCTGGACTGGGTAATCACCTGGATCCACACATCGTCGGGAATCAACTGCTGCTCAATCAGGCTTCTGACAAAGTCAAAATCGGTTTGCGAAGCGGCGGGAAAGGCCACCTCAATTTCCTTAAAGCCCATGGTTACGAGCTTTTTGAACATTTTACGTTTAGTGTCTGTGTCCATGGGATTAATCAAGGCCTGGTTACCGTCACGCAAGTCGGTGGAGCACCAGCGGGGCGCCTGCTCGAACTGCCTGGAAGGCCACTGGCGGTTATCCAAAACAATAGGTGGATAAGGGCGATACTTTTCAGATGGGTCGCTGAGCATGGTGTTTCTGCATGGATAAAGGATGCCGCTATTGTGGCAAGCCGTTGAAGCGACTTCGCAACAGCAATGGACAGCTATCGTCGCGAAATGGACAAGCTGCATGTTGGGCTATGCCCAAAGAGAAACCTAAACAAATAGCCCAGATAAAGTAGAATGCCGGTAATTGATATTCTGAGGACGGCTTAAGTGGCTTTACATTGGTTTCCCGGGCATATGCATAAGGCCCTGAAAGAGATAAAGGAGTCTTTGCGTCAGGTTGATATCCTGATTGAGGTATTGGATGCGCGTATTCCCTACTCCAGTGAAAACCCTGAAATAGCCAGGATCCGCGGTGATAAACCCTGCCTTAAGATTCTCAATAAGTATGACCTGGCCGACCCCGAGGTTACCGCACAGTGGCAGGCGCATCTGGAAAGTGAGCGTGGCGTCACTACCATCACCACCTCCAGTGACAAGCCCGGCGAAACTAAACAAATTATGCAGCTGATACGCACTATCTGTGCGCAAAAAGACGCCTCGGTAAAAGACATCCACGCCATGATCACCGGCATTCCCAATGTAGGGAAATCCACTCTGATCAATATTCTGGCCGAGCGTACTATTGCCAAAACCGGCAACGAGCCAGCGGTTACTAAGGCGCAGCAGCGGATTAATCTGGGCAGCGGCATCGTATTGTTTGATACCCCAGGGGTGCTGTGGCCCAAGCCCGAAAACCCCAATTCCATTTATCGCTTAGCCGCCTCAGGCGCGGTAAAAAATACCGCGATGGAATATGATGATGTGGGTTTTTATGCGGCAGACTATCTGATCAAAGCTTATCCACAGCTGATGAAAGAGCGCTTTAAGCTTGAAGAACTGCCGGATACCGAGCTGGAATTTCTGGAAGCGGCCGCTAAAAAGCGCGGCGCCATTATGAGCGGTGGCCGGGTTAATTTACATAAGATCTGCGAAGTGCTGCTGAATGAACTGCAATCCGGCAAGCTGGGCCGCATCAGCCTGGAGACCCCAGAGATGCTGGTGCAGGAAAAGGTCGAGATGGAGCAGGCTGCCGCTAAAAAAGCCGCGGATAAGGCTAAGCGTAAGCAACGTTTTAAGGAAGGCTCGTTAACCCCTGAAAAGCAGGATCGTAAAGAAAAGCGCACCGAGAAACGCGAAGAGCAAAGCAAGCGGATGAAAAAAGCCCGCCGCTAAAACCAACGCCGCCGGTTAATGCGGCGGCGTCTACATTTGCGTTATTCTACCAGACTCGCCAAAGCCAATGCTTCAGCCACCCGAATGCCGTCAATACCGGCCGACCAGATACCGCCGGCATAGCCAGCCCCTTCACCGGCAGGATACAGGCCCTGCACGTTGATACTCTGGTAATCTTTACCGCGCTTGATACACACGGGCGACGAGGTGCGGGTTTCTACCCCGGTCAGCATGCCGTCGGCCTTGGCAAAGCCTCTGATTTGGCGGTCAAAGGCCGGAATCGCTTCGCGAATGGCTTCTGTAACAAAATCAGGCACCACTTTGCTTAAATCGGTAAGGGTGATACCCGGCGTGTAAGACGGCTTCACTTCCCCCAACTCGCTGCTGGGCTTACCAGCCAGGAAATCACCGATAAGCTGGGCCGGTGCATGGTAATTCTCGCCGCCGGCTTTAAAGGCTAACTCTTCCAGCTTGCGTTGCAGCGCTATCCCGGCCAGTGGGTGGCCTGGGTAATCTTTTTCTGGCTCGATGCCCACCACAATGGCGCTGTTGGCGTTACGCTCATGGCGGGAATACTGGCTCATACCGTTGGTGACCACTCGGCCCGGCTCTGACGCGGCGGCCACCACAGTACCTCCCGGACACATACAGAAGCTGTACACGCTGCGGCCATTTTTGCAGTGATGCACTAGCTTGTAGTCTGCGGCGCCGAGGATAGGATTACCGGCATTGTCACCAAAGCGGCACTGGTCAATCATGCTCTGCTCGTGCTCAATCCGAAAGCCGACAGAAAAAGGCTTGGCTTCAATGTAAACGCCTTGCTCGTAGAGTGCCTCAAAGGTATCCCGGGCACTGTGACCTACAGCCAGCACCACTTTGGAGGCGCTAAGAAATTCACCGGTCGATAAATGCAGGCCCTTGAGTTTATGGCTGTCATTGTGCGTTTCCAGTTCCAGCCTTTCTACCCTGGTACTAAAGCGAATCTCACCGCCCAAGTCGATAATCTGCTGGCGCATTTTTTCCACCATATTCACCAGTTTAAAGGTGCCGATATGGGGTTTACTAACATACATAATTTCTTCCGGTGCTCCGGCGGCAACAAACTCGTGTAGCACCTTACGACCGTAATGTTTGGGGTCTTTTACCTGGCTGTAGAGTTTACCGTCGGAGAAGGTGCCAGCGCCGCCTTCCCCGAATTGCACGTTGGACTCGGGATTAAGCGGCTGTTTGCGCCAGAACCCGAAGGTGTCTTTGGTGCGCTCCCTTACGGCTTTGCCGCGTTCCAGCACTATGGGTTTAAAGCCCATCTGCGCCAGGATCAGAGCGGCAAACAGCCCACATGGGCCAAGGCCGACCACCACCGGGCGCTCAGCCAGATCCTCAGGCGCCTTGGCCACAAACCTATATTCCATATCCGGGGTAATACGCACAGCCGGATCCTGGTCAAACTGGCTTAACAGCGCATCCTGCCCGGTGACGTCAACGTCCAGGGTGTAGATCAGCTGAATATCTTTCTTGTTGCGTGCGTCATAGCCCCGCCGGAAAACCGTAAAGCTCTGTAACTGCTCCTTACTGATGGCCAGCTTGCGCAAAATCGCCAATTCCAGCGCCTGCTCATCGTGATTAAGGGGAAGTTTGATATCGGTTAAACGTAACATATTAAGGTACTCGTCTACTTGCCGGGCGGTGCCTGGATCAGGGCCAAGCATTTTAAAACAGTTGCTATGCTTTAGGTAGGTAAACAGCCCGGTAAACGGGCTTTTGCTACAAACAAACTTGTGTTTTGGGAAGGCTACTTTACACTTGCCGCCAACACATAACCCCGGAGATAGCTGCCCGCCATGGCCTTTGTAGTGACCGACAATTGCATAAAATGCAAATACACAGATTGTGTAGCCGTTTGCCCGGTAGACGCTTTTTTTGAAGGTCCGAATTTTTTGGTCATCGATCCAGCTATCTGTATTGATTGCGCCTTATGTGTGCCGGAATGTCCTGCAGAGGCGATTTTTCAGGATACCGAGCTGCCAGTGGAACAATCACATTACTTAGAGATTAATGCGCAGCTTTGTCAGGAATGGCCAAATATCAACGAGTTGAAAGCGCCACCGGCCGACGCCGATGAATGGAATGGCGTGGCCGACAAACTGCATCTGCTTGAACGTTAAGGGCCTTTTCAGCCCTTAAAGCCTTTACCGACCAGATACACTTCTCTGGAGCGCGGACGGGATGCCGCTGGTTTACGTACTATTACCTTGTCAAAGGAACTGCGTACGTCTTTTACGTATTCTTCATAGCCCACGCCCTGAAATACCTTAGCGCAGAAACTGCCGCCCGGCTTCAATACATTACGGGCCATATCCAGCGCCAGTTCCACCAGATACATGGAGGCATACTGGTCGGTGGTATTCACCCCGCTCATATTGGGGGCCATATCGGAAACCACGGTATCCACCTGAGCGCCATCGAGGGAATTGAGGATCTGCTCGTAAACCGCTTCGTCGGTAAAATCACCCTGGATAAAGGTGACGCCGACAATGCCGTCCATGGGCAAAATATCTGAGGCGATAACCCGCCCGCTGTCGCCTACGATTGGTGCGACAATCTGTGACCAGCCGCCAGGGGCGGAGCCCAGATCCATTACTACACTGCCAGGCCGGAACAGCTTGTCTTTTTCGTTTATCTCCAACAGCTTATAGCTGGCACGCGAACGGTAACCGTCGATCTGGGCTTTTTTCACATAGGGATCGTTGACGTGTTCGTCCATCCACTTTTTACTGGTTTTTGATCGGGCCATGAGCTGAGTCTGCTGTCGTTAAAACGGCGCATATTGTAAGCTTGCGCCCCTGAATTGCAAAATCCGCGAGTGTTAATGCAGAAACTCGGCTAGCCACAACAAACCCTAAGTACAAAAAGGTATTAAGTTCAGCTTCTCAAACTGAAGGCTTGGTGGTGATAGTGGGAGTATAAGCGTCTGCTGACCACTAAGGACACGAAAAGCACAAAGGGGTTGATAGCCTCAATGTTCATTGGTGCGCTTGCAACTTTGAGCACGTTGGGGCGTAAACTCAAAGGGCGTAGGCTTTCTCCTTGAACTCTGTGACATACCGAATAAAAGGCCTGACAGGCAGATAAATATGAAACTAGACGACGCAAAAAAGCTGCATCAGAAGAAGTACCGAACCCAGTTTGGCCATTATCTGGTTGAAGGCGAGCATTTGATTCTGGAGCTGCAAAAGGCCCTTAAAGCCAGAGCTGAGAAACGCCGGGTCACACTTTATATCACTGAAGCACAGCAGGAATGGGCCAGCCAACTGGATGTTGATTTTCAGCAAGTGGTGCTTAATGACAAACAAATGGCTCAGCTTAGCGATACTAAAACGCCGCAGGGTATGATTGCCTGTGTGCCACTGCCTGATTTGATCGACCAAGCCACCTCACTGCATCAAGGCGAGCGTTGCATTTATCTGCATGAAGTACAGGACCCCGGCAATCTGGGCACCATCATTCGCACTCTGGCCTGGTTCGGTCGGTTTCGTTTATTGCTTAGTCCCAACAGCGTCGACCCCTTTAACTCCAAAGTGGTGCGCGCCAGTATGGGCGCTATTTTCCATCTGCCCATTGAACTGGATGTGGAACTGACGGACCTGTCGCAACGCTTCAGTCGGTTTGCCTACCTGGATTTAGATGGCAGCAAGGTGAATAGCCCGGAATTTGCCGAGTACCATTGCTACCTTTTTGGCAACGAAGCCCGGGGTGTACCATCAGAAGCGCTGAAGGCCTTTAACGCTGATGCCTTTACTATTGCTGGATGCGGCAGTATCGATTCGCTGAATTTAGCCAGCTCGGTAGGGATCTGTGCCTATCAGTTGTCGCTGGTGAAGGGGTAAGCGACTTTAATAGGGGGCAGCAAGTGTCAGACTCTACTGCAAAAGCGGTAAGGTCAGAATAAACCGGGCTCCATTGTTAGTCCCCTGGCATTCACATCGGATGCTGCCAGCCAGGGCGTTCTCTAGCAAGCTGCGGGCAATGCTCAGACCCATACCTGCATGATTAGATTGACCTTCGGCCGAAAAGAGCGGCGAGAAGATCGCATCTACCGAGGCTTTAGGAATGCCTACCCCCGAATCGCAATAGTCCAGAAACAGTATATCGGTGCCATCGGTTTTCTTAGCCTGGGCTGCGCTAACCTGAATGGTGCCGCCGGGTTGCCCGACAAAACCATGTTTGAGTGAGTTGCTAATCAAGATCGTTATCACTTGGGTAAGCAAACCGGGATAGGTCTTGAGGATGAATTCCGGTGGGCAGTCTATGCTGTATTTCACGTTAGCGGCACCCAATTCGTGCTTCATACTGGTGAAGATACTGTGCAGATAGTCGCTCAGGTTCACCTTTTCGAGTACGCCTCTGCCTTGCTCTGCTATGACCTGCTTATAGGAGCCAATCAGATTGGCTGCTTTTTGCAGGTTACGATTCAGCAGCTCAATCCCTTCCTGCAGTTTGTCCTGAACTTCAGAATTGCCAGCTTCCTGCAGGCTGGATTTAAGCAGATGCTCAATAACCGAAGCGGTAGTGATGGCAATGCCCAGAGGCGTGTTAATTTCATGGGCAATGCAGGAGATGAGTTCGGTACTGAGCTTGCTTTTTTCCAGCTCAATAACCTGGTCCTGAGTACGATGTAATACAGACAACGAATTCTGCAGTGCCAGATTTTGCATGATCAGCGCTAGGTCCTTCTCCAGCGCCAGGCACAGTTCATTTAAAAGGTCCTTGTATCTTCGGGTAAATTCCCTTGGCCTGGAGTCCAGCACACAAAGGGTGCCGAAAAATTGACCATCCGGCCATTTAAGCGGGTAACCCAGGTAACTGATCATATTCAGTTCAACATCGGGGTTGTCTTGCCATACCTTGTCACTAAGGCTGTCTATCACTTCTAACACCCGGTCGGTGCCAACCACGGTTTCGCAATATAGCCCTGAGCCTAAGGGGGCCTTTTCGTGCACATGATATGGATTACCTTGTGCCTGGCTTTTGGCAAATACTTCGATTTCTTTCTCGTGCAAACGCATCACTAAGGCTGAAGGTACATCGAAAATTTGAGTGACCAAATCCAGTACCCGTTGCCACTTTTCTAATACTTGTGTGCGGACGGCCTTGTCTTCAAATTCCATGATGGGCACAGTGACGGGACGCTGGGTTTGCCGGGTCCTTACAGTCGATACTGCTGATTTCATTCTATGCATCCTACAAAGCTACATATTCGCTGGCTCAAACTCGCACCGGATGTCTAGTCGAACGACTGTCGGTCTGCGGGAGCAAGCACATTTGCATTGCATCTACATAACTCTATGCACTGTATTGCACAAACGCAAAAGGTTGAGTCAATAGATCTAACTTTTGCTTGGATACCTCAGTATATTGCCGCTATTTATATCCCCAAAGGGTCCTTTTTGTTGGCTTAGCGCCTGATTTTATCAATAGGGCTGCCATCCAGAGCAACAAGGTATAAAACAGCGTTCCACCGTTCCTGCTGTCCGGTTGAGTCGTCGCTCTCACTGTTACATTGGCCTGTTGGGGGGGGCTGGATAGCAAGCCATCGGATGCTGCCACGGAGAAAGACAAATTCAGCTCTGTTCCGGCATTGGGTGCCGTGAAACGCAGTGTTTGTCCTTCTGGCGATAACGACACAGTCGGGCCCTGAGTTTGGGTCCAGGACCAGGTCAGTGGATCTCCATCCACGTCGCTGCCCGATGCGGTAATGGTAACCTGTGCGCCTGATGCTACAACCTGTCTGGCAATGTTGTTGATTACCGGCTCGTCGTTGATTGCGGTGATGTTAAGAGTGACCTGATTGCTGGCAGATAACTCGCCACTGTGGTCGTAAATCTGATACTCAAAGGTATCGTTGCCATTAGCATCACTTTCGGGTTGGTAGGTTATCAGACCGTCAGCCACTGACACGTTGCCTTTTTGCGGCGACGTGATGACAGTCAAAGTGGCTCGATCAAGTGCCGGCCGAGGCAGGGATATCAGACGACGGGCGTTGGTTATCTGTTTAGCTGCGCTAAGGTCTGCACTGATAACAACATCACGAGGCCTATTGTCATTTGCCAGTACATCTATGTTCACCTGGCTATCTTCATCGAGTGTAATCTGGTCTGCCGCCGCGCTTATTCCTGCCGCCTCAAGCTCCAACGCATAGTGAATATCTGCGATTCCGGCCGGTTGGGTGTGCAGAGCCAGGGTAAAGTTGGTGGCTTGGATGGGCGTGGGCAATGATGAGGTCCCTGGCGCCGTGGAATAGGTAACTCCAAGGGTCGCGTCATTGTTTTCAGCGCCAATGGTGGCATTGATCACGTCGATAACATGCAGATAGTTAAACAAAATCTGGTCACTGTTCTCTTTTATGATGACCTGGAAGCTGTAAGGCGCATAGTCTTCTTCCTCATAGCCGAATAAGGCGACTTCGTTCCATTCAACTACAAGGTAACGTTGCCCTTGCCACTCAAGGGTGTCGATATATAGCTCGCCTGCTCCGCTATCCTCAGGATTGTTTGGATTTTTCAAGTCATACTCTGCCCACAAGGGGGCGATAATGTTGTTGAGGTTGTCTTCACTGGGAAATTTCGCGCCTGGATTCGCATCAAAAGGTCCCAATGCCACCTTGCCTGCCACAACAAAACCGTTGCTAGAAACCGTGACTCCCTGGTACGTCTGGCCATGATAATTAAAGGTAAAGTCTGCTTGTTTAACAAAGGCGAAGCAGTCATCCTGACATGCAACAGGCTCTACACCGCTGGCCTTCAGGCTGGGCCCATTCCAGGCATTGGTTGGTTGTAAGGACATGCTTCCAGCCGTGAGTTTGCCCTGCCACAGCAACTTGCCTTGGTCGGTAAGCTGCAACTGAGTGGTTTCACCGTTAGCTATCTCGGCGTACACAGTGTCGACGAGAATAGTCGCAAACGCCGGCGCGCTGATGCTAACAGATGGATCTGTTACAAAATCAATGTTTTTTATCCTTGTGGTGGCCTGAAGTTGTCCATTTGGGTTGAGTGACAGGTTTGAACTCAGTGCTCTTGTATCACTATTGTCATTGGCAAATACGGCGATAGGAAGGCGTTGGGTATTGCCGTTACTTAAGGTCAGAATTACGTTGCCAAACACCCAGGTGCCATTGTCCACCGCTGATGTATCAATGGTGAAGGTCAGATCGGCTGAAGCTTGTGGGGTATTGGCTTTTGATAGCGCAACACGTTGCTGTGCCAAGGTATACATGGCCTGCGCATTTTCCAGTTGAATACTGATCTCAACGGTCTGCGCTTGGTCACTGACATTGGTTAGGGTATTGGTGAACTGACAGGTCGCGACACACGCGCCATGCGCATGTGACGCGGATGAAAACGTGAGTGCAGCGTTCAATGCTGCCGGGATGTTCAGCAAGCCTGCACCTTGCTCAAAGGGCGTGCCTGCTTTCAACTCCTTTTTAATCGAGGGCGTTGCGGTTGAGGTCAGGGCCGTTTTAATTTGAATCGCAGTCCAATTCGGATGTGCCTGTCGCATCAATGCGGCGGCCCCCGTGACTTGCGGTGACGACATACTGGTGCCGCTGATCAGCGCAAACACAGGTTCCTGATTATCTGATGTTGGTGAAGGTGGCAGGTCTGGAGGAAAAATTACGTCGGGTCGTGGAGCCGCTGCGGACAGAATATCCGTACCCGGCGCCGTGATATCGGGTTTCAGCACGTTAGGATTGAGATTGGGGCCCACTGAACTGCCGGGGTTTAACTGATTGCGCATTGCTTGGTTGACCAGCGCCTCTCTGGTACCTGAGATATGTATGCTGTTATGTCCGCTCAGGGCTTTGTCCATCAGTAAACGCCCGTCTGCACGGGTAAGTCCTAATACTGGCAGTGGGAACTCACCAGAAAATTGATTGTACGGGCGAAGGGTTTCAAAATCTGACTGGTTGTCCTGATAAACGAGAATTGCCCGGCCGCCGGCCTGCGCAATATTCAACGCGAGGGTATCAAGCGGGCAACTGTGGGTATAGTCAATGAGTATGGCCATGCCGGATAAGGCATTCTGACTCAGTGCAGAGCAGCCATCGGCGTTAAAATCTCTTATAGCTCTCAGGGGCAGTTGCATATCTTCAAATGCCAGCAGATTGTCGCCTGAGGAGGTGGCAAAGGCGGTCTCACCCAGTCTGACGCTATGCCCGAATACGCGGCCATGGGTGCTGTTGGCTACCGTAATGCCCGATTCAATACAGCCAGGGCAATTAATCGCGTTATTGCCCCAGGCCCCGTTATTGCCAGCAGAATTCACCACCACAATGCCCATTTGCTCTGCTTGTTTAAACACCGGAGCAAATACCGACAACTCAGGATCTTCTTCCTGAATGGAACCCCAAGAGTTATTAATCACGTCAGCGCCATCTTTAACGGCATGTTCCAGTGCTGCCAATAGCATGGCATCTGAACCTCGGACTACGCCCCCATTGTCAAACAGCGCTTTGTAGACCATCAAATACGCGCCGGGCGCCACACCGGAAAGTGTCATATCGACACCTTCAAAATTGACATTAACCGGGTTGCCGGCAGCGATACCGGCTACATGACTACCATGTCGGTTGTTATCCAGCGGTGTTACGTCGAATTCAGATCCAGTTTGTAGTATCTCGTCGTCATCAGGCGGGAATACCCTGGCGATAATCAGTTTGTTGTTGCAGAAGCTGGGGTCGCCCCCGGCCATGCGACAATAGTCAGGATTTTGTGTCAGCCAACTGTGGTTGGATAGTTCCGGTGCCTCAAAACCTTCGTCAGCAAACATAGGGTTATCAGGTTGAATACCTGAGTCGATAATGGCTATTTTAACGCCCTTGCCAGCGTGTTGCTGTCCCCCTAGCTGAGCCCAGGCCTCAATGCTGTTCGTGAGCTGATGGCTACTGTCAAGGTGGGCATAGCGCATCCTGACAGGGTAAACGCGTTTTACCCCAGGTAGCCTAGACAAGCTTGCCAGCTCATTTTCATTAATAGAAACTTCCAGACCGTTAATTAAGGTGTCAAAACGGCGTTTAATCTTCGCGGACGGAATGTGCCCTTTAATTTGTTGGGTAAATACTTTGTGCTGCTGATTGATCATCTGTCGCGTTTGGACCGCGATTGCTGTGTCTGTCGGTATATTTGTTTGCGTCTTCGCAGACGGCATGTCAAAGGCCACAATATAGCGACCAGGGATCTGTACTGACTGCGCATGCGCGGCATTCACCACCGTCATCATCACAAACAATAGCGTCAAAAATTGCACTGGCCGGCATAGCGTACCCTTGGACATATTCCTCTCCATCTGAGGTCCGTGGTAAGTCGTTAGCCAAATGTTAATAACAAGTGCAGTGCAATAATTGTACAGTTAGTGAATAAGTGCTACAGGGTGTAATCAGCGCCAACTTAGTCATGCATCCTGCATGGTTAAGCTAGCTGCTGGTCAGTTCTATTTGTTTTAGGTCAGGATTAGTTGTGGCCCGAGCGTTTCTGATTTATCGAGCTCAGCAGTGCGCTCAGATTTGGGTTCTTAGGGTACTGCCTCAGGCCTTGCTTTAGCACTTGTATGGCTTTATCTGTTTGACCTGCTGAATCTAAGGCTACTGAGTAAACATAGATGTAGTGTGCTGGGGCATCTTGGCTTGTGGCTGCGCTTTCAAGATAAGCCAGGGCCTGATCCATTTGTTTATCGCGAACGAAGGACAGACCCAATGCATATTCGATTATTGAAGCATCCTGCACTTGTCCTAAGGCAGACTGGAGCACAGTGCGTCCTTTGTTTTCATCACCACCGCGTCGATAAACCTCGGAGAGATTTATGTAGGCTGGGGTGTAGTAAGCGGCTTTTGAAATTGCCTTGTGGTAGTAGTCCGCTGCTTTGACGGTTAAGTTCTGCTCAGCAAAGTAGTTGGCTAGATTGGTTAGTGATTCAGGTCTGTCTGCGTTAAAGGTATTGGAATCCAAGAATGCTTTTATACCAAGCTGATATTTTTCATTTACATCAGCAGGCAGATGGCTAAGGGATATGCCCGCCAGCGACTTTGCTGCTAAACCTTGAGTGACCGGGCTGCTTTCGTACAGCAATGGCACCATAAAAATCGGTCTGTGTTGCGCAGGGATTTGCTCTCCTACTGAAGCCAGTGCATAACCAAGCCATGGCTCATCACTTTGTGCAACTTGTTGAAGTAGCATGGCGGATTGTTGTGACGCCATATTATTTGGGAGCAGACTAACGGCAGTTGCTCGTGCAATGGCTGGCTGATCTTGAGCAAAAATCAATTTTGCGAGTTGCGACTCTGCCTGTTGAGCCCCTGACAATCCGGCAGCGAGGGCTTGGGCAAAATGCGGCTTGCCTGGCTTGCCAAAGTGCTTCTCCAGGATTTCTGCAGCCCATTCGCTGGATTCATCGCTATGACATTGATTGCAAGTGTTGGGAACTCCAAGAGTTGACGACAAGTCGGGACGAGGAATGCGGAAACTGTGATCGTTTCTGGCATCCACCACCATGAAATTCTTAACCGGCATGTGACAGTTGATGCATTGTGCACCCTCAGAGCCTTGTTTATGTAAGTGGTGAGTTTGAGTATCAAACTTGGTCGGTAAGTGGCATTGCGCGCAAATCTGATTGCCAGATGCACGTAACTTCAGGCTATGAGGATCGTGGCAGTCGCTGCAGGTAACACCAGCTTGATACATTTTGCTTTGAGCAAAAGAACCATAAACATACACCTCACCATTGACCTGGCCATCAACATGATAAAGCGGAGGGGTTAGCAAACTGGGTTGGAAATGCTCCAGTAATGGGTCTCCGGGTAATGTTCCGGGGTGGCTGGTGGTTCGCCGGGAATGGCATGCGGCACAAGTTTCCACTTCTTTTCTGGATATCTCAGTGGGAAATCGCTGGGCAGCCGTGCTGTCCGGATTGATAAAGCGCCATACAGCTTGCTGATCAAACTGAAAACTGAAGCCTTTACCGCTGCTGTTAACATACTTTTCCGGATTTTCAGCCCAGCGCAGATGCTCTGAAGCCGGTCCATGGCAGGCCTCGCAGTTTACATTAATATCAGTCCAGGAGGTGTGATAACTGTCTGTATCCAGATCGTAGTTTTTGTTCAGATTAGTTGAATGGCAATCAGCACACATGTAGTTCCAGTTCTGATTGAGCCCGGTCCAATGCAACTCATCGTCATGACGAATGTTTTCATCAGGGTAAAGGTGGAACCAACGCTGCCCCCCTTGCTCCTTCTCCCGGCTATCCCAAACTAGGTTAAGTGCCTGAAGGCGTCCTCCTGGAAAGGCAATTAGATATTGCTGAAGTGGGTAAACGCCAAAGGTATAAGCGATGGGATATTCTTGGAGTTCACCATCTGGGCCGTCGGTTTCAACGTAGAAGGTGTCTCCTCTCTTGTAAAAGCGCGATTGCACGCCAAAGTACTCAAACTTAGTGTTATTAAAGTTTCCTAATACAGTAAGTGCTGATGCTGGCTGCATGGCTTTGTCATGATGGGAATTCTGCCAGGCTTGGTATTCTGTGCTATGGCATTGCTTACAACTTGCCCCCCCAACGTAGCTGACTTTCTCTTGTGAAAGTGCGCTCTTTGTTGGCATTGAAGGAGGTGTCGCCACGTCAGCGGCATACGACTGGCCTGTTACGCTGGCAAGCAATATGAATAAAGAAATGACTATGGAGTGATTTAGGGAGTTATTCTTAATGTTATACACAAATTACCGCCACAACAGATGCATAGTGAAGAGGCCTAAGTTGTTAAAACTTAGGCCTGCTTTTTTGGACTTACTGACCTACAGCTTGTGAATTGATCAGTTTGCTAACGCTATCTACTTGCACTGACATGCTTTTCTGACTGGGTGGAAAAGCTTTAAAGGTTTCTACAAATCCAGCAATCTGTTTTCCAGCTGGCCCCAATAACCAGCTCCGGTTTTCTGCCCATTCGTCATACCCTCTGGCATTTACGAAACGCTCAAAAGGGTCAAGCTTCAGGTTAATGATATAGGGGGTGGTCATAGACTGTTGAGTGGCGCGGAACCATTCATCTTGCTCGATAAAGAGTAATTTCCAGTCACCATAGCGCATACCGTGAAAAGTGGTCTCGGTGAAGTAGTAAAAATCTTTGCGCTTGGTTTTACCGTTGTTCAGAAGCAGGTCACTTTGGTCATAGCCGTCCAGGTGTACCTTATATTTCTTCCCGCCAATACGCTTACCTTTGAGTAAGTCTTGCTTGAGGTTATCTTCACCCAGCCAGGACATTAACGTGGGCATCCAATCTTCCATGGTCATGAATTCGCCGGTGCTTTTTCCTGCCGGGATATGTCCTTTCCATTTCACCAACATGGGAACTTTAAACCCACCTTCCCAGCCACCTACACCTTTTTCCCCATGAAATGGCTGATTACCGCCATCTGGCCATGAGTTAGATGCGGCGCCATTGTCAGTAGAAAACATGACTATGGTGTTGTCAGCCACGCCTAGGTCATCTAAAAGACCAAGGAGTTCGCCAATGTCGTCGTCCAATTCTTTCATTCCATCAGCATAAATGCCGTACCCCGTTGAACCTTGATACTCGTCCGTCAGATGCGTCTTGTAGTGCATGCGAGTTGTATTGTGCCAGACGAAAAAGGGCTTTTGGGCCTTTACGGCGTCAGTAATAAAGCGTTTCGACTGTTGTAGTACTTCGGAATCCAGGGTTTTCTGGCGTTCAGCTCCAAATGCACCGAGATCCTCAATTTTTTGCTTGCCATCAGGTTGGGCAAATGAGTGGATGACCCCCCGCATTTTCAACCCCAGTTTCTCCTGAGTTTGTTCATTTTTGGGGTAATCGTATTGCTCTGGGTACTCTCCTGCATTCAGGTGATACAGAATGCCATAAAACTCATCAAAGCCATGGTTGGTTGGCAAGTGCTCGTCTAGATCGCCTAAATGGTTCTTGCCGAATTGTCCGGTGACATAGCCTTTACTTTTTAACATGGTCGCAAGTGTAGGATCGGAAGCCTGGATACCCTCTTTTGCCCCAGGCAAACCAACAGTACTTAGCCCCGTTCGCATCGGGTATTGCCCTAGTAAGAATGCGGCTCTGCCAGCCGTGCAGGATGCCTGAGCATAATGGTCCATAAAAATCATGCCTTCATCCGCAATTCGATCAATATTGGGGGTGGAGCCCCCCATCATGCCACGGTGGTAGGCACTGATATTCCACATGCCCACATCATCTCCCCAAATCACTAAAATATTCGGTTTTTCAGTGCTTACTTCTGCGTACGACGCTACCGTAAAAAGTAAAAGCGATGATGCTATCAGCCTTGAAAGCTGTTTCATTATCACATTGTATTTCATGGCTATCTCCATAATGTCGCTAAGTCAGTAATTATCTGCCTTCTCTCTTGTTATTAATTGACAACAAGTTCCTTAATATCTTTATTTGCGCACACGCCTAGGCGCATGCATTGATAAATTCCATCACTTAGGAAAAAGTAGAATCAGGTTGAGTCTGAATCCAAAGTCTTCTGGTGCACTATCTGTATTTTCAACCCAATAACGAACGCCGAAACCATATTGAATCGTCTGCTCTCCCCATTGAGTTACTTTGTTCCAAGCTAGGTTGATAGGCGCAGACCATTGGTTACCTTCCCAATCGTAAGTGGCTTCAAAGTTTGCAGATAATGTCTGGCCTTGGCCCAGCCCATAACTCACAAAAGGTTGGATAAAACTGGCATTTAGGTCGCCTCTGCGGTCACTACCAGCTACGTCTGTAAGATGGTTAATCAGTGCGCCATAGGTCCATTTCCCATTCTGTATAAGCGCAACGCCTGTTATACCTGCCCCCCATTTTTCTGTACCGGTAAAATCGCTGGTGGCGGTGGGGACAAGAAAAACCGGCCCGATCCCCCAGGTCATTCCCCCTGATGTAGGAGCTTTAGGAGAAAAAAATAAACTTTGAACGACGTCTCCGATGCCGGTTTGGCTCCAGCTATTTTGATCGAGATAGTAGTTATCCTGATGAGTTACAGGGATGATGGTGCGGCTAATAAGATTCCAGTCTTCATTTAAAGAAATGGGGATGACAGGCTGTATATTCAGGGTATAACGAAAACCATTGCCGTTTTTCCCACCGCCATAATCCAAGTTGTTTTGAAATGGCACACTGATAAGACTCGATACCGGGTTGGCGAGTTTTTTGGCTAATTCATCGTTATCAGCTAATGCGGAAAAAGGTGTCGTCAACGCGATAAATAGGAATAGTTGCTTCATTCAATCCCATCCTTGAGGAATAAGTGCATAATTTAAGATAGCTCATTTTCCCCGACTGACAAGGAACTCACTTTTTTCTATTTTTCCATTGAATTAAAAAGCCTTTTTTGTTTAATTTCTTAGTTCTCTCTTCCATCATTTTCCCCACTGGGAGTGGCCTTTTTTACTAAAAAAAAGGGGCCCGAAGGCCCTGTGGGAGAGTAATAAAGTTCCATACTGCTGCATCTTAAGAACCATTTTTCAATGCGCTATGAAACAGTTTCACCAATAATAAAGTATCATACTGAAAGCGGAACTCACTCAGATTCAGAGTAATCATAAAGTAATAATGTCTCATACTATGACCACAATAGGACTGCTGCTTTTTTGCGGACAAGTACTATGAGCAATAACTAAAAAACTAGAATACTGTATGATGGTATTTAGCCATGCAGGTAGGGAATCAATAAGGCGCTGTAGCAATTTAATATACGTATAGTAACTTAGCATATTAAAGATACCTAGCTACTTAAAATATAAGAATGCTAGGTTCTCCCAGACTACATTCTGAATATAAAGTATTCCTCCGCAGCTTCGGAATACTCCTGTACATTATATTCAGCTGGTTGAGGGTAGATGACTTGTGCGCGGCTAAACTCCAACATAGCTAAACCCAGGGCTAGAGTAGAGATTTTGTTTGATAAGGGGACTATCACCACATTTTGGTTATGAAATTTCTCTGATTTTAATAACTCAAGAATATAGTTCTTTAATTTCTCTAAATCAGTTATATCAATTTCTTCAGAGAAAACATTTGAGCCGTAATGTGTTTTTAAATTTTCTACTAGCTGCTTACTACGTGAATAATAATCGCGGCTGTAGGATGATCTGCTGTCTCCACTAAGCACAGTTAGATAAGTAGGTTCATACTCTTCAATAGCTTCGATAGATCTCTCTACTTCAAAACCGCTAAATAGAATTAAATGTGTTTCGCTACCAAGGTCAAAGTCTCCAGCGTATCCAAGAACCGACCTTGTATTTAACACTCCCTTTGAAAGCCAGTTTCTATTCATTGATTTAGACGGAGTATAAACAAAAGTGCAATGCGTTAAAAAATTATAATGATCAAGCACCTTTAGTATTATAAGTAGCATTTCTCTGGTAAAAGTTGAGATATCAAAAACTATCTTAGTTCCGGAGGCTATTAAAACCTTTAAGTGGGGCACTAAAATTTCATTGCAAGTTAGCAATACATCAATTGGTTCAGAGTATACACAACGTGCTGAGGTAATATTGAATTTACCGGAAAGTAATAACCCATCTGCACTATATTTAGGACTATTAAATAATACGACTTGCTTCCATTTTTTGCTTCCAATATCTTCTAATACAACGTTCCATCTATCTTCGAAACTTGTACTACAAATCAACACTGACTCACTTACGTTGATCTTACTTTCCAGCTGACCTCGCTTTACTATTTCCTGTATCATATTAGATCACCTATATATCAAGGCTAGCTTGGAAGAGACTACTACTATCATTTCCTTTTAAACGACTTCTAACAAAACGATTGGGACTCACAAGAGCAATCTCCAGTATTTCAGAAGTTATAGACATACTGTATGCGTACCCGCTAGGATCAAGCTGAAAATAAGGCGCCAGCCTATGAGAGAGTGTATACTTTGGTTTCCTACCAATACCCTCCTTAGAGCCATGGGACGAATACTGTAGGTAACCTAGATCTACAGCCAACGAAAGAATTTTTTTAGTTTCGTTTCTTAAAGCCTCAGGATTAGCTAGTACAAATGAAAGAAGCTTTCTTTCTGACGCCTGTTCATCCAACAATCTCTCTCTGAAAAGCATTCCTAAACTTACCAGTAAGTTATGCACCTTCGAGTACACAGAGTGTTCTACGTCTACCTCGTTCTTATCTTCTATTTTTGGTAATTCATCATCAATAAAAGAGTAGGACCACTCTTTTAACACCTTATCCTGTATAGAAGGAGGTATTTTTGCAATTTTTCCTTCTTTAGTAAAAGCATCTTTACTTTGAGTGTTACCTGATGAAATCAACTCGCCAAACATCTTTGCTGCTGGGTCTATAAACCAGCGTATAATACCAGAAGACAAATCCACCATGCTTTTAAATCCGGCATAGCTATAAGTAGAACTAGACTTTCTCTTCCCTGCAAGCATCGACATGTAAATTGGAGTTGCATATCTGATTACATCATCAGAGGCCCTTGTCCCGCGCCCCTTTCCTGCCTCGTGTTTAGACTTTAAGTCACACTTTATTTCTTCAATTTTTTCTCTTTGTGCCAAATCTTCAGGAAAGAACTCTTCTACAGGAACGTGTATTCCAACAAGTTCAAGTCTCTTTTCAATTATATCTTTTACGCGCTTTGCATACCTGTTCTCTTTTCGCGTATAAAGTTCACTTATATTTACTTCACTATAATCGTGTGGTGACTCAATTAACTTGCCGTCTATTGTTCGATAAGTTGCATAACGATTCTGAGTCGCAACTTTTAAACATACCGAATCTATAGTTCGACAAGATACCCAAGTATTTAAAATACGCTGCATCCTCACATCTAACAAGTCTGCATCATCTATCATCAAATAAAAAGGTCCACCGCACCCCCACGTTTGTTCCTTAAGTTTTTCTAACAGTGGAACAAGAAAATCTAAATACGAGAGCAAGCCTCCGTCGTAATCTAATGTTTCCGGCTTCGAAAACATTAATCTCTTAACAAAGGACTTAATTTTGTTGAACTCAGTATGAAAGTGGGAAGTGAGACTTCCTAATGTACATAGCTCGTCGATATTTATCTCTTTAGAACCACATCCTATCAGTAAGCTATTCAGATAATCTAAAACGCCTTTGTCCAAGTCACTTATTTCAATATTCTTGCTTAACGATCTAAATAAGCAGTATGTAATATGGCTAATCATTAAATGTTCAGCCAAATATTGATACATAGTTCCGTCTAAAAGATCCCACTCTGTAATATCAGACCAAGCTTTTTTGATGGGTATATGTAACGCAAAAAATTCCAAATCTTGAATTCTTGCGGCCTTACAGGCAGCTATTTGTACATCAGGTTCCATGTATCGGAGCATCATGCTCTTTCCTGTCCCACGTGGCCCTTGAATAAATGTATGACTTTGATCATCAACTTTTTTAAAGTCACTAAACACGTCTACAAATAACTTCGCAACTTCTTGAGCTGACAAAGCCTCAGGTGTTCTAACTTCAAAAGGATTTGTAAAATTAACCACCATTAGAAGCACCCTCTATCTGACATATTCTTTTGTTAAGATTCTCTCCAACCCAGCTTGGATGCTTCTTTCTCAAATCTAGTTTTGCTGATGGGTATCCTTCTTCGCTATCAATAGTCAACTCATCTATTTCTTCATGTTCTTCATCGTATACTGTTATTCTCGCCCGTATCCCATCTACTGCAATTAGGCCACTAAAAAACTTAGAGCAATACATCAACTCTTGGTACATTTTTTCAACTCGATCAAATATTTCGTCAATCAAGTAACAATCAGAATCAAGTTTGCCAAATTTCGTCTTAACATCCTTTTCGTATAAAGAATAATGAACGTTAACTCTTCTTGATCTTAGATCGACAGTGCAACTTGAGATAGATGTTGCATATAAATGGAAGACTTGACTGGTTTTAGGTAGGTCAGTTACGTTCGTTAGAAACGATGAAGTTCTAGTTTGGTTTTCGCATATTTCATCTGCAAATCTTACTATAGCTGCGACCAATCTTGGCCTATAGGAAATGGAAACGAAATTACTTTCTCTATGCTTGATACGTGCATTAATAGTATCTTTATCACCCCCATTTACTTTTCCTCCGTGACTTGCAGCTATGTCAGCAATTATCTTTCGCTCAACCGGAGTTTCTATCGCGACCATACCCATTTCGTTGAGTATAGTCATTGGTTTTTTCTCGTGCCCATGACGGCTAAATACATTCCCCGCGTCATGTAGCAAAATAGCAGACAGCAATAAGAACACTTCATATGAAGTTAATTCGCATTTCGCGTTATCACTTGAAATACCTAGTAACATTCCAGCGTATTTTATTACTTCTTCAAAATGTTCTGGACCATGGTCAGTGAAGAAACTGCCATCCTCAGCACTTGTAGCTGAGCCGATGAACCTATAACAATTCCTATCAAGCCAATCTTTCATAGCCTTGTATTTAGATACATAGTCAGCTTTGCTTGGCATCTCGTCTGCGTTGTATGTTTCTTCAAAAGCTTTTTCTAGCAGAGTGTTAAATCGCGTCATTGCGTTCCCAAATGATAAGAAACAATTGATTCGAAAATCGCCTTGGCGAGTAATGGAGGAACAGCATTTCCAACTTGCTGCTGTTGAAAACCTATGCTTCCTTCAAACACAAATGAATCAGGGAAAGATTGCAGTCTGGCTGCCTCCCTGACAGACAAGCCTCGGTCTTGGTGGGGATGGATTAGCATATTTTTCCTGTAATTCCCTATAACAACTGACGGGCTATTTTCGCACAACCGGCGATATATCCCCGTATGACAGCGACTCCTGTCTTTGTAATTGGCCATTAACTCAACTGGAATACTTTCCCAGTTCCCACCTTGAGGTATGTGCTTATACCGCTCTATTATAAATGGTGCATTTCTAGTCACAAGGTTATTATTGCACCCATCTAATCCCCCCCTCATCATTTGGGAGTACTGTGATGGTTTCCTTATTTTCTTATAATGCTTGAAGCACTCGGAACTGCCATTTTCTAGTGCTGGCAAGTCCTCTAAAGCATCTCTTACTGTCACTGTAGAATTCGTACAGCCTTCTGGGAATTTAAACCTTTGCCCATGCAAATTGCCGACGATGAAAAATCGATCTCGCTTTTGTGGCACTCCGAAATTGATGGCATTTAGCACCTCGGACTCACATGAGTATCCAAGTTCAGACAGTGACGTTATCATTTGCTCCGCAAAAATTCCGCCTTCGGTTTCCAATATTCCTTTAACATTTTCAAAAACGACCCAATCAGGCATGTACATTTCGACTACACGCAGAAATTCCTTAAACAGCCAGTTATTTTGGTTATCAGAACTTCTTGTACGTTGGTTAGAAGTAGAAAACCCTTGGCATGGAGGTCCACCGAACACCACCACAGGTTCATTTCGTTGATTCACTAACTCAATTTTTTGGAAGTTGCGAATATCATCATCGAACATACCTACCGAAGGTACATGATTGCGTGCATACGTAGCCGCTGCGTGCTTATCGGCTTCGACAACCACTTGGACATCAACACCGGCTAAACGGGCTCCCAGGGACATTCCTCCCGCACCTGCAAATAAATCTATTCCTATCATTACTAATTAAGAGATAAAGTTAACTACGCGCAGCGTAGCTTCCAATGTATCCAAGTGTCAAATTAAAACGCTGTGCAACGAGTGCTTTGTAAACAACCTATGAAAGGCGAACTTGCATTCGTTCCGCCCACTTCTCTATATCTCCTGCAGTCAAAGCCCCCTCTCGGTACGATTGTTGATGCGGTACCCAGAGATGGTTGTCTGCGCCAACCAACTTGTCCAAATGCTCCTTCGACCAGGATAGGGATGCCTTCAGCAGCTGTTTCTCGATCTCATGAAGGTGAGGTTCAATGTCTCCGACGGCTTTGGCGAGGATAACTCTCGTAGATAGCGCTTTTTTCGCGTCTGATGTATCCACTTCCAACAAGTAGTACCCAATGCCTTGCGCTGTAACATGAGCTACTGACAGGCACCTTGGGTTGCTATCAGTTTTCAGGATATGCATCCTGCACTTACCAATCGCTGGCAATTTTCTGAGTGGGTATATGATGACCTTACAGCCATGGTTCTCTTCGAGCAACTTTAGCATCTCAAAGTAGCTGGCGAACTTGTTCAGATATAGGTGTGTGTCATCTGTTTGGTCGTCAAGATTATCCCATTCGGCGCTGGGTAAGTTCCCTTCTGGGCCTTGTTCCTCGGTACTGACATCACGGGAGGCTTCGCCCGGCTCGTTGTCGTCCTTTTGGTCCCGGCCCGCAGCCTTTCTTTTCTTGCTGACTTTTGATGTTTCCACCGCCGTTTTAAACTCAAATACGGTAGTATTCTCGCTGAGCAAGACCGGTTTATTCTCTCGGCTGCCTTCTTCAGCATCATCAACGTTGTGGCCGGAAGGCCTTTCAGCATCACTACCCGATCCGCTGCCTCGACCAGGAATCTGAGTGAAGAATCTGGGGCTGAAAAAATCAACATGCTCGGGAATATTGACGGGGATGTTTCTTATGCTGGTGATTTCGTAAATAAGCATAGTCTGACTGTTGGTGTCGAAGTTGCCCCTTACATCCAACATGGCATCTTTCAGTTCAGGGGGATCGAACCGGAAATTCCAGCGACGATATTGCCCCTGATCGTATCCGTCGTTCAACTGATAACGCCCAATGCTGTTGTAAGAACGCCGAGCCTCTTTATCCAATAACAACCAGGCAAGAAGCCGCCGGAAACTGTAATCGTTAAACAGCTCCCAATTGCCTGAGAAGGTTTCCAGCACAGTGATAACTGCACTGTTGTTCTCTTCGTCGTACTCCAGAGTGTATTCGTTGCTCAGCAAGTCATGCACTACGGATGATCGGGCCAGATAGCCGTAGTGGAAAAAGAGCGCCCGGGCCAGCTCAAACTGAGGCAGGTATATAGTGGTGCCATCGGATAACTGAAACACAAAACAATGCTGCCCGGCTTCCTTGGGCAAAGGCCTGTCACGGGCAGGGCAATTACCGATAACATTAACCTGCCAGTTGCGGGTTGTCGCAATGGTTAATGCCTTCTCAAGTCCTCTGGGGTAATAGTCTTTGGTGGGGTTGATAATTCTTTTGCGGATCAGGATAGGCGCATTGGACAGGATACTGGCATCTTTCCCTCTTTCCTTACTGGGATAAATGCTCAGGTTAACACCCCACTGGGTACCATCTTTTTTGCAAAACAGCTCACCGATACCATTAATCCAGGTATCGTCTTTGAATCCTTTTAATCGGGTACTACCAGTCAAATCCCGAGTATCTCCTTTAGAAACCGGCGAGCTGGTTCGGTGAGGCGTTCTTCACTCAGTCCGGACCATCTCAGCACCTGCCAGCGTTTAAAAGGCCCACCGCTTTGCACTGTACTTATAGCGGTCCGGGACATTCTTCTAATCTGATATTCAAATATATTTTCACAGTAACGATCAAAAAACAAACTGCACAATGGCAGTAGTTTCAGGTGTTTCTCTATCCCCGCTCTTTGCTTCAGTTGGTTCAGATACCAGTTCTTTGAGCGACGGGGATCATCCAGTCTGCATTCGTTTCCGTTGCACAATGCTATCAAGCTTTTGACCGTATTTACGTCTCGCTTATGCCAGTCGATTTTGCCTTCATATTTCGGTTTCGGAGCCTTATGGCTAAGGTTTACTTCCATTAACCAGTTTCTATCATGACGATACAACCAGGCGTACACGTCTCCGTATCCGCTAAGGCGAGCCATTTTGGTTCCGTATTTTCCTACGGCGTCCAGCCAGCTTCTGCGGTAGCTCTCCAATTGAGTTTGATCCATTTCCTGCAGCGCGGTGGTTGAGGTCCTGGCTTTCGGCTGGAGTCGTGCAACAAAAGTAACCACATCGGCCAGCTTCCACCCTGCTTCCAGAAAGGAATGCAGGACAATTAAATGCTCAAGATAGCTGAATGCTTTTCGGTGCTTGCGAAACATATTTCGCAGCCAGCTTGACTCGCCGCCGTCTGGCATGAGTTTTTGCCGGGTCAGCCAGTCTGCTCCCCAAAACGCAATGACTTTCTGCTGTACCTGTTCATGGTGTATCTGGCTTCTGCGATTTAGATTGTGGTCTGCTGCGAGCTTTTTATACCAACACCCCCACTGCACAAGTTCAGGAACCACTATCTGCTTTAGCTTTAGAAGCTCATTTATACTTCGTGCAATTAAAACGCTTTGCCAGGAGCCAGACTGTTGTTCTGGCTGTATGCATGTATCTGCATTGACTGGGGTAAACTGGTGGCGGTGAATATCGTGGCGAGGAATGTTTGAGTCAATAAGTCGTCCATGAACCGGGCAATTATCGACGCCAGCCACTTGCCAGTCTCGCCGCCAGTAACATTCTCCAAACTCGTGCAGTTGCTGTTCAATACATCCAGGGCAATATCGAAGATATTCCGGCTGCTTAACGCGCGAGGCCGTTGCGCCAGTTATCAGATGAACGGAGCTTTTGCCGTCTGTAGTCAGCTCCCGGATCAGGGACTTTCGCCGGGCTTCTCCGATAAAGGGGGCATACAGAGGAAATAGCGTGTTGTTGTAGAGCAAATCACTCGCTGTTATGCCTATTTTTTCCGGGTAAAGCGCTACGATACGATTCAGATGCCCGGGCAAATCGGATGTCGCGATGATCCTAGTATCACCGTACACTTCCTGCAACAGCTCTTTGGGTGAGACTATGCCGCTGTGAACCCCATGCCTTGCTATGGTGCTGTAGAGCAGCTCATTGCGGTAAGGCAGGGGAAAACCCAGCATCTCAGCTCAGCCAGGTAGAAACATCGAACAGCTCTTTGCCATATTGCAGCTCGTGATAAAAACGGCCTTTTTCTGCCTGTGAGAATTTGAACCGCAAATCGTCTGAGGGTAGCGTATGCCAGCCGGTTGATTTGACGTTTGTTGCCTTAGGTTTGCGGCTTTTGGGCGGAGTGGAATACCAATCCAGGATGATTCGGCTCAGCTCGGGCAACGAAAGCTCAGGGTACTGTTGGAAAGCATTTTCGATAAGCGGCTCAAGTAATCCGGATTCGCAGCCCATCCCTTGCAGCATGGTATACAGACGTAATGCTTTTTCATTACTTCCAAAGGCCGGGATGCGCTCTTTTTCGGCCTGCCGCTCATCAATCACCTGTCTTAACTCAAGCAGGCGTTTGTCCATGTCGGGCAACTGTAAATCCGAATATTTAACGATAAGTTCCGGGTCGCCTCTGCGCAGAGCATCAAGCATGGGGTGCACCGGCTTCAGCTCTTGCTGATAAACGGTACGCAACAGTTTAACAGTAATTCGTTCAAGCCCAGTGGATATAGCTCGCATCTGTGCAAGTACAAACAGCTTTACGACGATATCCAGCACACCTTGTGACAAGTCAAACCAGCAGTCGCGGATTTCATCGCTCAGAATTTCATCTCGGTTAGTAAGCCATTGGTATTGCCAGAGCTTGTCGGTAAAGGCCTGCCATTCTGTTTTTTTTGGCTCACCCGTTTTGGGGTTAATTCTGACTGGCCCCGGTTTCATCGGCTCCCAAAACAATGAGCCAAAACCGGCGCTGCGCCGACCGGCCTGTAATTCCATTTCGAATATGGGTCTGGCTTTTGGGGTTCCCACCATTACTACAGGCACACCGATAACATTTACCAACGCCACAAAAAATTCCAGCATGGCTTCTTTACTGATGGAGCGCTTCAGTGTCAGGCGTTGAATTTCGTCGATAACCAGTACGCCGACCGCCCGTTGTGTTGCCACCTGGCCCATTAAAGAGAGTAGCACTTCGGTACTGTGACGCTTACGGGCATACTTTTCCTCGTACCCCGTGTGCAGAGTGCGATCTACCTCACGAAAGAAGTTCAGGCACAAGCTTTTAAGGGAGCCGTCGGAGGGGCATTCGATCCTCAGGTAGGGTAGCTGAATGGCGTTGTAATCCTGGTGATAGATGACCTGCGGATAGGTTGCCAATATGCGGTTAATGGTCGAACTTTTACCACTGCCGGAACAACCAATCAGTGACAGGCTTTTGGCTGTGGAGTTGGTTTGTGAAAACCTGAAATCACTTGTGACACCTGACATGATCCGTTGGTAGCCTTCCTGCATCTTCTTGTTCAGCGAACCGTCAGCGATATTGCGGCCCACATAACCACCCCGGATCATGACGGAAATTTTCTCTTCCAGTTGTTTGTGGATGGAAAGAGGCTGAAAGAAATCATCAAGCAATGCACTGATCTGGTGAGCACGAAGATGCCCCTTGCTGAAACAATCCTGTGGATTAAACTCCACTTTACCGGTGAGTTTTACCTTGAGGGCCTGCAGATCCATTATTGGCGGTAAGGCCTCGATCAATGGATTGCCACGATAACGTTCAAGACCAGGGTCGGCATATACGGCCTCAACGTAGTTTTCTGGTAAAGGCATCAGTCGTCGTCTCCAAACAGCTCATCCACATAATCCGGATAGTCTAAATCTGGCTCGGGGTCGGACAGGTGAATCACATTGCCTGGGCGGCGATGACTGTCAGCATCCGGACGGCGTGCCTTTTCTGCTCTTTCTCTGGTTTTTTCCTGGCGTTTGTTCTCATTGATAGCTCTGAGCCGCTGTGCATTGGGTATGCCGGAAGTATCAGGGGCCACTTTGGTCGCATGACTGATTTTGTCGATTACAAATTCTTCGTGTTGCCGTTTTTTGGCTCTGGATTGCACGTTTGCCTTGCCGATTGTTTTCTTTTGCTCTTCTCTGGCCTGCCAGACCTCCCAGAACGACGCTCCTCTAAATTCCCGGGAGCGGTCAGCCAGGTTACAGATCCAATAATTGTTGCTGCCTTTCTCGGGGAACAGGTAAATTTGGTCGGCAACCAATGGGTCGTAGGCGGCTTCCAGCGTTGCTGGCCGCTTCACTGTTCGACCTCGATGCGTCCAGCCCAGTTGCAGAAATTCAGGCGAAGTGTAGTAAAGGCCAAACAAGCAGGCCCCCAATTCGGAAATACTCGCCGTTTTTCTGGGTAACAGGGCTACCCGCAATGCGTCCGGCTCGGCGTGATGCAAACGGCCAGTTCTGTGCTGCAGTCCCCAATTCCACAAATGGACTGGAGTTGTCGGCAGGTCAGTAGGCATGTCAGAGTCTCTGTCGTACTTCTCGAGAACGGCGTACTGGTTGTGATAGAGCACCGAGGACAGGATAATTTGCGCAAATTCTTTGACTGAAAGTTTAGCATCCAGCCGATAATCCTTGCCGCCGCGCTTTTTAACCCGATTTCCTGTGACGTAACCTGGCACAAAGGATCCAAATGAGGCCTGAACCGTCTTAAAGTTGCGCTCTATAATGCCCTTAGCGTCACCCCTGTATGGAGGGGTATTTTCTATCCGAACAGCAAAATTACTTTCCAGATTTTCTATTTGGTGCCCCAGCAATTCGCCACGATCTGCAAGGATTGCATCCGGTAGCCCAACACTGGGCCATTGTTCAGGCTCTATGTCGAATCCGAGCTCCTTGCAGTAACTGGTTTTATCCGTCACAGCCATATACAAGGCCTGCATCGCGGCAACATAGGAGGCACTCTCGAAGCCGATATAGAAACCGGCAACCATCCGACTGAACACGTCGATCACCATATAGACCACCGGACGACCAACGATATTGCCCCGCTCACTGTCGGAAACGACATACACGTCGGCAATTGTGGCATCTATCTCGTACCGGCTGCCCGGCCCAAGTACCTGAGTATTTGCTGTGCTGTGCAGAGGCCGGATATCTTTGTTGTATTCATTGGCTGAAATGCGCTTTTTGAGTTTTTCCGTCTGTAGATACTCACGCTTATAGAAATGCATCATCTGCCAGTTACTGGGCAATTCCTCTTCTGGTGTATCCGGGAAATAGTTGAGATACAGGGTATTGAAGCGCCGGTGGGCATATGGAAAAGAGTGCCCTTTGTCCTTTAACAGGTAACGGTCTATGGCAATGCGAAACAGGCGCTCAACAAACTCATCTACCTTAGCGCCAACACCCGGAGTGTATTTGCGTGGGCGGCCCAGTTTCTTGTCTTTGGCGATTCGTCGTTTACCTTTACCTCCAGAATTTTTGTAGTCGGGGAGCAGAGCGTTTGGAGTCTGGCCTCGTTGCCAATAACGTCTGGCAAGCCGATAGAGGGTTTGTTTGGTAGAGCCATTCTCGGCAAGAATGCTTTTGATGGCTGCACCGCGGCTTTTTGGTTCATAAAAGTCGGGCAGGTCGATCAATGGTTTTATCAGTTCATAATTGCTGTCCCGCTTGATTCTGGCCGTGGTGCCCTCTTTAGGTGATTCGAAAGCCAGTTCCTTATGGGGGTCATCAATGCGATCGAGGTTTTCCTGTTCGATGGCCTCTGACAAGTCACTTACTGACGCTATCTCGGGAAAGGCTGAACTATTGTCAATATCGATCCAAACCAGATACTCGCCAAGTGGTTGCAATACCCGGTAACGCTGCTCACCGAATTTAAGCACTTCATTGATTCGAAACAAGATACACCTCTCGGATAAAGCCAACATCTCCGGCCTGTAGATCCCTGGCTTTGAGTTTGGTTGTGGGTATAAAAATGTCAAAAGTGAAGTAGCGCTTTGCTAACAGTTGTCTGACCTCATAGAGTGATTCACCCAGTGGCATATCGTAGGCAGCGTCCAGTTCCTTGCAGATGGCAATAATTGTCTTAGTCGGGCTTTTTTCAAGATGATGTGAATAGAATTCGATCCGCTGTAATGCCAGCTCCATATCTGCCACTTCCCGCTGAGGCTGATAGAGCCAATTTATGTTTCTGGTCACTACCGCGGGCACATCGTTCTCTGTAATCAGGTACCAAGGAAGATTCTTTTCCTGCCAGTATCGTCGCTCTAGCTCCAGCTTCTCAACTGTTCTGGGATCTTGCAGGGCAGAAGCGTATTTTGCCTGCAATACGAATCTGGGTTCATTATCATTGGCTGAATCCACCAGAAAATCTGATGACATATATTGATCAACCCCAGCGACATTAGGGTGTTTAATGCCTGCTGCTTCCGCTAACTGGCGCGTGGTATCGCGCTCCAGTGGGAATTGCTCACGTATTTGGGTGATTTCGTTATGCCATTCCAGCATCAGGAACACGGAAAGCTCAAGATCTGACAGCAAATGGTGGGTACGTTTGGACTTGTGGCCAAATACACGGTGTACCCTTCCAAGAGATGGCAAATCTCTGACCGTCAGCCAGGGCTTATAGTCTGAATGCTGGCCTTTACCGCGCCCCTCTTTCATCCATTTGGCAAACCTGGCTTCGGTAAAGCCTTTCTTTTGTACCGCCATTAAAAAACCGCTAGCCTGTGTTTATAACGCGAGAATAGGCTCGGCTGTTTAGGTATGCAACTTTATTACTTGCTTGCAAATGTTCCTTTCAAAACCGGAATATCTTGGGTACTTTGGTTGCTCCCTCAGAAGCGCGGGCTTCAATCCCATTGCGCTGCTCAACCCTCCACGCTGTTTATCAATGCATACTTTGTCAATACATATCGATCGAGAAGCGATTCAGTTCTGAGTAGATTTCGGCTGAATGAGTTAAACTCTGTTGTACAGACTGAGTTGCTGTAAGGAACAGTTGTAGATGATCTGTAAGTTTTCGCTGATATTTGAATCTGGAAAACGTCAGTTGTCCTTAGATGATGTTGATAACGCTCTATTTGATGCTGGGCTTGATGACGTGCTGGTTTCTCACCGTGGATCAGGTAAATTTGCGTTTGAATGCTCCCGTGAAGCCGAAAACCCAACTAGTATCCAATGGTCTGTCGTTGATGCTGTTAAGCGTGCTATTCCGACCGCTGTTTTATTGGGCTGCCAGCCAGATCACATCAGCAATGATATCTTCAGGACCCAAGGCGCTGAAAACGTAGTTGACGCCAATACGGAGGTCCCAGACCTTACGAAGGCGTATGTTGAAAAGATCAAGGATTCTGACGCCACCCAAGCCGCACAGCAACTCTTATCGGCATCTAATGAAGATCTGTCGAATGCATTTTCTCCAAATAGTACCAAGTAGGGTTGTAACATTGCTCAGCTATAGGCGCTGGACTAGAACACCTTGTCTGCTGCTGTGCCTAGCTGATGCATCAGCCAAACTGCAAGCTTAGCTTTCAAGCAGAACGCTTACTCTGGACCACGGTATTGAGTAATACTTACAATGACTCTCGAATTTGACCACATCTTTGAAGCCATCACGCAAGATTCTGCTCAAGCCTTTTTGCTTCAAACACGCTCAGACCTGATGATTATTATCCGCGACATCATTGCATCTAATAGCTTGGATCTGAGAACAGCAGCTAGAGCGATGTGTATAAATCAGGCCGTACTGGTAGATTTAATTAACGGTCGCATCGAAAAGTTCACTATCGACAAGTTAATAGGTTGTTTATTCCACCTTGGGTTCACATTTAAACCGATCTACAAAGATGGCGAGTTAATCATTTCGGTGCATAAATTAGGTGAGACCGTCCCCCTTTAGCCGATCCATGCTGGACGTATAACTAAGAGTTTGAGGATTAGTTCGGCGCTACTTGAGTAAAAGACTGTTTTTAACTAGTTATCGGCGTTTCAGTTGACCGAAGAGTACCGCGTTACTGAAAGTCAGCTTCTGGAACTGCCACAGACGCTGGCTTTAGTCAGCCTGACGGATAGGGACTGGCACAACGCATATTATCAAATTAGATTGAGAGCAATTCATTTAAGTATTTCTTATCAATTAAGGTTGCGTAACCGGCAGCTAATGAGCGCCTACCGAAGGTGAATTCGTTAGGCATATATTTCCCAAACCACCTCACAGGCCAAGTAATTCGATACTAAAATCCGGACCGTAACGCCAGAGAGATCATCAATTGCAAGGTAGCTGTAACGCTCTTCCTGAACTCCAATCCAGTCATTGACTAATACCTTTCTCTTTTCTAAGAAGCCAGACTCAGATTTAAATGTTACTTCAGCAGGAATCATACGTTGCATATTACGTGAGCCAATCTCGCCATACAGCTGTTGCACATGCGCAGCCATGAAATCCTGTTGCTGTTCTATGGTTAGCATTTCCAATGGTCCACACCAAAAATAATCCGGCTCGTCTCGACATGGCTGGCTCAGTTCAAAAGCTGAATGACCACGAGCTAGTTTCAGCATGACTTTTCTAACTCGCTCCTCTTCCGGATTAAAAATGATCCTCTCATTAGCGAAATACTTTTGAGATTCGATTCGGGTGCGCAGTGCCTCAGACCTTTCCATAGCCCTCGCAACTGAGGGTCTTTTGATTTTTTCCGGCTCAGTCGAACCGACTATTACTGACTCTACTAAGCAAACCAAATACTGTTCATCTTTTGAGAATCCTTGGTTACAAGCTTTACAAGCTGCGACAGTCGGTAAGTTTTCTGGATAAGGTGACTCTAAAAGTATTCGTGAAGGAACATGGTCCCTCGTATCAGCTCGAGCTCCACAATAGATGCAACCATTGATTAATCTTTCATCCGCATAGCATTCTAGTTGGTTCACTAATCCACCTATCTGTCAGATGTTGCGGGTTCTCGGAACCTCACATGGACTTGTTTTATACTTGAAGATTCTAAAAAATATTAAACTTAATTACTCAGTGGGAAACTATGTTTAGTTTTGGTACGTAGTACCTCTATGGTACCCAAAACCTATATCTAGATATATCATTAACTTAGCCAATCCTTTGAGTATGAATCTTTATTAATCTCCCACTTGTTGCCTTGAAAGAGAGGAAGTACGCCATTTCTTAGTTAACGTTGTGCTGAAATGTTAATGTTTTTTTGCACTTAAACGCTGCGGGTGCTAATTTCATTCTCAATTGACTAATATATGAACACCAAGGATGGCGATATGAGTAAACGTTGCGTTTTGTTTGCGACCTGGCTTTTGTTCGCCTCTTCAGCTATGTCGTACGAGATTGGTAAAAAAGCGATTACCATCAACGAATCGCCTGACTTTTCAGTAGACCAACTAAATGCGCTTGGGCTGGAATGGGAGAAAAATCACGAACTGCTTACTGCGCTAGCCATTCAATGCTTATCAGATTACAACCTCGGTGATCCCTCACTTCGTCAAAAACCGGACCACTGTGATTTTCAATTATTACATACCAAACCTTTCGATATTTTCACTAAAAACGGTTCAGAGCCCCCCAATAAACTGTCTTCACTTCTACCTCTCGTTACCAGTGTTCGGTGGCCGGACGATCCAACCAGACAAATTTATCAATCTTCTTCAACAGCGGCAAAGTTTGCCATTACGGTAAAACGTATCTGTTCCAAAAGGATGGAGAAAGATCGGGAGGAGGGGGAAGGGATAATATTAGCTGCTGACGGTGTGTTGTGTGCAAGTCATTATGGTAGCTTGCAATTCCTTCATGCAATGGAGCAGCAAAACGGCCAGAAATACAGAGTTACTAAGCAAAAGATGATTGACTGGGCTAAGTTTGCATTTGACTTCTCAAAGAAAAACATTGATCAGAACTTAAAGTATTGTGATTTCTGGGAAAGCGATGTCGCAAAAAACACATATCCTTCACTAATTGACGCAGTGCAAGTGCAATCGCTAAGAAACAGAGGTTGGTGCGACAAACGGGACGTTTCTTGGCAGTACAAACTTACACATCCGCGAACGTGGACGGTATGGACTCACTTAGGTTCATTTTTGTCTGACTGGTCTTCGCCCAGAGATCATTGGGACGCGTGGTATTTGAGTACGTTGTTTTCGTTTCATTGCGATGGAAAAGTTTATTCAAGTATTTGTGACATAGTAAGCGACCCAGAAGAAGTTAGTAATGCAGCTCTTGGTTCAATTATCCATATGATTCAAGACTCGTATTCGGCTAGTCATACCAACCGCGGTGTTAACGTTGCAGAGCCTCGAGTCCTGTGTAATGCCGTAGACGGATTCTACAGTTACTCAAGTCAAGACACTGATCAACATGGCCTGTCTGATAAATGGCCTTCGTTTTCCTGTTCTAAAGAGAGCGAGACATTGGATCCGGTTACTGCTGTGGCCCAGCTTCTGTGGTTGTATCAAAACGATGGAACTACGGCCGATGTTGAGGCGTTGATAGAAAATGTTTTAGGTACATCAAGTCTGAAACAGGACTCTGGCCCCGGCTCGGTATTCGGTTCAACTCAAGCCCAATAGACATTGTCGGAGATGAAGGAAGCATCAAATGAATAACAATAGAAGACTTGTCATTAAAGGGGGCGTGTTGCTTGGTGCATCAAGTGTCATACAGGGGTGCGCAGTATTCGATTTTCTATCCAGAAGTAGGACGCGCGTTGAACCTATAACTTGTAACGAAACCATGAATCCTGTTGTTGATGCACACGCTCATTTTTTTAATGGTACTGACTTACTTGCTGGGCAATACCTAACTGGCCCTGTAGCTGGCGATTTAGTTAACTATTACAACATTAGTTTAATTCGCGTATTCATGAAGTTAGCGGGAAGGGCTGTACAGAGACTGGCGACATCGTTATCGCTTACTGCGTCAAAAGAGTTAACGTATCTGGAATCTAATAAAGACAAACTCGCAGGCTTACGAGAACGGCGTATATTTTCGTATTATGAGCATGGCTACCAAGAAGCCTCAGAAGCGTTTTATGAAGTGTTGACCGAGGAAGAAAGAGCAGAGCTTCAACAGGCTATTCTAGAGTACGAAGCAAACAGAAACGCAATTTTGAAAGAAACGTTAACCCCTATTGAGCTTAATAGCCTTGAGCGCGTAAAGCTTGACCGCGCCTTTTTATTTAATGCCATTGCGGGTGAGTCTGCTGAATCTAAAGGTACCAAGTCGACTAAACTAGCAGTTGATAAACTGAATTTTTTAAGCATTGACGTACTGGCGGCGTTCGTGCTGCGAATGCTCTCTAAGCGCTCTTCAAATTTAGCTGAATACCAGAGTGTTTTTTCCGCCGCTGACGCAGGACCTTCGATAGTGAATGTAACCGATGTCACGGTAGATTTTGACTACTGGTTAAGTGGTTGCGAGGAGGAATATAGTTCTACTATAGCGTCTCAAGTAATACTGCATGAAGCATTACATCGCATTACAGAGGGCTACACCATACCGCTATTGGGCGTCAACCCGATGAAGCTGATAGTTAGGGGCAAGACGTACTTAGACTTCATTGAAGATACTTTGAAGAAAGGCTTCTATAGAGGTGTCAAAATTTATCCTACCCATGGGTTTTCCCCTAACGGCGAATTATATCCAAACTTCGAGAAGTATATTCGCTTGTGCGACGTCAATGCATATCCGAACGAGAAATCAGTGCAAGAAGCCCTAGTAGAAATTTACACACTTTGTAAACAATACAACGCGGTCGTGATGGCGCATAGTGACAAAAGTAAAGGCTTCCCAAAGAATGCGGCAGCGTTTGGAGGGCCGAGTTATTGGAAGAAGGTGTTTGATATTAACGGGCTTCACGACCTTAAAGTGAATTTTGGGCATTTAGGCGAATTTAAATCGTCGAAGGATGCTAATTGGACAAGTGAATTTCTTGAATTGATGCGGGTAGGCAATAGGTATGGTGATCTTGGATTTTGGTTTACTCAAGACAGTAAGGCATTGACCAAACGTTTGTTCCGAGAGCTAAAAATGATAGGCGATGAAACGCTTTATGAACGTATATTGTACGGCTCTGATTGGTTTATGCTAACAAGTCAGCCAAGCTGGAAACCTTACTTAGACAGGGCTAATCACTACTTTAACGAGATGATCAATGAAAATATGTTTGGTAGTGATGATATAGGGCAACAAGCAAAAAACCAGTTTTTTTATCTGAATGCCCAAAGGCTTTTTGATGGTTCAGTTGCGACATGTTAGCCTGTCGGTGAACACTACGTGCTACGTGCTACGTGCTACGTGCTACGTGCTACGTGCTACGTGCTACGTGCTAACTAATTGTATTTGACCATTTCTTCAAAATACATCATGGATGTTAAATCTGGGGAGAAGGTCAACCTGTTTCTAGTATTGGCTAAACATCATACTTATGCGGATAAATGGCAGGAGCAAATCCTGCCAGAATGAATCTTTATTTCTAAGTATGATACTTTAATACATAGTATTAAACTTTATTACTCTCCCACAGGCCCCAATACTCTTGGTTGGAAACTTATTCCACCGTGACCGATTTGGCCAAGTTACGCGGCTGATCTACATCTGTGCCCTTGATAATGGCCACATAGTAGCTCAGCAGCTGTAGCGGTATGGTGTACACAATAGGTGCGATCACGCTATCCACATGGGGCAGGTTGATTACCCGCATGGTGGCATCGCTCTCAAAGCGCGCATCTTTATCTGCAAATACATACATGATGCCGCCGCGGGCACGTACTTCTTCCACATTAGATTTGAGCTTTTCCAGCAGTTCGTTATTGGGTGCCACTACTATGACCGGCATTTCATCATCGATTAGGGCCAGCGGGCCATGCTTTAACTCACCTGACGCATAGGCTTCTGCGTGGATATAGGAAATCTCTTTTAATTTAAGGGCACCTTCCATCGCAATGGGGTATTGATCGCCACGACCCAGGAACAGGCTGTGATTTTTGTCGGCAAACTCTTCTGCCAGTTTTTCGATATTGCCGGTCAATGCCAGGGTTTCTTCCAACTTGGCAGGCAAGCTATGCAGAGCGCTGACGATCTTGTGCTGATCGTTCTCAGCCATGCCGTTAAACTGGCCCAGTGCCAGAGTCAGCATCAGCAGACCGGTTAATTGTGTGGTAAAAGCCTTGGTGGAAGCTACACCAATTTCCGCGCCGGCCAGTGTCATAAAAGCCAGATCAGATTCACGTACGAGTGATGAGCCAGGCACGTTACAGATGGTCAGACTGGCCATATAACCGAGTTCTTTACCAAGACGCAGTGCAGCCAGGGTATCCGCTGTTTCACCTGATTGGGAAATGGTCACCAGCAGGCTATTGGGATGCACAAAAGAATTGCGATAGCGGAATTCAGAGGCAATCTCGACGTTACAGGATACGTTGGCGTACTGCTCCAGCCAGTAACGGGCCGTCATACCCGAGTGATAGCTGGTGCCGCAGGCAATAATTTGTACGTGTTTAACTTTTGCCAATAGATCCGGAGCCAAGGCACCAAAGATTCGTGGGTCAACGCCGCTTTGGGTCAGACGATCCTGAAGTGTGTTGCGCACCACGGTGGGCTGCTCATGGATTTCCTTAAGCATATAGTGACGGTAGCCACCTTTGTCACCGGCGTCATGTTCAATTTCTGAGTCATGCACGGGGCGCAGCACTTCTTTGCCGTCTTTATCAAAAATATGCACTTCGGTACGGCTGATACGAGCCACATCCCCTTCTTCCAGGAAGATAAAGCGGCGGGTTACCGGCAGCAGCGCAAGCTGGTCAGAGGCAATAAAGTTTTCATCAATACCCAGACCTATGACCAAGGGGCTACCTGAACGGGCCACCACCATGCTATCTGGGTTTTGCTGGTCGATAACCACAGTACCGTAGGCGCCGTGAAATTTCTTCACTGCGCGCTGTACTGCTGTCAGCAGGTTGTCGGTGCTTTTAAGTTCCAGTTCTACCTGATGCGCAATGGTTTCGGTGTCGGTATCAGAACTGAAGTGGAAACCTTCGGCACGTAATTGTTCACGTAAGCTTTGATAGTTCTCGATAATTCCGTTGTGTACAACGGCAACGCGAGCGGTTGAAAAGTGTGGGTGCGCATTGGCTTCGGTAACACCTCCGTGGGTGGCCCAGCGGGTATGGGCAATACCTGTGCTGCCCTTAATGGGATTGTCTAATAGTGCATCTGCCAATTCCTGAACCTTGCCAGTACGGCGCACACGCTGTAACTGTCCCTGGGCGTCCAGTACTGCGACACCTGCCGAGTCATAGCCGCGGTATTCCAGTCGCTTTAAGCCTTCCAGCAGTATGCTGACAACGTTGCGCTCGGCAATGGCTCCTACTATTCCACACATAGTCTTTCTCCGTTTATTCGCTGGCGGCGCAAATCACCGTTACGCCTTTATGTTCTATCTGTCGTTTGGCCTCTGCCGGTATCTGATCATCGGTTACCAAAACAGAGATCAGCGACCAGGGCAGTTCAAGATTAGGGATTTTACGTTGTAACTTTTCTGACTCCGCCAGTACGATGACCTGCTGAGCCACTTCCGCCATTACCTTAGATAACTGCGTCAATTCATTGAAAGTAGTGGTACCTTTTTCCAAATCCAGTCCGGCGGCGCCCAAAAATGCCTGATCAAAGTTATAGGCTCTGAGCATCTGTTCAGCCATTTGACCCTGAAAGGAATGGGATTGGGTATCCCAAGTACCGCCGGTCATCAATACTGTGGGTTCGTTCTCCAGCTCCAGTAGGCTAGTGGCTACATGCAGCGCGTTGGTCATCACCACCAGGCCACGCTTATTGTTCAGCTCTGGAATCAATGCAGAAGTGGTACTGCCGCTATCGATAATGATGCGGTTATGATCACGAATGAGCTGGCTGGCTGCTTTGGCTATGGATATCTTTCGAACCGAAAGTTCTTCTTCCAATTCGTGAGTATTTTGAGGCAACAACATGGCTCCGCCATATTTGCGTACCAGCAGACCATTCCGCTCAAGCTCAGTAAGATCTTTACGGATAGTCACTTCAGAGGTGCTAAATGCTTTTGTCAGTGCATCTACTGTTACTTCCCCCTGTGACATCAGGCGGTCTACAATGGCGCGGCGACGTAGCTGAGTGTTTCGTTTATACATCAAATCGAAATTAAAAGTTTCACAACGAAACTTATGATAGGTGATTATTTGTTCTATGCAAGTAAAAAATGTTGTGACGAAGGGTTTTCCCATCGGTGTGCTGTAAAACCGGCTGCGATTTGGCGAACAGCCTTAGGTGACGGGCAATAAAAAGCCCGGCTTTACGCCGGGCTTAAAAGTGGTAGGTTCTAATTCGGGCTTATTTTTTAACCGGTCGTTTCCAGCCACTGATATTACGTTGTTTGGCGCGCGCAACGGCCAACTGTTCGTCTGGTACTTCTTGGGTGATGATGGAGCCCGCCCCTACGGTGGCGTTAACACCGATCACTGCAGGAGCAACCAGTGCACTGTTGGAACCGATAAAGGCACCGTCTTTAATGACGGTCTTGAATTTATTCACGCCGTCATAGTTACAGGTAATAGTGCCAGCGCCAATGTTGACACCTTCGCCCACCTCGCTGTCACCCAGGTAAGTCAAATGGTTGGCTTTTGAGCCTTTACCTAAGGTGGATTTTTTCATCTCAACAAAGTTGCCGACTTTGGCTTTCTCATGCAGCACCGCACCAGGGCGTAATCTGGCATAGGGGCCTACCTGACAATTTACCCCAACCTTGGCCTGCTCCACGATACTGTTGGCCTCGATTACTGAGTTGTCACCAATTTCACAATCGATCAGTATGCAGTTCGCGCCTATCTGTACGTTATTGCCAATCTGCACCTTGCCCTGCACGATAACATTGACGTCAATGCTGACATCCTGCCCGCAGCTTAGCTCGCCACGCAGGTCAAAACGCGCAGGATCCAGCAGACTCACCCCGTCCATCATCAAGCGCTCAGCCTGCTCTGCCTGATAGGCTCGTTCTATCGCTGCCAGTTGCTTGCGATTATTGATACCTTCGACTTCGGTGGCGGTTTGCGGATGCGCCGCCCGAATTTGTTTACCTTCTGCGGCAGCCATGGCTATCACGTCAGTTAAATAAAACTCGCCCTGGGCGTTGTCATTGTTCAGGTTTGCCAGCCAGCGTTTCAAGTCGGCACCTTTCATGATCATCATGCCGGTATTAATTTCGCGGATTTGGCGCTGTTCATCGCTGGCATCTTTATGCTCAACAATAGCGACCACCTGATCGCCGTTACGGATAATCCGTCCCATGCCAGTGGGGTCATCCAGTTCTACAGTCAGTAACGCCAGATCACAATCCTGCTTTACATCAAGTAACTGGCGCAAGGTTTGTGTTTTGATCAAAGGCGCGTCACCAACCAGAATCAAGACATCTTCCTGATCTTGCAGGGCTGGAACCGCTTGTTGAACGGCATGTCCGGTGCCTAATTGTTCGGCTTGCAAACACCAGGTGAGCTGGTTATGGGCAAGCGCTTGCTGGAGCTGTTCACCGCCATGGCCGTATACCAGATGAATGTTCTGGGCGCCCAGGCCATTTACCGTATCGATAATATGCTGAACCATGGGTTTGCCCGCGATAGGGTGCAATACCTTGGGTAACGAGGATTTCATGCGGGTTCCCTTGCCCGCTGCGAGAATAACCACAGAAAATGCCATGTTGTTTCCTTTTAGATCCTGTTTGGCAGCTATTCTAACCAAGGTAGAGATTTGTGCCAGTCGCGACGCTCATAAAGCTGAACCATAAGCGGAAAATGGACTTTAATGGAAGGATTGCAATGAAGCTTATTTCTTGGCTGGTTTGACTCATCTTACTTACCGCACATTGGATGAAGCCAAATTCCCCACTGGTTACCAGGTGGTCAGTCAGGTTGAAGATAAGGTCTAGGCATTACCGAGTGAGAACCCCTACCAGTCCCCCAGCCTTTGTTGGCTTTGCTCATGCTGTAGCAGCCAGGCTTTGCGCTCCAGCCCTCCGGCGTAACCTGTTAGATTACCGTTGCTGCCAATTATTCTATGGCAAGGCACAACAATAGACAGTGGATTTTTGCCATTTGCCGCACCTACTGCCCTGACTGCGGCAGGATTGCCAATCTTTCTGGCGATATCCAGATAACTGCCGGTTTGGCCAAAAGGGATACTAACTAGCGCATGCCAAACCTGTTGCTGGAACGCTGTACCTCCTGCGGCCAACGGCAGATCGAAGTCCTGCCTGTGCCCATTAAAATATTCAGCCAATTGCTCAGCAGCCTTTTTCAATATGGGTGTGTCTGTTTCAGCTTGGGTTTGTGTATCCACAAAGGTGATTGCCTGAATGCCCTCAGGATTGGCGCACAATTCAATCAACCCAATGGGGCTTGGCATATACAAATAGTGGTTGTTCACGCCTGGCTCCAGAGTTGAAAAGTCAGATAACTGCGCCACGGGGTAACACAATCAGCATCCACCGGCTGCTGTTGCAGTTGCTTTTTGATCACCAGATCCGTATCCAGCCAGACATCCGGGTTAGAGTACCCCCTGAGCTTCATATAGTTAACCGTCCAAGGGCCAATACCTTTGAGTGCCAGCAGATCATCGGGCTCTGTTGGCTCACCAAAGGCAGCCCAGTACTCGGCAAAGCGGCGCAAAGTATCGCGTCTGCTGGCCGGCATTTTTAAAAATGACAAGTCGGCATGAGCAATGACCTCAGGGCCTGGAAAGTACCTGCCTTTTTCGCCCTGTTCACCTAGTTGGGTTACCAACAGGCTAACCTGGCCGATGGCGGCCTTTACCGATACCTGTTGACCAAGTATGGCGCGGCAGCCTGCTTCAAAGGGAGACCAAACGCCGGGTAAGCGTAAACCTTGCACTTGCTGCTCCGCAGATATGCCAGCCTGGCGCAAGCGTTCGCCAATCAAGCCAGAATCGGCATCCACATCCAAAACACGGCGTATATGGGCTATTACGCCGGTAAACTGACTGAGATCATCCAGCTCCAGGCTGACATTAAAGCAGTGCTTGTCTGCCTGATATTCGGCGCAAAAGTAACCCTTGGCGCCTGCGTAGCTAAACACCCGGGCATAGCTGTTGTCTGTTACCCACTCCATATTGGTAATGGCTCTAAGTGCCAAAAAATTGCGTAACATCGGCCAGTGGTAAGGAGGGCGAAAACTGAGTTGCACTTGCATTTGTTGTCCTGGTACAGCGTGGTTACGGATTTCACCTGGGCTTAACTGCAGATGCTGGCGAAAATTATCCTGCAATCGACGAGCAGACTGAAAGCCACAGGCTAAAGCGACCTGCTCTACATTAAGATTGGTTTGATGCAGCAGTTGTTTGGCTTGCAGTAGTTGCTTAAATAACTGATAGCGCTTGGGTGCCATACCTACACGCTCCTGGAACAATTTGCGTAGATAGCGATCTGTCATCCCTAACTTGTCGGCTATCTGTCCGAGGCTTAACTCAGGGTGTTCACTGAGTAAGCGCAGGGCTCTTTCTACACTGGTATCTACGCCTTTCCAGGCCCAGGACTGGGGTGAGCTATCTGGTCGGCAGCGCAGACAGGGCCGGTAACCCGCTTGCATAGCCTGTTCGGCGAGTGGGTAATACTCAACATTTTGTTCTTTTGGGGCCACGGCCGGACAAATGGGCCGGCAAAAAATGCCGGTGGTCTTAACTGCAACAAAAAAACGTCCATCAAAGCGTCTGTCGCGAGACAGTCTGGCTTGTTGATATTGCAGTGGGTTCATGGTCGGTATCCTGATTGGCTTGGCGCAATTGTAACGAGTCTGTGAGAAAAGATGCGATGAAAACGGAACTCAAGCCAAAATTGTTATTCAGATGATAGAATGGCCGACAGAATCATCGGATAGTTGTAACAACCAGGTTAGCCTGGTTTGCGATCGAGACAGAATAAGCAGAATGAAGCATCTTTTGTGGCTGGTGTTATTGTGCACGACCAGCCTGACCATTAACGCTCAGGACAATTAGCTGGGTGCCTTCGCGGATGAAGTGAAAACCGCTGCGCGGCATAAAGCCATTCCTGGGTATGCCTTTCTGGTGGTTTCAACCGGACAGCCGGACCAGATCTTTGTTCAGGGTAAAACCGAGAAGAATGGTAAGCAGAAAGTTGATCAAGACACCGTTTTCAGACTGGCCTCAGTTTCTAAAACCTTTACCTCAGTATTAGCAGCCAAGTTGGTGGAACAAGGCAAGCTAAGCTGGGATCAACCCGTATCCAGACTGGCGCCGGATTATCCATTTAAGCCCGAATTGGCCAATAAAATGACCTTAGGGCATATTCTCAGCCAGTCCAGCGGCTATATGCCGAACGCTTACGACAACCTCATTGAAGCGGATTATCCGGTTAAACGGGTGCTAAATGAATTAGCCGGGCTTAAACCCATCTGTGCACCGGGTAATTGCTACACCTACCAGAATGCCTTGTTCGCTGTGGTTGAAGAAGGGCTGAACAACAGTCTGCAACAAAATTATGCTCAGCTTCTACAAGACAATCTGTTGATGCCCCTTGGTATGTCCCGCTCAGGTGTTGGGCGCCAGGCACTGATGCGCGATGACAACTGGGCCAAACCCCATGTACTGCTGGCTAAAAATCGCTGGCATAAGGTTAATGTCAGCGAAGACTATTACCGTTTTGCGCCTGCCGCGGGGGTAAATGCCAGCATTCGCGATATGGGCCAATGGGCAAAACTGATGCTGGGCCAATACCCACATTTGTTATCCAGTCATGCCATAGATCAACTGGTGACACCCAAAGTACGCACCAGTAAGGAATTGCATCGCCGACATTGGCGAGAGCATTTAAAAGAAGCCCATTATGGTTTGGGGTGGCGAGTTTACGAGTTTGATGGTGAGCTGTTGGTGCATCATGGTGGCTGGGTAAAAGGTTACCGGGCCGATATCGGTTTTTCACCCAAATATAAAACCGCCATGGTGTTTTTAATGAATGCCGAGTCCAATTTGATGAATGAAATCACCGTGAATTTCTGGGCAGATTTCTTTGAGCAGATGAAAATCAGGGCGCAGGCCGCGCCCTGAGAGGACGTTACTTACTGGTTTTCAGGTAAGTGTAGCCATGCAGACAGTCTTCATAGAAGTCTGTCCATTTCACCCCTTCGCGGGGCTTAATGTTGCCGGCGGCGACATGTTTGTCGATGATGCGTTTTACATCCTGGGCCATGGCCGAAGGATTGTATTGCATAATCGACAGCACATTGCTGACCGATGAACCGGTCACGACTTCTTCGATGTAGAAGTCTTCCGGATCGTCATCATCACTGAAGATATGTACTTCATTCAAGCGGCCAAACAGGTTGTGCATATCACCCATAACGTCCTGGTAAGCTCCGGTCAGGAACAAACCAATAAAGTAATCTTCACCCGGCTTAAGCGGATGGATAGGCAATACATCGGCAACGCCGTTTTCACCGACAAACTGGTCAATTTTACCATCGCTGTCACAGGTAATATCCACCAGTGAACAGTTGACCGTGGGTTTCTCATTCATGCGGGTCAACGGCACAACCGGAAGCACCTGGTCAATGGCCCAGGTATCGGCAGCTGACTGGAATACCGAGAAGTTACACAGATACTGGGACGATAAATCGTACTTCAGCTCTTGCAGCTCTTCCGGTACAAACTCCACTTCCTTGATCTTTCTGTGCAGATAGGTCATCAACTGCCAGTAGAAGGTCTCGATCTTGGCCAGTTCAGACAGCGAAATCACCCGCAGCTTGAAGGCATCAATGGCTTGCTCTTTCCATTGCGAGGCATCGTTGAAGATTTCCTGCAGATTGTCGCCATCTTCTTCCAGTGAGTTCACCAGATCGCGCATATTGCGCACAAATACGTGCTCATCTTCCTCTTCTGAGGTATCAAACTGCACGGTACTGTTTTTTATCTCGCCTACAATCTGGGCCACTACGCAGCTATGGTGCGCGGTAATAGCGCGGCCACTTTCGCTGACCAGGTTAGGGTGTGGTACCCCTTCCAAATCGCAGACTTCTTTCATGCCGTACACTACGTCGGCAACATATTCTTGCATGCTGTAGTTACGCGAAGAGTCGCTGGTAGACTGTGTACCGTCATAATCGATACCCAGGCCACCACCCACGTCAACAAACTCCAGGTCTACACCCATTTTGCGTAGCTCTGCATAAATCCGGCCGCCTTCTGCCACGGCATCTTTTACCGAGCGGATATCCACTAATTGGGAGCCGATATGGAAATGCAGTAGCTTAAGCGTATGCGCCAAACCCTGCTGCTCAAGATAACGGGCAGCATTAATAATTTCAGCTATGGTCAGGCCGAACTTGGCGCGATCACCGCCCGAGCTTTCCCACTTACCGCGACCTTTCACTGTCATTTTGGAGCGCAGACCGATAATAGGATCGATCTCCAGTTCTTTGGCAATGCGTACCAAAGACAGCAGCTCTGAGTATTTTTCAACCACGACAATGATCTTACGACCCAATTTCCGTCCGAGCAGCGCCAGGCGCATAAATTCTTCGTCTTTGTAACCATTCAGAATGGTCAGGGCCGCTTCATTGGTGTTGAAGGCCAGTACGGTCAACAGCTCGGCTTTAGAGCCTGCTTCCAGGCCATAGTCAAATGGTGCGCCGGCATCGACGATCTCTTCAACCACTTCACGCATCTGGTTAACTTTAACCGGATACACGCCCATGTACTTGCCTTGGTATTCGGCTTCTTCAATCTGGCTGCGGAAGGTTTGGTTTAACTCCGCAACCTGAGAGCGAAGAATGTCGTGGAAGCGCACCACGACAGGGAATTGAATTCCCTCTTGCTTCATTTCTTCAATAACGCTTTTGAAATCTATGCGAACCTGGGGGTTACCCGGAACCGGCGTAATATGCAGGTTGCCGTTTTCGCCAATTTCAAAATACCCGCCGCCCCAACGCTTTACGCGATAGAGACGCTCTGCATCGTCAATAGTCCAATCTGCCAAGGTATTGTCTCCCTTTGGTCGATAAGAAAAACAGGGTGAAACCTTTCAAGGCTCCATGCGAGTGCGCCTGATTAATTAAGGCGCAAGGTGTCAGATGCTGAACTGATTCCGTACCACTTATGCGTATTTCTGGCGCTTGCAGCCCTGGGCTTGCCCGCAGCGGAAGAAAATCTCTGTAGTCTAACGGCGCTTATTATAAATGGGCTTTATGACAGAACCCCAGAATTTTTATGCACAGACAGAGAAAATTGCAGCAGAAATCAGGATACCGACAGCTTGCCGTGAATCTGTTACGGTAGCCTTTGCTTTTTTTACCGGCAATGCCATCATAGCAGGCCCTATGAATAGTTATGAGACTGTCTGTGAAGAAGCTGAAATATGTGGTGGGATTTCTGGTGCTGTTGCTGACCGCTTGCGGAAAAAACGGCGCGCTGTATCTGCCCGACCAGGCTCAGGATAACAAAGATCCCGAGGCCCAAAGCAGCTCCCAATCAAGCAGCAAACCACAAGAGCAAAAATAGATGGATTTCTTTTCCTATCAGAACCAGCGTCTGCATGCTGAGAATGTTGCCGTTGCTGATATTGTCGCCCAGTACGGTACACCTTGTTACGTTTACTCCCGCGCCACCATTGAACGCCATTGGCATGCCTTTGATGCAGCGGTAGGTAATCATCCGCACCTTATCTGCTATGCGGTAAAGGCGAATTCCAACATTGGCATACTGAATTTATTGGCTCGGTTAGGCTCGGGCTTTGACATCGTTTCTGGTGGTGAATTGACACGTGTACTGGAAGCCGGGGGGGACCCAGGTAAAGTGGTGTTTTCCGGGGTGAGTAAAACCGAGCAGGAAATTGCTTACGCCCTGAATCAAGGCATTAAGTGCTTTAATATTGAGTCACCTTCCGAGCTGTCACGTATTAATAAGGTAGCCGGAGAGTTGGGTAAAAAGGCACCTATTTCACTGCGGGTTAATCCTGATGTGGATGCGAAAACTCATCCCTATATCTCTACAGGCTTAAAAGCCAATAAGTTTGGTATTGAGCGTGAGCAAGCGGTGGCGGTGTATCGTGAAGCGGCGGCCATGGACAATATTAAAATTGTCGGGATGGATTGCCATATAGGTTCTCAGTTGACCGAAATCGCCCCCTTTGTGGATGCGCTGGACCGGCTTTTGGAACTGGTGGATGAACTGTCGTCCATCGGTATTGAAATTGAACACCTGGATGTAGGTGGTGGTTTAGGTGTGACCTACAAGGATGAAACACCGCCGAATCCGGACGCTTATGTTCAGGCTATTGTGAGTCGTATGCAAGACAGGCCCAACTTACCGCTTATCTTTGAACCTGGCCGCGCCATCATGGCCAATGCCGGTATCCTGGTGAGTAAGGTAGAGTTCCTTAAAACGGGTGCACAGAAGAACTTTGCCCTGGTTGATGCCGCCATGAATGACCTGCTCAGACCTGCGCTATATTCCGCCTGGATGGACATCGTCGAGGTGGACAGATCACAAGATCGCACTAAAGCCCTGTATGATGTTGTTGGCCCGGTCTGTGAGACCGGCGATTTTCTTGGCAAGGACAGAGAGTTAGGGCTTGTTGAAGGTGACCTGATTGCCGTGCGTAGCGCCGGTGCGTATGGATTCGCCATGGCGTCCAACTACAACAGTCGCTGCCGTCCGGCAGAGGTTTTGGTGGATGGTGAGCAAATGCACCTAATCCGAGAGCGAGAAAAGCTCGCAGACCTCTATAAAGGCGAGTATAAACTTCCGTAATACAAGGCAATTGGACAAAGCTGTGGTGCCGATGCAGATTCACTTTTCAAAAATGCATGGTCTGGGTAATGACTTTATGGTCATCGATAACGTGACCCAGAACGTGTATTTTACCAAGGACAGGATTCAACAACTGGCGGATCGAAATTTCGGTATCGGCTTTGACCAACTGTTGATGGTTGAGCCGCCTTATGACCCGGATCAGGATTTCCATTATCGCATTTTTAATGCGGATGGTTCCGAAGTGTCGCAGTGCGGTAACGGCGCACGTTGCTTCGCGCGTTTTGTGAAGTTAAAGGGCCTGACCAATCGCAATAAAATTGTGGTGGGCACTCGTGCCGGTCGTATGGTGCTTTACCTGGAAAAAGACGGCCAGGTGACGGTGAATATGGGCAAACCGCAATTTGAGCCTGCCCAAGTTCCTTTGAAAGCCAATAAAGAAGAAGCCACCTACATTATTCGTGCCGAAGATCACACGGTGTTCTGCGGGGCCGTTTCCATGGGTAATCCTCATTGTGTGATGGAAGTGCCTGATATTGACACGGCACCAGTTGAAACCTTAGGCCCTTTGCTGGTACAACATGAAAGATTTCCTGAAGGAGCCAATATTGGCTTCATGCAAATTCTTTCACCCAATCACATTAAATTACGCGTATACGAACGCGGTAGCGGCGAAACCTTGGCCTGCGGAAGTGGTGCATGTGCGGCTGTGGTGATCGGTCAGTTGTGGGGGAAATTGGAAAGCGAAGTGCGGGTAGATTTACCCGGCGGTACCTTGAATATCCGTTGGCAAGGACGGGACAAGGTAGTCAAAATGACCGGGCCGGCCGACCATGTGTTTGATGGAACCATCAGTTTATGAGTGATATGTCGAGACAGGAAAAACGTGCGGATGCGTTGCTAAGCGACAACGAGAATCTGACCTCCGAACAGGTCAGAGATTATTTGTTAGCAAACCCCGACTTCTTCCTGTTTTATCCGACAGTGCTGGATACCTTGCGCATCCCTCATCAGCAAAAGGGCGCCGTTTCTCTGATTGAGCGTCAATCAGAGCAGCTGCGCTTGAAGGTTCGCCAACTGCAACATCAAATTAATGAACTGATGTCTGTCGCTAAGCAAAATGAGCGGATCTACCGGATTTATGCTGACCTGAATCTGCGTTTGTTTAGCTGTAAGAGCCTGTTTGAGGTACGTTCCACCCTGGAACAAGTGTTGTTGCATCAGCTTGAACTGCATGCCTTGTCTTTGAAACTTTTTGGTTTTGACGACGACCTACCGGAAACCAGCAAGCGTCTGTTGCTGGATAAGCGTTTTAATCACGGCATTTACTATCTGGGACGGCTAAGTCAGCAGGAGCAGACGCTGTTGTTCGGCGAAAAGCGCATTGAATCGGTCGCCATGATGCTGATTGGTGAACGTGGCGAGATGGGCCTGCTAGCTATTGGCAGTAATGAAGGACACCACTTTCACCCCGGCATGGATACCTTGTTGATCACGCAGTTGCAGAAGTTTTTAACCCTGGTTGTTCCGCAGCTGGCGGAGTATTAACCCATGCTCAAGCCAGCCCTTGAACAGCGGCTGGATACTTTTCTGGCCCATTTGCGCTATGAGCGAAATCTGTCCCCAAAAACCCTGGAAAATTACAGTCGCCAGCTGCAGCAGGTGGCAGAAATCCTGCCTATTGATGACTGGTCACAGCTGCAAACCGAGCATATCCGCAACGTATTAAACAAAGCCCGTGTACAGCGTCTGAGCGCCAGTTCTATTGCCTTGCGTTTGTCGGCCTTGCGCACCTTCTGTCAGTATCTCGTGCATATGCGGGTGCTGACACTTAATCCTGCCAGTGGCGTTCAGGCGCCAAAACGTGGCAAGCCGTTGCCTAAGCAGCTGCATGTGGACGAAATGGCCAGTTTTCTCGACTTTGAACCAGGTGATGACCTTCTGGCGATTCGTGATAAAGCCATGTTAGAGCTGACCTATGGCTGCGGGTTGCGTCTGGCCGAACTCACAGGTTTGAATCTGTTGGACGTCCGTGAACGCGAGCTGCGGGTGTTGGGTAAGGGCAGTAAGCAACGCCAGTTGCCAATTGGAAGGCAAGCCAAACAAAGTCTGGATGCTTGGCTGAAAGTTCGTGGCCAGTTGGCACCGCCTGATGAAACGGCGCTGTTTGTCAGCATGCAACGTCAGCGTATTACGTCACGGCAAATTGCCAAACGAATGCGGTTATGGGCGCAGCGCCAGGGTATGGCACAGCCTGTTCACCCGCATAAACTGCGTCACTCCTTTGCGACCCATCTGCTTGAGTCCAGCGGCGACCTGCGCGGTGTACAGGAGCTATTGGGTCATGCCAATTTGTCTACTACCCAGGTTTATACGCATCTCGACTTTCAGCATCTGGCTCAGGTATATGACGGAGCCCATCCAAGAGCAAAGAAGAACAAATGATCTTTTACCGTTCCTTTCAGCGTCCACTGGCATTGACCTTTGATCTGGATGACACCCTCTACGACAACAGACCTATATTGCAAAAAGCTGAACAAGGCATGCTGGACTTTTTGCATCTGCATTATGCAGCTACGCGGGCAACTGATCTGGCCTTTTGGCGAACTATTAAATGGCAGGCTCTGGCAGAGCAGCCCGAGTTGCATAACGATATGGGAGAACTGAGGCGGGTGGAGCTGCGTCGCGGGCTGATGCAATGTGGCTATACTGGTAGCGAACTTGAACAGGTCATAGTCGCCACCTTTGACGATTTTTATAACAAGCGTAGCCAGTTTAAAGTAGATAAGAATATATGTTCTTTACTCGCCGCCTTAGCGACCAAATTACCCTTGGTGGCGATTACCAACGGCAATGTGGATTTAAATAAGATAGGCATCGCCAACTATTTCCAATTCAGCTTGCACGCCAGCCTCACACAACCTATGAAACCCCAGGGTGCAATGTTTGAACTGGCGGCAAGACGGCTTGGTTTAGTGCCCCAAGATATCCTGCATATAGGTGATAACCTATACAATGATGTGCTTGGCGCGTTGCAAGCCGGATACCAATCTGCCTGGTATGCGGCTAACCGCACCATGCGGCTTACACAAGAACCTGCCTTGTTATTGCCGCATGTGCAGTTGCAGGACCTGAACGAGTTACTGCAGTTGATCTAAGCCACTTCTTCGCTTTGTTCAAAACCGCTGTAATAGGCGACAAACAATACCCTTTCCAATGCCACTTTGAGCGCCTGATTAATCGGCAGATCCCGCTTGCCCAGTTCGTAGTCCAGGCTTCTGACCCTGTCCTTGCCTGCGGCAATACTGGGGGCTGGTTCGCTAAGCATAGTGATAAGCGCTTGTTGATAAGGATGTTCCTTGTCTTCCTTAATGGTTTTGCACACGGACAAGCGCATCCCGGCTTGCTTATTTCTCACTGCGGCAGCACCAAACATGCGGCAAATGGCCGGGCGATGCTGATATACCCCACACTGCCCCTGTGTTGCATCCAGTGAGTGGCGAACATAATGGAAGCAGTTAAAGCCGGAATAGGCCGCAAGTTCGTCCAGCATTTGCTCCGCTTTGCCCTGGTCGTATATTTCCAGGGCCAACGGCAACATTTCCAGGGCCGTGGCATCAATCTCCGGATTATTGCAGCAAGCGCCGCAGCCTGGCCGACAGGTCAGCCCTGAGTTTCGTTGATAAGTGCCAAAGGTATGATCGAGTTCGCCATACACAGCCTCAACAAGACGCGATAGATCCCGCAGTCTTTGCATATAGACTCCGCAAAAAAATGACAGTAACAATCAAAAAAGGTGGGCAGTTTGACCTGGCAGACAACACACTGAAGGTGTCGCCGTAAAACGCCAACGGCAGATTCTATGCGGGCGGCTGATAGGTCGACAAGAGGGGCTGAAAAAAATATTTTTCAGCCCCGGTATGCCGGTAGTGTTCAGGCTAAATCTAACTTAGTACCGAAAGGTAGTTTGGTTAACGGGCCTTTTAAAAATTTACGCAGGGCATTAGCCACCGCAGGTGCCGCAGGAGGCAGGCCTGGTTCGCCGACCCCTGTAGGGGCTTGGTCGGAAGCTAGGATATGAACTTCTATGTCTGGCATATGCTGGATGCGCATGGGCAGATAGTCATAGAAGTTATTCTGTTCCACCGCCCCCTCTTTAACCGTGATGGCCTCGCCCATGGCTGCGCCCAGACCGTAGCCTATGCCACCTTCCATCTGTGCTTTAATCACATCCGGGGTAATGGCTATACCACAATCCACAGCGCAGACTATTTTATTGACCTTGTAGGTGCCATCCTGATGCATAGTCACCAAGGCCACCTGAGCGACAAAACTATTGAAGGACTCGTGTACCGCCAGGCCCATGGCCTGATTGTCTGGCAAGGCTTTCCCCCATCCAGCCTTTTCGGCTGCCAGTTTTAACACACCAGCATGACGAGGGTGCTTGGCCAGTAGGGCTAAACGCAGGGCCAGCGGATCTTGTCCTCCCAGTCTTGCCACTTCGTCCATAAAGACCTCGGTCACGTAGGCATTATGGCTGTGGCCTACCGAGCGCCACCACAAAGTGGGAATGCCACTTTTATGTTCATGGGCGTCTACTTTCAGATTGGCAATGGCATAAGGTAAGGTCGAACCGCCTTCCACTATGGTCGGGTCAATGGGGCCCTGCACCACAGCCTCAAAAGGAGTGCCCCGCATTATTGACTGACTGACCACCCGCTGATGCCAGGCGGTGGGCTTGCCATCGTCGTCCAGTGCGGCGTGAAACTGATGCAAGGCCATGGGGCGATAATAACCGGCTTGCATATCGTCTTCCCGGCTCCATTGCAGACTGACTGGCGCACTGCCATTGATGGCTTTGGCAATCATGCAGGCTTCGGCTACATAGTCGGCATTGGGACTGGCACGGCGGCCAAAACTGCCGCCCGCCAGCTGGGTATGAATTTGCAACTGCTCAGGAGGCAGCCCGACAATTTGAGCAGCCACCATTTTATCTACGGTCGGCATTTGTGAGCCAGTCCAGATCTGGCACTGGTTGTCACCAAGCTCCACCACACAATTCAGAGGTTCCATGGTGGCGTGTGCCAAAAAAGGTAATTCAAAGGTCAGGGATAGTTTGTTATTGCTGTTGGCTAACGCTTTGTCTGCATCACCGTCCTCGCGCACTACATGGCCGGGTTTAGCCAACAGCGCTCGGTATTCATCCCATAAGGTTGAGGAGCTGCGTGTTTCCGCTTGGCTTTCGTCCCACTGGGCCTGTAAGGCATTGCGACCCTGCAGGGCACTCCAGTGGCTGGTAGCCAGCACCGCAACGCCCCGTTCAATACGGATTACGGCTTTTACACCCGGGACTTTTTTGGCGGCACTGTCATCCACCGTTTTCAGCACCGCGCCAAATTTAGGGGCATGCAATACTACGGCATGCAGCATGCCTGGCCGTCGCACATCAATAGTGTATATGGCCTTTCCTGTGGTTTTCTCCGGGCTGTCGATGCGCGGAATATGCTGACCAATAATACGGAACTGATCCGGGGTTTTCAGCACGGGCTCGGCAGGAATGGGCTGGGTACCAGCCAGCTCGGCGAGTTCACCATAACTGAGCTGCTTACCTGAGGCATTAATGACTTTGCCAGCTTGGGTGCGCAGTGACGCGGCGTCCTCGCCCCACACTTTGGCAGCAGCATCAACCAACATGGCGCGTGCTGCAGCACCGGCCTGACGAAGCTGCATCCAGGAGTTGGCAACCGACGTGGATCCGCCTGTGCCCTGGAATTTGCCAAAGAACAGGTTGTTGTAGCGCTCTGCATCGGCCGGCGCGAATTCCCAGCGCATTTGCTGCCAATCCGCATCCAATTCTTCCGCTACAATGGCGGTGAGACCGGTCGTTACACCTTGGCCTTTATCCAGGTGTTTAATGACCACTGTGACCAGATTGTCTTTGCTGATGCGGACAAAATTGCCCAGGCTTTCATGCTTGTCCTGGCCAGCAGCATTGGCAAAAGCAATCGGTCCTATGGCAAAACCTACGCCCGCCAAACTGGTGACCTTAAGAAACTGACGGCGGTCCATCGATGTTGAGTTGAGAGACTTCATCACTATACCTCCTTGGCCAGATCGTCTGCGGCCTGGTGAATGGCCTGGCGAATACGGTGGTAGGTGGCACAGCGGCATAGGTTGCCCTGCATGGCTTGATCAATATCCTGATCAGATGGGCTGGGATTGTTTTGCAGTAGGGCCGTGGCCGACATGATCTGCCCAGACTGACAGTAGCCACATTGCACCACATCAAGGCGTTGCCAGGCATGCTGAATGGCTTTACCAGCAACGCTGTCCAAACCTTCTATTGTGGTGATGCTGGCATTTTGCACGGCCGCCATAGGTGTGCTGCAAGCGCGCACCGGCTGACCATTAACATGCATGGTACAAGCCCCGCATTGGGCCACACCACAGCCGAATTTGCTGCCGGTTAAATTCAGCTCATCTCTTACATACCAGAGAAGTGGTTGATTGGGGTCACCCTGATACTGCCTTTGGGTTCCATTTAAGGTAAAGCTGATCATGTAAAAAGCTCCGCAACGTTATGAAGCGTAAAGCGTATCCGAGGATGTTCAAAAAAAGAACATTAATTGTGTTTATTTTGTTACTAAATACCAAGCAAGATGAATGTATAAAAATACAGTATGGCTGGTATACTGGCGCCATCTCAGATTTGCGCGTTAAAACGATGGATGTATCAGCCTTACTCGACTCCCTGAACGACAAACAACGTCAAGCGGTAGCCGCGCCGCCTAGTGACATGCTGGTGTTGGCCGGTGCAGGCAGCGGTAAAACCCGGGTACTGGTGCATCGTATGGCCTGGTTGATGGATGTAGAGGGGATTTCGCCCTTTGGCATTCTGGCCGTGACCTTTACCAATAAAGCCGCCAGAGAAATGCGTTCGCGGGTAGAAAGCCTGATGCGTTCCTCTTTGCAGGGCATGTGGATTGGCACTTTCCATGGCTTGGCGCACAGATTATTGCGCACTCATTATCAGGAAGCCGGTTTACCTGAAAACTTTCAGATCCTGGATTCTGATGATCAGCATCGTTTGATCCGCCGGGTGTTGAAAAGCATGAATCTGGATGAGAAGCATTGGTCGCCTAAATCCATTCAGTGGTATATCAACGGCAATAAAGACGAAGGTTTGCGTCCTCAGCACATTGAAACTCATGGCGACCCGTCGCAAACCAAGATGCGTGAGATTTATCAGGTTTATCAAGACACTTGTGACCGGGCCGGTTTAATTGATTTCGCCGAACTGCTGCTGCGTGCGCATGAGCTGTGGGTGAATCATCCGCGTATTTTGCAACATTATCAGCAGCGTTTTCGCGCCATTCTGGTGGACGAGTTTCAGGATACCAACAACATCCAATACGCCTGGTTGCGCCTGCTGGCTTGCCCTACCAACAACATGATGATTGTGGGTGATGATGACCAGTCTATCTACGGCTGGCGCGGCGCCAACGTGGATAACATCCAGCATTTTCTGCGCGACTTTGACGGTGCCACCACCATTCGACTTGAGCAGAACTACCGTTCTACCGGCAAGATCCTCAAAGCTGCCAACACAGTGATAGAAAACAATAGCGGACGTCTGGGTAAAGAACTCTGGACCGAAGGCAGCGAAGGGGAGCCCATTTCACTGTATGCCGGTTTTAATGAATTGGATGAAGCCCGTTTTATTGTGTCGCAAATTCGTAGCTGGCAGGAGAAAGGCGGCGCCTTAAGTGACTGCGCGGTACTTTATCGCAACAACGCCCAGTCGCGTGTGCTGGAAGAAGGCATGCTGCATGAAGGCCTGGCTTATCGCATTTATGGCGGTTTGCGCTTCTTCGAGCGCCAGGAAATCAAAGATGCGCTGGGCTATTTGCGTATGGCCAACCAGCCGCTGGATGATGCAGCGTTTGAGCGGGTGGTGAATACCCCAGCCCGCGGTATAGGTGAGCGAACTTTGGAACAGGTACGTGAAGTGGCCAGGGCCACCGAGCAGTCCATGTGGCAAGCGGCCTTACTGATGCTGCGGGAAAAACGTTTGTCCGGCCGTGCCGCCAATGCTTTGCAGGGCTTTGTGGATCTGGTGCTTAAGCTACAGGAAGAGTTGCCCGGTCTGGCCCTGGAACAGCAGGCCGACGTAGCCATTAAAGCCTCGGGTCTGTACGCCATGTACCAGGCCGAAAAAGGCGAAAAGGCCCAGGCTCGAATTGAGAACCTGGAAGAATTGGTGACGGCTTGTAAGCAGTTTGTCGCCCCGGATGAAGCCGAAAGTATGACGCCGTTGTCGGCCTTTTTGGCCCATGCCTCGTTGGAAGCCGGGGAAACCCAAGCCGACAGCCATCAGGATGCGGTGCAGATGATGACCATGCACAGTGCCAAAGGCCTGGAATTTCCACTGGTGGTGATTGCCGGGGTGGAAGAAGGCATGTTCCCCAGCCAGATGAGCAACGAAGAACCGGGGCGTTTAGAGGAAGAGCGTCGGCTTTGCTATGTGGGAATGACCCGCGCCATGCAGAAGCTGTATATCACTTACGCGGAAAGCCGCCGCCTCTACGGTCAGGACAAATACCATACCCCATCGCGTTTTATTCGCGAGATCCCATCTGACTGCATCGAAGAGATTCGCCTGCGTGCCACCCAGGTATCCCGGCCGGTGCAAAACCGCTTTACCCCGGCCACCTCACATATGGCCTTTGAAAGCACAGGTTTTCAATTGGGGCAGCGGGTGTTGCATCCTAAATTTGGCGAAGGCACGGTGCTGAATTACGAAGGTTCGGGCGAACATGCCAGGGTGCAAGTGAATTTCAGCGATGTGGGCAGCAAATGGCTGGTATTAGCTTACGCCAGACTCACGCCGGCTTAAGCCGGCGTGTTGGAAAAGCCTTATTCCTGGCTCACCAGTTTTTGCTTCATGGCTTTGCGGTTGTTGCGAAAATGCCGGTAAGAATCAAAGCTGAATAATGCCAGGCCGGCCCAGACCAGCGCAAAGGTCATCAGCCTTTCCTGATGCAGTGGCTCGTTGTACAAAAACACCGCCAGCACAAACATAATGCTTGGCCCAATGTACTGAAAAAAGCCCAAAGTGGAGTACATGATACGTCTGGCTGCGGCGGTAAAACACAGCAGCGGCGCGGTGGTGACGATACCTGCACAGATCAGTATGCTGTTCATATCCCAGCTATTGGCGAACATATTACTGGCCGGGCTGGCCAGCCAAATCCAATAAGCGATAGCAAAGGGCATCATCAGCAGGGTTTCCAGCATCAGGCCGGGCAGCGAGTCTACCGCTACCTGCTTACGTAGCAACCCATAAATACCAAAGCTGCCCGCCAGTGCCAGGGCAATCCAGGGTACCTGGCCGAAAGACACCACCAGAATCACCACGCCGGATAATGCCAGGGCTACCGCATACTTTTGCAGTTTGCGCAGTCGCTCACCAAGAAAAATCCGCCCCAATGCCACATTTAGCAAGGGGTTAATGTAATACCCCAGGCTGGCATCCAGCAGATGGTCATTATTGATAGCCCAGATAAACAGCAGCCAGTTACCGCCCAGCAACAGGCCCGAGATAAGCAAAACTTTCATCACCTTGGGGTTACCTATTGCTTGACGTACTTTGGGTAATTGCCCCAACGCCAAGACCAACACCAGCAGGATCAGCATCGACCAGACAATGCGGTGCAACAGAATATCGGGAGCCGGTACGTCAAGCAGCAGCTTGAAGTACATAGGGGCTATGCCCCACATGGTGTAAGCCGCAATAGCTAGCAGCACACCGGTTTGCGCAGAACGGTCGGTCATCGGATATCTTGGCTGGGAGGGTGACAGGCTATTTTCCGTGATTCCGCCATCAGTGGCAAATCCCCTGCGTCTTACGGGTGCATATTTCAGTTCAACCTCGCTTCTAGCTACACGGAAGGTTATGAATTACTTAATTTTTTATTAAGCGGTCAGGCGACTACTACTTTTTGCCGGGCAAAATTGAAACACTGGCGGCCTTGAAAATTGGCAGTGTCTGGAGGTGCAGTAATTCAGATAAAGACATTGCCATTTTGTGCCAAACGGGGAATTAGCCCACAGATAGAAGAGTTGCCGAGATGAAGTTTGTCAAAATATGTTTGCTTGGGCCTTTGTTCCTGATGCTGGTCAGTTGTCAGTCAACATTCGAAGGTTCGGTGAAGGAAGTCAGCAAGGTTATGTCTGCAGTAAAAAGCAGTACGGTCAGAACCGTCACGGACATCGCCGCCAGTGATTCTCCTGGTAAAGCCTTGCAGGATAATCTGGGGCAACGGGCTGAGCGTTACAAAGATGATCCGGAAGCCATCTTACGTGACATGGATCAGGTGAAAGCTGACTTCAAGCAGTTACTGGCACTGTTCCGCAGCAACGTCGGCCAGCAATGGGGCAAGGCCGAGTTGCGTGTGGCTACCCAGAAGCAATACGTCAAGTACACCCAAAACTATCTTAGTCGCGCCATAGTGGATTTTGACAAGGGTGAAATCCTGGTGGAAACGCTGGATCAAACGGAAGCGGATAAGAGTTTGTTAAATGCCATTGTTACTACGCTACTTACCCCAGATGACCCTCGCGCTGTGGACTTATTTAGCGATAAAACCGTAACGCTATCGAGTGCACACTCGCCCTACCTGGCAGGATTGGTTTTAGATGCTCAGGGGAAGACGGTTGATAATGCTGATTCTGCGGAACAGTTTGCCAATTATTTACTGCACAACAAGCGTCAGCAGAGAGAGCTTAGGCTGGATGACGGCGCTGTCAGGCAAGCCACTTATGTGCAGTTTTCGTTGATCAATAATTTCAGTCACGAGCAGGCTAGAAAATACAGCCCGCTGGTGGCGCGTTATGCTGAGAAGTACCAAATCAGCGCCAATCTGATTTATGCCATGATCCGGGCTGAAAGCAATTTCAATCCTTTTGCAGTTAGTGCGGTACCGGCTTATGGGTTGATGCAGTTAGTGCCTTCAAGCGGCGGTAGAGATGCCTATAAACTGGTGCATGGCCAAGACAGCCAGCCGAGCAAGGACTTCCTGTTTAACGCAGGCAATAACATTGAACTCGGGGCGGCTTACTTACATATCCTCACCTACCAACATCTGGCGCAGGTGCAAAACCAGGTATCGCGCGAGTATTGTGTCATTTCTGCCTATAACACCGGGGCAGGAAACGTATTCAAAGCCTTTGGTGGAAAGCGCCAAGCCGCTTTGCAGCAAATTAATAGTCAGACGCCCACCCAGGTTTATGAGACGTTGCGGCGCGAGCTCCCATACGAAGAAACACGTCATTACTTAGGAAAGGTGGTTGATTACCGTAAGCAGTTTATTGCACCCGGCAAGTAGGCTCAGTGAAACTGCGCCTTGCCATATTTTCGCCACTATTGTTCAGCGGATTGCCCCTATTGCCCGCCATTTTTGCCATAAGCCTTTGCTGAAATCTGAGTACTCAGTTAATGGCAAACAGGATGGAGAAGGCAAATGGGGGTTTTACTGCGCAGCATAATGGTGCTGGTGGCCTGCTTGGGAGCGTCAACGGCATGGGCACAAACAGCCAGGCTGGAGCTTTTCAATCAACAAGGGGTGTCTGTGGCGCCAGGGTTGATGTTGAACACTGAGGTCAGCATGCAGGCGGTGGGCTTGATCAATCAGGTCAAGGTGGTGCAGCACTTTCGTAACGACAACCCGTTCGCGGTGAATGGCCGTTATGTATTTCCGTTACCGGATGAAAGCGCGGTTTATGCTATGACACTCAAGCTGGGAGAGCGGCGTATTCGCGGTGTTATCGACAAAAAAGCCGAGGCTGAGCGCACCTACCAGGAGGCCAGAGCCGAAGGTAAAAAGGCCGCGCTGGTGCGCCAGCAACGGGCCAATATGTTCGTCACCGATGTCGCCAATATTGAACCTGGTCAGTTGGTATCCGTGGAGCTGAGTTATCAGGAAACCCTGAACTATGCCGATGGGGTGTTTTCCATTCGTTTTCCCACCACCATCACGCCCCGCTATCACCCCATGGTGATGCAAATCGGTGAGCAAGAAAATGATACCGCCGAGCGCCAACCGGCTGGTTGGCTGGCACCGCTGTATAGCCTAAGGATCGCACAGCAACCCGCACAAGAGAGCCGTCTTAATCTGACTCTGGATTTACAGATTGGTCTGGAACTGGCCGAGGTCAGGGGCGGCGAACATGAGTTCAGGCTGGATAACCCTGCCCTGGGTCACTATCAACTGGCCTTGCAGGATACCAAGCTGAATCAGGATATTGTGCTGAGCTTTCGTCCCAGGCTAGGCGCTCAGGCCCAGGCCGCGTTGATCACGCAGCAAACCAGCCAAGGGGAACACTATGGTCTGGTCATGCTGGTACCACCGGCTGACAGCTTTACCGCCACCGCCAGTTTGCCGCGCGAGACGGTGTTTGTCATTGATACCTCCGGCTCTATGCATGGCAAGTCGATGGACCAGGCTAAACAGGCGCTGCTGTACGGCCTGACCCTGTTGGATAAGCAGGATAGCTTTAACATTATCGGTTTTGACAACCAACTTGAATTTCTTAGCTTACAGAGCCTGGCGGTGAATCCCGCTAATCTGGCCTTGGCCCGTGGTTTTGTGCACAGCCTGGAGGCCGATGGCGGTACCGAAATCGCTCAGGCGTTGGATGCGGTGCTGGATGGTCGACAGCATGTGGGCAGTGTGCGCCAAGTGGTGTTCTTAACCGACGGTAGTGTCAGCAATGAAGCGGATTTATTTGCCAAGATTCAGGCGCAATTGGGTGACAGCCGCTTATTTACGGTGGGCATAGGTAGCGCCCCCAATGGTCTGTTTATGACACGCGCCGCAGACGTTGGGCGAGGTGCTTATACTTTTATTGGCAGCAGCCATGAAGTGCAGGACAAGATGCAGCACCTGTTCAAAGCACTGCAGCATCCGGCCATTACTAACCTGTCACTCAGCAGTGCCGGGCAGGCCCTGGCGTTTTGGCCAAATCCTTTGCCCGACCTGTATTTTGGCCAGCCTCTGATGGTTGCTACTAAGCTGCCTGCTGAGAATGCTTCAGTCAGTGTACAAGGCCAAACACCGCTGGGGCCACTGCTGGTTAATTTGGCATCCACTGAACATAACCAGGGCGACAGTATTGCCAGATTGTGGGCGCGCCAGCAGATCAAATCCCTGTTGCTTTACCACCCTCAGGAACAGGTTAAACAACAAGTGCAGGAACTGGCGTTGGCTTTTCAGCTGCTTAGCCCCTTTACGGCCTTTGTGGCGGTGGATGATACCCCTGGCGTCACGCCTGCCGAGCAAAATGCACAAGTAGCCAATGCATTACCAGACAGTGGTCCGTTGAGCCTGCCGCAAACCGGCAGTGCCAGCCACTTGTATATGTTGCTTGGACTGATATTGCTGGTATGTGGGCTTGGAGGTTTGCGATGGATCCGCTAAGCAGTGGCCGCGCGCTGTTTTGCTATGCCTTGTTGGCATTGGGCCTGGCACTGATGGCCTCAGGTGGCTATGTGCAGGCCAAGGCGCGGCTGGCTAATCATTTAATCGAAGACGCCTGGCAACAGGCGCTGGCCGAACCACAGAGTCAAGTGCGGCCCTGGTTCTATGCAGATACTTATGTGGTGGCGCAGCTGGATTTTCCCATCCATCAGCAAAAGCTAACGGTGCTGGCTGGGGCTTCCGGGCGCAATCTGGCCTTTGGTCCTGGCCATTTGCTGGCGTCTGGTGCGCTGAATAACAGCCATGAGCAAAGTGTCTTGATTGCTGGGCATAACGACACACACTTTTCCTTCCTGCAGCATGTACAAGTGGGGGAGCGTTTTGCCATGCAAACCCAGGATGGCCGCTGGCAACACTTCCAGATAGCCAATATACAAGTGATCGATGAGAAAGATATCGGCTTTCTGGCTAGACCAGGGTTGTATCTGTCTACCTGTTACCCCTTTAACTCTCTGGCGGCGGATACACCGTGGCGCTGGCTGGTGGAAGCGCAACCGGTGCTGGCGCTATACGTTGCACAGTTGTCAGGGCCATCACGGATCTTTTAGCTTATTTGCTAAGCTGTTATTTTTTCGAACTTTTATGTAAAAGTTGTCTTGAATCCACTCATTGGGTGGGTGATCATGGCCATTAGTTGTTAAATCCGCGATAGGTCTTAAAAAGAACTTGGTTGCATCCGGCAGTTGGAGTAAACGATGGCCTTTATCAAGTTTTCAACCCAAGATTATCCGCCAGCCGAGCGCCTGGAGGTCTCGCAGGATATCTACGCTGCTATCGCCAATATTGAAGCCACCATTCCCCGTGGCCAATTACCACATATTGAAACCCGAATTCGTTTGCTGCCGGGCATCTCAATTGCCTTGGTTGAATGTTCACCGTTGGTGGTACGCAGACAATCCAGGCAACTGCAGGATGGCAATGATGACTTTTCGCTTTTGCTAAACCCCGCTGGTAAGAATACTTGGACGACTACCATGGAAGGTTTGGGCGAAGTGCAGTGCGCCCCCGGTTCAGGTTGCTTTGGCTTTAATGACAGGCCTGGCGAAATCAAATTCGACGGTGCCAGAACTTATATGCTGAATATCAGCTTTTCCCGCGCTTTGCTCGGGCCGCTGGTAGCTGAATTAGAACGCACCAGTCGCTCGCCGCTACTGTCGCAGGAACCTTTTAACCACTTGGTGCAATGCGCGGTGGCCTTGACTCAGGGTGACGAACATTCCGATAACAGCATAATGGAAGATGCCAACCGCCTGCTGGATTTGGCGACCCTTGCGGTGGGTACCAACAGAGACAGGGAAATGTTGGCCCGTCAGCGCGGTTTGCGCGAAGCGCGTATGAAGGCTGTGAAAGCAGATTTAATGGCCCATGCCTGGCGAGGTGATCTGTCGCTAAGTTGGGTGGCCAAACGGCATGGTATTTCTCCGGGTTATGTACGCGCTATGTTTGAACGGGAAGGCGGTAGCTTTACCGACTACCTGCTGGGGCTGAGACTACAGCGGGTGTTTGACCGGCTACGTAACCCTGTTCACCTGAACCGCTCGGTGGCGGATATTGCCTACGATGCCGGCTTTAACAATTTATCCTGGTTTTACCGCGCCTTTAAACGGCATTTTGCGCTTACGCCAACCCAAGTGCGTGAGCTGGCGGTAGTGGAATGCACTTCTTGAAGACCCAGTTGCCGCTGATTTTGTGTTTGTGGTGTGGCGCTCAGTGGAGGCCGTCAATCATCTAGCCTGATAACGTTCCGCCCGAGAAAAGGTGTATAGCACAATCGGGTGAGAAATATGTCCAAGCGGCTTGTAGTTTTAAATCGTCGGGCAATGCTGTTGTTAGCTTGTATGGCAGTACAAGGTCAGGCTGTTGCCAACCAGGCCAATAGCGCTGGCAGTGCCCTGCGTGATCTACAACCTCCACGTTTACAAGCCCCGCCCGAACCGCCTCAGGCTTTGTCGAGTATTACACTGGCCAATACGCCGGTGCAGGACGGCGGCCAGCTGAGCGTTACTCTCAAGGCCTTTAAATTTACCGGCAATTCGGCATTCAGTCAGGAACAGCTATCTGCACAGTTGCAGGATCTGCTCGGCCAGCCTCTTACCCTGACGCAGCTATATGCGGCGGCTGAACGCATCAGTTTGTTTTACCGCGAACAAGGCTGGCTGTTGGCCAGGGCCTTGTTGCCAGCGCAGGAGATCAGCGACGAAACCCTGCTGATCCAGGTATTGGAAGGGCGTTTTGACAAAGTGCGCTTACATAATGACAGCAGCGCGGATGAGCAGGTTATCCGCCGTGCCATGCGCGGCCTGGAAGAGGGGGACGGCATCCGCGTTGGGCCGTTAGAGAACGCGCTAATGAATATCGATGCCCTGCCCGGTACCCAGGTGGGTTCAAGGTTGTCGGCCGGTGATGAGCTGGGTACCAGCTATCTGGATTTGTTTGTGCAAGAAGCCCCCTGGCTGCAAGGCAATATGTCCCTGGACAACTATGGCAATACCTACAACGGCGCACACCGACTAAATCTCGGCCTGTTGATGGCTAACCCGTTCGGCGGTGCCGATGCCATACAATTTCAGGCGCTGGTCAGCGATGAAGGTCAGCTATTTGTCAGCAGTGGCTATGAACTGCCGGTAGGGCCCTGGAATACCCGTGTCGGCGCCCAGTTTTCCTGGTTGCAGTACCGTCTTGGCAAAGCCTTCAAAGCCTTGGACAGTCAAGGCCGGGCCACCAGTGCCAGCGCCTTTGTCAGCCACAGTTGGTGGCAGCAACGCAGTTGGGGTCTGAGCAGCAGGTTGGAATGGCGCTACCGCGAGCTGACCGATGAGCAGATGGGTCTGGTTAGCGAAAAGCGTCTGAACAGCCTGGTTTTCGACATACTCAGTGGCTATTGGCGCGACAGCTGGTGGGGTGACAGTGCCAACAGTTACCGGTTGAGTCTCAGCCATGGTCAACTGACGTTATTAAGCCCCTATGCCCAGGCCGCCGATCTGCTAAACACCGCCGGTAGCTACAACAAAGTTGCGTTGGTGCTGCTGCGCCAACAAGCCCTTAGCCGGCGTTTAAGTCTGCAACTGAATCTACGCGGCCAACTTGCCGACAAGAATCTCGATGCCAGTGAAAAGCTCAGCCTGGGCGGTGCCTACGGCGTACGCGCCTTTCCCCAGGGCGAGGCAGCTGGTGATGAGGGCTGGCTGGCCAGCGCAGAGCTGCGTTACCGCCTTAATCCTGATTGGCAACTGGCGGCCTTTGTGGATGCCGGTGGCATCCGCTACAACAAAGACCCTGTTCCTGGGCTGGGTAATCAGCGCAGCCTCAAAGCCGCGGGTGTGGGGGCTTATTGGCAACCCAGCGCAGACTGGCAGGTATCCATAAACCTGGCCCGGGCGCTGGGTGATGAAATGCCGGTTAGTGATGACGATCCCCAGGATATGTATGTCTGGGGCTTAGTTCAGCGGCGTTTTTAATTGCCTGGCCGTGTGTTTAGCTTGCATAGATAACAGAGGTACCTGATGAACAACCATCCCAGATTCTTGCTTTCCCGTTCGGCGATGGCAGTGGCCGCCGCGCTAACGGTAACCTGCGTGCAGGCCTCTGACTTACCCAGCGGCGGGCAAGTGGTGGCCGGTGATGGCGCCCTGCACTACCAGGGCAATACCCTGACCATACATCAGCAAAGCGACAAGTTGATTACCCACTGGCAGCAGTTTTCCATTGGCCAGGACCACAGCGTGAACTTTATTCAGCCGGGAAGCCAGGCGGTGGCCTTAAATCGGGTGATTGGCCACGACCCATCGCATATTTACGGCCAGCTCACGGCCAACGGCCAGGTCTTTTTGGTTAACCCCAACGGCATACTGTTTGGCGAGGGCGCGTCGGTGAATGTAGGCGCTTTGGTAGCCTCCACCTTAAGCCTTAGCGATGCTGATTTTCTTGGCGGCCAATATCGCTTTGGGGCTGAGGGAGAGCGCCCGGCGGCGCTCATCAATCGCGGCAGTCTTCAGGCCGACAACGGCACGGTAGCGCTATTGGGCGGCTATGTCAGCAATGAAGGGCTGATTCAGGCCAATCAGGGCAATGTGGCATTGGCGGCCGGTGAGCAGATTACCCTGGACTTTGCTGGTGATGGCTTGCTGAGCGTCAGTGTCGATGAAAGCACAGTGGATGCCCTGGTTGAAAACCACCAGTTAATCCGTGCCCACGGCGGGCAGGTACTGATGACCGCCCATGCCAGCCAGGCACTGCTGCAAACCGTGGTGAATAACACCGGCGTGATAGAAGCCCACAGCCTGGAAAACCACAGTGGCAAGATAGTGCTGAAAGGCGGGTTTAACGGTGGTACGGTCAAGGTGGCCGGTACCCTTGATGCCTCTGCACCGGCGCAAGGAGATGGTGGCTTTATTGATACCTCCGGTGCCTATGTGCAAATTGCCGAGGGCACACGGGTGACGACCGTGGCGGCCAATGGCAGCACCGGTGAATGGCTGATTGACCCTACCGATTTTTATATTACTCCAGGCGGCGCCACCCAGACCGACAGCGGCATTGGTGCCGATACCCTGATGAGCAACCTGGGCAGCACCAATGTAACGCTGCAAACCGTCGCAACGGGTGCTGAGGCCGGGGATATATATGTCAATGCGGCGCTCAATTGGACGGCAGCGACGGACCTGGAGCTGCGGGCGCATAACAATATTCATATTAATCAGGCCATCAGTGCCAGCAATGGCGGGCTGCGCCTGGATGCGCAGAATCAAATCAGCGCCGCAGGTGCCATTAATGTGGGCAACTTCGCCTTGTTAAACGGTGCCTTTAGCCAAGTGGCGGCCAGCTTACCGGGCTTTGAAGCGGATGTTTTTTACCTAAATACCAGTAGTGCCAGCTTTTTACGTGCCTTAGGTGGTGACGGTAGTCAGGCAACGCCGTATTTACTGACGGATATTTTTGGTGTGCAGGGGATGGCCTCTCAATCACTGCTTGGTCAGCACTTTGCCCTGGCTAACGCTATTGATGCCAGCAGTACGGTGAACTGGGCTGGCGGCGCGGGTTTTATGCCCATTGGTAGTTGGACGACCAAGTTTACCGGTAGCCTGGATGGCATGGGTTATGCGATTGATGGCCTGACCATCAACCGTGGCAGCACTAACTACGTTGGCTTATTTGGGGCGATATCTGGTAGTGCAATCAGCAATCTGCATATGACCAATAGCTTTGTTAAAGGGAAGGTGAATGTTGGCTCTTTGGTCGGGCAAGCTGTCAATAATGCCAGGATTACCAATAGCTCAGTGCAGGGGGATGTGGTTGTTACCAGTGGTTATGGTGGCGGGCTGGCAGGCATCTTTGCCGGCCAGATTAGCCATAGTTCGATGGCCGGTACCCTGGACTCATATAATGTGACCGGTGGTCTGGTTGGCACTATGACGGGCCAGATTAACCACAGCTTCTCCACTGCTAGCGTTAGTGGCGACTATTCTGATGTAGGCGGGCTGGTAGGCGGCATAACGGGAAATATTGTCAGCAGTTATGCCACAGGTGATGTTATGACTAGCGGAGCGAACAACGTGGGGGGACTGGCAGGTAGCATAACGGGAGATATCAGCAATAGCCACGCCTCGGGTAATGTTAGAGGGGCGAGCGATACTGGCGGCCTGGCGGGGAAAAGTCGCGGCGCCATTACCTTAAGCTATGCCACGGGACATGTTGAGGGGGGTTCACGTACAGGTGGCTTGGTGGGAGCGGCGCATAGTGGGTTGATTAGCCAAAGCTACGCGACCGGTAACGTGAATAATCCAGGGTTGGATGATGGCGGCGGTTTGGTTGGTTATAGTAATGTCAATATCAGCCAGAGTTTTGCTTCGGGTAATGTGAGCGGTGGTAACCGCGCCGGGGGGCTGGCTGGCAGCAGCGCAGGCAACATTTCACAAAGCTATGCCACGGGCAACGTGCATGGCGGCAATGATGTCGGGGGGTTAGTGGGATCCAGTTGGGCCAGTATCACGCAAAGCTATGCCAGTGGACAGGTTAGTAGTTTTGGCACAGATTTAGGTGGTTTGGTTGGGCAGCATGCTTCTGTTATTACCGACAGCTACTGGAATAGCGAAACCAGCGGTCAGTCTGTTGGTGTGGGCAATGGCAGCACTGCGGGCACCACCGGGCTGACCACCGAACAGATGTTTAATGCCAGTAACCTCGCGGGTTTTGATTTTAGCGGTATCTGGGGTAACGCCGATAACCAGAGCACCCCCTACCTGCTCGGCCTTCAGGGCAACCAGGTATTTAATAAAAATGACCTGCCAATCGGCACGATCAGCGCCACTAACCGCCCCACCTTGTATGCGGTGATCCAAACCCTGGATCAACTGCAAGCCATTCAAAACGACCTGTCGGGCTATTACCTGCTGGGTAATGCCATAGATGCCAGTGCCACCGCCGGCTGGCATAGCGGCGCGGGTTTTATGCCCATTGGTAGCTCTGCCAACCGCTTTACCGGTAGCCTGGATGGCATGGGTTATGCGATTGATGGCCTGACCATCAACCGTGGCAGCACTAATAACGTTGGCCTGTTCAGCTATAACAGCAATGGCAGCACCATCCGTAATATTGGCCTGACTAATGTGGATATTGCGGGAGCCTCACTTGTTGGCGGGATTGCGGGGCGGACCTATGGAAATATCAGTACTGTCTATGTAACGGGCAAAGTTACGGCCGGTAACATGGGCGGTGGCATTGTCGGCTTGCTTGGTGGCGAGTTGGTGCAAAGCTATGCCAATATTGATGTCACCTCTTCTATAGGTGGAGGGCTGGTTGGGATAATTGAAGGGGATATTCACCATAGCTATGCATCGGGCACTGTCTCGGGGGGGATGTCCGGAGGGCTTGTAGGCCAATTAAATGGTGGAAGTATCAGCCATAGCTATACAACGGTCATTGTAAATGGCAATCAGACTAATCTGATAGGCTTCTATGACTTTGGCTTCGTATCTAATAGCTTCTATGCATCTACAGATAGCGCCGGTAACCCGCTTACGTCGACAGGAATTGATGGTACGCCTAAAACCTGGGCAGAACTTACCCAGCTCAGCACCTTTGCTGATTGGGGTGCCAATATCGATGCTGAGGGCGGCAGCGGCAGTATCTGGCGTATTTATGAAGGGCATAGCACGCCGCTATTACGTAATTTTCTAACCCCGCTAACCCTGACGGCGGGCAATACCACAGTGACTTATAACGGCCAGTATCAGACCGGCGCTGGGGGCTGGACTGCCAGCGGCCCCTACGATGCCAACCTGGTGTTGGGTGAAGTGGCTGGTGGTGGTACTAATGCAGGCACCTATCAATTGGGCTTGCAGGGTATGTACTCCACTCAGCAAGGTTATGATCTGATCACTCATAACGGTACGCTGACCATCAACAAAGCCCAGGCCACGGTCACCGCCAATAGCGGCAGCGTTACCTATAACGGCCAGATACAAAGTATTGATGGCTTTAGCGTGAGCGGCCTGGTGGGCGGTGAAGATGCCTCGGTGCTTGGCACTATCAGCAGCAGCGGCGGCAGCGGGCTGAATGCCGGCACTTATACTCATAGCCTAAGCGGCGGCAGCAGTACCAACTACGACCTGACCTTTATTGACGGCAGCTTAACCATCAATAAAACCCAGGCTACGGTGACCGCCAATAGCGGCAGCGTTACCTATAACGGCCAACTGCAAAGTATTGATGGTTTTAGCGTGAGCGGCCTGGTGGCCGGTGAGGATGCCTCGGTGCTCGGCACTATCAGCAGCAGCGGCGGCAGCGGGCTAAATGCCGGCACTTATACTCATAGCCTAAGTGGCGGCAGCAGTGCCAACTACGACCTGACCTTTATCGACGGCAGCTTAACCATCAATAAAGCCCAGGCTACGGTCACCGCCAATAGCGGCAGCGTTACCTATAACGGCCAGATGCAAAGTATTGATGGTTTTAGCGTGAGCGGCCTGGTGGCCGGTGAGGATGCCTCGGTGCTGGATATCGGCAGCAGCGGCGGCAGTGGTCGCAATGCTGGAACCTATACCCATAGTTTAAGCGGCAGTGCGGATAACTATGACCTGGCCTTTATCGACGGGCTGTTATCCATAGAGCAGGCCAGTCTGCTCCTGTCCGCGACGTCGGATACCAAAATCTACGACGGCAACACCGACTCACAAGGCGTGGTGGAGGTTTCCGGCTTAATGCAAGGAGACAGCATTAGCGGGTTGTCGCAGTTATTTGCCGGTGATTCGGCGGGTGAACAAAGGCTGGCGGTACAGGATGGCTATCACATTGAGGATGGCAACGGCGGCGCCAACTATCGACTCACTCTGGCCGATGCCGCGGGGACAATTGAGCAGCGGGAGATTCAGGGCTGGGTGACCGCCGATGACAAGCTGTATGACGGCACGGTATTGGCGAACACTTATGGCGGGCTGGACGGCGTGCTGGCGGGTGATGATTTGACACTTAGGGTGAGCGGTAATTTCACAGATACCATGGTAGGTAAGGATAAAGTGGTGTTGGTGAATGGCCAACTGGTAGGGGCGGACGCGGCCAATTACAGGTTGGTGTTGCCAGGCCAGGTAACAGCCAATATTGATGGCATTGCTATCACCGCTGACTATCTGGGCGCGCTGGTTAGTCAGCCACCTAAGCCCAGGCAAGTGACATTGCCTCCCGCCGACGTGCTAACCCTGCATGTGACGGACCAGCCGTTGCGTTTAGCGGCAGAGGCTTCGTCTGAGGATGACATGGCATTAGCAACGGCATCCCCAAATGATTGATGACTAAGCATCATGCGAGGCGCTGGCAGACTATACTGCCAGCCTCGTCTAACAAATCCGAAGCCGTTGCACATTCGTGGCATACTGGGGCTGTGCGGTATCGTTGTTTGATTCAAACAGACTTCCTATCCAGAACATTAGAACGCTGCTGGATAACAGTGTGCCGCATACAATCAGGCGGTAAGTGCGATATTTTAAACGCATGACAATCTCCGGTGGACGAAGGCTGCCCGGCTCAGTTGAGCCAGGCGGAGAGGGGCTTTAGGCTACCTGGTGAGTCTGGTCATCGCTATTGGCCGCACTACCCTGGTCGCGCAGGCTGTGCACGGCCCCAGCAGTGAGTGCCTGACCGCCAATGGCCCAGTCTCCTTCGTTGGTTTCACGGATGCGAACCCAGGTTACCCCGCGCAGCGCTTCGCCTTCGATGGCGACCATGGCATCGGTGATGTCTTTGATGATGCGTTGCTTCTGTGTCTGGTTGAATACGTTTTTGATTACGTGTACGTCAATTAAAGGCATGGTGTTATCTCCAAAAAATGTCATTAAATTAAAATGCCTGAACAGACCGCGTTCGACATGGTGCAAAGGTTAGCCTTGCCGACAACGCACTGCTTGAAGGTTGCCTGAAGATTCCTTGAAGGTTGTTTGAAAACTGTACACATTTTTGCCAGCTATCCTTATAGTCCAATCAACTCAAGGCAAATCGCCGGTAGTCGCAAACCAAGAAAGAGGAGCGTTCAGGTTGATCTATCGATTCGGACTTTGTGAGCTGGACACTGAACGTGTGGAATTGCGCCATGACGGCCAATTGCAGGCGGTTGAACCGCAAGTCTTCCGACTGCTGGTTTATTTGCTTGAACAGCGCGATAAAGTGCTGGGCAAAGACGACATCATGGCCCATATCTGGCGTGACCGGGTGGTCACCGAATCATCACTTAGCAGTTGTATCAAGGCGGTGCGTCAGGCCATTGGTGACAAGGGGGAAACCCAAACCTTGATTCGCACAGTGCGAGGGGTTGGCTTTCGTTTTATCGGCGAGGTGCAGCAGGGTGGTGTGGTGGATACGCCCATACAGCCATCGGTGCTGCCAGTACAAAACAGTCCGGTTAAATTACTCGGACGGGAGCGGCAGCTAAGTGAAATTCACACGCTATTGGCCCGCTGCCAGCAGTCAGGCCCCGGGCACTTGCTGGTTCGTGGTGCGGCCGGTATAGGTAAATCCCGTTTTATGGATGCCATCAGCGCTCATGCCCGGCAACAAGCGTGGTGCGTGGCGTGGGGACGCTGCCGAGAAGACGCAGGGTTACCCGCCTTTTGGCCATGGCGGCAGTTATTGCGCGAACTGTATAACCGCTTTAATACCCAGGTCAGTTTTGCTGATGTGCTGGCTTGTGCGCCAGAATTACTGGGACTACCAGGGAATGGCAGCGATGCGGCCGGGCTATCATTGCAATCTTCCCGATTCAGACTGTTTAGTGCCATTAGCCAGGTGTTAACCGCCTGCGCTACGCACCAGCCTTTGTTATTGATGTTCGACGATTTACATCGGGCGGACTCCCCTTCCCTTGAGCTGCTGGAATTTCTCGCTGACCAGATTAGCCATGCACCCATCTGTTTGGCGGGGGCCTATCGTGATACGGATCTCACCGACACACACCGCTTCTTGCAGACTATAGATGAATTTTCCAGACAGCCCCATGCATTGTCTTTGCGACTGGATGTACTGGAGCCTGAGGCATGCCGGGCCATTATCAGTGACAACCTGAAGCAGCCGCTGGAAGGGCTGGTTGAGGCCCTAATCCGTCGCAGCGAAGGGCACCCGCTGTACTTGTCGGAATTGCTCGCCCATATTCGCCAGGGCGGTGCACAGCAGGAGCTGCCAAACAACCTGAAAGCCATGATCAGCAGGCGCATTGTTGCTATGCCAACGGAGACCCGGGAGTTGCTAAGAAGAGCAGCTGTGATTGGGCGTGACTTCAGTTTGCCACTGCTGGTGGCTTTTACCGGACAAACACCCACTGACATTCTTGCCATGATTGAACCGGCTTTGGCTGGAGGTCAGCTACAAAGCCTGGACAGCCCAGGGCACTACCAGTTTACCCATGTGCTGATTCGCGAAACCTTTTACGACAGTTTGCCGGGTACGGTTCGCTTGCATCTGCATTACAACTTGGCCGACGCCTTAGAAGCCCTAGGCGGCGAGTTGGAGCGTATCGCCTACCACTACCACCTGGCCGCCCCCCTGGGCGGTGCAGAGAAGGCCACAGCCTATTCGTTGCAAGCCGCACGGGAAGCGGATCGTTTAATGGCGTATGAAGTGTCTATTCGTCTGTATAAACAAGGGTTACAAACCGCCACCCAACCACAACTACCAGACATTACCCTGGGATTGGGCCTGGCTCAGCTCCGAGCTGGGGAAAGTTTGCAGGCGGTATCAACCTTTGCCGACTGCGTGGCGTCTGCCATTCGTTTTGCCCAAGAACAGGTGATGGTCAATGCCGCTATTGGCCTGGAAGAGGCTTTGTGGCGTCCTGGCTTACCTGGCGACAAGGCGGTCGCGGTATTGTACCGGGTGCTAAGTGAATTGCCCGACGACCAGCGTGAACTGCGTTTGAGGATTAAGTGCGCCTTGGTCAGAGCCTTGATGATGTGTGGTCAGGGAGAGGAATCTGTAAGGCTGCATCAAAAACTGCGCACGGCCATAAACCGCGACGATAGTCTGGAGCTGCAGACCCGCATTTTGCTTTGCGGGCTGATTGCTTCACAACTGCACAGCAACAGTGCGAATGAGGTGGCGTATTGGGTCGAGCAAGGTCAGCAAGCTTATGAGATGGCACGTCAGACAGGTCAGGTTGGGCTAACCATGGATGTGCAGTCCTGGTTGAGCCACTATTTGTTACGCGCCGGTCAGATACCTGAGCTTGAGAACTTACTTAAAGCACAATCATCACTTTTGCTGCGTAATCGGCAGCCGTTCTTCCAATACTTTCAAACGTTGTTTCAGGCGGGGTTAGCCTGCTGTCGCGGTCAGTTTTCCAAAAGCCATCAGTTGGCAGAGCAGGCTGTGGGCTTAGCGCGCTGGCTACCGGGTCAGGACGTGGAAGGTGTCTACGGGGTCCAGGTATTTACCCTCAAACGTGAGTTAGGACAACTAAGACAGCTGGCGCCATTGGTTGAGCATTTTGTGCGTATGACCCAAGACAACAATCGCTGGCAGCCAGGACTCGCCCTGATTTACTGTGAACTGGGGCAGACAGATAAAGCCAGGCCATTACTCGACCATATCATGGCGGGCTTTAGTCAGGTGATCCCTAAGGATGGCATGTGGGCAACCAGCCTGGTTTACCTTAGTGAGGTGTGCTTTGTCCTGCAGGCTAAACAACACGCCAGCACACTTTATTCCTATCTGTCTCCACTTGCCGGTACCAATATAGCGGTGGGCATCAATATCGGCTGTCTTGGTGCCGCGGATTATTACCTCGGGTTGTTAAGTGCGGCTATGGGGGAAGAAACAAAGGCCATCGCGCATTTGCAAAACGCGCAGGTATTAAACGGCAAGCAAGGATTCTTAACCTGGGCAATACACGGTCAACTGGCTCTGGCGACGTTGTTACTTAAATCCGCCGACCCGACTATGCAACGAAAGGTATTGGGTAGCGTCAAAGAGGTCTATGACCAGGCTGTGGTTGCGGGTATGGAGCGGGCTAAGGCGATGGCCTTGTCGTTACTGGAGCAACACCCGCAGAAAGTGACGCAGACAATGTCCGAGGAGGCGCTTAGTAAACGCGAGATCGACGTGCTCAGGCAGGTGGCTGCCGGTAAAAACAATCGTGAAATCAGCCAAAGTCTGTTTATCAGCGAACACACGGTCGCGGCCCATATGCGCAATATTCTGGATAAAAGTCGTACCACCAATCGAACCGAAGCGGTGGCTTGGGCCAATCAAAAAGGCTTGCTTGAAGATTAGTGGGATAAATCTGCATGAAAAATAGTCAGACCTGACGATTCGAGGTGAGGTGTTGCTGTCTAGACTGGCTACTGTTCTACACTTTCGAGGAAAGGCTAACATGCAGAGCGTACCATCTATGTCTACTCACCAAACCCAAGACTGGTGTGACAAAGCCCAGCAGCTCGCTGAGACTTTTGCCCTCACGGCGATGGAAAATGATCAGCAAGACAAGTTTGTGGCAGAAAATTATGCGGCATTAAAACGGGATGGCTTTATGTCGGCCATGATCCCGGCCAGTCTGGGCGGCGGCCAGGCCAGCTACACCGAGATGTGTACTGTATTGCGTACTTTGGCCAAAGGATGTAGCTCGACGGCGCTGGCCTTGTCGATGCATTCACATTTAGTCGCAACCAACCTTTGGAAACTGAAGCAAGGTCATGCAGTACAAGGACTATTGCAGCGGATTTCGGCAGAGCAACTGGTGTTGGTTAGCACTGGGGCGTCCGATTGGTTGCATTCTTCCGGCCGGGCCGAAAAAGTCGCGGGGGGATTTCGGGTTAATGCCCTAAAAGTGTTTGCCAGTGGTTGCCCGGTTGGGGATGTTCTGGTCACCAGCGCCTGTTTTGATGATCCAGAAAAAGGTCCCTCGGTTATTCATTTTCCTGTGCCTTTTAGCGATCCGGGTATTGTCATCATGGATACCTGGCAGACGATGGGGATGCGCAGTACGGCCTCTAACGATATTCAGTTGAACGACGTATTTGTACCTGTTGAAAAGGTGGTCATGCAGCGCCCACAGGGACTATGGCATCCGTTTTATAACGTGGTTTGCGCGATGGCGGCGCCACTGATTATGTCGGTTTATCTGGGCATAGCAGAAGCGGCAGCCACACTGGTGGTTGACAGAGTTAAATACAAAAAACACGACCCACACCTGCCCTATTTACTGGGCGAAATGCAAACTTCACTGACTGCTTGTCAACTGGCGGTGACGGATATGATTCGACTGGTCAATGAATTTGATTTCTTACCCAGCGATAACCTGGCCAGCGACATCTTGCAGCGCAAAACTATTGCTGCAGAGGCTGCGCTACGTTGCGTGGAAAAAGCCATGGAAACCTTGGGAGGCAGCAGCTTTTTCCGCAGTATCGGATTGGAAAAATTGCTCAGGGATATGCACGGGGCACAGTTCCATCCCTTGCCGGAGAAGCGTCAACAGCATTTTACCGGCAGCGTGATGCTAGGTTTGGTGCCTAAGGGCTGAGGATCAGATAAACATTTCCGGGCGCAGGGTTTCACCTACTTCAATAATGGCATCGGCGGGGATGTTGGCCCGTCGCGCTGCGACCCTGATGCATTCAGCATTGGGCGCTTCATACATACAGTAGGTCTTTTTCTTATCCGCGCTTAAAAAGGAATACAACCACTTAACGTCGGACTCATTATTGATCCGGTTTATTTCCTGAAAGGCTTCTTTGTTCAGCTCCAACTCGTCAGCAAAGGCGCGTTCAACTAAAAACATCGGCATGATCGGTTACTCTGGGTAAATAGTCGTGATGTGCATTTGGCAGTATGGCGGCTATTGTGGTTTATGCCAATGTTCTGCTAATCCGATGTGAAGTGCCAAAACCGGCAAGGCCTGTTGCACTCAATGCCTGGACTGAAATTACGTAGAATCTGGTATGAAAATGGCGCTCTCGATAGGGATCGAACCTATAACTTGGCCTCCGGAGGGCCACGTGATATCCATTTCACCACGAGAGCAAGACGGGATGTCTGGAGGCCGCGTACTATGCCCTAATAGTGGCTTGAAATCAATCCTGCTGAGCTGTTTGCCTGACTCCCAAAGGATGGGGGGCTTTTGCCGAGCAGGTTGCCAAATAAATGACCGCAAAGACCCCACTAATAGTGGATAAATGGTTGTCGGGCACCGATTAACCGTTATAATCTGTGCCCAAAGTCGTGACAAACGAATTCTAAAGATCAGATTGGTGCGGGAGTAGGTTGTGAAATATAAAGCTTTGCTGGTATTGAGTGTGGGTCTGCTGGGCGTATTTGCCGGCCAGGCTGATGACATGTCTCGTGATGCTATCAAGGATCGCATCAAGCCTCTTGGACAAATTCACGTAGCGGGTGCGCAGGCACAAACCGCAGCGGCTTCCGGTCCTCGTTCTGGTGCGGACGTATTTAAAACATCCTGTTTTGCGTGCCATGGTACGGGCGTTATGGGTGCACCCAAGTCTGGCGATGCTGCTGCCTGGGGCGATCGAATTGCCAACGGTATGGATACGATGTTAAAGCATGCCATTGAAGGCTTTAACGCCATGCCTCCTCGTGGTACCTGTGGAAATTGTTCCGACGATGAGATCAAGGCAGCTATTGAACATATGATCGAAGGCCTGTAAAACGGCGTATCGACGGCTTCTGTGCCGCAAGTTAAGACCACCTTTTTGGTGGTCTTTTTGTTTGAATTGCGCTATTTTTGGCCGGTTAGCGGCTAATTAACTATAAAATCTACAAGCAATTCGCATAACAAAGGCAACATGGCACCTGAAAAACTCGCTGAATTGATGAGCATTGAAGAGCTACGCGCTCTGGTGCCCGAACTTCAGCAATTGACTGAAAAATATAAACAGGCAGAAGCTTTGCAAAAGGCCCTGTTTGATATTTCTGAGCTTGCCAATTCAGTCAGCGAACTCTCTCGTCTTTATCCTGCTATCCACAATATTGTCAGCGGCCTGATGAATGCGTCGAACTTTTTTGTCGCGCTTCACCATTCTTCGTCAGATCTGGTTGAATTTATATATGTGGTCGATGAGTTTGATGAATCCCTAGAGCGGGAAGTACCCTTTTCAGAAATAAAGCATGGCTTTACCGGTTACATACTGACAACTGGCAACCCTTTATATCTCACCAAGGAAAACCTGCAGGAGCAAATTAAGGCAACTGGTGCGAAGGGTATTGGCACTATGCCGGTAGATTGGATTGGGGTACCACTGCGCCGCGGCTCGCAAACTATCGGTGCTATGGTGGTGCAAAGCTATGACGATTCTATTCGTTACGAGGAGCGAGACAGAGAATTACTGGCCTTTGTCTCGCAGCATATAGTCAATGCTCTGGATCGGGTTAAAAATCGTGAGCTGACGGAGAAAACCATTCGTGAGCGCACCCGCCAGTTGCGCCACATGAACGAAGAGTTGCAGGATGAAATTCAGGAACGGCAGAAGATTGAATCCCTGCAACAGGCTTTGTTTGAGATTTCCGAGCTGTCCGCCAATGTGGAAGGCGACATGCAGGACTTTTATTCGAACTTGCATGACATTCTGGCCAGGTTGCTGAGTGCGCCGAACTGCTACATTGCTATTTGGGATCGCGCCAAAAGTATTCTGAATTTTCCCTATTTCAGTGATGAGTTGGATCAGACTATTGCTCCCCGCCCGTTAGGGAGAGGCCTCACTGAATTTGTTCTGGCTACCGGTCAGGCTGAGCTGATTAATGCCGAGCGGTCCATTCTGTTGTCTGAGCAAGGGCAGTTGGATAAAGATATCAGTGAGCGGATGCAGGAAAGAGAAACCAGCTGGCTTGGCTCTCCACTGGTGGTGGATGGTGAGATTTCCGGTGTTATTGCCGTACAGACCTATGAAAAGAGTAAGGGTTACACACTCAAGGATCTCGAGCTGCTGAGATTTGTTTCTCACCATATTGCGGTGGCCATGGAGCGTAAACGCGTGGCCGATGCCATGCAGGCCATCAATCAGCAATTGGCTGAGAAGGTCAAGGAACGAACCGACGAGCTATATAAAACCAATCAGCATTTGAAGAAGCAGATTGAAGAGCGTAAAGAAATAGAGCTGAAGCTGATCCACGATGCGCACCACGATGCGTTAACCGATCTACCCAACCGGGTTATGTTTACCAACCGCCTGGAGCTGGCAGTTGCCAATAAGAAACGTCATCCAGAACATAACTTTGCTGTGTTATTTATCGATTTGGACAGATTTAAACTTATCAACGACACCATCGGTCATCATGCCGGGGATATGTTCTTGATTGAAGTGTCCAAACGCCTCAGTCAGTGCATCCGTGGCCATGATTTGCTGGCGCGCTTGGGGGGAGATGAATTTGTCATCCTGCTCGACAGTCTGGAGCATGAAGAGGACGCGGAAGAGGTCGCTTCGCGCATTATTGAATTGTTAGCTAAGCCATTCATTTTAGATGACAAGGAAATGTATTCCGGCGCCAGTATCGGCATTGCCTTTATCCAGAACTGGTACAAGAAAGCCGAAGAAGTGATTCGTGATGCAGATGCAGCCATGTATCAGGCAAAAGCGTTGGGCCGCGGTCGTTTTATGAGTTTTGACAGCAGTATGCGAGAACGCCTGCTGGAAGAGTTAGAACTGGAAAGTGAATTCCGCCATATGCTCAAAGAAGGCTTGTTCGAATGCTACTGTCAGCCAGCTGTGAACCTGGATACTCAGGAATGGGTATATCTTGAGTGCTATGTCCGTTGGCAGCACCCCACTTTGGGCAAAGTTAAGCGTGAACAGTTTTGGCAGGTAGCAGAACATAGCGGCCTGACCATAGAAATGGATAATTTTATGTTAGAGCGGGCCTGTAGTTGCTTGAAGCAAATGCAAAAGGAAGCCGGTCACTCAGCCCATATTGCCCTGAACTTGAGCATTAACCATTTACTGCAAAGTAAACTGGTCAATCAAATGCTGGAACAGGTCGAGGCGGCAGGTATTTCACCCAGCCAGCTCGTTTTAGAATTCGACGAGAATGATTTAAACAAACGTTCCTCGCATATTTTGCCGGCATTGAAAAAGCTTAAAAAAGCTGGCGTCACTCTGGTGCTGGATAACTTCGGCAGTGGTTTGGCGTCACTGGCCTACTTGTATTCCTATCCTTTTGATTACGTCAAAATTGACCACAGATTTGTGAAGTCACTGCCTCGCTCGGAAAAGAATCTTAAAATGATTCAATCTGTTATCAGTATTGCCGAGCATCTGGGTTTTAAATTAATTGCAGAAGGAATTGAGAACCAAGCGCAATATGACGCACTAAGAGAAATAGGCTGCCAATATGGTCAGGGCAGCTTTGTGGTCAATTCACTGCGTATGGATCAGTTAACCAGCCTGCCCTCCCGGGAAATCAGCGCTTAAGCATATTGCGTAGATTGGCGATGCCAATTTCCCCCTTTTTCTGTCTGACTTCGGCACTGTCTTTCTCTTTTTTGTGCTCCCAAATCAGGTCGTCCTGTGGCAACTCGTACAAAAATCGGCTGGGCTCAGGATTGATTACTTCACCATATTGTCGACGTTCTTTGGCCAGGGTGAAAAACAGCTCCCGCTGGGCGCGGGTAATACCCACATAGGCCAGACGGCGCTCTTCCTCGATATTGTCTTCATCAATGCTGCTTTGATGGGGCAACAACCCCTCTTCCATACCAACCATAAACACATAAGGAAATTCCAGGCCCTTGGATGCATGCAGGGTCATCAATTGCACCTGATCGGCGTTTTCACTGTCTTCGCCTCGTTCCATCATGTCTCTGAGAATTAACCGGTTAACCACTTCCTGCAGCGTCATGGGAGGATCGAGTTCATTCCCTTCCAGCATATTGGTCACCCAGCCAAACAGAGTACTGATATTGCTCATGGCCCATTCTGCTGCTTTGGGGCTGGCGCTGGACTCGTACAGGTACTCTTCGTAGTGCATGCTCTTAATCATGTCGCGGATTGCTTGTCCGGCATCGCTTCTTGATGCTTGATCCGACAGCTCAACCAACCACCGGCTAAAATTTTGTACGGCAATCAGCGCCTTGCCGGAGAGCACGTTGTGTAGCTGGGCATGGCATGTGGCACTAAATAACGATTCGTGCAGTTCATTGGCAAAGTTGCCCAGCTTCTCTAAGGTGGCGCGACCAATGCCTCGTGGCGGCACGTTTATTACACGTAACAAGGCGTTGTCGTCATCCTGATTCACCAACAAGCGCAGATACGCCATGATGTCTTTGATTTCCGCCTTGGCAAAGAAGGAGGTACCACCACTGATCTTATAAGGGATGCGGTTGGTGGTTAGGGTCTTCTCAAATAATCGGGATTGATGATTACCACGATACAAGATTGCATAGTCTTTAAACTCTGTGCCGTTCATAAACTTATGCGCCATCAACTCTGCAACAACCCGCTCGGCTTCGTGCTCTTCGTTCTTGGCTTGTAATATTTTCAGAGGCTCGCCATAGCCCAACTCAGAAAATAGCTTCTTCTCGAATACGTGAGGGTTGTTTTGAATCAGAATGTTGGCGTTATGCAGTATACGGCCAGATGAACGATAGTTTTGCTCAAGTTTGATCACCCGCAATTTGGGGAAGTCCGTTTGCAGCAATACCAGGTTTTGCGGTTTGGCGCCTCGCCACGAGTAGATAGATTGATCATCATCCCCAACCACAGTAAAGCGGGCTCGCTCGCCCACCAGCAGTTTTACCAGTTCGTACTGACTGGTGTTGGTGTCCTGATACTCGTCCACCAACAGATAGCGAATTTTGTTCTGCCACTTCTGTCGTACGCTTTCATTCTGCTTAAGTAATAAGGTCGGCATCAGAATCAGATCGTCGAAATCCAGCGCGTTGTATGCCTTTAGGTGTTGCTGATAACGCAGATAATACTGGGCAAATTCCTTTTCACCAGGTGAAGTGGCGGCACGTTGCAACTGTTCAGGTAACAGCAAGTCGTTCTTCCAGTTGGAGATGCAGCTTTGTAATAAGACTAATTGTTCCTTATCACCATCCCATTCGTCCTGGGTCAGATCTTTGAGCAAGGCCAAGCTGTCCTTGTCATCAAAAAGCGAGAAGCCGGCTTTCAGACCAAGCGCCTTGACCTCGGATTTGATAATGTTCAGGCCCAGAGTATGGAAGGTAGAAACTTTTAGCCCTCGGGCTTCCTGTTTACCGAGTGTCTGTGCAACCCGCTCCTTCATTTCACGGGCCGCTTTATTGGTAAAAGTAACGGCGGCAATGCCTCTGGCTGGCACATCACATTCACGCACCAGATAGGCAATCTTGTTAGTGATTACCCGGGTTTTGCCACTGCCTGCACCGGCTAATACCAAGCAGGGGCCAGAGATATACCTGACTGCCTGATCCTGGGCTTCATTCAGTTTCATGCTCAGGCATTTCCTATATCAAAGCTGAGGACATCACGGATTTGAGATTTATTCAGTGCCAACATAAATACACGATCCAACCCCACAGCCACTCCGGCACAGGGAGGTAAACCTGCTTCCAGCGCACCCAACAAATAGGGATCTATGGGCTTTTCGGCTTTGCCCTGCTGACGGCGTTTTAGATTATCTTGTTCAAATCTAGCTAACTGCTCTTCTGCATTATCCAGTTCGTGAAAACCGTTAGCCAATTCCAGATTACGAAAATACAGCTCGAAGCGCTGTGCAACACGCCGGTCATCGGGATTAAGTTTCGCCAGCGACGCCTGGCTGGCCGGAAAATCATACACAAAACAGGGACGGACTTGCCCGATATGGGGCTCAACTCCATCGCAAAACAGCAGTTGCAGTAATACATCCCGGTCGCTTTCATTGGCAGCCAGGTCGCCATGTCCAAGCTTATTTGCCGCTTCGCGAAGTTCTTCCAAGTTGCTGCTCAAAGGGTCCAGTTGCAGATGTTCAAGGCAGGCCTGCTGATAGCTGATTCTATCGGCCGGTTGCGTATGACAAAGACTCTGTATTAGTTCATCCAGCTCCTGCATCAGGGCAAAATGATCAAAACCGGGTCTATACCATTCCAGCATAGTAAATTCGGGGTTATGCCGACGCCCAGCTTCCTCGTTGCGGTAAGCTTTGCATATTTGGTAGATGGCACCGCTGCCGGCGGCGAGTAGCCGCTTCATGGCATATTCTGGTGAGGTTTGCAGGTATAAGGTGCGCCCCGCGGCTGCGCCTGGGCCAACAAACACGGTGCTAAAGCCCTGTAGATGTTCATCTGTTACTGTGGCGCTGGATAAATTGGGCGTTTCGACTTCCCATACATCTCGCTTGGCGAAAAAATCGCGGATTGTACGCATCATTGATGCGCGCTTTTGCAAGACTTCAATGTCGGCGGTAGGTTGCCAGTGAACGGAATGGGACGTCATGGGTATATGCTCGTGATGAATAAAAAAGCCCACGCAATGTGGGCTTTAGGATAGTACTTTTTGCTTACTTCTGAGCCCGGGAAACGTACTCACCGCTACGGGTATCGACTTTGATTACTTCGCCGGTTTGTATAAATAAAGGAACACGTACTACTGCCCCTGTGCTGCACGTAGCTGGCTTACCGCCGGTGCCGGCTGTATCGCCTTTTAGACCTGGGTCGGTTTCAGTAATTTGCAGTTCAACAAAGTTAGGAGGAGTAACAGTAATAGGTGAACCATTCCACAAGGTGATAGTGCAAGGATCGTTTTCCACCAACCACTTCAGGTTGTCACCAACGGCCGCTTTGTCTGCGGCGATTTGTTCGAAGGTGTCGTTGTTCATGAAATGCCAGAACTCACCATCTGTGTACAGGTAAGCCAGGCTGATATCCATAACGTCAGCACCTTCAACGGTGTCGCCGGATTTAAACGTCTTTTCTAGCACTTTGCCAGAAATCAGCTTACGGATTTTAACCCGGTTAAAGGCTTGGCCTTTTCCTGGTTTTACATACTCGTTCTCGAGGACGTTACAAGGCTCACCGTCGAGCATGATTTTTAGTCCAGCTTTGAATTCGTTTGTGCTGTAAAATGCCATCTTTTCCTCGTTACGTTTTGTGAGCACTTTCTTGGCGCAGATGATACCTAAAATTCTCACCGCTGTAGAGACTTCCTGGCAAAAAGAATTGGCTCAAGCCTATCGTGATCCCAGCAAATTGCTTGAAGTGCTGGACCTGCCAACCGAGCCTTTCCAGGCAGGTTTTGCTGCCAGAAAACTATTTCCCTTGATGGTGCCCAGACCTTTTGTGCGACGGATGCGCAAAGGGGATGTGAATGACCCACTGTTACGTCAGGTCATGACTCTGGAACAAGAACTTACTGCTGTTAGCGGTTACAGTGAGGATCCTCTCGACGAGCAGCAAAGTGCCGTACCAGGTTTACTGCACAAATACCAAAGCCGGGTGTTGATGATCATTCGTGGTGGCTGTGCCGTTAACTGCCGTTATTGTTTCAGACGGCACTTCCCCTATGCGGACAACTCACCTTCCAAAGCCGGTTGGCAGCAAGCGCTGGAGTATATTCGCGCAGATCAGCAGATTGACGAGGTGATTTATTCTGGCGGCGATCCATTAATGGCTAAGGACGACTTTCTCGCTTGGTTAAGTAGTGAAATCGCCGCGATTCCGCATGTGCGCAGATTGCGAATTCATACCCGACTGCCAGTAGTTATTCCGAGTCGGATTACTCGCGAGCTATTGGATTGGTTCACGGGCACGCGTCTGCAGCCAGTGATGGTGTTACATATTAATCACGCCAACGAGATGGATGACGAGCTAGAGCGGGCTGTAAAGCCGCTGCGCGATGCCGGGGTGACACTGTTAAACCAAGCGGTGTTGCTAAAAGGTGTGAACGATAGTGTGCAGGCTCAAGTAGAGCTAAGCGAAAGCGTTTTTGCGGCGGGTATTATGCCCTATTATCTGCATGTGTTGGATAAGGTGCAGGGAGCGGCACATTTTGATTTGGCTGAGTCTCAAGCGCGAGACATTATGGCGGGTGTGATAAAGCGCCTGCCGGGCTATCTGGTGCCCAAACTCGTTCGAGAGATTGGTAACCAACCCGGCAAGACGCCCATTGACTTACATCTTCAACCCTAGCGCAGGCGAGCCTGGCCGAAATCGGGCTGCCAATCAGGCGTAGGTATCGATAGACGATCCCAACGACGGATTTGCCGAAGAAGCTTTGGGTACGTCAGATGCTGAATCCAGCAACTGAAGTGCGGCCTTGCCCTCTTGTTCTTGCTGACTTTTAGCAAGTTTTGCAGAGCGAAGTTCTGCCGACACGTCGGACATTCCAGAGGTTGAAGCACCTTGTAGTTCCATACCTGTTCCTCTTACAGCTTGAGAGTGAATTTAAAAGTAGGCAGAATTGCCCACCTTCGACACCTTATCGGCCAGCGTTAGGGTATCTTTAACCAAAACAGCGATTTTTTTCATGCAATCCATCTTAGACAAACTGAAAGACAACATGCAGATCTTGTATCGGCGGGCTTTGGACGCAGATCAGACATTGGCAAAGTTGCATCAGCAAGGGCAAGGTAAGTTTCAACAGATCTTTGCTGATGATGCTGGTTTCAAAGTGCAAAGCAAAAGATTCGGCCCCTATGTGGAAGAATTGGCAAAAGACATTGTGGCGCTGGAAGCTGCAGCCGGTAGCACCTCGTTTGAATCTGAGCTGGCTGTGGTGGTAAGAAAAATGGAGCAGCTTTTTAACACGCTGTCTGGCTTGAAGGAAAGCCTGAAAGGTTAACGATCAAAGCAATTTCCCCTGATGCCTTGCTAGGTTGTTTTTTGACCTGCTTGGTGCATACTTAGCGTTGAGAGGGTACTTAACCTTGAGGTAGCTAGAGGGGGAGGTTGTGATGGAAGTTGTGGCAACCAACACATCGTTAAATTCGACATTTCGCCAACAGCCGGTAAAAGCCGAGACTGGCGAAGCATCTGTTGCGTTCGGAATAGGTGCAAAGCCCCAGGTGGAGTTGTCTGCGCAGGCAAAGATTTTGCAGCAGACCGAACAAAACCTGCAAACTCAGCAAGCCAGTCGTCAAGTTCGCGAGCCCGAGAAGAAAGATCCGGAACAGCAATCCAGCAACGAGTATGTGAGAGTGTCTAGTAGCGTTGGCCCAGCTGCGCAAAGCAATAATCTCAGCACGGATAAAGCGACTGAGCTATATCGCTCCATTGAGAAAATGCTCTAAGTAAAAAGCCAGGGATGACCCTGGCTTTTTGCTACTTATCGTCTTTTTTCGGTAAAAATTCTGCAAAGGTTTCGTTAAACCAATCCCTCAGCATATTCTTTTCGTAGCGCAGCGATTCGCTGTTAAATAAAGGGTTTACCCTGTCCTGAAAACTCATGTCTTTCAGGTCAACTTCTTCGCCTTTCAGTTGCTGGCCATTGGCATCCAGCAGTTTGTAATCAAATTTCATGCGAGGAATGTCGATACGCTTGATAAGACGCACATCTGAGGGGCTATTTAAACCAACAAAGCTGCCCGGCCATACCTGCCCGGCCAAGTCTACGTTAGTGACATTCATCTGCAGTTTATGCCCATCCGGCAATTTTTCCGCCAGCTTTTCCATGTACTTTTGTATATCAGCAAAGGTGCGTTCCCTGAATTTAACCCTGGATTCGTTAGCGGGGTGAACATCTGTATAGCGTTCAGGCTCCTGCCAAGTAATCTCAACGTCAGCCTTAGCCCAGGATACGCCACTTACACCAAGCAACACGGCTGCCATCATTAAGGAACGGGTAACATTTTTCATACTCTGACCTCTGCATAAACATAGGGGTTATATGAGACAGTCTACATGCTTCAACTGAATTTTGGCTGAACCAAAAAAAGATAAGTGCATTATAGCTAAAGGATTTATAAAACTTCGCTGGAACCAATATAGATACTGTCTGAGTAGTGATGGTAACGCTGTGGCAGTAATTCCACGAGTGGATAGGTATGCGGTAGTGAGATCTTTGTGGGCAGTCGGATAGAGGGATTTTGGCAAACGCTGTCTAGTGAATAATATTTTTGTCGTTCATTCTGAACATCGCCATTCCTATTCATCCATGAATCCATGGCATACTGTTAATCCTGAACATAAAAAAGGCCGGGAGTACCGGCCAACCACAACACAGGTTTGATTGCTTAACCTGCTCTTGCACTATGTCGGTAACCGCGGGCTTCCTTTCCACAAACCGACACGTCATGCTAACGTCAGCGTAGAACTGAATCAGATCGAAATTGGCAGTATTTGTGAGAAATTGTAATTGCTGAGTGAGTCCGGATTAAGGCTTTGCTAATCTATCCAGTCAGTATTTTAGGGGCAGTAGTAGCATGTTGCGTTTTTTGATAAGTATCTTATTGGCGGGCCTGGTGCTCGGCCAAAACGCTATTGCCTGCGAACAAGACTGCGTTGACACAAACCAGTGGCAGATTGGTGTGGCCATTGGTGCTGGGGTGAGAACTAATCCCTTGGTGGATGGTGATAACATTCCCCTTGTCATCCTGCCCGATATCGCCTGGTATGGTGAACACTTCTATCTCGATAATGATGAATTAGGCTATCAGTTAAAAAATGATGCTGATTGGGCCTTGGAAGGCTTCGTAAATATTAATAAAGAAGCCGCAAATTTTACATTTTGGCATCCTGCCAATTTGCTCACCAACCTGTCGATGAGTTCTGGCTTTATTGGCCCCGCCGCAGAAGTTAAGCGCACTGTTTCAAAAGATGAAGTCGCAACTCGGCATTGGTCTGTTAATGGTGGCGTTCGTATGCATTGGCGCCATGACAATGGCGAACTAGCAGCCAGTGTGGCAACAGATGTGAGCGGCGTACACAACGGCCAACAAGTGGAACTCAATTATAGTTTCTCAACTAACCTAGGGAGTTGGCGCTGGAGTATCACGCCGGGACTTATCTGGAAAAGCGCTAAGTTGGTTGATTACTATTATGGGCTGGATGGTCGTGATGGTGTGGATACCTTCCTTTATTATGAAGGTCGATCAGGTTGGTATCCTTCCCTTGCTTTACAGCTAGCTAGGCCTCTTGCAGAAAACTGGCTGTTGCTCGGAAGCATGAGTTGGACCAAACTGCACAAGGGGATGACGGGCAGCCCGTTATTGGAAGACCGCAACATTCGAGGACTTTTTGTCGGTGTGGCATACCAATTTTAAGTGGAAACAAGCTTGAAGCTCCTGGTGATGTTTGCCTCCGTGCTGCTGAGTCTTTTGGTGTTGCCCTTTGCTTCTGCAGCAGACGATCTAGGTTGGCGAATCAAGCCGAATGTCTGCATTGTTGAGGAAATAGGTGACGCTTGCCACCTGCAATTAAGTATTGAGATTCTTGGGGACTTGCCTCCTGATGCATGTTTATTTTTTAGCAACCAACAATTGCAATGCTGGCAAGTTCCAACCAAGCATGTACAACTGTCTCTCAGTTACAGCGAAACTGCCACACTGAGCATGAGACACGATGATCAAGATATTTTGACCGAGACGCTGGAAGTGAAAGCACAAAATGCTTTTCGCCAGCGGGTGCGTAAACCCTGGAGTCTGTTCTAATGGCAAAGGTTTTTCTGGTAGAAGATGATGAAAGGCTCAGTCAACTGACGGCCGACTTTTTGCGCAACCAGCAATTGGACGTAGTTCAGTTTGCAGATGGTTCCGGCTTGTTGCAGGAAGTGCGCAAACAGCAGCCTGATATCATCTTGCTGGATGTCATGCTACCTGGCGAAGATGGTTTTATGCTGTGTCGCACTCTGCGGAATTCATTTAGTGGTCCCATCCTGTTTTTAACGGCCAGGGACACAAACTACGACCAGGTATTGGGCTTGGAGTTGGGCGCCGATGACTATGTCATCAAACCTGTTGAACCTCGAGTCCTGTTAGCCAGAATACATGCCCTGCTGCGCCGGGTGAAGCCTGTTGTCAGTCAGCAGCAGTCCAGCAAACTGAAGTTCGGTAGTCTGAGCATCGACAGCGCGTCTCGTCAGGTGTTGTTAGCTGGTGAACAGATACCGCTGACCAGTCATGAATTTGATCTGCTGTGGATGTTGGCCGACAACGCATCTCAGTTGGTTGACCGGGAAAAAATCTATCGTGACTTAATTGGCCGCGAATATGATGGCTTGGACCGTTCAGCAGACGTGCGTATATCCAGGCTGCGCAAGAAGCTACAAGATAATCAGCAAAACCCGCAACGAATTAAGACCATCTGGGGCAAAGGATTCTTTTTCGTCGCCGATGCCTGGGATTGATATGTGCCAAGTCCGCTTCGCGGTGCCGGGTTGAGTAAATGGGCAGACTCTTTGTCAGCCTCTACCTGTTTATTGTGCTTTCGCTGGTTGGATTAGCCGCGATTCTGGATAAAGCATTTCTCGAAACCGATGACCAGTTGGATCCCTGGGTAGCTGCAACGGCTGCTTATATCGCCGAGCACCAGCATGAACCTGCACAACTTAAAAGCCACCTCCAATCATTTGGTTTGACCGCTGAGCCGTTGGATATGGACAGTATCGCCTGGCCAACTGATATGGCCGAGCAACTCAGGCAAGGCTTGCCCATTGTGTTGTACGATGAGCAGGCAGGTCAGCAACTTTATGTGTTAAATAACCGGGGCGAGTTGCTGCAGGTCTATCACCCGGATAGCCACACCAAACTGAATGTCTGGTTGTATAGTGGCTTGTTCTTTGGCCTGCTTGGGATTTTATTGTCCCTTTGGATATGGCCTTTGTGGCGGGACCTATCACGTCTAAAAGATGCCTCCAACTCATTACGTCAGGATGGGTCATTACCCGAGCTTTCGGTAGGTTCGGCCTCAGCCTTATCCAGTATTGTGCAGTCATTTAACCAACTTAGTGACCAAATTAAGCAGCTTCTACAGAACCAGCGTGAGCTGACCGGCGCGGTAGCCCATGAATTTCGTACTCCTTTGTCGCGGCTGAAGTTTGCCCTGGCGGTTGAACCTCCGCCGGGAACTGCTCCCTGGCAAGCCATGAGCCGGGATGTGGAAGAGCTGGAACGTTTGGTGCAGGAAATGCTCGATTACGCCAGCATGGAGAGCATGGCCCCAGAAATGGACTATTCGTTACTGCCCTTGGCAGAGCTTATCGAAGGCGTAGCCCGGCGCATGCAAATCAATTGCCCGCCGAATATTGAACTGGCACTGGAGTTAAAAGAATGCGAGCTTTTAGCGGATGGTCACTTTGTCCAAAGAGCCCTACAAAATATCCTGCAAAATGCCATGCGCTACGCAAAAAGCAAGATCCAGGTCAGCATTGAAGAAAGCGAATATCAGGTATGTATTCTCATTGATGATGATGGCTTTGGGGTCAGCGCAGCGGATCGGCAGCGAATTTTTGAGCCCTTCTTCAGGCCCGACAGTAGCCGTGACCGGAAGCGAGGTGGCGCTGGATTAGGATTGGCTATTGTACGTCGTATTCAGCAGTGGCATGCAGGGAGTTGCTATGTTGAGGACTCTCCTCTAGGCGGCGCGCGTTTTATACTCTGTTATCCCAAACCCAATAAAAAAGGCCCGTAACAGGCCTTTTTTCTGCGTTGCTGCATTACTTGCCTTGCTCTCTGGCGATGGCGCGCCAAGCAATATCTTTGCGGCAGAACATGCCATTCCAACTGATTTCCTCAACCAGCTTGTAGGCGTTTTGTTGTGCTTCGCTGACCGTTTCTCCTAGTGCTGTTGCACAAAGCACCCGACCACCGTTAGTAACAACTTGGCCATCCTGTATCTTGGTGCCGGCATGGAATACCTTAGCGCTGGCGCTTTCGCCTTTGCCAAGACCGCTGATCACGTCGCCTTTAGGATAATCGTTGGGATAGCCTTTGGCTGCAAGCACCACACCTACCGCAGCGCGGTTGTCGAAAGCAATTTCAGTGCTATCCAATTTGCTATCCAATGCGGCTTCACACAGGCCAACCAGATCAGATTGCAAACGCAGCATAATGGGCTGAGTCTCTGGATCGCCAAAACGACAGTTATATTCAATCACCTTGGGGGTCCCTTCAGCGGTGATCATTAATCCAGCATACAGGAAGCCAACATAGGGATTACCCTCGGAAGCCATGCCTTGCACTGTGGGGTAAATCACTTGATCCAGGATGCGCTGGTGAATTTCTGCTGTCACGACCGGCGCTGGGGAGTAGGCACCCATACCGCCCGTGTTAGGTCCCTGGTCACCATCGCCAACCCGTTTATGGTCTTGGCTGGTGGCAAAGGACAGTACATTCTTACCGTCAACCATAACAATAAAGCTGGCTTCTTCGCCGTCGAGAAACTCTTCAATGACGACACGGCTTCCGGCGTCACCAAAGGCGTTACCGGCCAACATATCGCGAATGGCGTCTTCGGCTTCCTGTTCTGTCATGGCGACAATTACGCCTTTTCCGGCTGCCAGACCGTCGGCTTTCACCACAATAGGTGCACCCTGCTGTTTGACATACTCAATGGCCGGGGCAATTTCGGTAAAGGTTTGGTAGGCCGCAGTCGGAATATTGTGACGAGCCAGAAAATCCTTGGTGAAGGCTTTGGAGCCTTCCAGTTGTGCTGCAGCCTGGCTCGGACCAAAGATGCGCAGGCCAGCAGCCTGGAACTTGTCCACTACACCCAACACCAGCGGCGCTTCCGGGCCAACAATGGTCAAGTCGATTTTTTCCTGCTGAGCAAAAGCCAGCAAACCGCCAATGTTTTCTGCACCTATGGCCACATTCTGTATACCCGCTTCGAGCTCGGTACCGGCATTACCTGGTGCGATAAACACCTGGCTTACCTGTTCAGATTGGGCTGCCTTCCAGGCCAACGCATGTTCACGGCCACCGCCGCCGATAATCAATACTTTCATTCTGTTCTCCCTTGCAGGACAGGTTTGTTAGCTGCAAGCTAAGCTATCCGGTCCTGCATTGTGCCTGAAAATCTATTAGTGGCGGAAGTGACGCATGCCAGTAAATACCATGGTCATACCATGCTCGTCGGCTGCGGCAATCACTTCTTCGTCGCGCATGGAACCACCGGGTTGAATCACCGCTTTAATGCCAGCAGCTGCGGCCGCGTCGATACCATCACGGAACGGGAAGAAGGCGTCGGATGCCATGACGGAACCCGCTACTTCGAGGTTCTCATCGGCGGCTTTGATACCGGCGATTTTGGCAGAATACACACGGCTCATCTGGCCTGCACCCACACCAATAGTCATGCTGTCTTTGGTGTAGACGATGGCATTAGACTTAACGTACTTGGCCACTTTCCAGGCAAACAGCAGGTCTTTCAATTCCTGCTCGCTGGGCTGACGCTTGGAAACGACTTTAAGGTCTTCCAGATCCACCATGCCGAAGTCGCGGTCTTGTACCAACAAGCCACCATTAACCCGTTTTAGGTCAAACTCTTCCGTTAACTGGCCATGCCAGTCACCACACTCAAGCAAACGTACATTCTGTTTGGCGCTGACAATTTCAGCCGCCTCAGCCGATACGCTTGGGGCGATGATCACTTCCACAAACTGACGATCAATAATGGCCTGAGCGGTTTTACCGTCCAGCTCCTGGTTAAAGGCAATGATGCCGCCAAAGGCGGAGGTAGGATCGGTTTGATAAGCGCGGTTATAAGCTTCCAGGATATCGTTACCCAGTGCCACACCACAAGGATTGGCATGTTTAACGATAACGCAGGCCGGCTCGTCGAATTCTTTCACACATTCCAATGCCGCATCGGTATCGGCGATGTTGTTGTACGACAGTTCTTTACCTTGTAACTGGCGAGCGGTGGCAACAGAGGCTTCCTGCACATCAGCTTCTACATAGAACGCAGCAGACTGATGGCTGTTTTCGCCATAGCGCAGATCCTGTTGCTTGATAAATTGCAGGTTCAGCGTGCGTGGGAAGGGCGAGCCTTCGCTGGACGCTTCACCGTGAGAAGGCACCATAGCGCCGAAATAATTGGCAATCATGCCGTCGTACTGGGCAGTATGTTCAAAGGCCGCAATGGCCAGATCGAAACGGGTAGCCTGGGTCAGGCTGCCGCTGTTCTGCTGCATTTCTTCCAACACACGGGCATAGTCATGGGCATTAACAATGATGGCCACGTCGTTGTGGTTTTTCGCGGCGGCACGCACCATAGTCGGCCCGCCGATATCGATATTTTCGATAGCATCTTCCAGTGTGCAATCATCATTGGCCACTGTATTGGCAAAGGGGTAGAGGTTAACCACCACCATATCAATAGGCTTGATATCATGTTGTTCCATTACGCCTTCATCCAGACCGCGACGTCCAAGGATACCGCCGTGTACTTTTGGATGCAGTGTCTTAACCCGACCATCCATAATTTCAGGGTGCCCAGTGTAGTCTGACACTTCGGTGACTGTCAGACCTGCATTTGCCAGCAGTTTAGCGGTGCCACCGGTTGATAGCAGTTCGATATCCATGGCCGCCAGGGCCTGGGCGAATTCAACGATACCGGTTTTGTCTGACACGCTTAACAGGGCGCGACGGATGGGTTTTGCATTTTCCATCAAGAAGTCCTCTTGGGATGAAGAATAGAAGAACATGAAATTGGCCTGGCACAGTGTAGATGCAGGCCGAATTAATGAAAAGAGCACCATCAGGTGCTCTTTTCAGTGGTGGCCAGCAGGCCTTAGTTCATACCGTACTGCTTCAGTTTCTTGCGCAGTGTACCACGGTTGATACCCATCATGATGGCAGCGCGGGTTTGGTTGCCACGGGTGAAGGTCATGATTTCTTCCAGTAGCGGCGCTTCAACTTCGGCCAGAACCAGTTCATACAGGTTCTCGATGTTAGTGTTGTCCAGCTGTTTCAAGTATTTGTTGACGGCTTGCTTGACGGAGTCGCGCAGTGGCTTCTGAGCCTGAGTTTGAGAAGGAGTCGTTACCGTAGTGGTAAAAGGAGAAGTTACGTTTTGATCGAACATAATACTATCTTTGCTCTTAGGTTAATGATACTCGGCGACAGAAACGGAGGTAGACTCCGATTCCATCAACTGTTCAAAATACTGATTTAATGCTTCAAGTTGCGCTTGCGCATCTTCAATGCCATTAAAGTTACCGCGAAACCGACGATCCAGGTCATGTTCCGCCAAATACCAACCCACATGCTTGCGGGCGATACGAGCGCCTGAAAACTCACCATAAAATTGGTGTACGTTGCTGACATGTTCGAGCATCACCTGCCTAACTTCAGCTAACGGAGGTGGCGTTAACAGCTCACCTGTTTTCAGATAATGCGCAATTTCTCTGAAGATCCAGGGACGCCCCTGAGCTCCTCGACCAATCATCACGGCGTCGGCACCGGTCATTGTCAGCACTTGGCTGGCTTTTTCCGGGCTGGTGATATCCCCGTTCGCTACTACCGGAATATGCACTGCCTGTTTGATGGCCCTGATGGTGTCGTACTCTGCTTCTCCTCTATACATACAGGCTCTGGTCCTGCCATGTACGGCGAGAGATTGAATACCTTCACCTGCGGCGATTTTGGCGATCTCCACGCCATTACGGTTGTCCGTGTCCCATCCTGTGCGGATTTTCAACGTCACGGGGACGTCTACTGCTTTGACAACCGCGCTCACAATATCTCGAACCAGGTCCGGATACTGCAGCAGGGCTGAGCCCGCCATTTTTTTATTCACCTTTTTGGCCGGACATCCCATATTGATATCAATGATCTGGGCGCCGGTTTCGACATTATGGATAGCAGTCGCAGCCATTAACTCTGGATCTGACCCTGCAATCTGCACAGATCTGACACCAGATTCACCGTCATGATTCATGCGGTGTTTGGACTTGTCTGATTTCCATACGTCGGGGTTGGACAACAACATTTCTGACACCACCAAACCTGCACCCATGCGTTTGCATAATTGCCTGAAGGGACGGTCAGTTACACCAGCCATAGGTGCCAGAATCAGATTATTCTCTAGTTTGTAAGGACCAATCTGCATAACACCGCTGTGCAAAAAATATCCACCCTGTCCAAAAGGGCGCTAAGTTTACGGTTTTTTTGCCATGATGAAAAGGCTAGAAATTAAACAAAATGTCAGTTTTTTTGCCATTTGTGACTTGACAGGCAAAAACCTGTTATGCCGCTTGTATCAAGCGGGACGGGCGCTGGCGAGCACCCCTCCTGACTGGTTGGACAATATTCGCTTTGCACTATCTTGGTGCAAGTTATTGGTGACGGGTTCCGCTGACTCTGGCCCAATCTCCCTCAACGGCCACCTCATCCATATGAAAATCCCTGCTGTAAAGCTGACGGATATCTTCTGCCTGCTCTTTGAGGATCCCTGACAAAGCCAGTTTGCCACCTGGACGGCAATAAGCCGTAATCACCTCTCGCAAATCTCGCAGCGGACCGGCGAGTATATTTGCGACTACCACATCCGCTTTGAGTTCCGGCTGATTTGACGGCAAATACAGTTCTATCTGTTCACCCACCTGATTACGGTTGGCGTTATCCTGGCTGGCTTGAATGGCCTGGGGGTCAATATCTATGCCGACTACTCGTTTGGCTCCCAACTTTAATGCGGCAATACCCAGAATGCCTGAGCCGCAACCGAAATCCACCACCAGGCTTTCATCCAATGGCAGGCTATCGAGCCAGCGTAAACATAATGCCGTGGTGGGGTGAGTGCCGGTGCCGAAGGCCAAGCCGGGATCCAGCATGACGTTTACGGCCGTCTCATCCGGCACGTCCCGCCAGCTAGGACAAATCCACAGGCGGGTGCCAAATTGCATAGGGTGGAAATTGTCCATCCATTCCCGTTCCCAGTCTTTATCTTCCAGTGGATCGAGCTTAATCAGCGTATTCGCCGGCAATTGGCTTTTTAATTCCAGCAGTAATGGTGTGAGTTCATCCTCTGCATCAAACAATCCGACTACCTGGGTATCTGGCCACAACTGTACTTCGCCAGGCTTAGGCTCATACCATGGAGTGTCTTTGGCATCGACAAAAGTTACCGCCTGGGCGCCCCAATCAGACAAAAGTTCGCCAAGCGGCTCTGCTGCTCGGGCGTCAGTATTAATACGAAGTTGGATCCAGGCCATGGTGCTCTCGTCATTCGGTGACGCTGGAGTCGGCGTCAATTATAAGTGCGTTGAAGTATAAAGGGAGGAAGCTGGATCACCAAAGGATCCTGTCTTACCCTGTTGAAGTGGAATAAACACAAAAGAGGGAGGATAGGCATGCGTAGGACATTGATTCTGGGATGCTTGTTATTAAGCTTTATGGCACAGGGTGAATCCCTGGTGATGGCGGTTGGCTGGACTAAACCCCCTTATGTGATTGCCGATCAGGATAAGGGATTTGAGCTGGATTTAGTTCGCGCGGTAGTCGGTAAGCTGGGCCACAAAGTTAACCCTGTTTATGTACCTTTTGGCCGTTCGGCCAGTATGCTCACACATGGACAGGTTGATTTGGTATTGAATATGACGGAGCGTTTGCCGGTCGCCAAAGATAAACTCAGTCAGGTGTATGTCACTTACCGCAATGTGGCCGTTAGTCTTAAAGTGAGTCGCGTTAACTTACAGCGCATAGGTGATATGCGGGACTATAGCGTGGTTGCCTTTCAAAATGCTGGCATCGTGCTTGGGCAGGATTTTGCGGATAAAGTTGCTAGTAGCAAGCTATATACGGAATTGCCCGATCAAAGTAAGCAGGTAAAAATGTTAATGGAAGGGCGAGTTGATATCATTGTGCTCGATATCAATATATTTAGACATATAGCCCGTAAGCTCAGCGATGATGCTATGGAATTGGTTGATATTCATTGGTTATTTCCACCTACGGATTACCGTGTGGGGTTTAAAGACAAAGCACTGCTAAGTGAATTTGACCAGGCTTTAGACGAGTTTCGCAGATCCGAAAAGTACTCTTACTTGATTGAGGTTTACGATATCTGGCAACCGCAATATGTTACGCCTTAAGCGATGCTCTAATAGCCAGGTTTCTTGGCGTAACCTCGCGCGCGCAAAAGGTGCTGATGGATGTTTCGTAGCCGTTTTCCTGCAGATATAAACAACGGTCCAAAACCAGCCAAAGCTCAAGATGACGGCGAAACATATGCTGTATCAACTCCATTCTATCAACTTGCCTTAGTCGGTTTTCTGCCATCTGAGTAAGCTCAGGCAACTGTTGATGTCCATCAAACGCGAGTCCCTTCTGCCGTGCCGCCCATCGGCAAAAAGCCAGAGGGGGTTGGCGAAACAGTGAGTCGGGCGCCGAAGGAATACTCAGATATTGATTCTGACCCAGGTGTCGGCGTTGCCAAATATCAAAAATTTGCCGATAGCGCCTTTCCACCTGACGTTTGTCACGCTCTCTTTGATGAGCGGTAACGGTTTCTTGTACTGCCAAACGTAGATCCTGACGCGATAGCCTCAGCTCGCTTTTTTGAGCTAACTGGCTTAGCGGGTGATATTCAGATTGAGGAATGAGCTGGTAACAGCAAGGACATAAGCGTATTTCCTGTACCTTGTTTTCTACCGCTTGCTCAAGCATGGTCATATGCAATTGTCCACAGGCATGCAGGGCCACCACCTGCTGGGCTCGCTGCAGATAGTGACCGCTACTTTGCTTGAGTACATCCAGACAGTGAAATTGCTGTCTTAGCTCCAACTTCTCTGCAATGACTTGCCCTTGTTGGCAAAGTTCGCTTTGCCATTCTAATGACAGGACTTCACAGCCATCCTGCCAGGCTAGCAATCTGCCAAGGTGTCCTTTGCCTGCACACCATTCTACAATGGGTTGAGACTTGGCGGTGATAAGACCCGAAAAAGCACTTATTTGCTGCCATTTACGCCCTTTAATGCCAGCCTTCAGCCAAAATGGTGCATTGGACACATGCTGCTGATGGGGAACGGGTACTAAATCATCAGCTAAACGCAGCCCCGGTATATATGCAGAAAAAGTGTTAATTAGCTGATCGGGTTGCGCTTGCCACAACAGGATGGATTGTTCAGGCTGTTCATCCAGCCAGTCTGCCAGAGACGGATAGCTTGTACGCCACGGGTAATCATCTTGCACAAAGGGCGTAAATTGCCATAGTTGGCGGAAATGCCCAAGGTAATTGTCTAGCTGTTGAAATTGCGTGGTCAGCATGTTGAAGCATTAGCTAAAAAAGCAATTTTATCCGTTGTCGGGTGAGGGGCCAATAAAAAAGGCGCCAAGGCGCCTTTGTAGAGACACCGGCGATGTTTGAAACATCAACCGGTATTGAGACTGTTTTATCAGCCTTTCTGCATTCCGAGCTTCTTCTCCAGATAGTGGATATTGGTACCACCATTTCTGAAATTCTCGTCGGACATGATCTTTTGCTGCAGTGGCACGTTAGTTTTGATGCCATCGATAACCAGCTCATTCAGGGCGTGGCGCATACGCGCAATGGCAACATCGCGGTTCTCACCATAAGTGATCAACTTACCGATCATGGAATCGTAGTTAGGTGGCACGCTGTAACCTGCATAGATATGGGAGTCCCAACGAACGCCCAGACCACCTGGTGGGTGGAACATATCAATCTTGCCAGGTGACGGAATGAAGCGCTCGGGATCTTCTGCATTGATACGACATTCAATGGCATGACCGCGGATCTGAATTTGCGATTGCTCAATAGCCAAAGGTTGGCCAGCAGCAATGCGCAATTGCTCTTTGATCAAATCAACGCCGGTGATCATTTCAGAAACCGGATGCTCTACCTGAATACGGGTGTTCATTTCAATAAAGTAGAACTCACCGTTTTCATATAAGAACTCGAAGGTTCCAGCACCACGGTAGCCGATCTCGATACAAGCACGGCGACAGCGGTCACCAATCTTTTCACGCATTTCAGCGGTGATGCCTGGTGCCGGTGCCTCTTCCACCACTTTCTGGTGACGACGCTGCATGGAGCAATCACGCTCACCCAGGTGAATGGCGTTGCCTTGACCGTCGGCCAATACCTGAATTTCCACGTGACGGGGATTCTCCAGGAATTTCTCCATGTATACCATGTCGTTACCGAAGGCTGCACCGGCTTCGCTCTTGGTCATGGCGATGGCTGATTGCAGTTCGGCTTCGCTGCGCACAACGCGCATACCACGACCACCACCACCACCGGCAGCTTTAACGATAATCGGGTAGCCAATACGTTTGGCAATGGCTTTGTTCTTGGCTTCGTCATCCCCTACCGGGCCGTCTGAACCGGGTACGCAAGGTACGCCAGCTTTCTTCATGGCAGAAATGGCCGATACTTTGTCGCCCATCAAGCGGATGGTGTCGGCTTTAGGGCCGATGAAAACAAATCCGCTCTTTTCCACTTGTTCGGCAAAGTCAGCGTTTTCGGACAGAAAACCATAGCCGGGGTGAATAGCGATGGAGTTTGTCACTTCTGCTGCGGCGATAATGGCCGGGATATTCAGGTAGCTTTGCGCGGCAGCCGGGCTACCGATACAGATCGATTCGTCGGCCAGCAAAACATGTTTAAGATTACGGTCGGCAGTGGAATGCACCGCCACGGTTTTAATACCGAGCTCTTTGCAGGCACGCAGCACGCGCAATGCAATTTCGCCTCGGTTGGCTATCAGTACTTTATCCAGCATTAGCTTGCGCCCGCTTATTCGATGACGAACAGAGGTTGATCAAATTCAACCGGCTCCTGGTTATCTACCAGGATTTGCTTGATTACACCGGCTTTGTCCGCTTCGATTTGATTCATCATTTTCATGGCTTCAACGATACACAGGGTATCACCCACTTTGACCTGGCTGCCTACTTCTACGAAGTTTTTGGCACCGGGAGAGGAAGCGCGGTAGAAAGTGCCCACCATAGGTGAACGCAGGATGTGACCGGCAGGCTCTGCTGCGGCAGCTGGAGCGGCGGCGACTGGTGCGGCAGCCGGGGCTGGCTGCGGGGCGGCCATATGGATCGGGGCACTGTAATGCACTGGCGCAGCCATGGCGGAGCTGCCGCGATGGATACGCACAGATTCTTCGCCTTCGGTAATTTCCAGCTCGGCAATGCCAGACTCTTCAACCAGCTCAATCAGTTTCTTTATTTTTCGAATATCCATCGTTAGATCTCTCTCGTTTTGTAGGCGTTTATACAGAATGTTCCTGGCAGTGCTTAATACCTGCCTGTAAAGCAAATTCGTATCCTTGGGCACCCAGTCCGCAAATCACACCTTTTGCCACATCAGACAAGTAAGAGTGACGTCGGAAGGCTTCCCGTGCATGTACGTTGGACAGATGCACTTCAATAAAAGGAATCTTCACACCCAGTAGGGCATCACGTAAGGCCACACTGGTATGGGTAAATGCACCTGGATTAATAATGATGAAGTCCACGGTTGCCATGGCCTGATGAATTGTATCGATCAGCTCATGTTCGGCATTGGATTGCACATGCTGCAATCGCACACCTGCTGCATCAGCCTGTTCTGTCAATGCTTTCACTATATCTTCCAGGCTCTGAGAACCGTAGATATGTGGTTCGCGCTTACCTAACAGGTTTAAATTTGGACCGTTAATCAATAAAAAGTTCACGATTGTGCGCCCATTTGTGGCTAAAACTCTATGTTTAACTATTTTTCACAAAAATTCGAGTGTAGCGAGCTGCTTCTGGTTGCTTTTTGCTCAGCTTTCATCTTTGCAGACCACATTATAGTGATGAGCAGCTAAATCTCAGCAAAATACTGGTCTTATCAGCGAAGTTTGCCAACTTTTTGCAGGCTAGGAAATCTGTGTGGGCTGATTGGCATCGTGCTCAGGGTGCGACTACCCCCATTTTTGTATATAAACCGAGCGAAGTTGATTTGTTACAAAGTGTTAAGCTGATAAACTCAAAGCGTCATCTTACTTGTTGGTTGCTGAAACTTGAGCCGTAATTCAATTATCAACCTTGCCATTTTTTTATCCTGCCTGTTTGCTCTGCCTGGCGTCGGTGACACGCTGCCGCTTGTGGAAAGGCCCAAGTTGCAAAGGTTGTCGGTTGAAGAAGGATTGTCTCAGACAACGGTTAATGATCTCCTCATCGACCATAAAGGCTTTGTTTGGCTGGCTACCGAAAACGGTTTGAATCGTTTTGATGGATATCGTGTTCGGCGTGTCAGCCCGACGGTTGGGACATTGGATGAAAGCCCGGTTTATCGGTTGATGCAAGATAAGCAAAATCACCTGTGGGTTGGTACGGCAGAGGAAGGCCTATTCAGACTTAAACCAGAGACTGGTGATTTTGAGCATATCTTGAGTCGAAACTTCCCTTATGGCAGAGAGCTGGCTCAATCTGTTGAGTATCTGTCTGACGCCAACCATGCTGACCAGATATGGATCGCGTTCTCTACAGAAGTGGTCAGGGCTGACGCGGGAACAGGCCAACAGCAATTGATTTTCTCACTTAGTGAGCAGCAGCAGGCATCGCAACACCTAAACCGGGTATTGTTGCAGCATCAACACTTTCTTTTTATCGGCACCAGTGACGGTTTGTATCGTGCTGACCTTAATACCAGCGAAATATTCCGTTTTGAGCTTGACCCAGACAAGCTCAGCGTTGAACGGAATAACGTAAAGCAGTTGTACTTTGATAAAGATGAGCGTTTATGGGTTGGTACAGTGGAAGGCCTGTTCGCTCTGGATGGCGCTTTGTCGGCAGGTAGTCCTTATAAGGTGCAAATGATAATTCCCAAGCTGAATATATGGCAGATTAAACCTCATGAAGCTGGGATGTTGCTGGGCACAGATAAAGGCCTGTATTCCTATGATCCCGCTCAACAGGAATTGAAAAGTTGGTTCAAATTGTCTGATGGGCGCTTTGATGTGTCTGATGACAGTATCCGCGAACTGGAAAAAGATCAGTATGGCAATTTATGGCTAGGGACCAATAGTGACGGCGCATTTCGTTGGTCAGTGTCGTCATTGGCATTTCGGAGTCTGCATCGAAGCAGTCGTTACGGCCAGCAGCTTAATCATGACTTGGTATGGACGCTGGCAGAAGATAAAGACAACAGCTTTTGGATTGGTACAGAACATGGCTTAAGCCGTTATGTGGATAGCAGTGGTGAAATAGAGTCTATTTGGCCGGACACAGAAGAACACTCCTGGGAAAACAGTATTCTCGGCATCTATCCCGCCGCCCATGGACGCTTGTGGTTGGCACTACCTAGTGGGTTGAAAATTTTTGACCCAACTACCCGCAGTGCTTCAGCACCCGATTTATCCAATCCCATGCTGATGAAAGATCTGTGGGGAACCTACATGGATGATCGGGGAGATATTTGGTTTACCAATGGCGAAGGTTTTTACCGTTACAGCCCTGATACCGCCAAATTGACGCGTTTAGATGAAGTCTCTGCGCAGCTTGACGCGGCCTGGTCATCGGGTTTTATCGGTACTATGCCAGGGCAACCTGATGTGCTCCTAATCAGTATGGCGGGTGCCTTGTGGGGCATGAACAGAGAAACCGGGCAATTGTCCTCCATTCATGATTTTAAGCAGCCTGATACCGCGCGCTTTCTCACGCCCAATAGTGTTGCACTGGACCGTCACGGAATTCTATGGATTGCCTATTCAGGCTTGGGTTTGATTGGCATTGAGGCAGATGGCTACGGCGTACGCTACCGTTACAACTCGGACAATAAGCTTGGCTCAGATGCAATTTATGGATTGCAGTTGGATAGTCAGGGGAATTTGTGGATGAGCTCCCATGCTGGCCTGATGATGCTGAACACCGATACTCAACATATTCAAAGTTATACCCATCAAAGTGGTTTGGCGACTATGGAGTTTAATGCTGGTGCTGCACTTAAACTTAAGGATGGCAGATTAGTCTACGGGTCTGTTAAAGGCATTACGATTTTTTCCCCCGAACAATTGCAACCAGCTTCCCCGGAAAAATTAAATGTAATGATCAGTGAGTTGTCATTACTCAATCGCAAATTGACGGCTGGTGGCCAGGTATTTAATGACCATGCTATTACCTTAGAGCCTGACGATCTGGGTCTGCAGGTTGGGGTAACCACCCTTGATTACTCCAATTTGGCGCAAACTCAGTACAAATTTAGTCTGTCTGGTGACACCAATATTGATTATCCGCCTATCAAGGAGGCGGAATTCTTTGTCCCGCAATTTAAACCCGGTCGATATGTGTTGAGCGTACAGGCCATGGACCCTATTTCCGGGCAACCTAGCAAGGCGACGCAACTGCGTATTGAGGTTAAGAGCCCGCTCTGGGCAAGCAGCTACGCCTACATGTTTTATGCCCTTGTATTGTTGGTCGGTTCTGGCACTTGGTTTAGGTTCCGCAGCCGTCAGGCTGCACAACTGTATAAAGCCCATGAAGAAGTACTGGAAAGTGAAAAGCGTCTGCAGTTGGCTTTAAAGGGCAGCGATAGTGGTGTCTGGGATTGGCAGGCGGATTCTGATCAGATGTATCAGCCCAGATTGTCAGACGAGTTAGGCTACCATGAGGCCGCAGCGGCGATTACTCCTCAGCACTACCTTGAATTGATTCATGTGCAGGACCGTCGGCAGTATGAAAAAGAATGGATGCGCTTTGTTCAAGGGGAACTTGACGGATTTGATTTGGCATACCGGTTGCGCACCCAGGTGGGCGAATGGCAATGGTACCGTGACATGGGCAGGGTGGTGCAAAGAGAAGACGGGCGTATCACCCGTGTTAGCGGCACTTTTACGAATATCACAGAAAGCCGGGCGAGTGCAGAGAAAGTGCGTCTGTTTGGCGAGGCATTCCGCCATACGCGGGACTGGGTACTTATTCTGGATGATCAACAATGGCCAATAGCTGCCAACCAGGCTATTTGTGAAGCGCTGGGAATTGACCCTGACAAGGCGTTATCAAGGCAGATTGAGTCCAGTTTCAGTACACAGCAATTACTGTTCTTCCGACGTATCTTGTCGCAGATGAAAGTTAATGGGCGCTGGCGGGGAGAGCAGGATGTACTCGGCGCTGACAAAAAAATGCATCATTTGATGGTCAGCATTTACGCGGTTCCGACCAACAACAGCAATGAGATCGGTCATTTTATTATGAATATGACAGATATCAGCGAACAGAAGGCCGCTCAGCAGCAACTGGAGCGCCTGGCGAATTATGACAGCCTGACTGGCTTACCTAATCGTACCTTATTGCTGGACCGTATTCGTCAGGCGATAGCGCATGGAATTCGTCGCTCCAGTCAGGTCGCGGTGTTCTTTATCGACCTGGACAAGTTTAAACAGGTGAACGATTCGTTGGGGCATGAAGCTGGTGACAAGCTGTTACTGGAAGTGACACGACGTCTTACGCAGTGCCTGCGAGTGGATGATACGGTTGGCCGTTTGGGTGGTGACGAATTTTTAGTGATCATAGAAGACTTCAGTGAGTCCGACGATCTCCGTTTGTTGGCCAATAAGCTGATTGAGCGAGTCGAGCAACCCATACAAATAGGCAATAACCAGGTCAGTGTCTCGGCCAGTATTGGTATTTCTCTCTATCCAGATGACAGCACCACACCGTCAGAATTGATGAAGGCGGCAGATATCGCTATGTATCATGCCAAAGCCATGGGGCGGAATCGCTGCCAGTTCTATTCTGCACAAATGAATCAACAGGCTCAGCAACGTTTGCTTTTGGAAAACCAGCTCAAAGCGGCCTTTAAAGCGGAAGAATTCATTAACTATTATCAGCCGCTTGTGAATATTCAAACAGGTAAGACTGTTGGTCTGGAATTGTTGCTGCGTTGGCAAACCCCCAAGGGCGTCAGATTTCCTGCGGAGTTTATTCCGGTCTGTGAAGAGCTTGGTCTTATTGAAGCCATGACCTGGCAGGCCTTGGAGCGGGGCTTGGCTGATTTGTCAAGGTGGTATCAGTCAGGTAAGCAGCCATACCTGACGGTCAATCTGTCGGCAAAACATCTCGAACAAGGGGTGAGTGTCGACGACTTGGTGTGCTTGCTGGCTAAGTACTCTTTACCAGTACATGCTTTGAAACTAGAGATAACTGAAAGTGCATTGATGGAAGATTATGCCAAGGTACAAGACTGCATGGACAAGTTGCATGAAGCAGGTATTCGTTTTGCCTTGGATGATTTTGGCACCGGTTACTCGTCGCTCAAATATTTGAAAGCTTTTCCTATTGAAAAGATAAAAATCGATAAAAGCTTTGTTCAGGATATTGGGTTGGACGGAAATGATGAGGCGATTATCAAAACCACGCTGCTGATGGCGGAAAGTTTGCAGATGAAGTGTATCGCCGAAGGTATAGAAACAATGCAACAACTAAGCTTCTTCCGTGAGCATGGTTGTGAACTATTGCAGGGCTACTTATTCTCCCGGCCTGTAGGCGCGGATGATATACCAGCCTTGTTGAGTAAGGATTGGCGCGAAGCACTAGCTGCTGACCATTGAAAACAGGCCAGGAGATCCTGGCCTGTTTCAGTGTTCAAATGAAGTGCCCCTTACGGCTGAGCTTCCCACACGTCGGCAGTATCCGGTTGTTCTCCCAGGGTCCACCACTTGGCCCGATAGATCACACCTTGATAACTGGCCAAATCATCTTTGACATACACAGTATTGGCATCCCAGTTTGGTACGCTACCGCTATCATTTTGTACAGTAACCTCAAAGCTGGCATTGGTGCTAAGTTGACCATCAGAGACTGATACGCTGACCGTTACTGTGGTGTTTTGGCTCACCTGTCCCGCGCTTAGGGTAATGTTCGCCCCTGATCCTGTGTAACTGAGGGGTGCAGGTACCTGCCAGGTGAACATGAGCGGATCCTGCTGGTCGTCATAGGCATGCACATTTACCGCTGCGCTTTGCCCCTCAACTAACTGTAAGTTGCCAGGGGTATGCACCACCGGGGCAGTATTGCCCTGCGGGGGTTGAATGCTCAGGTTAAAACTGTGGGAAGACTGGGCGGCAAAAACCTGATTACTGAGTAAGTTTTGGTTATCAAACTGGATCGTGCCGTTTTGGCCCTGAACCCCTACCTTTATGTCTAAGCCATAGTCAGTATTCAGCTTAGTGGCTAAATCTGCCTGCCAGCTTTGGCTGTTCTGGCTGGTGATGGGTAGTAATTCACTGATCAGTTCCTGACCATTGCCGTCAAATAGTCGCGCCCAAACCGTATCGCCAGGGCTGGCATCCTGGCCCTGACGCACAAAGTAGCTGACCGCATACCATTGAGTCGGTGGATTGGTGTCTCTGACTATTGTGATGTCGCTGCAGTTGTAGAAACCTTCTCCTGCCACATCCTCGCGTTGCCACCTGGTATAAAGAATGGCATCTCCACTGCGATTGGCTGGGATGGAAATTGTCATATCGTAGTATCGCTTGCCATCCGGTGCGAGGATGACTGCGACATTACCCAGATCCTGGATATGATCCAGGTCGGCCCAACTTAACGCCTGCGTGCTGCCGTCAAATCCTGGCTTGCTGAGGTAAAATTTCCAGAAACTGGGATTGTGTGGCGTGCTGGCATAAAAGCGTACATTCAGCTCATTATTGCCATTGGGTACCACCTGAGAACGCTGCCAATAAGGGGAAGGAACATTGATACCCTGTTTTTGCGCATCGCCGGCACTGCATAGACTGCCATTAGGTACTGCAGCTTCTACTGCGGTTTGGTTATAGTAGTCTGCCACGTTCACTGAAAATTCAATGGCTTGCACAAATTGGTAGGAGCCACTTTGCAGGTAAGCAGCACGGCATGCTGCGTTGGGTATGTTCGAACCATCCTGTGGCCACCAATAACCGCCTTGCTCTTCACAAAATACTTGCCTGGCTTTTGGCACCTGCATATACCCATGGGCAGATGCAAGCTGGCTGATGCCCATTCCCCCCAATATTACCGTCAGTGGCAGTAAGGTTTTAAAAACAGACCTCATTTATCTCTCCTGGTGTTATGCGGAAGAATCCGCTGTTTTTATTCACCGCGTTGCATTGAGCAAACGGCAACAACCAGGACAGACGCTGCATTTAATGTCGCCTTACCTGGCTTCTAGCAGCTTTAATTAAAGCATTAGTATAATAAATGGACTAATTCTATGGTTATAATTTATTTCTTGCGGTTATATAGAGGGCTTGGCAGGCTGGCGATAAGCCAGCCTGTTGGGGGGATTAAAGTGGTAGTTTACCCAGATGGGCTGCAAAGGCGTCTGCTTTCATAAAACCAGTCACTCTGCCTTTGGCAATCTCTTGTCCCTGCGGATCAAAGAACAGAATGGTAGGTAATCCCAGCACGTAAAATGTCTCCTGGAATTCCAGGCTTTGCGGTGTGTTATCGGTCAGATCTATCTGCATCAATACGGTATTACTAAGGGCTTTTTGCACGGCAGGATCGGGGAAGGTGTACTTTTCAAATTCCTTACAAGCCACACACCAATCGGCATACAAATCAATCATTACGGATTTCCCCTGAGCATTCGCCTCAGCCAACTTAGTGTGAAAATCCTGCAAGTCTTTGACTCTGACAAAGTCGATGTCATGGCCAGAGACGACATTGCTCTGCACGGACGTGGCGGACGTTTTCAGGCCTAAACTTTGGTAGCCGTAGAGTGCGGAAGCAAACAGACCAAGGAAAATCAGTAAACTGCGCACGCCCTTGAGGAAACTGGCAGGGGTATTTTGGTTCATCACCTGCCAATAACTGAACGTCGCTAGCCCCAGACCGGCCCAGGCCAGATTCGTCCAGAGGTTTTCCGTCATTCGTTCAACAAACAGCAGGGCCACTGCCAACATCATAAAACCAAAGGTCACCTTAACCACGTTCATCCAGTTACCGGCTTTAGGTAGCAGTTTTCCTCCGGTAATACCGAATAAAATAAGCGGAATACCCATACCTATACTCAGGGCGTACAGGGCACTGAAACCAAGCACCAGATCGCCGCTTTGAGCGACAAACAAGAGAATGCCAGTTAAGGGGGCGGTGGTGCAGGGCGAGGCAACTAATCCAGAAATTGCGCCCATTAAGAATACGCCGAAATAGCTGCCCCCTTTTTGCTGATTGCTCAGGCTGTTGAGTTTTTCCTGCCAGCTAGAAGGTAGCTGTAATTCCCACAGGCCAAACATGACCAATGCCAGCAACACAAACACCGCAATTAGGGTGATAAGAATTGCCGGGTGTTGCAACGCTGCTTGAAACTGCACCCCTGCAGAGGCCACAATCAAGCCGAGAATCGAATAGGTAATGGCCATACCTTGTACATAGACAAAGCTAAGGCTGAAGGCCTTGGACGTACTGACTTGTTTGCCCTGACCCAAAATGATGCCGGACAGAATAGGGTACATAGGGAAAACACAGGGAGTTAATGCCAGCCCAGCACCCAGCAATACAAAAAGTGCCAAGGTAATGGCCAGACTCTGATCACTGGACAGCAGGTCCGCCAGCTCAAACTGCTCTGAGCGATTGCTGTCTTCAGCCGCGGTTGGCTCGCCGTTACTTCCTTTTACTGCTTCCAAATACACCACTTTAACTGTGGCTGGATAACACAATCCTGCATCCGCACAGCCTTGGAAGCTCACTTTGACCACTGCGTCTTTGTCGGCATTCAGGATGGGGTAACGAATATCCACCTGATGATGAAAGACCTCAGACAAGCCGAAATATTCGTCTTCTTTTTGATCCGAAGGGGGAAATTGCGGCTCACCCAAGGTGGCGTCTTTGACGACCGTCTTGAACTGCTTTTTATAGAGGTAATAGCCCTCTGCAATTTCCCAGCTCAACACCAGTACATTGTCTTCCTGACGAAAATCGAATTTGAATGCTTCATCAACAGGCAAAAAGGTGGGTTGGTCAGCAAACAAATCTGCCAGCGGGTCCTGCGCCTGAGAGATGGGGGACAGCACTAATAACAGTACTAACCAGGCACTACGCAAAAAGGTCTTAATCATGTCGTACTACTTTTAATCCAATCTAGATAGGTTGGGCTGCCATCGGCTATATCCAGTACCAGCCATTCGGGTTCATCATAGGGATGCAGTTCACTTACCAGCGTATACAGAGCGTCCAGTCGCGTCTTGTAGGTTTTCGACACCAACTGCACTTCGCTGTCGGTCATTACTTCACCCTGCCAACGATACACAGATTCCAGGCCAGGGATAATATTGACGCACGCCGCTAAACGCTGCTCTACGGCCTGGCGAGCAATAGTTCTGGCACTGTCCTGGTCGGGACAGGTGCATAGCACCAGGCAAAATTCAGACATACAGACCCCGTAACAGGTAAAAGACTTTCATTATTGAGGTTTGTAACACGGTTTTACCTTTTTGCCAGCCTGTTGGGTATTGAGCAACAAAATCTGTGTTGGGTAAATGCCAGTGAGCGTTGATACGGCGTTGCTGGTCTGAACTTGTATTTGCTATCTTGCGCCCAAACTATACTACTAATTTTATGCCTTAAAGGATGCCTTGTGGGAAAACTGCTGTTTTTACTCTTTGTGTTGATCCCTATAGTGGAAATCGCCCTGTTGATTGAAGTAGGAGAACGCATTGGAGGTTGGTCAACCATCGGGCTGGTTATCTTAACCGCGGCGGTAGGTGCGACGCTGGTGCGTCAACAAGGCGTGGCAACACTGATGCAAGCGCGTCAAAAGATGGCCACCGGACAGTCGCCTGGTCAGGAAATGCTTGAAGGCTTAATGTTGGCAGTAGCAGGTGTTTTACTGCTGACACCAGGATTTGTCACCGACGGCTTAGGTTTGCTGTTGGTGATGCCCGTTAGCCGGCCCTTAATTGCCCGTTGGCTGTTAAAGCGTCTGGTTGTGGCAGGTGCATCAGTGCATTCCGCAGGTTTTTATTCGCATCAATCTGGCCAGGGCGATGTATTCGAAGGCGAGTTTGAAGTTCGCCGGGAAGATCGGGACCAGGACCCTAAATTACCTCGCTAAGCAGGTAAACACTGCATATCTACCGACCAGTAGCATGGACTTCATTGCCCCGTATGCCCTAACTTAGGCATATGTTGTATTGAGGAGTTCTAACTGTGCGTCAATTCTTCATCGTCGTGCTGAGCTGTTTTGCTATGGCAGCTCAGGCAAACGAACAGGCTGCGGTGGCAATGCCGGATAGCTATAGTGCTGATGCTGCTGCGGCGGTTTTACAAAGTGGTGGTAACGCCGTAGATGCGGCCGTTACGGCAGGTTTTGTGTTAGCCGTAACCTTGCCCGAAGCTGGCAATATAGGTGGCGGTGGCTTTATGCTGATTCAGCATAAGGGTAAAGCCGATTTCGTTGATTACCGTGAAAAAGCGCCGCTGCATGCGCACAAAGATATGTATCTGGATGAACAAGGCAATGTTATCACTGAAAAGCCTTTGTATGGCATTTTGGCGTCTGGCGTGCCCGGCTCAGTCATGGGGATGTGGGAAGCCCACCAGAAGTATGGCAGCAAACCCTGGCAAGAGCTGCTGGAGCCGGCTATTCGTCTGGCCGAGCAAGGTTTCCTGCCCCATGAAAAGTTAGTACGCAGTACGCAGGGTTACATCAAGCGGGTCAAGCAAAACCGCCATGGTCGCAATTTCGACCAATATTTTGATGGTATGCAAGCGGACAAGCCGTTTAAGCAACCTGAACTGGCGGCCACCCTGAAGCGCATTGCTGCACAGGGGCCGAAAGATTTTTATCAGGGTCAGACCGCCAAGTTGCTGGTGGAATTTATGCGTCAGCGCGGTGGCTTAATCAATATGGAAGATATGGCCAAATATCGTGCGGTGTGGCGTCAGCCTATCAGTGCGGATTGGCAAGGTTATCAGGTATTGTCAGCGCCGCCACCAAGCTCTGGTGGACTGGTATTAGTTCAGATGCTGAAGATGCAAGCCGAGTTGGCCAATCAGTTCAATGGTCTTGAACATAATTCAGCCCAGTATATTCATTTACTTGCTGAGCTGGCCAAGTTGGGCTTTGCCGACCGTGCCGAATATATGGGCGACCCGGACTTCTATCAGGTTCCTGTTACCCCCTTGTTGGCAGACGCTTATATTGAGCAACGGGCCAAGCAAGTTAACCCAACGGCCATATCTAATACCGATGAGGTGAAACCCGGCTTAAAAGAAAGTGAGGACACCACGCATTACTCCGTAGTGGATAAATGGGGCAACGCTGTGTCCACTACGACCACCATTAACCTAAGTTTTGGCAGTGGTGTGGTGGTCGATGGTGCTGGCTTTATTCTGAATAATGAAATGGATGATTTTAGTGCTAAGCCCGGTGTGCCAAATTTCTTCGGTGCGGTAGGTAAGGAAGCCAATGAAATTGCGCCGCAGAAACGCATGCTGTCATCTATGACGCCCACCATTTTGCTTAAGGGAGACAAGGTTGAAATGGTCACAGGGTCTCCCGGCGGCACGACTATTATCAGTTCGGTATTCCAGTCCATTCTGAATCGGGTTCTGTTTGATATGAATGCCCAGGAGGTGGTGGATGCACCGCGTATTCATCATCAGTTATTACCGAAAGACGTGATCCGTCATCACTCAGGTTTAAGTGAGGGTGTTAAAAAGCGTTTGGAAGACATGGGTTATAGCTTGAATAACCAGCGTTTTGGCGACTTGCAGGTAATTAGCCGTAACCCATTGGGTGGTTTAGAGGCCGCGTCAGAAACCAGTGGCCGGGGTAAGTCTTTAGTATTTTGAGACTAGGCGGGGTAACCCGCCTTTTTTTGCTTTTAAGCTTGCCATTCCTGGGCCAGAACGGCCATCAACAAGTCATCACACCACTGTTGTTTAAACCAAAGTGACTGTTTAAGCAGGCCTTCGCGACGAAATCCCAGACGTTCGAACAGCGCTATGGACTTGTGATTGAGCGGGTCAATGGAAACATGGATGCGGTGCAGTCTGTACTGTTCAAATAAGTGGCCTATTACTTCCTTAAGGGCCTCGGTGGCAAAGCCTTGTCCCTGGTGTTTGGGCGCCAGAGCAACCCCTAGCTCTGCTTGCTGTTTGTTATCGTCCAATTTGAATGCAAGGTCACCTAAAACCTCGTTTGTTTGGCGAGCGATAAAAACCCATTGCTGCCAGAGTGTTGTCAGGCTGTCTGGATGGCTCTGCAATTGGCGGGCATAGTCCGCGATTTCCTGCACATTGGCGGGTTCCCATCCCTGAAAACGGGCGACGTCAGGTAGCCGTCGATAAGCATAGATGGTTTCGGCGTCTTCCGGCTGCATTTGGCGTAGAAACAGTCTGGCGCTTTGTAAGGTTGCTGACATAGAAAACCGCATGATTGTTAGAAGGTGATGCCTTTACTGTGCGTTAACACAAAAAAAATCACAATTTTTTGTGTTTTGCTCTTGAGATCGATTCTGTGGCCCCCAAATAGGCTGGCAGACAGTTTTAAGTGGATCGGAAACATCCGGTTCGCTGCAATTTCCCCGAGAAATCGGGACCTAACATCCTTGATTGGAAATTTTCAGGAGATTTGAGCATGAAAATCCGTCCTTTACACGATCGCGTTATCGTCAAACGCCAAGAGCAAGAAAGCAAGTCTGCTGGAGGCATCGTTCTGACTGGTTCTGCTGCCGAAAAGTCAACCCGTGGTGAAGTTGTTGCTGTGGGTAACGGCCGCATCCTGGATAACGGTGATGTTAAAGCGTTGGACGTTAAAGTTGGCGACATCGTGATTTTCAACGACGGTTACGGCGTGAAGACCCAAAAGGTCGACGGCGAGGAAGTGCTGATCATGAGTGAGAGCGACATCCTGGCTGTAGTTGAAGCCTAATCGACTATTTGAATTAACTGAATTTAGAGGAATATACACATGGCAGCTAAAGAAGTTCGTTTTGGTGATGACGCCCGCGCAAGAATGCTGAAAGGCGTAAATATCCTGGCCAATGCCGTTAAAGTTACCCTGGGTCCCAAAGGCCGTAATGTAGTACTGGAAAAGTCTTTCGGTGCACCTACCATCACTAAAGATGGTGTTTCTGTCGCCAAAGAAATCGAGCTGGAAGACAAGTTCGAGAACATGGGCGCGCAAATGGTTAAGGAAGTTGCTTCCAAAGCCAATGACGAAGCGGGTGACGGTACTACTACTGCTACCGTACTGGCCCAGGCTATCGTAACTGAAGGTCTGAAATCCGTTGCCGCCGGCATGAACCCTATGGATCTGAAGCGCGGTATCGACAAAGCTGTTGCCGTTGCCGTTCAGGAGCTGAAAGCCCTGTCTGTACCTTGTGCCGACAGCAAAGCTATTGCCCAGGTAGGTACTATCTCTGCTAACTCTGACGAAGAAATCGGTAAGATCATTGCCGATGCCATGGACAAAGTGGGTAAAGAAGGTGTTATCACCGTAGAAGAAGGTCAGGCGCTGCAAAACGAGCTGGACGTGGTTGAAGGTATGCAATTCGACCGTGGTTACCTGTCTCCTTACTTCATCAACAAGGCCGAAACCGGTACCGTTGAACTGGACAGCCCCTTCATTCTGCTGGTCGACAAGAAAGTATCCAACATCCGTGAATTGCTGCCAGTTCTGGAAGGTGTGGCCAAGTCTTCCAAGCCACTGTTGATCATTGCTGAAGACGTTGAAGGCGAAGCTCTGGCAACGCTGGTTGTGAACAACATGCGCGGTATCGTGAAAGTGGCGGCGGTTAAAGCCCCTGGTTTCGGTGACCGTCGTAAAGCCATGCTGCAAGACATCGCCGTACTGACTGGTGGTACTGTAATCTCTGAAGAGATTGGTCTGGATCTGGAAAAAGCCAGCCTGGAAGACCTGGGTACTGCTAAGCGTGTAGTTATCAACAAAGATAACACCACTATCGTTGATGGTGCCGGTGAGCAAGCAGCTATCGAAGCTCGCTGTGGTCAAATCCGTGCACAGGTTGAAGAGTCTACGTCTGACTACGACAAAGAGAAGCTGCAAGAGCGTCTGGCCAAACTGGCTGGCGGTGTTGCGGTAATCAAAGTCGGTGCTGCCACCGAAGTGGAAATGAAAGAGAAGAAAGCCCGCGTTGAAGACGCGCTGCACGCTACTCGTGCTGCCGTTGAAGAAGGCGTGGTACCTGGTGGTGGTGTTGCTCTGGTACGTGCCGCTGCGAAAGTAGGTGAGCTGACTGGTGACAACGAAGACCAGACTCATGGTATCAAACTGGCCTTGCGTGCCATGGAAGCACCTCTGCGTCAGATTTCTACCAACGCCGGTGCCGAAGCGTCTGTTGTCGTGAACAAAGTGAAAGGTGGTGAAGGTAACTTCGGTTACAACGCCGGTAATGACACTTACGGTGACATGCTGGAGATGGGTATCCTGGATCCAACCAAGGTAACCCGCAGTGCGCTGCAGTTCGCCGCTTCTGTTGCCAGCCTGATGATCACTACCGAAGCCATGGTAGCTGAAATGCCTAAAGACGATGCACCTGCTATGCCTGATATGGGCGGCATGGGTGGCATGGGCGGCATGATGTAATCACGTCGCTTAAAGCATTCATCGCTTTAATCATTAAAAGCCCGGCTTATATGCCGGGTTTTTTTATGGTTTGAAAGAACTTTTAAATTCCAGTAAATCATCTTGTTTCCCTCTCAGCCTTTAATTTACGCAATCACTAATTTATTTTTTATTAATAACATTATGATTAAAAAGAAGATTTTAAAAAATTGGTGTTGAATAATTTAAGGGTAAAGATTTGTCACATTGATAATAATCCATTCTTTTTAAATGTTGAGGTAATATATGTGTCCCTCACCGGGTTTAATTAATTTCCTGACAAAATGCATCCTGGTTTTGGAATAAATCACGTATATGAGAACTGCTAGTGTAATTTTTCTATTGCTGTGTTTTTCATTGCACAGTTACGCCCGTCCGGATCCCAGTAAGGGATTTGAAAGTCGCTTGTCTGGTGTAGAAAAATTAGTATATGCCTTGCCTGAAAAAGCCAATGCCGAATTGGCTCAGATGGAAGAGGAGCAGCTTGTTGTCAATCAGCCTGAAGGCTTATTGGTTCGTTATTATCTGACTAAAGCCACGATCAATTTCTTACTGCAAGATTACCCCCAAAGCCAGGCCGCCGCAGAACAAGGTTTAGCTATTGCTGCAAAAGACAGCTCCGAGGCATTACAGCTCAATTTAAAGGTTATTCAGGCGCTGTTGTACACCGGCCAATCAGAACATGCTGCCCGGCAGCTGGACGATATTCTGCAATTAGCGCAAGCCAGTGGTGATTTACTGGTAGAAGCTGAGGCACTGTTGACCAAGGGAATTCACCTGAATAATCAGGGGGCGTTAAAGAGCTCTTACGCAGCCATTATGTCGTCCCTTGAAGCGGCAGAAGCTTCTGGTCACGAGGAAGTTACAGGCAGGGCTGCCTTTGCCCTGGGGCAGTTGTTGTTGAAGCTGAATGGCTTTGAGCGTTCTCAGGTCATGTTGCAAGAGGCGCAGCACTTCTTTGAGTCGCGCAAAATGTCATTTAGCCAGATGCTGGCGCAACTTGATATCGCTGAGTTACATGAAAAGCAGCAACAGCGCGAAGAGGCTATAGATGCCTATCAGTCTGCTTTGACCCTAGCCAGGGTGTTAGGCGATGGACGCTATCGTTTTCGGATTAATTTGTTATTGGCCGGTTTATATCATGAGCTTCGGCAACAGCATCTAATGCAGCAGCATATGCAACTGGCAGAAGAGCTTCAGCACAGAGAGAAGCTGCCTTTTTACATTGCCAAATTTCAGTTGTTAAAAGCCCAGAGTTTATTAGACCGAAATGCCTTGTCAGAGTTGGTTAGTTATCTGGATGAGACGTTACCCGATATCCTCAGTGCTGCCACAAATTATCGAGCTCAGGTTGAATTATTGAAATTGGCTGCGGAAGTTTATGCGGCGCAAGGAGATTATCAAAAGGCATTTGAAAACTTCAGTACCTACCATCGCCAATATGTGAATTTGAATAGCCAGGAACACTTACAAGACATGGCCAGGCAACAAGTGCTGTTTGACTTGGAAAGACTGGAATATGAAAACCATAACCTGAACTGGAAAAATGTCTTGCAGCGTATGGAAATTGAAGAAGCGCAAGCAACGGTATCCGGTATGGCGCAGGCGATGGTGTGGCTGTCCCTTGGTGTGATTAGTTTGTTGCTAATGTCACTATGGATTTATCGCTCTCGGGTCAAATGGGGCCGCTTAGCGAGAATCGACACACTGACAGGGTTGTACAACAGACGTTACCTAACCGAGTGGTATCACCGACATTTCAGTAAGGAAGGACGGTTGTTGGTATCCAGACAACTGGCTGGTAATTTGGCCAGGATTGCTGACTTTTGGAAGTCTGAACGGGCCCATCGGGCTGGAAGCCATAACCCAATTGGATGGGATGGCCAGCAAACCGGGAAATTTGTCGGAGATGCGTTAGCACAAGCAGGTCAAGCATCGTTCACGCTGATTCTGGCGGATATTGACTACTTCAAGAATATCAATGACACCTACGGTCATGAGACCGGCGACAAAGTACTGACTTTAGTGGCCGATGTGTTCCGCGCTAATGTGCGCAGTAGTGATGTAGTGGCCAGAGTGGGCGGAGAAGAATTTATGGTGATGTTGCCAAGTACCGACTACGAGTCAGGTTTACGTATTGCCGAGAATCTTCGCGCTAAAGTAGCTGAAACCCCGTTAATGCTGGACGATGGTACTCAGGTGCAAATTACCTCCAGTTTTGGGGTGCTGACATCAAACCCATCCGAGAAAGATTTCACAAGCTTGTGCAGCAAAGCAGACGAGTTGTTATATGCGGCTAAGGCGCAAGGACGTAACTGTGTGGTGAGCCTTCAGGCTACTTAATGCTGTCGTTGACCGGCTGGGATGTAACGGATTCGATACCATACTTGAGAAGCACCTGATGTAAAAGGCCTTGCTTGTGCAATTGTTCCAAGGCGGTGCTGAATTCTTCGATGCGGGCGTTAAACGGAGATGCCTTGGACAAAGCCATATAACTTTGCACTGGCAGATGCTCCTGATAGTCCACTTTACGGATTTGATCCGCCCCATCCACCGAAGTGAGCATAAATTCGAAGGTGGAGTCGACACTAATAACAAGATCTATCCGCCCTTTCAGTAACAACTGCACTTGCATTTCTTCGGTTGCAATGGGCACTTTTCGCAGTGCGTTGTCCTCATTAAATCTGGGAAAGTAAACGGCCCCGCGGGTCAACCCAATGCTGTAGGGGCGTAGCTGTTCATACTCCGCTATCTGAATATTCCTGTCAGCCAGCTTGTAGAAAGAATAGGAGGATTGTAGCTGGTAATATGGCGGTTCGATGAAGTTAAGAAAGCTCTGTCGTTCGGGGGTTTTAATCAGACCCATAATTAAGTCCAACTGACTTTGCTCCATCATCAGCAAACAACGGCTTAATGGACAGTTTACGGTGCGTATATCCATATCCAGCTCGTAGGCCAGCAGGTGCAGAATCTCCAGATCCATGCCAGAGGCCCCACCATCTGCGTGAACCACACTGTAAGGTGGAGAGTGGTGATAAGCCACCAGTATAGCGGGGCGCGCATATGCCCAGCAGCTAAACAAGACCAGAAGGTAAAGAGGTTTCATCGGCTACATACAGTAAGGCGGCCTTGTGGCCACCTTACTCCTAACGCTCAACGTATCTATCAGCTATAGCCGACAGTTACCACTTTGTCACTGCTTCTGAAACAGCTCTAATTCGTCGATCTCGATAAAGGTGGCGTCACCGTAGTTGTTATGCACTTTTAATCTGAAGTAACGAGCCGATACCGCCGATTCCAGACTGCCTGTTTGGTCGGCTATCCTGGATAAACGGAAGGACTCGTGATCGGCAAAACTGTCACCGTCATTGGATACCTGCAACGTGATGTCTCTTGGGCCACGGCCCAGATCGGTGGATTTCTGGTTAAGCACAACCCTAAGTCCGGCAATCTTAACCTTCTGACCGAAGTCGACCTGCAACCAATTGGGTGTGTCTGCATCTCGTTTTATTAACCACAGACCCCGGTTGATACGCTCGCCAGCGTCGTCGTTAATCTGTTCATTAAAGGTGTAGCCGTCAAAGGCTGCCGCGGCAACATCGGAACTGTAGTGACCACTGGCCTTAAAGCTGGTCTCGGTTAACCCGTTGGAGCCAATTAAGGCGACGTTACCCAAAGCCCCGGTTTCTACCAGCTTGTCTCCTTCATCGCCAATGCCGCCGAAACCGTCTCCCTGCATAGCGGCGACATACTGCAATTCGCATAGTTCGCCATTTGCGGGGGTATAGCCCAGACGCACAGTCTGGTTAGTGTTTCTGGCTAGCATCAGAAAATCCAACCAGTTATTGGCGTAGGTGTCACCAAGCTCAAAGCCTATGGGCCAGTCACCTTCCCGACAGGAAATTGGCTCATCTTCTTCGCCTTGCTTAACGCCCAGCAGCACGCTGCCGCTTTTCGCGATGCGAAGGTTACTGACTTTACCGACAAACTCTTTGTCGCTGTGCTCCTGGGCATAGACCAGCGAGGGTAGTAGCGCTAATGCGGTGACCAGTGCTTTCATGATGGTTCCTTATGTGGTTCTCACTCCTGATTGTTTGAAGAGCAAGTTTCATACCTAAAAGGAACGACAGATTTTTGGCACCGCCGGAAGGCTAATCTATGGCCAGGCTAACCTGCAATCTGGCCTGACGGCGTTGATGCAACACAGTGATAATTTTGACCGCAATAGCCGCCAACACTGCACCCAGCATTAATAATGAGAAGGGCAACGCCGTGCCTGTGTGGAACATTGCCAGTAAGGGACCGGTTAAGGCACCGCTGCCAAAGCGTAAGGTACCAATGACTGCGGTTGCTGTGCCGGTATGATGCGGAAAGGCAATCAGAATTAGGGCATCCGAGTTTACGGCGGTCAGGCTTAGTCCTGCCATAAGTGGCACAATACAAGCTACGGTGGCATAAAGACCGAGTCCGAGCCAGTTCACCGTCACCAGCATAACGGCCGATACGCCGGCCAGGCAAAGTGCGGCTGCCAGCATTCGCTTGGCGCCAATACGTCCGACAAAGCGGCTGTTAATGAAGTTACAGGCAATCAGGGCAATGACATTCGCGGCGAACAGAATGCCGAACATTTCCTTTGATACCCCAAATACCTCCATATACACCACGGGAACCGCGGTCAGATAAGTAAAGAACGCAAAGGACGCAAACATCGAGGTGGCGATATAAGGTTGCGCCTGGCGGTTACTCAGTACTTCCAGATAACTGGCAAAGAACAGCTTGCTCCAGGAGCCATCTCGTTGGCGAGTAGGAATTTCGGGTAACCACTTCACCGACGGCAACAACAATATAAAGGCATACAGCGCTAACACCGCAAAAATAGCCCGCCAGTCAAACCAGTGCATAATCAGACTGCCAATACTGGGTGCCAGCAATGGCGCAATCATCATGATCATGGACACATATGACATGCCCTTGGCCGTGTTTTCGCCGTATATATGACGCACGATACCTGGCACTACCACGGCTGCAGCCCCTCCCGCCAAGGCCTGGACTGTACGTAACAGCCAGAACATTTCCAAACTGCTGGTGAAACATAAGCCTATGCTGGCGGCGACAAAGCCAAGCAGACCCCATATTGCCAGCGGGCGGCGACCGATAATGTCGGCAATGGGCCCACATATCAGCATAGAAAAGGCAAAACCGGCCAAATAAGTACTCAGGGAGACCTGTACCAGGGAAATATCACTGTCAAAAGTTTGAGCGATGGCGCCAAAGGCTGGCAAATACATGTCGATGGCCAGTGGGGTGACGGCTGTGATGGATGCCAGCAACAGGATGACCCAGTTGATGGTTGTTGATGATGATCTCTGCATGAATTCCTCCGTAGCTGCATTTTAGTGCAGACAGAGTCATGCCTCCAATGCATAATCTGTATAGGTGATATGCAAATTATTGATGATTGCCAAGATGATCGACCTGAACCTGTTGCCAGCGCTGAATGCTCTGTTACGTGAAAAGCATGTTAGCCGGGCGGCACAAAAATGTAATTTAAGCCAATCTGCGATGAGTCGGATCCTGGCTAAACTGCGCAGTCAGTTTAACGATGACTTATTAGTGCGAGCGGGTAATGACTATCTGCTAACCCCTAAGGCCATGGAGATAGAGTTGCAGCTCAATGAGTTGCTCCCCGCGATTAAACAGTTAGGCCGCTCACAGGGTTTTTCGGCGGCCAGTGCCACACAAACGATTCGAATCTCCAGCACTGATATGGATGTGCTGCTGCTGGCCGACAACATTCGCGAGATGCAGATGCAGGCCCCTAACCTGGTGTTGTCTTTTCGATCGCAAAGTCCTGACTCTTGCGAGCGGCTAATTTCGGCGGAACTGGATTTTGCCATTACGCCCTTGGATAACAGTCGTAGTGGTCTGCATCGCCAGGTGTTGAGAACCGATACTTTTGTTGCCGTTGTGGAAGAAAACAGCAGGTTAAACTCACAGAATTTTGATCTTGTGACCTATCTATCACATAAACATGGGGTGTTTAATGTGGCAGAGAACTTGATTGGCAGGGTTGACTCGGCGCTGGCAAATATTCGTCAGGCCAGAAATGTAACCCTGAGGCTACCGACCTTTAGTCAAATACCCCCCTTACTCAAAGGCTCGCCCTTGATTTTTACCTTGCCGGAGAGTTTTGCCCAGTATCTGGCCACCCGTTACCCCATTAAGATTTTACCCTTGCCCTTCAATATCGAACCTATGAAGGTGTATTTGTATTGGCATCACAGATTACATCACAGCGCTTTGCATCAGTGGGTTCGAGGGGCGTTGTTGGAACGGGCTAGGTCGTCAGAATTTAGTTGAATGAAAAACGGCGGCACCAGGGCCGCCGTTTGCTGGGGATATTACTGATCAAAGCGATCAAGGTTCATGACTTTATGCCAGGCCTTGACGAAGTCGCTAACAAATCGCTGTTTGCCGTCTTCAGAAGCATAGACCTCCGCAACGGCACGCAGCTCGGAGTGAGAGCCGAAAATCAAATCCACGGGCGTGGCAGTCCATTGCAGTTTACCTGTCTTACGATCATGACCTTCATATAAGCCTGGCTGGCTTGATTTGCTCCACTTAGTGGACATATCCAGCAGATTAACAAAGAAGTCGTTGCTCAATACGCCAGGTTGCGTGGTGAATACACCATGCTTACTGCCTTCACTATTGCTTTCCAGAACACGCAGACCACCGAGCAACACTGTCATTTCAGGTACGCTCAGATTGAGCATATTGGCTTTGTCCACCAGACTCTCGACCGGCGACAAATGATTTGAGTTGTCAAAGTAGTTTCTGAAACCATCGGCTAACGGCTCAAGTACGGCAAAGGAGTCCACGTCGGTTTGGGCCTGGCTGGCATCCATTCGACCAGGACGGAAAGGTACTGTGAGTTCAACCCCGGCTTTACCCGCCGCTTGTTCGATGGCGGCATTGCCACCCAGCACAATCACATCCGCCAGGGAAACCTGCTTACCACCTTGCAATGAGCGGTTAAAGGCGGTTTGTACTTTCTCCAGGGTATTCAATACCTTGTCCAGTTCTTTAGGATTGTTAACCGGCCAGTCTTTTTGCGGAGCCAGACGCAGACGCGCACCGTTTGCACCGCCGCGCATATCTGTACCACGGAAGCTGGCCGCAGATGCCCATGCTGTTCTGATCAGCTCAGCATTGCTCAGGCCTGAGGACAGAATCTTGCCTTTCAGACTGGCTATCTCGGTACTGTCAATCAAAGGGTGGTTCAAGGCCGGAATCGGGTCTTGCCAGATTAAGGTTTCGGTTGGGACATCCGCACCCAAATAACGGGCTTTGGGGCCCATATCACGGTGTGTCAGCTTGAACCAGGCTTTGGCAAATGCCAGCTCGTACTGTTTAGGATCGTTTTTGAAGCGCAAGGAGATTTCCCGGTAAACCGGATCTTCTTTTAGTGCCAGGTCAGTGGTGAACATAATAGGGGCATGGCGTTTGCCCTTAATGTGCGCATCGGGCACCAGATTGGCTGCCTGACCATTGGCCGGGATCCATTGAATATGACCGGCCGGGCTTTTGCTCTGTACCCAGTCATAGGCAAACAAGTTGTCCAGGTATTGGCTGGTCCAGGCAATAGGGTTTACCGACCAGGCGCCTTCAAGACCACTGGTAATAGTGTCTTCAGAGTGGCCTTTGCCGCAGTTGTTTTTCCAGCCAAGACCTTGCTGTTCAAGGCCAGCTCCGGCGGGATCCGCCTCCAGACATTTCTCCGGTTTGTGGGCACCGTGGGCCTTACCAAAGGTATGACCTCCGGCAATCAGGGCTACCGTTTCTTCGTCATTCATGGCCATACGGGCAAAGGCTTCTCGAATGTCTTTCGCTGCCAGCAAAGGATCAGGTACACCATTGGGGCCTTCCGGATTTACGTAGATCAGACCCATCTGCACCGCACCATAAGGGCGGGCCAGTTCACCTTTCTTGTTGTAGCGCTTGTCGTTGCCCAGCCATTTGGCTTCGGCGCCCCAGTTAACAATTTCGGCTTCGAAGTCATCGGTACGACCACCGGCAAAACCAAAGGTCTTAAAGCCCATGGACTCCAGCGCGACGTTACCGGTTAGCACCATCAGGTCTGCCCAGGAAATCTTGCTGCCGTATTTTTGTTTAATAGGCCACAGCAGACGACGGGCTTTGTCCAGACTGACGTTATCCGGCCAGCTGTTGAGTGGTTCAAAGCGTTGCTGACCACCGTTGGCGCCACCGCGGCCATCATAGATCCGGTAAACACCGGCACTGTGCCAGGCCATACGAATAAAGAACGGGCCATAATGCCCATAGTCTGCTGGCCACCAGTCCTGTGACTCGGTCAGAATGGCCTGAATGTCCTGTTTAACGGCATTCAGATCCAGGCTGTTGAACTGTTTTGCATAGTCAAATTGTGCCCCATAGGGATTAGATTCTGCGCCATTTTGGCGAAGTGGTGCTAAGTCCAGTCTTTCCGGCCACCAGTTATGGTTGGTGGTCATCTCTTTCGCCAGGGCATCGGCTGGATGAAAGGAAATGGACAAGGCAATCGCCAGGGCAGATAGACTGGGGAGGCTAACTTTAATCATTATATGTACCTGTTCGAGTGTTCAGCTCGTTATGCCGGGCCTGCTTTCAGATGGTTGTGAAAGCGCCCTTAACATATCGACGGTTTAATAAAATAGGCGTAGCTATGCCTTGGCATAACGCGCCGCTCGCACAGGGTAGTAAGGTAGGGAAAACCAATAATCACATATAGCGATATAAATTGATGGTGTTAATCTGTTTTGTTGAAGAAAGCCCTTGTCTGCATCGCCAAGGGCATAAGCGGAATACGTTGCAGGTTAGCTTCCTGCCTGAAAACTTTGCTTGTACAAAGCCAAAGCCTGGTGACTATCTTGCTGTGCTTCCTTGATTTCAGCCAGTGCCAGCAAGTCATCTTGATTAGTACGCAGGCTCAGGGCTTTGGTCAGCGCTTTCTCTGCCAGAGCCAGGTCTTTGGCATGTTTCGCCAGATGGCCTAAGGCTGAAAGCAAATCCGCATTTTGCTCATCCTGCTTCAGCCATTCTTCCAGTTTGCGCATGGCGGCCATTGGATTGCCGCTACGCAGCTTTTTGAACAGTGGCAGCAGCAATGGGTGAGGCCCCTGTTTCTGCCCTTCCACCAACACCTGCTCCGCGTCCTGGTGCATACCCTGCTCCATTAACTGCTCGGCATAAGCAGCCTGGTGTGCCGGATCCTGTCGTTTGGCCCTTGGCAGCCCCTGCCAGTTTTGTTTAAGCTGGTTTGCCCCTTCTTTACTGGCAATTTCCGCGAACACACCCTGCGCTGCCTGGCGCATCCAGAAATCGTATTTTTCCAGTCCCAGGGTCTTTTTCCAGCCTTTCAGGCGGTCTTGCAGTTCATGCCAACGACCGGCATGGGCCAGGGCTTTGGCCCACAGCAGCGCGACTCTGGGATGTTGCTGGTGTTTTTCTGACAAGGATTCCAGCAGGCCTAAAGCAACCTGAGGCTGTTGTTGCTGTATCTCCAATTTGACCAGATGCAAGGTAGCTGCCAATTCGGCCGCAGGATAAAGACGCGCCTGTTCCCACAAACTACGAGCCTTATCCCATTGCTTACGCTTTGCCGCGGCCTGGGCAGAGGCGAGTAAATCCAGGCCGTTAAAGGCTGCACTGTCTACCTTGCTAAGTTGCTTTTCCGCTTCCTGGTAATTGGCTTCTTCCAATGCTACCAAACCGCGGGTAAAGGCCTTCTGGCGCTTTCTCTCGCCCCAGCCACCCAGCCAGCGGCGCGAGCCGGTTAGCAAGGTTAGCAGGCGTTTAACCAGCCACTCCAGTAACAAAAAGCCGATGATGGCGGCTAGTATCATTAAGCCCAGTGAGATTACCGTCATCTCGATGGTCCAGTTATCCAGGGCGATAAGCACATAACCTTTCTGACCGACCAGCAAAGGGCCGGCTATCAGACCAATCAGTAAAAGGCTGACCAGCAGCGCCATGCGAATCATGATTGGCTGTCCTTAAATGCACCTGCCACCCGTTCGGCCAGTATTTGTTCCAATGGCGTCGCCGCTTGCAAACGACCTGGCAAACGAACTTCAATATCGGTTTGCAGCAAGCGCTCCAGATTGTTTGCAAAGGCACTAACCTGGCTGTCTTGCATGGCGTAATAGAAGGTCAGTAGCGACTGGGCCTGCTCAATAGCTTGACGATAGTTGGCGGCGTCATTGTTGAACACGGCTTGCTGGGCCAGCATTAAATAGTGACGCAGTTGCTCTTTGACCAACCACTGCTGTTTGTCACTCAATAACGGCTTAGTCTCGGCGTTGCGTCGACGCACGGTAATAAAATCATCCACCAGCGCCCGCCAACTGCGTTTAAGGTTAGCTTGCCAGTCACTGACATCATTGCTTAGGGTCTGATTAGCTTGTTCTTCATCGCTGCTTTCAGGTAACACCACCATATCCATAGGCAAACTGTCGAGACCTGCCATTAAGGCGCCCAGTTCGAGACTAACCTTGGTCGGGGTCTGGGTGTCCAACTGTCGTACACTTTGCATATCATTGGCCAGCAATTGTCTGATGGGCAACAAACTGGGATCAGCCAAATCGGCCAGACGCTGATCAGCATCAGCCAACAGCAGTAAGGCGGTATTTACATCTTGTTCCAGCCACAGTTTGCGACCAGCCATACGCACCAGATAGTCGGCCTCGGCCAATAACCAGTCGCTGGGACGTCTACCGTTCATATCACGCAGGGCCTGAAGATTGCTCTGCACTTGCTGCTCAACTAATTGCAATTTTTCCTGGTTGGCTTGCAAGCTTTGTTGGCGCTGCTGCGCCGATGCTTGCAGCGCACTGTCTAAACGGTTTACCAGTACCTGTTCCTGACCCGCCATTCGTTGCTGGGTATCCTGCCACTGAGACTGTTGCTGCAAAGCGACCTGTTGTTGCTGTTGCCACCACCAGTATCCAGCACCGGCCAAGCCCACCACTAACAGCAAGTTGACCAGCGTGACCAGCCACAATAAGCCATTGCCGCGCGCTTTTGGCGGCTGCGGTTGGGTTGGCGTTACTGCCTCTGTTTGGCTTGGCGCTTCAATGTGTTTTTCTGGGGCGTCGGCCATTTCATGTTGCTCCATAAACTGTCTGGCGGCTTTAATCAGCGCCGCATCCGAGGCATTGTGGCTGAGAATGACTTGTTGGATACCTTTACTCTTGGCCTTGTCCAATAACCTGGCACTAATCAAAATCCAGGGGGTATGGCGTAGCCAATCGTTATCCAGTTTAGCGAATGCCGCATCGAGCAACTCGCCACTGGTAGCCATAATGCATTTTATTTGGTCGGTTTGCCAAGCTTCGGTTGCCTGTGGATTATCTGCTATACGACGTTGATAGAGGCTGACAGGTTTTACCTCAGCGCCCCGCTCGGTCAGGGTTTGGGCAATGAGTTCACGCCCCCCTTCGCCTTTTATCAGCAGCACCTGCATGCTGTTAACCAACATCAGCTCGGCCAGTGCCAGCAAGCCCTCTGAGTCTTCCCGTTCAGGGAACTGCACCTGTACACCGGCATCCTGCAGTTTTGCGGCTGTGGCCTGACCCACGGCGAAATAACTGAGGTGCTCAGGCCAGGATTGTCCTTGCATGCCTTGTAAAGCCAGCTCAGCCGCTGAGGTACTGACAAAGATCACTTTGCTTTGCGCTGGCAGACCGTTCAGCAGCCCGGCTATGCTTTCAATCGCTTGCTGGTCGGCAACAATGTCCAGCAAAGGGTAGCCCACAGTAGGCAGCCCGGCGTCATTTAATCTCTGAGTACTGGCCTGGCATTTTCCCGCTGGCCGTAGCAGCAAAAACTTCATGGTCAGCTCTGGTAAAGGGCTTGCAGAATTTCACGGGCACCACGCGCCAGCAGATCCTCGGCCAGGGTTTTACCCAATCTGTCTGCATCCTCACGACTGCCGCGGATCTCCCCCTGAATCAGAGTGGAGCCATCCACCGCACCGACCAGACCGCGTAACCACAACTGGTCGCCGTCCAGTTCCGCAAAGCTGCCAATCGGCACCTGACAGCCGCCTTGCAAGGTGGCATTCATGGCGCGCTCTGCCAGTACCCGGGTAGCGGTATCGGCGTGATTTAAGGGCGCCAGCAGGTCACGTAATTGCATGTCGTCATTACGACATTCAATGCCAACCGCACCTTGGCCGACCGCCGGCAGTGACTGACCTGCATCAATATGATGACGGATCCTGTCCTGCATATTCAGTCTGATTAAACCGGCACAGGCCAGAATAATGGCGTCATACTCACCGGCATCCAGTTTGGCCAGACGGGTATTCACATTGCCGCGCAAGTCACGGATTTGAATATCCGGGCGGCGGGCCTTTAACTGGCATTGGCGGCGCAGGCTTGAGGTGCCTACTACGGCACCCTCCGGCAACTCATCAATGTGTGTGAAGTTATTGGAGACAAAGGCATCGAAGGGATTTTCCCGTTCACAGATAGCATGCAGCCCGAAACCCTCGGGAAATTCCACCGGCACGTCCTTCATGGAATGCACGGCAATATCGGCTCTGCCTTCCTGCATAGCCACTTCCAGTTCTTTGATAAACAAGCCTTTGCCGCCAATCTTGGCCAGTGGCGTATCTAGGATACGGTCACCCTGGGTGGTCATAGGTAATAGTTCAACCTGCAAACCTGGGTGGGCCTGCTGCAATGCGGCTTGTACAAACTCTGCCTGCCACATGGCCAGGGCACTTTTACGGGTTGCGATGCGAATAACTCTGGATGTCATGACTTGCCTTAACTACCTGGACGCCGCGCGCCATCAATTCAATGGCCAGATGATAGCATTGGCGTCGCAGCTTTGGCACTGATGCGGATCAATGCTGTCCAGTTTGCAGCAGAACTAATAATCCGGCTGCGCCAGAGTAAACACAAAGTCTTTGCTGACGAGTAAGGTTTCACCTTGCCATACCTGGATCTGCCAATTGCCATTCCAGGCCGGTAGCAAACGCTTACTGGACCAGGTTCGCCATTGATTACTGCCAATATTCAAGGTTACCTCAGCCATCAGTTCCCCCTCATGTAACCACTTATGGGTGAGCTGTTGACCGGCCATATCTGTGACCAGGTTGTAAAAATACACCTGGGTAACCTCGGTGCTTCTGCCAAATACCTCATTGCCGAGATCATCACGAGGTTGCCGGGCATCAACGCCACTGGTTAGCTGACTTTGTTCGATATCTGCGCTGGCACTAAAACTTAAACTCAGCGCCAGCATAAGGATAAGAATGTTGCGCATAACAGGTTCCCATCACTGAAGGTGTGGCAATCAGTGTAGGTCAGCCCCTTTCAGCTCTCCAGTCAGGCGCTAAAGCGTTTACTCAGCCACTGGGAGATTTCCTGGATCTCTTCCAGGCAAACATTGTGCTGCATAGGATAATCTCGCCATTTAACCGTGTAATTCAGGCTTTCCAATAAGCTGAATGCGGCCTTGCCCAAAGCGCAGGGCACCACTTCGTCGTACAGGCCATGGGCCACCAGAATTTCAGTATTCTGGTTGGCAGAGTGGCGCTGCTCGGCGAGTTTCTCCGGCTGACACATATAAGTGGACAACGCCATGATACCAGCCAGTTTGTGCTCAAAGCGCAAACCAAGGTGGTAAGCAATAACCCCCCCCTGAGAGAAGCCGGCCAACAGAATGCGTTCTGAGGGAATGCCACTGGCCATCTGCGCTTCAACCAATTCTCTCACCAGTGCCATCGACTCGGTGACGCCTTCAACATCGGCGCGGTTTTCAAAGTCCAGTGACTTGATGTCATACCAGGCGCGCATTTGCATACCATTGTTGATGGTCACCGGGCGCACCGGTGCATGGGGAAACAAGAAGCGGATATTTAAGCTTTCCGGTAACTTAAGCTCCGGCACTATAGGGGCAAAACCATTACCTGAATCGCCCAGCCCATGCAGCCAGATAACCACGGCGTCCGCTTTGCCTTTGGGATTAACTTCTACGTATGGCAGGGTTGAACTCATATAGTGCTCCTTGTCGGTGTGGGTCCGCTGCTTGCGGTTATTGGTTTGATATGCATGTAAAAACTTATGCTAACATTGCTTTTTTGTAGCCTCACGAGTTTTTATCTGCCCATGGCTTCTGGAAACCTGTTTATCCTCGCGGCGCCTTCTGGTGCCGGTAAGTCCAGCTTAATTAAGGCCCTGCTTGAACGTCATCAGGACCGTTCTATGCAAGTGTCTGTGTCTCATACCACTCGTCAGCCGAGACCGGGTGAGCAGAACGGTGTGCATTATCATTTCGTTGATAAGAGCGAGTTCGAACAATTAATTAAGCAAGACGCGTTTTTTGAGTGGGCCGAGGTATTTGGTAACTATTACGGTACATCTAAACAAGCCATTGCTGACACCCTTGAGCGCGGTATTGATGTGTTTCTGGATATCGACTGGCAGGGCGCTCGTCAAGTTAAGGCCTTGATGCCACAAACCATTACGGTATTTATCGCGCCGCCATCTCGTGCCGAGTTGTTGCGTCGTTTGCAATCACGGGGTCAGGATAGCGAGGCAGTGATTGCTGATCGTATGGACAAAGCCCGGGCGGAAATTTCCCACTACAACGAGTTTGACTATGTGGTGGTCAACGAAGATTTTGATCGCGCGCTGAATGAGATTGAAGCTTTGGTTATCAGCCAGCGCTTGCAACAAAGCAAGCAAGCCGTTCGTCATGCGGAATTGTTTAGCGAGTTATTGAAAGAAGACTGAGTAATAAGGCCTATTGTTTAAGCTTTGACCTTTTCATTGGTCGCGAATATCGGTAAACTACGCGACCTTTTTCGAATCATGCCTGACGGAGTGTTTAATGGCCCGTGTAACCGTAGAAGATGCAGTAGAACAGATTGGCAATCGTTTTGACCTAGTGCTGGTCGCCGCCCGTCGTGCGCGCCAACTGGCCACCGAAGGCAGAGACGCCAAAGTTGAATGGGAAAATGACAAGCCTACCGTTGTCGCCCTGCGCGAAATCGAAAAAGGCCTGGTCACTGCTGACAGCATGGACGCCGATGAAATCCGCGTTCAGGAAGAACAAGAGCGCGCTGAATTCGCCTCTGTTGCCAATATCCTGGCTGGCCAGCAATAAGGTCATTCCTTTCTGGTGGAACGTTAATCGCCTGGGCCTATTGTCCCGATTGACGTTCCGTCATTGGCTTCACGCCAAAATCTCCGTATTCTATCCACAAACCCTGCAGCTGATTTGAAACAACGTGTATCTGTTTGAAGGACTGAAGCTAAAAGTCTCCGAGTATCTGCCTGCTGAGCAGGTGTCAGATATACAGCGCGCCTATGTGGTCGCGCGGGATGCCCACGACGGGCAAATGCGTTCAAGTGGCGACCCTTATATCACTCACCCTGTTGCCGTTGCTGGCATCCTGGCAGATATGCGCCTGGATCATGAAACCCTGATGTCGGCCTTATTGCACGACACCATCGAAGATACGCCAATTTCCAAAGCCGACCTGATTGATCATTTTGGCGAATCTGTTGCCGATTTGGTGGAAGGGGTAAGTAAGCTGGACAAGATCCAGTTTCGCAGCAAAAAAGAAGCTCAGGCCGAGAATTTCCGTAAAATGATCATGGCCATGACTCAGGATATCCGGGTTATTCTGATCAAGCTGGCGGATCGCACTCACAATATGCGCACCCTGGGCTCACTGCGCCCGGATAAGCGCCGCCGTATTGCCCTGGAAACCCTCGAAATTTACGCGCCAATTGCCCACCGTCTGGGTATTCACGACATTAAAAACGAATTGGAAGACCTTGGTTTTCAGGCCATGTATCCAATGCGTTACCGTGCCTTGAAGTCGGCGGTTAAACAAGCGCGTGGCAACCGTAAAGAGATTATTGAAAACACCCAGGGCGAGATTGAATCGCGTCTGCAGGAAAGTGGCCTGTATGCCGAAGTAAAAGGCCGGGAAAAACACCTTTATTCCATATACCGCAAGATGAAGAACAAAGAGCTGTTGTTCAATGAGGTGATGGATATTTATGCCTTTAGACTGATAGTGGAAAGCATCGACAGTTGCTACCGGGCACTGGGCTCAATGCACGGTTTGTATAAGCCTATCGAAGGGCGTTTTAAAGATTACATCGCCATTCCCCGTACCAATGGTTATCAGTCACTGCATACCTCGCTGGTCGGCCCTCATGGTATTCCGGTAGAGATTCAGATCCGTACCCTGGAAATGGATCATATGGCCGACAAAGGGGTAGCCGCCCACTGGTTGTATAAAGAGCCGGGGGATACCCGTGGCACCACCGCGCAGGTCCGGGCCAGAAAATGGATGCAGTCGCTGCTGGAATTGCAACACAGTGCCAGCTCGTCGGTGGAGTTTATTGAGAACGTTAAAACCGACCTGTTCCCTGAAGAGATTTATGTGTTTACCCCGGATGGCCGGATTATCGAATTACCCATGGGCGCCACAGCAGTGGATTTTGCCTATGCAGTGCATTCCGATATCGGCAATTCCTGTGTGGGTGTGCGGGTCGACAGGCGTAATTACTCGTTAAACCGACCACTGGAAAACGGTCAGTCGGTAGAAATTATTACCTCGCCGCGGGCCAAACCTAATGCCAGTTGGCTGAACTTTGTGGTGAGCGCCAAGGCCCGTTCCTATATTCGCCAATACCTTAAAAAGCAGCGTTCGGAAGAAGCCATCAGCATGGGCGGTCGATTGCTGCGTCATGCTCTGGGTAGTGTAAAGCTGGACGATATTCCTGAAGCGGATATCGACAGAGTGGTAAAAGAAACCAAACACGATAACTTCTATTCATTGCTGGCAGATATCGGCCTGGGTAACGAATTGTCGGCTATTGTGGCCCGTCGCTTACTGGGCGATAACGACCCGGATGCCTCTGATCGTAGCCGTAAAGTGGCGATTAAAGGCACCGAAGGTTTGCTGGTTAGCTATGGTCGCTGTTGCCATCCAATCCCAGGGGACGATATTATCGCCATCCTTAGCCCAGGCAGGGGCATGGTAATTCACCAGAGCGGGTGTCGTAATATCCGCAAACTGGCGAAGGAAGAACCCCACAGGGTGTTGCCAATGAACTGGGAAGCAGATGCCCAGGGTGAATTTAAGGCATCGGTTCGGGTTGAGCTGGTAAACCGTCAGGGTACCCTGGCCAAGCTGACCAATGCCATTGCAGCGGCTGATGCCGATGTCATCAGCCTGCAGACAGAAGAAAAAGAAAGTAACATTTACTATATTGATTTGGAGCTTACGACAAGCAACCGCATCCATCTGGCAAATATCATGCGAAAGATTCGCACCATGCCGGAAGTGCAAAAAGTCTCTCGTCATAGCCAATCAAAACAAAATTCCTAAGGAAGTTTTTATGTCTAAGTCCGTTATTCACACAGACCGGGCCCCCAAAGCTATTGGTACTTACAGCCAGGCCGTTAAGTCTGGAACCACCGTTTACCTGTCAGGCCAGATCCCGCTGGTACCTGAAACCATGGAAATGGTCTCTGAAGACTTTGAAGCCCAGGCGCGTCAGGTGTTTGAAAACGTCAAAGCCGTGTGTGAAGCCGCTGGTGGTAGCACTAACGATCTGACCAAGGTCAATATTTTCCTGACTGACCTGTCAAACTTTGCCAAAGTTAACGAGATCATGAGCCAGTACTTCAAGCAGCCCTATCCGGCTCGTGCGGCCATTGGCGTGAAAGAGCTGCCAAAAGGTTCACAGATCGAAATCGACGGCGTGATGGAACTGCCGGAGTAAGGCAGGCCAGTGACTCCGAATCGTTATCGGCGCATCCGCCATATGCTGGGGTTGCGCCAACCTGACCTGGCCGTGTGCCTGGAAAAGGTTCACAAGCCGCATAATCTGGCGGCCATGATGAGAAACTGCGACGCCACCGGTGTTCACCACCTGCACGCTATCTGGGCAACCAAGCATCAGATCCGGCGTGGCACCGCGGTGGGTAGCCAAAACTGGTTGAAGTTGCACTCCCACAAAACCACGGCTGATGCCCTGGCGCATTTTAAAGCGCAGGGGATGCAGGTGTTGGTCACCCACCTGTCTGACAAAGCGGTGGATTTTCGTGAGGTGGATTACACCAAGCCAACCGCCATACTCTTTGGTCAGGAACGCACCGGTGCCAGCGACGAAGCCATCGCTGCGGCAGATCAGGAAATCATTATTCCTATGCTGGGTATGGTGCAGTCCCTGAATGTCTCAGTGGCGGGTTCGCTTATCCTCTACGAAGCCCAGCGTCAGCGCCAGCAGGCCGGTATGTTTGCACAGCCGCGGCTGGACGAAACGGAATGCCAGCGCATTTTGTTTGAAGGGGGTTACCCCAAGCTTGCTTATATGTGCCGTTTAAAAGGCCTGGACTACCCGCATATCGACGATGAAGGCCAGATTCAAGCCGATGCCGAGTGGTGGCTGGTGATGCAGCAGGATGGCCGGGTGGAGCTGGAAGAACAAATCAGCATACGTACTGGCTGGCAACGTAAGATGGCCGAGTCCGGTCAGGCTGATTAAAGCTGATATCTAACGCGGCTTTTGAAAGAAAGCCGTCATATCCAAGGTCAATAGAGGGTCTTAATAAAAAACGGAGCCCTCCAATATGTTGATTCGACGTCTGGCCCTAATCTTGGTGCTGATCGCCAGCCCCTTGTATGCCCTTGATCGCAGCCAGGTGGCTGACAGCCCCGAAAATGTGACCCCACTTTTAAATGGTCAGCAGATCCCGGATATCACTCTTAAAACGGCCCAGGGTGAAGCGGTAAACCTGCGTGAGCTGGTGGCCAGCAAGCCCACAGTTATCCTGTTTTATCGTGGCGGCTGGTGCCCATACTGCAATGCGCAGCTAGCCGGTTTTCAGCCGGTGGAAAAACAGTTTACTGCGCTGGGCTATCAGATCCTGGCGGTGTCACCTGACTCACCCGAACGCCTAAACGAGCAAAAGTTTGATACTGACTATCAGGTCAAGCTATTGTCTGACCCTACTCTTGAGGCTATTCGCGCCTTTGGTCTGGCGTTTTATCTGCCGGATGACGTAGCGGCAAAGTACCGCGAATGGAAAGGCAATACCTTCCCCACCCTGCCTGGCAGTGACCGTATTGTGTTACCGGTACCGGCGGCTTACGTGCTGGATAAAGACGGAATGATTCAATTTCAGTACGTGAACCCTAACTACAAGGTACGAGTCGACCCGCAGTTGATGTATTATGCGGCCAAACTGGCGATAAAATCATGATGGATGCAGTCACTGGCATATCGGAAAGTTACCGAACTTAAAGGGGTAGGAAGCAAGGTCGCGGAAAAGCTGCAGAAGCTTGGCTTAGTGACAGTGCAGGATTTGCTGTTTCATCTGCCACTGCGCTACGAAGATCGCACCCGTATCTATCCTATTGCGAACTTGATGCCGCTGATCCACGCCACCATAGAGGCCGAGATTCAGTCCAGCGACATCCAGTTTGGTAAAAAACGAATGCTGACCGTCAGGGTCAAGGATGCCACCGGCAGCCTGACCCTGAGGTTTTTTCATTTTAACGCTGCCCAGCGTGAAGCCCTCAAACCGGGTCTGAGTATTCGTTGTTTTGGCGAGGTCAGACGCGGCAAATACGGTCTGGAAATGATGCATCCGGAATACCGGGTGCAGCGCGAAGACAGCCTTGACCAGCCGGTTGAAGACGCTTACACACCGATCTATCCCACCACCGAAGGGCTCAAGCAGCTAAGTTTGCGCAGTCTCACCGACCAGGCCCTGGCCTTATTACAAAAAGGTGGCCTGGCTGAGCTGCTGCCGGATGGTATGTACAACAACCAAATCAGCCTGGAAAAGGCCCTGATGTTGGTACACCGTCCCGGTCCTGATGTCAGTTTGGCGTTATTGGAAAATGGCGAACACCCGGCCCAGCAGCGGCTGATTCTGGAAGAGCTGCTGGCTCACCACCTTAGCGTACTTAAGGTCAGACAGAACAGCGATGCCCAACTGGCGTTGTCGCTCAAACCAGATTTTGCCCTGCTGGAACGCTTTCTTGGCAGCTTGCCTTTTTCACCCACCAACGCCCAGCGCCGGGTGGTGGAAGAAATTCAGCAAGACTTACTCAAGCCTTGCCCCATGATGCGCTTGGTGCAAGGGGATGTTGGCTCGGGTAAAACCCTGGTGGCGGCATTGGCGGCGTTAACCGCCATAGGCAACGGCTATCAGGTAGCGCTGATGGCGCCTACCGAACTTTTGGCCGAGCAGCATGCCAATAACTTCCGCCAGTGGCTTGAGCCGTTGGGGATTGAAGTGGGCTGGCTGGCTGGCAAATTGAAAGGTAAAGCCCGTGAAGCGCTGCTGGAACGTTTGCAAAGTGGCGAGATAAAAATGCTGGTGGGCACCCATGCGATTTTCCAGCAAAGCGTGAATTTCCATCATCTGGCGTTAGTGATTATCGACGAGCAGCACAGATTCGGCGTACACCAGCGCCTGGCGTTGCGAGAAAAAGGCCAGCAACAGGGTATGGCACCGCATCAGCTGATTATGACCGCCACCCCCATTCCCCGGACTTTGGCCATGACCGCCTACGCCGATTTGGACACCTCGGTTATCGACGAATTACCACCTGGGCGCACACCAGTGAAAACCGTAGTGATCCCGGACAGCCGCCGTGACGAAGTGGTGTACCGGGTACGTCAGGCCTGTCAAACCGAAGGCCGTCAGGTGTATTGGGTCTGTACCCTGATTGAAGAATCTGAAGTCTTGCAATGTCAGGCCGCCGAAGATACCGCCCAGGCCTTAGCCATGGCCTTGCCTGAACTGCGCGTGGCGCTGGTGCATGGCCGCCTGAAAGCCGCCGAAAAACAAGGGGTAATGCAGGCTTTTAAGGATGGTGAGCTGGATCTGCTGGTGGCCACCACAGTGATAGAAGTGGGGGTGGATGTGCCCAATGCCAGCCTGATGATTATCGAAAACCCCGAGCGCCTGGGGCTGGCACAATTGCACCAGCTGCGCGGCCGGGTGGGACGCGGCTCGGTGGAAAGCCATTGTGTGCTGATGTACCAATCGCCGCTGTCAAAAACTGCCAGTAAGCGCCTGGCGGTGCTGCGTGAAAGCAACGATGGGTTTTATATTGCCCAGCGCGACCTGGAAATACGTGGGCCGGGTGAGCTGCTTGGCACCAAGCAAACTGGCCTGGCCGACCTGAAAATTGCCGATCTGGTGCGCGACGCGCATTTGATCCCCCAAGTTCAACAGCTGGCCAATCAACTTTGGCAGCATTATCCGGCCAAGGCCCAGGCGATTATTAATCGCTGGTTGGCACACCGGGAAGACTACGGACACGCCTGATGACGGTTATTTCCATTCTTGCCGCACAACCGGAATATGTTGCCCAGGCCAAATTGCTGGCCCAGCGCTGGCAGCTTGATTTTGCTGAGCAGGTCGACAGTGGGCTGGTGCTGTGGCTGGATGGTCAGGGTTTGCACCTAAAAACCCTGGACGATTTAAAAATGGGTACGGTGCAGGTGGATTTTGCCAGTGATGCCATGGCCTGGCGACGCCAGCACGGTGGCGGTAAAAATGAAGCAGTGGCCAAAGCGGTAGGAATGAAACCTGGATTTAAACCGCAAGTGCTGGATGCCACCGCCGGCCTGGGGCGTGATGCTTTTATTCTGGCCAGCCTGGGGTGTCAGGTAACTATGCTGGAGCGGGTCAATGCCGTTGCTGCGCTACTGGAAGATGGTCTGCAGCGCGCCGCCAATGACCCTGAGCTTAGCCAGTGGCTACCGCAGCGGTTAAAGTTATTACCGGCCTCGGCGCTGGATACCTTAAGCGCCTGGGAAGGTGAGGTGCCGGATGTGGTGTATCTGGATCCTATGTTCCCGCACCGGAAAAAAGCTGCCCTGGTAAAAAAGGAAATGCGTTTATTCCAGTTACTGCTCGGGCCGGATCTTGACGCCGATGCCCTGTTGACCCCGGCCCTGTGTTTGGCCAAAAAGCGCGTGGTGGTGAAGCGCCCTTCCGGCGCGCCTTATCTGAACAATCAAAAACCTTCTTTGGAGATGCAGGGTAAGGCCAACCGCTTCGATATTTATCTGCGCTAATCTGTGGTGACGGCTGCCTTAGCTGACAGGCTGTCGCATCACAGCAGCGCGTCTTCTAATAAAACCGCTACCCAATAATACGCCGCTAATCACCAGTAACATGCCCAATAGTTGGGCGGCATTGGGATAATGGCCCATGGCCAAGCCTATCAACAGGGTAAACACCGGCACAAAGTTAAAACACAGAGACAAACGCCCGGGGGCGATGCCCTGTAATGCTTTCATCCAGCAGGCATAAGCCACAAAGGTGCCGAACACCCCCATGTAAATCAGCAACAGGTGACTCTTTAGGCTAATAGTCGGTAGTTGCTGTAGCGGCTGCTCAATCAGCACTGCGAACAAGCAAAGCAGCACTGTACCTACCACTATGGTCCAACGGGTTAACTGCAGGGGGGGGACCTGGGGGGCGTGTTTTTTACTCAGCACAGTAAAACTGCACATACATAGACAGGCCAGCACCATATACAAATCACCGGGGGCAATACGTAGGTTTTGCCATTCATTACCTGTTATCACCAGGCTTACCCCAGCTAGTCCTATGGCGATGCCCAAGGCACTAAGTAAAGTGATGCGGGTGTTAAGCAGCCAGGCTGAGAGGATATTGGTCACCAGTGGGCTGGCGGCCATAATCAGGGCACCGTTGAGTGCCGAGGTTTGTTGTAAGCCAAGAAAAAATGCATAGTTAAACCCAAACACGCCGATGACACCCAGCGCCACAAGCCAGCCAATCTGGTGCTGATTGAGCGCGGACTCGCGCTTGTTTTGCACTAATCTCAGTGCCAGTAGGATTATCGCGGCAATCAGAAAGCGCTCGGCTGCCGCGGTCAGCGCCGTTACTTCCCCCGCAAGGGCTTCAGCGGCATTGAAATTACCGCCCCAGAAAAAAATACAGGTCATGGCCATCAGCCATAACCAGGGCTCTCGAACTTGCATGGACGCTTGGGGTTTGAGGAAGAGAATGGCAGCTTACCTATTTCGTACTTTGCAAGATATGTCTATTTGCTTGATACGCCATAAAGTGGCGTGCCCGTTGAGTTGATGTAATGCGCGTCTTCTAGACAGACCTACCGCTCTTATATCGAATTCTTATAGCGGGTATAAATCTTATTAGGTGATCTTGTGGAAGACTTGATAAATACTGATTCACTCTCTTATCAGTCAGGAACTGCAATGATTCAACAAGGTCAATCTCTGCCTCAGGTCAGCCTGAGTTTACGCGCAAATGGCGAAACCAAACACTTGAGTAACGACGAGTTGTTTAAAGGGAAAAAAGTGGTGCTTTTTGCGGTGCCGGGTGCCTTCACTCCAACCTGTTCGAATTCACATTTACCCGGTTATGTGGCGCTGGCTGACAAGCTACAGGCCAAAGGTGTCGACAGCATTATCTGCGTATCAGTGAACGACGCTTTTGTTATGGAAGCCTGGGGTAAAAGCCAGAACGCTGAGGAACTGCTGATGTTAGGTGACGGCGACGCCAGTTTTACTAAAGCCCTGGGTCTGGACAAAGACACCGGCGCTTTTGGTGGAGTGCGCTCGCAGCGTTATTCCATGTTGGTGGTCGATGGCGTGGTGGAAAAGCTTAATCTGGAAGTGGCCGGCATGTTCGAAGTGAGCGATGCCCAAACTATGCTGGAGCAACTCTAAAAAAGAGGCGCCAAGGCGCCTCCTTTTTACCTTAGTTGGCGTTTAGTCTGTCAACCAGCGCCAAGCCTGTGGCGCTTTTTAAATGGCCGTTAGCTTCGGCCCACTGTTCAACGGTACTGCCGTCCTTCTCGGTTTTTTGCAGATCACTGCGCGACATGGATTTCACCATATATTCGCCGGCATCATCGGCACTATTGAGCATGGCATAGCGAATCAGGCTTAGCCCTTCACAGCTGATACCTTCATACACATCACCCAGCTTCAGATTGTAATCATCCCTGACTTTTTTCATTTTCTTGCGAAGCTCTGACTTGTCATTGTTTTTCACAATAGTGCAGATGTTTTGCAAGTCGGCATTGATGTCCGCCAGGCTGGGAACACTAAACGCTGCCGCTAAAATTGCCGTAACCAAAGTGCGTTTGTACATGGAGTGGCTCCAATAATGTTAGGGGGCAAGAATTAGCGTAGCGAGGCTTGTAAAATCCGCCAGTTGTCTGGCATTTTTTTGCTGCGCATCAATGGGCCAAATTCGCTATACTCGCGCGGTTTTGACGCTTACGCCTGCGGGTTGGAGAATTGCTTTGTTAAAGCTGGATGTGATTGTCATCGGTGCCGGTGCGGCCGGATTATTCTGTGCGGCGCAGGCCGGTCAACGTGGCCGTTCGGTTATGGTGCTGGATCATGCCAAACGCATCGGCGGCAAAATCCTGATGTCCGGCGGTGGGCGCTGCAATTTCACCAATATGTATGCCTCAGCGGAAAACTATCTGTCGGCGAATCCGCATTTTTGTAAGTCAGCCTTAAGCCAATATACCCAGTGGGACTTTATCGCCCTGGTGGCCGAGTATGGCATTGCTTACCATGAGAAAACCCTGGGCCAGTTATTCTGTGATGACTCCGCCAAAGACATCCTTAATCTGCTGATGCGCGAATGTGACAAGGCCAACGTGCAGGTGCGTCACCCGGTTGAGGTAGTGCAGATAGACAAAACCGAACAAGGCTTTGTGCTACAGACCAGTCAGGGTGAGTTCGCTTGTCAGTCGCTGGTGATTGCCACCGGCGGTTTGTCCATGCCGAAGCTGGGCGCCAGCCCCTTTGGCTACAAGGTGGCAGAGCAATTCGGTTTGACGGTGTTACCCACTCGGGCAGGTTTGGTGCCTTTCACCTTGCATGACCAGGATAAGCAAGTGCTGGCTGAGTTAAGCGGTATCTCGCTGGATGCCACCGCCGCAGTGGAAAACACCAGTTTCAGGGAAAATATTCTGTTTACCCACCGCGGTCTGTCAGGCCCGGCGGTGTTACAGATTTCGTCTTTCTGGCACCCCGGTCAGGCGGTGCAATTTAATTTATCACCGCAGCAAAATCTGCATGAGTGGCTGCAAGCAGAACAAACCGCCCATCCAGATGCACAGCTCAGTACGGCGCTGGCCAAGCTCTATCCCAAACGTTTCGTGCAGGTGGCGATTGAGTATTTTCAGCTCAGCAATAAGCCACTTAAGCAATATCAGGGTAAACAGCTTGAGCAGGTAGCGGCCGCCTTTGAAGAATGGGCATTGAAGCCCAACGGCACCGAAGGCTACCGCACCGCCGAAGTGACCTTAGGGGGCGTGGATACCAACGAGCTGTCGTCCAAAACCATGGAAGCCAGAAAGGTGCCGGGTTTGTACTTTATCGGCGAAGTCATGGACGTCACCGGTTGGTTGGGGGGCTACAACTTCCAATGGGCCTGGAGCAGCGGCTGGGTGGCTGGCCAGGTGGTGTAGGCAGGTTACTCATCAGGCTTTGCGATATTGCTTGGGTGTCATGCCCACGTATTTGCTGAAGGTTTTATTAAATGCTCTTTCCGAGTCGTAACCCACGCTGGTGGCTATGTCGTCAATCATCAGTGGTGTGGTTTTAATCAGCTCTTTGGCTTTTTGAACCCGTAGCATCGACAGGTAGTTGAAAACTGTTTCGCCGACCAGCTGGTTAAAGCGTTTCGAAAACGAAGCCCGTGACATTCCTACCATGTTGGCCAGGCTTTCAATTGTCCAATGCTCCTGGGGTCCGTCGTGCATAAGCTGTAAGGCTTTTCTTATTCTTTTGTCTTTGAGGGCATTTACAAATGCTGCAGATTCCTGACGCGCAAAGTTGATGCGAATCAGTTCCACCAGTATGACCTCAGTAAGCTTGTTCACTATGATTTGTGCGCCTGGATGTTGCGCCATGTATTCTGCACTAATCTGATCAAAGGTACTTTTGAGCCAGGGATGTTCAACAAGCTCCTCTTCTCTGACGATAGTCACATCGGTCAAAGCGGACTTTAGCGGTGTAAGGGTGTCGTCATCAAAACTGCAGTCTCCGCATAACAGCAAGGTTGGCTGTTTACTGGCTATCGTGGCTTCAAATGGATGTTCGCTGGACAAATGATGATCAATCCCCGGTCCCAGGAATACCAGATCACCTGCCTGCAAATGTTCTACTCGTTCCCCCAGGGTTAACCAACAAGCGCCACGTCTAATCAAATGGAAAGCGGCGGTCTCCTTGTTGGCGAAGGTTTTTTTCCAGGGGGGCTCGATGTGACTGCAAAAATACACACTGCCTGTCACCCGTAATGAATTCAATATATCGCTTAAAATATCCACTGCACTTTTCCGTCTTATGGTTAGACGATTGATGTAATAAAACGCGACTATAACGCATTGATGGCTTTTTTTAACTATTCATAATTACCTCATCAATGACGAAGTGAGGAATCAATCATGCCACTAAAGATAGAAGTTTATAGCAAAGACTACTGCCCGTTTTGTAAGAAAACCAAACAAACCCTGGAATTCCTGGGCTTACCTTTCGAGGAGTTCGACATTACCCGGAATGCGGCCTTGACCAGCGAAATGCACACTCGCAGCCAGCGCAAAACTGTCCCGCAGATATTTATTAATGGCAAGCATATAGGTGGCAGTGACGATTTTCACCAGGCTCTACGCAATGGCTTGCTGAAAGATTTGGCTAATGGCGTTGTGCAATAGCCCCCTTGTTTACACTTGTTTATTTCGTTCAAAAGCCAGGCCAGAAGGCCTTAGTTAAAAGGAATCAATGATGCATACCACTACTCTAAAAGATGTTTCAAATCAGTCGCAATCCCAAGCTATTGGTGTTCAAGCCGACAACAAACTGGCGCACAGCGTTATCAAGCTAGGGGACAATGCATTGCGCTATTCAGTCGCCCTTATATTGTTCTGGATAGGGGCAATGAAATTCAGTGGCTATGAAGCCGGGGCCATTGAGGGGTTGGTTGCGTCCAGTCCCTTCACAAGCTGGCTTTATAGCCTGTTTAGCCTGCAAGGCGCTTCAAATCTGATTGGCTCGGTTGAGATCGCTACAGCGTTAGCCATAGTGCTCGCACCCTTGCATCGGGTCATCGGCATAGTAGGAAGTGCTGCTGCCATCTTGACCTTTGCGGTGACGTCGAGCTTTTTAATCTCCGCACCGGTTTGGGAAGCCAGTCTGGGAGGCTTTCCGGCTCTGAATGTAGTGCCTGGTCAATTCTTGTTGAAAGACTTGGTATTACTTGCCGCGGCTATATCCCTGTTAGGCAAAGCGCTGCTGAACAAATCGGCATAGCGGATGGTCGCTAAGCCCCACAGACCTGTGTGGGGCTGTTTTCCTGTCAATCTCATCTAAATCCAGCCTCAACTCAGTGTTAACTCACCTCTTTCGCCAGTTTATCTGCCGCCAGGGCAATGGCTTTGCGAATTCTCACGTAAGTGCCACAGCGACAGATATTGGTCATGGCGGCTTCCACTTGCTGGTCGGTGGGTCTGGGGGTGGCTTTTAGCATGGCAGCGGCGGCCATGATTTGGCCAGTCTGACAGTAACCACACTGGGGTACGTCCAGCTCCATCCAGGCTTCTTGCACTGGGTGGAGTTTTTCCCGATCGGTAGCCAGGCCCTCTATGGTCAGGATATCCGCGCCTTGCAACTGGCCCAAAGTCACCGAGCAGGAACGCATGGCCTGCCCATTGTAATGCACAGTACAAGCACCACACTGGCCTATACCGCAGCCAAACTTCGTGCCCTTTAAACCTTGTTGTTCGCGTAAAAACCACAGCAAAGGCATGTCTTTGTCGGTGTCGGCAATCTCTACCTGCTGATGGTTTATGGTGAGCTTAATTGGCATGGCACTGTCCTTAAATGTGAATGGCGTCAGACAGCGGCAGGCGGCGAATACGCTTACCACTGGCGGCAAAAATGGCATTGGCGAGCGCGGCGGCGGCAGGGCCGATAGGGGGTTCGCCGACACCGGTGGGCGGGGCATCGCTGGCCACAATATGCACATTGATCTGAGGCGGTGCTTCGCTGAGGCGGATCATATGCAGTTGATGGAAGTTCTTGCTGGTGATTTCCCCGCCCTCTACTTTGGCACTGTTAAACAGCGCCGCCCCTAAGCCATCAATAAAACCGCCCTGCATTTGGTTTTCGATATGATTGGGATTGACCGCCAGACCACAGTCGATAGCGCCCCAGGCGTTATGGATACGCAGACGGTTGTCTTTATCTACTTCTACTTCCAGCACAAAGGCGGCATAACTGCCAAAGGTAAAATGCCCGGCGATGCCAAGCCCGATACCTTTGCGCCGCGGGCGCTGCCAGTCGGCCAGGCGGGCGGCTTGTTCATAGCAATTCGCCATACGCCCGGAGTCTATGACCTCACCGCCAAAGCCCTCATGGGGATAGGCTTTATGCGGTTGCATTAACTTCAACCTGAATGCCAGTGGATCTTGCCCTGCCTCGTGGGCCAGTTCATCCAGCATGGATTCGGCAGCAAAGGCCCATTGCATATGGGCGGGTGCACGCCAGGCGCCGGTGGCAATCTGCGACGGGTAATCGTAGTGTTCTGACAGGTAGTTGGGCACCAATTTAAACGGAAAACAGTTGTCGCGCGCCCCTCCACGGGTTTGTGCCTGGCAATGATGCCAGGCGGTAACCTGATGGTTTTTGTCCATACCGGCCCGCACTCGCATGACATAGGCAGAGGCAAAATAATCCTGCTCTATTTCATCCTCGCGCATCCAGGTCACTTTCACCGGCTGCTTAATTTGCTGAGACAAGTACACGGCCTCCAGCACAAAATCGCTTTCCCAGCGCCGCCCAAAGCCACCGCCCATGCGATGGCTGACGATATTGATGGCCAGCGGCGACAAGCCGGTCATGGCAGCCACGTCATTAGCCACTTTATCGGGAAATTGATGGCCAACCACTATGGTGGCTTTGTCACTGCTCACATCGGCAATGCAGTTAAATGGCTCCATACAGGCGTGGGCGAATAACGGGGTTTCATAGGTGGCATCCAAGCGCACAGCCGCTTGCTCAAAGGCCTTGGCTGCATCCCCTTCCTGCAACCTGACCCGGTGGCGGTAGCCTGATTTGGCTGCATACTCCGGGTCACTGACCAGTTTATGAAACTCGGCCAACTGCGCGGCCGAGTCCTGGTTTTTGCCTTCGGGCCCGGCCTGCCACTTTGCCTCTAATGCGCGCTTACCTTGCATGGCGGCCCACAGGCTATCGGCGATCACCGCCACGCCGGGCGGGATAAGCTGTTTGGTGGTGTCGTTACCGTACTTCTCTGTGCGCCTTGGCACCAACACCACCTGCCTGACACCCGCAATGCGTTTGGCGGCGTCGCTATTGTGGCTAACCAATTGGCCGTCAATAAAAGGACTACGGGCAACCACCGCATGCAACATGCCGGGGTACTCGGCATCCATGCCAAACAGCGGTGCGCCGGTGACCATTTTATGAATATCTACCGTGGTTTTAGGTTTGCCGATAATCTTGAAATCCGCGAAGGATTTGACCTTAACCTGTTCAGGCAGCACTTGTCTGCCAGCGGCCTTTTCTGCCAGTTCGCCATAGCTGAAACGCTGCTCGTTATCCGGGTGATATACGTGGCTATTGGCCGTGCGAATCCGCTCGGGTGAAACTTGCCAGCGTGCGGCCGCTTCTTCTACCAACATTTGCCTGACCGTAGCCCCGGCACTGCGCATATAGTCCCAGTTACGCCTCAGTGCATGGCTACCGCCGGTGTTCATATCTGAAAAGGCGTATTCGGCCTTGCCTTCAGCATTAAGTTTAAAATAGGCCGGGCAGGTATCGGCAAACTCGATCAGCGACCAGTCGAGATCCAGCTCCTCGGCAAGCAGCATGGGCCCGGCGGTTTTCATATGCTGCCCCATATCCATCACTGGCGAGGCCATCAGCACCGAATTATCCGGCCTTATGCTGATATACACGCACCACTGGCTGGCAGTTTCAGCCGCCGCGGCTTTGGGCATACCCGGCAAGGTCAGAGTGAGTAATAGCGCACCGCCATAAGCGGAGGTCTTCAGGAACTGGCGTCGACTAGGGTTATTGGTTGCTTCAATGCGGCGATAGGGCATAACGGCTTTCCTGTTATCAAAGTGTTAACAGGAATAGCAGCCGAATTGATGATTAAACAGGCCGTTAATCGCACGAGTAGGCTGTTGGTCTCAGCCGTGGTATTTGGTCGTATCAGGCCGTAATTCAGCGTTTGGAGGCTTATTGAGTGCGGCTTAAATAGTCAGTTATACCTTGTGCGGCTAAGTAACCCGTGGCAAAACAAGCTGTCAGCAGATAGCCGCCGGTGGGCGCTTCCCAGTCCAGCATTTCGCCGGCGCAGAATACCCCGGGCAGGTTTTTTAGCATCAGCTTTGCATCCACACTGTGTTGGCACACTCCGCCTGCGCTGGAAATCGCCTCATCTACCGGCTTAGTGGCATAAAACTGCACCGGCAGGGCTTTAATACAAGCCGCCAGTTGCGCGGGTTCTAGCTGCTGCGGGTGAGGCTGGCATTCATATAACAAGGCTGCCTTTACCCCGCTTAGGCCAGCGCAGCGCTTCAGGTATTTGGCAAAAGACTCTTTACTACGTTTTTTGGCAAGCTTTTGGCTAAGCTGGGGCAGGCTTTGGTCGGGCAGCAGGTCTATATGCAGTTGCGCCTGACCACACTCTTCCAACTGCTCACGCAGGTATTTGGCAAAGGCGTACACCAGGCTGCCTTCCATGCCGCTCTGACTTATCACGCACTCACCGTGTTTTTCTATGCGTTGACCATTAGCTTGTACCTTAAACCGCACATTTTTCAGCGGGCTGCCGGCATGCTGTTGTTTAAGATGCTCACTCCAATCACATAGCATGCCGCAATTGGCGGCGCGCAGCGGGGCCTGCTCAATCTGTTGCTCAGCCAGCATGGACTGCCATAAACCGTCGGATCCCAGCTTGGGCCAGCTTGCACCGCCCAGCGCCAGCAAGACTGCATCGGCCTGGGTGCGAATGGTTTCTCCATTGTGCTCAAATTCGAGGCGGGTACCTTGTATGGCCACCAAACGATGGCGCATATAAAACTCCACCCCGGCCGCCCGTAAACGTTTAAGCCAGTTACGTACTAAAGGCGCGGCTTTCATTTGTTCGGTAAATACCCGCCCGGAGCTGCCAACAAAAGTGCTGACACCCAGACCCTGGCACCAATTACGCAGGGCATCGGCATCAAACTGGCGCAACGCGCTGTCCAGCCAGGCAGCTTTGTCGTAGTAACGCTGAATAAACTCGCCATAAGGCTCGGAATGGGTGATGTTCATGCCGCTGGTACCGGCCAGCAGAAACTTGCGACAGGCGCTGGGCTTGGCGTCATAAACCCGAACTTGATAGCCCGCCAAGCTAAGCTGCTCGGCTGCCATCAGACCGGCTGGCCCGGCCCCGACAATAATCACCTGTTGTTTGCTTTGCACTGATAACGCCCGCTGATTCAGGCGGCTTGGGCCGCCTGTGCATTGATTCGCGCGGAATTATCGCATTGCTTGGGATGAATGTCCGCGCTGGCTTAAGGCAAAGTGCAGAAAAGCTTAAAACAGCCCGTTAATGGCGGGGTAATTGAGTGCCGGATATGCGGCATCCTGTAAATTTACCAGTTGCTGATATGCCTTCACAAACGGTACCGGGCCCATGCTAAAGCGCCGAATACCGGCCTGAGACAGTGCCTCGATGGGCTCAGAAGAGGCCACCATCAGGTTAAGGGGGATGGACAGGCTTGCTGCCAACTGCCGGGCTGTTTGTATGTCCTGCAAGCCGGGAATAAAACCGCCATCGGCCCCGGTTTGCTGATATAAGCGCAGTCGCTCTATGGCCATATCCAGGGCAGTTTGCCCTTCGGCCAATCCGCGCAGATACACATCGGTACGTGCATTGATATAAATGCTCTCGCCAACCTTATGGCGAATGGCTTGTATTTTCTCAGCCAGCAGCGCTGGCGCGTTGGTGCCGTCTTCCAGGTTGATACCGGCCACGCCCATGGCTTGCAAACGGGCAACTAAATCAGCTACCTGCGCGGGAGAATCGCTGTAGCCCTCTTCAATATCTATGGTTAGCGGAACCCGGCTAACTCTGAGAATACGCCCAACGGCGTTAAGCAGTTCGTCGGTGGGTAGCTGATTACCGTCCGCATAGCCTAGCGACCACGCCAGTGACGCACTGCCTGTGGCCAGCGCTTTGGCACCGGCCGCTTGCACCAGCACTGCGCTGCCCGCATCCCAGATATTCACCAATACCAGCGGTGTGTCTGCGTAATGAAGTTGCTTGAAGGTGGAAAATAGCTCGCCTTGCATGATTATCTCCTTTGTGAATCTTGCGGCTAAAGTAGCAGTATTTTGCTTCTCTGATATGACGAAAACGGAACTCAACACATAAAAGCCCCTTTACGGGGCAACGGCTTTAGCTGGTGTGCGCTGTGAACAGATAGTCAGTTGCGCTTGTATAAAAGCTTGCTCACTGGCCTGATACACCAGCTGGTACTTTTGCACCATGCTGTCAAAGCGCTGAATATATTCGCACTGATACGCCTGATTGGGCGGTAGCCATTGATCCGGTCCTTGTGCCCCTTTGGCACGGTTAAGGCTATTGCTGACCACCAACAGATTATCCATGTCGTTGGCAAACTGGCGTTTCATATCACGATGCCAGGCAGCGCCGCCATGGGCGTTGGCCCATTTCAGCGGCACGATATGATCCACATCGATATCGCCAGCCGACGACAGTACCTCGCCGGAAAAGGGATCTAACCAAGTACCCAGCAGTACCCGGCAGGTTTCGCCGTCATCAAAGTTCACTTCAATTTGTGAGGCGGCAATCAAGGCCTCGGCCCGGGTGTTCTGGCAATCACCATCGCTGTCTACCCAATGTGGCCAGTCATTGCGGTCATAATTCTGCCCGTCATCTTCATTTGCTTCTGTCTGGCTGACAATGGCCGAAGCAGGAAGCTCGCCCCCGGCATCAAGGCAGGCCTTAAGGTCGGCGTAGGCAGTGAAATTTTTGGTACGTTGGTAGAAACGACTTTCGGGTGTGTGGCATAGGCCGGAGCTGGATAACTTGACTGGTTGGTTTGCCCACACCAGGCCACAGACTAACCAGAGCCCCAGTAATAAACGACTGAACTGCTTCAATTTTTAGCGCACTTTTTAGATTTATTGTGCGCATACTACCCGAGCTTGCCGCCCCGACCAAGAGGCGGCTGCTCAAGGTATTGGTCAGGCCAAGTGAGCTTGTTTAGGCAGAATATTCACCAGTTTGCCGTTTTCAAGCTGCACAATCTGGTCTGCATGGCTAAACAACGAGTGATCGTGGCTGATCATCAAGACCAGCTTGCTCTGGGCGAGATCAATGAGGGTACTCATCATTTGCTTAGCATTTTGTGTATCAAGCGCAGAAGTGGGTTCATCCAATAACAACAGGTCAAATGGCCGCACTAAGGCTCTGGCAAGGGCAAATCGTTGCTTTTCGCCGCCAGACAGTTGGTGGTTTTGCTCAGTTATCAGCATATCCAAATTACCACCAATGCGTTCCAGCCAGGCAGCCAGGCCCACCTTATGCAACACCTGTATCACCTCGGCGTCATCAACCTGTGTTTTTCCCAAACATAAGTTGTCGCGTACCGTCGCCTGGAATAATGCCGGTTCCTGTTCAACCCAAGCCATACGGTGTCGCCAGCTACCCAGTTGTGTAAGGCTAAGCGGCTGGTTATTAACATAAATCTGGCCATGGGTGAGAGGATACAAACCCAGTAAGGTACGCAGCAGGCTGGTTTTTCCGCTGCCGCTTGAACCGCTAACCATTACCAACCCCCTTTGCATGTCCGGCAAGGTCAGATTCTGTAGTATCTGTTGCTCGCCCAACTGCAGCCCGGCCTCCTCAACATGCAGCGTACGAATACGAGCCGCCGCTGAACCTGGCTTCAGATTTTCTGTGGGTAAGTTGGCCAGGGCATGCAAACGTTCGGCTGCGCCATTTGCCTTCTGGTAGTTGGCAAAGAACATGCCCATGCCGATAAGCGGAAATGTCAGGCCGAACAAGTAGAGTAAGAAGGCGGTGAAAGTGCCCATGCTTAGCGTACCTTCGGCAATCCAATAGGCCGAGGTGGCTATCAGTGCAATCATGCTGGTCATTAGCATCATATTGCTGATGGGGCCGATCAACGCCAGCGCTCGCGCTTCCCGAAGAGCAAGCTTGTAATAACGATCCAGAGCGGCCTGAGCCTGTTCCTCGACCTGTGGGGTTGCGCCATAGACTTTGACCAGTTCATGATGGCGAAACCACTCAGTGCATTGGCGAGTCAGCTCGGCATGCTGTTGCAGTATTTGTTTGTTCAGCGACGACATAGACAAAGCGATAGGAGTAATTAACAGAGCCCCAATCAACAGGCAGCCGAGTAACACCAGGGTCAGCCGCCATTCCATCCACAGCAGCAACGCGATGACGGCAACGAAAGATAAAACGCCACCTATCAGAGCCGCCAGATCACTGCTGAAGATATCTTTTAGTTCATCAGTGTCGGTCATCACCTGGGCAGCCAGTTCGCTACTATGCTGGTCATGTAACTTAATAGTTTGTACGTTGACCAGATGGCCAATCAGGCGAAAGCGCAGCCTTTGTACTGTACTCAGCCCCATCTTGCTGGCATGCACTGCGGCAAAATATTCTGCGATGGCCGCGACAATGACCGCTGCCGCCAAAATGGCCATGACCATTTGGTCAATGCTGCCGATGCTTAAACGGTCAATTAGCTCGCGGGCAATCAAAGGAATGCCTAGTTCAAACAATGTGGCTAACAGTGTAAGTACCATAAGGCCTGAAATAGCTCGCTTACTTGGCAAGTAAGGGCGTGAAAAGCCCAGTACAGATTTTGATATTGAATCAGGCATAGTTAATCTCTTTTTGACTTTATGGTCAAAAGACTAATTGACCAATTGGTCAATGTCAAATGACTTGATGGTCAATGGCATTGTGTTAGATTGTCATTCGGAGGACAGACTATGACTGATAAGCGCACCCTGATTCTGCAAGTGGCAGACAAACTCTTTGTCGAACAGGGAATTAAAGGCACAACTATTGCCCAGATTGCTGACACGGCCGGCATTGCAAAAGGCTCGGTGTATTCCTATTTCAAAAACAAAGCTGAGATTGTGCGGGCCTTGTTTATTCAGTCCTTCGAGCGTAGCCAGCAAGAGGCAGAGCAGCTGCTGAATAACAGTGAAATCAACGGCTTAGCGCTGCTGGAAGCCTTTATTGTTAAACAGCTTTGTCAGGTGGAAGAAGAGCGCGCGTTTCAGCAGGCCTGGATGACTGATGACTCAATGGTCATGGAAAACGGCTTACTGCAAGTAGTTCAGGATTGCCGCACCGAGATTTACCAGGTTCAGTTGGCAATACTGGCGCGGGCGCTTGGGCAAGAATGTACTCCCTGGCGCTATGACTTGCTGACGATGATCAACGGTCAGATCCAGGAATTTGCCATGCTGATTTTGCTGGATAACATGGCGTACTCGCACCTCAATTGTGCGGCATTTATTGCTCGCTCGGCACGTTGGACGCTTATTGGGCTGCTGGAAGAGAATCGGCCGCCGGTGTTGGATGAAAGTAGTTTTGTGCTGGAAACGGTACCGGGCGGCAAGGACATGCAGCTAAAAAGATTGCTCACCCAAATGCGCAGTAAATGTGTGAGTCTGGACGGCGAGGAACAATCCTTGGTCAGTCAAACGCTGGATTTAATTGAACAACAAATTGCCGCTGAATCACCCAATACCACTTTGTTGCGCGCCCTTATCGCTAACCTTAGGCCTTATCTGGAGCTTGCTGACGAGCGGGCCAAGCTGGCTGAACTGTTGGATGTGGCGCTGATTTAAAGGGAAGATTTGTGGGCTGCTGAAAACAGCCCACTTACAGACATTGATTTGCTATTACTGGCAAAGTTGCTCGGCTTCGCGGGCCTGGCGTTTAAGTTCGTCCACCAAACTGGGAGACAGGCGCAGTTGGCGCACCAGTTCTTCTAAATAGCTGCGTTCCATAAAGCTTTCTTCGTCTATCACCAGCACGCTGGCCAGGTACATTTCCGCGGCCAGTTCTTCTGAGCTGGCCAGCGCCGCTATTTGAGCAGGATCCAGCGGCGCTTTGATTTGCGCATCCACCCACTGAATAAAGGCCTGATCACGGGTGAACTTGGCCACTTCCTGGTCGATAAGTTCGCGTTCACGATCATCAATATGACCATCGGCTTTTGCCGCGGCAATCACCGCCGCCAGAATCGCCCGGCCATGTTGCTCGGCTTGCGGGGGCGGCAAACGGTCAATGGTTTGCGGTTCATGTTGTGCAACCCCTTGCTGGTTCTTCTGCCAGTTGCCATAGGCTTTATAGGCCACCACGCCAAGGGCGGCTAACCCGCCGTAGGTCAGCACTTTGCCACCTAATTTGCGGCCTTTTTTACTGCCCAGCAACAACCCCAATACACCGCCACCCAGCGCTGCACCGCCTTTACCCGACAGCATTTGGGATAACCCCGATAACGCAGAACCACCCGTGGTTGACGCCTGTTGTCCGCCAGCGCTTTGGGAGCTGCCTGACTTCAATAATTGATCCAGCAATTTCAACGTATTCATCGCCTCTCCTTGTAAATACCTGATTGGCCTGACTTCGAGGGTATCGTTATTTACCTTAGGGTAAAAGCCAAGCCGCAGGGCAAAATTGTTAGGGGATAAGACAAGTGCAATGGCTATTTAGTTGCGGATCCTTGCACCGAATGCTGGGCCACTGGGTGTGGGTTTGATTTATCAGGTAGCTCAACAAATACTACATTCTGATTCAATCAAATCTTCTGACGTAAATACATTCAAAAATGCGGCTGAAACATTACGTCTTATCTATAAAGTAAAATATCCAAAAGACCTTGTCCTGGTTAAATTCGTTAAGAGCGGCAATGAGATAGTTAAACAAATTAATAGTGTCCCTCTAGGGTTGCTAATAAGTCTCGACATTATATCCCATGGTAATCAAAGTGGGATTCATATTGCTAGGAAACTGATTACTCGAGAAAAGTCAGGGATACTGCAACGTAATGCACATGTACAAATTAGAAGATATACCAATGCTCCTCAAACTGACTTAGATGCTACAGATATGGATTAGTTAATGTATAAAAGGATGGTGGATTGATATTTGAAAAGACTGAAAGAGCTAAATTTGTGTTTAATAATTCATCAACACCAAAGTTAAATTAATGCATTAAAAGGATCATTAATGAAAAAGTTCTTTCTGATTACGATCAGTATCATATTGGCAGTTTTTTTTTGGCTGTTTCAACCGTTCAGCAGTTTCAGCGAAGAGAGATTAAGTAGTCAGCCGGAAAGGGTTACAGTCGTCTATGTTACTGTTACCGGCGACCCTCAGTGTACAAAATTGTATAAGCTGGATTCGTGGCAAGACAATAAGCCAATTGCGAGCAAAGAGCCTGTTCTGTTGGCATTACCTGAGCGCCTGCCTTCCCCTGAAGACGGCGACTACGCCTATGCTGACAATGTGTTTGAACTAACAGGTTTTCGATATCAGTTTCAGGAGTCAAATAGACTGACGGGCAGTGTTGCAGTAAGGCCATCAAACAGGTTCGACTTGGTTGCATGGACAATAGTCACGCCTTACAAGCGTTGGAAGACTGTTACCACAGATCCCAATGACCCCTTCGAAACCAGCAACCAACCTCTAGATTTTAGTGTTGAGGAAGGCGGTTTTGAGCCTGAGGACTTTACTAAAGTGAACTCTATTGATTGCCTAAACTAACGTTTCTTTGCTGTTGCGTTTTCCTTCGAGTAAAAGATTCGTAAGCGCAATACTCATACCGCTATTTCTCTTACGGCAGATAAGGGCTACTTAGTTGGGGGTCCTTGCACCGAACGTTGGGCGACTTGATAGCAAATGGCATTGATTTGCTCTTGGCTTAATTGGGTATTACCCGATCGCGGTAAGGCGCTAGCTAACTGTTTATGGTTGAGAATAGGGAAAGGCGGACGGGATTGCAGATTGATAAACCAACCAGGGAAAACCAGCACAGGTACGGCGGTGATTTTCATTCCGCTGGCTTTTGATAGCCATTGCGTTACCCACTTAGCTTGGCGAAGTGCCTGATCTATCGGGTCTGTTTCTGTCCAAGACGGGAATACTAACTTACCGTCTTTAAACGCCATTTTATGGCTTTCCTTGCTGTCTTCGGTGCGTTTATGTCTGCCTTTGGTTTCTAAAGCAAATACGCCGTTAGGGCCAATAGCCAAGTGATCGATATTAAACTTATCCGCCTGAATATCATGAAATATTTGATAGCCCTGCGCTTGAAGAAGCATCAGCTCTCCTGCGGTGGCCAGCTCTGCAGCATGCCCAAGGCGTAGCTTGGTCAGTTGATTAAAATTCCGAACAGTTTTGAATGCGACGAAGAGCAAGCCGCTCAATGCTGTAATACATAACAAGTAAGGAAAGTTACCTGCTTTGATATGTGTTTGAATCGAAACGAAAGCAAAAGGGCTAAGCACCATATACAAGCCGAGCACCAGATAGCCGAGTATCGCAAACTGCTTGTCTCGCAGTTCCTCTTGCAAGCCATAACCAGGGAGTCGTAGGAGCTGTTCTTTGTCTATTGGAAGTCGCAGGTTTTTCTCACGTTGTCTAATCAAGATATACATGGGAACTAGAGTGGCACTCATTGCCGCAATCACGACGCTAACACTAATTAAGACTGATACTACCTCTGACATGGTATCCATTCCTATGTTGTTCCCGCTATTCATGCTACGCCGCAATACTCTTTATGCAAATACCATCCTAAATAGGTTGGTGCCTTAACCGGAAAACTACTTCATCTAACTGTATTTAAAAGAAAATCTGATTCGAGTATGCTCGACTAGTGTTATTGATTTTTTGGTAGAACCAAGGAGCGCTATGGCAAGGCCGGATAGTTGGAGTGAGCAGGAGGTTTTCGCTACTGTTGCTGATTATATGCGTATGCTTACCTTGGAGCTTACCGGACAGAGTTACAATAAAGCCGAGCATCGCAGAAAGTTGCTGACCAAGCTGAATAATCGCAGCGAAGCGGCTGTAGAGCTGAAGCATCAGAATATCAGTGCGGTATTGCGAGAACTTGGCTGTGTTTGGATATGCGGCTATAAGCCACGCAGCAACTATCAGCAGGCGCTGGCCCAATGTATTGAAACTTGGATTAACCAGCATCCCGAATTTGATCAAATCGGCCTCGCCGCCGTGACTCAACCAGCCGTACTGCCAGATGTGCAGGATTTTTCCCGGCTGCTAGTTGCGCCACCCAACTCGCGAAAGTCAGAAATTAACGAAGCGGCCAAATCGTATTCTTCCGCAACAAACCAAGCTATAAAGCGTGACTATCTGGCGCTGGAAGCCAGGAATGCAGCACTTGGCTTGGCCGGTGAACAATTGATTTTGGAATATGAAGATTACCGGCTAAGACAAGCTGGCAAGAAAGTCTTGGCCAACAAGATAGAACATGTTTCCAGTACCCAAGGCGATGGCTTGGGCTACGATATTTTGTCATTTGAAGAAAGTGGCAAAGAACGTTTTATCGAAGTCAAAACCACCGCCTTCGCCAAAGAAACGCCCTTCTTTGCTTCTCGCAACGAGGTAAATTTCGCTGAAGCCAGGGCAGAGCAGTTCTACCTATACCGCCTTTTTGAGTTTAAGAAATCCCCCAAGTTATTTGCTTTGCAGGGGGATTTGAAGATGCACTGCCGTCTTGATCCGGTTAGTTTTATTTGCCGGTTTTAGTACGTAATTAAACCTGATTGCTCAATCACCAATCTTCCGCACCATCCGACATTTGGGTAATGTCGAGCAGCCCCAAAACTGATTACCAACATTTTTGCCTTTAGACGAAGTGCGGAGCACCATTTCACTCCCGCATTTAGGGCATTTTCTATTTGAAGGTGGGTCGTTGCGTGATTGAAGATGTCGAACATGTTGTTGATGGGTTTGCCATGTGGCGTCCAGCTTTGTTGAAATGACTCGATCTACTATGCGTTGAACATCAGCTTCAGATAGAACATGCGTTTTGAAAGACTTGATGTATGAGATGTAACTGCCTGCTTGTGTCACATTAGCTGGCATCGCGGTTTTAAAAGTGCAGTCCCCTGTAAAAACTACCACTGAATGTATTACTTCAGAAGACAGTTCCATTAGTTGCTCCAGTGTTTTCACATGCTTAAAGTTCTGGTGCAGTGGGTTTTGAAACTTAAAGGACTGTTTGAAGATTTTTTGGGTCCACTGGGCTTGGCGTTCGTTACCGTATATCCAACCTTTCATATTTTTGGTTTCAACCACGAAGATGCCGAAACGTGATACAAAAATATGGTCAATCTGAGTCGTACCATCGGCCACTGGCAGGGTAACGTTATGAATAGGGTGATAGACATCCTTAGGTAGTCTGAACTTGGCAAAGAGTTTGACCAATGCTTCACCAAACCAACCTTTAAACCAGGGAGACTTTATGAATCCGGCCAGCAATGCAATGGGTACCAGCCACCACATCATCTTGACGGTTTCACTTAGACTCTGCTCCATGCTAACACTCCATGTGTACTTAAAACCTATGTAAGAACACTCTGAATAACAGTTTGAATTATAAAAAATTTATTTGTTATGTACCGACCATACCGGATTTTTCCTAATAAAATGCTATTGGAATATCGTTAGCAAGCACCCAAATGCTACTGATTTCCTAAATGCGGTCCGTTTCTTCTCTACTAATGTGTGCATTTTTTCGTGTCCCTTCGGTTCTTCGTGGTGATATTGGTTTTTGCCACGAAGGACACGCAAAATACGAAGGAGAATATTGGGTAGTGTTTTGCCTATATGAAATAGAGCATGAGGTTTGAGGCTATTGCATACGTTGCAGATTGTAGGTGCCTATTGGGGTAAGGATCTCCATGTAGCTATCTTCGGCTTTGATAATTTCCCACTTCAAATCGCTGTTATCAGACCCAAGCACCAGAACCGAGCCTTTGCGGGTATATAGGTAACTGCGGCTGCCATGTCCTTTAATTTGCTCAACAATTTCGTTTTTACTGAAAATAACCAGATTTCCCTCCCCCACATCATTGACTGAGCCATCATCGTAAATCACGGTCTGTAGTTTCCATTTACCAATGATATCCGCCTCTGCGGTAGCACAAGCACTTAGTATGAACAGCTGTAATGCAGCGATTAAAAGGTAACCTGTTTTTGCAATCATGGTCAGAACTCCGAAACCGAACTTGTAAATTTGGCTGTCGCTAACAGTCTGGCAATATCTTCCGGCAACTCGTCAAGTTTGTACCGTCTAGCCGATCTTGCTTCAGCGACAACTTTATCCTCATGATTGATAGATTTTGATGAGATGGTTTGAATTAGTTCTCTTTGTCCCCACGGATGAGGCGACCATTTAAACTGATGAACAAATTCAACTTGATAAGACCAACCACGGTACATTTTGGGGTATGGAATCTTTGCCTGAAGTTCGTCTTTAAAAATGGCGGCAAGGGTACCTACAGCAATTCCGGCGGCACCCCCTGTCGCTAATCCTACAGCTGTGGTTAGTGCAGCAGTACCTATATGTCCTGCATACCTAATGTTTGTCTCCCATTCAGTATTCCATCTGTTCGCAGACTGATCCGTTGGAAACTTTACAGTGTGTGTTAAACGACTACTTGTTTGTTCATTTATAAAACAATTGGGTTTACGACCAACTCCGACCCAGTGGCCACCGTCAGACCAATTGAGTTGATTGTGACATTTACGTTTCAGCTCATTACGGTCATGATCGTTTAACTTCTGGAGTGGAGGGATTGTACTCATGTGAAGATTCCATTCAAACTTTCATCCATAAGGTGAAAGTTTTGGCAACGGCTATTGAAATGTCAAATTTGATTAGCCAGCCAGTAAAACCCTTGTTTTGTGGTGAAACAGATACCTTTCTGAATCTGTGGGAGCAAAAGCCCTATTCGGCTCAGCAAAGGTAGGCAGCGATTTTGACAACTTTGATTCAGACTTGCTCTTCCTCAGCGCCCTGCGGTGAAACTATTTCTCTGCGAAAAACCTTAATTCAAGGACGGCGGTTAATCGCCGGTTCGTCATAAAACGCATCCAGGGACTGTTCTTTGAGTTTGCTGAGTCGCTCTTTGCGCTCTCGGCGCTGTGCGATGCTTTCACCGAATGCATCTTGATGCAAAGACTCGATTAGCTCCCTGGCTTCCTCTCTGCTTATCAGGCCAATATACTCCCCTGCATTCATAAAGCCTTCGGTCCGATACTTTAGCGTGTCATCAGGCTTGCCAGCCTTAGTGAGCTCATACACTTTGCGAATTCGGGTTTGGCATTCGGCTAAGAAGGCGTGCTTGTCCATATGCTGTTCCTGCTATTTTTCTCAGAATTTATCATGTGGGAGACAAATTCAATAGCCACTTACTGGCAGGGCAAATTGTCCAGATTGGATTTCTGTCCTATACCCTTCCTATCTGGTGTTAGTGGTAAAGCAATGATGGATTTACGGGTTCGGATCAGTGAGTACAAGCAGCAGGACCCAATGCGGGCGTCCAGCCAGCTATTGGATGCGATCAGTCGCAGTTTGTCGTTGCTGCAGCATAGTGATGTTAAGCGCCAGGCGCTAAAAGAGGGGGATGTTGCCCCGCAGGTCAGATTTAAGGATTTGCAAAATCAGCTTGTGCTGTTAAGTGACTTGCTGACCAATGGGCCGTTGATTCTAAGCTTTTATCGTGGCGGTTGGTGCCCTTATTGTGTTTTGGAACTTAAGGCCTGGCATGATGCCATTGCGGCGTGTCAGCAGCCGGTGAATTTTGTTGCCGTTACGCCGGAAATCGCTGTGCATGCAAAACAGACCCATAGTGATAACAATCTGCAATTTCCCATTTTGGTCGACAGCAAGAACCAGGCGGCCAATCAATTCGGCCTGACCTGGCATATTGACGATGATATGCGCGAGTTAATGGAAAAGTGGCATATAGACCTGACCAAGCGTAACTGTACCCAGGGCTTTGAATTGCCAATTCCCGCGACTTATGTGCTGGGTGCCGATGGCAGGATTCTGTATGCCTTTATTGAAGAAGATTACACCCAACGGGCAGAGCCTGCTGAAGTGTTGGCTATTGCGGGTTGGCATTCAGCCAAACAGGTTTAGAGCCAAAGCCGCCCCCCTTACTAAGCCAGAATCGTCACCCGCCAGGGCGGATTCAGGCGGTTGTCACCGGCATGGAAGAGTTTGATTTTATTGCCTGCCGGGTCATGGAGTATGGCTTCTCTCCATAGGTAGGGCATGTCCTGCGGTGCTTGGTCGAAGCTGATACCTTTGTCTTGCAGTTCGCTTACCTGTTCGTCCAGATTGTCGGATTCAAAATAGATCACTGACTGGTTTTGCACCGCCTCGGCTTGCAAAGCCAGCGAGAAGGTGCTGTCGCCTTGCGGGCAGCTAAAGCGCGCGTAGTGCGGAGTATCGACTATTTGTGTCATGCCCAGTTGCAGATAGAAAGTGACGGCGGCCTGCATATCGTTCACCGGCAGAGTAATTTGGTTCAAGTTCATGGTGCTTGTCCTTATTCGTAGTGATTACGCTGGCTGGGCAGATCGCTGTGGTATTGCACGAATTCCACTTCGAAGCCGTCGGCATCAATAAAGTAGGCATTGCTACGATAGGTGCTTTGCGCGCCTTTGCTGGGCTCAAAGCCGGCAGCATGCATACGGCTAATCAGGGCGTCGAGGTTGTGGGTAACAAAGGCAAAATGGGCCAGGCCTACCTGATTGCTACTGAGGTCGCGATTTTCCCCTTTACCGCTGTCGTTGAGGGTCAGGTAGTGATAGTCATCACCAAAGTGCAGCCAGTTACGCTCGGTGCCATACCAGTTCTGGCGGCCACCGCCGCGTACCTGCCAATGGGGAAAGGCGGCGCCGTAGAAGGCTAGCGCCTTGTCCATATCCCGCACAACCAGATTTAAGTGTTCTAAATGCATGATGTTTTATCCTCCTTTCAATTTTCAGGTAGGATAAAACCTCAAGCATGGTTGAGGTAAAGTGCCGGGGCTAAGAGAAAAACCTATTAAGGCATTCGACCCTGGCGATTAGCGCCCCGGCTGTCACTTGTTACTAGCGCGGGTCAGCCAGCTCGGCCTGAACCTTTTCAATGCTGTCGATAATCTGCAAAAAGTGCTGACCAAAGTCGGTAAATTGATACTCCACTCTGGGGGGGCTTTCCGGATAGATATGCTTTTTCACAATGCCAAAGCGGGTTAGCTTAACCAGACGCTCGTTCAGCACTTTGGTGGTCAGGCCTTCCACTTCACGCTGCATGGCACCGGGGCGATTAATACCCTGACGAATCAAACTGATCACGGTTAACGACCATTTACAGCCCACAATGCTTTCCACCATGGCATGCACCGTCATATTTGTTTGAATTTTTTTCTCTTTATTAATCAAAAAGATGCTCCATTTAGTACCTGGCTTACCAGTTTGTGCCTGCTATTTTTCCGGATGCTGTGGGGGTGTAATAGCCATGCTTTTAACCCACAGGAGAATATCATGAAAAGCAATGTAGTTTTCTATCACGCCGGTTGTCCAGTATGTGTTGATGCCGAACAAAGCCTGGCAGCCGCTTTGGATCCCAGCCGTTTTAATGTAGAGGTTGTGCACTTTGGCGACCAGCCACAGCGCGTGGCTGAAGCCGATAAGCTGGGTGTTAAGTCTGTGCCTGCTTTGGTCGTAGACGGTCAGGTGTTTCACATTAATTTTGGTGCGGCACTGAGCGATTTGCGTTAGTGGCAATGGCGGCGACTCAGGTTGCCGCCTTAATTTGATTAAGGAAGAGACATGCAAGTTCTGGTTTACGATACCCATGTAAATACAAAAAGCGGTGAGTACTATCATTTTGATGTGCTGGTTACCGAACAAGCCCGCCACCAGGCGGCACAATTTGCCGACGCTTATTTGCGAGATATCGGTGTGAGTGAGGCTGAGATAAGTCAGCAGCGTTGTGATTTTTGCCATTCTGAAATGGCCAATGCTGCGGTACGGTCCAGTATTGAACAACAAGGCTTTGCTATTATTCCGATGCAAGGCTGCCCGTCAGGCGATTAAATGGCAGCTCCCGCAAAGGCCTGTTTGGGGCGGGCGTTATTAAATACGAAGAACAGGAAATACACCAAGGGATCATAAACGCCACCAAACCCTTGTAAGATATTGCTTTTCTTCGTGTTCTTGGTGTACTTCGTGGTGAGAAATAAAAACTCAATAAACACGAAGGACACGAAAAGCACGAAGGGATCAAGAAATCCAACAAGCCTTTGAAAGATATTGTTTTTCTTCGTGCTCTTGGTGTACTTCGTGGTGAGAAATAAAAACCAATCAACAAGAAGAGCACGAAAAGCACGAAGGGATCAAGAAAGCCATCAAGCCTTTGAAAGATATTGTTTTTCTTCGTGTTCTTGGTGTACTTCGTGGTGAGAAATAAAAAACCAATCAACAAGAAGAGCACGAAAAGCACGAAGGGATCAAGAAAGCCATCAAGCCTTTGAAAGATATTGTTTTTCTTCGTGCTCTTAGTGTACTTCGTGGTGAGAAAGCAAGATCTCAGATAAACACTAAGAACAGGAAATGCACCAAGGAGTTAAGAACCTCCAGGTCATTTAAGGTATTAATGCTCTTGGTGTTCTCTGTGTACTTAGTGGTGAGCGTATAAGGTTGGATAAACTGATGAAAACCCCGACTAGCAAGATCATAGACTGCGCCGTGCATGACTATATCGAAGTGGCCTGCTTATATGCTTACGAGCTGGAGCTACGGATGCTGGACGGCCAGCAAAACCAGGGTAAGGCCATAACTACCCGCACACAAGCAGGGCGAGAGTGGTTAGTGATGCAAGGTGAGCAAGGGAAATTTGAGGTAGAACTAAACCAAGTGCGCAGCATTAAGGCGCTGACGGCAAACCGTTACTTTACTGAGGTTGAAGTGAGTAGCGGTGCCTGTTCGCTGGATTAGTCGCTACTTTTTGTGCGGCTTAACCTGATAATACTGCGGGTGGTCAGCGGCAAACTGATGTATCGCGGCTTCAAATCTGCCTGCTGCAAAGGCGGCTTCCACTTTTGGGCGAATTTCTTCCAACCGGGCAGCATGGATGGAGTGTTTGGAAAAACCAAAATACGCCAGACGGTTTAACTCATGGGTAAAAGGCTGAATAAGAATTTTGTCTTTTAATTCAGGGGCGCTGGCAAAAATTGCGGTGAGGTTTTCCAGACTGCTGATCACTGTATCCACCCTGCCTGCCAGCAAGAGTTTGTAGGTCAGGTGTACATCGTTCAGGGCAACTTTTTGCAACGACGTATCCTGATCAAACTGTTCAAAGTAATACACATTTTCGGTCACGCCTATCAAGCGGCCGTGCAGATCGTTATAACTCTCAATAGGGGGCGCATCTGGGCGCGTGGCAAAGATGTAAGCAGTGTCGTGGCGCATGGGCAACAGATGCAGAAACTCACGACGTTCTTCGCGATCCAGCACACCGGCAATAACATCGGCTGTGCCCTGTTTGATTCGTTTCAGACAATGATCGAAGTTAGGCTCGGTGACAAACTGCACTTCTAATTGCAGTTCTTCACCTAACTGAATAAGGGCCGACACATGCTCGCCAATGGGCGGTTCGGTGAGGATCTGGTAAGGCGGAAACTCGTCCAAACAGGCCAGCAATTGCTCACGCCCTGAACTGGCAAAAGCCATAGCGGATAGTAAGAGTAAAACCCCTATGCGCACCTGACGAGCTCCTGATTATTATCGTTTGCCAAGCCTAGCATATCTGGCAGTGGATGATGATAGGCCTTTTTAACTCAGTTAGGGGTTGTGCACTTTATTTATGCATTGATGAATCGGCTCAATTAACAAGGGGCTTAAATCAATGGCATTGGAGAAATGCGCAATGCTGTTGCTGGTGGCCAGGGCCTGCAAACCTGCTTCAAGCAGCATTGGCGCAGCGCCCTCGGCAAAAATACCGTGCACGGCGGCACATTCCTGCTGGGTAATGCCAGCCAGGTTCAGGGCTTGCATACATTGCAATATGGTCTGGCCGCTGGAAATCACATCATCAATAATCACGGCGGTGCGATGCTGATGAGCAGCCAGATCCGGCAGGGTAATTTCCACATCACGGTCCCCATGGCGCTGTTTTTCACCAATGACAAAGGGGTGTCCGCAACGTTCGGCGATACCAGCTACCCACTGCTCGCTTTCCGCATCCGGGCCTACCAGCAACAAATTGTCCCTGCCTTTCAGCCAGTTAGCCAAAGCTGGCGCGCCTTGTACCACTTCACTGGGCACGGTATAGATTTGATCCAGGCTGTGATAGCGGTGCAAGTGCGGGTCGACCGTGACCAGGTAGTCCATATGTTTTGACAGGGCGGCAGCAAAGATCTTGGAGGTAATCGCTTCACCGTCATGGAAGCGAATGTCCTGGCGCATATAGCTCAAATAAGGGGCGAGTAAGCCTACTGAGGCGGCGCCAAATTCTTTTAGGGTATCGAGCAGGAATATCAGCGGCAGGTATTTATCATTGGGGTGAACCAGGTCGACCAGTACCAGGACATCTTTGCCTTTTACCTCGCTGAGAATACGCAGATAAGACTCGCCGTCGGGGAACAATCTACTTTCCAGTTTGCCCTGCTCCGCACCCAATTGTTTGCACAGTGGAAGTTGCAAGGGATGTGGCGCGGGACTGAATAACACCAATGGGCGGCTCAAACTCATACGGGTTCCTCAATACAGAACATATCCTGATTATTGTGATAATACTCCATGGCGTATTCCTGTTCGCCAAGGCTGTCAGAATATAGGGTAAACAGCGGTTGATGCAATGTCAGGCGGTCGCCAACCTCGGCATGCAAACGCAGCCCCGCGGCTTTGTCGAACGGCGCGCCCGCGAGTTTGGCCAGCCGCGCCAGACGGCGATTATCAATGCGGGTCAATACACCGGTTTGCTGGCTGATTTGCAGATGTTGATAAGGTGCTTCAGGCAATGAAAACAGGCCACCTTGCGCTTCCACAATCAGCTTAAACTGCGCCCAGGCACGGCCGGATTCGAGAACATCAGTGGCTTGCAGCAAAGCTGCTTCCGGCCCGCAGTTTTGCGCTAAATCCAGCATATGGGAGGCCAGTAACAACGAGCGATGGCGCAAATCGCGCGGCGCATCAGTCTCACATTGTAAAACTGCCAGTAAGTCACGAGCCTCTTCTACCGGGCCGATGCCACGGCCAATTGGCCGACTACCGTCGGTGATCACGCAGCGCACATAAATACCGCAGGCTTCCCCAACTTGGGTGAACAGGGCTGACAGGCGGTCTGCCTGCTGGCGGGTACGTACCTTGGCGGTATCGCCGACTGGTATATCGATCACCACATGGGTGGAGCCGGCAGCGATTTTTTTTGACAGTACTGAGGCAATCAACTGCCCCTCGCCGTCCAAATCCAGCGCCCGTTCAATACGGATCAGTAAGTCATCCGCCGGGCTGAGATTGACCGCACCGCCCCAGGCCAGACAGGCGCCAGTTTGGGCGACTACGCGCTGTATATCAGCCAGTTGCAGATCAACCTTGGTTAACACTTCCATGGTATCCGCCGTGCCAGCCGGCGAGGTGATGGCTCTGGATGAGGTTTTGGGAACAGTCAGACCCGCAGCACTGGCGATGGACACCACAATAGGAGTGGTGCGATTGCCGGGAATGCCGCCAATGCAGTGTTTGTCGAAGACTTGTGATTCACCGGGCCAGCTTAAGCGCTTGCCACATCTGACCATGGCCTGGGTCAGGCTAACGATTTCATCGAGGTTTAAGCGACTGCCGGCGCAGACACTGAGAAAACTGGCTATCTCGATGTCGCTGTATCTGTGGGCGGCGATATCCTCGACGATTTCCTGCATTTCTTCATCGCTAAGGGCATGTCCAAAGACTTTCTTGCGCACCGCGCTCATGGATTGCAACAGTGGCGCATGGCCAATACACAGCTTGTCACCGTCTTTGGCGCGTAAACGTTGCACGGCGATATTAGACAAACCCACAGTACCGGGCTCAAGAACCTGCTGTTCCACTACGTTAAGAGTCGCCACCATCATATAACTGCCGTGGGTGACTAACACCCGGCTGCTGGCGGTAAAGCCTTCAGCCTTACACACGTGGCAGTCTTCCCGCATATACACCACAGGTTCCTGGTGGGTGTCTATGCCCATTTTTACCGCATTGAGGGTATGTACCGTTTCCATTATGTTTCCCTATCACTGCCACAGGGGCACGTCTGAGCTTAGCCCTGCCTGCAGGGTATTACAGTCAGCATAGAAGCTGGTTGATCCCAATCAAGGGGAATCACAGCATCCTTTTCAATGCCTGTCGGTGGAGGACAGGCGTCTTGTTCTGTGACCTGATTGGCGGCTATAGTGCCGCTGTCACTTTAATCAGTAAAGCCCTATGAAAACCTGCGCCTTTTTAAGTATGGACAACCTGGATGGCTATTTTGTTTATGATGAACTGCTGGTTGCCCCCTTGGCGGCCAAAGGCTGGCAGGTTGAAACGGTCTCCTGGCGAGATCCAAGTGTAGATTGGAGCCGTTTTAATGTGGTGGTGATCCGCAGCCCCTGGGACTACCAGCAAGCCCCCGAGGCTTTTTTAGCTTGTCTTAAACGCATTGAACAATCCGGTGCCCTGCTTGCCAATTCGTTGCCGCTGGTTAGTTGGAATATCAATAAGGGCTATTTGCGGGATGTGCAGGCCAGTGGTTTGCCTATTGTGCCGACCCTATGGCAGACGGATTTCAATCGGGATAACTGCTTGGCGGCTTTTGCGCAGTTTGGATGTCATGAGCTGATAATCAAGCCGCTGGTGAGCGCCAATGCCGATGATACCTACCGACTGGATGCGAAAGGGCTGGAAGATATGGCTGAGCTACTGGCAGCCAGATTCAAACAGCGCCCACATATGTTGCAGCCTTTTATACAAAGTGTATTGAGCGAAGGTGAGTATTCACTGTTCTTTTTTGCTCAGGACTACAGTCATTGCATACTTAAGCGCCCGGCCAGTGGCGATTTCAGAGTGCAGGAGGAACACGGTGGGCGTTTACAAGCGGTTGAACCTGAGCCAGCGCTTCTCACCCTGGCCAAACGCACCATGGCGGCCTTGCCGGATGAGCCTCTGTATGCCCGTCTCGACTTTATTCGCACACCACAGGGTTTTGCCGTGATGGAGCTGGAATTGATTGAGCCGTCGCTGTATTTCAATATGGATGCGGCATCACCAAACCGCTTTACCCAAGCTTTTGTGCGCAAATTTGGTCTGGGTACTTAATGCTGCGGTTTGATTGAAGCATGAATGGCAGCACTGATGATTTGCGCTGCCAACATCAGGATCTGCCCGTCCACATCGTCAAAGGCATCTGTGGTGGTTGAGAATACTTTGATCACGCCGACAACATCCTGCTGGTGGTTCAGCGGTACCACCAACATGGAATTGAGGCCCACTTTCTGACAGGCCTCCTTGTCTACTCTGGGATCATTCATCGCATCCTGGCAGTTCAGCAGCCGGTTTTCTTTGATACATAAACCAGACAGGCTTTTGTCTTTATGCAGGCGCATACCGAGGCGGTCTTTGGCTTTGCCGGTGGCCGCCCGATAGACCATTTCCTCACCATCCAGAATTTCTACCACTGCACCGGAGGCGAAAGTGAGTTGCTCAGCTAGGGTAGCCATTTTCTGCATAACCTCAGACAGGGAGGCTTTGCTGCCAATGATGTCTGTCTGGGCTTCAATAATGGTGAGCAACTGTTCTTTGGTCAGTGCTGACATGGACTCTGTTGACAGTGCCAACATAACAATCACCGTGATTTAGCAGCCTGTTACTTTAAAGCATAACGCAAAAATGCTCGCTGAACAGGCTGGAAATGATTACTTCAGTAAGTGCGGGTCAAACTCATGACCAAGCTTTTGCGTTTTGGTCCGGATGTAACCTTTGTTGTCATCCGTGATGCCATGATCGATAGGCGTGCGGCTGACCACCTCAATGCCTAAGTCTGTCAGCGCCTTTATCTTACGCGGGTTGTTGGTCATCAACTGAACCTTGCGGATATTCAGGTGATCCAGCATAAAACGACAAATGCGGTAATCGCGCAGGTCAGCGTCAAAACCCAGGTGTTCGTTGGCTTCCACAGTATCCATGCCATTATCTTGCAGATGATAAGCCCGGATCTTATTCAACAGGCCAATACCCCGACCTTCCTGACGTAAATACAGGATCACCCCTTTGCCATGTTCAACAATATTCTGCAGGGCTTTTTCCAACTGGAAACCACAGTCGCAACGGGTACTGAATAGTGCATCACCGGTCAGACATTCAGAATGGATGCGGATCGGCACGACCTCGTCGTCCTGCCATTCGCCGTAAGACAGGGCAACATGCTCCTGATCCGTGGCGACTTCTACAAAGCCATGGATAGTGAACTGGCCAAAACGGGTGGGTAGTTTGGCACTGCTGATGTATTCAAAAGGCGAATCCGCGTTGGTCATGATCTGATTCAGGTTGTTTTCTCGAGTTTAGTACAGGATCGGCTTGGGCTGGAATGTCAGGCCGCCAAAGGACGCACAATATAACGGCATTGCTGCTGAATGGAAAATCAAAAAAGTGAATTGGTTAATCTAATAAGTTGAACTGTGGGAAATACCTCTCGCCGAGAGATTATTTGGGCAGAGCGTTATTGAACATCAAGGGCACGAAACACACTAAGTGAGGCCGTTCACACCACTGCTGTGTTGATCTTCTTGGCGAGAATGAAAACCCAGTTAAGCCAGAGGGCTGAAGTCACGCAGGGGCGCCGGTCTGGCAACGCCATAACCCTGCGCATAATCAACGCCCATTTTGCCCAGCTCCACCATAATTTCTTTGCTCTCGACAAATTCCGCCACGGTTTTCATGCCCATGGCCTTGGCGACGTCTTTAATGGAGCTGACCATGGCCATATCAACAGGGTCAACCAGCAGATCCTTCACAAAGCCGCCGTCAATTTTTACGTAGTTGACCGGCAGGCTTTTGAGATAGCCGTAGGAAGAGAAACCACTACCGAAATCATCCAGCGCAAAGGTACACCCCAATTGGTGGAAGGTTTTAATAAACTGTAGCGTTTCATCCATTTTGATAATCGCCATGCTTTCGGTGATTTCAAAGCAGATCTTGTTGTAGGGAATACCGTATTTTTCAAAGGCATTGAGCACAAACAGACGCAGTTCCTTGTCACCCAGCGAGTGGCCGCTGAGGTTAATATTGGCGCGCACTAAGTTTTCTTTATGTTCAGGATGCTCGGCCAGCCAACGGAAATAATGTTCCACTACCCAGCGGTCTATCTGGGCGGTCAGGTTGTAATGCTCTGCGGCGGGTAAAAAGGCCACGGGCGAAACCATTTGCTCTTCATCGTCCCCTTGCATGCGCAGCAGGATTTCGTAGTGGTGGCCGCGAGATATCTTATTCAAGGGGTGATAGTGCTGGTAATACAGCACAAATCTGTCGTCCTGCAGAGCCTTGTTTATTAACGACACCCAGTGCAATTCAGTTTCATAACGCTGAATTTTGTCGTCCTGCTTGGAGTAAACATGCACCTGGTTTCGGCCCTGCTCTTTGGCCATATAACAGGCCGAGTCGGCCATGCTTAATAACTGCTCGGGTGAATGAATGGCCTTGTGATAAGGCACCAGGCCAATACTGATACCTAAGGTAAAGATGCGGTTATCCCATACAAAACGGAATTGCTGCACCACATTCAGCAGTTTGTTGGCCAGCAGATAGGCATTTTCGTCACTGGCTTGCTCGCTTTCCAGTAACACACCAAATTCGTCACCGCCCAGGCGGGCCAGAATGCCGCGCCCCTCAACGACTTGGTTTAGCTGCTGAGATAATTGTTTGATGAGAATGTCACCCGCCTTGTGTCCGCAGGTATCGTTAACCACCTTAAACTGGTCAAGATCCATGTATAACAAGGTAAGTTCCTGATCGGCATCCCTGGCCTGATTTAAGCCATTACGCAGTCGCTGTTCAAACTCACGGCGATTATAGACGCCGGTGAGCGGGTCATGGGTAGCCATATATTCCAGGCTCATGCTGGTTTCTTTGCGCTCGGTAATGTCGAAAATGGTACCGAACAGATAATCTTCATTATGTTCGTGACGAAGCTGTACCGAGATAGAAAACCAGAACTGGCTGCCGTCACGACGCACGCCACGGATTTCGCGACCCATCACTACCCCTTGTTTAACCAGCTCTTCAACCAGGGTCAGGCGGTCGGTTTGATTGGCGTAAAACTGCGAGGTATTGCTGCATTCCTTGAGCATTTGTTGCTCATTGTCATAGCCGAATAGCTTACACATGGCCGGGTTGGTGGTAATAAGCTTGCCGCTTAAGGTCGACGTATAAAGCCCTTCGGCAGAATTACGGAATAGCTCGTAAAAGCGACGCAGGTCGTTAATGGTATTGCTTTGCCGCTCATAGCGGGACAACACCTGGGCTTGCTGATGGGTTTCCACCGCTAAGGCAATCAGCAATATCCCCAGCAGCATCAGCAGGGTCAGATACAGACTGAAGGTATTACCAAGCAGTATGCCGCTGACATAAAACGCGGATTGCACTAGTGCAATCACGCTGATGGTTGACCAACCGATGGCATACAGCCGGTTTGGACGCCCGTCTTTGCGGTCGCTGTAGCGCCAGGACAAACCAAGCTGCACGACCAGGGTGGAACCAGCCAGGCCGATGGCCGTAATGATCTGCCAGTAATCATCCAGAATAAAGGCGCTGAGCAGCAATAAATAAGATGCGCTGTAAGAGACGTAGCGCCAATACAAGGGTACGCCGCGCAGCATCAAATGCGAGACTTTGGAGGCATTAAACAGCGCTAAGGCCACCAAACTCAAGGTCAGTATGGAAATGTAGTTGGAAAGCGGTGGGACGATTTGCACCAGCAGGCCTTCCACATTGAGAAACAGCAGCAGGAAGCTAAAACTGGCCATGGAAAACCAGAAGCGCACAGGGCTTCTCAGCAGCACATAGGTAATCAGATAGTAAAATGCCAGTATGGCCAGTGCGCCGCCAATCATGCCAATCTTGGCCAGATTGCCTTGTTCCTCAGCGATCAGCGCCTCATCCCGCCATAGGTCAATGGGGAACACCAACGGCCCTTTGTCGGCCACCCTAAAATAGATATCCAGCTTTTCGCCCGCGGTCATTTCAAGGCGGATTAAAAAGTTTCTGTGATTGATTTCCCGGGCACTGAACGGTCGCATCGCTCCCATCATCAAAGAGCGGCGAATACGGCCTCTGTCATCCAGCAAGTACAGATCAACTTCGTCGAGCGTGGGGTTGGCGATAACAAAGGCAAAACGGGCATGGTTACCGGCCTGCTGCACTACACTGAAACGTCCCCACAGGCTTTGGTTTGGTTCCAGCGGGCTGATGTCCAGATTGGTATGCCAATCAGGATTGGATTGCACGTCGGAAAGCTGCGCGTATTTTTCGGCACGCAAATACTCTACCTGACCTTGCAATTCCTGGTGTGTGAAGGTCGAGTCCAAAAGCAGCGGCTTGGCCTGAGAAGGCAATGTCAGGCCTAATAGCAGATACCCAAGCAGCAGTAGTAAAGGCGCAGATTTCAACGTCAGTTTTGATTATAGTTATGACGACTTGATGTCAGTATAAAGTCTTTGGCTGCGCATAAAAGCCCTGATTTTTATTGGGTGTATATTATTTGGCTTAAAATGCTGTTTCATTGCCTTCAGTCAGCTCTGCACCGACCAGTTTTAACTGACTGATAAAATAGGGAAAATCACCTTCTTTGAGGGCTTCAACCCAGACCGATTCACACAAAGACTCCATGCATAACAAGTAGAGCCTGCCATCCAGCTCAAAGCGCTGCTGCCAGCGGTCTGCGCCCCATTCCAGTGCCAGCATATCCGCACCCAGGATGTTGGCCAACTGAGCTGATAATGCCTGTATGCCGGACTCGGAAAAATCTGTGACGCCAGGCAGATTCACGCAGTCAGGTGTCGATACAAAGTGAATTCCGTTTAGCTGCTGCATGATATTTCCATACTCTTGCCCCAATCCGGCGGTGGCTTGGCATAATGGGCATTGGTTGGTTGTTCATCAAAAGGTGCGCTCAACACCGTAAATAGTCTTTCAAATTCACTGAAATCACCTTGCTCCGCCTGTTCAATGGCTTGTTGAGCCAGGTAATTACGCAGCACATATTTGGGGTTGGCTGCCTGCATCTGCTGGTGGCGAAGCTGGTGTGAGCCACTTTGCTGATTAAGGCGCTGAATGTACCTGTCCAACCAGGCCTTGGCCTGATTGCGGTCGACGAAGTGATCCAGTAACAGATTGGGCTGCTCGGGCTGGAAATGACTCAGCAGCCGGAAACTTTGGTGGTAATCCCGCCGCTCTCTGGCCAGCAGATTCAGCCAGTCACTAATCAGTGGTTCGTCCTGTTCGCTGGCTGCTTGCAAGCCCAATTTATCTGCCATCAGCGCGAAGTAATGGCTAAGCAGTCTGGGCTCGTACTGGCCCAGCGCCTGTTTTATTTCCTCTAGGCTCAAATGGCCGCTAAAGGCATGCGCCAACGCATTGAGGTTCCACAAGGCGATGCCTGGCTGGCGGTCAAAGGCGTAACGGCCCTGATGGTCAGAATGATTGCAGATATAGTCCTGCTGAAAATCATCCAAAAAGGCGTATGGGCCAAAGTCAAAACTGATGCCGTGAATAGACATATTGTCGGTATTCATGACGCCGTGTGCAAAACCAAAGGCCTGCCATTTGGCAATCAGCTCGGCAGTATCCACTACTATCTGCTCAAGCAGACGGTAATATCGGTCTTCGCTGTCGTTAAGATGCGGAAAATGCTGGGTAAAGCAATAATCAAATAAGCGCTGCAGCTTATCGCTCTGGCCGCTGTGAAAGAAATATTCAAAGTGACCGAAGCGTATATGGCTCTGACAGGTACGAATCATCATGGCGGCAGTTTCCTGACGCTCACGCATCACAGGTTCGCTACTGCTGATCAGACACAGAGACCGGGAGCTGGGAATGCCCAAATGATACATGGCTTCACCCACCAGATATTCGCGAAGGGTGGAGCGCAATACCGCGCGCCCATCACCAAAGCGCGAGTATGGGGTTTGCCCCGCGCCTTTTAAATGCAAATCGACCGGCTTACCTTGTTTATCGCGTGTTTCCCCAAGCAGCAGGCCGCGCCCGTCACCCAGTTGCGGATTCCACTGGCCGAATTGGTGGCCACCGTACTTTTGCGCCATGGCCAGACGATTCAAACGCCCGGTTTCGCTAAACAACTCGTGAAATAACTGCTGTTCAACAAATAGTTGTGGATCCAGATCAAGGTCTGCCAATAAAGACTGGTTAACATGCACCAATCTTGGATTTTGCGGTGGCTGGACGCTGACCTGGCTACCCAGATCGGCTAATGTTTGAGCATAAGTGTGAGCCAAATACACAGGCGCGCCGTATAGAAAATGAAAAACTTAGGCTATTGTAACCTTGTAACTAACCTTAATCACAATCTGGAGTAAAGATGAAAAAACTCGCTGTATTGATTGCTATGTGTGTGGCCATGCCAGCTGTTGCTGGCGATATTGCTGCCGGGAAAGCGAAATCTGCGACTTGCGCGGCATGTCATGGCGCGAACGGGATTTCACAAATCCCAATGTATCCAAATCTGGCAGGTCAGAAAGAGCAGTACTTAGTACTGCAAATGAAAGCCTTTCGGGATGGTGAGCGCAAGAACATGGTAATGGCGCCAATGGCCAAACCCTTGTCTGACGATGATATCGCCAATCTGTCCGCTTACTACGCCAGCTTGGATCCGGCAGGCAAATAATGCCTTTGCGTATCCTGCTGATTGAGCCGGATGCAACCCTGAAGAAGGATCTTGCCCTGGTGCTGCAAAGCACCGGGGGCTATGAGGTCGAAACACTCGACAGCCCACAACAGGCCACCCCTTTACTGATTTCCCGACCTTTTGCGGTGTTACTGGGTAAGCAGCCCGCACTTAGTAACATGCCTGCCAGTATGCTGAAAATTGGCTACGGTACCTATAGATCTCCGCCGCCGGAACATTGTCTTGGCTGGATTGAACACTGGCAGCCTCTGCCAGGATTTGCCGAACGGGTGCGTTTGTTGCTCGAGGGTTAACCGGCCAGATGTTCGCGGATTAAATTAAGGAAGGCCTCGCCATAGCGAGCCAGTTTAGTTTGGCCGACCCCGCTGACGTTTAGCATCTCTCGCGCACTGGTAGGCAGAATCTCAGCCATATGGGACAAGGTCATATCCGAGAACACCACAAATGGCGGTACTTCGTCTTCCTCGGCAATGGATTTACGCAGCTTTTTCAGTTTGGCAAACAAGGCTCTGTCGTAGTTGCGATTATCCAGCTTGGCTTTTTTACCCAGATTCAGGTTCATTCTGGGTACGGCCAGGCTCACGGGTAACTCTCCCTTAAGCACGGCGCGCGCCGCCTCATTTAGCTTCAGTACCGCATGCTGAGTGATATCCACCCGAATCAGCCCTTGATGAATCAACTGATTAATCAGGTTATGCCACCAGGCATCGCTTTCGTCTTTACCTATGCCGTAGGTACTGAGCTGGTCATGACCGCTGTCGATAATGCGCTTGAGTTTTTTGCCACGTAGCACGTCAATCAAATACTGGCTGGCGGCGGACTGATTGAGCCGGTAGATACAGGACAGCACTTTCTGGGCGGCTACTGTGCCATCAAAGGCTTTAGGTGGGTCGAGGCAAATATCGCAGTTGCCGCAGGCCGAGGCGTTGTATTCACCAAAGTAGTTCAGCAGTACTTGGCGTCGGCAGGTTTGGGCTTCGGCAAAAGCTTCCATGGCGGCAAAACGTTGTAATTCCACTTCCTGACGATGGGGATTGTCAGTCAGGCTGATCCACTCGCGGATGCGGGCCACGTCTTTTTCATCAAACAGTAGCAGCGCCTCGGCCGGGCTGCCGTCACGCCCGGCGCGGCCGGTTTCCTGATAGTAGGATTCAATAGTGCGGGGCAGATCATGATGCACCACATAGCGTACGTTCGGCTTATTGATACCCATGCCGAAGGCCACAGTGGCGACAATCACGTCAATATTGTCTTTTAGGAAGTTTCGCTGGGTGATGTCGCGAATTTCCGCTTCCATACCGGCATGATAACCCGCGCAATTGATGCCGCGATTAGCCAGTTTAAAGGCCACATCTTCCACTTTCTTTCTGCTGTTGCAGTAAATAATGCCGCTACCTTCCTGGCCCTTAATGTAGCTTTCCAGTTGCTCCAGCGGTTTGTATTTCTGCAGCTGGGTATAGCGGATGTTGGGCCTGTCGAAGCTGCCCTGGTGGACCATTGGCTGTTGCAAGCGCAACTGCTGCAAGATATCCAGGCGGGTGGCCGGGTCGGCGGTGGCGGTTAGTCCCATCATGGGCACATGGGGGAAGAAATGCTTAAGTTGCCCTAAAGCCATATAGTCCTGACGAAAATCATGGCCCCAGTGCGATACACAGTGGGCTTCGTCTATAGCAAACAGGCTAATTTGAATATGCTGCAGGCGCTGAATAAACTCAGGCCTCACTAATCGCTCCGGCGCTACATACAAGAGTTTGTACTTACCGTCCTGAACCCCTGCCAATACTTCTAACTGCTCCGGACGAGACAAGGCGGAGGTTAAGTAAGCTGCGCTGACGCCCGAGGCATGCAGCGCATCGACCTGATCTTTCATCAGTGAGATCAGTGGCGAGACTACCAGCGTTAGCCCAGGTAACAGCAGCGCTGGCACCTGATAACACAGGGATTTTCCGCCGCCTGTGGGCATTAGCACTAAGCTGTCCCGGCCATCCAGGCAGGCCTGAATGACTTGCTCCTGGCCGGGTCTGAAACTGTCATAGCCGAAAACATCCCGCAACACACTTTGTGGGCTGGACTGTACTGGATTGGTGGCCAAAACGTCGGACATGGGCAAAGGAGCTGGAAAACAGGGCCGCTAGTCTACCCCAAAGTTACTCAGAATTCATGACGACAATGGCTTGCAATACCGGGTAAAAAGCCTGCTATGATGCCAACAGGTCAAACCAGAGGGTGCTGATGTGCAAACGCAAGGGTTACTGGATAGCAAGCAATTAGGCGAGTATGTGGCCGCGGTGTTCCGTGAACATATGCCGTTTAATCAATTGCTTGGGCTGCAAATCAGCCAGTTTGACGGCGATGGTGTAGAGGTTCGTCTGCCCTGGCATGACGGTTTGATGGGTAATCCTATTCAGAAAATTCTGCATGGCGGAGTGACTGCCGCGGTACTGGATACTGTCGGTGGCTTGATGGCCATTTTGCATGTGGTAAAGGACATGCCGGAACTAACTCTTGAGCAGTTTCAGCAGAGACTGGCGCGTATCGGCACTATTGATATGCGGGTAGATTACCTGCGCCCAGGTAAGGGCAGCGAATTTGTTGCCACAGCCAGTGTGATACGTAAGGGTAGCCGTGTGGCGGTTTGTCGGATGGAGCTGCATAACGAACTGGGCGAGCATATCGCTTTTGGCACTGGTACTTATATGGTGGGATAGACACCATGTTGGAAGCTTGTGGTCGTGCCAGTCCTTGCGCTTACCTCGTTCAAATTGCATCGCTGTGCGAACACGAGGATACTGTACAGCTATGACCGTTCAAGCAGATTGAATGGAACACCATAAGTTACGAAGGAGAGTCTGATGAAGTGGGTGCTTGGCAGTGTTAGCCTGGTTTTGTTGTTAACACTGGCCGCCTGTAGCAGTCCGCCATCACAGGAGTCTTTAGCGCGAACTCCCCGACCTTTTTGTCCCACACCCACCGAGCAGGCTGAGCGGTTAGATCAGGCGCTAACCAGTGAACACAGCCAAGGCACCTTCGACGGCACAGTGCGTATCGTTCAGCATCAGCAACTGGTGTTTGAGTGTGGTTACGGTGATGCGGACCGTGCTCTGCATAAACACAATGATGTGGACAGTCTGAGCGACATGGGCTCCATCGCTAAAACCTTCACGGCCGCCGCTGTTTTGCAACTGCATATTGAGGGCCGGTTACCCCTGACTGCCCGTCTTTCCGAGTTTTATCCAGAAGCGCCAGTCGATAAGCGTGATATCAGCATTGAACAGTTGCTGGCTCATCAAAGCGGTTTGGACAACTTTCACAATCAGTCTGATTTTGACCCGATGAACAGGGACGAAGCGGAGAAACTTATTCTAAGCATGCCGCTGCTGAGTGTGCCAGGTGGCGACATCGCCTACTCCAATGCCGCCTATACATTGTTGGCTGCTATTGTTGAGCGGGTATCCGGTGTCGCGTTTCGTGACTATGTGCATCAGCAGTTACTTGCTCCACTGAAACTGAACAGTACTGGTTTTTACGGCGATAAGAATCTTGATGTCGAGCGGCTTGCCAAAGGTTATGGTGGTCAGGACAGCGGTCAATCCACTTTTGCCAAGCCCTTAACCTGGGCTTTGATGGGCGCTGGCGGCATGGTATCCAGCGTGGCTGATTTGCAGCGTTGGTTTGACGCACTGCAAGGCGGTGGCCAGCTTCCTGCTGAATTGACCAGCTTGTTGTTTCAGCCGGTGAATAAGAAATGGACCTTGGGAAACTGGGCGATCAGCGGCAGCAACGGCATGTCTATCTGGCAAATGGGCGGCAGTAATGATTATGGCTACACGGCGCTGGTGCAGTACGTGCCAGAACGGGACTTGCTTGTGGTACTGATGTTTAACGCTTACTCGAAAAAATACGCCAATGCCACGCACCACAGAATTAGCCGCAACGTACTCTTACCCCTGCTGATCTGACGATAGCTTAACGGAGTTGGTATATGGACATACTGTTATTCTCGGGCCTGCTGGCTGCAATATGGATGGTGGTGGGCGTTGCTGTAGCAGCCAGTCGCTACCCTGGCTACAGCCACAGTCGTCAGTTTTGCAGTGAGTTAGGGGCGGCAGGTAGCCCTACCCAGAAATTTTCCCCCTTGATCAACAATTATCCGCTGGGGATATTATTCTGCCTGTTTGGCTACTACTTACTGACCTTACCGGATGCCCCTGGTGGCTTACAGTGGATGGGTGGGCTGATTATTCTGCATGGTGTGGCTACCTGGGTTGCCGGGTATTTTCCTATGGATGCGGATGCCTACACTGCAACCCCGAGCTGGCACTGTCAGATTCATTCGTGGGCCGGCATGCTGATGCTGCTGAGCCTATTGATTGCCCCGCTATTAAGCTTCACCTTATCGGATAGTCCTTATCTGCCTGGATGGTTTCAATGGTTCTCTTTGGCGTGTGTTATCGCCACGCTATTTTTTACCCTGACCCTCGCAAAGGCTTACAAAGCTCAGTCCAATCCTGGTCTGCATCAGCGGCTTAGTTATGGTGCGCAGTTGGTGTGGTTGGCAGGGTTGTCTGTGACCTTGTGGATGGCATGATGGACTACCAGATTGTCAATGCTACTGAATACGGGGTTGATGCTGCAGCAGATTATTTTCATAGCAAATGGGGTAACAGCCACAATCACCGTTTTTATTTGGATGCTATTCGGCATTCGGACAAGCCTGGGCAGTTACCTAAGTTCTTTTTAATGTTGAAGCATCAACAGGTGGTGGGCTGCTACGGCCTGATTACCAATGATTTTATTAGCCGTTGCGATTTATGGCCGTGGCTGGCCTGCCTGTTTATTGACGAGTCAGAGCGTGGGCAGGGCCTGAGTCAGCGCTTTTTTGAGCATGCCGCGGAACAAGCTTTGGCAATGGGATTTAAGCAGCTCTATCTGACCACAGATCATGATGGCTTATACGAAAAATCAGGTTGGCAACGCCTTGCCGACGGCTACTCACTTTTCGGTGCCAGTACCCGAATTTACCAACATTCGGTGCAAGCCTTGCTTTGCCAGAATAAATAAATTCCAGAGGGCTGTCGAAATCGGATCCAGACGTTCGATTAAAAGAGCAAAACGTTCTAGTTCAATCGGAGATCTTTATGTCAGGCCAAACGATTCGTCTTCACCGTATATTGCGTACCACCCCAGATAAAGTGTATCGCGCCTTTATTGACCCAGCAGCTATGGTTAAATGGCTGCCACCTCATGGCTTTACCGGCGAGGTTCAGGCAATGGACGCCAGGGTAGGCGGTGGCTACAAGATGTCTTTTTGCAATTTTTCTACCGGGCAAAGTCACGGCTTTGGTGGTCGTTATCTGGCGCTGGAGCCGGGTAAGCTAATTCGTTACACCGATCAGTTTGATAATCCTGAATTGCCAGACCAGATGCAGGTCACTATTCAATTCAAGGAGGTGTTATGTGGCACTGAACTGACCATAGTGCAGGAAGGCGTGCCGGACGCTATCCCTGCCGAGTTTTGCTATGCGGGCTGGCAGGAGTCCCTGGCATTACTTGCGTTGTTGGTCGAAGCAGATATTCCCGACCAATAATTCAGCCTTTGTCCAGCTAGTTGACAGATTGTTGGAGAATGATTGTCGACAATCTTGGCGATTATCCTTAAGTCTAATGCCAAAATCCGCGTGTTTTGTCTACAGTTGCATAATAAATATTCAGCCCTGCGTAAAATAACAAGGGTTAACCCTGCAACAAGGTGAAACGAACATGTCATATCAAAGCGAGTACCAACGCGCAATCCAGGAGCCCGAGCATTTCTGGCAAGAAAAAGCGGCCAAGTTACCCTGGTATCGCCAGCCCCAAAACATTCTCAGCACGGACGCGCAGGGTATGCAGCGCTGGTTTGCGGATGGGCAAATGAATACCGCCTATATGGCCCTCGACTGGCATGTTGAACAAGGCCGTGGCGAGCAAACGGCGGTTATCTACGACTCACCTGTCACTAACCAGAAGATTAAAATCAGCTATGCCAGCCTGCTCAAACAAGTGGCCTTGTTTGCTGGTGTGCTTAAAGCGCAGGGCGTGGAAAAAGGCGACCGGGTGGTCATCTATATGCCGATGATACCCGAAGCAGTGGTAGCTATGCTGGCAGTTGCCAGGCTTGGGGCGATTCACTCTGTGGTGTTTGGTGGTTTTGCGCCCCATGAGTTGGCGCTGAGAATTGAAGATGCACAGCCCAAAGTGGTGGTGTCGGCGTCTTGTGGCATAGAAGTGAATAAGGTCATTGAATATAAGCCGATGTTGGATGCTGCTATTGAGCGTTCCAGCCACAAACCTGAGCGCTGCATTATCCTGGAGCGCGAACAAGCGCCAGTGCATCTTACCCAAACTTGGGATTTGGATTGGCACGAAGCGATGGCGAAAGCCACGCCTGCTGATTGTGTGCCAGTGGCGGGAACTGACCCGCTTTATATTCTCTATACCTCGGGTACCACAGGGAAACCCAAGGGAGTCGTCAGGGATAACGGCGGCCATGCGGTGGCGCTCCATTATTCAATGCAGGCCATTTACAATATGCAGCCAGGTGAAGTGTTCTGGGCTGCTTCTGATGTGGGTTGGGTGGTAGGCCATTCCTATATTGTCTACGGGCCGCTATTGGCCGGTTGTACCACAGTATTGTACGAAGGCAAGCCGGTCCGCACACCGGATGCCGGGGCATTCTGGCGGCTGGTGCAGGAATATGGCGTTAAGGTTCTGTTTGCCGCCCCGACGGCATTCAGGGCGATAAAAAAAGAAGATCCGGAAGCGACCAAACTGACTCGTTATAACATTGGCAAGCTGCGGGCCATCTTTATGGCCGGTGAGCGCCTTGATCCGCCTACTTACGATTGGGTAGTGAAGCATACCGGCAAGCCGGTGATCGACCATTGGTGGCAAACTGAAACTGGCTGGGCCATTTGCGCCAATCCTACCGGTATTGAAGATATGCCGCCCAAACCCGGTTCTTCTACCTTGCCGGTGCCAGGATTTGATGTGCAGGTGCTGGACGGCAACGGCCAACCCATGGCCGCTGGTCAGCAAGGCGCCATTGCCATTAAGTTACCTTTGCCGCCAGGCTGTCTGCCAACCATTTGGGGAAATCACGAACGCTTCTGCGCGGGTTATCTGCGTGATTATCCTGGTTATTATTGTTCCGGCGACGGTGGTTACAAAGACCAGGATGGCTACGTGTTTATTATGGGACGTACCGACGATGTGATTAATGTCGCGGGCCACCGACTGTCCACTGGTGAGATGGAAGAGATTCTGGCTGCCCACTCGGCCGTCGCTGAATGCAGCGTGATAGGTATTCAGGATGAATTGAAAGGTCAGGTGCCTATTGGTTTGGTGCTGTTGAAAGATGGCGTAGTGATCGATGAAGCCAGATTACAGGAAGAGTTAGTGGCCATGGTGCGCAGCGAAATAGGCCCTATTGCCTGTTTCCAGCGTGCAGTTGTGGTGCAGCGACTACCCAAAACCCGTTCCGGTAAGATTCTGCGTAAGTTGCTGCGTCAGATAGCCGATGGGCAGGAGTACGTGGTGCCATCCACTATTGATGACCCGGCCAGCTTGTCTGAGATTGAGTCGGTGATGCAGTCGCAGGGCGTAGCGCGCTCATCCTGAGATGATGATGTTCACTATTCGGGGTATAGATCATGTGGTACTGCGGGTCGTGGATTTAGACCGCAGTATCCGTTTTTACCAGTTGGTGCTGGGCTGTGACGTGGTCAAGCGGCAAGCACACTTGGGCTTAGTGCATCTTCGCGCCGGCACTTGTCTGATTGATCTGATTAGCCTGGACGGCAAATTAGGACAGCAAGGGGGAGTGGGCCCCGGTCAGGAAGGGCACAATGTTGATCATTTCTGTTTGCGCATTGACCCTTTTGATGAAGCCGAGCTGGTGGCGCATTTGGCGGGTTTTGGGATTAGCCCGCTGGGGCCTGCCAGCATAAACTTTGGCGCTGAGGGTAATGGCTTGTCCTTGTACTTTAGAGATCCAGACAACAACCTGATAGAGCTTAAAGGCCCGACAATTCCAGCCGGGTAATTTGCGTATCCGCATTTCGCCCAACATACTCTGAGCTAGTCGTTGACAAGGATGTGCCGGCCGCTCCCATTATGACCACAGACTATGACGGTATCGCCGATGAGTATCGCCGGGCTAAATTGCAACCCTGGCGACAGCATATTGAAATGTTTATGTTATCCGAGCTGGTGGGTGATTTAAGCGGCCAAAGCGTATTGGATCTTGCTTGTGGTGAAGGGTTTCACACCCGTATGTTGCGCTATCGTGGAGCGAAGAAAGTGGTGGGGGTAGATATCTCGTCGGCCATGGTTAGCCTGGCTCAGCAACAAGAGATGAAACGCCCACTAGGTATTGATTTTATCCGCTGTGATGTGCGGGATTTGCAGTTGTCTCAACAATTCGATCTGGTGTTTGCCAGTTACCTGCTCAACTATGCGCAATCCGCGCAAGACCTTCAACAGATGTGCCAGACGGTAGCCAGGCATCTGAGACCGGGCGGGCGCTTTATCGGTATTAACAGCAACCCGGACTACAGTGGTGAGCTGCTGAGTATGCGGCCTTATGGATTTACCCGCGACCCCGCGCCTTGTGAGGAAGGTATGCCGTTCAGCTACCATTTCTTTCTGCCCGGCGATCAGATGATTACCGTGACTAACTACCATCTTAGTCGCGCAACTCATGAACAGGCGTTTAACCAGGCGGGACTTGAGGATTTGCAATGGCTGAATCCTCAGGTGTCCCCCGCGGCCCAGGCTGATTACCTGCCCGGCTACTGGGATGCTTTTATTCAATACAAACCTGTGGTGTGTTTCCAAAGCCGTTTTGCTCAGTCCTCGGTCGGGCCGTAGAGTAAGGTTTGTATGTCAACCGCTTCGGCCATGGCCTGATATCCGACGTCACCCGGATGCAAATGATCTCCTGAGTCGAAGCGTGGCAGGAACAGAGCAGGCTGCTGGGGGTCTCTGGTCAGGGCATCAAAATCCACTACGCCATCAAATTCCCCTGCGCTGCGGATCCAATCATTCACCTGCTGACGGACTTGTTCTTTTTGTGCCGTGTAATAGCCTTGCATCGGCGTGCCTTGCAGGGCGCCTTCAAAGGGCGTCAACGTTGCACCTATAATGCGTATCTGATGGAGATGCGCCAAACTAATCAACTGCTGGTAGGCGGTAATTATCTGCTTGGCCGAGACCGGCGGTTTATCCGGGGCTAGTGCAGAGCCGGGCCAGCCGATATCATTTATACCCATCATCAGGATTACGCTGCTTACCCCGGGCTGCGCAAGCACATCCTGTTCAAATCGGGCCAGGGCATTTTCGCCCATACCGCTATCTAGCAAGCGGGCTCCCGAGATGCCGGCGTTTACCACCGCAACATTGTGCGCCGCCAAGCGACTGGCTAAAAAGTCGGGCCAGCGATGATTGCGGCCAATGCTCGAGGCATTGCCATCGGTAATAGAGTCTCCAAAAGCCACCACCACCTTGGCTGAGTCGTTGCGCTGCACGTACAGGGCACTGACAAACATACGGGTTGTTGATGTGCTATCGACCTGCATATCAAGGGAATCCACTTGATTACCAGAACCTATATAAGCCGTTTGCAGACCATCCCAGTGAAAAGTGTCGGGGGAGGTTGGGCGGGGCAAATACATGCTCAAGGTGATATCCGCGTTGTTATCAACCGCCACACTGATCGGATCGCTGATAGCCGAGGCCCCCGCCGGTATAGTCACATCGCGCTGCCCACCAAAATGCACAGGGTAAGCACTGTGTATTGTGGCGCCGTCTTTTGTGATGGCCGCAGAAGTCGCGCCAATGTTAAGGGGTTGTGTGCCGTATTGGTTTGAAATCCGTAGCCGCAGTTGCTGGCCGCCCAGGCTCAGATGCAGCACCTGGCGTAGGGTTTGGTCCCACAGCTGAGGTGGTACCCTGATCGGCAGGGCAAAGTCGCCCTTCCAGGTTGGTTGCGGGCTGGCTGCCCAACTCGTTACCCAGCTTTGCGCAGCCGGGGCGGCTTGGCTGGGCATGTACGTACTCACCAGTAGCAGTAGCATAGCGAAGGCGCTGTGCGCGGCCTTAAAAGGCCGGCGCTGCAAGGTTTGCATAGGTATTCTCCCTGGTTGCCTCTGTGCTGACAGCACTTTGGATTTAACTGATACTGTCAACGACGCCTCCGTCTACCCTTAGGGCCGCGCCCGTGGTGGCGCTGGCTTGCGGCGAGGCCAGATAGGTGACCATGCTGGCGACTTCTGCAACGGTAGCGGGACGTTGAATAATCGAGGTGGGTCTGTGTTCACGGACAAAATTGGTTCCAAACTCTTCCAGACATTGGCCTGCCTGCTTAGCTCCTTCACGGAAGAAGGTTTCTACCCCTTCAGATAATGTTGGACCGGGAAGTACCGCGTTGACCGTCACGCCAGAGCCAGCAACCCGTTTGGCTAATCCTCGTGACACCGCCAGATTGGCGGTTTTAGTCATGCCGTAATGAATCATATCGGCAGGAATTTGCAGACCGGACTCGGAGGAAATAAAGATCACCCTGCCCCAGTTTCGGCTCAGCATGCCTGGTACATAAGCACGTGACAGGCGTATGCCGCTCAACACATTGACGTCAAAAAACCGCTGCCATTCCTCATCCGGGGTGGCAAAAAAGTCCATCAGGCCGTAGATGCCCAGATTGTTGATCAGAATATCGGCATGGGGCTCTTGTGCCAGCAAGGTCTGACAACCTTCAGCAGTGGCAAGGTCGGCCGCTACACCGCGGATAGTGGGCTGGGGAAACTCCTCGCGGAGTTTTGCTATTGCCTCAGTGACGGCCTGCGGTTTACGACCGTTGATGACTACAGTGGCGCCACAAGCCAGCAGCCCCTGGGCGATGGCAAAGCCGATGCCTAGAGTAGACCCTGAGATAAAGGCCGTTTTATTGGTTAAGTTTATTTGCATAGAGATTCCAAGTTATTCACAAACACAGGGTTGACCCTGCAAAGAAGTGGATTGAGAGGCGCTTGCCTCCAAATAGCGACTCAGCAAGGCTGTGGCTATAGCCGCCATGGGGACCAAAGCCGCTACCCAAGTAATGGCCGACAACCCAGGGCCAGATTCAATTACCCAGCCACCCAACCAGGCACCCAGAGCATTCCCCAAATTGAAGGCTGCAATATTGAAACTGGAGATCAGACTTTGACTACCGCCCTGGGCTTTGTTTAACACCCACATTTGTAAGGGGGCTGCCGTGGCAAAGGAAGCCACGCCAAGCAGCAGAACAAACAACAGCATCAACATCTGGTTTTCGAGAACCAGGCTCATCAGCGCCATCACTAGTGCCAGGATCAGCATGCTTGCCAACACACTGAACATCAGGTGCTTATCAGCAGCTTTGCCGCCCAGCAAGTTACCGATAATCATGCCCAGACCAAACAGCAGCAGAATGGGCGAGACGGCATTCTCGGAAAAGCCGCTTAGTTGAGTGAGTAGTGGTGCGATGTATGTCAGTACCGCAAATACGCCACCAAAACCCAGCACTGTGGTGAGCAGCCCTAGTAATACCGGAGCCCGGCGCAATACTTTGAGGTCTTGACGCCAGTTGACACTTTCTGTGTTGGTGTGTTGACCGGGGACAAAACGCCATAGCACCAATAGTGCCAGCACGCCGATTATACTGACGGCCCAGAAGGTGGCACGCCAGCTGACCATTTGTCCAAGCCAGGTACCAAAAGGTACCCCTAGAATATTGGCAACGGTCAAACCAGTGAACATGATGGCGATGGCCGACGCCTTGCGTTCAGGGGCAACCAGCGATGTCGCCACAATGGCGCCCACACCAAAAAAGGTACCATGGGCAAAGGCGGTGACCACCCGTGCCAGCATCAGGCTGGTGTAATCCGGCGCCAGCGCGCAGCCGATGTTGCCCAGGGTAAACACCAGCATTAACACCAATAACGTTCGCTTATGTGGCCAGGCCGCAGTCAGGCTGGTCATCAACGGTGCCCCTACCACCACGCCCAGGGCATAACCTGAGATCAGCATGCCGGCGTCCGGTACGCTGACTTGCAGGTCCTGACTGACTTCGAGCAGCAGCCCCATAATCACAAACTCGGTCACACCTATGCCAAAAGCACCCACAGTGAGGGCCAGCAATGCGGCAGGTAATTTAGTCTTGGCTGACCGGCTCATAACCGGCAACCTGGTTGAACAGTGTGCATATTCATCTCACTTGCAAAAGGAATATGCCTATTGTGGGGTGACGCAGGCTGAATGATAATTGCCGTACTGTATAAAACACTTTCAAAGAATTATTGAAAATGAACAGGCTGGATGATCTGCAACTTTTTGTTGAGGCGGCGCGCCAGGGCTCTTTGAGCGGCGCGGCGCGTATTCTCGGGCGCACGCCGGCGGTGGCCAGCGCCAGTCTGAAACGTCTGGAAACTCAGCTTAGAGTGAAACTGGTTGAGCGCAATACCCGCAACTTGCGTTTAACTCCTGAGGGCACTTTGTTTCTGGATAAAGTTGCACAAGGACTGACGCTGCTCGAAGACGCCCAGCAGGTGGTTCGCCATGATTGTGCGGAGATTTCAGGGGAGATTCGCCTGACCGCGTCGGTGGATTTGGCCCGTCAATGGATTATGCCCTTGATGGATGAATTCCAGTCAGTGCATCCGCAGGTTTACTTTACCTTGCTAGCTGGCGATGCGGTGCGTGATTTGGTCTTGGAACCTCTGGATCTGGCTTTACGATATGGTGAGTTACCTGATTCCGCGCTAGTGGCTCGGCGCTTGCTGAATAACCGGCGAATGCTGGTGGCCAGTCCGAGCTATATTGAACGTCATCCTCCACTGCTGCATCCGCAGGATTTACTTCACCACAATTGTTTGATTTTTCAGAGTCAGGAACGGGCTTACCGTCGCTGGGCCTTTCATCAGGGCAGTGATGCTGTGGTGGTAGAGGTTAAAGGCGACAGGGTATGCAATGACGGCTCATTGGTCAGGGAGTGGGCATTGCTGGGCAGAGGTATTGCCTACAAAAGCCATCTGGATGTTTACCGGGACCTGCAAGCCGGTAACTTAGTGCAATTGTTGCCGGACTGGCAAGGGGACTCAGCTCCTTTGAGCGCCGTGTATCCGGGCTCCGGCCCCAGGCCGCCGCGGGTTAAGAAATTTGTCGAGTTCCTTGCCCAACACTTTAAAACCCTTGAATAGCCAACATTACCTCAGGAAGTCATTATGTTTGTTGTAGTACTCACTTATATAAAACCACTGGAGCAGGTGGAAAAGCTGCTGGCAGAGCATATTGCGTTTTTGGATTGTCACTATGCATCAGGCTGTTTTATTGCCTCGGGTCGCAGAGTGCCGCGCAATGGTGGTGTGATTCTGGCCCGTGGTGAAGACCCTGAGCAGTTGCAGGCCATATTGGCGCAAGATCCATTCTATCGTGAAGGTGTTGCCAGATATGACCTTTACCCCTTTGTACCAAGTAAAATGCAACCGGGATTTGAACAGTTTATCTGAGGTGTCAGGGGCTGGTATTAGCACCAGATAGGCTTTAAAGCACAGAGTAGTTCGCTATGTATATAGGAAAAGTGGCCAGTCTGACCGGTCTGTCCATCAAGGCCATACGGCTATACGAAGAGAAAGGCCTGATTGCGCCTCCTAAACGACAGGGTAAATACCGGGTATATGAGTCATCCCATATTGATGCCTTGCATTTGATTCGGGAGGCCCGGCAGCTAGGTATCAGTTTGAGTCGTTTGCAGCCTGTGATGCAATATCGCAGAGGGGCCCTCGACTGGCAGGGCATACGGCAATTTTTGCTAGAGATTCGCGGTGAGATGGAAGCACAGATTCGGCAAACTCAGATACGTATTCAACGATTGGACGCCTGTTGTGAGGAGATCGGCCACTGTCCCTTGACTCTGCCCTAAAGGGGAGACGCTAGACTGCCCCTTTGTTTACCAAAGGAGGTAGTGTGAAAAAGCGAATTCTGGTTATTAGCGGTAGCCCCAAAGTCGGTAGTTTCAGTGAATCTTTAGCTTTGTCTTATCAGGCTGGGGCAGCTGAAGACCATGAGGTGCAGCTGTGCTTGCTGTCTGCCATGGAGTTTAACCCGGACTTAAGCCAAGGCTATGCGCAGGTACAACCGCTGGAAGATAGTCTTGAGCGTTTCCAGCAGCAGCTCAGGTGGGCGGAGCACCTGGTGGTGTACAGCCCAGTGTGGTGGGGCGGGCTGCCCGCTAAGTTTAAAGGTTTATTTGATCGTACCTTGTTACCCGGTTTTGCGTTTCGCTTTGAGAAGGGCATGAGTGTGCAGCAAAAATTACTCACAGGTAAAACTGCCAGTCTGGTACTGACTATGGATACCCCACCCTGGTATTTTCGCTGGTGGCAAGGGGCTCCGGCGATTAAACAGCTTAAAATTACCACTTTGGAATTTTGTGGGATCCGCTGTACCAGCCAGCACCTGCTTGGCCCTATGATCAGTGCCACGGACAAGCAGAAAGCCACTTGGCTGACACAAGCCAAACAGCAGGGGTTGCAAGGTAAGTAAGTCCTTGCCTGGAGATGGCGGGCAGGTTAGCTTGGTGCCACCTAGAGATCATCTGTCTGATAATGCTTAAAGGACTAAACCATATCACCTTGGCCGTCGCCGATGTGCAGCGCTCGGTAGATTTTTATACCTTATTGCTTGGTTTCAAGGGGCATGCGCGCTGGCAGCGGGGAGCCTATCTGAGCCTGGGTGAATTGTGGCTGTGTTTGTCATTGGACAAGCCCGAGCCAGCGCAAGATTACACGCATCTGGCCTTTAGTTTGGACAAAGCTGACTTCGAACCGTTTTGCCAGCGTTTGCAGCAAGCGGGTACAAGCTTGTGGAAAGACAATAGTAGTGAGGGGGAATCACTGTATTTTCTGGATCCTGACGGCCATAAACTGGAGGCGCATGTGGGCGATCTAACCAGCCGTCTGCATAGCCTGCGTCAGCATCCCTATGACGGTTTACAGTGGTTGTGATAGATTGGGACTCTGTCTGAGACAAGGAGCATTCCATGCGCAACAGATTAATTTGGTTGGCCATTACCCCATTATTATTCGCTTGTAGCCAGGCCGAGAAGACGCCTCCTGAAGCTGCGGTAAAGGACTTCCTGCCTTCGGTTTCATACCTCTGCGACAGCGGTGAAATGGTTGAGGCTGCTTATACCACTGAGCAGCAAGCCAGTATCAGATACAAACAGCATATTCATGCTATGCAAATCACCGCTAGTGCCAGTGGCGCTAAGTATCAGGGCAGTAGCCTGACCTGGTGGACTAAAGGCAGTGGGGCGGGCAGTGAAGCCATGCTGTTGGACCAAAAAGGTCAAAGCCTGGAGCACTGTAAAGAAGTTTCCATGGTGGTCAACCCTGTTGCAGCACAGGTAGTCGGTGAATTCACTATTCCAAAGCGCGTAGGTTCATTTGACGGGCTGCGCCTGGAACTGACTCTCTTCAAGTATGACCCGCGTATCGCAGACAAAGCCGCCGAACGGGTCGACAGTCTGGTTATTGACAACTTCAGTCACGTACAGGAGTTTGTGACCCAGCAGGATTTTGTCCTGGGCCAGAATATCAAACTGGATCCGGAGCAAGGGTATTACCTGACGTTGTTTGTGCTGGACGGACAACGTCGCACCCATATGGGCATCTGTCAGCATAGCCCGGACAACCTGTGTAAAGTACTGACTCAGGGTGGCCCTTTGCAGGTTGAATTTGTGGTTAACCCGGTAGATAACCGGGGTGAGCCCAGTAGCTAAGTGTTGGAGTAGATGATGTTGAACAATCAGGTAACGGTGAGCACCGAATGGCTTGCTGCCCACCGCAAAGATACCAATCTGGTGTTGCTGGATGCCAGTATGCCGTTACCTGGCCAGGCCGCGAGCCCCGACCTGTGTTGTATTGCAGGGGCCCTGCGCTTTGATATTGATAAGGTGGTTTGTCAGCCTCACTCGCCCCTGCCGCATACCATGCCGGATGCTTCGCTGTTTGCCCAATTGGTGGGCGAGCTTGGGATCGACAATAACAGCCTGATCGTGGTGTATGACAATATAGGCCTTTATTCGGCCCCCCGTGCCTGGTGGATGTTCAAATGCATGGGGCACGACAAAGTCTATGTATTGGATGGTGGTTTGCCTAAGTGGCAGGCGGAAAGCGGGGCTCTGGCGAATGAATACGCACTGCCCGGCCAAGGCAAGCTATATCAGGCGCAACTGCAGGAGAACGCACTTATTACTGCAGAGCAGCTACTGGCTGTTAGCGGACAGGGTGATTATCTGGTGCTGGATGCCCGCAGTGCAGGGCGCTTCGAAGGCACGCAGCCGGAGCCACGGGCAGGTCTGCGCTCAGGTCATATTCCCGGTTCTGCGAATTTACCTTTTACCCTGTTGCAGGAACAGGGCTGTCTGCTGCCACCTGCGCAACTGCAGGAACAGTTTCAAGCACAAGGGCTTACCCAGGAAAAACAACTGGTGTGCAGCTGTGGCTCTGGTGTGACGGCTTGTGTGCTATTGATGGCAGCCTATGCTTGCGGGCACCGCAACCTGACACTTTATGACGGCTCCTGGACGGAATGGGGTGCACGAGCTGATTTGCCCGTTGCTTGAATTGCGCAAGAATGGTCAAGCGACGCATACCGGGCATGGGTAAGCTCTATACAAATCTAATGAGTGCCGCCTATGCCGAATCTGCAAGCCGTCTGTGAATATATCGACTGTCATCTGAGCCAAGAACTCAGACTAGAGGAATTAAGCCGTCTGGCCTATCAGTCGCCTTTTCACTTTCACCGCTTGTTCTCTGCGCAAATGGGGTTAGGGCTTAGTGCCTATATTCGCCAAGCCCGCCTGAAACGCGCTACTTGGCAGTTAGCGTTTCGCCCGCAAATGAGTATTACCTGTATTGCGCTGGATAACGGTTACCAGAGTCTGGAGGGCTTCTCCAGGGCTTTTAGACTGGTCAGTGGGCTGAGTCCCTCTGCTTTTCGTCAAAACCCGGACTGGCATTGGTGGCAGCACTATCCACAGAAGGAAACCATCATGACATCCACATCCGACTTTCAGGTTCAACTCGTGCAGCGCACAACTACCCCTGTTGCATTACTGGTCCATCAAGGGGCTCCCCATTTACTGGGACAAAGTATCCAGCGCTTTATTGCCTGGCGTAAGGCCAACCAACTGCCACCGGCTAAAAGCGCTACCTTCAACTTACTTTACGATGACCCGTCAGAAACCCCACCAGAGGATTACCGCTTTGGATTGGCCTGCGAATATCGGGGGCCGGCAAGTGACGAAATAGATGTCACTGAACTACCTGCTGGTACTTATGCCAGGCTGAGTGTCAAAGGGGGAGATCAGCAACTGGAAGAGGCTATTCGTTATCTGTATGGCCACTGGTTGCCAGAACAAGCCTGTCAGGCGGGGAACTATCCGTTGTTTTTGCAGCGCCTAAGCTTTTATCCTGATGTACCCGCCAGTCAGGCGCAGACTGATATTTACCTGCTGCTGAAGCCCAATTGAGCTGACTCGTCTGCACAATCAGAAATTCTTCATGTTAGTTCATAACAAAATAAGGTTGATTTAGTTGTTCGGTTGGAACATCTTGTGTATCCATCCTCTTTTTGCTGGGAGGACTGGAATGTCTAAATGGTTCGCTTTTAGCTGGCTGTGTGCCGTCTTATGTGTAGGGGGTTGTCAGAACCTGCCGACGTCGCAGGAGATTGAACGCAAGCACTACGCCCCTTTTGAGCGGGACTTAGGTATAAGTGCGGTTAGCAGGGTCGGTAATCAATTGTATCTGTCGGGTATCGTCGGATCGGGGGAGGATATGTCGGCGCAACTGAAAAGTTGTTACCAGACCATCAGTGATATTCTCGCCGACTACGGCACAGACACTCGAGCTATTGTCCGGGAAACCATCTACACCCGGGATATAGACAAGCTGAAGACATTACAGGATGAGAGAAAGGCATTCTTTGCCCATGGCAATTATCCCAGTGCAACCTGGGTGCAGGTGGAGCGGCTTTATCTGCAAGAGTTTTTGATTGAAGTAGAAGTACAGGTTTTACTTCCGGTACAAGGAGACAACTAAAATGAAGTATCTGATTATATTCTGCGCGTTATTGGCAAGCAGTGTTATGGCGCACCCGCTAAAGGGCAGTTGGCAGCTCAAATCTGGGTTCTATGTGAATGAGCAGGGGCAAAAGATTGACTATGAAGGCTTGAAGCTGAGCGCTATCAAAGTGGTCTCAGATAATCATTTCAGCTTTATCACCATGTCCGATGGAAAATTCTGGGCGGCGGGTGCCGGCAACTTTGAAGCCAATGATAAAACTTACACCGAGCGCCCAGTGCATACCTCATACCCGGTTCCTGCTGACGGGAAGTACCAGTTTGATTACAAACTGGAAGGTGATCTCTGGAAGAAAAACCGCTGGCAGGATGGTCAGTTGGTTGAGCATGAAGTATGGCAGCGTCTGCCCTGACGTCAGCCGTTTACCTCGCAAAGACGGCATGGTCTAAGGGCAGAGAATGACCTTGCCGTCACTTTTGTGCGCCGCGTAGTGTTCCAGCGCTGTAACGAAGTCATCGAAGCCGGTTTGCGCGTAGATATCCGTATTAAAGGTGCCGTCATTAAAGAGTTGCTGCACTTTTCTGTTTAACGTTATCACCTGCCAAATCGGGGCTTTTTTCAGGGTGCGAGCCAGCCAGAAGCCTTCAATACGCACGTCGCGAAAAATCACATCAGCCACACTGAAGTTACCACCCAGAGGATCCTGACTCTCTTCCAGCCTGCCGTAAACAATGGCCGTGCTGCCGCTTGGCATCTGCCTAAGTAAAAGCGCGGTGTCCTGGTCAGCAACCGCATCCATTAAAACCGAAGCGCCACAAGCTTCCACGGCGTCTTTAAGTTGCTGATTAAAATCGTGATCTGTGGTTAACAAGGCATAATCAGCACCCAGCTTACGTAACACCTCCAGATTGGGCTGACTGCGCACGGTGGCAATGGTTTTCATACCCTGCGTTTGGGCGTAACGAATGAGTCCTTTTCCTACCTGGCTGGCCGCCGCATTGATGACGATAGCGCGGGCGCCGAGTTGCCGGGCACGTTCAATTAAGCAGATAGAGGTTAAGGGATTCACTATAAGGGTAGCCCCTTGCGCGTTGCTGATGCTGTCGCGTAGTGGCAAACAGTAACTAGCCAGTGTACAAGCATATTTGGCCCATAAACCGTCCTGTCCGGGTTGCGCCGAGAGTGCCACACGCTTGCCGACCAGCCATTTTCCATACAAGCCGGCATTGGCTTTGATAACCAGTCCGCAGCCTTCAAACCCTGCATAGGCATTCGCTTGCGGCGGCAATCCATATTGGCCTCGCAAGTAAACTAAATCTGACGGATTCACCGGTGACGCCAGCATCTTGACCAACACTTGACCTTGTTGAGGTGTGGGGATGGGCTTCTCGTGCAGAGATAAGCGCTGGTGGAAAGGTGCCTGGGTATCATCCAGCAAATTAAGGGCGAAGCCGAGATTAGTGTCGGACATAGTGGTTCCTGTTGTTGTTTTTATGCTTGGCAGATTACCGGGTATGTCTGCCGCGGGTCAAAGATTAGGTCTAAACAAGGGCTGCTGTAGGTAGACATTTCATATTATTCATTCGAAATTTCTGAACCAATTTTTAAGAAATCCCTTAATATTTATAGCTAAAGCGAATTAAAGGGCGGTATCTGCCCGATTGCGATAAGGATTTGTGAATGCTGAAAACAACATTGGGACAATGGCGTATGTTCCGTGCGGTGGTGGAATATGGTGGGTTTAGCCAGGCCGGAGATGCTATCCACAAGAGCCAGTCAACCATTCACCATGCCGTGCAGAAACTGGAAGACTCGCTAGGTATTAAGCTACTTAAAGTACAGGGGCGAAAAGTAGGCCTGACCCAGGCCGGCGAGTTAATGTTGCGCCGGGCAAACTACTTACTTGATGAAGCGGCAAAGTTGGAGGCGGTGGCAACCGGATTAGGGTCAGGTACCGAAACCCAATTAAAAATCGCTGTCGATGAGGTGTTCCCACAAAATTTGCTGTACCGGGTGCTGGACACAGTATCTGCACAGTTTCCACTTTTACGTATTGAGCTGATGGAAACCGTGCTAAGTGGTGCACAGGAGCTGCTGGAAAAAGCCAAAGTGGACATTGCAATCTCGCCCGTGGCGCTGGCAAACGGCTTCAATGAGGAGTTCTGCCAGATTGAGTTTCTGGCCGTGGCGAATCCTAGTCATGCATTGCATCAGCAAGAACAGGCACTGAGTTTTGAAGATCTGAAATCACACAGGCAAATTGTGGTCAGGGATTCTGCCAGTAGCTCAGGCAAAGATGTGGGCTGGCTGGGGGCTGATCAGCGCTGGACCGTGAGCCATGTGCGCACTTCAATAGATATGATCAGTCAGGGATTTGGCTATGCCTGGTTACCTGTGCCTGCCATTGAGCAAGAGTTGCAGTCTGGTCTGCTTAAGCCGTTGCCTTTGGCACAGGGGGTAAAACGTACAGCCCAATTGTATTTGTGCTTTGCAGATGGGGACCGCTTGGGACCGGCAGCACGCACATTTATTGGTGAACTGCGCTATCAGTCACAAACTATGCTGACCGCAGAGCAATTGGATACTGCCGATTCGTTTTAATCAGAAGATTTACCCTCTTATATCAGTTAACCTTTTGAATTATTGTGTATTTATAATTTTATTAAAGATGGGAAGTGCGGATGTTAACACGGAGAGATTTTTTAGTGGCGGGCACAGCTGCGGTAGCGGCTAACTGTATTCCTGGCCTGTCTTTAGCGGCCAGCAGAAACTGGCGGGCTCTCGCTTCTTTACCTGTGCCTTTACAAGAAATTTATCCGTGCATTTTCAAAGATAAAATAGTGATTGCTGGCGCTCTGGAACAGGTGCAAGAGGGCAAGGGACTGCTGGGAAATATGAGTCCATCAAAATCGGTCCATCTTTATGATTTTAAGGACAATAGCTGGTACAAAGGGCCTGAATTACCAGAGCCTCGTCATCATTTAGGTCTTGCCTCAGACGAGCACTCCTTGTTTGCTATTGGTGGCTTCAGTTCTGACAAGCAGGATGCCTGGAAGATGGAAAGCCAGGTTTGGCAATTGAGCTCTTTTGCTGAAAGCTGGCAGCCTATTACTTCATTGCCGGTGCCTCAGGCTGAAGCAGGTTATGCCTTTCTAGGCAAGGATTTGCATGTAGTGGGCGGGCGTACTCACATCAAAGGTCAGTTAAACGACACTTCTGCACACCATTTTTATGACGGTGCATCATGGCAACCGGCGGCACCTCTGCCCGTGGCCAGGAACTCATTCTCCTGTGTGGCACACAATAATGGATTAATCGTGGTTGGCGGCCGCATTTATCAAAAACAGCATGAAAACCAGGCTCGCGTTGATTTTTATGAAAAGCAAACCGACCGGTGGTTTGAATTGGCGCCCTTGCCCAAGGCCAGCGCTGGCACTGCAGCGGCGGTGTGGCAAAACGAACTGTATTTGTTTGGTGGCGAAGCCTATTACTTTTCCCAACAAGACAAACAATGGACATTAACGTCCAGCGAAACGTATAACCAAATTTGGCAATATAGTTTTGCTAAGGATGAATGGCACACCCTGCCAGTGGCAATGAGTTCAACCCGTCACGGCTTAGGTGCGGTATCTACCCAATATGGGATTTATCTGCTCGGCGGCGCGAGGCAAGCTGGCATTGAAGGGGTGAGCAACCTAGTAGAAAAATTTACCTACTTGGGGTGATCTTTCATTTGTAAACTCGGCCTGAACGCTTAGATCAAGGCAAAATAGTTATATTCTAAATAAACGAATGTTTTTGCAGGTTTTATCTAATTTAAGTTCTTTAAATTCGTTTATATAGTGAGTCCATGTGAACTTCAAATTGAGGACAAATCATGGATTACATCAGACTTGCTGATGATCGCGGTCGGGCTAATTTTGGTTGGTTGGACAGCCGTCACACCTTTTCATTTGGTCACTACCATGATGCCAAGCATATGGGCATTTCCGCACTGCGCGTTATCAATGATGACAGGGTGCGCGGTGGTGCTGGCTTTGACACGCACGGTCACCGCGATATGGAGATTATCTCCTATGTGCTGGATGGTGCTTTGCAACATAAAGACAGTACCGGTAACGAGTTTATTATTCCTGCTGGTGATGTGCAGCTGATGAGTGCAGGCAGCGGTATAATGCATTCGGAATACAATGCATCCGCAAACGACCCTGTGCATTTTTTGCAGATCTGGATTCAGCCCAATATACGTGGGGTCAAACCCGGCTACCAACAGGCGACCATCAAGCAGCATGGCAAACTCACGGCACTGGTGACGCCAGATGGCAGAGATGGCAGCTTATCTATCCGCCAGGATGCCACTTTGTCGCGCCTTGCGCTGCAGGCAGGGGAGAGCATCGAGCTGTATGTGGGTAGCCGTAGCGGCTATTTGCACATGCTCAGTGGCCAAGCGCACAGCGGCCAGCAACGCTTGCAAGGTGGCGATGGTGTTGGTCTGGTGCGAAGCGACGCATTGGTTTTACAAGCCGACACAGACTTGCAGGCGCTGTGGTTTGATTTGCCGGAGCAGGCGAGCTGACTATGCTGATGGATATGGATCCCTTTAGTCTAGGTCTGATTGCACTGGTTGTGGTGTTGACCGGGATTTCCAAATCCGGATTCGCCGGGGCACTGGGGATATTCTCTGTGCCCCTTCTACTGTTGGTTTTGTCGCCTCAGCAGGCTTTGGGGTTGATGTTGCCGCTGTTGCTGCTGGCCGATATGTTCAGTTTAAAAAGCTATTGGCGCCAATGGGACAGTGCAAGACTACGAGTTTTATTACCCGGCGTGGCAATAGGTTTGTTACTGGGCAGTTTGCTGCTTGGGCATCTCCCCACGCTCTGGTTACAAGGGTTGATTGGTTCTCTGAGTTGTTTGTTTGCACTGCGCTATTTGTTGGGCCGACATCTGCGTGGTGCCTGGTTGGCAAGCCGGCCTGCAGGGCTTGTGCTGGCTTCGGCATCTGGATTAAGCAGCACCTTGCTGCATGCCGGGGGCCCTCCTCTGATGATGCATTTGTTGTCGCTAATCCTGCCTTCCGCGACTTTAGTGGCGACAAGCGCGGTGGTATATGCGGGTATGAACGTCGCAAAACTATTACCCTTTGTGTATTACGGCGTGCTTGACTGGCATCTGGTTGGCTTGGCGCTGGTTTTTTTTCCGCTGACCTGGCTGGGTAATCGCCTGGGGTTGTGGTTGCGTACCCGGCTGAATCATAGAGTCTTTATGGGGATCTTGCATGGGTTGCTACTGCTAATGGGGATAAAATTGATCTGGCAGGCAATTTGATCCTTCTGACTGGTTCACAGCGCGCTATTGCAAACGTAAGATGAACGTTCATTTCTTCATCAATTGATTCTGATGTTCAATTTGCTGCAATGGTTTCTCGGTATTTTGCTGGTGTGGGCGGGCTTATCTCTGGCACCTATGGTCAATCACATGGCCCCGCATCCCTATTATCAGGCTGATGGCTTTGAAGTTATTGCCCATGGCGCAGGCCAGGGACTAAGGCCCAAGAACACCTTGGAAGCTGCAAAACACGCCTGGCAATTGGGCGCAGATGTGATTGAGATGGATATTCATGCCAGTTGGGATAAGCAATTGCTCGCCCGCCATGATGAGACGGTGGATTCAACGACTAATGGTCAGGGGCGCATTCGTGATATGACCTGGGCGCAGTTGCAAGAATTGGACGCAGGCTTTCAGCATCTGCCGGAACAAGACTTCCCCTATCGTGGTAAGCAAGTGCGGATTCCTGCCTTAAGAGACATTTTCAAAACCCTACCCAAGGCGCGCTACATGTTGGAGATCAAACCCAATGATCGACAAGTGAGTCAGTTGCTTTGCAATTTGATCAACCAATACGGCATGCAGCACCAAGTGTTGGTGACTTCTTTTCACTCCGATGCACTGCACGCATTCCGGCGAGGTTGCCCTTCGGTGGCCACCGCTATGACCAAAAATGAAATAACCTGGTTTGTGCTACTGGAGAAAATTGGCCTGTCACATCTGTTCCCGGTTAGAGGTCAGGCTGTTCAAGTTCCAGAATATTGGTCAGGGGTGAAAGTCTTATCGCCATCCTTAGTGGCGGCTTTGCACCAGCGAGGGGTGAAAATTCAAGTTTGGACAGTCAATGACGTAGAAAAGATGGTGCAATTTAAAGCTTTTCAGGTCGACGGGTTGATAAGTGATTTTCCGGATAGGGTGTTAGCTTTATCTGACGAGCATAAAAAATAATCAGTCTTTAGTTGTAGTGCTGCGCATGCTTGAAAAAAAGCAGCTATGCTATTGTTTCTAATAACTTATAAGCACATGTCGGCGGCTTTAGGAGCTACCGACGCACGCCATCCGAGGGGTACTGCATGTTAAATCGTTTGAGCATTCGTCAGCGTCTATGGAGTATTTTGGCTGTTGCCATTGCAGGCCAACTGGCCTTGTGTTTGCTGATATTAAACGGACTTAACAATACCATTTTGGAAGAGAAGCGCCTGACCACCCGGTTTTTGGCCGAATCCATTGAAGGTCTGCTGGACAATTACCGTTCCAGGGCGCAAAGCGGTGAAATCAGTATGGAGGAAGCGCAGCGCTTGGCTTTAGGGACCCTGAAGACGATGCGTTACAAGGATGACGACTACTATTTTGTTATCGATGGTGAAGCAACCATGTTAATGCATCCTTTCCGCCCGGATTTAGATGGCACCAGCGTTGATGCTTTCCAGGACAAAGAAGGTAACCGTCTGTTCCACGATATGGTGGTTGGTGTGCGAGATGATGGCGTGCACACAGTGCAGTACAACTGGCCCAAGCCGGGCCAGTCAGAGCCCGTCCCTAAAATCACCTTTGTAAAACTCTATCAGCCCTGGGGCTGGATCGTCGGTACCGGTATTTATATTGATGATGTAGCAGATACCTTCTGGGCTGCGGCATTTAGAATGTTGGAAATTGCCTTGGTCATAGTGGTTATTTTGGCCGGGTTGATTTATTTGGTATCCCGCAGTGTGCTGAGGCCTTTGCATAATGTTGTTGGGGCCATGAAAGACATTGCCCAAGGTAAAGGTGACTTGACGGTCAAGCTTACTGTTGAGGGAGAGGATGAGCTTTCCAGGCTGTCTGACTATTTCAATCAGTTTGTACTGAAGATCAGAGAGTTGGTCAAAGAAGTAGCGGATTCCGCTACCTCGTTGGCTGACTCTGCCCGGCAATTAACGGGAGCCACGGAAGAGATCCGGGCCGAGAGCCAGCAGCAGTTAATGGAGACCGATCAGGTAGCCACAGCCATCACCGAAATGAGTGCGGCGGTATCGCAAGTGGCCGGTAATGCGGAACAGGCCAATCATTCTGCCATGCAGGCTGAGCAACTGACCAACCAGGGTAACCAGGTGGTAGAGCGTTCGCGGGGCAGCATTCAGCAGCTAAGCCAGAATGTGCAGCAAAGCGCTGAAGTGGCGAAAACCCTGTCGGCGGCAGTGGTGGATATCAGTAAAGCCTTGGGGATCATCAACAATATTGCCGACCAGACCAATCTATTGGCTTTGAATGCGGCTATTGAAGCAGCGCGAGCAGGTGAACAAGGACGCGGATTTTCGGTAGTCGCCGATGAGGTGCGTACCCTGGCCCAGCAGACACAGGATTCCACCCGTGAAATTGCGGTGATCATCAATAATCTTCAGCAAGACACCAATAAAATGACCAGCTCGGTACAGCAAAGCCTGGAACAGGCCAATAATACTGTGAGCCTGTCGGATGAGGTGAAGGATGCGCTGGATCAGATAAATCATGCGATAGGCTTGATATCTGAAATGAACTCACAAATCGCCACCGCCGCTGAAGAACAAAGTGCAGTGGCCCTGGAAGTTGATAAAAACGTACATAATATCAATAGCTTGGTTCAGCAAACTGCCAGAGGTATTGAAGATTGTGACCAGGCCGCTCAGGTACTGACGAACTTGAGTCAGGGCTTGAGCAGACTGGTGAGTCAGTTCAGGGTTTAAATACGATGACCAGCGTTTAGGGTAGCAGTATCGCCGAGCCGGTCAGTTTTCGCGCTTCCAGATCTTTATGTGCCTGGGCCACATCAGCTAATGCGTAACGCTGGCCGATCAGGGGTTGAAGCTTATTTTGTTGCACCATAGCAAACAGCTCCTGACACATAGTTTCCAGATCCTGTCGCTTGGCAACATAGTCAAACAACCGTGGCCGGGTAATGAATAAGGAACCTCTGCGCGTCAGCTCACTAAGTGCAAACTCTGGTACTGCGCCGGAGGCATTGCCGAACGACACCATCATGCCAAGCGGGGACAAACAATCCAGGGAATCCTGAAATGTGCTTTTACCCACACTATCGTATACCACAGGTACACCTTCGCCATGGGTCAGTTCTCTGACACGCTCAACGAAGGACTCCTGATTATAATTAATCACTTCGGCACAGCCGTTGGCTTTGGCCAGTTGCGCTTTTTGTGCGTCACCGACTGTTCCTATCATGCGCACGCCCAGGGCTTTGGCCCATTGGCAGGCCAGCAGTCCTACCCCGCCAGCGGCAGCATGAAAAAGTATGGTTTGGCCTGCTTGCACTTGATAAGTTCGCCGCAGCAAGTATTGCACTGTCAGGCCTTTAAGCATTATGGCGGCGGCTGTCTCAAAACTGATGTCATCAGGCAATTTTACCAAGTTAGCCGCTGGCATAACCCGCACTTGGGCATAGGCTCCCGTAGGGCCACCTGCGTAGGCGACGCGATCACCAGGCTGAACAATATCCACGCCTGCTCCGACTGACTCCACTTCACCTGCGCCTTCCAAGCCCAGACCACCAGGCAGAGGCTGTGGATACAGACCGGTACGAAAATACACATCAATATAATTCAGGCCGATAGCGTGTTGGCGCAGGCGTACTTCGCCAGGCCCAGGTTGACCGGGATCCTGGTCGACCAAATCCATCACTTGCGGGCCACCGGTTTGACTGATGCGAATTTGTTGTGTCATCTGCAGTTCCTTGGTTGACTAGGACTTAATCCAGATTCCATTGCCAAATCTGGCAAGTGGTAATGCCGGTGCGACGGATAGCGTGTCGATTCTTTTCCGCTTCGCGTTTGCGCTCAAAGGGACCCAGAATTACCCGATACCAGCGACCATTGGCGCCATCACTGGGGCGAACCTGAGATTCCAAGCCTGCAAAAGCAATTTTAGCGCGCATCTCCTCGGCTTGCTGCTGCTGGCGGAATGAACCACATTGCATCAGCCAGCGAATGCCGTCATCAACTTCGGCCGGTACGTCTACTTCTACGGTCTGATTAGGCAGTACTTCAATAAATTCCCATTCTTCCTCGGGGGGCTTGGGGAGATCATCCTTCTTCGATTCCTGCATTTTAACGGCAGCCGGCTCGGCAACCTTTCCCTGCTTAGCGCTGCCATTGATGTTCCACAGAAAATACGCAAAACCTGCAAAAAGCAGCAAGGTGATAACAATGCGAAGCCAGGGTAAAGGTGGCTTGGGAGGCGGTGTTTTATTGGTTCTGCCCCGGGATACATAATCTTTGTGTGCCATGTGTCAGCGTTAACCCTAAAAAATGCAGCGGAGCAAGTGTACTGCTGTTTTATGAAGAATGTGGTTGGGAGATGCTCCGTCTGCCAGATTCTACCTGTTGTCACCCTACAAGCAAATCAGGTGAAGTCCTGAGGATCCATATCCAGCGACCAGCGTACTTTATTTGCCAAGGGTAGTTTCTCTATTTGCGGCATCAAACGATTGAGTTGTTGTTGGATTCCGGTACGTAAAGTGGATTGCAGCAGTAACTGCATGCGATAGCGCCCCTGGCGCTTTTCCATTAGTGCGGGGATAGGCCCTATGGCAGCCATTTCCGGGCCGGGGCTGAGTAGCTGACGGACCTGCAAGAGAAAATCATGGGCCTGGGCAGCATGGTTGGACTCGGCCCTGAACAGGGCCTGATAGCTAAAGGGCGGCAATGCAGCGAAGCGTCTTTCCTTCAGTGCCAGGCGCGCAAAGTGCTGATAGCCATTGTTCAGTAAATCCTGTAGCAAGGGGTGGGATGGATGGTGCGTCTGTAACCACAATTCGCCCTGAATATGGGCTCTGCCGGCACGCCCAGCTACCTGGGTAATCAGCTGGGCCAACTTTTCTGCGGCGCGATAATCGGCACTAAAGAGTGCGCCATCAACATCCAGAATGACGACCAGCGATACATTGGGAAAGTGGTGGCCCTTAGCCAGGATCTGGGTGCCGATCAGCAGTTGGTAGTTACCTTGGTTAATATCTTCGAGTAGCTGGTGAAGTTTTTGTTTACCCCGGGCGGAATCACTGTCTATACGAGCGGCCGGATAGCCAGGGAACAGACTGGCGATACCCTGTTCGAGTTGTTCGGTACCTAAACCAACGGGTTGCATGGACGATGCACCGCATTGCTGACAGCTATGGGGTATGTGTTTGGCATCGCCGCAATGATGGCACTGTAACTTATTCATACCGCGGTGCAGGGTATAGCTACGATCACAACGGCGGCACTCTTCAACAAAGCCACATTGGTGACAGATAAGTGCAGGGGCATAGCCACGCCGGTTAATAAACAGCATAACCTGGTTGCCCTGCTGCAGGTGTGCCTGAATGCGATTGCGCATGCCCTGTGCCAGCCCATACTCAAGCTGCTGGCCCTTTAGATCCAATAGCTGATGCTGCACCGGCTTGGCTTGTCCGGCACGCTGGCGTAACAGCAGATGCTGGTATTTATCGGTCAGGGCATTGTTCAGACTTTCCAGCGATGGGGTGGCACTGCCTAGTAAGAGTGGAATATTTTCCAGCCTGGCCCTGACCACAGCCATGTCTCGGGCATGGTAGCGCCAGCCATCCTGTTGTTTGTACGAGCCATCGTGCTCTTCATCAACTATGATCATGCCCGGGTTTTTCATAGGCGTAAAAATTGCCGAGCGGGTACCAATGACAATGCCCAGCTCACCACTGCGGGCTTGTCGCCATACCTGCATGCGTTCATTGTCGGTCAGCCCGGAATGCAGTATGCCCACATCCAGACCAAACCTGAGTTGAAAACGGCGTACGGTTTGTGGAGTGAGGCCTATTTCTGGTACCAAAATCAGTACCTGCTTGCCTTGTCTGAGCAATGGCTCAATGGCTTGCAGGTAAACTTCGGTCTTGCCTGAACCTGTCACGCCTTCCAGCAGAAAACAGCGGAATGTTTCGTTTTGATGGGCGATGGCGCTGATAGCCAGGGATTGTTCCAGATTCGGTCTGGGCTGCTCTGCCAAAGAGATATGCTCGGGCCAATCCAGCTTGGCTTTTACCGCCAGGTTGGTGGCTTCGATTAAGTCCTTTTCCTCCAGGGCACGAAATATGGCGGCGGAATAATGCTCCGATAGCGTCTGGTGAAGCTGTGGGCCCGGTTTTAAGGCGATAAGTAAGGCTTGTTGTTTTGCTGCCCGTTTTAAATCCTGTGGGTCGAATTGTTGACCCTTGTCGGTCAGTTGCCAGGCCTTTTGCAGAGCATCCTGAGTCAAACCTTTGCGCAGGTTAACCGGTAAGGCGGTAAACAAAATATCACCAAGAGGATGCTGATAATATTGGCTGGCCCAGCTCAGCCAGTCCAAGAACAACTGGCTGACCACTGACTCTTCGTCCAGCAAGGTGTCCACTGCACGTAGCTTGTCGGTTGGCATGTCACTGGCTGACTTACAACGCATAACAATCCCCACCAACTGTCGACGCCCAAACGGCACCAGTACCCGGGCGCCGATACAGGGCACCATGCCTTCGGGTAACAGGTAATCAAAGTGGCCTCGCATCGGGACGGGCAGGGCTATTTCAGCAAATCCTAGGGTCATATCCGTTTCGGTGTTGGGACGGCTACCGTGGCGACAAAATGAACAAAAGCTTGAACCGTCAGAGGGGATACATTAATATGCGCGCCTCCCGGCGGCAAGCCGCCATTTTTGTAAATAGCGTATGGTTCCGATCAAGAACAGAAATCTTGGATCGGGTGGCGATACGGCCTGTTGATGAGGTAATCCCATGAAACAAGGTATCCATCCTGAGTATCAGGAAATCACTGCAAACTGCTCTTGCGGAAACAAAATTGTGATCCGTTCTACTCTGAAGAAAGACATCAACCTGGACGTATGTTCAGAGTGTCACCCTTTCTACACTGGTAAGCAGCGTAACGTTGACACCGGTGGCCGTGTAGATCGCTTCAACAAGCGTTTCGGTGCATTGGCTAAGAAATAAGCCCAGCAGATTGCAAGAAAAGGCGCCAGATGGCGCCTTTTTTGTTGCTCATTATCCTGTCTCTAATAACACAGACGAAAGTCGCGTTGCATATAAAAGATAGACATGCCCTAGATAGATTTGGTTATGCCGAATAGCGGTCTGATCTGATATGTTGTATACCGGTGTTGTGATAGATTCCACACCCGTTCCTGCCAGCGTTCAGGGATTGATAACAATAATATTCCTTACTCGTACCCATACAGATTCACTCAGAGGCAACTATGTCTGACTTTCGTCAAAGAGCACTGAATTATCATGCCAGCCCCGTCCCCGGAAAAATCAGTATTGAACTGACCAAGCCCGCCGAAAGCGTCGGCGATCTGGCCCTAGCATACAGCCCTGGTGTGGCTGAGCCGGTCAAGGAAATTGCCGCAGACCCGGACAATGCATACAAGTACACGGCCAAAGGCAACCTGGTCGCGGTCATCTCAAATGGCACCGCGATTCTTGGTCTGGGTAACTTAGGACCTCTGGCATCAAAACCGGTGATGGAAGGTAAGGCCTTATTGTTTAAACGTTTTGCTGGTCTGGATGCGATCGACATTGAAGTGAAGCATCGCACTACGGATGAATTTATCAATACGGTAGCCAATATTGCCGACACCTTTGGCGGTATTAACCTGGAAGATATCAAGGCACCTGAGTGTTTTGAGATTGAGCAGGAACTGATTAAACGCTGTCGTGTGCCGGTATTCCATGATGATCAGCACGGAACCGCTATTGTGACCGCCGCTGGTATGCTTAATGCCCTGGAAATCCAGGGTAAGCATATTCACGATGTCACTATAGTTTGTATGGGCGCTGGCGCTGCCGCTGTGGCCTGTATGGAACTGCTGATTAAATGTGGCGCGCAGCGTGAACGCATTTATATGTTGGACAGAAAAGGCGTAATTCATACCCGCCGTGACGATCTGACCACGCACAAGCAGTTGTTTGCCAATAACACCGACAAGCGCACTCTGGAAGATGTGATGCAGGATGCCGACGTATTTGTTGGTGTATCTGGTCCTGATGTGCTGCCGCCTGAAGCGTTAAAATTGATGGCACCTAATCCGGTGGTATTCGCTTGTTCAAACCCTGATCCGGAAATCAAGCCTGAACTGGCGCATGGTGCCCGTGATGATCTGATCATGGCTACCGGTCGTTCGGATTACCCTAATCAGGTAAACAACGTGCTGTGCTTCCCCTTTATCTTCCGTGGTGCACTAGATGTACGCGCTTCTACCATTAACGATGAGATGAAGGTTGCGGCGGTGGAAGCTATTCGTAGCATCGCCCGTGAGCCTGTGCCTGAGTCGGTGCTAAAAGCGGCGGATGTGAAAGAGCTGAACTTCGGTCGCCAGTATATTATCCCCAAGCCCATGGACCCGCGTTTATGTCAGCGCGTGGCCAAAGCTGTTGCTCAGGCGGCCATTGAGACCGGCGTATCGCCTTTCGAAGCGCTGCCTGACGGCTACATGGAATAAATGTTCCTGGGTTTTGCATAAAGAAACGCCGCCACTCGCGGCGTTTTTTATATGTAAAAACAGACCCTGCCAGCCACTGCTATCGGGTATATGTTTTTGCTGGGTGTAGATTGCACCAACCAAGGTTAACCTTGGCATAAATTGTCCCTATGCACGGCACGTTAGGGCAAAGTAGGTTACCATCCCGCAACTAAACTAAAAGAGCGAGCTTGGTGAGCACCTATCAATTTGGCGAATTTGAATTCGATCCAGATCAGTTAGTCTTAAAACAACATGGCCAGATCGTTTCGCTTAACGAAAAGGCCTGTTTGTTACTGGCGTTGTTGTTGGAGAATCGGGATAAGATCCTGAGCAAAGACACTATTTTAGATAAGGTTTGGACGAACAGGGTTGTCACTGAGCAGGTGATTTTCCAAAACATCAGTTTACTGCGCAGTATATTTGGTGAGACCGCCATTAAAACCTTTCCTAAAAAAGGGTATCAATGGCAATCCCCTATTATAGATAACCGCCATCAACCTACTGAAGTTACTGGCCAGGATAAGAATAAAGATTTAGCGCAAGTGCCCAAGCCGTTTGGAGGTTTGTCCAGACCGGCTGTTTATGGATTGGGTATTGCAATACTGCTTATCGTCTCGGTGCTTTGGTACAGACTCTATACTTTGTCACCCCTAGCGGCGCTGCAACCAGAGCAAATATTTGTCCTTGCTCCAGCCGCGCAGGAATTTAGGGTACAAAATCTTCAAGCCGGCCCGTCGGCACAAGCACTGTTTGACTCGCCTCATCGCACTTATGCTCAGACAGCCAACGCAGAAGAGTTACTTGTTGCTACCAAAAACTTTCCGGTGAAAAGCGGTGTGGTGGTCAGTTTCATTTTTCAGGGGCCGCAGCGAAGTTGGCAGGACTATATTCTGGTCAAGACTGCCGAAGAGGCGCAGCACAAGCTCAGTGCTGCTGTCCTGGCATTGCGCGACGGTAACTATTTTAGTTTGTCTCATCCGCAGCAGGCCCTTTCCGTATTGCAGATGCGTCAAAATGATCTTGGTGCAGAACAGGCCAGGTTATATATGGCGCTGGAAGAATACGACAAGGCAGCTGCGCTGGTGGAAAGACAGCTACTGGCGCCGGACAATAACCTGGAGAAAGCCTTGTATCTATGGCTCAAAGCCCAAATTGCCATGGAGAACAAGCAATTCCCTGTGGCCAGAGCAAGTATCGAAGCCGCTTTAACTATTCAGGAAGCTGTTGAGGTCGCCCCCCTAAAAGCACAAATGCTGATGACCTTATCCTGGAGTCTGCTGGTGGACAACGACCTGCGTCAGGGCATGCAAGTATTGAATAAGGCGGTTGCCAGCGCCAGAGCAGCGCGGGAACCATTGTTGGAGCTGAATGCACACCGCATCCAGGCTTTTATGGCATCAAAAGCCGGGCAGACGGAACTCGCTTTTACCCAGATGGGCCTCGCCACTCAGCTGATCAGCTTAAATCAGTTGGCTGATGAACATCTGGTGTTACTACTCAGTACACAAGCCTGGATGGCCGGGCCAGGAGGGGCCGCTAACGGTTTTTATCAGCAAATTTTGAGCAGACCATTTACGCCACAATATCAGAAGGATTTTTATATTGCCGCCAAACAGCTCAGGCAAAGCTATATTCAGCAGCAGCGCTGGGATGAGGCACTGGCCCTGATTTCCCCCTGGCAAAGAGACTCATTTCAGTCTCTGACAAGGGCATCAGTGTTGTTGGCGCAACAGAACAGGGCGGAAGGGATCAAGGAAGCCCTGCAAAGCTTTCAAATCGCGCAGTTAGCGCAAAGTAAAACCGATGCCTTGGATAGCGCCTTGTTGCTTTTACAGCATGCACAAAGCGGCGATACCATGGTCGACACTGTGGGGTTGAAAAGCTACCTGACCGCGCATGCCACCCGCCGTTGGCGCGACCAGAATAGCAGGGCATTGGATGCTGCAATACGCTTATCTAGCAGCGAATTGCAGCCTAATTAATGCCGAGTTGCTGATGCTACTGCACATCCCCTTTTGCTGTTGGTTTTTGTAAGGTGAATTCCAGTCCGGCCAGCATCCAGCGGTCAAATCCCTCGCGCATTACCTGTAGTTGCAAGCTGTGCTGGCCTTTTTCAAGATACACAGAATGTCGATTCGTTGTGTTCTCTGCTTGGCGCTTATAGCTAATCTCTGCCAGTAAGGTAGCGCCATTCCATAAGGTAAAGAAAGTACCATTCTGGAAGGTGCGACCTTGATAGCTGAGTTGATACTCTCCTGATTCTTCCACCTTAACCAGGAAGGTCATGCTCACCCTTTCCTGCGCTGTTACAGGGTTGGTTTTGAAAACATAGTATCGCTCTGGGCGCGTCTCAGTGGGGGCGGCTCGGTAAAGCACCACACCGTTCAGACTGGCTACATTTTGCATCTCTAGTTTGCCCGGAATGTCAGTAATAACCGGAGGGTGCGGAATCAGCAGTGGTTCGCTGGGTAAACTGGATTGCTCATCATTGGCGGCCACCAACAGGAAGCTGGTTCCATTGGCTACTGCATCCAGTTCCAGGCTTGACTGCGAGCTGTCCACCTGAGTTAACTTGGTATATTGATGTTGATAAAACCCGCCCATCAGATGCGCTTGAGGGTAAACCGACTGATAGATATCGTAGCGAGTTACACTTTTGTCCGTTACGGGTTGCCAGCGCAACTGATACCTGGTTTCACCCAACTGCACAATGTGACCAAAGCGTGGTGTCATTAGCAAATTGTCTTTTTCCACAAGCCGTTGCTGCTGGGCCTGCTTTAAAGCTGCAGTGAAATGGCTGTCGTCCGAAGTCGCTGGGGCCTTATCTGCAGCGAGCCTGAATCCAATATCAGCGGACACATTCCACCCTTCCCGCTTGGCCCGGCCTCTGAACGTATGGGGGCGGGCGGGGTAATGCCAGTTACTGCCTCGCAGACCATAGAATTCACACTGATTTTCTTCTTGGAACGCGGATGTGTCCAGTTGGTAACCTTTGTCGCTGTAGCAGGAGTTGACCATCTCCAGCACATTCCCTGTCATATCATGCAAACCAAAGGGGTTGGCCTTGTATTGTCCGACAATGGCGTTGTAGGCCTCCCCATCTTCACAAGGAGACAAGCCCACAAAGCCAATATTGCTTAACCCATACAACTGATTATTAACCGATTCACCGGTAAAGTCCGCGACGTTCCCATACTCACATGCTTGTGCACCGGTCGGGTCATCTCCCCAGAAGAAGCGGCTTGTGGTACCAGCCCTGGCGGCATACTCCCATTCTTGCTCGCTGGGTAATCGATAGGATGTACCGGTTTTCTGGCTTAACCACTTGGCATAGGCTTTGGCGGTTGTCAGAGAAATGCAGGTAACGGGCTGATAATCGTTGTGGCTGTAGCGATGTTTGTCCCATCGTCCTGTACCAATGTGGGTTGGCCCCCTTAACCCTTCCTTATCAATAAAGTCGTTACAGGTGGCGTCGGGTGAGAAGTTGGTGTCTTTAGCAAAGTAGCGAAACTCGGCGACAGTCACCGGGTATTTTGCCAGTTGAAAGGCCTCAACAGAGACCTCGTGAATAGGCTGGCTGGCCGGGTCTCCCCCTGTTGTGCCCATCATGAATTTGCCCGCCGGAATCTGCACCATCGGAGGGACGATATATGTCTCAACCCATGCTCTTGGCTCTGGAATACTCGCTAACATCAACATACTGATGAGTGAAAAAGATGACCCTACCATCAGGCTTCCTCGTGTTTATAAAAAATCGAAGCGAGAAATCTAGAAAAATGCCCGGCGGGTATCCTCATAGAATTAAATTATTTTTCTATCGAATTTCTATTTGAACCTGTGAGGTTAGTAGAACTGTCTATGTGAGTGGGTATTCACTTTCTTATGGCTAATAAATTCAGGGGCTTTGGGGGAATATATCGCGAGGTGCTTCTTGCAACACCCCAGCAAGTGAGACAATGGCTGCCAGGCATAGATACATATAAAATACCGGCTAGCACCACCGCCTCAGGGCTAATCAGCCAACGTCAGCTCCAGAATCTCCTGCCGTTCCCCAACGAGCAGCGTTGCCAGTATCTCATTGCCTTGAATATCGGTGAGGAATTCGATATCCGGGGAAACATTGCCCAGCACTTTAAAGGCACCGGATTGCAGATGATATGACCATAGCTGATTGTTTTTGTTGATGCCGTAGAGCTGTTCGTTGGTCAGTACAAAGCCTTTGCTTGAACCCTGATCATTCAGGGCATTAATCCTTTTGTCTTCAATGCTGCCGCGTTGCCAAAACTGGCGCAGATGATCCATAAAAACCAGTGTACCGCCTGGGTTTTGGGCGGCCCAAAATACCCGTTTATTGTTAAGTTGCTGGAATTCCATGCTACTGATATCAATGCTTACAAAGCGACTGGTATCGTTAAGCAAAACCCTGGCAATGACTTGTTGGGCATCTTCGTCCCAGTCATACAAACCCAATACGGGGTGAGGAAAATGAAGCTGACGCTGCTGCTTATCCACCGATAAGAGGTATAGACTCATGTCCGCCTGCACTAACAGGCTCTGACCGTCTTTGCTCCATAGTAGGTTGCTGACCATGGTACCTTTGGTAAAACTGCTTATCAGCGCGGCATTGTTATTCTCCAGCAACCAGACTTGCTCGCTGCCGGTCCGCTTTGAAACAAACGCAATGCTCTGGCCGTTGGGCCGAAACTTCGCCTTATCTTCGAGGTTGATTGAGCGCTCAAACACCTGGGCTTCCAGGTCCTGTGTTGGGTCATCAATGTGGACTTCGTCTGGAATCGACAGTCTGGCGACATCACTGTCATAACGGCCGGAAACAACCAGCAGACGATTACCGTCGGGGTGAAATGCCGGGCTGCCAATATTGGCGTCCAGGCCTATATTCAGCTCCTGTATTTGGCCTTGTTCAGACAAGGTAGAAAGTTGTCCCCTATAGGTAAGGAGCAGCCCCTTGCTGTCTGGCATAAACTCGGGAAGCAGCTTGGTGTAGCGTGGTGCCCCTGGCGGAAAGACAATGTTGTGGCTGGATTTCACTGTGCCATCGGCAAACAGCAAGTCGAGTCTTTGCCCGCCGCTACTTTTTAATGAGGTGACAGCAAACAATTGACGGTCGGCTGACCAGGCCAGGCCAAGCGTAATGCCATCTTTGGCCTCATACAGCGTAGAACTGCTCTGATCGGCAAGGGAGTAACGCACCAGCCGCCAGTTGCGATCCTCGCGTTGCATCAGGGCAATATGCTGCTCGTCCATCCAGATCGGGTTTCTAATCGCCGAATGTTGGCAGTCCAGTAATTCTTTGGCCTGTTGAGGTTCTTTCAACGCTGCCTGAAAATCCAGGCTCATCAGCTTAAAACAGCTGGGCTGATTAACCGGGGCAATGCAATCCTGTTCCTGAACAAATAGCAGGTTTTTGCCATCGGCAGACAGGTTATAACCCGAGTAAGTGCCCCGCTCTGCGGTAAGCTGCACTTCCTGCAAGGTGTCGGCATTTTTCGCCCAGATATGGTTAGTGCAGACCTTCTCATAATAACGGTGAAAGAGAATATATTGGCCGTCCGGGGAATACCTGGCGCCGTATTCCTTATCATCGGTGGCGGTCAGATAACGCAGGTCTTCAAGCTGAAAATCAGCCTCATGTTGTACAAAGGGCAATACTCCAACGGCAAGGACCAATAACGCTGCCAGCGCAGAATACCACCACAACTTGTTATGCTTTGGTTTTGCCGTTTTAGATTTTGGCGGTGCCATCTCGGGCTGGGGGAAGACGTTGACAGTATGCTCGGGGGGCAAAACAGGGAGGACTTCAGGTAACTGCCCCTGGCTATCAGCTGCAGGTTCAACGGTGCCGGTATCCTCCCCGGCTGACCAGCGCACTTCGACTTCCAGGCTGTAACCTTGTTTGGCATGGGTTTTTATCAGCGCAGAGGCGTGGCTGGTTTCACCAAAGGCTTTCCTTAACTGGGCGATACTGCGCTGCAAGGTATTGGGTGTCACGACAGTATTGGCCCACACCTGGTTTAGCAGCTCGTCGTGACTCACCACCCGGCCACTGTTCTGTGCCAGGTAAGTGAGTACCTGTAATGCTTTGGGCGGTAAGGTCTGAACATCTTGGTTGTGACTGATCTGGTTTCTGGACAGATCCACCAGAAACTTGCCTACCCAATACGCTTTGGTCATTGCCGAAATTGCCTGAAAAACATTAATAGAAACAAATGGATGTGCCATCCTACCATAGCAAGTGCGTTTAGGTAGTACCAGGGGCCGACGTCAGCAAAAAGTCAGCGAGATTTCATCGGCCTTTCAGTTCATTTTGTGCGCCGTGTTTTAGCCTGCCTTCTCCATTGTCACAGGCAAAAAAATATGAAAACGACCTACTTGCGGGTACTTTCCTGCTTACTACTGATTCTGGTTGGTGCAACCGCCTACGCCAAGCCTCTGGTGTTGCCGCAGATTCAGGTGATCCCGATTAAAGCCAGCGCCACAGAGCGTCAGTACGAGCTGCTGATAAAACTACCCGGTAACTATGCGGAAAATTCTGATAAGGCCTATCCGGTAATCTACTTCACCGATGCCTTATGGCACGTGGAGCTGCTGTCGGCCTCAACCTTCTTTCAGATGGAAGACAGTATTTTAGTAGGCCTTTCCTGGCAAAAAGACATAGATGCAAAGTTAATCGAAGCGGAAGGGGCGTATGTCAGCCGCTTCCGGGATTACTCCTTTGCCCCATCCAGCAATCCTGAGAACCAGGCTAAATACCAGTTTGGTCAGGCAGCCAAATATTTGGATTTTATTCGCCATGACGTGATTCCCTTTGTGGAGAGTCACTACCGCACTGAGCCTGCCAATCGCAGTTACTTTGGCTACTCAATGGGCGGCTTATTCGGCGCTTACATACTGCTATCACAACCCGATACCTTTAAGAACTATATGCTTGGCAGCCCTTCGGTTTGGCGCATGGCACAAATTGAAGCCCTGCCCAACAATGCAAAACCTTTTAACGCCAACGTCTTTGTGACTTATGGCAGCGAAGAGCAAAAGCTCAGTCCGCATGTGGACAGCCTTATCCAGTTTCTACATAACAAGAAGGATGCAAGCTTGTCCTTAACCCACAAGATCCCGGATGGCAGCCACCAGACCGCCTCGCCGATGACTGCCGTGATGGCCATAAACTGGCTGGCCACACTACAACAGCAAGGAGAATGATATGTTCCGGCTAAGTGTTTTTCTGCTGCTATTTTCCGGCTTGGCCATGATCTGTCCGGCCTACAGCCAGGAAGAATTCCCTGTTCTTGAGGGCCCTTATATGGGTCAGATGCCCCCGGGTATGGTGGCAGAACCTTTTGCGCCCGGCATTATCCCCAGGCAAGGCTGGGAGCTGGAAGGCGTATTCGCCCCTGGTATGCAGGAGTTTTATTTTACCACCAGAGGTGGGGAACGAACCCGCCCAACCGCGATTGGTTTTCGCCAACAACAAAATGTTTGGCGCAAGTTTGTCGAATTTACCCGTGACGGCGAGGTATTCTTTTCACCCGACGGCAGGCTAATGCATATGGCTGAAGGCTATAAGGAGCGTATTGATGGCGGGTGGTCTGAGCGCAAAAGCTTAGGCACCATGTTCGAACGTGAGGAATGGGGCATCATGCGTCTGTCGTCCTCAGCCATGGGCACCTATGTGTTTGATGACTATAAAAGTAAAGACGTGATCCGTATCTCAACCGTTAAAAATGGCCAGCGTCAGGAGCCCGTTCTGATGGGGCGCGCCATCAACAGTGGTGCCTGGACCGCACACCCTTTTATCGCCGCCGATGAAAGTTATCTTATCTGGGACAGCGAGCGGGAAGGCGGGTACGGTGATTCCGACCTATATATCAGTTTCCGACAACAAGATGGCAGCTGGGGCCGGGCTATCAATATGGGCGAAAACGTTAATTCCGACAGATGGGACGCCTACGCCAGTGTGACTCCGGATGGCAAATATATTCTGTTTAATCGCGGTATGGATGATGAAAATGCCAATGTGGATATTTACTGGGTCAGTGCGCAAATTATTGAGAAACTTAAAGCAAGCCAATAGGTAGTTGGCTTTATTTGAAGGGGTGTTGCAGCCTGGTGGGAAGGTGCAGCATAGGAAGTTAGGCATGACAAAAGGGAATCAGCCCCTGGGATGAGGTCAATGGAATTTCTGCGTATAGCTGGTCTTTTTGTAACGCTGGCATTGGCGGGCTGCGGCTTTCGTTATCTGCCTGAGCCGGAATTTCAGGGGCCGGTGTTAGCCGACCAGGCAATAAAAAATGAGCAATGGCTTGCCTTCTCGCCTGAGGCGGGCTATCAGCTAAATCTGGAATTTGGCTATGAGGACCCCAGCCATGTTCCTGCTCGCTTTGTACACTGGCAGGTTTTCAGCCTATATCGATTGCATCCAATTAAAGACCAACCACAAGGTTCCGTTCATAGATTGTCAAATTATCAGCGGGACACGCGCTTTAGTCTGCGCGGAACTTGGCAGATGGACGCGCAAGGTTGCCAGATTACCTTGTTTAAGGCGGGCAATGAGAAATTGCTAACTCTGGTCAGGCAGCAGTACACAGAGCATAGATCGGGTGAATCAACCCAAGGGTTCTTTAAGGTACAACAAAGTAGCCTGGCGGAGCTTGAAGGGCTGGTGTTCAACGTGCCTGAGCACAGCACCATCTGCAATTAAAAAGGGCTGATTAGCTCAGCCCTTTAAGGAACCAAAACAATAGCTCTGGTTTATCTCTGCAGCAGTTGAGCAGCCTGCTTGGCAAAGTAAGTAAGAACACCATCGGCGCCGGCACGTTTAAAGGCCAACAGTGATTCCATAATTACGGCCTCTTCATTTAACCAGCCATTGGCAAAAGCAGCTTTATGCATGGCATATTCGCCACTGACCTGATAAGCAAAAGTCGGCACGGCAAATTCCTGCTTGCAACGCTGCACAATGTCCAGATAAGGCATACCAGGTTTTACCATGACCATATCGGCACCTTCGGCAATATCCAGGGCAATTTCACGCAAGGCTTCATTGCTGTTAGCCGGATCCATTTGGTAGCTCTTCTTGTTGCCACCTTTAATGTTGCCTGCTGAGCCGACAGCGTCGCGGAATGGACCATAGTAGTTAGAGGCATATTTCGCTGAATAAGCCATGATGCAAGTATTTACATGACCCTGGCGCTCCAAGGCCTTGCGGATCAGGCCAATGCGTCCGTCCATCATATCTGAAGGGGCAACAATATCCGCGCCGGCTTCTGCATGTGACAGTGCTTGTTTGATTAGTACTTCACAGGTTTCGTCATTCACTATGTAGCCGTTTTCATCCATCAGCCCGTCCTGACCATGGGAGGTGAAGGGGTCAAGGGCGACATCAGAGATAACACCAAGCTCAGGTACGAATTCTTTCAGTGCCCGAATTGCTTTTTGCGCTAGTCCGTCCGGGTTAAATGCCTCACTGGCACATTCAGATTTCAGCTCTGAGGGGGTGACCGGAAACAGTGCAATGGCAGGGATACCCAACTTAACCAGCTCTTCGGCTTCTTTGAGCAACAAATCAATAGATAGTCTGGCGATACCGGGCATGGAAGTGATGTCTTCGGTGCGGTTTTTACCTTCTACTACAAACATGGGGTAAATCAGATCCTGCACAGCCAGGCGTGACTCGGCAACCAGTTGGCGGGTGAAGTCGTTTTTACGAATTCGACGAGGACGAACCAACGGAAAATCAGACATGGGAAGACTCCTGGGAATGATGACAAATTTGATTACGGCCAGCTTGTTTGGCCTGATAAAGCGCCTGGTCAGCCTTGCCAAGCAGAGACATCTCATCGCTATCCGATGCAATAATCTCGCTGGCGACGCCGCCACTGATGGTCAGAGGAATGGTGCCGGCCTGGCTGCTAATTGGGGTGTTTTCGACCATCTGGCGAATTTGCTCCAGTAACAGTACCGCGCCTTCGGTGTCGGTATTAGGCAGCAGCAAGGCAAATTCTTCCCCGCCGTAACGGCAGACATCGTCTGCTGGTCGGCGCAGGTGATCCTGAATAAGTTTAGCGACGGCCTTGATGCACTCATCGCCCACCAGATGACCATATTTATCGTTTACGCTTTTAAAATGATCGATGTCCAGCATGGCCACGCTCAGTACGGTTTGCTCACGGCGACTGCGGCGCAGCTCGGCAATATATTTTTTGTCGAAGTAGCGGCGGTTGCGGATCCCTGTCAGTGCGTCTTGGGTATTGCGCTCCTCCAGCTCCTGGTTTTTTTCCGACAGCTCACGCAGGGCTATTTCCAGCTCCAAGGTGCGTTCCTGAACATTGTATTCCAGCTCTTCCTGGGCTTTTTCCTGAAGTTCCCTGGAGTGGATCTCTTGTTCTAATGCTCTGCCCTGCGCAATGTAGGTCGCTTCCCGCTGCTCGTTATAGGTAATGGCTAATACCAGTGCCAGCAGGATGCTCTCGATAAGGGCGCCTACCATCAGCAGATAGTGGGAACTGATACTCAAGTCGATGACATCGAGGTTTTCCAAACTGGCAATCAGTGCGCTCAACAACAGGGTAAACCAAGCGAGCGCATAAAGCTTGGCTATGGCTATTCCTTTGCTGGCTAACCACAGCGCCAGACCGCAGACAAACACTACAGTGCCCATAAGCAAGACTAAAAAGGTTTGAATCATCAACCAGTAGGGCAGCATCAGGCTAAGCAGCAAACCTGTTAGGTACAAGGCACCGCAGATGAGCAGTCCTCTGTCCATCATCTGGCTGTGGGATTTGACCTGCAGTAATTCTCGCGTGAAAAATACCGCAAATAGCATGGTGGCGTTGGCAAACAACACCACACTGTGGCCTTGCAGCCATATGTTGTTTGGCCAGAAATACTTGTAGCCGATACCGTGCAGTGTCAGTAGCGTCAGACTGAGGAACAGGACATAGCCACAATACACCAGAAAGTTGGAGTGCCTGGTGGTGACAAAGAAGAAAAAGTTACTTAACGCCATGGCAGCCAGCAGGCCAAAAAAACTGCCCATCAACAGGTTATGTTCACCCGCATGAACAAGATACTGGTCGGCATTCCACAGGTTTAGAGGCAGCTTTAGCGAACCGCTGGTTCTGGTCCGAATAACGACATTCAGAGGAGACTGACTTGCAGGGACTGGAAACAAAAATTTCTCAGCACTGACATCACGGCTGCGAAACGGCAGGAGATCGCCGGTCACATAATCGCTCAGCAGTTTATCCCCTGCAAAAAACCACACTTCCAGCTCATCCAGCAGCGCATAGTCAACTTCCAGTAACCACTTATCTCTATTGTCGAGATTGGGTAATTGCGCCTTTAACCATAGTGTTGCATCAGGCATACCAAATGATAGTTGATTGCTCTGTTCGGTTTCCCAGGCTAGCTTGTTGTCCCGAAGAATACTTTCAATGTTCAGGCTATGTTGGGAGTCAAGCAGGTACTCTGTTCCTCTTCCTATGCTTTGGCTCGGTTGAGTTGTAGCGACGACTTCCAGAACTTTCAGTGCCGTGATAAAAGTGACAAGCAGGCCAATAAGCCCATACAACCACAGCCAACGACGACGGAGTTGAATACCACTAAGGGTTGTCATGACTTTTCTCCGGCTCGAAAAGAGCCAGACTGTTGGCAAAACTTTGCTTGGCTAATTCCGCCACCGGAATGTTCATCAGTGACGCCAGCTCTTCTGCCACTATAGGCAAGTGGCATGGCTCGCAGCGTTCAATTCTTGGGCGAATATGCCGTGGTGCCAGATAGGGAGCGTCAGTCTCCAGTAATACCCGCGACAAGGGTAGCGCAGTTACCGCTTCGCGCAGAGGCTGAGCTCGGCGCTCGTCACACAGCCAGCCGGTAATGCCGATATGTAAGTCCAGCTCCAGATAGGCTTCCATCTGCATTCTGTCACCGGTAAAGCAGTGGGCAACACCACCTGACAGTTTGTCTCTATATTGCTTCAATAAAGTGATTTGCTCGGGAAACGCGTCTCTTTCATGCAGAAACACGGGTTTTTGCAAGTCTGCAGCCAATTCCAATTGCTGTTCAAATACACGTAACTGGTCTTCCTTTGAGGAAAAATTTCGATTGAAATCCAGTCCGCATTCGCCGATGGCGCGCACCCTGTCGGCACTGGCAAGCTCACGCAGTCTAAGAAGGTAGTCTTGCTCGACTGCGCCCGCGTAGTGAGGGTGCACCCCTGCTGTACTAACTAGTTGATATTGTTCGGCTAATTGCAAAGCTGCACGGCTTTCTTGTACATCCGTGCCGGTAATCAGCAATTGGTTGACCTGCTTTTGTCTGGCACGCTCTATCACCAGATCCAGATCTGCACTAAACCTGCTGTTGGTTAGATTGACGCCAATATCAAACCAGGCCATGTTTATTTGATACGTTTAACCCTGATTTTGCGGTTGACGCTTTCGGAACTTAGGAAGAAAGATCCCAGCATGCCGCGTTCTATGTAGAGCTGCCCGTCTGGTAAAGGAAAACGACCAGTATCTGCCTGTTTCCAGACCTGGCCATTGGTCATGGTTAAAACCCACTTACCATAATTGTCTCGATCTTTGTCTTGCAAGGTGACCAGGATCTTATCTGCACTTTCTTCGCGGCTGATTTTTTCCTCCATGCCGAAATTCTTTTCCACATTTGACATGGTTGCTTCGGGTTGAGCGTGATGCTTAGGCGAAGACATCTGAGGTTGGGCTTTGCTGACAGCTGGCTGCGCGTTAACAATGGGTTGTGGGCTTGAGGGTTTATCGAGATCGCTATACTGACGAAGTTCTTTAGCCACTTTGTCATAGCAAACCAGTCTTTTTAAGCTGTCCTGTTCTTGTGAGCAGGCTTGTACTGCTGATGAAAGGGTTGCAGCCTGTCCACTCATTACGGTTAAACAAAGCGGTAGCGCAATTATTAGAGTTTTATTTTTCATGGCGAATCCTGATGTTCCGTTTCTTGTTCAGGTCGATAGTACAGAGAACCGGCTAGCACACCAAGTTCAAACAACAACCACATAGGTACTGCCAGTAAGGTTTGCGAGATGACATCCGGTGGTGTTAACAGCATGCCAATGACAAACACACCCACTATTACATAAGGACGTTTCTCTCTTAGCGCTCTCGGGGTTGTCACTCCAGTCCAACACATCAAAATAATGGCAACGGGAATCTGGAATGACATGCCAAAGGCAAAAAACAGCTTAAGCACAAAATCCAGATAGCTGTTGATATCCGTGCTTATGGTGACTCCTTCGGGCGCCACGCTGGTGAAAAAGGCAAAAGCCAGGGGGAAAACCACATAGTAAGCAAAGGCAATACCGCCATAAAACAGCAAGGTACTGCATACCAGTAAGGGCGCAATGAGGCGTTTTTCGTTGCGGTACAATCCAGGGGCGATAAATCCCCATGCCTGGTAAAGCACTACAGGTATGGCGACGAAAAACGACAGCACCATAGTCAGTTTAAAAGGGGCAAAGAAAGGTGATGCGACGTCGGTAGCGATCATTTGTGCGCCGGTCGGCATCACTTCCAACAAGGGGGTGGCTAACAAGTGGTATAGGTCTTGGGCAAAATACGCCAGACTGATAAATACCAGCAGCACCGCCAGCAGGGCTTTCAACAGCCGACTGCGCAGCTCTACTAAATGGCTGAAAAGGGTTTGCGAGTCTGACATCTATTCTTTTTGATAAGGTTTTTGCACCGAATCGGCCGCTTCTCGCAGTGTGTCTACCGATTCCTGTAATTCGGGTGAAAGATCCTTCAGGTTCTGTTGCTCGGCTTTCTTCAGGTTGTCATGCAATTCCTGGATTTTGAGCTGTTGCTCTACTTCCTGTTTGAAGTTGCTGGCCATAGAGCGAACACCTGAAATGGTGCGACTGGCAGAGCGAATCGCACCAGGCAATCGCTCAGGACCCAACACCAACAGGGCTACCACGCCAATGACCAATAATTCCCAGAAGCCGATATCGAACATGATTATTTTTGCTGCTGTTTATCAGCTTGCTGCGCTGCTTGGCTTTCAGCCTTATTTTCCATCTTTTGCTGAGGAAAGTCGGCGTCCTGCTCAGCTGATTGCTCGTCAGCTTTTTCATCAGTGACTGCTTTCTTAAACCCTTTGACCGCTGAACCCAGATCGCTGCCAAGGGTGCGCAACTTCTTGGTGCCGAACAGCAAGACGATGATTGCGAAAACAATCAGCAATTGCCAGATACTTATGTTACCCATGCTGTACTCCCGTTTAACACTTTTGCCGCTATTATACGTAGGTTGGACAAAAGGTCACTGCATTTGATCCATCGTAAGATAGTGGTCATGCTTGTGGTATCAGCTTGATAAAAGGAGCAGCTTTGAAGGGTCCATGGATTTTCATGATATTGGCCTTTGTGGCGTTGCCTGGGGTGTCTGAAGAGCAGCAAGATCCGCCAGTAGATAACCCCTGGCTGGATGAATTGCAGGTCAATGTGTCTGATTCCATTGATGCCACCGCCATGTGGTTTGATGCGTTCTTTGCTGACGAAACAGTACAGTTAGATGAAAAAGCCTACGGCGAAGCTCGTATTCGACTCGGTTGGGAACCACGTAGCCGGGCGGTTAACGAATTCGAAACCCGTTTTCGGGTGCGGGTCAAGCTACCGAATATGAAGCATCAAACCGATCTCATCTTCTCTGATTATGATGAAGACGAAGATGCCTCCAGTGTGAAAGCGGCTCGCAATGATGCCATAGATAACCGTAATCGTTTCTCTATGGCGCTACGCTGGACCGCCAAAAAAAGTGGCGACATGAATATTTCCCATCGCATTGGGGTTGGGCGTAAGTTGCAACCCTATGTGAAATCGCAGATTCGCAAAACCTTTGGACTATCAGATATCAATAACGTCAATCTGGAGGCGTCGGTCTACTACTACACACAAGACAGGTTCGGCAGTCATTTAATGGCGCAATATGAGCATCAGCTAGCTGGTAACGACCTGTTTCGCTTTGACAACCACTTTTATTTTCGAGACGAAGAGAACGATTGGATCTGGCAGCATGGCTGGTACAAATACAGTCAATGGGATGAAAAAACCGCCATGATTTATGGACTGTATCTGGAAGGTGGTACGCGGCCCAACTATCGTATCGAAGAGTATCTGGTCAGTACCCGCTGGCGCAAAAATGCGCTGAGAAAATGGCTGTTCTTCGAGGTGGAACCTTTTTTACTCTGGCGCCGCGATGAAGACTTTAAAGTCTCTTATGGTCTGGCGCTACGAGTTGAAGGTTACTTTGGACATTCTAGTTAAGCCAGTGGGCATGTTCATGCCCACTGGCTTGGCAAATTAAATAATATTAGCGAATCACCCAGGAGCGCAGCCAACAGAGTACGCCAGCAATACCTGCTCCTGCCGCGTAGGCATGACTGATAGGATATAGAGGCAACAGCACTGCCACAATTACTAAGGTGGCACCGAGCAACTGATAACGACGGCTGCGATGTTGCTTGTGTTGCTGCTGTTGCAGGGCTTCCATCCACTGCTGCTGTTGCTGAGGCAACTGACGAACCTGCTTGAGTGTATCGAACAGCAGATCCGGTACTTCCGGCATTTTCTCTGACCAGTAGGGCAAGTTGGCTTTGACCTTGCTGAGCATGGCCTTCAGCCCTATCTGCTCCTTCATCCAGTTCTCCAAAAACGGCTTGGCGGTTTTCCACAAATCCAATTGCGGATAGAGTTGACGGCCCAATCCTTCGATATAAAGCAGGGTCTTTTGCAGCAGTACAAGCTGTGGTTGTACCTGCATATTAAAGCGCCGCGCGGTGTTAAACAGCTGCAGCAATACAATGCCGAAACTGATTTCTGCTAAGGGCTTTTGGAATATTGGCTCACACACCGTGCGCACCGCCACTTCAAATTCATCGATATTGGTATCAGCCGGTACCCAGCCTGAATCCACATGTAGCTCAGCTACTTTGCGATAGTCACGGTTAAAGAAGGCCACAAAGTTTTCGGCCAGATAACGTTTATCCTCTCGGTTGAGGGTACCGACTATGCCGAAATCTATGCCAATGTACTTTGGATTCTGCGGATTTTCTGTGCTGACAAAAATGTTACCGGGGTGCATATCCGCGTGAAAAAAACTGTCGCGAAACACTTGGGTAAAAAACACTTCAACACCGCGTTCAGCCAGCTTTTGCATGTTGGTGCCCTGGGCCATCAGGGCATCCACATCCGCCACTGGTATGCCATGAATGCGCTCCATCACCATCACATTTTTGCGGCAGTAATCACTGTAGATGTGCGGAATATAAAGGGAGTCAGACTCTTCAAAATTACGTCTTAGCTGTATACCGTTTGAGGCCTCCAGCAGCAGATCCAGCTCGTCGAGAATAGTGCGCTCGTATTCCTTGACCACTTCCACCGGTCGCAAACGCTTGCCATCGGGCAGCCACTTTTGAACCGCCAGGGCCAGGGTTTGCATCAGCTCGATATCTGCATGAATAGTATTTTCGATATCCGGGCGGATGACTTTGACAACCACGCGTTGCCCGTCTGGCTTTAGCAGGGCGGTATGTACCTGGGCAATAGAAGCTGAGGCTAGCGGTTTAGGGTCAAACTGTTCAAAGAGCTCTTCCAGGCTGCTTAAGCCAAGCGCCTTGCGAATAGTATCCTGGGCGCGTTCACTATCGAAAGGCGGAACCTTATCCTGCAATAATGTCAGCTCGTTGGCGATATCCGGCGGCAGCAAATCGCGCCGGGTCGAGAGCATCTGACCAAACTTGATAAACACCGGACCGAGGGATTGCAATGCCAGACGAATACGTTCGCCGCGGTTCTTGTCTGGGTATTGGTTGGTTAACCAAAAAGCACTGCTTCTGGCCAATCTTGCGTACCAAGGCAGCCATTTGGCTGGAATCAGTTCGTCCAGGCCATGTTGTAATAAGGTTTTTTGAATCGTATACAGACGAGTCAGGCGCACTATCTCTTTGCCCTTTGTTCTAGCTGGTTAAGCCGCGCTTCTAAGCGGGCAGTGTCGGCACGTAGTCGGTTCACTTCCTGGCTGAAATCTTCAACGGCTAGTCGATGCGGGACAAGTTGCTTCTCCTGCAAGGCCCCATCTTTAATAATCTGCCCCAACTGCAAAAAATGACTCTTAGCTCGTTGATGAATATTCTTCACCAAACGAACCGATTCGTGGGCAATCACATCGCCGGTATAGCGGGAAATATGCTCTTCCCAATCGATATCCAGTTCTTTCATCAGGGCAGCAAAGCTCTGAGCTGTGTGCATATCGCCGTTCAGACTGAGTTTTTTATCCTGAATCAGGGCGCTGATGTTGGCCGGATCCTGCATTTCATTTAAATGCGAAAGTGATAATGCCATGGCACAGTCAACCGGCTGCTCCTGATCCATCAGTACATCAATACGTGATGAAAACACAAAGGTCAGCGGCCAGGGCATTTCCTGTAATTTGATACGCATGCGCTTGCCGTCAAGTTCAGCTAAACGTTTCTGGCTATTGGGATCCAATGCCAGCACCTTATTTAGCGCCAGTTCCAGCGCACCGGCCAGTAGCTGCGGCATAGGCATTAGAATTTGAATCCGCGATGCAAGGCGACAATGCCACCGGTCAGGTTGTGGTAGGTGACTTGTTCAAAGCCGACGTCTTCCATCATACCTTTCAGAGTGTCCTGATCAGGGTGCATACGAATGGACTCGGCCAGATACTGATAGCTTTCGGCATCGCCTACCACCAATTGGCCTACTTTAGGCAGTACATGAAATGAATACAGATCATAGGCTTTGCTCAGTGCCTCGATTTCCGGTTTGGAAAACTCCAGCACCAGCAAACGACCGCCGGGTTTCAGTACCCTGAACATAGACGCCAAAGCTTTGTCTTTATCGGTCACATTACGCAGACCAAAGGCGATAGTTATCAGGTCAAAATGATTGTCGGGAAAGGGCAGGCATTCGGCGTTAGCTTGAACATAGTCGATATTGCCGACTATGCCTTTGTCCCGCAATTTATCGCGGCCGACTTTCAGCATCGAATCGTTGATATCAGCCAGTACCACTTGGCCTTTTTCACCCACCAGACGCGAAAACTTTGCTGCTAAGTCACCGGTTCCGCCGGCCAGATCCAGCACCTTGTGGCCGGCTCTTACACCGCTGCAATCTATGGTGAAGCGTTTCCAGATGCGATGAATACCCATGGACAGCAGGTCATTCATCAAATCATATTTAGCCGCAACAGAGTGGAATACTCCCGCCACCATTGAGGCCTTGTTGTCCTTGTCGACCGTCTTATAGCCGAAATGCGTTTGATTGGAATCGGATTGCTGGTTCATGCTCTGTCCTGTGGGCTGGGCAATTTGCCGCGTCAGTCTACGCGAATGGGCTAAGAATACCAGATTCTGCCGCGGCAGCGCATGGCATTTAGACCTTTTACTGCAGCTTATCGCCCTATTAACTTAATCTTCGCATTGCGCTACCGGCGTGGGGCGGGACTTCTACTGTGTCACCCAGCATTCATCTTAAATAGAGCAGCAGCAAAGCGTCACGTGGTAAGTACCGAGGTTGTCGACAAACTTATCAATTTCCCTGTCGGCCATACCGATACTCTGGCGTGAGCACGGTCAATCCAGGCCGAATACAAACTGATAACTACAGCCACCCGGCTGACCAATAAGGCTGAGATCCCCTTTAGCATTTCACCACTAAGGGAGAAACCGTGTTTAGTTTCCATATATCACTGCAAAATATTTATTTTTCAATAAATTAAGTGGATTTTGTTAGAGCGTCCAGTGCGGGGTAAAGGGACGAAAGGCAAATTCTCTGGGAGATAATTGCAACTGCCAGAATAACGGCTGTTCCACCCCCTGAATGGGATTAGTTGCTGCTAAAGCCAAGGTTGCATTGGGAAGCTGAAAATGCCGGGTGTAGCAGCGCTGCCAAATGTGGACATGAGGCAGTGAGAAAGATTGCATAATCGAAATGCCTTGTAACTTGGCAAAGGCTTCTTTGAGCGTCCAAAGATCGTAGAATCGACGGGGATTTGTCAGACTGAGCAACTGATCCTGGTTGGGTAAGGCTGCTTGTAAACGGGCCAAGGAAGATAGCTTGCGATCATGATGTTGTACATCTAGCGCAATGTTTCTGTCAGAGCGATCTGCAATAGCAATCCAGTTACCGCTATGTGACAAACTAAAACAAGCACATACCTTGTCTTCAAGAAATAAACCGGTGGCTGCCAGAGATTCACAATAAGCCACTCGTAATTGCGACCATAAACTCGGATTAGTTGAGAAGTACAGTGCTTTTATAAACAAGCGACTAAATAAGAATTCTGTGCGTTTTATGTTTGCTAATTTGGCAAGATAACCCTGCTCCTGCTCGTGTAAAAACCAGTCTTCTGTAAGCTCGCCTTGTACTTCCAGCAAATGAAACAAATGAGATTTTGGACTCACGTTCAATTTTCTTGATGCAGCATTAATGCTCGATTTGTTATAATCGCCGGTCAACTTTTTACAGTCCATTAGCTAAACAGGGAGAGACGCGTGAAACGTATAAAATTTTATGCCTTGGCATTGATGCTCGTGTTATTGGCTGGTTGTGGAACTTCGCAATATATCTATAACGTATCAGGAAAGCAGTTACAGGTTAATGCCAGTTCTGAACAAATAGAGCAAGCCATACTGGATGCTGCCGCTTTTAAAAGATGGACTGTAAAAGAAAAAACACCTGGCCACATAATTCTTGAGATTAATGTACGTAAACACTATGCCAGTGTTAGTGTCGATTACGATCAAGGTGGTTATTCAATTAAATACTTGGATAGTTTCAATCTCGACTACAAGTTCAACAAAATTCATCGTAACTATAACAAGTGGGTGAAGTTGCTCGAGATGGAAATTGACCAACGATTAGTGTCTCGACGCTGAGTTTATGTATTTTGGTATAGCAAACTGGTCTGCCTGGGTGGCTGGAGTCACTTCTGAGCAAGAACTGAGAGAATGGGCAAAAGGAAGCTCGTTACCAGCAACCAGTGAATTCCCTCAGGTTGAGTTTGTGCCCAAAATGCACAGACGCAGATTGAGTGCGCTGGCAAAAATGGCGCTTAGCCGAGCCGAGCAGATTCCGGACTACACCCAATTACCATCGGTGTTTTGTAGCCGCCATGGTGATCTGCCTAAGACCTTGGAGTTGCTGCGTGATGTTGGCACCGCACAGCCATTGTCGCCAACAGCCTTTGCACTTTCCGTACATAATGCCGTTTCCGGCCAATTTGGAATTTATTCCGGCAATCAGCAACCCACAACCTTGATCAGTGGCGGCCGTGACAGTTTCTTTATCGGTCTGCTTGAAGCGCTACTCAGAATGCGCTCTCAACAACAGACTCGCATGCTTTATGTCTATGCAGACATGCCTCTTCCTGTGCCTTATGACAGGCAAGCTGACGAACTTCAGATACCTCATGCTATTGCCCTGGAGATAACAGCTAGAGGCGATTATTCGCTAGATTACTCTGCCGCTACTGGTGCCAGCACATCTGATGCATGGCCCCTTTCATTGGCTTTTTTGCGCCAATGGTTAGTCGCAGGCAAAAATTGTGAGATTGAGGGGCAGAGACATAGTTGGAGTGTGCGACATGGCTAATCTCAATCGCATTTGGCGTTTTTTTGCCACTGCCTTTTGCTTTAGCTTGTTTGGGTTGGGTGGGCTGTTTCTGGCTTTGATATGGTTTCCGCTATGTAATTTGTTTTACTCGGACCAAGCCCGTAAGCGTGCCAATTGTCGTGCCATTGTCAGACAAACCTTTGGTTTTTTTGTCACCGTCATGTGCTGGGTTGGAGTGATCCGGGTATCCTTGGAAGAAGCACAAAAATTGCGTGCATTGAGTGGTAAGGTGGTTATTGCCAACCATCCGTCATTGATTGATGTGGTGGTGCTGATTTCGCTCATACCCAACGCCGATTGTGTGGTGAAAAGCAGTTTACTGCGCAATCCCTTTATGCGCGGAGTAATTAAGGCGACGGGCTACATCAGCAACGATAACGTGGATGAGTTATTGGCTGACTGTGAACGTTCATTATCACAGGGCAATAATCTGATTATTTTCCCTGAAGGAACCCGCACTCACCCCGGACAGAAATGCCATTTTGTGCGGGGAGCGGCGAACATTGCGATTCGCACGGAAAAGGATTTTCAACTGGTGTTTCTGCGCGTAGAACCACCCTTCCTGACCAAGGGGTTGCCCTGGTACAAAGTGCCTGAGCGTCGTGTTGATTTTATGCTGCGCGTGGCGGGTACTTTTAATGTGCATCCTTACCTGAGTGACAATGTTACCGGCGCGGTGAGGAAACTGACCAAAGACATAGAAAATCTGTTCATTCAGGAGTTGAAAAATGACGGAAGCACTGAAGGCCGAGCTTAAGGCTTTGATTATTGAGTGTTTGGATCTGGAGGATATCAGCGTTGAGGATATCGACAGTGATGAACCGCTGTTTGTTGAGGGACTGGGGCTGGATTCCATCGATGCTCTGGAATTAGGTTTGGCCATTAAGAAGAAGTATAACGTCAGCATTGACGCCAATGCTCAGGACACCAAGCGACACTTTGCTTCGGTTTCCAATTTGGCCGCCTTTATCTCTGCAGCCGGTTAATATTTAAGAGCAAAAATAATGACAAAAGTAGAAATATTCGAACACCTCAAGGACATTCTGGTTAACGAATTCGAGTTGCCGGAAGAACAGATTTCATTGGACGCGAATTTGTACGAAGAGCTGGATATGGACAGTATTGATGCTGTCGATTTGGTGGTTAAATTGCGCGAGTTCAGCGGTAAGAAAATTGAAGCCGAGGCCTTTAAACAAGTCCGCACTGTCGGTGATGTGGTGGATGCTGTTTATCAATTGATGACTGAGTAAGCCCCCGTGAATTGGGTACTGACCCTGCTGCTATTTCTGTACCCGTTTATTTTGTATGCCGGTATGCAATTCAGCTCAGCCATTTGGGTTGCGCTGTGTTTACTTCCCCTTGCTATATGGCGTTTGTGGGGGTTGCGTCGGCATATCAAGGGGGGTTGGTTGTGGACTGGTATCTGCGTGCTGAGTTTACTCTTTGGTCAGAGCATTCTGTCTGATTCGGATTTAGGCATGCGGCTCTATCCTGTACTGGTGAATCTGGCTTTGTTGGTGTGGTTCACAAGCTCGTTGTACTTTCCACCGCCGGTGGTTGAGCGATTGGCCAGACTGAAAGAACCTGATCTTCCCGCTCATGCCATCACCTATACCCGTAAGGTTACCAAGCTGTGGTGTATTTTCTTCCTGTTGAATGGCAGTGTGGCATTGTATACCAGTCTGTTTTCATCCTTATCTGTATGGACTTTCTACAATGGCTTTCTGGCCTATTGTTTGATGGGGATGCTCGGTGCAGGTGAGTATCTGGTGCGACGTAAGGTAAAGCAGGCGCATGGTCAGTAGTGTGAATTTCCCCCTCGCAGAGCTTAGCGGCCTGTTGCAGACCAGTGCGGAGCAATCTGCCCACTGGCATGGGCAGATTTCGGCACTGACAGCCCAGTTCGAGTCCGCTCCCCAGCAAACTTGGCTATTATATGAGCCCGACTTTGAACGATTCAGCCTACTGTTTCTGGCGCTGCTAGGCGCGGGTAAAAGTTTGGTGTTGACCGCAAATGGTCAGCCGCAGCGCTTGCGCGAACTCACTGGGCAGTTTGACATTGCCATTCTGCCCGAGCTTTTGACCGATATTCCTTGTTGGCAGGGGCCATCTTTTACGCAAGCAAGTGTGAGAGCTGGGCTTTGTGTTGGTATGCACAGCACCATAGCGTTTTTTACCTCTGGCAGTAGTGGTGAGCCCAAACAAATAAATAAGACCTTTGGCCAGCTTTGGCAGGAGGTAGAAGCACAAGCGGATCTGTGGCCGGTGACAAGCTTTGCAAAGGTGGCCGCCAGTGTCAGCCATCTGCATATCTATGGCTTACTGTTTAAGTTGCTGCTACCTCTTCGCTGTCGTTTGCCTGTACATGCCCCTTTGATTCAGTTTCCAGAGCAGCTTGAGCAATTGCTGGAAGAAGAGCCGGCCCTGCTATTTGTCTCCAGCCCTGCCTATTTAAACCGGGTAGTGTTAAGTGAGCAGTGGTGTATCAAAGGTGCGCAGCCCGCTCTAACTATCAGTTCGGGCGGACCTTTAGGGCCTGAGGTGGCAAGCCATGTCTATGCCAATCAGCAGCGCCCGCCTATTGAGGTATACGGTAGCACTGAAACCGGGGGCATTGCCTGGCGTCAGTTTCCGCAGACAGACTGGCAGCCGCTGCCAGGTATCGAGATTGCCATCGATGAGGATAGTCGCCTGATGCTTAAATCCCCCTGGGTAGATCCCTTGCAGTGGACGGCAACGGATGACAAAGTTCGGGTAACCAGCCATCAGTGTTTTGCCCTGCTTGGCCGATTGGACCGGATAGTCAAACTGGAGGAAAAGCGCCTTAGCTTGGATGAATTGGAAAAGACCTTGCTATGCCACCCCTTGTGCCAACAAGTGAAAACCCTGTTGTTACCCGGGGTGCGTGCGCAATTGGCAGCAGTGGTACAAGTAGCCGGAGTGCATGACCGCCTGGCACTTATTGCCACGTTTAAAGCGTATCTGGCGGGTTATTATGAGGCGGTGTTGATCCCACGTAAGTGGAGGTTTGTGTCGACGATGCCGATGAATAACCAGGGAAAAATAACCCTGCAGGCGCTGATGGAACTATTTGAATGACGATATTACCCGAGATTCTCAGCCAACAATGTAGTGACTCCAGCTGCATCCTGCAGTTAAGACTGCAACCTGAGCTCTATTATTTTCAAGGGCATTTTCCCGATATGCCGGTGTTGCCTGGCGTAGTGCAAGTGGATTGGGCGGTGGCATTTTCCCGCCAGTATCTGCACATCCCCCAAAACTGGCCAGTAGCGCAATTGGAAGTACTCAAGTTCCAACAGCTGCTGTTGCCCAATATGCAGGTTGAGTTGGCATTGCAACGTAAGAGCACAGACAAGTGTCTGTTCAGCTATCAATCCAGCCAGGGGCAACATGCTTCAGGGCGGATTTTGTTTAAGGTGTCGGCTTGAAACTCTGTGCCCTGATCCCTTCCTATAACCACCATACCAAGCTGGGGACTATTACCGAACGGCTGTTTGCCCTGCATCTGCCCGTGATACTGGTGGATGACGCCAGTGGACCAGAAGCGTCAGCCGCCATGCGGGCGTTGGCGCAGGACAGTCGCATTACGCTGGTGCGCCATGAGCACAATCAGGGCAAAGGCGGCGCGGTGATGTCCGGTATGCAAGAAGCGATTAGACAGGGCTATACCCATGCCCTGCAAGTTGACGCGGATGGCCAGCACGACCTGGCCAGCATCCCTGAACTGCTGGCTAAAGCCAGACAGTATCCAAATGCGGTTATAAGCGGCAAACCCGAGTATGACGACAGTATTCCCAAAGGGCGTAAGTACGGTCGTTACATCACGCATTTTTGGGTGTGGGTGGAAACCCTGTCTTTTGCTATTGAGGATGCCATGTGTGGCTTACGGGTTTATCCACTGACTGCTTGCCAAAGCCTGATGGGAAAACAGCGCCTGGGTAAACGTATGGATTTCGATATTGAGATTCTGGTACGGCTTTATTGGCTAGGTACACCCAGCTACTTTGTTGTCACGCCTGTGCATTACCCTCAAGATGGGTTGTCGCATTTCCAGCCGTTTAAAGACAATGTGCGGATTTCCTGGCTGCACACCCGGCTGTTTTTCGGCATGTTGGTGCGACTGCCGGTGTTACTGGCCAGGAAGTACTCGTTATGACCCGCACTCCCTGGTATCAACACAAGGAACGAGGCAGCGCCTGGGGGCTGGCATTCTGTTTGTGGCTGTACCGATTGGCTGGACGCGGCGTGTTAAGCCTGGTGGTTTATCCGGTTATTTTGTATTTTTTTATCACCGGCGGTCAGGCTCGGCGGGCTTCCAAAGCCTTCCTGCGGCGGGTGTATCAGCAAGGTAGCCCGGCGTTAACAAGCTACCCCGGCAACTGGGCGAGTTTTAAGCACTTTCTGAGTTTTGCTCAGGCCATTCTGGATAAGATTGACGTATGGATGGGAAACATTCGTATCGAACAGGTCAGCTATGAAGGCTATAACCGTTTCGAACGATTACTGGCGCAAAAACAAGGGGCGGTGTTTATCGGCTCGCATCTGGGCAACCTGGAAGTGTGTCGTGCATTAGGGCAAAGCCAGTATCCGGTGCGCATTAACGTCTTAGTCTTTACTGCACACGCACCGTTTTTCAACCAATTGCTAAAGTCGCTGAATCAGGATGTAGAGCTTAACTTGATTCAGGTCACCCAACTGGGGCCGGACATCGCTATCATGCTCAAAGAGCGAGTGGAGCAAGGTGAGTTCGTAGTGATTATGGGGGATCGCACCCCAGTCGATAATCCCGGTCGTACCTGTAATGTGCCTTTTCTGGGCGAACCTGCGGCGTTCTCTCAGGGGCCAGTGATACTCGCCAGTTTACTGGAATGCCCAGTGCTGCAGCTTTTCTGTATGCGTGATGGCGAAGGTTTTAGAATCATTTTTGAAGACTTTGCCGAACCTAAGTTGGCGCTGGTGCGAAAAGAACGTCAGCAGCAACTGGTATTCTGGTGTGGTCGTTACGCACAGCGTCTGGCCGAGGTAGCGAAGCTATATCCCATGCAATGGTTTAATTTTTTTGATTTCTGGCAGTTATCGCCACAGGACAAGGGGCAATCCGGCAAATGAGTAAACAAGCAGCACAAGTGGTGTTCGGTGCAGAGCGTATCAGTATTGAACAGGTGGTCGCTATTGCCGCTGGCGCCGGTGTCGAATTAAGTGAGGATGCCGGGTTTTGCCAGCGTATTGATGCCGGCGTGGCCTTTTTGGATAAATTGCTTCGCGAAGACGGCGAAATTTATGGGGTAACCACAGGTTACGGTGACTCCTGTACTGTCGGTATTCCTTCTCATCTGGCCGCGGAGTTGCCGCTGCATTTAACCCGTTTTCACGGTTGTGGGTTGGGGGAGTATTTCTCTGTGCAGCAAGGACGCGCCATTATGGCGGCACGCCTTTGTTCGTTAACCCAGGGCTATTCGGGCGTGAGCTGGGCTTTGCTTAGGCAACTGAGCGCCTTTATTAATTTGGATATCGTGCCACAGATCCCACAGGAAGGCTCGGTGGGAGCCAGTGGCGACCTGACCCCCCTGTCTTATCTGGCGGCTACGCTCTGTGGTGAGCGCAAGGTAATGTGGCAAGGTGAGCTGCAAGACGCCGAACAAGCGCTCAAGGCGGCGGGCCTAAATAAGCTGACCTTACGCCCCAAAGAAGGCCTGGCCATTATGAATGGCACAGCGGTTATGACCGGCCTGGCCTGCCTTGCTTTTCAGCGCGCCAGTTACCTAAGCGAACTGAGCAGCCGTATTACGGCCATCTGTTGTCTGGCCCTGAAAGGCAACAGCCACCATTTCGACGATATCTTGTTTAGCGTAAAGCCTCATCAGGGGCAGAACCGGGTAGCACAGCGTATTCGTGAAGATCTCAATCACCATGAGCATCCGCGCAATTCCAAGCGCTTGCAGGACAGGTACTCCATCCGCTGTGCCCCCCATGTTATTGGCGTGTTGGAAGATACCTTGCCCTGGCTTCGCGGCCTGATTGAAAATGAACTGAACAGCGCCAATGACAATCCCATCATAGATGGGATAGGCGAGCATGTGCTGCATGGCGGGCATTTCTACGGTGGCCACATTGCCCTGGCCATGGATACCCTGAAAAACTGTGTGGCTAACCTGGCCGATTTAATGGACAGGCAAATGGCCTTGTTGATGGACACTAAGTTTAACAACGGCTTGCCAGCTAACCTGTCAGGGGCAAGTGGCGAGCGGGCCAGCATTAACCATGGCTTTAAAGCGGTGCAGATTGGGGTGTCGGCCTGGACCGCCGAGGCCTTAAAGCAAACCATGCCAGCCAGTGTGTTTTCACGTTCAACTGAATGCCACAATCAGGATAAGGTTAGTATGGGGACTATTGCTGCCAGAGACTGTTTACGTGTGTTGCAGCTTACCGAGCAAGTGGCTGCTGCGGTGTTACTGGCCAGTTGGCAGGGGCTTAAGTTACGTCAGGCTCAAGGGCAATTAGACGACACGACCCTAACCAGCTCGGTGCGCCAATTTGCCGATGCCATAGGTGCACAGTTTCCACTACTGACTGAGGACAGGCCGCTGGAGCATGAACTTCGCGACCTGATAACTCAAATTCAGCAACAAACATGGACATTGTATGCATAGTCTTCCAAGTGCCAGTCTGGTGGTCGAGGTACCCTTTTTCGACGTAGATGCCATGCACGTGGTGTGGCATGGGCACTACGTAAAGTATCTGGAACTGGCCAGATGTGAACTGTTACGTAAGTTCAATTATGACTATCCGGATATGGAAGCCTCGGGTTATGTCTGGCCCATTGTTGACATGCACATTAAGTACGTGGGTTCCGCCCGCATGACAGATAAGATACGCATTGAGGCAAATCTGCTTGAGTATGAGAACAGATTGAAAATTGCCTATCTGATCCGGGATGAAGCCACAGGTAAAAAGCTGACCAAAGCATCGACTATTCAAGTCGCGGTATGTAAGCAAAGCGGCGAGATGCAGTTTGCCAGCCCACAAGTTCTGTTGGATAAGTTGGCGGCCTTATGAAATCCATAATACTGCTGATGCTGGCTGCGTTTTCACTAAATGCCGAACCTCAGGATGCACCGACCTGGCTGGGAGCGTTGCAGCAAGGCACCTTTGTGCAGGAAAAACAGTTGCCCCAGCTTAAACGTCCTTTTGTTTCACGTGGGTTATTTGCTTACGATCCTGACAAAAAACAGCTGATTTGGCATACCCAAGCGCCACTGAATAATAAGCTGCTGATCGACGAACAAGGGGTGGCGGAAGAGGATGCGCAAGGAAACCCGCAGGTACTGACCAGTGATGGCCAGGTTTCGCAGGTGCTACTGATTTTGTTTAGCGGTGATGTACAACGCTGGCAACAGGTGTTTGATCTGACCTGGCAGGAAGAGTGCGTCACTATGACACCCAAACAGCCGTTTTTGCGCGATTTGTTCAGCCAGTTTGAACTTTGCCGCTTGTCTGACACCCAGCAGCAGATTCGATTATTTGAAACCAACGGTACCCAGGCAAGTATCGTCTTGGCACCTATGCCTGAATCTGAGCCGGAGCTATTGCAGTGAACAATTGGCGCTGGCCAATGTGCTGGGGAGTGGTTTTACTGCTGATGCTGGTAAGCCTGAGCCTGACACTGCCACGCACTGAGTTTCGCGCTGATCTCAGACAGTTGCTGCCATCTGGCAGTGTTGATCCCCTGATGCAGCAGGTGGCCGGTCAGTATCAGCAACAGGCACTGTTGTTGCTCAGTCACAGCGACAGTCAGACCCTGACCAGGGCGTTACCCATACTCCGGGACAAAATCGCCGGGTTGGAAGGGGTTAGCGGCAGTGCAACGGACCCATCCAAAGGGTTGGATATCGCCACCTTGGTGAATGTTTTTGGCCGCTTTCCTTTGTCGTTACTTTCCGCTGAGGCAGAGCATGCCCGGCTTAATGATAACTACGATTACATAGTCGAGCGTTATTTCACTGTGTTAAGTCAGCCAGGTAACCCTCTGGTGGGACTGACTATTGGCTCTGCCCCTTTATTGAATCTAGTCGACTGGTTTCCCCGGGTGCAGGGAAAGTGGCGCCAGGACGGTGAATACTGGTACCTGCAAGGTGAGCAGCGATATTACGGCCTGTTTCTGCAACTGGACGAGCAGGCACTAAACGTAAAACAAGCTCCGTGGTTAGTGGAGCAACTAGACGTATTGCTAACTAACTTGCCTGCTGATACCCAGGTGCTGCGCAGTGGCATGCTGTTTCACACTGCTGTGGCAAGCAGTCGCGCCAGTTTTGAAATGCAGCTGTTCGGTGGCATGTCATTGCTGGGTGTAGTGCTGCTAACGCTGCTGATGTTTCGTCGCATCACGCCGTTGTTGCTCACAACTGTTTTGATTGGCAGCTCGCTGCTGGCAGGGTTTGCAGCGCTGTTGCTGGTTTTTCAGCAGGTTCAGCTTTTAGCCCTGGTGTTTGCCGTAAGCCTGATAGGGATCGCGGTGGACTATGCCTATCATTTGTTGTGCTTGGCCCGCTACACCGGGGAGCGAGGACGCGCCCTGGTCAAGCACCTTACCCCGGCATTGTTAACCAGTGCCGTAACCACGGCCATTAGCTATTTACTGCTGACACTATTGCCCATCGACTTGCTTAAACAAGTTGGCGTCTTTGTGGCGGCCGGGTTGGCGTTTGCCCTGCTCACGGCTTTGTTACTGCTAGCCTGGCTACCTCTTCACTTCCCGCCCCAAACGGCAAAGAGCAAACCAGGCTCAGCACTCGCCTGTCGGTCATTGCTGGCGTTGATGCTAGTGGCTGCTATAAGTGGCGCTTGGCAACTGCGTTTTGCTGATGATGTGCGTTTATTTAACAGTTCACCAGCTTGGCTTTTGCAAAACGAGCAGCAGGTTGCGAGTCTGAGTGGTTATACGCAATACCCGCGATTACTAAGTGTTGAAGCTGACAATGAGGAGCAGTTGTTGCAACGTTTTGCCGCCATCCGTCATGCCTTCAGTGCGGTGGGGTTGGATCCTCAGGCGCTAAGTGGGCTGGACCAATGGCTGCCTTCCATGGCCCAACAAAGTCAAAATGCCAGTTGGCTGCGTGAAGGCCTGGTGCAGGGGCAGCTTGATGATATCTCTTCATACTGGCAGGAAGGCGCATTGCAGCAATTACTGGATGCCCCGGATGCTGGGCTGACCCTGGCCTTGTTACCCGAAGCGCTGCGCCGCGCTTACCCACCGGTGTTGCATAACGGCCATCATTGGACAGGGGTACTGCGCTTTGCAGGGTCATTGGATAAGCAGCAACTTGAGGCGGTCAATCAGAAACTGGATTTCCCGCTGCAATTGCATGATGAACCCGCACTGATTAGCGCGTCACTTAAGCAGTTACGCCTGTATCTGATGGAATTTTTGCTGGCGGCCTTGCTGTGTATAGGGCTATTGCTGTCCTGGCGTTATGGCGTCAAAAGAGGTGCACTAATGGTTGGCATCTGTGCATTGGTGACCGGCAATGCGCTTATTATTGGGCAGCGGTGGTTAGGCTATGCCAGCTTGTTTAATTTACTGGCCTGCGTCCTGATAGTCGCCTTGCTGGTGGATTACCTGGTATTTATTACTGAGCATGGGGACAGCGGTCACGTCAGGCAAGCGCTGTTGATGTCGTCACTAACCTCCATGCTGGCATTTGGCATGATGGTGTTCAGTCAGACACCGGCCATCTATCAATTTGGTTTTACGTTGCTGGTCGGGCTCAGCCTGGGCTGGCTGGTTTGTCGGCTGTTACCAGCAGCCTGGATAAGGAATATAAATGAACCTTTGTGATGTCGTGGTAATTGGAGCGGGGCCAGCTGGCGCTTGTGCAGCGGCAATGTTGGTAGACCAGGGGCTGTCGGTCATTGTGCTGGAAAAAGAACAGTTTCCGCGTTTCTCCATAGGTGAGAGCTTATTGCCACAAAGCATGGCCTTTTTGGATAAGGCCGGATTGGTAGAGGCAGTTAATCAGCATGGTTTTCAGTTAAAAAACGGCGCGGCCTTTTTGAAAGACGGCCAATACACAGTGTTCGATTTCAGTGACAAATATTCCGAAGGTCCGGGCACCACCTTTCAGGTAAAACGTGCTGAGTTTGACAAGTTGCTGGCTGATGGTGCTGCCAACAAAGGTGCCCAGATTCGATATCGGCACCAGTTGCTGGACGTATGTGGCCAAGCCGGGGCAATGACCCTGACGGTAGATGATTTAAACGAGCAACAACAGTATCAGCTGAGCTGCCGTTTTGTTTTGGATGCCAGCGGTTTCGGCCGGGTATTGCCAAGATTACTTGACCTTGAAAGTCCGTCGGACTTTCCGGTGCGTAAGGCGGTCTTTACCCATGTGCGCGATCATGCTCCTGCGCATTTTGACCGCAATAAGATCCTGATTACCGTGCATCCGCAAAAGCAGGATATCTGGTTTTGGTTGATCCCCTTTTCTGATGGAACCAGTAGTTTAGGGGTAGTGGGTCTTGAGCAACATTATCAGCAGGCCGGAGACTTGGACGATGAGGCTATGCTGTGGCATTTCATCAAGCAAACGCCTGAGCTGCACCAATTGTTGATTGATGCTGAAGTGGTGCAGCCGTTGCGCACTATTATGGGTTATTCCGCCAATGTCAGACAGCTTTTTGGTGACGGCTATGCCTTGCTTGGCAATGCTGGCGAGTTCCTTGACCCGGTGTTTTCCTCGGGCGTGACCATTGCATTGCAATCCGCCAATTTGGCCGTGCCCTTGGTGGTAAAACAGCTGGCAGGACAGCCGGTGGACTGGCAAACCGAATTCAGCGACCCGCTGCGAAGTGGTATCGGTTGCTTTAAGGAATTTGTTGGGGGGTGGTATGACACCCGATTGCAGGACATCATTTTTTACCCAGCCCCCGATCCTGGGATTAAGCGCATGGTTTGTTCGGTGCTAGCCGGCTATGCCTGGGATGGCAAAAATCCTTTTGTATCTGACGCCAAGCGGCGTCTCAATACCCTGGCCCAGATATGCGCAGCCTAATAATCCTTCTGGTATTGGCTTTATGCGCTTGTGCGGGACAGGTGACCCGGCATGTGGTGTTAACCGACAATACCAACTATGTCCTGCAACCGCCGCCCGATAATCTGATTGGTGAAGGACGACTGGAGCAGTTGCAGGTCACTTCGGCCGAAGGTTCACACAGCCTGCTGCTACAAACCGAGTATGATGGTCAGAGGCTGCAAATGAGCGGCCTGGCGCCAAGTGGCGTGAGTTTGTTTGATTTGAGTTGGCATGCGCAGCAGGGGTACCAAATCCAGCAAAATCTGCCTATGCCGGGCTTTGATATTGGCAAAATCCTGGCTTATTACCAACTGTCCGCCTGGCCAGTGTCATTGGTGAGTAAGGGCTTGCAGGGTGAAGCCCGGCTTGAGCAGGCTGGTGCAGAGCGGGTGGTAAAGCTAGCGGACGAAAGCTTGTTTCGATTAACCAGTGAAGGCAAAATTCGCCGCTTCGTACATTTACGCGACAAGTATCAAATAGAGATTCGGCTTTTGGAGCAATGGCAACTGCATGAGTAGTTTAGTCAGCCTGGGCATAGTCTGTGCGCTGGGCAATAACGGTCAGGACGTGCTGAGTAACTGCCTCAGGGGAGGTCAGTTTCTGTCTGCACGCCAGGATCTTTTGCCGCAACGCCAGGTGATGGTAGGGGCGGTAAATTCCCCCTTGCCCGATATGACAGACTTCCCTGTAGAGTATCAAAGCCGCACTAACCAACTAGCTTTCGCGGCATATCAGCAAATTGCCGAAGTGATTAAAAAGCTGAACTGTGCGCCGCATCGATTGGCGGTTATTTTGGGTACCAGCACCTCTGGTATTGCCGAAGGTGAGCAGGCGCTGGCGCAACTGGATGCAGAAGGGCGTTTACCCGCCACTTACCACTATACCACCCAGGAAATGCATGCACCGGCAAGCTTTATCGCCAGCCTGAGTGGGGCCACCGGCCCTGCGTATTGTATTTCCACTGCTTGCTCATCGTCAGCTAAAGCCTTGATTAGTGCCCGGCTGCTGCTCGACGCTGATATGGCAGATGTGGTGATTACCGGCGGCGTAGACAGCTTATGTAAGCTAACTCTAAATGGTTTTGCCGCGCTGGAATCGGTATCCGCGGGAGTGTGTCAGCCGTTCGGCAAAGCGCGGGATGGTATCAATATCGGTGAGGGGGCTGCCTTGTTTGTGATGCAAAAAGGCAACAACGGGATTCGTCTGGCCGGTTTTGGCGAAAGTGCCGACGCTTACCATATCTCTGCCCCGCACCCAGAAGGCACAGGTGCCTATCAGGCTATGCACAAAGCGTTGGATATGGCCGGGGTTGAGGCATCCTCACTGGGCTATTTGAATCTGCATGGCACAGGTACACCGCTTAATGATGAGATGGAGTCAAAGGCGGTTAATCGGCTTTGCTCACAAGTGCCTTGCAGTTCAACCAAGGCGCTTACCGGTCATACCTTGGGTGCGGCGGGGGCAATTGAAGCGGGTATCTGTTGGCTGCTAATGAACCAAGCTGAAGCCTGGTTGCCGGCCAACCAGCATAACGGGCTAAGCGACCCGACACTGGCGCCCATCAATCTGCTGCAAAGCATCATACAGGTTGAATCGCTTAACTATTGTTTATCCAATTCGTTTGCCTTCGGCGGCAGTAACGTTGCACTGTTGTTGGCAAGAGAGTGAGCCGATGTATCAGATAGAAGATCTTATTCCTCACAGACCCCCAATGGTATTGATAGATGCCATGGTCGCGTATGATGAGCAGCATGCTAAGTGCAGGGTCTGTATTCACCCACAGGTTAATTTTTTCGACTCAGCACTAAATGGCGTACCTGCCCATGTGGGAATGGAGTATATGGCGCAGACTATCGCGGCATTTGCCGGTGCGCAGGCCAGAGATGCGGGTGAACCCATCAGCGTGGGTTTTTTATTGGGCAGCCGTAAGTACGAGTGTCTGCATAGCCATTTTGCCAATGGCACCGAGCTGTTGGTCAGTGTTGAGCAGTTACACAGGGAGGCATCCGGTTTGGGGGTATTTGATTGCCGCATTGAAGCCGCAGGGATGGTATTGGCCCAGGCCAAAATTAATGTATTTCAGCCTGAGAATGCCAGTCAGTATGTGAGAGAAGCCAGTGGAAAAACAAATGAATAAACGAGTACTGGTCACCGGTGCCAGCGGTGGTCTGGGTGGTGCTATTGCTATCAGGCTAGCCAAGGCCGGGTTTGAGGTGTGCTTACATTACCGGGGCAGTCTGTCAAAGGTGCAAAGCGTACAAAGCGAGATTGCGGCCTTTGCTCCCGCGCCCAGATTGCTGCAATTTGATGCCTGTGACCGGCAGCAGACCGCCAGCGTGTTAGAAGCGGAAGTGGCCGAACAAGGGGCTTTCTATGGTGTGGTCTGTAATGCCGGCATTACCCGCGACAATGCCTTTCCGGCCATGTCTGGCGATGACTGGGATCTGGTGCTGCGTACCAACCTGGACGGTTTTTATAATGTGCTGCACCCCCTGATTATGCCTATGGTACAGGCCAGACAAGGTGGCCGCATTGTGACAGTTACTTCGGTGTCTGGGCTGTTGGGTAACCGTGGTCAGGTCAATTACAGTGCATCCAAAGCCGGTTTGATTGGCGCTACCAAATCGCTGGCGCTGGAGCTAGCCAAACGCAAGATTACCTGTAACGCCGTGGCGCCCGGACTTATCGAAACCGAAATGGTTGCTGATTTACCTCAGGAGCAGTTGATGCAACATATTCCCTTGCGCCGCATGGGCAAGGTGGACGAAGTGGCAGCCATGGTGAATTTTTTGTTTAGTGATGATGCCGGCTATATCACCCGCCAGGTGTTTGCCGTTGATGGTGGATTAAGCTGATGAAGCGTGTGGTTGTCACTGGTATGTCGGCCATTACGGCACTGGGTAATGACTGGCAAGATTTTGAACAGGCACTGCGCCTGGAACGTAATGCCGTTAAGCTGATGCCCGACTGGCAGACGGTGGGTGAGCTGGCAACTAAACTGGCGGCACCCGTCGAGTTTTCCCGTCCAGCGCATTTTCAGCGTAAGAAAATTCGCGCCATGGGGCGCGTCGCACTAATGGCCACCGCAGCCACCGAACAAGCCTTGCAACAGGCAGGGTTGCTCGGTGAAGCAGTGCTGAGTGACGGTAGTACCGGCATTGCCTATGGCTCGTCCACTGGTTCAACCTCACCGATTCCGGCCTTTGGCAACTTGCTGTCTTGTGGCGATATGACCGGTGTGACGGCCACCAGTTACATTCAAATGATGGCACATACCACGGCGGTGAATCTGGCGGTCTACTTTGCCGCCAAGGGCCGGGTGATTACCACCAGCTCTGCCTGTACCTCAGCCTCCCAAGGCATAGGTTATGCGTTTGAGGCGATTAAATACGGCAAGCAGAAAGTCATGATCGCTGGCGGTGCTGAAGAACTATGTGTCAGTGAGGCGGCGGTGTTTGATACTTTGTATGCCACCAGTACCCGTAATGACAGCCCGGAACTAACCCCCCGTCCTTATGACGCTCAACGTGACGGCCTGGTCATTGGTGAAGGGGCCGGCACCCTGATTCTGGAAGAGTTAGAGCACGCCAGAGCCAGAGGGGCGAGCATTTATGCGGAACTGGTGGGTTTTGGCACCAACTCAGATGGTTTGCATGTTACTCAGCCAACCAGCGAGACCATGTGCAGGGCGATGCAACTGGCTCTGGACGACGCCGGTATTGATGGAGCTCAGATTGGTTATGTGAACGGCCATGGCACCGCCACCGAAGCCGGGGATATTGCCGAGTCTGTGGCCACTCTTCAGGCGCTGGGTTGCGCTGTGCCGATTAGTTCACTGAAAAGCTATTTGGGCCATACCCTGGGGGCCTGTGGCGGCATTGAAGCCTGGGCCAGTATCCAGATGATGAACAAAGGTTGGTTTGCCCCCACCATTAATCTGGACAACATCGACCCACGTTGCGCCGAGCTGGATTATATTCGCCAGGGTGGTCGGAATATGGATGTGGAATGGGTGATGTCCAACAACTTTGCCTTTGGTGGTATTAATACCTCACTGATTTTCCGTCGCTGGGCGAACTGATGCGTAAGCTGTTTACTGCTTGCTTAATGTTTGTTGCCGTTGCGGCAAACAGCACTGAGTCTGACTATGTGCTGGAAGTCGGTGTCGGGGCCGTGGCCGGGCAGTTACCTAAGTATGCTGGCTCCTCCGAAGACTATAACTTTGTCTTGCCCTTTCCCTATATCTATTACCGCGATGAGCGGCTAACACTGGATAAGGAAGCCGTCACCAGCACCTTACTGAAAAATGCGGATTGGCGATTGTCGTTGACTGCCTCTGGAGCTTTGCCCGTCAAGGAGGCCGAGCGGCGCCAAGGTATGCCCGAGCTTGGCTGGGTCGGCAGAGCAGGGCCACAGTTGGAATATCAAATTCATCCCGAATGGCAGTTAAGCTGGCGGTTGCATAAGGCTGTGGCGATTTCAGATTGGAAACTGCAGAATGTGGGCTGGGTGGGGGATATGGCCCTAACCTGGGAAAAGAGCCTGGCGTCGGAATTTTTACCTGGCAGGTTGGTACTGACAGCGCAGGCCAGCCTCAGTTATGCGGACCATAGACATCAGGGGTACTACTACGATGTGGCACCACAATATAGTCTTGCTGACCGGCCAACCTTTAGTGCTAGCTCTGGGCTAATGGGCACTGGCGCATCCTTGGGGTTAACCTGGCGTCATCAGGACTGGTGGCTGGGCGCTTATGTTAAGTACAGTAATCTGACCCACAATCAAAATGTCGCCAGCCCACTATTGGAAGAACAACATCAGCTTAATGCCGGCATCGCCCTGGCCAAGGTGTTATGGACAAATCAAAGAGGAAGATAACCATGAAAAAAATCGCATATATTGCTGCTGTTGCGGCGTTAACCAGTTCCTTCGCTGCTCAGGCCAGGGATGACAGAGTCAGGTTTGACCTGGAACCCTTCTTGTCTTCAGGCAAAGCCAAGGAAGTGTTGCTGGATGTACCCGTGTATTTTGCCGGTCAGCAACACAGCGCCATTAAGGAAACCTGGGGCGAAGTGACCACCAGTCGTAAAACCAATGCCTTTAACAAGTCGGATAAAGAAGCCTGTGAATGGGTCTTGTTGTCAGCATTAAAAGTACTGCAGGAAAGAGCCAAGAAGGAAGGCATGAATGCCGTGGTTAACATTAAGTCTAACTACAAGCATCAGGAATACGCCAGTGCCGAACAGTTTGAATGTGGTGCCGGTACTTTTGTGGCGGGTGTTGCATTAAAAGGTGACATAGTTAAGTTATAGTTTCTTTTCCAATTGAAACCATCAGGGAAGTATTATGATAAAAATAAATAAGATACTGTCGATTTCCGCTTTTGTACTGTTGTCCGTTGGATGTGCACCATCCAGTTATGTAGTAAAAAGTCCAAGCCAATCTAATATGCCTTACCAGGCGGTCAACGTTAAGTCACCTTTAGAACTTTCATTTGCAGATAAGCGTGAGTCGGCATCCTCTTTTTCAACCGGTGTACTCAAGGCTGATCTTGTTCTTGATGGAAAACAATTTGATTCCATCCAGTTTATAAAAGACCACACCATCAGGGAAATTCAAGCAAGGGGCATAGATATCAAGCTTGCAGAGTCTGAAAATGCAGATGTGAATATTAATAAGCTTGTGATGAAGAACCATCGTACCAATGCTTATACGCCATTCATAACATTGACTATGCTCAGTGCTGACATTGTCAATAATGGTCAGAAGGAGAGAGTTGCGGTTTTCATCAAAAGAGGAAAAGTACCAGTTTGGTCATTTGATGAAATTATCAATCCTACCCTGAACGAACCTTTGGAACTGTTGATTAAAGAGTTTTCTGCAAAATTAACTGCAAACCTCTATGCTGCTAAGCTGTCGGACAATGAAGTTTTGGCCTTAATTGCTAGGCTGTCTAATCGAGCAAATAAGGAACTCAGTTATCTGGATGTTTATGAGCTGGGTTTCAGTAACAATATTAAGGCCGCAACTTATTTACGAGACCTAACCAAATCTGACGATGAGTACGTCAGAATGGCAGCTATTTCCTCTCTAGGGATACTCAAGGATCAGGCATCACTTTTACTGCTGAAAGATTTGTCCAAGTCTGCTAAAACGTGGACAGACCGCGCTATGGCTTTGAAGTCTATTGGTGATATCGGAGGGGAAGAAGCGACGGCTTTTTTGCGTGATAAAAAGGTGGAATTAGAAGGTCAAGACTCCAAAGAAGAACTCTGGAGTACAGAAATTATTGATCTCTATCTATAATAGATTGGCTTAAATATACCAGTCTGGCAGTGTATTTAAGCCTTATTTTCCGACTGATTAGTATTTTTATGAGGAAAATTAACTGAGGTTCAATTTGACCATCGACGTCTGCCAAGTACAACTTTCTTCATACAATGAGTTTTTAGATTTGCTTGGCAATCCACTTATTAGTAAATATACCAGCAGCAGTTGCAATTTTTTCCAATCTATCACAAGCCCCTAATGCAACCCCCGACCCAATTGTTTTTACTACGTTGCGAGAACTTTCCCCTTGTCGGTGCAAACTTATTTCAAAAGTCGCGACAGAACTAGGTCGGATAGACATAAATTTCCATTGATGCGAGACCAGTTCAGTTATTTTGATATCAACGGTCCATTCCTTGGTAAGTGGATTGCTTACACCATCACTAACAATGAAATTCAAATTGTAATCTTCTGAGTTTGATTTCAGCGAGTGATTCAGTGTGTCAATTACAGTGCATTCTGCTTTAACCTTTTCTAATGAATCGGCTTCGGTGATTTTAATCGGCTGTAAAACAATGTTTGTAGCGATTAGATTGCTGTTTGGGGGAGGTGTAGTGCCAGATTGTTTATTTGCACAGGATGTTGTGAAGACTAAAAAAATGATTAAGTAAATTGTTTTCATAATATCTCCTTATTTTTCTAAATTACTCAGAAACAAAGAGAATGGCAATTTAGTCTTAACTCACCAGATTATTATCCCCGGAGCTAAAGGCAATAATCCGGCTAAGCTCCTGCAACGAACGACCACTTTGCTTTGCCAACTGGTTAAAATAGTTCTGAATGATCGCCAGGTTGCGTTTACTGGTGAGACCGCCGTCGATAAGCTTGTGTGCACGTAGATAGCTTTCCACATCCTGGCTTAACAGGAAGGTGTCTTTACCGATAAAACGCAGGGCGTATGGGCCGGTATTGCCACCCAAACGAGCGCCGTGTTTTTTCAGATATTCCCACAGGCCGATAATATCTTCGCCTGGCCAGTCGGTGACAAAGTTACCAAAACTGCCATGCTGCTTGCGCACCGCATCTATCATTAGGGCATTGTCGCGAATGGTTTTCACTTTATTGAAGTTACGGATGATCTCGGGATTGGCGGCTTTACGCTCCAGCATTTCATCCGGCATCAGCAGAACTTTGTCGATATCAAAACCGAAGAAGCACTCCTCAAAGGCCGGCCACTTTTGCTCCACCACGCGCCACACGAAGCCGGATTGAAAGATCTTTTTGCTGAATTCAGCTAAGAAGCGATCATCACTGACTGCGCTAAGTTCATCAGCAGACTTAGGCTTGCCCAACATAGCCTCAAGGGCTTGCTCTCCGCCTTTGCGCTCGCAGGCGCGCTGATAGAGCGCCTCGAATGTTTCACCTTGAAATTCCATAAGGGCCTCTAGTAGTAGGAGTAGGCTTTGAACTAATAAGTTGCATGCAGTTGGCAGCCAGGCCGGATGACCAGCATGCTGCCAACCAGGTTTAACTGATTAACTGCCGATACCGCTATGGCGCAGCAAGGCATCTACTTGCGGCTCTCGGCCACGGAATGCCACAAACAGCTCCATCGGCTCTTTGCTGCCGCCCATTTCCAGAATATGGGTGAGGAAGTCTTCGCCGGTGCGGGGGTTAAATATGCCTTCTTCTTCAAAACGCGAGAAGGCATCGGCTGACAGCACTTCTGCCCACTTGTAGCTGTAATAGCCTGCCGCATAGCCGCCGGCAAAGATATGGCCGAAACTGTGCTGGAAGCGGTTAAAGCTGGGCGGGATCACCACAGACACCTGCTGACGCACTCGGTCCAGCACTTGTTGCACCTGACCGCTTTGCCCTGGCTGATAATCCTGATGTAAGTGGAAGTCAAACAGGCTGAATTCCAACTGCCTGACCATCTGCATGGCAGACTGGAAGTTACGGGCTGCCAGCATTTTATCCAGCAATTCCTTGGGCAGCGGCTCACCGCTTTGATAGTGACCGGAGATAAAGCTCAGCGCTTCTTCTTCCCAGCACCAGTTTTCCAGAAACTGGCTGGGCAGCTCTACCGCATCCCAAGGTACACCGTTGATTCCGGCAACGCCACTGGCTGCCACTTTGGTCAGCATATGGTGAATACCATGGCCGAACTCATGGAATAGGGTAACTACTTCATCATGGGTAAATAACGCTGGTTTATCCCCCACCGGACCATTGAAGTTGCAAGTCAGGTAAGCCACCGGGTTTTGCACTTCGCCGCCGTCCAGCAAGCGTCTGTCTAAACAGACATCCATCCAGGCACCGCCACGCTTGTGCGCCCGCGCATACAGATCCAGATAGAAACTGCCGCGCAGTTCGTTGTTCTTGTCGAAGATATCAAAGAAGCGCACGTCTTTATGCCAGACGTCCACCCCATCGCGCTGGGCAATATGCAGACCGTACAAACGTTTGACCACTTCAAATAAGCCGCTGACCACTTTGTGCTCTGGGAAATAAGGGCGCAATTGTTCATCGGATATGGCGTATCTGTCTTCTTTGAGCTTTTCGCTGTAATAGGCCAGATCCCAGGCTTCCAGATGGTTGATACCATAGGCTTCCTGAGCGAACTCGCGTAATTCGGCCAGGTCAGCCTGTGCCTGGGGCTTAGAACGTCTGGCCAGGTCGTCTAAAAAGCCGATAACCTGCTCGGTGGACTCGGCCATTTTTGTGGCAAGTGAGCGCTGGGCATAGGTATCAAAACCCAGCAACTGTGCGAGTTCCTGACGCAGGGTCAGGGTTTCTTCCATAATGGCGCTGTTGTCCCATTTACCAGCATTGGGGCCCTGGTCGGAAGCGCGGGTGCTGTAGGCCAAATACATTTCTTCGCGCAGTTCGCGGTTATCAGCATACATCATCACAGGCAAGTAGCTGGGAATATCCAGGGTAAATAACCAGCCCTGCAAATCTTTTTGTTTGGCAGCCTGCGCCGCCGCTTCCAAGGCAGATTCAGGTAAGCCGGCGAGCTCGTCCTGGTTTAGAATATGTTTGGTCCAACCCAGCGTGGCATCCATCAGGTTATTGCTGAATTTGCTGGATAAATCAGACAAACGGCTTTGAATTTCGGCAAAACGTTGTTGTTTGTCCTTGGGCAACGCGATACCTGATAACTCGAAGTCGCGCAGCGCGTTATCAATCACTTTGCGTTGGGCATCCGTTAGCTGTGGATACTCCTCGCCCTCACGAATGGCTTTATAAGCGCGGTATAGGCCTTCATGCTGACCTACCCAGGTGCCGTAATCAGACAAAAGTGGCAAACAGGCGTCATGAGCTTCGCGCAGTTCATCATTGCTTACCACCGAATTCATATGGGACACCGGTGACCAGTAACGGCTCAGCTTATCGTCCGCCTCATCCAGCGGCGCGACCAAGTTGTCCCAAGTAAAATGAGGCTGGGTAACTAAGCGTTCGATCTCGGCCTTACAATGGGCAATGGCTTGTTCGACCCGTGGCTGAATTTCGCTGGGTTTGATGGCTGAAAATACCGGTAGAAGCGTGTCGCTCATGGAAGGATCCTGTTTGCATTGAATATTGACAAGATAAGGTTGGCTGACCAGAACTCAAGCCCCCAGATAAAAAAACAGGCGCGAGGAGCGCCTGCTTTTCGCTTTTCACATTTACTTAATGTCGATGCGCTTGCTGTTAATTTGTTCACCTGCCGGTTTTGGTAACAACACGGTCAGCACGCCTTTGTCATAGCTGGCTTTCACCTCACTGCTGTCACTCAGGGTAAACGGCAATGGAATGACTCTTCGGAAGGAACCGTAAGCTCGCTCCATCAAGTGATAGCCTTTGTCATCCTTATCTTCTTTTTTGAACTGCTTTTCACCTTGAATCAGGAGTTGGTCACCATGTAATTCAAGCTGAATGTCTTCCCGATTCATATCAGGTAAATCAACTTTGACTTCCAGCGCTTCTTTGGTCTCAGCAATATCGACGGCAGGCCTTAGCCACTTAGCATCAGAGGCTTGTGGCCAGTCCTTAAAAAAGTCGTCAAATACATTATCTAAACGGCTGCGCAGAGAGGTCACTGTCTCAGGTTTCTGGTGGCCGAACAGACTTGGGAAAAAGCTCATATACACCTCCAGTTTGTTTGTGATTGCAGATAAAAAATAGGGTCACCAGAGGGGTTCATCAAGCTAAAGATGCATGATTTTTGCGCAAGATCAAATTGCTCGCTTATCACTCAATCCTAGCCTGCTTTGCAAGCAAATACCGGTTTAACCTGTCTATTCATTTCTGACAATTGAATGGCAATTTGGCAGAATTGCTGAATCTGGGATAAGAGCAAAGCATATGCAAGAATTCGACTATATCTGTATAGGCGGTGGCAGCGGTGGTATCGCCTCGGCCAACCGCGCGGCCAGTCATGGCGCTAAGGTGGCGCTAATTGAAGCCAATAAAATAGGTGGTACCTGCGTGAACGTAGGTTGTGTACCTAAAAAAGCCATGTGGTTTGGTGCCCAAGTCGCCGAGGCTATTAAGCTCTATGCGCCAGATTATGGTTTTGATCTGACCTTGAATGAGTTCAATTGGAAGACGTTGGTAGATAGCCGTGAGGCTTACATTGAACGTATCCATGGTTCTTATGACAGGGTGCTGGGTAATAACGGCATCACCCGTATTGAAGGCTTTGGCCGTTTTGTGGATGCCAATACTGTTGAGGTGAACGGTGAGCACTACCGCGGCAAACATATCCTGATTGCCACAGGCGGCAGGCCAAGTTGGCCGGATGTACCAGGTGCTCAATACGGTATCGACTCAAACGGTTTTTTTGCTTTACAGCAACAACCCAAACGAGCTTTGGTGGTTGGTGCCGGTTATATCGCCGTTGAGTTAGCCGGCGTATTACATGGCTTAGGTACCCAGACGCACTTGGCGGTGCGCAAAGAAAAGCCGCTGCGTGGTTTTGACCCTATGCTAAGCGACACACTGGTTGAGTTGATGGCTGAGCATGGCCCGACTTTGCATACACACAGCGAAATACAGCGGGTGGACAAGCGTGGTGATGGCGCTTTAGACGTAACATTTAGAAATGGTCAGAGTCTGCAGGTAGACTGTTTGATTTGGGCCATTGGCAGAGAGCCTGCAACAGATAAGTTGAACTTGGACAAGGCCGGTGTAGAGGTTAACCAGCAGGGCTATATCCAGGTGGATAAGTTCCAAAACACCAGCACTGCGGGTATTTATGCGGTAGGTGATAATACCGGTCGTATCGAGCTTACTCCTGTTGCGGTTAAGGCCGGGCGTTTGTTGTCTGAGCGCTTGTTCAATGGCCAGACACAGGCCCATATGGATTACGATCTGGTGCCTACCGTGGTATTCAGCCATCCCACTATCGGTACTATTGGTTTAACCGAGCCTGAGGCCGAAGCGCAATTTGGCCGTGACAATATCAAGGTTTACACCTCCGGTTTTGGGGCTATGTATACCGCCGTTACCCGCCACCGGCAGGTCACCCGTATGAAACTGATTTGTGCGGGCCCAGAGGAGAAAGTAGTGGGCTTGCATGGTATCGGTCTGGGCATGGATGAAATTCTGCAGGGTTTTGCGGTGGCCATCAAAATGGGCGCCACCAAGGCCGATTTTGACGCCTGTGTGGCTATTCACCCTACCAGTGCGGAAGAGTTTGTCACCATGCGCTAAGCATACAAAGCCGATTTAACCTGGGCGGAGAAGCGCTCCGTCCAGGTTTAGCGATGCCCTATCATTGCTTGCGCTGGCTTACCACGGGCTGACCGTATTTGGGAGAACGTGGGCCATATAGCAAGCCATTGTAGCTCTCGGATGACAGCATTCGGTTCGCCGCGATACCTGCAATTTCAAAGCCTTTATCTGTTAGGGTTTCCACTATCTGGTTTACCGCCGCCTCAATTAGCATGCCGGCCAAACTTTGATCGTCGCTGCTGCGCTGCTCGGCACTGGAGGCCCTGGCCGAGCCAGTCCATAACCTCTCTCCGGTTGATAAGTCCACCAATATCGCCGACGCGCTGACAACGGTATCACTGGACAGCACCACGTAAGAGGTGCCGTACTCTTCTATGGTGACGTAAAGAGCAGTATCAGCACCAAAAACACTTTTTAGTGTTGCATAGTCAACTGCATGAATATCCTGGGCTACGGTCAGTCCGTTTTCTTTAAAGGTGTTGTACACCAGAGCCACAGGGAACACGTAGTATCCTGATTCGGCAATAGGCGCGGCAATCTGTGCCAGCAGGCCATAAGGTGCCATGACTTCCGGGCTGTTGTTAATGGGTGGCAGCACCAAAATGGAGGTGGGCGCTGCATTTTCAAATGCCGCATAGTCAACGCTGTTAGACGGTGATGCACAGCCTGCCAACATACCTGCACTGGCTAAGAGGCCGAATATCAGTTTTTTCATCTTGCCGTCCCATTCTTGTTATTTTGCAGCAGCAAATCGATATACTGAGCTGACTCTGGGAAGAGCGTTTTTTCTGTTATCAGGCTTTCATAGCCTGCGGCTTCATCACCAATCTGCATATACAGCATACCCAAATGGGCGTGTATGCCGGGTGCCACGGGCAGACCTTCACTTTTTGCGGTGCTCAGGGTTTGCTGCAAACTTAAGATTTGCTCATTAACGGAAGATTCTCCGCTAATGTACTGATACACCGCTTGCGGATAACTACCATAGTAATAAAGCGGCTCGGTGGTTTTGCATGCCCCTAACAACAAGCTTGGCGTTAATATCAGTAACTTCAGCCGCATAGCCTTACTTCCAGGTGCCACTCTCAATACCAAGGATCAAATTGTTGACCGCTTCGCGGATGGCCAAATCCAGCACCTTGCCATTCAGTGTTGCGTCATAACTGGCTGTGCTGCCAAAGCCAACTACTTCACGATTGGATAAGCTGTATTCTCCAGCCCCTTGCACGGAATACACAACCTCAGAGGTTTGTACATCAACGACATTTAAGTTGACCTTGGCATAGGCAATTTGTGACTTGCCTTTCCCCAGTAGTCCAAAAAGCTGTTTGTCACCCACCTCTTTGCGCCCAAACTCAGTTACATCGCCGGTCAGCACAAAGTTGGCACCTAAAAAGGATTTTTCCTGGCCCGATAAGTCAGCTTCCTGAGTTAGTTCGTCGAGGTTTTCCCGGTCCAGGACCCGGAATCTATTGGTTTGCTGAAGATGGGTGATAAGGGTTGTCTTTGCCTGAGAACCTAATCTGTCGATACCATTAGCAAATAGCCCATTCTGAAAGCTGGATCTGTTGGCAAATTTTCCCACCGATATCCTACTTTTTTCACCTTGGTAGGCGGTGTTGTAGCTATTCACTTTGGGTGCTTCTACAACCCGTGATGATTCGCTGGCGCAACCAGATAATAAGACGGCAACGCCCATGGAAAGGAGCAAGGCAGTCCGTTTAATGGTTAAATTCGCTGTCATAATGTGGACCTCAATAATTTAATCTCTAGCGAGTTTTCACTAGCAGTGAATGGATAGCTTAGGATGCGCTCTAGATTAGCTTCTCCCCAGGCGATTCATGCAGGCTCTGCAACTAAGGTCATAGTGTATTAGATTGCAAACCCGTAAGAAGTTAAAAGTTGTATTTTGGATTGGCTCTGCGCACGGCTTTTATCCGTTAAGCCGGAATGTGTAGAATACTCTGCGGCCATGGCACTCAGGTTGTCAGTTGAGTAAAGGAAGTATGAGGCTAGGGGGACAATGAACGGAACAGTAGAGCTGTTTGTGGGTAAATCCGGCAAGTTGAACAAGAATGTTCACAGCGCTATTCGCAAACAACAACAAGAAGAACCTTTACTGCTCAGCCAGAGCGGTTTTGCAGGTGATGAGCAGGCCGATCCTAAGCACCATGGTGGCCCGGATCGGGCCGTACACCTCTACCCGTTAGAGCACTACGCTTACTGGCAACTGCAGTATCCCGAGCATCCGGACTTTGTTCCCGGGGCCTTTGGTGAAAATATCAGTCTGACCGGCATGGTTGAGGAGCAAGTCTGTATTGGCGATGTGTTTCAGCTTGGTCAGGCAAAAGTGCAGGTAAGCCAGCCGCGCTCGCCCTGCTTTAAACTTAATCTGCGATTTGGGGTGCCGGATTTAGCCTTGCAGTTACAGCTTACCGGCAAGGCTGGCTATTTGCTGCGTGTTTTGGAGCCTGGTTGGGTGGCGCCCGGAGATGAGCTGAGTTTGCTTACGCGCGCTTGGCCAGAGTTAACAGTACGTATGGTGGCCTGGCAGTTTTTCAATCATCCACTTAATTCATTATTCTTAAAACAACTTCTGGCTTGTGAGGCGCTGTCGGAAAGCTGGAAAAGCAAGGCTCTGCAACGACTTGAGCAAGGCCATGTTGAGGATTGGAGTAAACGCTTATTCGGCTTTTTGCCTCGTTCTTAAGTCGCGTCATCCCCTATTCATCTTTTTGCTGCCATAGTATTGCCAGGATTTGCCGTTAGGCTTGGCTAAAAGCTTAAACATAAGAGAGAAATAAAATGGAAAAACAACAGAACAACCTACTGGCATTGGGGGTCTTTTTGGGCCTGGTGCTATTAGGTTATCTGCTTGGCAATGCTGCCATTGAGGTTAAAGAATACGAGCGCACCGTGACGGTTAAAGGTTTGTCGGAGCGGGAAGTGCAGGCAGATGTGGTGATATGGCCTGTTGCCTTTACCGAAGCCGGTAACGATCTGGAGCAGCTGTATCTGGATATGGAAAAGAATGTTGAGAAGATCCGCGCTTACCTCACTCTCAAGGGAATTGATGAAAGTGCGGTGAGTATCAATGCGCCGTCTGTCACTGACAAATCCGCTCAGCAATGGGGGGGCGGCGAAAAAGCCGAATTTCGTTTTCTGGCCACGCAAGTGGTGACTGTCTATTCGCCGCAGATAGATCTGGTTCGTGATGCCATGCAGGATATTGTTGAGCTGGGTAAACAAGGATTGGTGTTTAGTGCCAACAGCTATGAGCATATGACCGAATATCAATTCACCGGCCTTAATGCACTGAAACCGGAAATGGTGCAGGAAGCTACCACCAACGCCAGAGCGGTGGCAGAAAAGTTTGCCAAGGATTCGCAAAGTCAGGTGGGCAAAATTCGCCGCGCCTCGCAAGGCCAGTTCAGCATTGAGGACAGGGATAAAAACAACCCGCATATTAAGACTATCCGGGTGGTGTCGACTATCGAGTACTATCTGGCCGACTAAAACCGTTCATAATTTCGTCATCCAGTCGACATAATCCTTTTGCATAGTAAGGCTAACTATGCAAATGGCGGAGGGATTATGGGCTTAAGTGTTTGGCAAATTCTGTTGGTCGTGCTGATATTTTTGTTGCTGTTCGGCCGCGGCAAGATCCCTGCCCTGATGGGGGATTTAGCCGCCGGCATCAAGAGCTTTAAAAAAGGCATATCTGACGAAGAACAGGCGCAACCAGCCGCAAAACTGGAGCAACAGACTGTCGGCGATAAGGCTGAACAGACCGTAAATTCGCAACAGCCGTCGGCCTGATATGTTTGACTTAAGCTGGATGGAATTGTTGTTTGTGGGCGTACTGGCGTTGCTTGTGATCGGCCCCAAGGATTTGCCAGCGCTGTTTCGCACCGGTGGCCAACTGCTGGCGAAGGTGCGTCGCATGTATAAAGACATGCTGGGCAGTATCAACCAGTTAGAACGCGAAGTGGATATAGCGTCCGGCAACAGCAAACAGCCTGATGAGCAATGGCGACAATGGCTGCCCGAGGAGGTCCGTAACCTGCCCGCTGATTTTCAGCCCGGGTCAATGAGTGCGGAGCAGCATGCTGAGCGTCGCCGCTTACTGGATGAAGCCAGGCAGCGTGAGGCTGAGAACCAAGAGCCGCAATCATGAGCGGCAACGAGCAACTGGATCTTTCCAAAGCGCCGCTACTTAGCCATCTTTTGGAGTTGCGCACCCGCCTGCTCTATTGCCTGGTGTTTTTCAGCTTGGCTTTTGCCATTTCCTATCTGTTTGCCCAGGATATTTACCATTTTTTACAAAGGCCGCTGCTGGTGATTTTTGGGCCGGACAGCGGTCGGCGTATGATTTACACCGGCTTGCATGAAGCGTTTTTTACCTACCTGAAATTGGCCTTTTTTAGCGCTTTGTTCTTCACTTTGCCGTTGATGTTGATTCAACTCTGGCGTTTTCTTGCGCCCGGTCTGTATCAGCATGAGAAAAAAAGCCTGTCTTTGTTGTTTGCTATGACGCCGGTATTATTTGTCACTGGCGCGGCATTAGCTTTCTATGTGGTTATGCCACTGGCCTGGGAGTTTTTTATCAGCTTCGAGGCACCGGGCGGTAATGATGCCATCAGTGTTGAGCTGGAAGCCAAAGTCAGTGAATACCTGGGTCTGGTCATTAAACTGATTCTGGCCTTTGGCTTATGTTTTGAACTGCCTATTCTTTTGTTGGTACTTGCCAAGGCCGGGGTGGCCAGCGCCGATGGCTTAAAGCGTTACCGCCGCCATGCGGTGGTGGCAATATTCCTCTTTGCGGCACTACTAACCCCACCTGATCTGATCTCCCAGATTGCTCTGGGTTTGCCTGTATTGTTGCTATACGAGCTATCCATTTGGCTGATTCAATGGACTGAAGCAGACTCCACAGCCCGGCAACGGAAGCAACTTAGTATCTGAATAGAAACTACTTTTGTACCATTTCTTGCTGTAATAAAACTTTCCCCTAAGCGTAAAAAGACTGACGAATCTTTGTCATCAGGCACCGGTACCTTGGTGGTACTGGAATAACCAGTTGGGTGTTGTTGCCTTGCGGTTTTTAGGTAACCCAAAAAGTTAAATAACAACTGCTAAACAGGTGCAATGATGACCAGTAACCTTTCCAATCACGAAGAAAATATGCAACCCGTGGTGAATCGCCGCGATTTTGTTAAAGGCAGCGGCGTTGTCGCGGCAAGCACTGCCTTTGCGATGATGGCCAATCGTGCCGTGGCAGCCAACTTGCCATACTCAGACTCGTATGGCCCTTTGTCCGTTAAGCCTTGCCAGGCCACTGGTCTGGAACTGCTGGCCTTGCCAGAGGGATTCGAATACATCAGCTATGGCTGGACCGGCCAGATGCAAGCTGATGGTCTGCCAACTCCTACGGATCATGATGGTATGGCAGTAGTGGCGGCTAAAGGCAATGTTATTTGTCTGGTACGCAACCATGAGTTGTCTGCGGGAGAGGGACCACAATGTATGCCCCGTGGCGGTCGTGGTGCATATAATCCGGCCCAGTTCGGTGGCACAACCAACATTCTGTTTGACCATGTGCAAGGTAAGTTCCTGTCTTCCTATAACAGCCTGGGCGGCACCATTCGTAATTGTGCTGGCGGTTTGACGCCGTGGGGAAGCTGGCTGTCCTGTGAGGAGACCTTCCAACAGGCGCAGGGTATGTATCATGGTTACGTGTTTGAAGTGCCTGGTTTTGGTGTGTCTGACGGCAAACCTATCCGGGAAATGGGGCGCTTCTCTCATGAAGCCGTGGCGGTTGATCCTGCCACAGGCATTGTGTACGAAACCGAAGATACCGGTCAGTCGGGCTTTTATAAGTTTGTGCCTGCAGGCCAGTGGGGTGACCTGAAGTCTGGCGGTAAGCTTTACGCCATGGTACTGGACGAAACCCCTCGTCTGGATCTGCGTGGTGGCTTAGTAGAAGGTTCAAGCTGGAATGTATCCTGGCAGGAAATTCCGGACCCGGACGCCTTTAATGAGTCTTGCTTCAGCCAGGCATCGGATGCGGCCATTATCGAACGTGGTGAAGGTTGCTGGTACGACGATGGCAAAATCTATTTTGTTTCAACCTCTGGCGGCGCGGCTAATCTTGGCCAGATTTTCTGCTACGACCCACGTAAAGAACTGCTAACCATACTCTTTGAATCCACCTCAGTGGATGAGGTGGACGGGCCGGATAATATCGCCGTTAGCCCCCGCGGCAGCATCCTGATGTGTGAAGACGGTGGTTCCAATCCTAAGCGTCTGGTCGGTTTGACCATGGAAGGCAGCACCTTTGTATTTGCCGAGAATCGTATGGCGCTGGATCAAGGAGATCTGGCGGTTGTCGATGCGGTGTACCCCGGAACTCAGGCGAATTTCTGGGATAGCGTGGGTGCGTCTTCTGATGGTAGTGCACGTCGCAGCTTCAGCGGCAGTGAATGGGCCGGAGCCTGTTTTCATGGCCGCTGGCTATTCGTCAATATCCAGTCACCTGGTGTGACGTTCGCCATTACCGGTCCCTGGGAAAACGGTGCCCTTTAATTGACTGTGGGGACCGGTAGGTCCCCATCTAAATAATTTGGAGAATCAAGATGCAAGCACTACTTAAATCGGCCGGCTTGGCCCTGATATTGCTGTTTGGCGCCACCAGTCAGGCCGCCATTATTCCTATGACGCTTCCTGGCAATGTAACAGGTCAGGTGATGGGTGAAGATGCCTGGCAAATGGATGACACTGCCGGTGTGGATTTCTGGACATTTGAAGTAACTGAGGCCGGAAGCTATTCGTTTTCAGTGAGTTCAGCCATCAACTTTGGTTTGTCTCTGTTCAGTGGTACGTTGACTGCCGATCCCGGATTTTTGTTTTTCCACGACCAGAGTTTTACCAGCTTATTCGACGGCGAGCTGGTTTATGTAGGGGGAACTGCGCCTTATGTACCTGGAGTCGGTAATATGTTTGGCATAAACCTGGCCGCGGGTTCTTATACCCTGGCACTGGGCGGTAATGATTTCGGACCGGGTTTTGACAGCATAGACTACGGGCTCAGTGTCGCTAAGGTACCCGAGCCTTCGCTTCTGGTGCTGTTTCTGCTGGCACTGGCTGGGCTGGTATACCGCCAACAACGTGGTTAGTGAGCCATTTCCCATCCTGCGCTCGACCTGATTCACGGATAACCCATGGCGGCAATTGGCAGTGACCTATTGCCGCGCTATGATGGCAACGCCATTTCACTTTTTACGCCACCCATGCAGTTAACCACGCCAAGATTGTCTTTACGCCTGCTGACCGACGAAGATGCAGGATTTATCCTTGAACTGCTGAATGATCCAGGATTTTTGCAGTATATAGGTGATAAAAACGTACGCAGTCTGGACGACGCCCGTCGACATATTCAGGAAGGGCCGTTAGCTATGTATCAGAACAAAGGATTTTGTCTGTTGCGGGTGGGCTTAAAAGAGAGTGATGATGCGATTGGCCTATGCGGTCTGTTAAAACGAGATTATCTGGACCATCCCGATCTCGGGTATGCATTTCTTCCCAAGGGACGGGGAGCGGGTTACGCGAGCGAAGCCATCCAAGCCGTGCTGGAACATGCTACAGCTAAAGGATTGAATACCTTAATGGCCTATTGCCAGGCGGACAATAGCGCATCTATTCGTCAGTTGGAAAAAGCCGGTTTTTTATCACTAGGCCCCTATCAGCTCGAAGGCTCTACCGATAACCTGATTCTCTTTCAGCGCACGGCCGGGTATTAATTTGCTACCGGATGCATCTAATTCTATACCCATAAAAACTACAAAATAGTAGAAATTAGTTTCACCTTGGTTTATTTCTACTACAAAGTAGATAAATGGGATAAATCTATGGCTGAACCCGGCAAAATTCTCGGTGAGTTTGAACAGATAACCCTATTGGCATTATTGCAATTAGATAATTGCGGTTATGGCGCGGTTATTCGTCAATTATTGCATGACAAGATTGGCCGTGATGTTGCCATTGGTGCCTTGTATGCCACTTTGGAGCGGCTTGAAAAGAAAGGCATGGTTAGGTCCTGGTTGGGGGATGCGACTCCTGAAAGAGGTGGGCGTGCCAAGCGTTACTTTGAAGTCAGCGCTAAGGGCAAACTCGCTTTGCAGCAGTGTAAAACGGCGCTGGACACTATGTGGCAAGGAATAGTGCTAGGTACTCATCAGGAGCATCGTTATGGCTGAGCTTTCGCATAACTGCAAACCACCCCGCCTAGCTGAGGGGCTGCTTGCGCTTTTGATAGGACGGTCTGACGAGATGCTCGGGGATTTATCTGAAGAATTTCTGTGCCGTGCCGCAAAAGACCCCAGAGCGGCAGGCTATTGGTACTGGCAGCAGGTGCTACGCAGCTTGCCCTATGCGGTAGAGCACTCAGTTCTGCTGGCAAGACTGTCATGCTTAGTGGTCTGTGCTTGTCTGATTTTGGTGCCAGTGTTGATCGCATTTGTCGCCTGGTTATCCAACTTTGATGTCTTTCCTGCTGGTGTGGAGCAGGGCATGCAGCGCCTGGTATCCGGGCAGATTGCAGGCCTGCTAACCGAGTCCGCCATTTGGGGACTGTTTCCTGAGGCGCTGCGGCGGACAGAGGACTTGTGGTTCTTAATCCATCCCCCAGCACTCATCTGGAGCCTGCTAAGTGTTGCCGCGGCATACCTTTACTATCGTCGTAAAGCTAGCAGTGCCGGGGGATTCGCCTTAATGGCACTGATGTTGGTCTTTATGCCTTATGTGGTAGGTAAGCTGTATATTTTCTTGAATGCGCCGCCAGCTAAGCAGGTTGGGCCGTTATTGGCTTTTGTGCTGCTGCATATTTGCTACAGCGTTCCGCCTCTGGCCTATATGGCGGTTAAACGCTTAAGGCATTCAGTCAGATATCGTCATGGATAGCCGTGAACTACTGCATGAAACTGAGCGAAGCGAAGGTGAGCAAGGCTGGTTAGCCACCTTCGCAGATCTGATGTCGCTGCTGATGTGCTTTTTCGTATTGTTGCTGTCTTTCTCTGAAATTGATGTGATCAAATTCAAGCAACTGGCGGGTTCAATGAAGCATGCCTTTGGTGTCCAGCAGCAAATTCCTGCGGAGGATATTCCAAAGGGCACCAGTGTTATTGCCCAGGAGTTTAGTCCCGGTCGACCCGAGCCCAGCCCAATCAACCAAGTGCGTCAGCACACCACCAGTGATTCGCAGCCTTTTGTTCCAAGGTCACTAGGGCCGCAAGAGCTTGTTCAGGATGCACTCAATCAGTCGCTTAAACAGGCCGAGACCCGCATACAAAATGACATGCAGGAACATCTGCGCCGGGGAAGTTTTGAACTGGATAATCTCGGTCAGCAATTGATTATTCGTATTCAGGAAAAAGGTGCTTTTGCCACTGGCAGCGCGTTTCTGCAGCCGCAATTTATTCCTCTGGTTAAACAGATTGCTGAGATCATCAGTGACGTGCCAGGCGAGATTATTGTCAGCGGCCATACTGATAATCTTCCCCAACATAATGAGCTGTTTGAGGACAATCTGGAATTATCTGCTGCCAGAGCCATTGCCATCGCCCGGGTACTACGCAATCCAGATATCCGTTGGCGTTTGAAGGTTGAAGGATTGGCGGACACGCAGCCCCTGCTACCCAACAGTAGCGTAGCCAACCGAGCCCGTAACCGTCGGGTCGAAATTATCTTAACCCAAGGCAAGGCCGTAAGCGGTGACTTGTCACTCTCTAAGCTCGAATGAGGAAAGTTGTATGGATAAAGGGTCAGTCATCGGCATACTGCTGGTCATTGCCGCGCTTGTGTTGGGGATTGTTAGCGGCGGTGAGTCGCTACTTAGCTATATTAATGCGCCGTCCATTGCGATTGTCATTATAGGTACTTTTGGGGCGGTGATTCTAAGTGTACGACCTGAGGTGTTTTTTAAGGCTATCGGCAATATTGTGCATGCATTTCGGCGTAATAAGTTGGATATGGCGCAGGCCATTGAGACCTGTGTGCGGCTGGCAGATAAATCGCGACGCGGCGGCTTGCTGGCATTAGAGCAGGAAAGTCTGTCCGACCCCTTTGTCAAAAAAGCCATGGATATGCTGGTGGATGGCTATGATGTTGCCACGGTCGAGGCCTTATTGAATAAAGAAATCTACCTGACCCGGGAACGTAACCAGCAGTCGGTTAAAGTGCTGATGGCGTTTTCGGAATTTGCTCCGGCCATGGGTATGATAGGAACCTTAGTGGGGTTGGTGGCTATGCTGCAAAATATGCAGGACCCTGCCAGCATCGGGCCGAAAATGGCGGTGGCGCTGCTGACGACCTTGTACGGTGCGCTTATTGCTAATGGCATTACTACGCCGCTGGCCAAAAAACTCAGCGCCCGCAGTAACGAAATTCTGCTCTATCAAAGCCTGATTAAAGATGCCGCGATCAAAATCGTTCAGGGTGAGCATCCCAAGGCGACATTTGATTTCCTGCAAACCTATGTGGACAACCATAAGCGTAAGTCACAAGAAGAAATGAAACAGCTAATGGCGGGCTAGTGGCGGCAGCTTACTCGCAAGGTGCCTCACTCCAGTTGAATGTGAAGAGGCTGTGGCCCGGTGAATCGGAGTTCACCGGCCTGTTATTTTTGTGATGTGCGTTCAGCCAGATTAATGAAATCAGTCACATAGGGGATGCGCTCGTCACCTTTGCGTATGCCCAGGAAAATGCTTTTCATAATGCCTTGTTTACCAATCCGCAGGCTGGTTATAGGTAAGCTTGATTCATACTCCTGCACTAACCAACCTGGTAACGCGCAGATACCGCGACCGCTGGCCACCATTTGCAGCATGATTTCGGTGGTTTCTATGACTTTATGCTGACGAACGGTACATTGGGCGGGGTTCAGAAACTGGCTGAAAATATCCAGGCGCTGCGGTTCTACCGGGTAAGTGAACAGCACCTCGTTGCTCAATTGTTCTGGGGTCACCCATTGCTGACCGGCGAGTGGATGAGACTTGGCCACCACTAAACGGTGCTCATAGCCAAACACAGGGAAATACTCCAACTCGGGTTTGAATAAAGGGTCGGGCGTGACCAGCATATCGATTTCATAGTCATACAGGGCCCGCAAGCCGCCAAACTGGAATTCCTGCCGGACATCAATATCTACCGCTGGCCATTGCTCGAGAAAAGGAGCCACCACCCTAAGCAACCACTGATAGCAAGGGTGGCATTCCATGCCAATTCGAAGCGAGCCCATTTCTCCCTTGGCAATTTGCTTAAGTAAAAGCTCTGTATGTTCAAACTGCGGTAGCAGCCTTCTGGACAACGCATGGATGCGCTTCCCTGCTGCGGTCAGCCGCAGATTGCGGCCCTGCTTCTCCCAGATTGTTGTGCCAATCTGCCCTTCCAGCTTTTTAATGCTATGGCTTAGGGCTGACTGCGTTAGGTTAAGCGCTTCGGCCGCTTGCGTTAGCGTACCTTGTTCCTCAATGGCTGACAGGATGGCCAGGTGAATGCGTTCCAACATGATGCGCTCCCGCAGAATATAAATTCATGAGTGATGCTCATGAATTTATGAAATAAGATCATTTTTATTCATGTGAATGGCCAAGTATAAAGTACCCATAGCGCTTAACTCTATACAAAGTTGCAATTGATTATTTCGTCGCACCATTTGCGCGGAAATCAAATTAAGCGGTGATGGTTAGCTACAGGCTCGCTCAGGGAAGCGAATTAAATTTCCACCAAGAGCAAGGAATGAATTCGGGTTTTATCCCTGAAAATTGGATGTCAGATCAGCATGAATAAAGACTTTAAATTCACTATTAAAAGCATTTGTCTCGATGAGAATTATCATCCGTCAGACAGTACGCGTATTACCACCAACTTTGCCAACCTGGCCAGAGGTGAGAGCCGCCAGCAGAACCTGCGTAATGCGTTAAAGATGATTGACAATAGTTTCAATGCGTTGGCGCATTGGGATAACCCAAAGGGCGACCGCTATTCGGTGGAACTTGAAATCATTTCTGTGGATATGGACATTGAGGGTAGCGGCCAGACCTTCCCCTCTATTGAAGTGCTGAAGACCTATATCCTTGACCATAAAACCAATGAACGGATTGAAGGTATTGTCGGGAACAATTTCTCGTCCTATGTGCGTGACTATGATTTTAGTGTGTTGCTGCTAGAACATAATAAGGATCAAGCCAAGTTCAGCATTCCCAAGGGCTTTGGCGATCTGCATGGCAAGCTGTTCCAGTACTTTGTGAATTCAAATGTTTATAAAGAGAATTTTAAAAAGCCGCCGGTTATTTGCTTGAGTGTGTCAGACAACAAGACCTATCACCGCACCGATAATCAGCATCCCGTATTGGGCTTTGAATACCAGCCAAATGAGTCCTCGTTGACGGAACAGTACTTCCAAAAGATGGGCTTACAGGTGCGCTATTTTATGCCACCCAATAGTGTTGCACCTTTGGCTTTCTATTTCTTTGGTGACTTACTCAATGATTACAGCAATCTCGAGCTAATCAGCACCATCAGCACCATGGAAACCTTCCAGAAGATTTATCGCCCTGAAATCTACAATGCCAATGCGGTTGCCGGCAGGTGTTACCAGCCGAATCTGAAAAATTCCGATCATTCTCTCACTCAGATTGTTTATGACCGGGAAGAGCGCAGCAAGTTGGCGATCAAACAGGGTAAATTTGCTGAGGAGCACTTTATCAAGCCATATCAAAACATTCTTGAGCAATGGTCTGCGAATTTCGCTTAATCACCAACCCGAACAGACAGCAGTATTTATTATGAAAAAATTACTACCAACTTCTACCGCAGGCAGTTTACCCAAGCCCTCCTGGCTTGCTCAGCCTGAGGTGCTTTGGTCACCTTGGAAGTTGCAAGGTCAGGAACTGATTGACGGCAAGCAAGATGCTTTGCGGGTGTCTTTACAAGAACAGCAACAGGCCGGTATTGATATCGTCAGTGACGGCGAGCAAACGCGCCAGCATTTCGTCACCACCTTTATTGAACATCTAAGTGGTGTTGATTTTGAGAAGCGCAAGACGGTAAAAATCCGTGACCGCTATGATGCCAGCGTGCCTACTGTGGTAGGTGCGGTATCCCGTCAGCAACCGGTTTTTGTTGAGGATGCCAAGTTCTTGCGCCAGCAAACCAAGCAACCGATTAAATGGGCTCTGCCAGGTCCCATGACCATGATTGATACGCTTTACGATGACCACTACAAAAGCCGGGAAAAACTGGCCTGGGAATTTGCCAAAATTCTTAATCAGGAAGCCAGGGAGCTGGAAGCGGCGGGTGTCGATATTATTCAATTTGATGAACCGGCATTTAATGTGTTTTTTGATGAAGTAAATGATTGGGGCATTGCCACACTGGAAAGAGCCATTGAAGGACTTAAGTGTGAAACGGCCGTGCATATTTGCTATGGCTACGGTATCAAAGCCAACACGGATTGGAAGAAGACCTTAGGTTCTGAGTGGCGCCAATATGAAGAGGCCTTTCCCAAGCTGCAAAAATCTAAAATCGATATTGTCTCGCTGGAATGTCACAATTCGCGCGTACCAATAGACCTGCTTGAGCTTATCCGTGGCAAAAAAGTGATGGTGGGGGCCATTGATGTGGCTACCAACAGCATTGAGACGCCCGAGGAAGTCGCCGCAACCTTGCGAAAAGCTCTTCAGTTTGTGGATGCAGACAAGCTCTATCCTTGCACTAACTGCGGTATGGCACCTTTGTCGCGCAGTGTGGCAAGAGGCAAGCTGCATGCGTTAACTGCTGGTGCTGAGATAGTGCGAAACGAGCTTCTGGGCTAACAAACAGCGACATGGATTTGCTTTTAATGGGTTATCAGTGTGGATGGCGTGGACTGCTTAGTTGGCTAATGCCCACTGTCGGGTCACCACGCTGACCATACATAACACATCACCAATCTCACAAATAAACACATCCTATTTCTTGGTATAGCGCTTGACGGGCCATTTGAACCACTGACTCAATACCATAGTGTTGATTTCGTTTATTTCTTGCATCCAAAGCACCTCAAGTGTGTGTCTAATTAAGAAATGGTTACTGTGGATTTGCATTTAGCCGGTCTGCTGCGAGCAGAACCTGAGCGTTTTATATCTGTCATGGACCAGGTGCATGTATGTTATTAAAGATCTTTGCCAGCATTCGAAGCGTGAGGAGAAGTTATGTCAGATTTGTGGATCCCTATTACCGGGATGATTTGTATTGCCGCTGTGGTATTGACCCATTTGGTGCTGTCTGCGCGGCATAAAGGTCAGGTTCATCAAACCTTACAGCAGCATTTGAGCAATGGCGGGCAATTATCGGTGGAATTGCTGCAGCAGATGGGAGCTACCCCCAGTAGTTGGAAAACAGACCTGCGTAAAGGTCTGATACTTATAGCCCTGGGTCTTGCGTGTCTGGCTGCCGGTGCGGTAGTAAATAATGCTTCACTGGGTATGGTGTTTGGTGTCTTTCCTCTATTTACCGGATTGGCCTTTTGCATTACTGCACGCATTAACTAATGATTGATGATAAGACCCTGATTGCCAGGGTGGTGCTAGCAGACGATCATCACGCATTTGCAACATTAGTGCGTAGATATCAGCAAGCTATTCGGCAATTCTTACGGCGCCTGACTTCCGGAGACCAAGCGTTAGCCGATGACCTCGCTCAGGAAGTGTTTACAACTTTGTATCACAAGATTGCTAGCTATCGATCCGAAGCGAGTTTTGGCACTTGGCTTCATAGCATCGCTTATCGCACTTTCTTGAATGAGAAACGAAAATCGCATTATGCCAATGAGGTACCCTATTCCAACGCAATCATAGAGCCTATGGCGTCCTCTAATGCCGAAAAAGACCTGTTGGTCGAGAGTTTAATTAACAGGTTAGGTCTAGCCGAGCGAACCTGTATTACCTTGGCGTACAGTGCCGGTATGAGTCACCAGGAGATTATGGAAGTTACCCAACTGCCATTGGGCACGGTAAAATCCAATATCACTCGCGGCAAGAAAAAACTAGAGACCTGGTTACACGAAAGCCAGATTACCCGGAGTGCATTATGAAAGAGTCATCAGAACGCGATCTTCAGCAGCTTCTGGCCTATTCTGAACAACCCAATGACGAGAATTTCACTGATGTTGTGCTCAATAAGGTGAGACGTCGTCGACAGTCACGCAAGGTCATGATGGCGATGGCGTGGTTTTCCTCACTTGTGGTTATCTTAGTGACGGTATGCTTGTCGGACGAGAATATATGGACACCGCTTAACGACTTTATCCTAAAGTCCCCCTATATGCTGACTGCCACATTATTTACTTTGGTATGCAGTGTGTTCTTATTGCCATCAGAAAAAATCTGATCACTTGCATCTAAAACCCGGGGCACATGTTTCTAATCAATGAAGTCAGAAACATGAGCCCTAATATGAAACTACTTATTAAAGTACTACTTGGTGTGTTTACCGCTTTGTCGATGCAAGTTGGCAATGCCGAGGTTTTGGATAAAGAGACTTTGCAGCGGATCCAGCGTCAGTTGCCAAAGCAAATTGAGAAGCTATATGTAGACAATGGCTTAAGGGGCGACTTTCTGATTGCAGTGGTCGATACTGAGGGACTGCGTTATGCCTATAGCCTCAATGAACGCGGGGCTAGCCCGAAAGACAATGGCTTGACGACTTCGACCCCATTTCTATTGGCGTCACATACCAAGGCATTTACTGGTACCCTGGCGCAGTTATTACAAGAACAGGGGCGTTTCTCGCTGAATGCACCTCTTCGTCAGTACTTGGCAGACCTAATTCTGGATAAACGTGTGGCAGTTGATGAGATAAGCATCGCGCAACTCCTCAACCATACCGCAGGTTTCACCAGTACCCAACACAGCTTCAAAACGGCTTATCTTGGCTATCAAGATGAGTCAGAGCTGGTCACAGCGCTAAATTCCAAGATGCTTGTCGCTGCCCCGGGTAAATTCCGTTACTCCAATACTGGCCCCATTCTGGCCGCTGCGGCAATGGAAAAAGCAACAGGACAATCCTGGCAGACCTTAATGCGCGAAGAGATTTTTATCCCGCTTGGGATGTCTAACACCAGCACCGATCTGAGTGATTACCCGCCCGGAGCAATATTATCAAGCATTGAACTGGACAGTGAAGGTAAACTGGCTCGTAAAGGCCTGTATAAGCTAAACACAACGCTGCATGCAGCGGGCGGTGCGGTGTCGACATTGGCAGATATGGCCAAATGGTTGCAGTTCAACTTGCGGCAGAGCCAGCACCTTTCTGATAGCGCCCACTTTTTTGATAGGTTGCATCAAGCGACCACAGTTCAGGAAAAGCATTACTTTACCTATCAGCGCAGCGGCTACAGTTTAGCCTGGGACATTGCCGACTATTATGACAAGCCCATATTAACGCGCTTTGGCAGCTATGCTGGGATTAGTTTGCATGTCTCCTTCTTGCCGACAGAAAAGCTTGCTGTGGTGAGCGTGTATAACGAAGAGCGTGGTTTCTTGCTGCCCCATGTGGCAGCTAACTATATATACAATCTAGTGGTCAGCCCTGGGGCAGCTCAGCAGCGCTTTGATGTTGAGCAAGCACGGCTTCATCAAAGTGTAGAACAAGAGAATGCCAAACTACTGGCTTATTCTCGGCAAGTCAGAGTAAGCCCTGAGTGGGAAACTTGGATGGGTAAATACCAGGCAAACGACGGCTGGCCAGTAATGGAGATATTCGAGAAACAACAGGTTGTCTGGCTGCGCTGGGGAGCGTTAGACGGGCCTTTGTATCAGAGTGAAGATAATCAGTTTACCGCTGCACTTGGGTCTTTGCGTCGAGATATCCGCTTGGCGACTGAGCACGGCAAGAGGATGATAAAAAACGGCAGCATTGATTATGTAAGGTCACCCTGATGTTTTTAAATTCAAGCTCATTGCGCCAGTGTGTTGATCTGTCAATGGGGCTTGGATAGCCGACAAGACTGCTTATTAAGGGGCTATGTAAACTCTACCGTCTTATCTTTACTGATCACCCGTGCCTGAATATGTTCATATTCGTCTGACAGTATTACCTGGCCGATACCACTGTTGTTGTAAAGTACGCCACGTTGCCCTTGAGGCTGGCGGCGTTTAATCAGCATACGGCGGCGCTTGGTTAGAAAGTTGAGAGGTGAGCGACTGCCGTACAGCCACAGGTTGATGCGGTCAAACCAGCGTAGCAAACCAGCAGGGAAGCAATTTTTAATGCCGCTGGCGGTAACCTGCAATATTTTCGGGCTGTGCTTGCGAAAACGCAGGGTGATGTCATACACAAAGCTGTAGTGTACGTCGCCGGACAGAATGACAAAATGCGGTGGGGTTTTGTGATGGCGGAAAATATTCAGAATCACATTGGCGGCACCGGGATGGGCCATCCAGTTTTCGGCGTCCACCATCAAGGCTTTACCAAAAAAGGTAAAAATACGCTGTACGGCTTCAATCAGTTTGACGCCGAAAATGGGCGCGGGAGACACCAGGATCACGGCGGGTTCACCAATCAGTTCTTGCTGCAAATCTGACAGCGATTCCCAGTCCATCAGGCCGGAAGGTTTGGCCGGGCTGCTTTCCGAGCGCCATCTGTGCGTACGGGTATCCAGTACAATAATTTTAGGTGAGGTAGCCAGACAATAATGCCACTCTTGCCAGTCCAGCAAAGTGTTGATGAGACTGTCCTGTTGCTCCAATTCACCGGCTTTAACACTAGCATGTAACGCTTCCAGCAAGAGATCGAAGCACTGCGGTTTGTTGCCCCAGCCCTGACAAAGCAAATAGCCAATCAGGGCATTACCGATAATCCGGCGTGAAAACGGATGCCCATACGCTGACTCTTCCCAGCCACGGGTCAGGTTCCAGTCATCGGTGATGTCATGATCATCAAAGATCATATAAGTCGGGATATGCGCCAGGGTGCGACGAACTTTGCTCAGACCGAGGACGAATTCTTTGACCGCCAGGTTCTCTTTGTCGTAACGGGGTTTAAATTTATCAGGAATGCGTGCGCGGCCTGCGTCTAAATCTACCCATTTCCAGCAAGTGTCGGACCAAACCAGCAGATACATGGCAATCACTTCTGCCAGGCTGATAAGGTGATTATGGGCGCCTGCAGAGGTAAATATCGGCTTTCTGGCCCCGCCAAAAAAGCGTTCCACCAGTTTTTCATTGGCCTTGTTTTTGGGTAGCAACTGCTCGCGAAGATAGTAGCAGTCTGGGCTGCTATACAATTCCTCGCTGGTGCTGACGGTCGCTCCGGCAAACTCCTCTGTGTATAGCCCGAGTTTTTGGATGACCTGATGAATCGCCCACAACGTCGGACCTGCCACGTCATCTACATAGACCTGGTCACCGGAAAACAGCATCAGTGCTGGACGATGCTGTGCATCATAACGTTTGTCTGCCAGCAGTTTGTCTACCTCAAGTAGGCCATCACTGCTGGGATGATGAGGTTTACGGCAAGAGCCATGTAAAAGATTATCCACCCTGGACTTCAGCATAAAGCCCGGCAGGGTGTCGCCTTCGTAGCAAAGTTCAGGGATATGCGTACAGAGCCCCAGGCCAGCTTCGTCCAACAGGTCGTAATGTACATAAGTGTCGGTAGTCAGCGGTGTGTCCAGGGCAAAATGCAGTAACTGAATATAACAATGCTCACCAACCCGGATTTGTTCATATCTGAGCTGCTCAGAGGAAACTTGCTGGCCTTTAGCGTCCTGCAGTGCTAGTTCAAATGAACAGGCACGCGTGGTTGCCAGCCAGAAGGTCAGCTGGGTCGGTTCACAGTGGCGCAGCACAGGGCCGGCCAGAATTAAAGGTAGGGATTCATTCACGCCTTGGTTTCTATCAGGGATTTCAACAGGTTGCAATGATTCACCTGTACTTGGGCATAACTGCTTACACATTTATGCAAAGTATCGCGCTAGCAAAGTCGCTTTGTTTGTATGCCGAGGTCAGGGCTTGGGAGGCGATGATGGGCGTGATAAATAGTCTGTTTTGCCCGTAAGCGACGAAATTATTCAACTAAGGGCATCATTTGTTGATGGAAATTTGTTGCGCTCTTGGTTTATTCGGACGATAACCTTAGTCAGGGATGCAAACCTATTCCGGTTGATGTTCGATGTCATTCGTGAATGGACGGGGGAAACCCAGGGAAATCACGTGGTGTGGCGGCAGTTGCGCAGTTGTTAAAGTCTGCCACACTTAGGTTTGACCAAATTGAGTTGCGGCCTGTTATGAATAAAAACACTAACCAGCCTTCAAATTTTCGTCCCTCCTCTTTAAAACAAGCGTCACTGGCCATCAAGCTGCTTCTTACCGTCGGCTTCCTGCTGGTCGTGGTAACCCTGGCCTTTCTGATGTACAGCCACTGGTCATTGTCTGATACCGAAGAGGTAATAGTGACCCAGGTCTCTTCTGAGCTAGAGAGCAGTGTTGCCGACAGCCTGAGAGCCCAAGCCGGTATGCACGCCAGCCAGGTTGCCGCCAGCATAGAGAATATCTATCAGTACCCTAAAGCGGTTGCGACACAAATAAGCAAAACCATTGAAAATGCCAATCAACAGCCGATTAGCAGGGCACAAGTGCAAAACCTGGTGAAATATACCTTAGAGATCAGTGGTTCTTCATCCATGTATGCACAGTTTGAAGCGGGGGGGTTCTATGACAATGACGCTGATTACAGCGCAGGAGCCAGCCACTCAGTGCCGGGGGTTGGGACCTTAGAGGTCTATTTTGTTCGTGAACCCGACGGCAATATTGATCAGGAACCTATTACCGATGCTGAAGAAAAGCATGATACCACGCCGGACGAGTTTGGCTTTCGAGCAGCAGAATGGTACCTGTGTAACCAGGAAAAAATGCGTCCCTGTCTGACCAATCCCTACAATTATGAGATTCGTCCCGGCTATGAAGAGCTGATGACCAGCCTGACCGTGCCTGTAATTGCGCAAGGGCGCTTTCGGGGAGTGGTAGGTGCAGATATGAACCTGCCTATTATTCAGGAGCGTGCTACTAAACTTGCGGCGTCATTGTTTGCCGGAAAGGCCAAAGTGTTTCTGGTCAGTCAGGACGGCTTCCTGGTCGCGGCCAGCAGCAATGCCGATAAGCTGGCCAGACCCTTCTCTGAAGTGGTGAGCGCTGAACAGGCCAAACGTTTAGTTGCCCTGGCCGCCTCTGGCGATACGCTCAAGCTCGACAACTACCTGTATGTTGCCAGTCCGGTAAATATTCAGACCGCCCAGACCCAGTGGCAGCTGATTATTGGTGTGGATTATCAGTCGGCCATGGCCGCTGTTGGTAAGGTATCCGGGGCCATTCAGGATGAAGTTTCAGCCTTGCTCGGGCAACTGCTGTTAATTGCCATTATTCTGGTGGGCTCTGCACTGGTGATTGTATGGGTGTTCACCCGCACTATTGTCAGCCCCCTGCGTTTAGTGGCACGGCGTATGACCGAACTGGCCGGCCAGGGCGGAGACCTGACCAACAGCTTACATGTCAGCACGCATAAGGAGCTTATTGAGCTGGCGGATGGCTTTAATCAATTCCAGGAGAAAATTCGTGGTTTGCTGCAATCGGTTAAGTCGTCCAGCCGTGAAGTTTCAGACAGTGCCAAACAAACCAGTGGCTATGCGAAAGACACCAGTGCCCAGATAAACCGTCAGCACCAGGAAATTGATAGTGTGGTGACGGCCATCACTGAGATGTCGGCAACGGCCAGCGATGTGGCAAAGCATGCTATTGATGCTGCCGACAGCGCACAGTCTGCCAGAGGCTCTGCAAACACCACAGAGAAGACCTTGTCCTTTGCCGTAGACGAAGTGACTAAACTGGCCGATGACATGGGACAAGCTGCTCAGGCTGTCTCTGCGGTGGCCTCTCGCAGCAATGATATCCGTAAAATTCTGGATGTGATTGGTGCCATTGCAGACCAAACCAACCTGTTGGCATTGAATGCCGCTATCGAAGCGGCGCGAGCCGGCGACCATGGTCGTGGTTTTAGCGTGGTGGCCGATGAAGTTCGCGCACTGGCGTCTAAAACCGCCGAGTCGGTGAAAGAGATCAGCGACGTAATAGCCGGCTTGCAGCAGGAAGTGAAAACTACGGTTGGCGTGATTGATGAAAACAGCACAAGGGCGACTTCGGCAGCAGCTAAATCCAAAGAAGCTTTCTCCGATTTGAGTAATATCGTTGCCGAGATCACGCATATTTCCGACCGTGTGATGCAAATGGCCACGGCTGCTGAAGAACAAAGTGCCGTCAGCGAGGAAATCAATAAGAATATGGTGTCCATTGGTGACGCTACCAGGCAAGTGGCTGATTTAGCCGGCTCGTCAATGCAAAGTGCTGGCGATATCGCCGACAACGTTCAGCGCTTACAGACGCAGCTCGACCGGCTCAAAACCGAGTAGGTGTGAAAAAACAAAACCCCGCACAATGGCGGGGTTTTTCTTGAGCATAGCTGTTATTGGCGCATGGCCTTTTCACCACGGGCCAGGCCACACACGCCGGTGCGTGACAGCTCGACGATTTCTGCTGTTTGACTCATGGTTTGGATAAAAGCGTCCAGCTTGTCGCTGGTGCCGGTTATCTCAATGGTGTAGTTACGCGGCGTAATATCTACCACCTGGCCTCTGAATATGTCCACGGTACGTTTAACTTCATCGCGCACCGAGTCGCTGCGGGTAGCGACTTTGATCAACATCAGCTCACGTTCAACATGGCTGCCGTCGGTCAGATCAGAGATCTTCAATACATCAATCAGCTTGTTGACCTGCTTGGTGATCTGTTCAATCACTTTGTCATCGCCTGCTGTGGTGATGGTCAGCCTTGATAAGCTGGAGTCCTCAATCGGGGCTACACAGAGTGAATCGACGTTGTAACCACGCTGTGAAAACAAACCGATAATACGAGACAGTGCACCGGGTTCATTTTCCATTAATACAGATATAATTCTTCTCATCAGGTGCGCTCCGTCTTGCTCAGTCTCATGTCGTCCATCGCGCCATATTTGATTTGCATGGGATAGACGTGCTCGTTCTGATCAACGGCAATGTCCATAAACACCAGCTTGTCTTTCAGTTCAAAGCAGCGCGCCATGGCGGCTTCCAGTTCTTCTGGCTTGTCGACCTTGATCCCTACGTGACCATAGGCTTCTGCCAGTTTGACAAAGTCGGGTAGCGAGTCCATGTAAGAATGAGAATGGCGGCCTTTGTAGATCATATCCTGCCATTGACGCACCATGCCCAGTGCACGGTTGTTCAGGGAGATAATCTTCACTGGCAATCCGTACTGCATACAGGTGGAGAGCTCTTGAATGTTCATCTGAATACTGCCGTCACCGGTCACACAGCAAACCACTGCATCGGGGTGGGCAAACTGCACGCCCATAGCGGCAGGCAGGCCAAAGCCCATAGTGCCCAGACCACCAGAGTTAATCCAGCGACGAGGCTTGGCAAAGGGATAATACAAGGCGGCGAACATCTGGTGCTGGCCAACATCAGAACTGACATAGGCGTCGCCCTGGGTGTGGCGGTACAAAGACTCAATAACCTGCTGTGGCTTAATCAGCTCATTGCTACTTGCATAGTTCAGACATTTACGGGTCCGCCATGATGCAATCTGTTCCCACCAATCGGCCAGTTGTTCTTTACGCTCGGTATCGTTGATTTCATGCATTTGCTCGAAGAATTGTGTGAGTACACTCTTCACCGAGCCAACCACGGGAATATGCGCATTGACTGTTTTGGAAATCGAAGCAGGGTCAATATCCACATGAATGATGGTGGCGTGGGGGCAGAACTTTTCGACGTTATTTGTTACCCGGTCATCAAAACGTGCACCCAAGGCCAGAATACAATCAGCATTGTGCATGGTTTTGTTGGCTTCCAGCGTGCCGTGCATACCTAACATACCAATACATTGTTCATGGTCGCCAGGGAAGGCGCCCAGACCCATCAGGGTATTGGTTACCGGTAAATGCAGCTTTTCAGCCAATTCAGTCACCAGGCTGCTGGCGTCACAGGCAATGGCACCACCGCCGACATACAGAACCGGGCGCTTGGCTTCCAACAGCGCCTTTAGCGCCTTTTTAATTTGTCCCATATGCCCCTTAATCGTGGGATTATAGGAGCGCATCTGCACTTTGTCTGGGAACTGGTAAGGATGGGATTCCTGGATATTGACGATATCCTTGGGAAGATCCACCACAACCGGGCCCGGACGACCGGTGTTGGCAATATAGTAGGCCTTGGCAATAGCATCTGGGATGTCTATTGCACGCTTAACCAGAAAGCTGTGTTTGACGATGGGACGAGAGCAACCGACCATGTCGGTTTCCTGGAAGGCGTCTTCACCTATATGTACTGAAGGTACCTGGCCGGACAGAATCACCATAGGAATGCTATCCATATAGGCGGTTGCTATCCCCGTCAGGGTGTTTGTTGCGCCTGGACCTGAGGTGACCAGTACAGTACCAGTCTGGCCTGTGGCCCTGGCATAACCATCGGCCATATGGGCTGCGGCCTGCTCATGACGAACTAACACATGTTGAACATCTTCTTGCGCGTATAGGGCGTCGTAGATGTCCAGTACCGCACCACCCGGGTAACCGAATACGTGCTTTACGCCTACATCTTTCAGCGCTCTGACCACCATGGCTGCGCCTGACATCATCTCCACTGCTTTTCTCCCATTGCTACTGGCATTTCCACGGGGTTTGGGGTCCGGGGTGCATATGGTTTTCTAATTAAGGGTTTCCCTAATGTGCTCTCTAATTCGATCTCCAGAAGTGGAAAAAGCCTAAATCAGGTCAGCGATTAGAGGAGGGAGTGAAAACTATACTCAAGGAGGAGAAGAGTTAAAACAGTAAAAGCAGGAAAAGTGAGATATCTATCCCGTTATACGGAAAAAATAGGATAAAAATTTCATTTCATATAATGAAATAAGCAAGAAATAGGATGTGTTAACTTTTGGTTAACACATCCGTAACGCGATTAATCGTCCAGTTCGATCTCAACGTCTGATTCTTCACCCATATCGTCACTTTCTGACATACCACGAGACTTGGAACCATAGATGCTGCCCATCTTGGGACGGTTGATACGCTTTTGGTATTTGCACCAGGCGCGCTCTGCAACGGTCTGTGGCTCACGTTCGCCTCGAGCAGATGCCAGAAAGCCTTCATCCTCATCGTTTTCAGGTTCTAAAAAACCATCAACCAGTGCAGCAATCAGGCAACCATAGCGGCTCAGCGCCTGGCTTTCGGATATGGAAAAATCCCCGGAACGAGAAAATCCATACGGATAGTTCTTCGGATCAAGAAATTGGCGTTTTAACAGCTGTTCTTTCGTTTGTTTGGCCATGATGGGCATCCCCAACTAAAAAGTCATCAACATCAGGAATGATACCAATAGAATTGGTATTGGCAGCGCAGCTCATAGGACATGGGCCTTTGCCAAGGACTAGATAGTTTCAAAACGCGAGGCTGTCAACAAAAAAGTGTCAGCCTCGGCATTTTTTTTACTGACCGAACAGAAATTGTCCCAGATAGTGCACCAAAAGGTAGCCAAAGCTGTACGCAATAACCAGCGGTAAACTGAACTTGGCGAAACGGCCAAAAGTCAGTCCGGGAACCTTACTCATGGCCACGATACCTGCCGCTGAACCGATAACCAGCAATGAACCTCCCACGCCAACCGCGTAGGTCAGGCTCAACCATGCGCCGGGATCCATATGGATATCAGCTTTAAGCAGGGCAGCAGTCAAGGGCACGTTATCGATAAAGGATGACATGACACCCAGTACATAGTTGGCGGCGTACAATGGCATTACGTCGTAAATCTTAATCAGTACATCCAGCACATGGATTTGTTTGAGCATACCTACTAACAAAAGGATGCCGAGGAAGAACAACAAGGTGTCAAATTCGATGCGACGGATATAGTCAAGAATGGGGTCTTCGTCGTTATCTTTACGCAGGAAATGCGCCACCAGGAACATCACTGACAGACCACATAGGAAACTGAGTACCGGCGGGATCTTAAAGGCAATATTACCCAGAATAGTTAGCAATATGGTGGTCAGGAAGATCGCAGCGATCAACATATCCACGCGATTGACCGGAATTCGGTTGCGGCTCAGGGTAATTTGCCCCTTCATGCCAAAGCTTAGCATGGCTGCCAGCAATATGACCGAGCACAACGCCGGTAAACTCAGCCACAGCAGGTTCTGGATTTCGGTTTTACCGTCAAGGAAGATCATCAGGGTTGTGACGTCACCGGTGATTAGGGCGACACCACCGGAGTTCACGGCGAAAACGGCCAACACGGCGAACTTAATCACCTTTTCCTTGGGTAAACCTAAGGGCAGTATCATGGCCACAGAGACCAGGGTGGCAGTGATGTTGTCCGCCAGTGAAGAGAAAAAGAAGGCAAACAAGCCGGTCATAAACAAGAGTTTGCGCTCGCTTATTTTGCTCGGCAACATCCTGTTGATCAGGCTCTCTATCATGCGCTTTTTATTCAGATAGGCGACAAAGGTCATGGCCGCTACTAGAAATAGCCACAAACTGGCAATTTCGGCGATGTTTTCCTCAAGATGAAGATTAACCAGCTCTGTAGCACTGTCAGTCATGGCTGTCAGATAGAGAATGACCCAGGACAGGGTACCGGTAAACAGGGTGATTTTTGCCTTGCTGATATGCGTGACTTCTTCGAAAACCACGCCGAGTAAGGCTAGGATTGCCAGCCCGATTAACAAAATCTCCACACCGCTCATGTGAATTTGCCTTGTATCTTTGCGATGGCGGCGGATTCTAAACCAAACTAGCGATAAATCCCATTATCCCTTGGTGGATGAATTTGCTTTCTTTGGTATCCAGGCCCAGCGCATTTCGCATTCAATCGTTTGTGCCCCCGTGCTGTCGGTCACTATGACATTGACTAGCAGATCGCCCCGCTCTTGGGTTTGCATGGCCTGAATTTGTTCATCGGTAATGCTTGCCACCGCCTGCATATCTCCTTGAGCCCTGGTCAGATAGCGGATTTGCATGGACTTTATGAGCGGTAGTTTGTCGCCCGGCAGATTGACGCCGAAGATAAAGCCGCTGGCTGATTCCGCCAATAAGGCCATAGCGGCGGCATGCACGCTGCCAATATGGTTCTGGGCTTTTTTTAGATTGCGTTGGCGCATGGTTACGGTGCGCCCGTCAGTCTCTAGGATCTCCAACCCGGCAGTACCGGCCAGCTTAACTTTGTGGCAAAACGCCCAGGTAAGAATACGTTTACTCAGCCACCTTGGATAACCATTGGCTTTGTCTACTAAGCGGCGCAAAGGATTACTTGCTGGCATGTGCGAATCTCCTGGTAAGACCAGTTATTACGTTGCCAGATTTACACAACGGAAACAATGATTGCTTGCTGGAATCGACAAAGACAATTAGTGAGTTTGCAGAGTGTAAAAAGAATTAGGAAGAAATTTGGAGCGGGAAACGAGACTCGAACTCGCGACCCCAACCTTGGCAAGGTTGTGCTCTACCAACTGAGCTATTCCCGCTTGTAAGAATACCGGCTAGCCGGCTGTATCAGGAAGATTTGGAGCGGGAAACGAGACTCGAACTCGCGACCCCAACCTTGGCAAGGTTGTGCTCTACCAACTGAGCTATTCCCGCAATCCTGATATGCTTGAGGAGAACTTTACTACCTCAAGCGGACGCGCATTTTACAAAAATACCGGTCAGACGCAAGTGCTATTTTGAAAATTCTGTCTGACCGATGATTTTATAAACAGGGAGCAAACCGCTTATCAGATACTGAAAACATGCTGACGATAAAACTGCAGCTCGGCAATGGACTCGCGAATGTCATCAAGGGCCAGGTGCGTGCCTTGCTTAGTAAATTGATTGAGCAATTCTGGTTTCCAGCGACGCACCAGCTCTTTGATGGTACTAACATCCACATTACGGTAATGGAAATAGGCTTCCAGTTCCGGCATGTGGCGAACCATAAAGCGTCTGTCCTGGCCAATACTGTTGCCGCAGAGAGGAGATTTACCCTGCGGAACCCAATCGGCTAAAAATGCCAATGTCAGCGCTACTGCCTGCTGTTCGTTGATCTGGCTGTCACGACAGCGCTGCGTCAATCCGCTGTTGCCGTGGGTACGAGTGCACCAATCGTCCATACCGTCCAATACTTCATCCGGTTGATGAATCGCAATGACCGGGCCTTCAGCCAAAATATTCAGCTGGCTGTCGGTAACTATGGTGGCAATTTCCAACACTTTTTCCTGCTCGGGATCCAATCCGGTCATTTCCATATCTATCCACACCAGGTTGTCAGCATTTTGTGTCATGTTCCGCCTGCCTTAATCTTTTGGTATTTGCTTATGTTGCGAGGTACACTGGGCGTCCCGTGTAAGGCCGTCATAGTAAAGCATTCGCATCCCAAGTGGCAAAGAGAAACAAATTAACACATCGCCAGAAACGTCAGGTTTCCAGCAACCTTAAAAAGCGTTTAAGTGGTAAAGAAGTCGGGCCTGCCGACGATACCTTATTGCCATCCACCCCTGGTTTGGTGGTGGGCCGTTTTGGCCAGCATGCGGATGTTGAAGATGAAGATGGCACCGTGCATCGCTGCCATATCCGCCGCAATGTGGAAGGCGTGGTATGTGGCGACAGAGTGTTATTCAGGCCAGGTAAAGACCAAAGCCTTAACGTAAGTGGTGTGGTTGAAGCCCTGGAAGAGCGAAAGTCGGTACTGACACGCCCAGATTACTACGACGGTATTAAACCTGTGGCTGCCAATATTGACCAGATTATTGTAGTCAGCGCCGTGTTACCCAGCTTGTCTTTGAATATTATCGACCGTTACCTGGTGGCGGCCGAAGATGTAAAGATTGAGCCTGTCATTCTGCTCAATAAGGTCGACATGCTCAGCGACGAGCAGCGCCAGGATGTAGAACAGCAACTGAAGTTATATACGGATATTGGCTACCGCCTGTGTTTTGTAAGTTGTAAAAGCGGTGAAGGCATTGCAGAGCTGGCCGCGCTGTTGAAGGATAAAACCAGTGTGTTTGTCGGTCAGTCAGGGGTAGGTAAGTCCAGTCTGGTGAATAAGCTGTTACCTGAAGCCGAAGAAGCGATCGGCGATGTGTCTGACAACTCAGGGCTCGGGCAGCACACTACCACCGCAGCCAAGCTACTGCGATTCCCGGCCGGTGGCAATCTGATTGACTCTCCCGGGGTGCGGGAGTTCTCCTTGTGGCACTTACCGGATGAGAAGCTTATCTGGGGCTTTCGTGAGTTCCGTGATTTTCTTGGTGGCTGCAAGTTCAGGGATTGTAAGCATGGTGATGATCCCGGTTGTTTGCTGCAAGAAGCTGTACAGCAAGGAAAAATCAGCAGGACGCGATTTGACAGCTATCACAAAATTCTCTCCGGAATGGGAGATCAGCGCCCCTCTTACAGCAAACCTCCTCGCTGAGAGAATGGGCTACCCGCAAGGTAGCCCCAGATTTTTACTCAGTTACTACAACAGACTTCAGGCAGTATTGCGTCCAATCCAATGCCGGTAAGCTTTGGTTGGGTAACACCTCTTTGAAATATTCAAGTAACGGCACGGCGTACACCACATCCGATTGTTCAAAAGCATCCGGTCTGGCTTCCCTTACCTGTCCAAAGGTCAGATATCCATCCTTACCTAAGGCCGTGAATGAATTTGTTGCCACAGAGTAGATGGCTTGCAGATCGATAGGCTGCCATTGACCCGTTGTTCTGTCTTTGATTTCCAGGTTTTTAATTCCTTGCTGTGCTGCAGCATTAAGCACGACGTCATAGCGTAGATGTGAAGAGTAGGGAAAGGCACCGGTGGAGGCACTGATACCCTGGGCATACTCGAGGGCTTCATTAAGTACCTGCAGAATTTCTGCGCCGGTCAGATCCAATGTCACTACTGTATTGGAAAACGGCAGAATTTGATAAGCGTCAGCAACGGTAAACGGGCCCTGGTGCAGTTCAGCCCTAACCCCTCCGGCGTTTTGAATAGCCACATCGGCTTTGGGCAGGTAATGCAGGAAAGCGTCTGCCACTACTTGTGCAGCAAAGCTACCTGAAGGTTGTTCACCGGCCGCAAAGGCGGTAGGAATGCGGGTAAAGGGCATGGTCTGCTCGACATGGCCCAGTTGTGATTGTTTAAAGCTTTCAAGCTCTTGCTTGTAGGGCGCTAAAATGGCATCCACTGCCGTGTCCGCAGCTATGGTGCGAATACTGGTCATGGCAGTAATACGTTGATTGATAGCTTGTTGCTGAACGTCATTCGCGGCTACCCATTTATTCTCAGCATCCTGCACTTGAAACTGATCAGCCACCAATAATTCCAAGTTGCCTTGAATGTCCTCTACATTACCCTGCGCATCAAATTTTATGTTGAGGCGTCCCAGGCCTTTGGCATATTCCCAAGCCTGAGCAATATACACCGGCTTACCTTCGGGGTTGTTCACCTTGGTCGGATACTCTCCATCCACAGCAATACCCATCTGCGCCAACTCACCGGTCGAGTCAAGTACATCGTGGGTATCTCCACCAATAATGATATCTATACCATTGACCTGGCTGGCCAACTGCTTATCGAATTCATAACCAAGATGGCTCAGTACGATGATTTTATTGATGTCCTCAGCCTGCAACTCGTTAACTTGTGCTTTTACCGACTCAACTTCGTCGGTGAAGCTAACAAATTCGCTGACCATAGAGGATTCGCGGGTTTTCTCTACCTTCAGCACGCCAATAATGGCGACCTTTTCACCGTCAATTTCCTTGATCACACGTGGCAGAATAGGTTTGCCATATAGCGGGCTTTGCGCGGTGGGGTGCACGTTGCCGGCAATGATGGGGAAATTGGCCATATCGATTAAGTCGGCCAGATGGGCATCACCTTCGTCAAATTCATGATTGCCAAGCTGATAGGCATCCAGTCCCAGATAATTAAATACCTGAATATCGACTTCACCTTTAAACAGGCTGAAATACAAGGTGCCGTTTAGCTCTCCACTGTTGAGTACCAGGGTGTTGGGATCCCGGTATTCTTCTATAGCACTGGCAATCCGTGAGAAGCCACCTAATTGCACTCGAACCTTTTCGCTGCCCTGGGTTTGTGCATCATAGTCCAAGGCCAGATCCATAGTCTGGCTTTCGAAGTACGAATGGTGATCATTGGTGTGCAGAATGTTTAGGCTAATTGCCTGATGGCTGGGAGGTTGAGGAACTGGCGCGACGTTGTCATCATCATTGCAGGCGGCCAGCATGCCAGCCAATATAGGTAAAGACCAAAGTACAGGTTTCATTAAGCAGATTCTCCAAAGTTAACTGCGTAGCATTGTGTGAAGTGCCTGGCAGTCTATGGCGAATCCATGAATAATTTATTTACCTTTAATTAAGGTTTTAGGTATTTAATATTTCATTGTGTTGATAAGTGATCCAACCCGGAAATTCTGACTGAGAGCGTTTTGGTATTTCGACTGGTCGGGGCGCTTAGGGTACAATCTCCGCGGTTATTTTCATCAGGAAAGAAAAACGTGCAGCCAATTAAGGTCAGCCTTCAGTATCTGCTCCCTAAACATGCCTTGTCCCGACTGGTGGGCAAGTTAGCCGCCGCACAAGCCGGGTTTCTCACTACCTGGCTTATTAAGCTGTTTATCAAGCAATTTAACGTGGACATGCAGGAAGCAAAGCAACCTAATCCCGAAAAATATAAGAGCTTTAATGAATTCTTTACCCGTCCGCTAAAAGATGGCGTGCGTGAGATTGTCGAAGACCCGCTAAAGCTGGCCCATGCTGTGGATGGCACGGTTAGCCAATTGGGAGATATCGAAGCCGATCGGATTTTCCAGGCCAAAGGCCATGACTATAGCCTGGCGGCATTGCTTGGTGGTGACGCCGAGCTGGCAAAGCCCTTCGAAGGGGGCAAGTTCGCCACTATTTATTTGTCCCCCCGTGACTACCATCGCATACATATGCCTATGGATGGGCAACTGACCGATATGGTGTATGTACCGGGTGAATTATTCTCGGTTAATCCCCTGACTACCGCCCATGTGCCTGGCTTGTTTGCCCGCAATGAACGCGTGGTGAGCTTCTTTGATACACCGCACGGCAAGATGGCGCTAGTACTGGTTGGTGCTACTATTGTGGCCAGTATTGAAACCAAGTGGGCTGGCACTGTCACGCCACCAACAGGTAAACAGGTTCAGCGTTGGCAGTACCCCGCACAGGGCAATAATGCAGTGGCGCTGAAAAAAGGCGAAGAGATGGGATTGTTCAAGCTTGGCTCAACCATAGTGGCGGTTTTCGAACCGGGCATGGTGGAGTTTGAAAACATGCAGCCAGGTGACGTAACGCGTTTAGGCCAGCCTTTCGCCACTCTGAAATCCTGACGTGGACCCGGTTAAGAAAAGCCTGTGGTCTTTGCACCTGGCAGTCATACTGCTGGGTGCCACTGCACTGTTCTCCCGCATTATTCCGCTATCTGCTCTGGATATTACCCTGGGGCGGGCGGTCATTGCCTTTGTAGTTTTAGCGTTGTTGGTACGCCTGAGCGGCGGCAATCTGCGTTTTCAGCGTACCCGTGATATCGGTATTGCTATCGTACTGGGCGGTCTGATGGCCGTGCATTGGGTCACTTATTTTGCGGCCATGCAATATTCATCGGTATCGGTAGGGATGATTGCACTTTTCACCTTCCCGGTTATCACGGTATTACTTGAGCCGTTTTTTGAAGGCATCAAGCTGGTTTGGCAGGATTTGGTTAGTGCCGTAGTGGTATTGGCGGGCATCTGGCTAATTGTCCCTGAAGCGTCTTTGGGCAATGAGGTGACATTAGGGATTGCCGTCGGGGTATTTTCCGCGCTCTTATATGCCCTGCGTAACTTGTTGCATAGAAAATACTTTTCCCATTATGGCGGTGCCCAAGCCATGACCTATCAAACACTGGTGATCGTGCTTTGCCTATGTTGGTTTGGTTCTGCAGAGCTCTATCAGGCATCCCAGCATACCTATCTGATGCTACTTATTCTCGGCACTATCTGTACGGCGGCGCCGCATGCCCTGGTGGCCTATACCTTGATTCATCTGCGTGCTAAAACCTTCTCCCTGGTGGCCTGTATGCAACCTTTGTATGGGGTGGTGCTAGCTATTTTAGTGCTGAACGAGCAGCCAAGCTGGCAAACTCTGGTGGGGGGAATTATGGTCATTAGTGCGGCCATTTATGAAACCATTAACGCCAACAAGCTGCATCCTGGCAAAGGACATAGCTGAAATGCTGATTTTCGCCCATCGCGGTGCCAGTAAAGCGGCACCGGAGAATACGCTACAAGCCATGCAATATGCACTGCAAATGGGTGCCCATGGTATTGAAATTGATGTGATCCAGGCCGCTGGCCAATGCTGGGTGATTCATGATGCCTGGGTTCAGCGTACCACCAATGGACAAGGTCGCCTGGACCAGATGACAGAGGCGCAGATTCGTCAGTTGGATGCCGGGAATGGCCAGCAAGTGCCAACCCTGTTTGATGTGATGGCGCTGGTGGGTAACCGCTGTTTGCTGAATATCGAACTCAAAGGCATCACTGATCTGGCGCATTTTCTCAAGCACCTGGACAGCGCCTGCGAGACGCTGAATATTGGCTACCAACAACTCTTGTTGTCTTCTTTTGACCACCCGTTGCTGGCAAAACTGGCGCATTTACGCCCGGAGTTAACCATTGGTGCTTTAACCGCCAGTTGCCCGCTTCACTATGCCGCTTTTGCCCAGGAGCTGAGCGCTGCTTCGGTGCATACCGATATTGCCTTCACCAACCTGGAATTCGTACAGGACGCTAAGGCCAGAGGCTTGAAAGTCTATGTCTACACAGTAGACGAAGTACAGGATATGCAACGACTTAAAAGCTGGGGGGTAGACGGTATTTTTACGAATGTGCCCGACAGAGCGCTGGCGTGGTTACAGCAAGCCGACTAACGTCTCTTTAGTGGTCGTCACACTGACGGCAGCTTTGGCACAGTTTCAGATTCACCATATGGGCAGCAATAATCAAGATCGCACCAACGGCAATGGTAAAGGGCTCATACTCGTGGCCAAACATGTCCTTATTCCAATAAATAAGGCCGCCTAAAGCCAGGCTGTAGAGAGGGTATATCTGGCGGTGGTAGCGGTAAAAGCCGGACAGCAATGCCCAAAATCCAATTACCAGAGAAACGCTTAGAATAATGCGTTCAAACCATGCGTCAGCAAAGAAGCTGGCACCAACAAAAGGTAATAATGTAATAAGTACGGGCAGCAACAGGCAATGCAAAGCACACAGGCTGGATGCCCATATACCCATTTTATCTAACAAGTTGTTGCGCTTGTTTGCCATAGTCCACTGTATTGCCGTATTTAAGGGTCGTTATAGTATAACATCCTTGTAAATTGGCAAGCGAAAAACCAGCAGATTAGGCTAACTGGCTGGTTCAGCGAATATTTTTTCTTGCGCTTAAGCGGGTAAAGAAAACCGGAAACCAACGTTTTATGGTAGGCGCCCAGGCACTGAGTCCTTTACCTATCACCACTTCAAACTTGTCTTTTTGTATGGCGCTGAGTATATCCTGCGCGCACTGCTGCGGGCTGATTCCGTCGGCAATGGATTTAGCCACTCGGCCATACTGGGTTCCTTCGGCCGTCAGGGCGTTGACAGAAATATTGGTTTGCACAAAACCAGGGCAAACATTCAGTACTTTAAGTCCGTTGCACGCCTCTTCTGCACGCAGGCAATCCATGTAGCCAATCAGGGCATGCTTTGAAGCAGAATAACCCGACATGCTTTGACCACCAACCTTGCCTGCCACGCTGGCAATATTAACTATCATGCCTTTGCTGGCCAGCAGCGCCGGCAATAAAGCCTGGCTGAGAGTGATAGTGCCGAAATAGTTAACTTCCATCACCTGACGTTGCACAGAAACCGGCGTATCCGCCGCCAGCCCACGCTGAGAAATACCACCATTATTGATCAGGATATCCAGACCTTCTGGCAGTGGTGTATTGGCAACCACTGTACTGATGCGCTCCCCGTCAGCTAAATCCAAAGGCACGATGCGGTGGCGCTTGGGATGTTGCAGAGACTCGAGTAGTGTCTGTAGTTTATCTTCTGACCTGGCACTGAGAATCAACTTGGCGCCAGCGGCGTCCAGGGCTCTGGCGAGCGCCTCACCGATACCCATTGAAGCACCGGTCAACCACACAACTCTATCTTGAATCTGCATCACTTTACTCCGTTACAGGGGCTGTTTCGCTTTGCTCGATTTGCACTAAGTGTTTTTCCCGCATCAAGTTGCGAATGGGCAACAATTCAATGCCTTGCTCTTCCAGTTGGGGTAGTTGAGCAGCGAGAAATGTCAGGGTTTCCTGATATGGGTGGCCTATGCCCACCGCATAATCCGATTTCTTCGCAATGCGCACCAAACGTTTGAATTGTGCTTCAATATGTTTTGGATCTTGAAGATGGTCGAGAAACACATGGCGGTGTGCACTAATAACCCCATGATGTTTGGCAATTTGCTCAGCTTTACTGAACTTGGTGGTGCGGCTGTCGACAAAAAATAATCGGTTATCCCGCAGAAAATCCATGGTCGCATTCATCGGCTGACTGAGTTGGGTTAGCTTGCTGCCCATATGATTATTCAGACCTATGGCGTTGGGAACTGAGTCCAGAGCAGACTTCAATTGCAGTTGGATGGATTCATCCGGCATATCTGCTGTCAGGGCGCCTGGTCCAAGTCTATTGCCCGCTAGCGCTTCCATAGGCATATGCAGAATGACATCTCGTTGCTGCGTGTCAGCAAGCTTGGCATAAGTCTTTGAGTAAGGGGTATGCGGAAGGATCGCGAAAGTGACTTCAGCAGGCAGCGCAAAGGCTTGTCTGTCCTGCTTACGATAACCCATGTCATCAATGATCAATACAATACGCCCGGCGTACAAGGGGCATGAGATGATGAGCAGGAAGACAAAACTGACAATTTTGAGCAAGTGGCCGGCTTCTTATTATGGTTATGGCAACTGAGACTAGCATGCCAGCTTTAGGCGCAAAATATCAACTGTCATGTCGGTTTATAACACCAGGTTGCCGACCTCAGGGTTTTTCTAGCCAACCAGCCGGGCTAATGGCCTGACCTTTGTGGCGTAGCTCAAAATACAGTGCCGGGCTAGTTTGACCGCCGGTTTGGCCGAGCAGCGCTACTTCTTCTCCTGCTTCAACGGACTCACCGACACCTTTGAGCAACGCCTGATTGTATCCGTACAGGCTCATGTAGCCGTCGCCATGGTCGATCACTGTGACCAGACCAAATCCGCGTAGCCAATCAGCAAACAGCACTTTTCCATGATGTACTGCGCGTACGGCATCACCGGTATTGCCCTGGAATAGCACCCCTTTCCAATGCACTTGCCCCTGTCGGCGCTTGCCAAACAGATCGCGCAGTCGGCCTTGAGCGGGACGCAGCAGCTTCCCTTTCATGTTATCCAAACCTGCCAGGGTTTGATTCTGCCTGGCAGCCAATTCGGCAGCGCGCTGAATGGCCTGGATAAGATTCTGTTCGTTAATCTGTAGCTGCTCTATTTGTGCAGCTTCTGTATCTATGCGTTTAGCCAGTTCCGATAGCGTGCGTTCGCGCTTCTTCTGCTCTGACGCCATAAGTTGGCGCTGTGCTTCCTGAACCTGTTCCAGTTTGACTAACTCGGTTTGCTTGCCCACCAGTTCCAGACGCACCACTTCCAGTCTTTTAACCATCTCGGTGAACTCGCGTATCTGCGTCAGACGCGCTTTATTCAGATAACCATAGTAGCTAAGCATGCGTTCAAGCTTGGCGGCGTCTTCCTGGTTAAGCAGCATTTTGGTGAAATCATGCTGGCCTGTCATATAAGCGCTACGCAACTGTGCGCCTAATGCATCTTGTTGCTGGCGGATTTTGCGCTGCAGCTGTCCGGCTTCTTTCTTCAGCTTGTCTTGCTCGGCTTTGTTGGCGTCCAGTCTAGTGCGAGTGCGTTTTACATCCTTAACCAGGCCAGCGATATCTTTCTCGGCTTTTTGTAAGCTGGCTTCCAATTCCTTGGCGTCGGACAGGCGCAAATCCAACTGCTGTTGACGCTGCTTGATTTGCTCCTGCAAGGCTTTGAGTTGCTGGTCGGTATCGTCTTGTGCCAGCACGGGCCAGGCAAGCAAACAAAACAAACAAGGCCACAGCAGTGGCCTGGTGAATTTCATGGGCAGAAACCTAACCATTAATCCTTGAGGGTAACTATAGGTTTGCCGGTCATTTCGGCCGGTTGTGGCATGCCCATCAGATGCAGCATGGTTGGAGCTACATCACTTAGGGTGCCGCCACTGCGAACCGAAGCGTCGCGACCGACATAGATAAAGGGCACAGGATCGCTGGTATGGGCGGTATGGGCCTGACCTGAATTGTGGTCGACCATTTGTTCGGCGTTGCCGTGATCGGCAGTAATCAGGCATTCGCCACCGACTTTTTGCAGTGCCTCAACCACTCTGCCGATGCAGGCATCTACTGCTTCGCAGGCTTTTACTGCAGCGTCAAACACACCGGTATGCCCCACCATGTCACCATTGGGGTAGTTACAGATGATGACATCAAACTTGCCTGACTCTATAGCGCCGACCAATTTGTCGGTCAGCAGCGTTGAATTCATTTCCGGCTGCATATCGTAGGTGGCTACATCAGGAGACGGTACCAAAATCCGTTCCTCACCTTCAAATAGATCTTCACGACCGCCACTGTAGAAGAAGGTCACGTGAGCATATTTCTCGGTTTCGGAAATGCGTAGCTGTGTTTTGCCGTGACTGGCCAGCCACTCACCCATCACGTTGTGCAGCTCTTCAGGCGGATAAGCGCAGTCTGTTTGGATGTCTGCTGCATATTGCGTCAGCATCACGAAGCCACTCAACGCCGGGCGTTTGGCACGAGTGAAACCGTCGAACCCGTCGTCAACAAATGCACGAGTAATCTGGCGGGCACGGTCAGCACGGAAGTTCATAAAAAACAATGCATCACCGTCCTGAATTGGCGCGGCTTCGCCAATGACGGTAGGTTTAACGAACTCGTCATTCTCATTGCGCTCGTAAGCGGCAGCTAAGCCATCCAGGGCTGATTGAGCCTGGTAATCGGCTTTACCCTGGGTCAGTAAGTCATAGGCGGCCTGCACTCTGTCCCAGCGATTATCGCGATCCATAGCAAAATAACGACCAACTAGAGAGGCTGTCTTACCAACACCCAGTGTGGCAAATAGGTTGTCGGCCTTTTCCAGTGACCCTTGGGCACTGCGAGGCGGCGTATCGCGACCATCCAAAAAGGCGTGCAGATAGATTTGCTTGGCGCCGCGCTTGGCTGCCAGCTCAATCATGGCCAGAATATGCTCGTCATGACTGTGTACACCGCCAGGCGACATCAGCCCCATAATATGTACCGCCTTGCCGTTTTGAATGGCCTTGTCGAGATTGGCGACTAACACAGGATTGGTAGCAAACTCACCATCTTCAATGGCTTTGGTGATGCGGGTAAAGTCCTGGTACACAATACGACCAGCGCCAAGATTAACGTGGCCAACTTCAGAGTTGCCCATCTGGCCTTCTGGCAAACCGACATCCAGACCCGAACCGGAAATCAGAGTATTGGCGTAGGTTTGAGTCAGTTTGTCCAGCACGGGCGTATTGGCGTGGGCAATGGCATTGTCCTGCTTATCTTCACGATAGCCCCAACCATCAAGAATGATTAACACCAACGGATGCTTTTTCTGACTCATCATCGAACTCCTACTTGAGAATATGGCGGCATGTTATACCAGTTTGCCGCCCAGATGGTAAGGGACGCTAACCTTCAACGCCAATAGCTATTGCCAATTGATGTAATTGATAAGGTTATAAGCTGACCTGTTTTATTGTTTTGGCTGGCTGCCATAAGCGGAATATGGGGTAGCAGGGACTGTTTTCTGCGGTCAATTTCTATATACTTTGCAGTCATTTTTTTACGCACCTTTGTTATAGGCGAACCTTTTATGCAGCAGTTTATCGAATTCATCGGTAACCATTATCTTCTGTCCAGTGCCTGGATTGCACTGATGGTGTTGCTGGTTTACAGCATGGTCAGCAGCAAACTTTCTCCGGTTAAAGAACTGGGTACGCATGAAGTGACCATGTTAATGAATAAACAAGATGCGGTGGTGATAGACATTCGTAGTCAGAACGAATTCAAGAAAGGTCATATTCTGGGTGCCAAGCTGGTTCCGACAGAAAAAGTCAACAAAGGTGACTTTTCTGCCCTTGAAAACAGTAAGGACAAACCCATTATTGTTGTCTGTGCAATGGGCATGACCGCAAAACGCACGGCAGCACAAATGCTCAAGGCTGGTTTCAGCCAGGTGTCTGTGCTTAAAGGCGGTATGAATGCTTGGCAAAGTGCGAACTTGCCTGTAGCCAAGTAACCCAAATGTTTTAATGCGGCTGTTGTGAGGTTGGCCATGACGAAAGTGGAAATTTATACCAAAGCTTATTGCCCTTTTTGTGTGCGTGCCAAACAGGTTCTCACCAGTAAAGGGGTGACGTTTAAGGAATATCCCATCGATCAACAGCCTGAATTGCGCGATCTTATGATTGAGCGGGCCAATGGCCGCTATACGGTGCCGCAAATTTTCATCGATGACCTTCATATTGGTGGTTGCGATGACATGCTGGCCCTGGACGCCCAGGGGCGCCTGGACGAATTATTGGCTGCTTAAAGCCTTAAACACTTTTAGGAACGAACATGACAGAAGAAGTAAAAGCAAACGGTTTGGATCAGGCGCAGGCTGCACAACCACAATTTGCCATTCAGCGTATCTACACCAAAGATATCTCTTTCGAGTCACCTAATTCACCCGCGGTTTTCCAACAAGAGTGGAAACCTGAAGTGAAAATGGACCTGGACACCCGCAGCACCAAGCTGGATGACAACAGCTACGAAGTGGTGCTGTCTGTAACAGTGACCGCCAATGCGGGCGACCAAACTGCGTTTTTGGTTGAAGTACAGCAGGCCGGTATTTTTACAATTGCCGATATGTCAGACCAGCAAAAAGCCCACATTCTGGGTTCATTTTGCCCGAACACCTTGTTCCCTTATGCGCGTGAGTGCATCTCCAACCTGGTGAACCGTGGCACTTTCCCGCAGTTGAACCTGGCCCCTGTTAACTTTGACGCGATCTTTGCTGCTTATATGCAAAAGCGCATCGAAGAAGCTCAGGCTCAACAGGCTGCAGCGCAAAGCCAAGAGGCCTAATGACTGCTAACGCGAAAAGCATGACAGTCCTGGGGGCGGGGTCGTACGGCACCGCCCTTGCTTTTTGTTTTGCCAGAAATGGTTTTCCGACCTGGATTTGGGGGCGGGATGCTGAGCAAATGGCACAGATGGCACAGGACAGGGTCAATGACCGCTATCTGCCCGACGCACCGTTCCCTGAACAATTGCATGTAGAAGCTGATTTGGCCAAGGCCGTGGCTGCCAGCCCCAATATTTTGGTTGTGGTGCCAAGCCACGGCTTTGCTGCATTGCTCAAGCAAATTAAGCCTATGCTCACTGATGAGCATCGCATTGTGTGGGCGACCAAAGGGCTAGAGCCTGATACTGGCTGCTTGTTGCAGGACGTAGCAAGACGAATTTTGGGTGACGAGGTTTCACTTGCTGTGTTGTCCGGGCCAACCTTTGCCAAAGAAATGGCGGCCGGTTTACCTACGGCCATTTCATTGTCATCTACCGACGATCGGTTTGTTGACGACATTGCCGATATGCTGCACTGCGGCAAATCGCTTAGGGTCTACAAAAATACCGACTTTATCGGCGTGCAATTGGGCGGCGCGGTGAAGAACGTGATAGCCATTGGCGCAGGATTGGCCGATGGTATTGGTTTTGGTGCTAACGCGCGTACGGCTTTGATTACCCGCGGTCTGGCAGAAATGACCCGTTTGGGTGCAGCCCTTGGTGCGGAAGTGAGTACCTTTATGGGCATGGCAGGTCTGGGCGATCTGGTGCTGACCTGTACCGATAATCAATCACGCAATCGCCGTTTTGGTTTGGCGCTGGGTAAGGGCATGTCTGTGCAGGAAGCCATAGACAGCATCGGCCAGGTGGTGGAAGGTTACCGCAATACCCGTGAGGTGTATTTACTGGCACAGCGTCAGGGTGTTGAGATGCCCATTACTGAGCAGATCTATCAGGTGCTCTATGAAGGTAAGCCCCCCAAAGAGGCCGCATTGGCTTTACTGGGCAGGGAGAAGAAATTCGAGTAAGGGTTGTTGCCCGGATACGGTTAGCTGGCGGTGTACTTACACCGCCCCTTCAAACCCCAGTTGCCGCCAGGCTTCAAACACCATCACCGCGACGGCATTGGATAAATTCATACTGCGACTTTGTGCCAGCATGGGAATCCGCAGTCGCTGCGCCGGCGGTAAAGACTCAATCACATCCATAGGTAAGCCACGACTCTCGGGGCCAAACAACAACGCATCACCTTTTACGAAACCTGCTTCGCTATAGTTGGCTTGGCCTTTCGTGGTGCAGGCAAAGAGCCGGGTTGGTTTAACCGCATCCAAGCAGGCCTGCAAGTTATCGTATTGACCCACAGCGGCAAATTCATGGTAGTCCAGACCGGCTCTGCGCAGCCGTTTGTCATCCCAGGCAAAGCCCAACGGACCGATGAGATGCAGACGAAAGCCGGTGTTAGCACACAAACGGATGATATTGCCTGTATTGGGCGGAATTTCGGGTTGATAGAGCAGAATATCCAGCATAATTCGGGACAAAGGCCAAAAGAGGCTTAGCATATCATTTTCTACCGCATACTGCCTGGCCTGTGCACGAGCTCAGATGAAAGGGTATACTGCTGCCATTGGCGTGGTAAAAAGTGAATAGGATCAGAGTGGTAGTTAAAAGCGAAATCAAGGACAGCTATAGTTTCTGGGTGAAGTTTGCCAGTTCTTTTGCCTTGTTTGCGGCATTCTCCATGATTCTGGTTAAAATTTGGGCTTGGTATCAAACCGACTCTGCGGTAATGCTGGCCTCGCTGACAGATTCCTTTTTTGACGTAGCCGCGTCCGTGATTAATTTCTTTGTCATCCGCTATGCCTTGATGCCAGCCGATGATGACCATCGCTTTGGTCATGGCAAAGCCGAATCCCTGGCCGGACTGGCGCAGGCCGCGTTTATCTTCGGTTCGGCTTTGTTGTTGGTGTTCCACAGTATTGAACGACTGAAGAATCCTTCGCCCCTGCAACACCCTATTTTAGCTGTGTATGCCACACTGTTTACCGTGGTGATGACCATAGTGCTGGTATGGGTGCAGCACCAAGCCATTAAACGTACCCGCTCTGTAGCGATTCGAGCCGACTCTTTACACTATAAATCCGATTTACTGATGAACCTGGCAGTGCTGCTGTCGTTGTGGTTAACCACCCAGGGCTATTTATCCATGGATGCCTGGTTTGCTATTGGCATAGCATTTTATTTGATGTGGGGGGCCAAGAGCATAGTGCAGGAATCGGCGAATGCCTTGATGGACAAAGAGCTGCCAGAGAGTTTTAGTGAGCAGATAAGAGATTTGGCCTTGTTACACCCTAAAGTCCATGGCATTCACGATATTCGTACTCGCCAGGCGGGGCGTACCATATTTATTCAGTTTCATTTGGAATTGGACGATCATATGCGTCTGTTGGACGCCCATGATATCAGTGACTGGGTGGAGGCTAAGGTTAAGCATGCGATCCCCGAAGCTGAGGTGCTAATCCATCAGGACCCTATTTCGGTGACTGAAAGAAATCCAGAATTGCCCGCATAGTCGGCTGGCGATATTCATCGGCTTCCATTAATAGTTCGTGGCGGGCTTTAGCAATGACCTGCAACTGGCAGCGGGGCAACATGGCGCATACATGATCCTGGGCCTGATTCTCCACGACCAAATCGTTGCCAGCCTGTAGCACCAGAATAGGGCTTTCTATCTGATTGGCCTGCTCGGCAACTTTGTCCATGGCGGCAATTGAGGCATCCAACCAGTCAAAGGTGACCCCGCCTAATTGTAATTTGGGCTCTTGCTCATATTCCTGACGGAAGAATTGATAGCGGCTCTTGCTGTGCGTGAGCGTATTGAGGGCGAAGGGCACCGCCAGGTAGTCGCCTTGGCCGATAAAATACCAGGGACGGGAAGCAAACCAATGATTAAAGGTTTGGCCTGTGTTGATCAGCGCCTTGGCCAGCCACATAGGCAAAGGGGTTTTAATTCCATACATGGGAGAAGTGAAGGCTGCTTTGGCAAAGTCATCCGGGTAACTGGCAAGATATAAGGTGCCAATTGCGCCGCCCATGGAATGACCTAGCAGCAAGGGTTGATGCTGACTGTTGGGAACCACGATCTGTGAGTAAAAGGTTTTAAGATCGTCAACATACTGCTGATAGTCCTGCACGAAGCCCTGATGTGGGTTGTCGCTCATGCGACCAGATAAGCCCTGACCTCTATGATCAAGGATAAACACCGAGTAACGGTTCTGGTATAAATCAAACAGTACTTCTTTGTATTTCAGATAGCCCTCAATCCGCCCACTACTGATGACGATACTGCCTGTTGCTTCCGGATGCAGAACATAGGCGTAATGAATAGGCACTTCCGCCACTCCGTTAAATTCACCGGTTTTAACTTGGTTGTGCCAGAAGCCTTGGATCTGAGTGGGGTAATGTGATTCGAGTTGGGTTTCGTCGGAAAAGTAATAATCCATAGCTGACAGGGTAGGGCAAAAGCCTAAAGATAGCAGAAAGCAGACCCAGAAAGGCAGGAGTTTATGGTTCAAGGCTATCAAGCTCCATTGTGACTTGCAGTCCACCTTGTGGCAGATTTTCTGCCCATATTCTGCCACCATGAGAAGCAATAGCACCAGCGGCAATGGCTAATCCTAAACCTGTGCCACCGGATTCTCGATTTCTGGCACTGGATACCCGGTAGAAGGGTTTAAATACTGCCTGCAGCTCATCTTCTGGCAGGCCGGGTCCGTCATCGATAATACGAATTTGTAATCGCTCGCCCTGCTGAATACAGTCCAGGCTCACGCGCGAAACACAATAACGCAGGGCATTTCGCAGCACATTTTCCAGCGCACTACTGACCAGTCGCGCATCGATATCGAGAATTTTTTGCTGGGGATAGTTGCATTCAAATCGCCGCTGCTTGGCCTTTGCTTCAAACTGAATGTCCTGACAAAGCGGTGCCAGCAGCTCGTCCAAACTGATACGCTGTTTGACCAGCTTTTGTTGCCCGGCATCCAGTTTGGCCAGGGTTAGCACATGCTCCAGCATGGTATCAATGCGATTTGCCTCGTGTTCAATTCTGGCTAGTTCAGGAATCACCTGTTGCTCGCGCTGTTGGGCAATGCCAATGGCCACTTGCAGTCTGGCTAACGGGGAGCGCAATTCATGGGAAATATCTGCCAGTATTCTTTTCTGACTATCAACTAACGCCTGCAGTTTATCCGCCATATGGTTAAACTCCCGGCCCAATTGCCCAACCTCATCATGGCGGTGAGCTACCTGGTCGGCCCGGCTATGCAAATTACCGGCGGCCATGGCCTGGGTGGCTTGCTTCAACTGACCTATGGGACGAATGAGTGACCAGGCTAGCAACATGCATAAGCTGCCACTTAGCCCTAACACCAGCGAGGCCAGTAAATATGGATGCTCCATAATCTGTCCGAGCATGCCAGGCGGGCGATGCCGGCCGCTGAACAGCAGATACTGCTGGTTACCCAGAGTGACAGGTAAGGGGCCAGTGAATTGCCAGAACAAACTCTCTACCTGAATCATTCCGGTTTGCTCTTTTAAGGATAAAAATGGCTGGATGTTAAAGCGTTCATCACCGGGAAAGCCGCGGATATAAGTGTCATTCTGCTGGTTTAACAATAACAACCCCACCCGACTACGCATGCCAATACCTTTTAACAATCTTGCCAGGCCCGCTTCATCAATATTGCGTTTTTCAGCCAGTTCTTGCAGCTTAGCGCCCATTTGATGGAGTTTTTTTACTTGTGCAGCTTCAGCTGGAGCGTAACTGGACTGTTCAGCCAACTGCCTTGAGGTCCAGCCAGTCGCGATAATCATGATCAGTGCAGTTAGCCAGAACCATAAGAAAATGCGCCCAAACAGGCTATTTAAGGGGTTGAGTTTTAGCCACCATCTGGACTTCATCTGATCTCTACCAACATATAACCAGCACCGCGAATAGTGCGGATCCGTTCCTCATCAGCGATGTTGGCAAGTTTTCGACGTAAGTTGCTGACGTGCATATCAATACTTCGATCAAAGGCACTCAGTTTACGGCCCAATACTTTTTCGCTTAAATCTTGCTTGGTGACCAGTTTACCTGTGTTGGCCATCAACAAATGCAGCATACCGAACTCGGTTCCGGTTAACTCCAGCTCAATGCCACTTAAAGATGCTTTTTGCGTAGAAGGGTCCAGGTGTAACTTGTCGATTTGCAGCTGTTGCTGCTGGCAAGTAACAGATAACAACTCCATGCGCCGAACAATTGCTTTGATGCGCGCCGACAGTTCTCTTGGGTTAAAGGGCTTGGGCAGGTAGTCGTCCGCCCCTAGTTCCAGGCCAAAGATGCGATCAAAGTCATCGCCCTTGGCGGTAAGCATTAACACAGGGGTGAGATGAGTTTGACGAAGCTGTTTTAGCACTTCAAAGCCGTCGAGTTCAGGTAGCATCACGTCTAGCAGAATCACATCGAAATGCTGCCCACTGGTTGCCAGTGCGAGCCCTTGCTTACCCGTATGCGCGAGGGTGAGTTTATAGCCCTGTGGTGACAGGTAATCACCTAGCAAAGCCGCCAGTTCAGTATCATCGTCAATCAGCAATATAGACTTATCCATCAGGCTCAACTCTAATCGGCTTCTGAATCTGATGCTAACCCCGCTGCTGAAATTGTCAAAGTTGCCTCTTCACACCTTTACACAAGCTTTACACTGGCTTTGCGTTACTTTGCATTGCAATGGCTAGACTGGTTCTCGAGTCAACCAAGGAGTTTGTTATGAGAACATTTGCTAGAAAATTGCTATTACCCCTGGCTATTGGTTTATCCCTTGGGGCAACAGTACAAGCCAAAGAGCCACCCCATGGGCCGATGCACAAGATGTTTGACGAGCTGCAATTAAGTGAACAGCAGCGTCAGGATATCCGCACATTGTTCAAGCAAAGCCGGGAAGATCGCCGGGTATTTCGCGAAGACGGCCAGATACTGCATGAACAGAAACAGGCACTGATCGAAGCGCCAAGCTGGGATGAGCAAGCCGCGTTGGCTTTACTCAGCGAGGCGCAGGCTGAGCGCCGCACCGCTATGTGGGCACGGGCTCAGATGGACCAAGCTGTGTGGAATCTGCTGACAGAAGAGCAACGCGAAGTTTGGGCTGATATGCAAGAAGAGCGCTTTGAGCGCCCTGACCGGGCCCCCTTTAGCGGACGTTGGTTGAAGAAGCTGGGGTTAAGCGATGAGCAGCAGGTGGCCCTTGCTGAACTGCAGGCGCAAGCTAAAGCAAGTCGTGAGCAAAATCACAGCTTAAGGCAAGCATTTGATGGGCAGGAGCTGGCGCTGATAGAGAAAGCAAGCCTGACCGAAGCGGCTTGGCAGAGTCTGTACGAGCAGTATCAGCCGCAGTTCCAAACCGCTGCTTTGCAAAGGCTGAAACAACGCTATGATTTTTATCATCTGCTGACGGCTGAGCAGCAAGCCAAGCTTGAGCAGTTTAAACAGCGACGTGAAGCGCACAAGGATAAATCTAAGCCTCGTCCGCACAAGCCAGACTAGCCGGGGCATTTGATAAGGGTCCATCTGGCACTAGCCCGATGGACCTTCTTAGTTGCAGCTGTCAGCCCACCTATTTACCGTAATCGGGTAATTTACGTACGTGCTGACTGTCTTCAAACAAGGGCGATGTAATCATCAGATCTGCGGTGGCTTCATTACAGGCTACCGGCAGGTTCCAAACACTACAAAGTCTTAGCAGCGCTTTCACATCCGGGTCGTGAGGGGCTGGATTAAGCGGGTCCCAGAAAAAAAACAGGGCATCCAGGGTACCTTCGGCAATCAATGCGCCAATCTGCTGGTCGCCACCAAGGGGACCGCTCTTAAATCGGTGCACGGGTAAACCTAACGCTTCAGACAGCAGCCCGCCTGTGGTACCGGTAGCTACCAGTTTGTGTCTGGCCAAAATCGCTCTGTGTTGTTTGGCCCAACCAATCAGATCGGGCTTCTTATGATCATGGGCTACCAGAGCCAAGGTTTTTTGCATGAATAGGTCCTGTTAGGGGTCAGCCAGCCAGTTTCTGATTATTAGGCCATTGGAATTGCGGTAAATCCAGCGCCTGCTCCAAGGAGTCGAGCAGAATATCCGCCATAGTAAATTTACCAGGATCTTTATGGCCAGCTTCAGGTACGGCAATAGTAAAGAGTCCGGCAGCTTTGGCGGCTTGGGCGCCACGGGCCGAATCTTCAAATGCGACGCAACGGGCGGCATCTAATCCGAGCTTGTTCAGGGTAGTGAGATACACGGCTGGGTTTGGTTTGCCTGCCACTTCATGTTCTGCTGAGTGGTATAAACCTATGTAGTCACGCAGTTGCAGTTTATCCAGCACCGCTTCAATCAAGCGACCGACAGAGCCCGATGCCACGGCGAGAGTCAAACCCAGGCTCTGGCAATGCTGGAGTAAATCATACACGCCGGGTAAGGCCTGGCCCTTACGCTGGACCAACTCTATGACTCTATCTTCCAGTTTGCGCGCGACCTCTTGCACATCCTGACGGTCAATGTTGAAACTGTTATACCAGTAGCGCACTACTTCTTCGGTGCTAAGGCCGGTGGTCTGAAAGCACATAGACTCGGTCAGACGAATGCCGACTGTGGCAAATACTTCCTGCTCGGCCTGACGCCATAATGGCTCTGAATCAATCAGCAGGCCATCCATATCAAAAATCACTGCTTGTAACTGCAATCTTCTCTCCACTATTTCAAACAGACCTGGCCGATTAAATGGCGCAGTAAATTGATGGTCGGATTAACGTAATCTAAGGAAATAAACTCGTCCGGCTGGTGGGCCTGGTCGATGCTTCCCGGCCCTAACACCAAGGTGTCGCAACCTAGCTGGCTGACAAAGGGGGCCTCGGTGCAGTAATTGGCACTGGTGGCGCTAAAGCCGGTGAATTGCTCGGCCAGTTCCAGCAACGCTGTTTCATTCCGGCTGGCAAAAGATGGCACGGTGTCATACATCAAGGCGCGGCTTAAGCGGCCTGGGTAAGCGGTGTAAACCGGCGCCAGCGCCTGGTCAATGCGTGCAATGGCTTCATCGTCACTAAGACCGGGCACTGCGCGTAAATCAAAGTTCAGCCGGCAATGACCACAGATTCGATTCTCACCATCGCCACCGTGTATATGACCCAGATTCATGGTGGTTTTGGTCACGCTAAAGGCCGGATCCACATACTGAGCCGCCAGTTGGTCTCTGAGTTTCATCAGTTCGCCTACCGCCTGGTACATAATCTCAATGGCATTAACGCCTTTGTCCGGATCGCTGGAGTGGCCTGCTTTACCTGTGATCTCCAGGGTATGCGCCATATGACCTTTATGTTTGCAAATGGGTTTTAGCCCGGTTGGTTCACCAATGATGGCCATATCGGGTTTGATCAGCTGTTGCTCGGCAAAGAAACGAGCGCCGGCCATCGAGGTTTCTTCATCGGCGGTAGCCAGAATGTATAGCGGTTTGTTCAGCTTGTTTAACGGAATATCCCGCAGGGCTTCGAGAATAAAGGCAAAGAAGCCTTTCATATCGCAGGTGCCGAGCCCGTATAGCTTGTTATCTTTTTCCGTGAGGTTAAAAGGATCAAACTGCCATCGTCCCTCATCGAAAGGAACAGTATCTGAGTGGCCGGCCAGCAACAGTCCACCATCACCACTACCAATACGGGCCAGTAAATTGAACTTGTGCCGGGTATTGGGCACCGGCTGAATACTTATGTGAAAGCCTAAATCTTCCAGCCAACTGCCTAGCATTTGCAGCAATGGCAGGTTGCTTTGGTCTATTTTTTCATCGAATGCGCTGATGGTCGGGTGCGCAATGATTTGTTTGTAAGCGTCCAGGAAATGCGGCATTTTCATAATAAGTTCACAAAATAAATATGCACAATTGTTGAATAAATATGTGTTTGGTGGCAAAGTATCTCACAATTCATACTTTAGTGCATCCAGATCCCTTAATGCAGCAAAATTTGCCGCCATCTTTTTTACTTCTCGCCAGGCGACGACATTAGCCTCTGTCCCGCTTTCGCGGGCTTGTAACCTTATTTTGCTACACTTGTTGTCTTTAACACTTCGAAAATTCTTATCATGATGAAAACCTGTATTGTTGGTGCCAGTGGATATACCGGAGCAGAACTGGCGGCATTGCTTGCTAAACATCCGGGCTTTGAACTGGCGGCGTTATTTGTCTCACAAGGCAGTCAGGACGCAGGAAAGTTGCTCAGCGACTTATATGGTCGTTTTACCGGCTTGCTGGATATGCCCTTGCAACCCTTATCGCAAGATAAGCTGGCGCAACTGGCCGCAGACTATGACCTGATCTTTCTGGCCACACCACACGAAGCCAGTCATGAATGGGCGGCCACCCTCACCTCTGGCAAGGCTGTGGTGATGGACCTATCCGGCGCCTTTCGTTTGAAAGACAAAGACATCTTTGCGCGTTTTTATGGCTTTGCCCATGAGCAACCAGAGCTGCTGCAAGATGCGGTATACGGACTGGCTGACTGGCATGGGGATAAAATTCGTCAGGCCAAATTGGTGGCGGTACCTGGCTGCTACCCCACGGCGTCTCTGACGGCACTGAAACCTTTGCAAGTCTGTGGACTGTTGGATGAACAGCAGTGGCCGGTAATTAATGCGGTATCCGGGGTGAGCGGTGCCGGACGCAAAGCCGCATTGAACACCAGTTACTGTGAAGTCAGTCTGCAAGCTTACGGTGTGCTTGGGCACAGACATCAGCCGGAAATTTCTGCCGAGTTGGGACGTCAGGTTATCTTCACGCCGCATCTGGGCAATTTCAAACGTGGCATATTGGCCACGGTAACCGTTAAGGTTAAAGCCGGTGTAACGGCATCTCAGGTGAGTGATGCTTATAACTCCGCCTATCAGGGCAATCCTATGGTGCGGATTCGCAGTAGCTGGCCGAAGATCGACGAAGTGGCGGGTACCTGCTATTGCGATTTGCACTGGAAGCTGGATGAAACGTCCGGGCATCTGGTGGTGACCAGTGCCATTGATAACCTGCTAAAAGGTGCAGCCGCACAAGCCTTGCAATGCGCCAATATCCGTTTTGGCTACGCCCCTGAGACGGGTCTGGCGGAGAAAACCGTATGAAACCCTTAATCGTTAAAGTCGGTGGTGCTTTTATTGGTGATGCGCAAGCAGCCAAAGCCCTGCTTGATGTGTTGGCCCAGTTGCAAAAAAGCCGACCTGTGTTGTTAGTACATGGTGGTGGCCCGATTGTAGAAGAGTGGATGGTGGCCCTGAATCTGAAAACCGTCAAGATAGATGGTTTGCGGGTCACCAGTGCCGAACAAATGCCTTATATTGTGGGTGCTTTGGCTGGAACGGCTAACAAGCAACTGGTGGCGCAAGCCATCGCTAGCGGTCTGAACCCTGTGGGACTGGCACTGACTGACGGCGGTATGGTGAAGTGTACCCCGATGGATGCTAAATATGGTGCAGTGGGCAGTGTTGAGCCAGCTGATGCCACCTTGCTGAAGTTGTTACTTAGCCAGGATTATCTGCCCGTGGTCAGTTCTATTGGTGCCGACCCATCCGGTCAGTTACTCAACATTAATGCCGACCAGGCGGCCACTGTGATGGCCCAACTGTTACATGGCGAGCTAATTTTGTTGTCTGATGTGGCTGGCGTATTAGACGCAGACAAACAACTGCTCAGCGAACTGAATGCCGTACAAATTCAGCAATTAATCGACGCTGGTGTTATCCGTGACGGCATGACTGTCAAAGTTGAAGCTGCGCTCAGTGCTGCACGTGATATTGGCGTGCCGGTTACTATCGCCAGCTGGAAACAACCCGAATCTTTGTTGCGCCTGGCGGGCAATCAGTCCGCCGGAACGCGTATTTATCCTGACTGAAACCCATTTAGGGGAAACTGGGGAAAGACCTATGAAAAAGGATCTGCTGACTTTTGCTGATTGGAGCAAAGCAGAACTACTGAGCCTGCTGGAGCTGGCTCAACAGACTAAGCAAAATCCATCTGCCTATCGTAAGGCGCTGGATGGCAAAGCCGTCGCTGCTCTGTTTGAGAAGCCTTCATTACGTACCAGGGTCAGCTTTGACATAGGTATCAACAAGTTGGGTGGCCATATGGTGTATCTGGACAGCCAGGCCGGTAAGCTGGCTGGCCGTGAAGATGCCCGTGATATGGGCGGTAACCTGGCGTGCTGGGCCGATGCCATTGTAGCCCGGGTTTATAGTCATCACACCCTAGTGCAGATGGCCGAAGCCTCGAAGGTGCCGGTCATCAATGCCCTTTGTGACTTGTATCACCCTTGTCAGGCGCTGGCGGATTTTCTCACCATCAAGGAAGTGCTTGGTGAGGTGGAAGGCTGTCGTCTGGCTTATATAGGTGACGGTAACAATGTCAGTAACTCACTATTATTGATGGGGGCTATCCTGGGTGCCGATGTACGGGTGATAACGCCGGTTGGTCACGAAGTGAAGCAAGAAATCCTCGATCAGGCGTCTCGTCTTGCCCAAATCAGCGGCGGTAAGATAACCGCCAGTAACGAGTTGAGTGCGGCCACTGGCTGTCAGTTTTTGTATACCGATACCTGGTTATCCATGGGGGATACAACACCACTGGCGCAAATTAAAGATAAGTTCCAACCTTATCAATTGAACAACGCTTTGATGGACAGCTGCGGTGCGACTTATGCTATGCATTGCCAGCCAGCTCATCGGGACCTGGAAATAACCAGTGAATTAGTTGATGGTGAGTGTTCGCTTCTGCTTCAACAGGCAGAAAATAGGATGCACGCCCAGAATGCGATTTTAATCAGCCTGCTCGGCTAAGGAAAAACAGAATGTCAAAGTCTCAAGTGAACAAAGTGGTATTGGCCTATTCTGGTGGTCTGGATACTTCCGCCATCATTCCATGGCTGAAAGAAAACTATGACTGCGAAGTGGTCGCTTTCGCGGCTGACGTGGGTCAGGGTGATGAAGAGCTGCAAGGCCTGGAAGAAAAGGCCATCCGCAGCGGTGCCAGTGAATGCCATATTGTTGACCTGAAAGAAGGTTTTGTCGGTGATTACATTTACCCCACAGTGATGACGGGTGCCGTTTATGAAGGTCAGTATTTGCTGGGTACTTCAATGGCACGCCCCATTATTGCCAAGGCGCAGGTTGAAGTGGCATTGAAAGTTGGTGCCGATGCACTGTGTCACGGTTGTACCGGTAAAGGGAATGACCAGGTGCGTTTTGAAGGTGCCTTTGCTGCTCTGGCTCCACAACTGAAAGTGATTGCTCCTTGGCGTGAGTGGGACATGCATTCCCGTGAAGACCTGTTGGCCTACCTGGCCGAGCGTAACGTGCCGACCACAGCGTCTGCGACCAAAATTTACAGCCGTGATGCCAACGCTTGGCATATCAGCCATGAGGGTGGCGAGTTGGAGAACCCTTGGTGTGAACCTACCAAACAAGTTTGGACCATGACGGTAGATCCAGAAGATGCCCCTAATCAGGCTGAACGTGTACAGCTTGGTTTTGAGCAAGGCCGTCTGGTGTCCGTTAATAACGAAAAACTCAGCCCCTACCAGGCGTTGGTTAAGTTAAACCAGATTGGTGCAGCCCACGGTGTTGGTCGCTTGGATATCGTTGAGAACCGTCTGGTTGGTATGAAGTCCCGCGGCTGCTATGAAACGCCGGGAGGAACTATCCTGATGGCCGCTTACAAGGCCCTGGAGCACCTGGTACTGGATAAGAGCGCACTAAAATTCCGTGAGCAACTGGGTCTGGAATTCTCTCACCTGGTGTATGACGGTCGTTGGTTCACGCCGCTGAAAGATTCTATTCTGGCTGGCGCCCAGGCGTTTGCCAACCAGATCACCGGCGATGTTGTGGTGAAGCTGTATAAAGGTCAAGCCACCGTTGTTCAGCGGCGTTCGCCCAACTCCTTATACTCAGAAGATTTCGCCACCTTCGGTGCGGACGATGTGTATGACCAAAGCCATGCAGAAGGTTTTATCCGTTTGTATAGCTTGGCCAGTCGTATCAAGGCCCTTAAAGACAAGGGACAAGCCTAATGGCGTTGTGGGGCGGACGCTTCCAGGGCGGAAGCAGCGACATGTTCCGGCAGGTGAACGATTCCCTGCCCTTTGACCAGCATCTGGCCAGTCAGGACATTCGCGGTTCAATCGTCTGGTCTCGTGCCATTGCCAAAGCTGGTGTCCTGACCGAATCCGAACAACAGCAACTGGAGCAGGCCTTAAATGGTCTGCTGGCCAAGGCCGAAGCCGGTGAGCTGGACTTTGCGGGCAGCAATGAAGAAGACATTCACAGCTTCGTGGAAGCGGCGCTTACTGAACAGTTGGGGGACATTGGTCGCAAGCTGCATACCGGTCGCAGCCGTAATGATCAGGTGGCCACCGATTTTCGTTTGTGGGTGCGTGAGCATTGTCAGCAGCTACAGCAGGACCTGCGCCAGCTAAAAGCGGCATTGGTGAAATCTGCCGAGCGTCATCAGCATGTAATTCTGCCTGGTTATACGCATCTGCAGCGCGCTCAGCCGGTACGCTATCCCCATTGGTGTTTAGCTTATGTGGAGATGTTCAAGCGTGATATCAGCCGCATGGGCGACCTGCTGGTCAGAATGAACCAGTGCCCTTTGGGCAGTGGTGCACTGGCCGGCACTGTGTATGCTATTGATCGTCAGGACATTGCTGAGCAACTGGGCTTTGACAGCCCCTGTCAGAACAGCCTGGATGCGGTGTCTGATCGTGATTATGTGTTGGAACTGCTGTTTTGTGCAAGTACCAGCATGATGCACTTGTCGCGTATGGCTGAAGACATGATTTTCTTCAATTCCGGTGAAGCAGGCTTTCTGCGCCTGGGCGACAATGTTACCTCCGGCTCGTCATTGATGCCTCAGAAGAAAAACCCTGATGCACTGGAGCTGATCCGTGGCAAATGTGGGCGGGTATTCGGCAGCCTGCAAGGCTTATTGGTGACTATGAAAGGGTTACCGCTGGCCTACAATAAAGATATGCAGGAAGACAAAGAAGGTGCCTTTGACGCCGTCAATCAATGGCATATCTGTCTGATGATTGCCTGTGAAGTGGTCGACAGTGTGGAACTGAACACCGAGCGCTGTGCTCAGGCCGCACGTGAAGGTTACGCCAATGCTACAGAGCTTGCGGATTATCTGGTGGGTAAAGGTGTACCTTTCCGCACTGCCCATGATATCTCAGGTCAGGTGGTGTTGACTGCGTTAGCCCAGGGTAAAGCCATTGAGGAGCTGAGTCTGGCAGAGATGCAGAAGCATTCCGCTTTGATTGGTGACGATGTTTACCCTGTGCTGCAGTTGGAGTACCTGGTGGACAAGCGCAATATTCTGGGTGGCACGGGTAAAGACCCTGTGTTTGCGGCACTTAAGCGCGAGCTTGCCGCTATTGCCGACGAACAGTGCTAGAGGAGTCTCGCGTGGTGCTATCTGAATCTGACAATGTGAAATTGTTTCGTCAATCAGCCCCTTATATCAATTCTCACAGGGGCAAGACCTTTGTGTTGGTATTTGGCGGTGAGGCGGTGGAAGATGCCAATTTTGCCAATATCATCAATGACATTGCCTTGTTGAATAGCCTGGGCGTACGTCTGGTGTTGGTGCATGGGGCTCGACCTCAGATAGACCAGCGTGAGGCGCTGCGTAACCGGCCTTTACGTTTTCACAATGACGTACGAATAACCGACAAAGAGACCATCGAGTCGGTAAAGGATGCGGCTGGGTCGGTACGTTCTCAGGTTGAGGCTTTGCTCACCATGGGGCTGGCTAATTCGCCCATGCATGGTTCACAGATCAGGGTCTGCTCCGGCAACTTGGTTGTCGCGATGCCAATGGGCGTGCGCGAAGGCGTGGACTATGAACTGACCGGGTTGGTGCGTCGCATTGATGTATCTGGTATCAATGACCATCTGAATGATGGTTCCATTGTGTTGCTTGGCCCCATGGGTTACTCCTCTACCGGAGAGGTATTTAACCTTTCTCATGAGGATGTCGCCACCCAAGCGGCCATTCATATGAAGGCCGACAAGCTTATTGTGTTCACTGAGCAAGACGGTTTGCTGGATGAAAATGGCACCTTGATCCGCAATTTGGATCGCAATCGCCTGCAAAAACAGCTAGACCGGCCCCATGATATTCGTACTGCGAATATTCTGTCTGCGGTAGCCGCCAGTCTGGATGCAGGTGTCAGTCGTTGTCATTGTGTCAGCTATCAGCGTGACGGTGCTTTGTTACAGGAGCTGTTTACCCGTGACGGTGTTGGCACCCTGATCTCGCACTACTATTACGAGCAGCTCAGACAAGCCACCATTGATGATGTGGGTGGGATCCTCAAGCTGATTAACCCTTTGGAAGAGAAAGGGGTGTTGGTTAAACGCTCTCGGGAATTGCTGGAAAGTGAGATTGATCGGTTCACCATCATTGAGCGTGACGGCATGATCATCGCGTGTGCGGCTTTGTATCCTTATGCTGATGAGGGTATGGGCGAACTGGCCTGCGTGGTTACCCATCCCGATTATCGCGGTTCAAACCGGGGTGAGCGGATGATGAACGCTATTATTGAGAAAGCCAAAGATCAGGGACTGAACCGCATCTTTGTGCTGACCACAGTCACAGGTCACTGGTTCAGGGAGCAGGGTTTCCTGCCTTCTGGGGTGGAAGAACTGCCCGAGGGCAAGAAACGACTCTACAACTACCAGCGAAACTCTAAAGTGTTAATGTTAGCAATCTAAGTTGCGGGTAAAAAAAACGGGCGTCTGGCGCCCGTTTTTTTGTGGGTGCTTAAAAGATATCTTCGGTTTCAAGCACCGGCGTATCTTGCTCAAATGGATCGATAAACTCCTCTTCGTCTACGTACTGAGTAGGCTCGGTGCCTTTGATAAAGTACTCAAAACGGGAGGTGTGATCAGTTCGCTGAGTCAGCTTTCCACTGGTACGGTCGATGCGCACAGTGACAATACCATCAGGTACTGGTGGGTAGGCTTCCGGCACGCCTTCCAGCGCTTCACGCATAAAACGGATCCAGGCTGGCTGTGCGACTCTGGCACCGTCTTCCGCACCCACCATGGCGTTACCCATCCAGTTAAATTTCTGTGGGTTCTGGTTGATGAGATATTGATTGCGACTGGTACGCCCTAATGAGCGGCTCATGTCATCGAAGCCAACCCAGGCTGTTGCCACCAGGTTGCCACCTAAACCACTGAACCAGGTATCTTTGGAATCGTTAGTGGTACCGGTTTTGCCTGCCAAGTCGTCACGACTCATCAGGTTATTTGCCCGCCAGCCGGTGCCTTGCCAATAGGTCTTTTTAGACCAGTTGCCGCCGCCGCTAATGGCGGTGCTCATCATTTCGCGGGTAAGGAAGGCATTTTCTCTTGAAATAACGGAAGGTGCATATTCTGTTGGGATAACCTTATCCGTCAGAATTTGCTCGTCGACAGCCGAATCTGTTGCTGTCTCCTCGATATAAGGGGATGGCGCTACTGCGGGGTTTGCATGCCATAGCGGCTCACCAAACTCGTTGTCGATTCGCTCAATAATATGAGGTGTTATCAAATAGCCGCCGTTAGCGAAAACAGCAAAGCCAGTGGCCACTTCCATCGGCGTCAGAGAGGCGCTGCCTAACGACAAGGACTCATCACGAGGCAAATCCTGCGGATTAAATCCAAATTTGGCCATATGCTGAATGATGTTATCTATGCCAACACCACGTAACAGACGAACGGAGACGACGTTCTTGGATTTACCCAGGGCTACCCGCATTCGGATAGGGCCATCGTATACTTCCGGCGAGTTCTTTGGTCGCCATACCACGCCCGACTTTCTGTCCCACTGATTGATGGGGGCATCATTCATAATACTGGCCAGGGTAAAGCCATTTTCCAACGCGGCCGAATAAACGAAGGGCTTAATATTTGAGCCTACTTGACGCTTAGCCTGGGTAGCTCGATTAAACTGACTCTGATAGAAACTGTAACCGCCTACAATGGCCTGCACTGCGCCATTGACCGGGTCCAGTGCAACAAAAGCGCCGGTTGCATCTGGAAACTGTGAAAGTTGCCAAATACCGGTTTCATCATTAAATCTTATCCACACCAGGGCACCGGGCGTGACAATGTCTGCGGCTACTTTGGGTTCATCGCCTTGACTGGTGTCGGTCACAAAAGGACGTGCCCAGGCAAGACCTTCCCAATTGATCTCAAGGTACTCACCTTGCTGATTGATAACGCGGATCTGCTGCTCTTCAACCTTAGTGACGATAGCAGGGTGCAATGGCTTAAAGCTGGGTTGGGTTGCCAAAAACTCCAGCATCTGTGGTTCATTCCAAGCCGTTGCCTCGTCATCTTCGCTGGTTTGCCACAATTGCTGAATTGGTCCTCTAAAACCGTGGCGCTCGTCATAGTCATGCAAATTACGAATGGTGGCTTGCTGAGCTAAACGCTGCAATTTTGAACCCACTGTGGCATAGACCTGATAGCCACCGGTTTCGGCCTCTTCTTTTCCGTAACGGGCAACCATCTCGGCATAAATCATGTCAGCCAGGTAGGGCGCATCTAATTCAATTTCAGCGCCATGCTTTTTGGCCTGGATATCTTCGTTGGCGGCTTGTTCGAATTCCTGCCTGTTGATATAGCCTTCATCCAGCATCCTGGCCAGCACCACCCGTCTGCGCTCCTGAGAGCGTCGCGGATTGCTGATTGGATTCAGTGTTGAAGGTGCTTTGAACAACCCGGCAATAGTGGCTAACTGTGCAAGGCTTAGATCACGAATGTCTTTACCAAAATACACTTGTGCAGCAGCGCCGACACCGAATGCCCGGTGTCCCAGCTCTATCTTATTGAGGTAGAGCGCGAGAATTTCGTCTTTTGTCAGCACCTGCTCTATATGCCATGAGATAAAGGCTTCCTTAATCTTACGCATCCAAGCTTTGTCGGGGCTCAAAAAGAAGTTTCTGGCCAATTGCATAGTGATAGTACTGGCCCCCTGACCTTTCTCCCCGGTGATCACCAGGTTAGCGAAAGCACGCATTACCCCAATAGGATCAATTCCTGGGTGTTCGTAAAATCGTGAATCTTCGGTGGCAAGGATGGCCTGGATCAGTCCGTCAGGTATGTTATTTAATTCCAAAGGTATGCGTCGTTTCACTCCGTACTGGGAGATCAACAATCCATCCTGGGAATAAATTTTCATTGGCGTTTGCAGTCGCACATCCTTTAGGATGGCAACACTAGGTAGCTCAGGCTTAATATAAAAGTACAGGGAAATCAAAGAGATAGTTCCCAGTACCGCCGAGCAAAAAATAATCAGAATAAAGAGTTTGAGATACTTCACAAATTTATGTTATCAGAGCATTTCTAAAGAAATGGCTTATATTTTATACCTATGTACCGTTATTAGAACCATTAACTAATTAAAATTAGTGAATAATGGTTTCAGCTAGTTTAACAAAATAGGAAGCCTTCGTGCTTGAGAATCTGTTCAGCAAAAAAATGCCTGCCATGTTGGGATTAGATATTGGCACACGCTCGGTTAAGGGTGTGTTGCTGAACAGTTCCGGTGGACAGGTGCAAGTTATTGCCCATGCTTGCGAGTCAATTGTCGGTAACGCTTTTGTTGACCGCGATATAAAAGACTTCGACGCAGTCAGTAATGCTATTCGTAAAGTGAAGATGGCGCTTAAGACCAAATGTAAGACAGTTGCCTCTGCGGTTTCTGGTGCATCGGTTATTACCAAGGTCGTATATATGGACCCTGATCAAGCCGATCATGAGTTGGAAGCGCAGATTGAGATTGAAGCCGATAGTCTGATTCCTTATCCACTGGATGAGGTTTACGTGGACTTTGAGGAACTGGGCGAGAGTAAAGTGCATTTAGGCAAAGTAGATGTGCTACTTAGCGCCGCGCACAAAGATATGATTGATAGCCGGGTGACATTGTTACGCGAACTTGAGTTTGAACCTAAGGTAATGGATGTTGAAGGATATGCTTTGGGAACCGCCTTGCTGCACTATGGGCCCGAGCAATTGCCAGATGTGCCCCTGTGTTGTGTAAACATTGGTGCCAGTCAATTGCTGCTTACCGTGGTGGAGAATGGCAAGGTGATTTATAGCAAAGAGCATGCCTTTGGAATGGACAGCCTGGTTCGGGATCTGGCGTTAGTGTATGGCATGGATCTAGCTGAAGCCGAAAAGCAACTGATGGATAACACCTTGCCGGATGGCTGGCGTCAACAAAATGGTGCAATGTATCTGGCCAATCTGCAACAGCAAATCAGCCGGGCATTGCAGATGTATGCCTCTTCAACCAGCCGTAAAGCGCCGCAAACATTGTTGATCAGTGGTGGTGGGGCTAATCTGCCAGGTATCGCTGAGGAACTTGAACAAGAGCTTTCAATACAAGTCTCGGTGTTCAACCCCTTCAGTACTATGCAAATAAAAAACAATAAATTGAGCGAGGAGTTGCAGCGTATGGCTCCACAGTTGGCTATTGCAGTAGGTCTGGCGCATAGGAGCTTTACACCGTGGCATTTATAAATTTACTGCCCTGGCGTGAAGCTCAGCGCCAGAAGCATAAAAAAGATTACATAGTGATGTTGGCGATGGTGGCGCTACTGGCGCTGGCTATTTTCTGGGGCATTGGTGCTGTGGTGGATAATATGATTGCTGCCCAGCAAAAGAGAAACGGTTTTCTTGATCAACAAATTGCGTTGTTGGATGCGCAAATTGCCAAGATCAAGGATATCAAGGAACAGAAAAAGCAGGTCGAGCAGCGTATGGCGTTAATTGAGCAGTTGCAAGCCAACCGCAATGCTGCACCTCATGTTATGGATGAATTAGCCAAGATTGTTCCACCTGGTGTGGCTTTCAGAACGTTAAGCCGCAAGGGCAACCGTATGGAAGTGATGGGTATCAGTGAGTCAAATAACCGACTGTCTGAGTTTATGCGCCGGCTGGAATTGTCAAAAGTCTTCACTAATGGTGACTTATCCTCAATCGTTGCCGATACCAGCAAGTCTGATGCGGTAAGTGAGTTTAAATTGACCTTCAACATTAGCCCCAGTGTAGCGCCGGAAATTCTGGCTGCCGGAGCTGGCGAGGGGAAAAAATAATGAAGTTTGATTTCAATAAACTCAAAGAAGTCAATGATCTGGATTTTGAGCAGGTTGCGATTTGGCCGTTTGAAGTAAAGGCACTGGTTGCGTTGATACTGGCAATTTTGGTCAGTGTATTAGGCTACTACTTGTTAGTGAACGACAAGTTACCCGTGTTAGCCAGTGCTGAGCAAAAAGAAGCTGAGCTCAAGCAAACCTATGAGGCTAAATATCGTATTGCAGTGAACTTGCAGGCCTATGAAGATCAACTGGCCAAGATTCAGCAGGACTTCTCCTCAATGCTGAAGTCACTGCCAACCAGTAATGAAACGCCTGGGTTATTGGATGATATTACTTTCGTGGGTACATCGGCAGGCTTGAACTTCAAGCTACTGAACTGGCAGAAAGAAATTCCCAAAGAGTTCTATACAGAGCTGCCGATACAGATGGAAGTCAGTGGTAGCTATCATGAATTTGGGCAGTTCCTTGCTGATGTGGCTGGTTTGCCACGGATCGTGACAGTGCACGATTTCGACCTGAGTCAGGAAGGTGACAGCTTAAAGCTAAGCCTGCAGGCTAAGACCTACAGAACCTCCAGCACCAATGTTCGGGGGGAAGGTAAATGAAGCACTATGTATTGAGCCTGGCTGTACTTGGCACCTTGATGGGTTGTCAGTCGGACACGCAGGACTTGCAGGAATTTGTTGCGCAAGTCAAACAGAACACCCAAATTAGCATTGAGCCTTATCCAACGTTTAGCAAAACACCTGCGTTTAAGTACCAGGTGGCAGATAAACGCAGCCCGTTCCAGCGTCTGTCGGGTATAAGCCCAGATGCAGTGCAAACGGTGAAGGCCAATTGTTTGCAACCTGATTTTAGCCGTGCCAAACATCCGTTGGAGCAGTATGGTACGGACGCGCTGTCGATTAAGGGATTTTTTACCCGACAGCAACAGACCTGGGCGTTGATTCAGGCCAATGACGGTACGTTGCACAAGGCAAAAGCCGGGGACCATCTCGGACTGTTTTTTGGACGTATTACTTCTATCAAGGACGGAAACGTATCCATTATTGAAATGCTGCCCGATGGCACCGGATGCTGGCAGGAAAAGCAGGCCACGCTAACAGTGTCACAAGCGGCAGGAGAACAGAAGAATGTCTGAGCGGTTTATATTCAACAAGAAACTCAATAAACGTAACCGGCTGCTACCTTATATGCTGGTGGTTCTGGCAAGCCTGGTGGGAGTTAAGTCCCAGCTGGCACAGGCACAGGATGTCGAGCTGGTTGATCCGCAGGCAAGTGTTACCCTGCCTCACACCATGACTGCGCTGGATTTCAGCCGTAATCAGAATGGTGGCGCGCGAATTCAGATGCAATTCAATGATGAAGAGTTCAGTGCCGCCCTTGCAAAGAGTAAAGACGGCCTGGAACTGATGCTGCCCGACACTCAACTGGGAGACGACTTATTATATAAGTTAGATGTCACTGAGTTTGGTACCCCAGTGCAATGGCTGGAAACCTTTCAACAGGACAAAGGCAGTCGGGTTGTGTTTGCCATGCAAGGCGATATGCAGTTCCGCCATCAGAAAAGTGGCAGCGTGCTGGTGGTCGAGGTAGACACACCAGTGAAAGCTGCAGCTGCTGAGATGCAGACTGATGCCAACTATAGCGGTGCACCTATTTCACTTGATTTTCAGGATGTACCGGTACGCCAGGTTCTGCAGGTTATTGCTCAGATCAACGGCTTCAACCTGGTGACGACTGATACTGTGACGGGGAACGTCACTATTAACCTGACTAATGTGCCTTGGGATCAGGCGCTGGGCATGATTTTAAAGATCAAAGGCCTGGATAAGCGTATGGAAGGCAATATTCTGCTGGTTGCGCCAGCCGAGGAACTGGCCTCTCGTGAAACTCAGCGTTTGCAGTCACAACAGCAAGTTGCGGACTTGGCACCACTCAAATCCGAGACCATTCAGATTAACTATGCCAAAGCGGCCGAAATGGCCACTATTCTCAAATCCGGTGAGGGGGGCATTCTCAGTGCTCGCGGTACTGTAAACGTGGATAACCGCACCAACTCTCTACTGATCAGAGACAGTCAGGAATATGTTGAAGAAGCCAAAGCCATGGTGAAGCAACTAGACATTCCAATTAAGCAGGTTTTGATTGAGTCTCGCATGGTGACTGTGCGTGATAACGTGGATGAGCAATTGGGGGTTCGTTGGGGCTTTAGTGATCAGCAAGACACTGATGGTGTGTCAGGCTCTCTGGAAGGCGCTCAGACCATTGCCGGTGGCGTGATTCCGGACTTAGCTAATCGCCTGAATGTGAACTTGCCTGTTGCGGGTACATCTGCAGGACGCATTGGTTTCCACATTGCCAAGCTGGCAGATGGCACCATACTAGATCTCGAATTGTCTGCGCTGGAACAGGAAAATAAAGGCGAGATTATTGCCAGTCCACGCATTACTGTGGCTAACCAGCACGAAGCTTATATTGAGCAAGGTACTGAGATTCCTTATGTGCAGGCTACCTCAAGCGGTGCAACTTCCGTTGAGTTTAAGAAAGCTGTGTTGAGCCTCAAAGTGACACCACATATCACGCCGGATAATCGCATTATTCTGGATTTGGTGGTCACTCAGGATACCCGTGGTGATACGGTACAAACTTCCACAGGGCCCGCGGTGGCTATCGATACGCAGGAGATTTCAACCCAGGTATTGGTTGAAAATGGTGAAACTGTAGTGTTGGGAGGAATTTTCCAGCAGAACCTGATTAAAGCCGTAAGCCAGGTACCTTTGCTGGGTGACCTACCCTTGGTTGGTAACCTGTTTAAAAATTCCCGCGATTTCAACGAAAAACGTGAGTTACTTATCTTCGTAACGCCACGTATCATGACCAATCAGTTGTAAGTTTATGCGGGAAGGCTTGCCTTCCCGCCCCTTCCTTTTAACCCGCCATGTTTTCCGATATTTTGCAGACTTAATTCATCGGCTTAAGGTAGATGGATTAAAAGGTCATCAAAACTTGCATAACTAGCGGCTTAGCTGAGATAATCCCGCCCCTGAAATTCGACCGGGGGTTGAGTTTATCCATTTTCAATTTTAGTTGTGTGACATAAACAGAGATGGCCGAAAAACGTAATATCTTTCTAGTTGGACCTATGGGCGCCGGTAAGAGCACCATTGGTAAACACCTTGCAGATGAACTTCACTTGGAATTCTTCGATTCAGATCAGGAAATTGAGCGTCGTACTGGTGCCGATATTGCCTGGGTATTTGATATCGAAGGTGAAGAAGGTTTCCGTCAACGTGAAGAAGACGTCATTAATGATCTGACTGAAAAACAGGGCATTGTACTGGCAACAGGCGGTGGCTCAGTGATCAGCAAGAATGTCCGCAACAGGCTGGCAGCCAGAGGTATCGTAGTGTACCTGCAGACAACGATCGACAAACAGGTTGCCCGTACGCAGCGTGATAAGCGCCGCCCGCTGCTGCAAAATAACGATCCTGAGCTGGTGCTGCGCAGTCTGGCAGAACAACGTAATCCGCTGTATGAAGAGGTGGCAGATTATGTTGTACAGACAGACGACCAGAGCGCGCGCTCGGTCGCAACGCAAATTATCGAGAAAATCGGGCTCTAATTTCCTACATTTCTGCGAGGCTACGCTCATGAACCAATTGAATGTTGAACTGGGTGAGCGTAGCTACCCCATCTATATCGATGCGAATCTACTGCGTCAGCCCAATGTACTCCGCCAGCATTTGAAGACCACCAAAGTGGTGGTCATTACCAATCAGGTAGTCGAAGTACTGCACGGCGCTTTGATGCGCGAATTGCTCGAAGGCTTGCAGGTTGAAACCATTGTGTTACCTGACGGAGAGCAGTACAAGTCACTGCAAAGTTTCGAATCCGTAATCAGTCGCCTGCTTGAAATTCAGGCTGCCCGTGATACCACCTTGATTGCTTTCGGTGGCGGGGTAATTGGAGACCTGACCGGTTTTGTTGCTGCTTGTTATCAACGTGGTATCCCATTTATTCAAGTTCCTACGACTTTGCTGTCTCAGGTTGACTCTTCTGTTGGTGGAAAGACCGCAGTAAATCATCCGCTGGGCAAGAATATGATAGGTGCTTTCTATCAGCCGCAAGCGGTGCTTATCGACACCATGACCTTATGCAGTTTGCCCAAGCGAGAGTTCGCTGCCGGCATGGCTGAAGTGATTAAGTATGGTGTGATCTATGATGCGGACTTTTTTGCCTGGCTTGAAGATAATCAGCAAGGTCTGAAGACTAAGCAACAGACCTTGCTGCAGCAGGTGATCAGTCGCTGTTGTGAGATTAAAGCTGAAATTGTCGCCAAGGACGAGCGCGAAAGTGGCCTTCGTGCGCTGTTAAATCTCGGCCATACCTTTGGGCATGCTATCGAGGCGGAACAGGGATATGGTAACTGGTTACATGGTGAAGCTGTTGCAGCAGGCATTGTTCTTGCTTCTGTGGTTGCACAGCACAAAAACTGGTTGTCCGCGTCAGATGTTTGTCGCATTCGGGATCTGCTAGTGGCCTTTGATTTGCCTGTCAGTGCGCCTGACAATATGGGTTATGACATCTTTATGCGTCATATGCGGCATGACAAAAAGGTTCAGGCAAACCGTATTCGTTTTGTCATTCCAACCAGTATCGGTAGTGCTGTGGTAACTGATGATATTGATGACGGGCTGCTTAAACAGGTGTTGGACGCCTAGCCCATGTTGGGAACCGCTTTGTGCAAAGAGCTTTTGTTGATTTACATAAACGATTGTCGCATCTGACCAGTTTTACATCTGGTCTTATCTTTGTTGCCGGTGAAGGTGCGGGGCATCAACAAGCCTTTGCCGGTGAGTTTCTCGCCAATCAGGATGATGAGTTCAATCTGGCTTATATTAAAGCCAGTGAAGGCAAAGACATCGCGTACTTTCGACAGGCTTTGGTCAACCAACTAATGGGCAATATCAGCCTTGACCCTCGTCGCCCACTGCCCCAAACACTGCAGAAGTTACTGGATAAAGACCCACAGCCTATGATGATCTGCATCAGTGCTGCCGATTTGTTGCCAGATGAATTGGTCAGGGAACTATGGCATGTGGTGCAGCAACTACATGAGCAGCGCTTCTGCGTAATTTTGTTTGGCAGTCGACACTGGACGGAACGCGTGAAACCCTCACTGTCAGGATCTGTCTTGCCTATTCAGGTCAATTACGATTTCACCGAACAAGATGCGTTGTCCGGTACCGAACTGGAGCGCATGATCGCGCAAAAGCGTCAGGCATTTAATGCCCGACTGGCAGCCAGGCAGGTGCAGGTTGAGCCTGTCAATGCGAAGCGGCCAGTCATTCTGCTTCGTCTGCTTGTTCTAATAACTTTTGCCATCTGTTTCAGCAGCGTGCTGGGCTGGTTCTATAAAGCTGAACTTATGGCGTATTGGGCACAAATTGACGAGCCAAATACTAAGGTTCTGGCGGTACAGTCTGAGCCTGAAACTCTAGCCCCTACCCCCGAAATCTTGGCTGCGCAGGAGCCACAAGCAGCAGTGATTGAAACCAGTGCCACTGCTGTAGATGAGAACAACATGAACAGTGAGTTACCCTTATCTGATTCAGCGACATCAGATGAGTTGGTGGCTGACTGGCAAAGCCAAGCCGATAAGATACAGCCGCCTTCGGTCCCCGTGGCAGTTGAGGTAAAGCCAGAAGAAAATACTGCTGATACAACAGTTAATGATGCGTTAGCTGGTGAGAGCATTGCGCTGCCTTCGGATACGGAGGAATCTTTGCCCGCCGCGGAAGACGAACAAGAAGAAAGTCCTGTCAGCATGACTTATCCCTGGAACGAAGCTGATGTATTGGCATTGGCAGCTAACCGCTTTGTTTTGCAATTGTCAGCGGCCAGTGACGCTTCGCTATTGAGTAATTTCATTCAAGCGAATCAACTCGAAGCTACTACCTGGCGATATGAGACGCGACGTTATGGCGGTTCCTGGTATGTATTACTGAGTAATCAGTCTTTTGATAGCCTGGAGCAGGCTCGCGCCTATGCCTCTTCCTTGTCTGCCTCAGTTCAGGCAGAAAATCCCTTTGCGAAAACAGTAAGGCAAGTGCAGGAAGAAATTCAGTTACTTGGCACGCAATAAATTTAATCCAATTGAACCGCGCTTTCAGTTACAATCCAGCCTTTGTGTAGCAGCGTTCGGCTCGAATGGATAATAAGAAGTGTCGCGCCTTTTTGAAGTGGGCAGGCGGCAAATACGCTTTGGTCAATGAGATTCGCAGTCGTTTGCCCACCGGGCAGCGATTGATTGAGCCTTTTGTCGGGGCGGGTTCAGTGTTTCTTAATACCCAGTACTCAGACTACCTGCTGAACGATATCAATCCGGATTTAATCAATCTGTATACTGAGCTACAGCTCAGGCCTGACCAATATATAATTGATGCAAAAGGCTTTTTTGCCCCAGAATTTAATCAGGCTGAAACCTACTATCGCTTGCGCGACGAGTTCAATCAGAGCTCAGATCCTTATCATCGCTCGCTACTGTTTTTGTACCTGAATCGTCATGGCTACAACGGTCTTTGCCGCTACAACCTTTCCGGAAAGTTTAATGTACCTTTTGGACGCTATAAGCAGCCGTATTTTCCCGAAGCTGAGCTGAATTATTTTGCCGAGAAAGCGCAGTATGCCACGTTCACCTGTTTACCCTTTAGTGAGGTATTTGCCATGGCAGGTGAGGGTGATGTGATTTACTGCGATCCGCCCTATGCGCCAATTAGCAAGACGTCCAATTTTACCAGTTACGCCACCAATGGCTTTTCCATGGATGAGCAGAAGCAGCTTGCGGTGCAGGCGAGACTGATAGTGAAAAGTGCCAATATTCCGGTACTCATTAGCAATCACGATACCGAGCAGACTCGCGAGATTTACCAAGGCGCTAATTTATCTGAATTGAAGGTTGGACGTTATATCAGTCAGAAAGGGCACAAGCGTAAAAAAGTGGATGAGCTATTGGCGCTATTTCACCAGCCAGTTAACCAGAAACACCAAACCTACGACAAAGATCGTCACAAATAGAACACCAACAATCAGGTAGGGTAGTACCGACGCGCTGTTTTCAAAGTCCTGCTGACGATTTTTAGCACTCTGCACACCAAATGCGCTCGCCAGCACACTTTTTAGTATCTGACTCCAGCCTGGACTACTCATTAACTACTGGCGCGCTGTTCACTGGTGGGTTCAACTTGTCTGGAGAGCAATTCAAGCAAGTCGAGGAAATGAAACTGTACGGATTGATTACCGCCTTTCAACCAAGATAACCAACTCACCCCTTGTTTAGAACCTGTAGCACAGCGGTTCTGAGGATGGCTCAATGGCAAGCTGCTATCCAGCTCGACACCTGTATCGCAGTTGCAATAATTATATTGTTGGCTATTTTCTTGAGCGGCAGGCACCACAGCAACAACCGTCAGAGATAAAGCTATCCCCGCGGCGGCTGAATACATCGTCCTGATTTTACTGGTCATGATAAATCCAAATCTATCTGCTTCCCGACATTATACGTCAGTTGAAAGTTTGAACAACCAGCCTAACCGCACAAAGCAGTGTATTTGTCGCATTTTTGAACAGATTTAAGGCAGGCAATTTGCCTTAAATTAGTTCTGAGGCCAGGTGGTTTACCTGGCCTTTGACCATGTTCTTAAAAACTGGTTCCCCAGCTGACAACAAACTTGGTGTCGTCATCGCCGGATTCTTCATCCGCTTTTGATATGCTGAAGGTAAAATCCCCCTTGCTTAAATCTAACTGCACATGGCCATAGTCCTTGTCTCCGTGCACCGATTCATCGATATCAAAACTGTAGTATCCATAGGTCAGGCCAAGCGCGTAATCTTGAGGTAGTGCGAAGCTGTAACTGACATGGTAGTAAAGGTCGCCTTTACCAAAAGGCGCATCGTCATCAGCATCGCTGTTAAGTGTATATGCGACGCCAAAACCCAAATCGCCAAAAGATCCATTCAGATAAACTTCACCGAAATTGGAATCGTCGTATTCTTCTTCGGGGTAGGCGTAGTAGATATAGCCCACATCATAGCCAAAGTCGCCAGCCTCGCCGCTGTAACCGGCGTACCAGTCGGTTTCAACGCCATTACCATTACCCCAGTCAATGGAGCCTAGCCAGGTGCCCGCATAGAAGCCGCTTTCATGGCTGTAATCTATGCCGCCTGACACGGATGCACCATCGGCACTTTGTGTAACGCCACGCCACAGGTAATTGCTGGTCACGCCGATATTGGCAGAGACTTCAGCGAAGCTGGCTTGGCTGAACATTGACAGGCCGAATAAGGCCAGAGGCAGTGTGTTGCGTATTTTCATGTGTGTTCTCCGTTATTTATTAGCGTGCTGGTGAAGAACTGAGCAAACATGATGCCCGCCCTGTGAAAAATATTGGTTAATTCGTTGTTCGTAACGCAACTTATTGTTATTTAGGGGATAAAACTTGTTACTTGGCCTGAGGTGTGCGGGGGCGGCTTTCCTCATTCCCGCCGAGTTGATGGTTTTTTGCACCAATAAGGTGCGGTAGGACACTGGTGGTGCAAGCGGGCAAGTTTTTTTGTATCTTAAGGGCTCAAAAAATTCTCCGGATATGTCATGCAGCCTTACTTGATTGCCCCCTCTATATTGTCAGCAGACCTTGCCCGTTTAGGTGAAGAGGTGGAAAAGGTGCTGGCCGCCGGTGCCGATGTGGTGCACTTCGATGTGATGGATAACCACTATGTGCCCAATCTGACCTTTGGTCCTATGATCTGCAGTGCGCTGCGCAATTGTGGGGTGCAAGCCGATATTGATGTACACCTAATGGTACAACCCGTAGACGATCTGATAAGCATGTTTGCGGACGCAGGTGCCAGCATGATTAGCTTTCATCCAGAGGCCTCTTTGCATGTGGATCGTAGCGTTCAACTCATTCATCAAGCTGGTTGCAAAGCGGGCCTGGTATTGAATCCGGCCACGCCATTACACTATCTGGATCACATGATGGATAAACTTGATTATGTGTTGCTGATGTCGGTGAATCCAGGTTTTGGCGGGCAAGCCTTCATTCCCTCTACCCTTGATAAATTACGTTTGGTTAAAGAGCAGATAAAGGCATCAGGCAGAGAAATCCGCCTCGAAATTGACGGCGGCGTAAAAGTCGATAATATTCGCGCCATCGCTGAAGCGGGCGCGGATATGTTTGTGGCAGGCTCTGCCATCTTCAATCAGCCTGATTATGCCAGTGTCATAGATGCCATGCGTCAGGAACTGGCTAAAGCCAACATAAAGTAACGCTGTGCATTGCAGCTCCCAACACACCAGGAAATTCTGTTATGAGTAAACCCATAGTACTTAGCGGCTGCCAGCCGTCCGGACAACTGACCATTGGCAACTACATGGGTGCACTCAAGCAGTGGGTTGGCATGCAGCAGGACTATGACTGTCTGTATATGTTGGTGAATTTGCATGCCATCACAGTACGTCAGGATCCCCTGGCACTGCGTAATGCCACCTTGGATGGTCTGGCGTTGTATCTGGCCTGCGGTATCGACCCTAACCAGAGTACCTTGTTTATTCAGTCCCAGGTACCAGAGCATGCTCAGTTAGCCTGGGTATTGAACTGTTATACCCAAATGGGTGAGCTGAATCGTATGACCCAGTTCAAGGACAAATCAGCCAAGAACGTTACCAATATCAATGCTGGGCTGTTTACCTACCCGACCTTGATGGCCGCCGATATTTTGATTTATCAAGCTGATCAGGTGCCGGTAGGTGATGATCAGAAGCAACATCTGGAATTGGCCCGGGATGTGGCTATTCGTTTTAATAATCAACATGGCGATACTTTTGTTGTGCCTGAGCCATATATTCCGAAATTTGGCGCGCGCATCATGAGTTTGCAGGATCCCACCAAGAAAATGTCCAAGTCAGACGACAACCCCAATAACTTTGTCGGCTTGCTGGAAGATCCCAAGAAAGTGGCCAAGAAGATTAAGAAAGCCGTAACAGACTCTGATGAGCAGGCGCGCATTTACTTCGATCCCAAAGAAAAAGCCGGTGTTTCAAACCTGCTGACCTTATTAAGCGGTGCATCTGGTCGCTCTATTGAGGAATTGGTGCCTGAGTATGAAGGGAAAATGTACGGGCATCTGAAGACTGACGTAGCGGATGCGGTAGTTGCTCTGCTTGAACCTATTCAACAGCGTTTCCACCAGTTGCGTGATGATCAGGCTGAGCTTGACCGCATTATGTTGGAAGGTGCCGAGAAAGCCAGTGCCAGAGCAGCGAAAACCCTGGCGGCTGTATATGATAAAGTGGGCTTTATTCCGCGACCCAGCCGATAATCAGCATGAAGTTTGTCGGCGGCCATCAGGCCGGCGACAAACTGGTTTCCCACAGTAGTTTCCCATCACGGTTAAAATGGCTCACCGTCAGCGTGCCGTCTTCCCCGTTAATCTGCATCTGACCAAAGAACTGGTAGCCCTGTGAGGGTTCTGCCCCTGGCTGAAGATCTTCAGGAATACCTTTAAATACCAGTTGTGGGCCGAAGGTGTTATCAAACGCATTGGGGCCGAAAGTACCGGCATGCAAAGGACCACTGACAAACTCCCAGAATGGCCTGAAGTCTTTAAACTGGGCCTTGTCCGGATCGTAATAATGGGATGCGCAGTAGTGTACATCGGCGGTAATAAAGTGCACATTCTGAATATCACCCTGGCGTATATGGCTGAGTAGTCCTGCCATCTCAAGCTCCCTGCCCAAGGGCGGGCCGTCAATGTTAGCCATGTTCTCGGCAATTTCTGTTCCCCAATCGGTGACCTTCAAGCCAATTGGCATATCGGCGGCGATAATTTTCCAGGTCGCCGTTGATGCGGACAGATTCTGTTTTAGCCAATTCAGTTGTTTTTCGCCGAGAAAAGCCGTTTGTGGGCCTTGCTTTGTCTGCCGATTGAGGTTGTTGGCGGCCCGATAGCTGCGCATATCCAACATAAACAAATCCAAGTGAGGACCGTAGCTGACCTTGCGATAAATCTGTCGCTCGTCCTGGCTGTTTAGCCGGATGGGGTTACATTCCATCATGGCGCGGCGGGCGTATTCTGACAGCAACGAGATACTTTTCTGCTTATAGCGTTTGTCATCAAGGATTTCACCGGGGTACCAGTTGTTGCGTACTTCGTGGTCATCCCACTGCTGGAAAGTGGCAACCTGACGGTGAAAGACTGAAACATGTTCATCCAGGTAGTTATAGTAATAGCGCTCCCTGAATTCCTGCAGGGTCTCGGCCACTTTACTGACCCCTTCGGTTTGCAGATTTGTCCATTGGCTACCATCGGCCAGGCTCTTGGTGGCCTCGATGGGATTATCGGCGTATATCAGATCACCGCAGTGAACAAAGAAATCCGGCTGCTGGCGCAAAATGGCGGCATAAGTCTGCATGCCGCCGCGATGGGTGTCGATACCAAAGCCCTGTCCGGCGGTATCACCTGACCAGCAAAAACGTACATCACGTTTATCCATGGGGGCGGTTTTAAATTGCCCTTGCCAGACGTCGCTGACTGCTCCCGGCTTTTCCAGACTGTCAAAGCTTACCCGGTAGTACCAGGTGCGGCCTGGCAGCAGGCCGTTCAGTAAGGTCTTGGCATTAAAATCATTGGGTGCCAAAGCCGCGCTGCCAACGAATTTAGTCAGGGTTGAGAAGCTCTCATCAGCGCTTACCTCAACTTGCATCAAGGCTGGTCGGTCGGTACGGCCCCAGATTACGGCGCCGTCATAGCTTACGTCACCGGCGCTGATGCCAGTAAGTAGCCTGGGGCGCTGTGGATCGGCTGACAGTGCAAATATTAAGGGGCTGGCAGAAAGCCCTGTGGTCAAAATACCTAGTTTTATAAAGTCCCGTCTTTGCACGTTATTTACCTGATATATATAGCTTTACGCTGATTCTAACCTGAAATCGTGGCAATACTGTTACCAGCGCTTTCCAGTTTCGGCTGATGGGGCAAAGTATGTGTTGAATAGCGTGGGTTCTGTTCCGGGGCGAGTTTCGTTATTATCCGTGCCCGGTTTTATTCCTGCCAATGGCTGATATGCTGCTGCTGATTGATAACTACGATTCCTTTACTCATAACCTGGCTCGTTACTTTTCTGAGCTGGGTCAGCAGGTTATGGTAGTTCGTAATGATCAGATTGATATAACCGGAATAGAGCAACTAGCGCCGGATTATCTGGTGATATCACCTGGACCTTGTACGCCCAACGAGGCGGGGATCAGCTTACAGGCCATTAAGCATTTTTCCGGACGAATTCCCATGCTGGGAGTTTGCCTTGGTCACCAGGCTATAGGTCAGGTGTTTGGTGCCAAGGTAGTAAGAGCCAGCCAAGTTATGCATGGTAAAACCTCAGCGGTGGAACATACAGATTCTGTTCTGTTTAGTGATATCGACAGCCCTTTTGTCGCTACCCGATATCACTCGTTGGTGCTCGATTGGTCAAGTATTCCTGCCGAATTTAACGTCACTGCCTGGGTCGAAGAGTGGGATGGGCAACGCACGGCAATGGCGATTGAACATAAGACGCTGCCCTTACATGGCGTGCAGTTTCATCCTGAATCGGTTCTGACAGAAGCAGGTCATTGTATTTTGGCGAATTTTTTGCGTACTTATGACAAAAAACGCACAAAATAGTCCATTATTAGAGCATTGTTTTATACAGGAAAAACCATAGAGCCGACTCATGCAGCTGCGTTCAAGCTCCAATTTACGCCTGTTCATTCAGTCTTCCAGTAGACCGGGAAGCCCTTATTTTCTGGTGGCCAGTGCGTGGTTGTTGCTGAATCTATTGGTGTCTGTCGGTGTGAGTCTGTGGATAATGAAGCAGGCTCAGCCCATGCAGGATGCCGACTGGTTGGGTGCAAGTCTGGCTTTCGCTTCTGTGTTCGCCGTTGCTTTTATGTACTTGCTGGTTAGCTTAATACTGCTAAAGCCTCACATTAAGTCTAATGTGCTGGTGGGATTGTTGCTTTTGCAACAGTCGCGCTATTTGGATGGTTTGGAACAGGTGTTGTTGCTGAACGGCGATGGGTTGGGTTTGGCTGAAGACCTACTTTTTTTGCTTGGCGCCATCGTTTTGGCGATCGGTGTAACCTTATGGGTTATTTTGACTTATCGTCAGGCCACTCTGGATAAACTGACCCGGGTACATAATCGCCGCTATTTCGAAAAGGCGTTGCAGCAGCATTTGCAATCAAAGCGTCAGGAAGCCTTAGATAGCTGCTTGCTGGTACTGGATTTGGACAATTTTAAGCACATCAATGATGGCTTTGGCCACACCATGGGGGATTTGGTGCTGAGACGTCTTGGCGATGTGCTCAGACAATGTGCCCGAAGAGAAGATGTAATCTGTCGCAGCGGCGGAGAGGAATTTGAAATTCTTTTGGTCAGAGCCTCCGCAGAGGCCGGGACTAAGGTCGCACAGCGCATCATGCAGCAAATAGCAGCCGCAACGCCTGACGGACTGCCGACCCTCACTGCAAGCATGGGAATAACTATGGTGTTGCCAGAAGACGATGTGGACAGTCTTAGGCGTCGCGCCGATAAAGCCATGTACATGGCCAAAGGACAGGGTAAGGCGCGGGTAGTTGAACTTTAGATTTAGCTCAACCCGTCAGGTCTTTTCCTATATCATGCTTTTTTTTCTGAAACTCCGTTACATGGGCGTTAGAACTTACTAATGACACAAGATGTCTCTCAACAAATAAGCACCAGATTCAGCCGCCTGCTGATTGGCCTGGATGCAACCAGGCAGGACGCGTTGGAAGACAAGGATGTTGAGTTACCGGACTTTCTCGATCAGGATCGTGATGGCCGTCAGTTATTGCGCATTGAGAAACAAGCGCAACGGGATAAGAAGCTAAACGAGCGTTACTACCAGAATTTTCTGGAGAAGTTACAAACGCAGTTAAATGATGAAGTCAGAATACGCCTCGCCGAACAATTGCAGGATACGGAACACCTCTACAGCAAACTCATAGGTGTGCCTGCACAGTTACCCGAAGTGTTGGACATTATGTCTGTCAAAGCGGCATCCATCGGTCGTATAGAGCCCTTGGTGGCGACCATTCCCTGGTTGGTGAACGACCTCATCAAAATGGTCAACATGCCTAAGTACCGGCGAACGGATAAGCAAGGCAAAGTGATCCCGGTTGAAAGTTTGCGCATGGCATTGAGCTTTCTGGGGTTGGAAAACCTTAAACTGGTTATCCCTTCGCTGGTGTTTCGTCGTTGGTTGCCGCAAATTACCGACCCCTACCCGAATATTAAAGTAAGACTGTGGGAACATGCCATGGGCAGTGCGCAGTCTTGCAAGAAAATTGCAGAGATTAATGGCCAGGATACCCAGGCGGCGTTTACCTTAGGCATGTTTCACGAAGTGGGGATGATCGCCATTACTCGCCTTTACTTCAGGTTGTTCGAAGAAGTGCGCCGGGATGCGCTGACTGAGGCACATCAAGCGAAAATGAAAGAAGAACATTCAGCTTTGTCTGATGTTGTGCCTTCTGGCATGGCCCTGCAAGAACTGATTGAGCAACACGCCTCACGTATCAGTTATGTGCTATTGGAGACTATGGGGTTTCGACGCCTGATGCTCGCACCTGCAATGCAAGAGGTGGTTGAGTCTGCGCCCGTCAAAGATATGAATCCATTAGCTAAAGTGTTAATGCAAGGACGGGGATATAATCAGTACCGTATGCTTAAAGATGCCCGCTTAATCAACATTGATGAAGCAAAGCTATTTTTACGTAGCTTGGTGATGCCTGCCGGTGCGCTGTCTGCATTAAAAGATACCGATCTGCGCCATCTCAATCTGACTTTCGACGAAAACTAAGCGCATTTCAGCCTTTCGCTATTGGCCTGCGTGAATATTTTGCTAAAAATTTTTTTTACATATTCATGCAAGCCATGTTTCAAGGCTAGAATGCTTGGCTTGGTTCCCTATTGGTAACTAACAGCGTTGGGTTCCACGTCAGGTTACCAAAAATAGTTATTCAGAATTCCTGCAAACTTAGGCCAATCCCTTGCAGTTAGCGAGTTTCGGGCTGGTTGACAGGAAGACAGCGACAATCAGTTCTGCAATAATGGCGGCAGATTTATTCGCCATTGCCCTTCTAATCTGCAAAGCGAGAGGTATTAAAGAATGAAAGTGACCAGAGCATTATTCGACGACGTTATGGCCCCCAACTACAATCCGGCGGCCATGATCCCCGTACGTGGACAAGGTTCACGTGTTTGGGATCAAGAAGGCGTCGAATATGTGGACTTCGCAGGCGGTATCGCGGTTAATTCGCTGGGACACTGTCATCCTGCCATGGTAGCGGCGCTAAAGGAGCAAGGCGAAAAGCTTTGGCACTTGAGCAACGTGTTTACCAATGAGCCTGCTCTGCGCTTGGCCAAGAAGCTTACTGATGTCACTTTCGCTGAGCGAGTTTATTTTGCCAACTCCGGTGCCGAAGCTAATGAAGCAGCGCTGAAGCTGGCTCGCCGTTGGGCGCTGGAACATTATGGTGAAGACAAGTCTCAGATCATCGCCTTTAAACAAGGTTTCCATGGCCGTACTTTCTTCACGGTGACCGTTGGCGGTCAACCAGCCTATTCAGATGGTTTTGGTCCTAAGCCTGCGGCTGTTGAGCATGCCACTTATAACGATCTGGACAGCCTGAAAGCCCTGATTTCTGACAAGACCTGTGCCGTGATGCTTGAGCCCCTGCAGGGTGAAGGTGGAATCATCAGCCCCACACCAGAGTTTATTCAAGGTGTGCGTGAGCTGTGTAATAAGCACAACGCATTGATGATTTTTGACGAAGTACAGTCTGGCGTAGGCCGAACTGGTGAATTGTATGCCTACATGGGATTGGGTGTAACACCTGATATCCTGACTACAGCTAAGGCCTTGGGCGGCGGTTTTCCTATCGGTGCTATGCTGACCACCAAAGCCATTGCGGCAAGCCTGAAAGTAGGTACGCATGGTAGCACTTATGGCGGCAACCCGCTGGCTTGCGCGGTAGCCGAAGCCGTACTGGACATTGTAAATACCAGTGAAGTACTGGACGGTGTGAAGCGCAAAGAGCAACTTTTCCGTGATGGCCTGGCCGCTATCAATGCGAAGTATGATGTATTCAGCGAAGTGCGTGGCAAAGGACTACTTTTGGGCGCCGTGTTGAATGAAAAATATCAGGGGCGCTCCAGAGATTTCCTGGTGGCCGCGGTTGCAGAGCAACTGATGTGTTTGGTGGCTGGTGCTAACGTGGTACGTTTTGCTCCTTCTTTGATTATCCCCGATGAAGATATTCAGGAAGGTTTGGCGCGTTTCGAGCGTGCCGTAGCTAAGGTTGTACAAGGATAAGTCGCTGACCGCGGAATAGATTTTCGCTAAATCAGCCAATGATATCGGCCGGTGCGCAGTCGGGCGCCGGCTTCTACCTACCGGGTATCCGGTTCCCAAACTCTTTTTTAACAGACCGCCTCAGAAATAGCGGAGTAAGCGACTATGATGGTGATTCGCCCAATCCAAGCCAGTGACTATGCGTCACTGCATGATATTGCCGTGGAATCTGGCATTGGTTTCACGTCTTTACCGGTCAATGAGACCTTACTGCGTAATAAGATTACTTGTTCTGAAACTTCCTTTGCACAAGACGTCAAAGAGCCAGGTGATCAAGGTTATTTGTTTGTTATGGAAGATACGCTCACCGGTCAGGTGGTCGGCACTAGTGCAATTCAGGCTTCAGTGGGAGTAGATGACGCGTTTTATCACTACCATTTAAGCAAGGTGGCACATGCTTCCAGGGAACTGGATATCTACAATTTGGTGGATATTCTGACCTTGTGTAATGACTATACCGGCGTGACTGAGATTTGTACCTTATTCCTGCGAGAACAGGCGCGCAGGGGGAATAATGGTCGCTTCTTGTCCAAGTTCCGCTTTTTGTTCCTCAAAGAACATGCCGAGCGCTTTGCTGAAACTGTGATTGCTGAGATGCGCGGTGTATCCGATGAAGATGGTAACTCACCGTTTTGGCAGTGGCTTGAAGAACACTTTTTCTCAATGGACTTTCCCACCGCAGATTATCTGACAGGGATAGGCCAAAAAGTGTTTATTGCTGAACTGATGCCTAAATATCCTATTTATGTCAATCTACTCAGTAAGGAAGCCCAGGCGGTGATTGGCAAGGTACATGACAAGACGCGCCCAGCATTGCAATTGCTGCAGTCAGAGGGGTTCCGTAATCGTGGATATGTAGATATCTTTGACGCCGGTCCTACGGTAGAAGCTGATTTAGAACATATTCGTACCGCTCGTATCAGTCGCAAGCTGGCAGCCGCAACCGGTGACCCAGAAGGAGCCAAATTGCACATGGTGATAAACACCAAGCTGCAAGGCTTCAGGGCTGTGTTAGCGCCTTTACAGGTCAGCAAAGATGAACAGCGGGCCATACTGTCCCAGGCCGCGATGACGGCCTTGCAAATTGAAGAAGGCGATCAGGTGCGTTTTGCGCCCTTGTTGCTTAAGGGGTAAGAATGAGTAAAGCACAATTTATTGCAGGTCAGTGGCTGGAAGGCCAAGGCCACCCAATGACATCTGTCGACCCTGCGAAAAAGCAGGTCATTTGGCAAGCCAGTTCAGCCACTGCTGAGCAGGTTGACCAAGCTGTGAAAGCTGCGCGCCAGGCTTTTCTGCCGTGGTCTGAGTTTAGTTTTGAAGAGCGGTTAGCTTTTGTTAAGCGCTTCGCCGAGTTGCTGGGTGAGCATAAAGACGAACTGGCGTTGGTGATTGCCCGTGAAACCGGCAAGCCGTTATGGGAAACCGCCACTGAAGTGGCCGCTATGATTGGTAAAGTGGCAATCTCCGAGCGCGCTTATCAGGAAAGAACCGGTACGGTAGAAAACCCGATGCCGCAGGGGCGGGCTTTTATTCGTCATAAGCCGCACGGCGTAGTCGCAGTGTTCGGGCCCTACAACTTCCCCGGTCATTTACCTAATGGCCATATTGTTCCTGCGTTGCTGGCCGGTAACACCGTGATCTTCAAACCCAGTGAACTGACCCCAATGGTGGCACAGAAGACCCTGGAACTTTGGGAAAAAGCTGGAATGCCTGCCGGTGTAATCAACCTGGTGCAGGGTGAAGTAGAAACAGGTAAGGCGTTAGCCAGTCACACTGGCATCGATGGCTTATTCTTTACCGGCAGCTCGCGCACCGGCAAGTTACTGCATGAGCAATTCGGTGGTCACCCCGGCAAGATCCTGGCATTGGAAATGGGCGGCAACAACCCTCTGTTAGTTAAGGACGTGTCAGATATTGATGCTGCGGTACATGATATTGTGCAGTCGGCTTTTGTGACTTCCGGGCAGCGTTGTACCTGTTCACGTCGTTTGTTTATCGAGCAAGGGCCACAGGGCGATGCCATCCTTGCCAGGCTGCTTGAGGTTACCCGTCAGATACAGGTGGGTGATTACGATGCGCAGCCGCAGCCGTTTATGGGAGCGATGATCTCTGCCCGAGCCGCCGCTCAAATGCTGGTTGCACAGCAGCAATTGTTGGATTTGGGTGCGACTTCTCTGATTGAAATGCAGCACCTGGATACTGAATCAGGCTTTGTCACACCGGGTATCATTGATGTGACGGCTATTCTCGACGAAATGCCGGACGAAGAGCACTTCGGCCCTCTGCTGAAAGTGATTCGCTACAGCGATTTTGATCAAGCCATTGAGCATGCCAATAACACCGTATTTGGTTTGTCTGCGGGGTTACTGTCTGATGATGCCGAACTTTATCAGCACTTCTTCCGTCGCATTCGTGCCGGTATTGTTAACTGGAACCGCCCAATTACCGGTGCCAGCAGTGCAGCACCCTTCGGTGGTATAGGTGAAAGTGGTAATCATAGAGCCAGTGCTTATTATGCCGCGGATTACTGCGCTTATCCGGTGGCGTCGGTTGAGTTAGAGAAGTCGGTTATGCCTGGTGCATTAAATCCCGGTTTGACATTCTGAACCTCTAATTAAAAAGGCACCATCTGGTGCCTTTTTAATTTCTACTGATTATATTAATCATATTTATATGATTTAAATCAAGACAACACAGAGGCTATCGGGGTATGCTAGTAAAGTAATCTCGAATTCTGCCTGTTTTTTGTTCGCGTTTACCGTATAATACGCCGCCGCAAATTGCCGCTTGGCCTGTTAGGTTTTGAAGACCACTGGCCTGAAGCATTGAATTTACGATTTTCAATCCCCTTAGGACTGAGTAAGAAGCATCATGCACAATAACGTAGAGACCCTATTTGCTAACCTATGGCAAGACTATGTTGCCATGACCCCATCTGCCCTGAAAGTTCACCAGTTGTTGGGTGATGGCGATGAATTGATTAACGATCATGTCGCGTTTCGTACCTTCAATATCGACAAGGTTGGCCTTGAAAAGCTGGCCGCTCATTTCCTGGCCCTAGGCTATGAAGAGAAAGGGCAGTACAACTTTGAGCAGAAGAAACTCAAGGCCAAGCACTTCGAGCATGCTGATGAAACCAAACCTAAGGTCTTTATCAGTGAATTGCTGGTCGAAGAGTTCTCTGCACCTGTGCAGGCCATTATTCAAAAGATGGTTGATGCTGTTCCTGCGGAAGCAGTGAATAAGGAGAACTTCTTGTACTCCGGTACCCACTGGCAGGTGAGCAGTGAAGAATACCAGACGCTGTTGAGCGAATCTGAATATGCTGCTTGGGTATCCGCCTGGGGATTCCGTGCCAACCACTTTACCGTTAGCCTGAACCACCTGAAGCATTACACTATGCTGTCAGACGTAAATGAAAAGCTTAAAGAAGCGGGTTTTGAACTGAACACCTCTGGTGGTGAGATCAAAGGTGGCCCGGAAGTGCATCTGGCTCAGTCTTCTACCATGGCCGACAAGATGGAAGTGCGTTTCAGTGATAAGAGCTTGGTTATCCCCAGCTGTTTCTATGAATTTGCCCAGCGCTTCCCGCTGCCTGATGGCAAGCTGTATACAGGTTTTGTTGCCGCATCAGCGGACAAGATCTTTGAAAGTACCAACGTGGGTATGTAATCCCGCCTAAATTGTATAAATAAGCCCGCTTTTACGCGGGCTTTTTATTGGTATTATCATAGTAACTGCTATTGTTTAGCTTAAGCGGCAAATCGGAGCGTGTATGAGCAAGTTGATTGCATCAGTGGATCAGAGAACCAATATTGTTGGCCAGAACCGACTGGAGTTATTGATCTTTCGTCTGATTGGCGAACAGCCCTTCGGCATTAATGTTTTTAAAGTCAGAGAAGTATTGCAGTGCCCTGAGCTCACCGAAATGCCAGGAGCCAGTCCATGTGTTAGAGGTATTGCGCATTTGCGAGGTGTACCTATTACCGTGATCGACCTCAGTGAAGCAACTGGTGGCAGGCGTATTGAAGATCTCAAATCTGCCTTTGTGTTGGTGACTGAATATAACCGCACGACTCAAGGTTTTCTGGTTGGTGGTGTTGATCGCATTGTGAATATCAATTGGGAACAAATCATGCCGCCGCCCAAGGGGGCCGGTGCCAATCACTATCTGACCGCTGTTACCAAAGTGGACAATAAACTGGTGCAGGTTATCGACGTCGAGAAAGTCTTTGCCGAGATTTCACCTATTGATGAAGAAGTCAGTGAAGATGTGAAAAAGCAGGTTACCGACATCGATCTCAGCAGTATGACCGTCTTGGTTGCCGACGACTCGTCGGTGGCTCGGAATCAGGTGAAGCGGGCGCTGTCTTCCATTGGCGTGAACGTGGAGCTCGTCAACGATGGTCGCCAGGCCTTGAATTGGCTGGAGGATAAGGCCAAAGAAATGGGCGGCGATATTACCTCCAAGGTGCCTTTGCTGATTTCGGATATTGAAATGCCGGAGATGGATGGTTATACCCTGACGACCTCGGTAAAAAACCACCCCGACCTGCGTAAGGTTCATATTATTCTGCATTCTTCCTTGAGCGGCGTGTTTAACGAGGCAATGGTACGTAAAGTCGGCGCTGATCAGTTCATCGCGAAGTTCCATCCTGATGAGCTGGCATCCGCGGTAAGAAAGTGGATGGCAGAGCCTTAAATAAGGTGAGTTACACCCTTAAAAGCCCACAGATAGTGGGCTTTTTTGTATTTGTCCTGCGCATAAAGTAATTGAACCGCCTTTGCGGGCAATTGGACAAGCAGATGGTTTCACCCTAGGGCATGCTGATATAAGGTAAGCATTGGAATTATAAAAATACACAGAGGGCAAAATGGCAAGATGGGGACTGTGGCTGTGTTTGATACTCAGCCCACTGGCGAATGCTGCCGGTATTAAAGATTTCACCAAGGGGATGGAGTTACGTCAGGGCTACTTTGACTTTTATTACCAGGCCAGTGAAGACAAGCTTTATTTGCTGGTGGACAAAGTGGAACAGCCGTTTATTTTTCAAAGTTCACTGCCTCGCGGTATGGGATCTAACGACATAGGGTTAGACCGGGGCCAACTGGGCGAAACTCGTCTGGTGCAATTTGAACGTTTCGGCAACAAGCTGCTGCTTAAGCAACTCAATACCTATTACCGTGCCGACAGCAATAACCTTGCTGAGCGTGCCAGCATTGATGAAGCCTTTGCCACGTCGGTATTGGCAGGGTTACCTATTGTGGCCAGCGATTCAGGTAAGTGGCTGGTGGACTATACGGCTTTTCTTTTGAGTGATATCCATCAGATTGCCCCACGGCTGGATCAGCAAAAACAGGGCACCTACAAGCCCGATGCTAAACGCAGTGGCATCTATCTGAATCGTTCCAAGGCATTTCCTCTGAATACTGAGCTGGAAGCCCTGGTTACTTACGTTGGCAATAAGGCGGGTGAGTATGTGCGTCAGGTTACTCCTGAACCAGATGCCATCAGTGTGCATCTTCATCACTCGTTGATTGCCTTGCCTGAGGCGGGATATCAGCAACGTGAATTCCACCCCTATTCCGGTTACTGGAAAGTGGAGTATATGGATTATGCCGCCGCTATCGATCAGCCTATGGTGAAACGTTTGCTACCCCGTCACCGCCTGCAAAAGAAAAATCCTGATGCGGCAGTGAGTGAGGCTGTAGAGCCTATCGTTTACTACCTTGACCCAGGTGTGCCGGAACCGGTACGCACCGCCTTATACGAAGGGGCAATGTGGTGGAATTCGGCGTTTGAACAGCTCGGATATAAAGATGCGTTCCAGGTTAAAGATCTACCCGCCGATGCTGATCCCATGGATGTGCGTTACAACGTGATCCAATGGGTTCACCGAGCCACACGTGGCTGGTCTTATGGTGCTGGCGTAACCGATCCCAGAACCGGTGAGATTCTAAAAGGCCATGTTACCTTGGGCTCGCTACGTGTACGCCAGGACTTCTTGATTGCCTCTGGCCTGACCGGCCCCTACAGCGGTGAACAAGCCGATGTAGAGAAACAAAAGGCCATGGCCTTGGCTCGTATTCGCCAATTGTCTGCCCATGAAGTGGGGCACACTATTGGTCTGATCCACAACTTTGCTGCCAGTGCCAATGGCCGTGCATCGGTGATGGATTACCCTCATCCGTTGGTAACGCTACACAACAATCAAGTCAGTTTAGAAAGTGCCTATCGTGAAGGCCTTGGTGAATGGGACCACTATGCTATTCAGTATGGCTACGGTGATTTCAGCAAGGCGCAGCTTGCCAAGCTGGTTGCCAAAGCTAAACAAGATGGTCTGGAATACATGGCGGATGCCGATGCCCGGCCGGCCGGTGGTGTCAGCGCCATTGGTCATCTGTGGGATAATGGCAAAGATCCTGTCGCTGAGCTTATGCGTTTGGACGAGGTTCGCCGTTTTGCCTTGCACAACTTTGGCTTGAACAATATTGCCCATGGGCAGCCGTTATCCAGCCTACAGGAAGCTTTGGTACCTATTTACCTGTTACACCGATACCAGGTGGAGGCCGTGAGTAAATTAGTAGGTGGGGCCTTCTATGAGTACGAGCTAAAGGGCGAGCATGCCCAGCCTAAGGGCTTCAAATGGGTTTCAACCGAGCAGCAACAGCAAGCGGTACAGGCTCTGCTGGCCACTTTGACACCACAGTTTTTGGCCTTGCCGGACAGTCTGCTGGCGCTGATCCCCCCTAAGGCTTATGGTGACAGCGATGGCAGGGAAAGTTTCAAAGGCCGCACTGGTCTGGCCTTCGACCCCTTGAGCGCGGCGGAGGCATCAGCCAACCATACCTTGTCTATGCTGCTAAATCCGTTACGGATAAATCGTCTGGCGGGTCAGGGGCAACTGGATACCACGCTAAGCACCTTGTCTGAAGCTGTGATGAAGAGTCGAAATCAAAAAGGCCACGCGCTGCTTATCCAACAGCGGGTCAGGCATGTGGCTTTCTATCAGTTGATGAACAGCCTTACGCATGCCGAGTTATCGCCTGAGGCCAGAGCCGGTTTGTATCAACATATGCATGCACTGAACGAGTGGCTGGATAAGCATGATAAAGATCCAAATCTCAAACTGCTGCATCAGCAATGGCAGCAGTTTGAGGATAGTGGCGAATGGAAACCGGTATTTAAACCTTTGGCGCTGCCGCCAGGGTCTCCGATCTGATTTACCTGGGCCGGTTTCAAGCCGGCCCTGTCTTCCACAAATCCTTCATTTTTCAGTCACTAAAGTGAGATTTTGAGGGGGCGCCCTCCACAGTATTGATGGCTTGGGCCTGAATCCACAATAAAGGCATGAACCGCCGTAACGGCATCTTCGCTACTACTCTTTTGAGGTCAGTTCGGTCTTGTCTTCGGTTGAGCCTTGGCCGGGTAAATCATTGCAAACTTTGCAATACATACCTTTGCGGTAATAGTAAAGGCGGGTGCTGGCAAATATGGCAAGGCTGATTAGGGACCACAGCAAACCAAAACTTAGCGCGTAATCCCAGCTTCTGCCTTTCAGATATTGAATGCCGCTCAGTAAGGCGAAAAGTATGGGAAAACCCAGCAAATACTGAATAAACCACTTCTTAATCGGCATAAATTTCAGCTCCGCTTTTACATCCATGAGTTTGTATGGGCTGGTATCTGAAGACACTTAACCTTGACCAGTATCTATTACAAAACGTACAGCTACAAGGGAGCCGATGTGCAATGAATCAGCTGTGATTTTTTGCATTTACCAGTATGCTAACAACACTTTTGCTCTGGTGTTGTTGATGCCATGTCTGAATTAAATGAGGTCTTTGATTTACTGAAAACCCTGATCCGTGAACCTAGTGTGGTGGGGGCGGAGCATAGCTTTTTCCGGGTACTGCAACGGGAGCTGGAAGAACGTGGTGCTCAGGTAACCTGGTATGAAGGGGTACTGGTGGCGCAGGGCAGTAAGCCATTCTCAGCCATGTTCTCCGCGCATATTGACCGACATGGATTAATTTGTACTGGCCCTAACGAATTTCAGTATGCCGCTTTTGTGGCGGGCAATCGTTCGGATTTGCTAGGTAACTCGGTCTCAGAGCAATTAATTAATAAAATTGTCGACCGTTTCGATGCCACGCCGGTAATGGCCTATGAACCTTGGTCAGGTGCTTATCGTGGTAAAGGACGCATTGCGAAAAGCTATGTGTGTGAGCGGCGTAACAACTTGATTTTCACTCTGGAAGGCATGGAACATCTGGTGGCTGGTACGCCGGTGGCCTTTGCTGACAAGCTGAGCGTAAAAGAGGACACCATCAGCGGCCAACTCGATAATGTGCTGACTGCTGCGTTTTTGGTGCATTTATTCAGTCTTGGTTTTCAAGGCTCGGCATTTTTCACCGCTCAGGAAGAGGCAGGTAAAAGTTGGCGCTATTTGCTGGAGTGGTTCAGACGCTTTGGCAGCACAACCAACCGTCTGATTGTGGTGGACACCAGCCCTTATCCAGATCGTGATGAGGCGGATAAGCAGCAATTGGTGTTACGCCATAAAGACGCTAACGCCGAGTTTGACGCTTTACTTACCGAACAGCTTCAGGCTATTTGTGAAGTTTACGGCCATACCTGCAGCTATAAGGATGAGTACATTGACCAGAAGAATGCTCAACTGCTATTGCAGGGGTTAACGCCGCAGTCCTACGGCAGTACCGAAATGGGACGGATTATTGCCGCTTCTAATGGCATGGTTACAGGCTCCACCCTGCAAATACCTACCACTGGCTACCACACCATGGAAGAAACGGCCTCGATTGCATCCTGTCAGGCATTTCTTACCGTGTTAAAGCGCATTGCCGAAGTACATTGAGCATAAGGGAAAAACCATGTTGAGATTACCCACTATCGCCCTATCCATATTGACCGTGCTCTGCTCGACAAAGGTATTGGCCCTGGATTGGCAAATACAAAGCTTACCCAACACGCCGTCTTTACGGGCCAGTAGTGCAAATTTTGGTCAGCTTTGGGTGGCGGGTACCCAGGGGCAGGTTTACAAGAGCCTGGATGCAGGGAATACCTGGCAAGCTGTGGCGATTTCCTCTGAGGCTGAGGGGGATATTCGTGACTTACAGCAATTTGCCGACGGCAGTGTACTGGCCATGACGGTGGGGCCTGGCCAAAGTTCACGTTTGTACCGCAGCACGGATGGTGGATTGAGTTGGCAACTGTGGTTGCAAAATGAACAGGCAGAAGGCTTTTTTAACTCCATCGATTTTTGGGATCAGAGCCAGGGTTTGCTGTTTGGCGATCCCGTGGATGGTTTCTATGTGGTAATGAAAACCGCGGATGGTGGTAAATCCTGGCGACGTATTCCTAAAGTGCAGTTACCGGCCATACTCGACAAGGAAGCGGCTTTTGCTGCCAGTGGTAATACCCTGAAAATTCAGGACAAAGATAACGTCTGGATCGCCACCGGCGGCTTTTCAGCGTCGGCCTATCATTCAGATGATGGAGGCGAGCACTGGCAACGAGTTTCGCTACCTATACATCAACTGGGGCAAACCGGCGGCGCTTACGCTATAGGTTTGAATAGCAAGAATGAAGTCTTTGCCCTGGGGGGCGATTTTCAGGACAGACCGGGCAAATACCCAAACTTGGCAAAACTCACTGCGCAAGGTGCGCAACGGCTGGATGCCGGTGAGAGAGGGCTGCGCACGGCGATGGCCTGCATTGAAGCAATTTGCCTGGCAACGGGTAAGACAGGTACGGATATTTCCTATGATCACGGCATGAGCTGGCAGGCATTTTCTGAACAGGGTTTTTATACCCTGGCAGCGGATAAACAGACCTTTGTCGGGGCCGGTCATGATGGTCGGGTAGGGATACTAAACCTCAGCCAACTCAAAGCTCAACGATAACTCCCTTACAAGATAGGGTTTATCTAAAACAGGGCGCCCACAAGGCGCCCTGATAGCCCTTAGTTTAGCATGGGTGGGCGGCGTTTCTGGCTACTTTGCTCGTAACCAAAAGCGGCTTCTATCAGCACAGGCTCTGACTTAGCGGCACCGAAAAAGCTCATTCCCACAGGCAAGGCCGGGCTGCCCGGTACCTCAACAAAGCCCATGGGGATAGTAATGTGTGGGTAGCCAGCCACGGCTGCGGCGGAACTGGCCGCGCCCAGATAGTGATCGCCATTGATATGGTCGGTTTTCCAGGCTGGTCCCACTGTCGGTGCGATCAGTAAATCCAGTTTATCCTTGGCCAGCAACGCATCTATACCGTCCGCTCCGGCCAAGCGTTTAGCGCGCGCCAGCGCTTCCAAGTACTCTGCTTGTTGTTCATCAGTACGGGCTACTGCCATGGCAAAAATTTCCTGACCGAATATCGCCAGTTCCTGCTCCTGATGCTGGAGATTGGCTTCCAACAGGTCATTCAGACTGCGGTAGGGCAGTTTTGTGGTGGCCAGATAGGCGGCCATATCCGCTTTGAATTCATGCAGCAAGATGGTGAACTCGTCATCTCCCCATTGCTCATCCAGTTCGGTATCAACCAGTGTGGCACCTTGTGCGCGTAATAGGTCGAGCTGCTGCTCAAAAACGCTATCCAGCAGGGGGTGATAACCCATTAGGCTGCGCACCACACCTATACGTTTTCCGCGCAATCCGTCTTTTATAAGATGCTGCGTTAAATCACGGCTATCCGTGTAGCTGGCAGCATCGCTGGTATCTTCGCCTGCCATGGCCTGTAGCAGCAACACGGCATCGCTTAATGTGCGTGTCATGGGACCGGCGGTGTCCTGGCTATGGGCAATAGGGATAATCCCATCGCGGCTAATCAGGCCCAGTGTAGGTTTGATACTGACAATGCCATTAATGGCTCCCGGACAAACCAGTGAACCATCGGTTTCTGTGCCTACCGCTATTGTGGTGAGGTTAGCGGCAACCGCAGCACCTGAGCCTGAGCTGGAACCGCAGGTAGAGACGCTGGTGTCGTAAGGATTACGGGTTTGTCCACCCATGGCACTCCAGCCTGAGCTGGAGCGGGTGGAGCGAAAGTTGGCCCATTCGCTGAGGTTGGCTTTACCCAGGATAATCACGCCAGCATCGCGCAGCTTTTTCACCAAAAACGCATCGTCGGCGGGCAGGTTATCCTTGAAGAGTACTGAGCCGCCGGTATTGGCTACACCCAAGCTATCAATATTGTCTTTGAGCAGCACCGGAATACCATGCAAAGGGCCGCGGATTTTTCCTGCCTGTCGTTCTTTATCCAGGGCTTTGGCTTGTGCCAGGGCACTTGGGTCAACACTGATCACAGCGTTCAGCTGTGGACCCTGATCATCCAAGCGTTGGATACGGGTCAGATAGTATTGGACTAATTGCTCAGCCGTTAAGGTCCCCGCTGTCATTTGCTTTTGCAACTGAGCGGTATTGGCTTCTAACAAATCAGGTGCGGAAGGTGACGTAGCGGTGCAGGCACTCAGGGTAAGTGCCAGTGCGGCGATTAGGCTGACTAAGCGCACTATGGTTCCTTAACTATTTGATTTATAGGAACTACAGTAAACCTGATCTGGTAAAAAGATGCCAGCCTTTGGCTAGCTTTTCACCCTCAGGGATTGGCCTGGAAAGGATGCAATGTAGCGATATATTGACGCACAGGCTGAGCCTGTGCGCCATCCATTTTGCTATCGGCGGCGCGAAGATCTGCTCAGGCCAAGTAGGCCGCCCAGGATTAATAGCAATGAAGCCGGTTCAGGCACTTCCATGCGTCCACCCTGACCTACAATAATTTGAATTTCCGTTCTGGCCAGCTCCTCTCCTGCTTTGGTCATGGCAGACAAGAAGATATTGTAAGTACCGTCTACCTCAGGATTAAAGCCTGGGATATACCAATGAGGTTTCCAGGAGTTCTGTGCCACATTGAAATCGCTAAGGTTGGTGGCATAGTCAACTTCGGCTGAGCCCAAGCCGCAATTGGTTTTGATACCGCCTCCGTTGCCTGTACTGTTATCCCCTAAGGCATGATCCCAGCAAAGAATGCCCAGGCCTGGATTAATGCCATTGATTGGGTCGAAGGTTGTATAGGTGGCTGACAAGCTGGGGTTGCTGTCCAGTCCCAGCACAAAGCTTAAATCAGACAGATTGAGGTTGGTGCTGTTCTCAAAATTGGTGTTGATGGCCCATTCAAAGCTCCATACTGCGGTAGGTGATGCTTGGGTGGGGGCTACGCCGGCAGCAAAGCTGTATGTGCCATCGCCATTACTGTTGAAGGTGTTTTCTGGTTGCCCAGCCGCGTTATGGCGTAATTTGCCGCGCAAACCCAGTTCAATACCGTTTTGCTGATCCAGGGTAAAACTGCCATTAGCGTTACCACTGCCAAAAATGACGTCTGGTGTTACGTTGCCGTTGTAAATAATGCCGGCATAGGCACCACTTGCGACCAGCATTGATGCAGCTGCAAGTGCGTTTAACGTTGTCTTATACATTGTTATTCCCTTTAGGTAATCGAATATGCAAAGTTGCCATCCAATCCTGCTTTGCTCTTGCAAAACAACCTCCTGGGAGTTTGGCCAGCCATAGTAATGGCGCGCGTCCGTGACCTGTTTTTTTGTGGCGTTACTAAGCATAAACGCCACAGGAGGAGTTCTAAGCAATAACTATACCTGCAACAATAAATGCATAAATTTCAATCAGATAGGTTTTTATTTTGATGTGCTTGTTGGATAGATGTTAAATAGTTGGACGGTGACGCGCCGCGAATAATGCGGCGCCGGGATTGAACTATTTAGTGGCCAACTGGCGCTGCCCCTCAAGGCCCATCGCCAGGAGCAGCGGTTCCTGTTGCTGTTGTTGGATAAAATCCTGTTTGTTTTGCAGGTTATGCCACTGGTGTTTAATCAGTACTTGCGCTGTTGCGCCTCCCAGGGTGGCGCCAGGGCCGAGAATAATCAGCTTATCCGGGGCAAACTCTTTAATCGCCACTTCGATGGCCTTGCTGTAGTCATAAGGCGCTACCACTTGGGTGTCCAGTGTGTATCTATGCAAAGCCGCGGTGTCAGTGCTATGGGGTTGCCAGATGCGTCCCTCACCATCAATCAAAGGTAACTGTGGCCGTTTAAATAAACGGGCCGGTAATTGTTCAAAGGCTTTTTGCGAAACGGACGCCAGCAACGGAGTATGAAAGGCCGCGTGGTTATAAAGGCGCATGGGGTAACGGTCCTGCAACCTGGGTAAACGCTGCTCCATGGCTTTAAGGCCAGCCTCGTTGCCACCAAGCACCAGATAGCCGCCAAGCCAGATAGAAGGGTAAACTTCGCAGCCTGGCAGCTGATTAGCTTCTTCCATCCATTGCATGATTTGCACTTTCTGCGCGCTGTCTTCATGCCAATTGTCGTCGCTGATGGGGTAGATCATCTGGCCGCCAATCACACCGCCGCTCATCATCGAACCCATAGTGTTGATCAGTTCAATGGCACCTTGTTCATCAAGTGCTTCGGCCATAGCCAGGGCGATATACCAGCCCATGGAATTTCCGGTAACGGCAACAATGTCATATTTATCTCTGTCTATGGCGGCGAAGTCGCCACGGGCGCAGGCGTAAATCAGGGCTGAGGCATTTTCGCCAGCCGTATGCACGGGCAGCTTATAGGCAGACATGGCGTCCAGTCCGGTTACACTTGGCTGTCCCTGGGCCTGCCGATAACGGTCAATCACATCCAGCATGGCCTTTTTGTCACTGTGATAACGACTAAGATAGCCAAGCTCTTCTTTGTTATAGGTGCCTCGGCCGGGGCAAATGACCACGGCAGTTTGTTTGGTCATCAGCTTGCCTCTCTTATGGTTTTGTTAAGCATGCTAAGGGCGGCATCAACAATGTCCTGGGTTTTGGGCAGGACTTCATAGCTGGCGCTACCTAAAGGGATAAAGCAGTCTTCGGCACAGACCCGCTGAATATTGTGCATCCCCGCTTGGTTTTCGCTCAGCATGGTTACCAGTGCTTCACTGATGGACGCGGTTTGCCGGCATTCATCCACTATCAGCACCTGCTGGTGGCCGGCAACCTGCTGCAAAATGGCGTTTTGATTCAGTGGGGCTAACCAACGCAAATCAATAAGTGTGGATTGGATGCCTAGCTCCGCCAGTTGCTTCTCGGCCTGACGACTGAGGTAATAACCGTTACCGTAACTGATAATACACAGATCTTTGCCACTGCCATGCACGGCGGGTTCGCCAAGGGCAATAGGTTTGGCTTCGGCAGGCGGCACGTAAGGGAATGACCACAGGTTGTCACCCTCTTCGTGCAGGTCCTTTTTCATATACAGGGCGATGGGTTCCAGAAATACCACCAGACGCTGCTCTTCCCGGGCCAGACGTACACATTCGCGCAGCATTTCCACGGCATCGGCACCATTGGACGGACAAGCCAGAATCAAGCCGGGAATATCGCGAAATACGGCAAAGGAGTTGTCATTGTGAAAGTGACCGCCAAAACCTTTTTGGTAGGCCAGTCCGGCAATTCGGATCACCATAGGGTTGGCATACTGACCATTAGAGAAAAACGGCAAGGTAGCGGCTTCGCCCCGAATTTGGTCCTCTGCGTTATGTACATAAGCCAGAAACTGGATTTCCGGGATAGGTAACAGACCGTTGTGCGCCATACCAATGCCCATGCCCAGAATGGACTGCTCGTCCAGCAAGGTATTAATGACCCGTGATGGACCAAACTTTTCACACAGTTTGGCGGTGACATTATATACGCCGCCTTTACGACCGATATCCTCACCACACATCACAATCTCTTTGTGCTGTGCCATTAAATCCAATAATGCCCAGTTGATCAGCTTGGCTAAGTGTTGGGGTTTAGCCAGATTGTGTTTTTCATGGGCAAACAGGCTGTCCCGTTGGGACTTGTCAATTTCCTCCAGCTTGGGTTGTTCAAGCCTGGGGGGCACAATCGAGGCCTTAATTTGTGTCGCATTGGTCAGCTTCGGCCGCGCTGCCGCCATCTCGCTGATGCGGGTAATACGGCTTTCCATTTGCAGGTACAGCGCCGCAATTTGCTCGGCCGTCATCACCTTGTTGCTTAGCAATAAACTGGCACTATGAGCGATAGGATCCTGGCGCTCTGAAGCTTCGATGGCGGCCTGGCTGCGATAGGCAAACTCTGAATCAGAGCCGGCATGGCCTAATAGGCGCACGGTGCGAACATGCAGAAACAAGGGCTTTCGGCGTTTACGCACCCAATCGGCCGCCTGCTTGGCGGTGCGATAGGTATCCAGCAAATTCAGCCCGTCGCAATAGCGGTATTCCAGTCCAGCACGATTGGCAAAATTGGCATGAATCCAACCTTGGGGCGTGGCCGTGGAGATGCCGATGCCATTGTCTTCACAGATAAATATAAGTGGCATGGGAATGGACTGAAATGCCGCCCAGCAGGCCGCATTAATGGCGCCTTGTGCGGTGGAATGGTTGGCCGAGGCATCGCCGAAGCTACATACCACCACGGCGTCATCCGGCAGTTTGGCGTCGGTACCTAATTTTTTGTTCAGGGCAATACTGTAGGCTGCACCCATGGCTTTGGGTAAGTGTGAAGCAATAGTGCTGGTTTGCGGCGGGATAAACAGCTCATGGCTACCAGTCACTTTATGCCTGCCACCGGAAATGGGATCTTCGCTGCTGGCAGCAAAGGACAGCAGCATATCGTAAAGCGGCGTAGAGCCGGGTTTTTGTTTGCTACGCTGGATAGCAAAAGCGCCGCTGCGGTAATGCAGAAACGCCATATCATCAAGACGCAAGGCGGCAGCGATAGCCGCGTTTCCTTCATGCCCGGCACTGCCGATGGTGTAGAAACTCTTGCCCTGTTTTTGCATCTGTCTGGATTGCAAATCCAGATGGCGGCTCATGACCTGAGTTTCAAATAAATCCACCAGTTGGGTATCGGTCAGGCCCGCTTCGGCCAGAGATACATCCAATACTGGTTGGGGCAGATTATCTTCTTCCAGCCATCGAAGCAGGTTATGCCTGACTATGGCGTTGCGATCCAGCATAGCAACCTCCTACTGCGCTCAGGAAAACGCCTGAAGCCCGGTTTGTGCACGACCCAGAATCAAAGCGTGAACGTCGTGGGTGCCTTCATAGGTATTCACCGCTTCGAGGTTCATCACATGGCGGATAACATGGAATTCGTCGGCGATGCCGTTGCCGCCGTGCATATCCCTGGCAATGCGGGCGATGTCCAATGCCTTACCGCAGGAATTGCGTTTAATCAGCGAGATAGCTTCCGGTGCCAGCAGGTTTTGATCCATTAACCGACCTGCTTGCAAACAGGCGAGTAAGCCCACACTGATTTCTGTCTGCATGTCGGCCAATTTTTTCTGGACTAACTGGGTGGCGGCCAGGGGGCGGCCAAATTGCTGACGGTCCAGCGTGTACTGACGCGCGGCGTGCCAGCAGAATTCGGCAGCGCCCAGCGCGCCCCAGGCAATGCCATAGCGCGCTTTGTTTAAACAACCGAATGGGCCTTTTAAGCCACTGACATTAGGTAACAGGTTGTCTTCTGGCACAAACACATTGTCCATGACGATTTCACCGGTAATGGACGCGCGCAGGGAGAATTTGCCTTCAATCTTCGGCGCACTTAGCCCTTCCATGCCTTTTTCCAGCACAAAGCCCTTAATTTCACCGTCCATTTTGGCCCACACCACGAACACATCGGCGATGGGGGAGTTGGTGATCCACATTTTGGTGCCGGTCAGGCGATAACCGCCATCCACTTTCGTTGCACGGCTGGCCATAGAGCCAGGATCTGAACCGGCGTTCGGCTCGGTCAGGCCAAAACAGCCCACCCACTCGCCGGTGGCCAGTTTAGGCAGGTATTTCTGCCTTTGTGCTTCGGTGCCGTAAGCATAGATAGGGTGCATAACCAGGGAGGACTGCACGCTCATGGCACTGCGATAGCCGCTGTCGACACGCTCCACTTCACGGGCAATCAAGCCATAGGTGACATAGTTCACCCCTGCACAGCCGTATTCTTCGGGCAGGGTGGCACCCAGCAGGCCCAACTCGCCCAGTTCATTCATAATTTCACGATGGAAGATTTCCTGACGATTGGCTTCCAGTACCCGAGGCAGCAACTGCTCCTGACAATATTGATGGGCACTGTCGCGCACCATGCGTTCTTCTTCGTTTAATAAGGAATCCAGGGCGAGAGGATCTTGCCAGTTGAATGCGGGACGAGACATGTATACACCTGCTAATTGGTTGTTAACGGATCGATAATAGGCTGAATTTAGATAAAGCAATAGTATCAAATATCTTTAATAGCTATAGTTTGTAACTATAGCTTGTTGTGGTCTTTACTGAGGGAAAACATGGACTTGCGGGTATTGGGGCATTTTGTCGCTGTATATGAACAAGGTAGCTTTAGCGCAGCATCACGCAGCCGCTTTATTGCCCAGCCGTCACTTTCTGCGGCGCTGAAACAACTGGAAGATGAGCTTGGGCGGCCGCTATTTGTTCGTCACGCCCGTGGTGTGCGCGCCACCGATGCCGCTGAACAGCTGTACCCGCTGGCCAAGCAGTTGTTGGGGCAGGCGGATGCCATTCAGGCCATGTTTAGTGGTCGTCAGGTTAAAGAACCCTTTCGTTTGGGTTTGATTAAAGGCCTGGGGGTGGCGCGTATGAGCACCTTGCTGAAGCAGTTTACGTCCACAAGAGATAGCCTGGAACTGACTCTGGTGCCACCAGAAGAGGCCTGTGATGCTCGTCTGATAACCCGTGATCTGTTGTTGCCGGGGGAGCAGTTTCTGCCTACCTGGGTAGAGGAATATCAACTTGCGATTCCGGTTGGCCATCCTCTGTCTTTATTAGAAAAGGTTTGCATTACAGATCTTGCCGACGTGGCCTTTATTCAGCGTACTCCTTGTGATGCATGGAATAGCCTGAAAACCTTGTTAAGAGAAGCCGCCGTGAGTGTGGATATCCGTGCCCGTATTCAAACCATTGAATATGCGGTGGGGCTGGTCAGTGCCGGGGTGGGATGTGCTTTGATTCCGGTTCATGCGGAGTTGCAACAACATGATGTGTTGTTTAAACCTTTGCAGGAATTGCAGTTAAACCGGGAAATAGGCCTGGCTTGGCGCCGTGATGGTGAGGTGGTACAGCTTCTCAGGTTGTTGTTAAGACCCGACTTTTTGGGACAGTGATATCAACATTGAAACTGTGCGGTTTTAATCAAGGTGAGCTGTCGCCGCTGGCGTGGTTGCTTCTGGCAGGTTGGGCAATAGCTGGGATAGTTGTCGGTTAAATTCCGAGATAAAGCGGTCATCCAGGTGCATTTTACTGAACATATAATGTTGATCAGCCACATCGACCGGCCGGGGAATGATGCAAAGATCATTAAGATGCAGTCTGTCTATTTCTGCCAGCACGGTTTCCTGGTCATCAATAAAAGCATCCACGCGGCCCCTTCGCAGAAGCTCAAGACGAGAGGCAAAAGTTTCTACATGCATTAATTGTCTGGCCCATTTTGAGTCCAGAATGCCAGCAACCTCAGGGCCGAACCAGCCACCCCGATTGAGGGCAATCAACTTGTTCTGCTGCACCATCTCGCTGACGGTATTTAAGGCGGACGTTCTTTTATCGGCTTTACGATAGACCAACACATTTGTCTGCTGGCGGTATGGCACTGACAATATAAACTGCGCTTGCCGTTCTTCTGTCTCTGTTGCGGCTATGGCGACATCAATACGCCCACTCAACAGGTCGTTGGTAATTCTTCGTTCCGGTAAGTGCATTATATTGAGCTTGCAGCCCATGTTGTTGAGCGCTTGACGCAACAGGTCAATATCGACGCCTGTGTATTGCCCTTGCTTGTCCTGATAGAAGTAGGGGTACCAATCACCGCTGAAAACGATGCGAATTGGTTGTTGGCAGAATGTCTCACTGTATGCGTGTGAAGAGATCAGGCTTAGGAGTATTAACATGCGTTTCATCAGGTTACACCGTGAATATATAAAACGGTGCAGTTGATGCCATGTTATTGCTATGCATAACCTGGAGCCCTCTTCACATGACGGTTAATTATTATTCTAATTCAACATTTGCTTTCTGCCTTAATATTAAAGGGCTGTAGCAAGTGCCTCAGTTTTTGCAGAATAGCGGAATCCATCGTTCGGCATATGAGAATGTTGTGTGGCTTTTGTTATATAGGTATGAGATGGAATATCTATTTGTTGTTTTATTCAACGTCCGTTTTCTGTGGCAGGCGCATCATTTTCTGCCAGTTCCTTTTTCAGCCAGTCGCGGAACACCTGAATACGGGCAAGACGAGGTGAATCGGGGTTATGCAGAATGGAAAAGGTCGGCCCTGGTGTGATCTCAATTTCAAATGGACGTACTAAGGTGCCGCGCTTTATCAGCTCACCCGCCAGTGTGCTGGTGGACAGACAGATCCCATGACCGGCGGCCACAGCGTTAATGCTCATTTCCCAGGTAGCGACCTCCACCCAGCGCAACTCTTTGCGATTAAACTCCAACCCTGCCTGGCTGAACCAGTTTTGCCAACTAAACAAGCCAGGATCATGGCCTTCTACCAAAAGGCATTGGTTGACCTGAGCCGGGTCGGTCAGTTGCATCTCGTCGGCCATGCGTTTTGAACACACGGCAAACACCGGGTCGCTGATTATCACTTCCTGACAAAGCTCGTTCCAAACGCCGTTACCTTGTCGAATCGCTACGTCGATATCGCCATGGCGAAGGTCTTCTATATAAGGTGAAGCCATCACCCGAATAGACACCTGAGGATGCTCAACGGAAAACTTCCAGAGCCTGGGCATAAGCCACATGGAGGCAAATGAGCCGGTGGTGGTCACGGTCAGCACACCGGCTGCTTCCTCGCATTGCACGGTATTAAAGCCACGCACTAGCTGGGCAAAGGCTTGCTCTACCGAATTGGCCAGGGTCTGGCCGCGTGCGGTCAGGCGCATTCTGCGACCGTCACGGTAAAAAAGTTTAACCCCCAGTCCTTCTTCCAGCACTCGAATTTGCTGGCTTACGGCCGCCTGAGTAATGGCTAACTCATCAGCAGCCTGACGGTAACTCTGGTTTCTGGCCGCCGCATCGAAACAGCGCAAGGTGGGTAAATGTCGTAGTCTTTTGTCCATTAGTTAAACTTATCCGATACTTAAGATTTTGTCGTTCGTTATCGTTCGATAAATGTTCAATAATATCCGCGGGTTGAAACACAAAAAGGATGCGGATTATGTTGGTTGCTACTGCAAAAGTTTCGGTAAATCATGACAGTAACAAAGCCTGTGAGCAAGCGTTAGCTTCACGTCGTGCGCGTTTGTGGCATTGGCTTGGACAAATGGCCAAAACCATGAATTATGCGCAGATGGTTAACTTCAAGTAATGTATTCGTTAAGCTGTACTTATCGATTCGGTGTGTAGACTGACTGCCTACACACCGCTTTTTTCTGCCATTAGCCTTGCTCAAGGTTGCCAGGCCAACAGCCTGCCACCGGCCAAACCAAGAAACAGTGCGCCATTTGCCGTGCTCAGGCTGACAATACTGTCCATATCCCCCAGCATTTCTGTTACTTGTTTAATGCTCGCTTGGTGCACTGACAGCGATGGATCCAGCGGTTGATAGTTGGGGCCACCTCCCTGCTGTACATGCTTCTGGTAGTGAGTTTGACTGCTCTGGGTTTGATAATGCTTGGTTAACTCGCGGCTGGTCGGTTGATAGCTGAACAGCTCACCGGATAAGGTTGCAAAGTAGAGTTGTTCGCCCACGAGCACCGGAGTGGCAAAGATCAAATGCGGTGCGCGAACTAAATGCTCGATGTTCCCTGACTGCCTATGCTGGCCGATCAGGGCTAAACCATCAGACAGCCCATAATAGACATGGTCCTTATGCACTAACGCCGCTGAGCCAATCCAACTACTGGCATGTTTGGTACTCCAGGCTTCACGGCCATCTTTTAGGCCTAGCTTGAAGAACCAGGTGCTACGGCTGCCAACATACACATAGTCGCCACTGATGACGGGATTTAGGTTAAAACCCTGCCAGCCGTCCCATCCGCCCAGTTCCCCCTGGGGTAAGGGGCTTTCAAGCTGCCAGAGGATATCGCCATTTTGTGCGTTTAGGCCATACAGGTGATTGTTCCAACTGCCAACTACCACTATGCCCTGTGACACTGCCGGTTGGGTGTGGGTGGTGCCAGTATGTTGCTGCCAAAGTCGTTGCCCGTCAGATACGCGTACGGCATAAGTGCCGGTTTGACTACCGTAATAGGCAATGCCGTTAGACAGGGTGACTGATGATCTATACCAGCTCCACGGGTCGATAACGTTGCCTTGCCCCCAGCCCCAGCTCTCACCATTTACCCGACGAGGGCCATCTGAACTTTTGTGCTGCCAGAGCGGCAGGCCTTGCAGATTAAATGCCTGTAACCCCTGCTCGGTATGCACTAGCAGCGTCTGATTTGTAATGGCTGGTGTGCTGCGAGCCTGAGCAGATAAGGATTGTTGCCACAGGGTTTTACCCTCTCTGTCTAAGGCCCATAAGGTGTTGCCATTAGCCAGATACAGCTTATCTTGGTGAGCAAGTGGAGATGCGAACACCCCTTGCTCGGCTTGTATCTGCCAAAGTTGTTTGGCCTGAACTGAAAGCGGAGCCAGTAGTGCAAATACAACTAGATACAGTGTTTTCATCAGCGTTTCCGGATTAGCTAAAACCGGCACCCTGACAAACTCCAGCAATTAAGTCCTGAATTTCCGGCAAAGAAATCTAAAGAAAGCTTAAATTCCTTTCTAATCAATCTATGGAGAGGGGGGCTTTAACCCCAGTTGATTGAGAATTAGGTGAAAATCCGGGTGTAAGCGCAGTGGGTCGTAGTAGGGGTCAACAGCCATCCAGAGAAGCTCAATTTGTCGCGCCTGCTGGGCTTGCTTTAACCACTTGATGGCTTGTTCTGGTTGATTGGCTTTGATGGCGTAGCGGGCATAGGCCAGTGGCGCGGTATAGTGGCCCAGATTATCGCTAATCTTTTGCTCAATAAACCAAGCGTAAACTTGTGTCAGGCCGCCGGCAGTGAATTGAGCACGCGTTTGGCTTATTTGCTCGGCCGTAAAGCCGCTAAGCTGCATACTTTGCAAGACATGATGAAAGGCACGCTGATCCTGACCAAGATTCTCAAGGATTTTAATTGCCGAGTGATGAAAGGAAAGGTCTGGCTCGGTCAGTGCGGCAATTTTCTCTAGTTCCGACAGGGCTTGCTGCGGCTGTCTGGCAGTGTTGTAAATCCAGGCAACTACGGGAACCGCATAATATTGAGGCGCCAGGTCGATATAGCGGCGGGTCGCCAACAGAGCCGCATCATTTTCGCCCATAGCCATCAGAAATTGAGCGTATAGAAAATGCTGAATGGGGTCGCGACCATCCAGCTCTATGGCCCGTTCGAATTTCTGTCTGGCCAGCCCGAAGTCCCTTTGATGGGTGAAGTATTGCCAACCTAACTGCAATTGCACCGCGGCATTGTCTGGTGCTCGTTGTTCGGCTTCTTCCAATAGTTGCATAGCTTGGTTGCGAAGCGGCGCAGCCTGTTCCAAGGAAGTATTCTCAGCCTTGAGGATCAGTACCATAGCTTTACCCCATAAGGCACTGCCTAGCTGGGGATCCTTCTGTAATGCCTGGTCAAATAAGCTATCCGCACGTAAAAGATGGTCATCTTCCTGCGAAGATAGCAAAAAGCGCCCCTGATTATATAAATCCTGTCCGGCCGAGGACGGCACTGCGCCCGCCACTGTTAATTGAGCCTTATTTGGCCAGAACCACCACAGGAGTGGGACCAGCAGCAACAATGGCGCAAAGTGCCACAACGGCCTTTTCTTCTCGACGGGAGTATTGGTTGGCGGCAGGGCTGTTGGGGGACAAATCAGACAATAGCCTTTACCCGGTAAGGTTTTAATGTACTTGGGGGTGCGTGCGCTGTCTCCCAGCGCTTTACGGATATTACTGATGGCAACCGTCAATACTTCTTCACTCACCACCTTACCCGCCCAGATATGCGCTAGCAGTTGTTCTTTACTGAGTGTTTGATTGGCATGCTGAGCCAGAAATAACAGCAGTTGCATTGGTGTATGTTCAAGCTGTCTGGTCTCGTTACCTCGGGTCAGGCTGTTTTGCGTGGGGCATACCTGCCATTCGCCCAATATGAAGTCCTGCATATAGCTTAAGTAAGATTAATTTACTCAGCATTAGATAAACAAAGCGGCCGGGGGTAAAGCCTCGGCCGCTTAAATCATTAAAAATATAGATAGTCTTAGATCAGTTTGGCTTTCTTTGGTTGGCCATATCCAGTGCCAGATCCTCAATCATATCCTCTTGTCCGCCGACCGTGCCGCGTTTACCCAGTTCCACCAGAATATCTCTGGCACTGACGCCATGGCGGGCTTCGGCACGCTTGGCAAACAGCAGAAATGACGAATACACACCCGCATAACCTAGTGTCAGGGCATCGCGGTCAACCCGGATGGGCTGGTCCATCATAGGCACCACCAGGTCTTCGGCCACGTCCATGATTTTGTACAAATCGATACCGTGTTTGGCACCCATACGTTCCAGCACCGCCACTAATACCTCAAGCGGGGTGTTGCCAGCGCCAGCACCTAGCCCTGCCACTGACCCATCAATACGCTGGGCTCCGGCTTCAATGGCGGCCAGTGAGTTGGCAACCCCCATGGCCAGGTTGTGATGGCCATGAAAACCGATCTCTATGTGGCTGCCAAGCTCAGCCCTGAGCAGGCCAATTTTCTGACTGACTTCATCGGGCAACATATAACCTGCCGAGTCAGTGCAGTAAATGCAGTTCGCGCCGTAGGCCTCCATCAGTTTGGCTTGTTCCAGCAGCTTCTCGGCGCTGATCATATGCGCCATCATTAAAAAGCCAACGGTATCCAAACCAAGCTTGGCGGACAGGCCAATGTGCTGCTCAGAGACGTCCGCTTCGGTGCAGTGGGTGGCTACGCGAATGGTGGATACGCCTAAGTCCCTAGCCATGCGCAGATGATCAACTGTGCCAATACCAGGCAATAGCAGTGCTGAAACCTTGGCTTGTTGCATCTTAGGGATTACCGCTGACAAGTATTCCTCATCGCTGTGGGCAGGAAAGCCGTAGTTTAGTGACGCACCGCCCAGCCCATCACCATGGGTGACTTCAATCAGCGGCATACCGGCGGCGTCTAATCCTGTGGCGATATTCACCATTTGGTCTAGGGAGATTTGATGACGCTTGGCATGCATACCATCACGCAGGCTCATGTCATGCAGGATCACGGATTTGTCTTTCAGGTTCATGCGGTTCTCCTCAGGCCTGCTTGTATTTGGCGATAAGCTCAGCGGTGTGTAGTGCCGCTGCCGTCATAATGTCGAGGTTGCCAGCGTAGTGCGGCAGGAAATCTCCACGACCTTCCACTTCCAGATAAATAGACACTTTATTACCGTCAAACACCGGGCCGTTTTTCAGCCGGTAACCTGGTACATAGGCCTGCACTTTTTCCAACATAGTCAGCACTGAGTGGGTTATTGCTTGTTGGTCAGGCGTGTCGGCGCATAGACAATGCACGGTATCGCGCATAATCAGCGGTGGCTCGGCCGGATTGATGATAATAATGGCCTTGCCCTTATCTGCGCCGCCCACGGACTCCACGGCACTGGCGGTGGTGCGGGTAAATTCATCGATGTTTTGGCGGGTACCTGGACCCACCGAGCGGCTGGATACCGTGGCGATGATTTCAGCGTAGCTGACCTTCTGAACCTGGCTGACCGCCGCGACCATGGGAATGGTGGCCTGGCCGCCACAAGTGACCATATTGACGTTATCTAACTGGGCCGGATTCAAGGCATTGAGATTCACTGGCGGAACACAAAATGGGCCAATAGCCGCTGGCGTCAGATCCACCATAGTGACGCCCAAAGGGTTCAGTAATTCACAGTTCCCCTTGTGGGCATAAGCTGACGTGGCATCAAAGGCGATTTGAACCCCCAATTGCCTGACTTGCGCCAGCGCACCCGGCACACCTTCAGCGCAGATCTGCAAGCCCAATGCGGCGGCACGTTTAAGTCCTTCAGAATTCGGGTCAACACCAATCATTAACACCGGCTCGATTTGTTCGCTGCGCAGTGCTTTATAGAGCAGATCAGTACCTATATTGCCCGGCCCAATAATGGCGGCTTTAATTTTCTGACTCATAATGGCCTCTTGGTTATAGATGGAAAGTAGGGCTGAGCTTGCTGATAAACACCAACAATAAGGCGCCCGGCGCAATTAGCCTGGAGGTCCAGAGCCATAAACGGAACCACAGGCTCTGCTGGGTAAAACCCAGCTCATCGGCGGTGAAGCGGGATTTCAGCGCCCAGCTGACGAACAACACCACAAAGATACCGCCCAAAGGCATGGCAATATTGGACGTGAAGTAGTCAAACAGGCTGAAGAAGGTTTTATCTGCAAACAGCGGGATAAAGCCCAGTGGATGCACATCCCCCAGCAGGTTGAAGGAAAGCGCAGATAAGACGCCCAGTCCCCAGGCCACACTGCCAGCACCCAAGCAGGCTTGGCGTCTTGACCAGCTGGTTTTATTCATTAGCCAGGAGGTCGGCACTTCCAGCATGCAAATGGCGGACGTCAGGGCGGCGAAAAACAGCAGCACGAAGAACAGTGCCCCTAACAAGGCTCCGGCAGGCATTTGTGCAAAGGCCACGGGCAGGGAAACAAACACCAGGCCCGGCCCTTCACTGGGATTTAAACCAAAGGCAAAAATAATCGGGAAGATGGCCAAACCCGCCAGTAAGGCAACCAGTGTGTCAGCGCCTACTATCACCACCGAGGAACGTGGAATGGATGTTTGACGCTGCATATAAGCACCGTACACCATGAGGTTGGTAAGCCCGACACTGATGGAGAAAAACGCCTGGCCGACGGCCTCTAACACGACATTGGCGGTGACTTTGGAAAAATCCGGGGTAAATAAGAAGCGCAGCGCCTGGGCAAAATCACCAATCCAGGCGGCGTAGGCCACCAGTAGCAACAGCATGATAAACAGCATGGGCATCACCAATTTGACTACCCGCTCTACGCCCCCTGCCAGGCCCAGTGAGGAAATGCCGATCACTAACGCTAGGAACAGCAAATGCCAGAACAGCATTAAGCCGGGTGATGACTGCAACTGGTCAAACACCACAGAAATCGCCCCAGGATCCATCCCTTGCATACTGCCGCTGGCCAGTTTAAGTACGTAGGCGAGTGTCCAGCCTCCGACTATTGCGTAAAACGACAACACTAACATGGCTCCTAATACGCCAAGATTTCCCATATGTCGCCACCAAGGGCTGGCACCGGACTCTTTGGCGACCGCAGCAATTGCCTCTGGTGGGCTGTTTCTACCCCGGCGCCCCACCATCAGCTCGGCAATGAGCACCGGCATGGCAATCACCAGGGCGGCCAGAATATAAATCAGCACAAAGGCGCCGCCGCCGTTGGTACCTGTGGTATAGGGAAAACGCCAGATATTGGCCAGGCCCACCGCCGTGCCGATGGAGGCCATCAAAAAAGCAAAATGAGAAGACCACATAGGGGCCTGGCGTTGGCTCATAGCAACTCCTGAAACTGACGAAAAAGTAGAGTGGCCCACGGTGTTGCGGGCCGAATTATGGCTTGTTAGGTAACGGCATGGCGCTGATTAAACTGCGCTTCGCGCCAGCGCTCTTCATCCATGATAGTTTTAAAGCGTTGTACCGCTTCCCAGATATCCACGTAGCTGTTGTACAAGGGCGCAAAGCCAAAGCGCAGAATATCAGGTGCGCGGAAGTCGCCAATCACACCAGCGTCAATTAACGCCTGCATAATGGGGTAACCCTGAGCATGGCTAAGTGCGACCTGGCTGCCACGTTTTTCATCGTCTCGCGGGCTGACCAGTTCAAAACCATATTGACCGCATTCCTGATCGAGCAGCTCGATAAAGTAGCGGGTTAGCGCCTGGGACTTGTTGCGCAGCACCTGCATATCTGCAGCACACATCAGGTCTATACCGACTTCGGCCACCGCCAGGCTGATAATCGCCTGGGTGCCTGACAACATTTGGCTAATGCCCTGACCTGGTTGGTAGTCACGATTGAAATCAAAAGGTGCTTTATGTCCCCACCAGCCGCTTAGCGGTTGCTGGGCGCGGTTGTGATGGCGTTTGGCGACAAAAATAAAGGCCGGGCTGCCAGGACCACCATTTAGATACTTATAAGTGCAACCTACCGCGAGGTCTGCATTGGCCCCATTCAAATCCACCGGCAGTGCACCGGCGCTATGGCAAAGATCCCAGACCACCAGGCAACCCTTTTGCTGGGCGTACTCGGTAATGGCCTGCATATCCAATACCCGCCCGGTTTTGTAATGCACCTGAGTCAGACATACCACGGCAACCTGCTCGTCGATCTGTTCCAGTAACTGCTCCTCTTCCACAAAACGGACTTGGTATTCGTCACCTAATTGGCTTAGCAGCCCCTGCACCATATAGTTGTTGGTGGGGAAGTTACTGCCTTCCATAAGCACGACTTTGCGCGACGGATTAAGCTGCAGGGCGGTGGAGACTGCCTTATATAAGTTTAGTCCGGTGGCGTCGGTACAGACGACTTCACCGTCCTGTGCACCAATCAGGCTGGCGATTTTATTGCCGATGCGATAAGGCAATTCAAACCACTGATGTTTGTTCCAACTGCGGATTAAATCCTGTCCCCATTCCTGCTCCACCACTTGATGCGCGCGGGCTAAGGCGGCCTTGGGACGTGCCCCCAGGGAATTACCGTCCAGGTAAATTTCACCGGCATTCAGGGCAAATTGGGCCTGAAAAGGCGCCAATGGGTCTTGTTTATCTAATTGTTCAAAAAATGCTTTTGTATAGGTCATTGAAATACCTGCTTGTTCTGCGAGACAGCCAGCAGTGCTGCCTTCAATGGATGATGTCATGTTAGGTATATGTATCTTTTGTTAAAAATAATAATAAATTGCCTGGTTATAATGTAATTTATATAGCTTATTGGGTTTGAACAAGGAGGAAGGGTATAGCAAGGCCGGATAGTGGATGGCCTTATCTGCTCGCTTGGTTGTTTGACTGCTGATGCTTGTTGGGCTGCCAAGGTTTTAAGCCCGGATAGGGTAGTGGTTGGCAAAGTGACTGTGTTGCCACAGCAGCGGTTGAAGTCCATGGGTTGTTGCGGATATGTTAAATATGTTATAGCGGCGTCAAAACAAACTATTTCTATTATAGCTGGCCCTCCCTTAGGGTGAATTCAGTGCTCAGGGGAATTGTCCCCGAAGAATAATCACATCCTTGATTGGGAAGGAGCTAGCAACAATGAAGTCAACCTCAATACCCCAAACCCGCCGTCGTGCCCTGGCCGTCGGTATTGCATTGGCCATGTCAGGATCGGCATTGGCGCAGGAACAAGACCAAGACGCGCTTCCCCAAGGACAGAGCAATAAAAGTGTTGAAGTGATCCAGGTTACCGCCAGACATAAGGTGGAAAGCCTGCAGGAAACCCCCATCGCCATTTCTGCCTTCAGCGGCGACCAACTGGCCAACTCCCGTATTGAAGCCTTAAACGGTATCGCCGAGCGGGTGCCGGGTTTTCAGATGAACGTATATAACGCTGCCGAGCCTGAGCTGTTTATGCGTGGTATTGGCAGTGATATTGAAAGTGCCGGTGCAGGTGCTGCCATAGGTATTTATGTCGACGGCGTGTATATCTCCCGTGGTGTGGCTGCTGCCATGGATCTGTATGACCTGGCCAGTGTGGAAGTATTACGTGGCCCCCAAGGTACCTTATACGGCAAAAACGTGGTGGGCGGGGCAATCAACTTTATTACCAAAAAGCCGTCAATGGCTTATCCCGAGGGTAAAGTTGAGCTGACCGCAGGTAACTACGGCTTATTACAGGCCCGTGGCTATGTCACTGGCGGATTGTCTGACAATGTTGGTGCCAAGCTGGCGTTTAGTGCGGTTGACCGTGATGGCTTTGGCAAGAATACCCACACCGGCAATGATGCGGATACGCTGGAACGCTACAGCGTGCGTGGTCAATTGCTGATCAATCCCAGCGATGATCTGGAAATCCTGCTAAGTGCCGATTATTCCAAGTCTGACTCAGTGCCTACCGTGCGTCATATCAGTTACAGTGAAGGGCGCAATGCGGCCTTTATCAGTGCTGATCCCCGTGAAGCAGACAACGAGTTTGACGGCTTTGAAGATACCGAGGTCAAAGGCCTCAGTGCCAATATTCGTTATGACCTGGATGGCATGACATTTACCTCTATTACGGCATATCGAGATAACGATTTCGGCTTCTATGAAAATGCCGCAGCCGGCATGGTGGATGACAGCCTGTTCTTCGACCCCTGGGGGGACCCGGCTAACAACAATGTAGCCGATGATGATGCCCTGGCGGCAATGCAAGTAGACGATATGTGGTACCAGCACAAGGAAGAGCAGTCCTCGCAGTTCTCACAAGAATTCCGTCTGGCTGGGGTACAGGGCAAGCTGGACTGGCAGATGGGCGCTTACTATATGCGTGAGGATATCGACCGTCACGAAATGGTGAACTATTGGTTCCATACGCCCTGGGGCACAACCACAGGCAAGATTTACAATAGCACCTATGCCGTCACCGACAGTTATGCAGTATTTGGTCAGGCCAGTTACAACCTGACCGACGCCTGGCGCCTGACAGCAGGTTTACGTTGGAGTGAAGACGAAAAAGACTTCCGTTCCGTCGCCAGTGGTCGTCGCTTTGATAACTGGGACAATATGCACGGCGATTTAAAGGGTAACAGGGTTGAAGGTTACGATGTCAGCACCCAAGGCTCGTGGGACGCCTGGACTCCTAGCCTGGTGGTGGACTACAAAGCTAGTCAGGATTTGTTCTTCTACTATTCCCTGGCTCGCGGTTATAAGGCGGGGGGCTTTAATGGTGAAGGACCGGAAAGTGCTGAGGAAGCCTTGGCTTCTTTTGCTCCTGAGTTTGCCCTAAACCATGAACTGGGCTTTAAATCTCAAGCCTTTAATGACCGTCTGCGTTTCAACGGCGCGCTGTTCTTTACCAAATACACCGATCTGCAAAGCCAGGTGTGGGTAGAGACAGGGCCAAATACGCCAGCCGATCTGGAGGTACGCAACGGTACTGGTGAAGCGCAAGGGCTGGAGCTGGAATTTACCGCGCTGCTGACCGACAACCTGACCTTAAATGGTGCTTACGGCTACATCGACTCGGAGTTTACCGACACTTTTGAAGTGGATGGTAATGATCTGAATGGCAATCGTATGCGTCGTACCCCGGAACATACTCTCAATCTGGCTGCTGCCTATGAGTGGGAGTCAGATCTGGGACTGTGGGCTGCCCGCCTGGATTATCAATATCAGGATGAGTATTTCTTTGATAACTCAAATGACCCGTTAACCAAAGTGGACTCCGAATATACCGTCAATGCCAGCTTGCAACTGGCCTCTTTGGATGACAGTTGGCGAGTACAGTTGTGGGCTAAGAATCTTACCGATGAGCAGAACATCGCCTCAACTACCGTTTATGCGGCCTGGGATAACACTGTATTTAGCTCCTACAAGGCGCCTCGCACCTTCGGTATTTCTGCCACATACCAATTCTAAGCACTGTGCATTCTCGTGTTTAAGCCGGGCTAGGCCCGGCTTCTTTTTACCTGACGGATCATCCAAACCTTTTAAAGTATTCTTGACATATCATCATGTATACAATTAATTTGGTTTGCATTCACAAATTGTTAACCTGGAGGCAACAAGATGAATGAGAAAACCATAAACGCTGAAAGTGGCGTGAGCACCAAGCAAAATCTTTACTACGGCTGGTGGATAGTGCTAGCCGCTATAATTGGACTAGCTTTTGGCTACAGCGTAATCGCCATGTCCTTTGGCACCTTTATCAAAGCCTTTGAAGCTGATTTTGGCTGGAGTCGCGGCCAGATCTCTTTCGGCTCTACCGTGATTGGCATTACCGCTATTCTGTTTTTTCCCTATGTGGGCACCCTGGTGGATAAATATGGGGTGAAGCGCATTTTGGTGCCTTCTACCTTATTGTTTGGCTTTACCATCGCGGCCATGTCCTTGCTGACACCTTCAATCTGGCATTTGTATGCCATGTGCGTGCTGATCCCTATCCTGGGCGCCGGTACCGCTCCTTTAACCTATTCGCGTTTGCTGGTGAGTTGGTTTAATAAGAAGCGCGGTTTGGCACTGGGCATAGGTTTGTCCGGTGTGGGGCTGGGTACGACCTTGGTGCCCTTGATTGCCTCTTACTTTATGAGTCATTACAGCTGGCGTGAAGCCTACATCGCCATTGGTGTGGTCATTGTGTTGTTGGTGCTGCCAATTGCTAAATTTCTGGTGCGGGAAACGCCGGCCGAGATGGGCCTGGCGGTAGACGGTGTGGCTGAGCAGCAAACTGAGGCTGTCACTTCAAGCGCCGCTAAACCTCTGATTGGCTTTACCGCCAAGGAAGCATTAGGGCAGCGCACCTTCTGGTTGATGGTCGCCTCTTTTGTGATTACCGGCCTGACAACCTCCACCGTTTTAGTGCATCTGGTACCTATGATGATGGACCGGGGGATGAACTTACAGGAAGCGGTGGGGACCTTTGCCTATCTGGGGATTTCCATTGTTGGTGGTCGCTTGTTGGCGGGTTATCTGATGGACAAGTTCTTTGCTCCCTATGTGGTGGTGTTTTTTATGCTTGGACCGGTAATTGGCCTGGCCGCTTTTGCCATGGGAGCCAGTGGTCAGTCGGCGGCACTTTGCACGGCACTGATTGGTATCGCCATAGGCGCTGAGTTTGATGTGATGGCTTACTTTACCAGCCGTTACTTTGGCCATCGCTCGTTTGGCGCTATTTATGGCTACGGCTACTCCGGTTTTAAAATTGGCGCCAGCGTCGGACCTTTAATTATGGGGCTGGCGTACGACGCACTGGGCCGCTACACCGAAGTGTTGTGGGCCATGTCGGTGGTGATGCTGCTCAGTTGTGTGCTGATCCTGATGATGGGGCGCTATCCGCAATTACCCTCACGCCCGGCCAAATAGGTGCGAAAACGGCGGCATTTAAGCCGCCGTTATCATATTAATGTTTTATGTGTTCCAAAAAATGTAATTGTATACATGATATTTAATATGTATTCTTTACCTGTGTTGATTGGGTGGTAGAAACCAGTATGAGAAAAACATTAAAAGTAGGTATTGCCGGTTTTGGCACTATCGGCAAGGTTGTCGGTCTGGCGCTGGATAAGGGCATGCCAGGTCTTGAATTGGTGGCTATTGCCTCTGGCAATCCGGATAAGGCCAAAGCGGCTATGGCCGGGTTGTCGCAGCCAGTACCAGTAGTCAGTGCCAAAGCATTGGCCGATTTGGCGGATGTGATAGTGGAATGTGCACCTACCGCTGCTTTTATGGACATTGCTGAGCCCGCCTTGTGCCAGGGGCGCACCCTGGTCACGGTCAGCGGCGCGGCCATATTACAGCATCCCGAGGTAGTGGAATTGGCTCAGCGTCATGGCGCTCAGATCCTGCTGGCGACTGGCGCATTGCTTGGCCTTGACGCGGTGCGTGCTGCGGCCAAAGGCACTATTCATTCAGTAACTATGGTGACCCGTAAGCCACCCACATCGCTGACCAAAGCCAAGTTTATTGTGGAAAACAACATTCAATTGCTGGGCCTGGAAGAACCTCTGCGGGTATTTAAAGGCAGCGCCCGGGAAGGTGCAGAGAAGTTTCCTTCCAATGTTAACGTGGCGGCGTCCCTTGGATTGGCCGGGCTTGGTGCCGAGCAAACCCAATTGGAAATTTGGGCCGACCCTGGCAAAACCCGCAATACCCATACCATCAAAGTTGATGCGGACAGCGCCAGCTTTGAAATGACCATTGAAAACGTACCTACAGTGGAAAATCCCGGCACGGGTCGCATTACCGCACTTAGCGTGCTGGCGGCGCTGGAATCGCTGACCGCGGCTCTGCGGGTCGGAAGTTAATCTGAGAGGAAATATGTATGTCTAAACCTGAAAAACCTATTCAACTTAAACATCTGGCTATGGCGTCCAATGATCCGGATAAAAGCCGGGAGTTCTTTGAAAATGTTTTAGGCTGGAGCGTGGCAGGGGTGGTGGCCAGTCGTAATGCAAACGGCTTTTATATGACCGATGGCAATATCAACCTGGCCATACTGAAGTTTCGTAATGGCCCGGCAGCCGGGAAAGAATTTCCGCAGGGGTATGTCGGCCTGCACCACGTAGGCTTTCAATGTGAAGATATTCAGGACATGGTCAACAGCTTCAAGGCCAACGGCTATGAGCCACGCCATGATGTGAATCTGGCTCAGGGGCTGGGCATGAACCCGGCAAAGGATAACGCCGAGTATAAGATGTCTGGTCCGGAGAATATTATGATTGATATCTCTGAGCGTGGCTGGGTGGGTACCAGCACTTATAAAACCCTGGATTAAGCGCGTAGATTTAGCTCATGCTTGGTGATATCAGCCTGTTCTTGCTTGCTACCCTGGCTTCTACCCTGGCTGGGGTATTTGTGATGGGCGGCGGCATGCTGATGGTGCTGGTGTTGCCCTGGTTTGTGCCTGCCATTGCGGTGGTGCCTGTGCATGCGGTTACGCAACTGGCCAGTAACAGTTCCAGACTCGTCTTTGCGCTGGAGCATATTTATTGGCCGGCCATCGGCCCTTATCTGCTGGGCTCAGTGGTAGGCACCAGCTTATTTGCTGCCTTGCTGCTGTCTTTGCCTCTTGAGTTTATCCCGCCATTTATTGCCATTTATCTGCTGTTAAGCCTGTGGTGCGCCCCTTTTGCACAGGTGTTGCGACGCCTGGAAAGCTTTTTTCTGGCTGGATTTCTGCAAACCGGGCTGGGGCTGGTAGTCGGTGCGCCAGGCCCGATTGCCCTGACTATGCTAAGCCGCCGTCTGGAAAACCGGGAAAGCATAGTGGCGACGGCCTCGTTGATGATGTTATGCGGCAACCTGTTTAAGATTGGGACCTTTCTGTGGCTTGGCTTTCATTTTGCTGACTATTGGTGGCCGCTGGTCTTGACTGTGGCTGGCGCTTGTTTGGGCTCGCTGCTTGGCAGCTTGCTGCGCCGCCGTATAGCGCCGCAGGCCTTTATGCTGCAGCTGAAATGGCTGCTTACCCTGATGGCCCTGACAACCTTATTGAAGAGCCTGTTATGGGAGTGATAACACCATGCTGAGATTGGCGCTGATATTGCCCAATGGCGATGTGCGAGAGGTGCAAGCCGAGCCGGGTTACAGTTTGCTGGTGGCCGTGCAGGATGCAGGCATTGATACCTTGCCGGGCGTTTGCAACGGTTGCTGCAGTTGCGGTACCTGCTTGGTGCGTATTGACCAGGTAAGCGAACAGGATCTGTCGCCCTGCTACCCTGGGGAGCAGCAGATTCTGGCTAAGCTTAGCGCCGGGGAAAAAACCAGATTGGCCTGCCAGGTGATGGTCAGTAGCACACTTGCGGGCGGGCAAATCAGGCTGCTCGGTAAAAGCCGGCCGGGCAAACATGCTGGCGACTAAATTCAGACCCTATTTGTACTCCTTTTTTATGTCCCTGAGTATGTCGGGCATTATGTCGCTGGTGGTCAGCTTGCATAATCTCGGATGGCGTGAAGATATCCTGTCAATCTGGCTTAGTGCCTGGCGTTTTAGCTTTATGGTTGCCTTTCCGACCGTGTTAATGCTAACGCCCTTGGTGCGGCGATTAGTCGATAGTTTACTGACGCAAAATTCTTGACTTGAACCTGGCGCGGCGCACTATGTTAATTGCGTGTTTTAAATGGAATTAACCTATGCCGCTTAACCTTGCCTTTGCACTGTTGCTTACGCTTTCCTCATGCTTCGCCCTGGCTGAACAGACCATTCAATCCCAATATTCCTGCTTTAGCGGCTCCTTTGAGTCATATGATAAATGGCTTATGAAATTGGCAAGTAAGAACCCTAAGTTCAATCGGGAAAGATTCGCTATGCGCTTTCCTGAAGAGCAATTCAATCGCCTGAAGCAATCGTTGGATTGTGTTGATTTTGTTTATCAGGTGGATGGTTTTAATGTCGAAGGTTACTACCTGAAGCCAAAGGCCAAGCCAGGCAGGAAGCTCCCCGTCGTTATCTACAATCGTGGGGGCAATGGCGATTTTGGTTACGTAGTGTTTGGCAAAAAATTGGACATTCATGCTGAGATTGCCAGCCAGGGCTTTATTGTGATTGGCAGCCAATACCGTGGCGCCAGCAAGCATATCGACAACAATGGTTTTGATGAGTTTGGTGGGGCCGATGTGAACGATGTGGTCGCCCTGGTGGATATCATTAAACAGATACCCGACGCAGATAGTGAAAATATTGCCATGATGGGCTGGAGCCGCGGCAGTATGCAGTCTTATTTGGCGGCAAAAAGACTAGCGAATATTAAAGCCTTGATTGCGGTGGCCGGGGTCTCAGATGTGCAGCAGGCCTTGGCAGACAGACCGGCGATGGAACATGTATATAAAAAACGGGTGGCCGATTTTACCAACAATAGGCAGCATGCTCAGGATCAGCGCTCGGTGGCTAAATGGGCCCATGAATTGCCCGCAAATATGCCTGTTTTATTGTTGCATGGCGATCAGGACGAACGGGTCAATGTAGCGCATTCCACGCGTCTAGCCGAGATTCTTGAGTCCCTTGAACATCCGCATAAATTGGTGATTTATCCAGGCGACAATCATGGGCTAACCAAACATCGGCAGGAAATGATGAACGAAGTGGTGAGCTGGCTACAGACTTATCTTCAATAACTTTTTTGTGTTTAGCTGGTAACAACGGACTTAAGCAAGAATGCAGCGGAGGCATAGATGACAGGATGGACGTTTTTTCTCAGGTTTACGCTGAGTTACACCCTTGTTATGGCAAGTGTAGGTTTTTTTAGTGTGCTTATTGAGATGGAGAATCCCAGTCTGCTAAATACCCCTATATTGATGGGGATTGCCTATTGGTGCTTCTATAGCTACTCAATTAAAAACGCCAGAATTGTGCAAGGAAAGGAAAAGTGGCGACTGGTGCTTCTGGCTACCTTAGGTGATTTGTTGGCCAGTATTGTATTGGCCACGCCCACCGCCTTAGTGGCTGAGATCCCTTTTACCTGGCTATTGATGGGGTTTGCTATAGTAATTCCGTTGCACCTATTAATCTTTATCGGGACCGCCTTCTTTGTAAAACGACAGCTCGTAAAGTTGCAGCCCGGGTTTGACACTTCTTCTGATTGAGTGATCTACAGCGGCTTCTGACTAATCAGATAATCAATAGTGCCCAGGCTGGTATTGGAAATATGGTTACGCATGGCGTCAAACGCCTGATCGCGGTCGCCGGCAATAATTGCCTCTACCAACTCAGCGTGTTCACGGTATGAGGCTTCCAAACGATTGCGTTTTTCAAACAGCCAGGGTTGGCGATACAAGCTCAGACGCTTTCGCAGCTTTGCAATGGTTTCCTGCAGGGTTTTATTCCGCGAGCCTTGATGAATGGCGGTATGAATTTGGTTATTAAGTTCGGCAAAACGCTCTACATCTTCGCTGTGAACCGCCTCTTCCGACAACTGATGCATACGCTGAATTTGCTTACGTTCAACGGCGGTCATGCGCTCGGCACTTAAGCGCGCGCACAGGGCTTCCAGCTCTTGCAGGGCTTCATACATATCGCTGAGCTGATCAATATCCAGCTCAATCACCGTTACCCCTTTATGAGCCTTGCTTTCTACTAAACCGCTGGTGTGCAGCAGGCGAAAGGCCTCGCGAATAGGAGTGCGGGATACGCCGAATTGATTGGCAATTTCCTGCTCTTCCAACTTTTGTCCGGGTTTAATCTCACCCGAGATAATTTGCGCAGACAGTTGGTTATAAATTTTGTCAGAGATAGTCAGAGTGGACATTCCTATTGCTTCAAACGCAGCCAAACTCGGGTCAGTTTAAAAGATATCCCTTAACTTTCAAGCGATATATACACGGGCTTTTTATTGTGTACAAATCTCTAAGTTCTTGAATACAAAAAGGTGTCTTGCAGTGACGCTAGATACGTAGATTACCGAAAGATGACTCTCTTAAGCACGGGGTTATTAGCCCCTTCGTGTTCTTCGTGACCTTCGCAGTAAACAAATACTTAAACTGCCTATATCACCACGAAGAATAGAAGGACACGAAGAGAATACCTGTTCGGTTTGGGTATGCAGCGTGCAAGAACATCATTTTCTTAAAGTCAGAAAACGTTGTTATTAGCCCCTTCGTGTTCTTCGTGACCTTCGTGGTAAATAAATTCTTGAACTGCCTATATCACCACGAAGAATAGAAGGACACGAAGAGAGCGCTTTACTAGCACCAATCAGTCGAGGTCGAGCTGCATACACATCACTTTGGTCTGGCTCATTTCCCGTATCGCAAATTTCACCCCTTCACGTCCCAGGCTACCGCGCTTAGCGCCGCCAAAGGGCATCGCATCGAGGCGATAGTCGGTGGAATCGTTGACCATCACACCGGCCACGTCCAGTTCCCGACTCACCTTCATGGCGGTATTCAGGTTACTGGTAAATACTGCGCCGTGAATAGAGAACTCCGCACTATTCGCCTGGGCCAGGGCGTCGTCCAAATCATCAAAGGCAAACAGACTGACCACCGGGCCAAAGGCTTCCTGACAAACCAGCCGATCGCTGTCTTTGAGGTTGTCCAGGGCGGTGGGATAGTAACAGGCACCTTCGCGCTTGCCGCCTACCAGCAAATTAGCGCCGTTGGCGACTGCTTGTTCAACCCATTGTTCAATACGCATGGCTTCACGTTCGTTGATCATGGGGCCAATATCGGTATCGTCTGATAGCTGGCTGCCCACCCTCAATTTGGCCGTCTGTTCGATAAAGGCTTGCTTAAAGGCGCTGTACAGACTGCGCTGAATATAAATTCGCTGCACCCCGATACAATTTTGCCCTACCGCCCAGTAAGCGCCAGACACGCAAGCGGCCACAGCTTTTGGCAGATTGCAGTCGTCCATCACCAGTACCGGGCTGTTAGCCCCCAGTTCCATGGCCAACTTTTTAATCCCGGCGTTTTTGGCGATGATTTCTCCCGAGGCTTCGCCGCCGGTGTAAGTTACCATCGCCACATCCTTATGGCTTACCAGCGCCTGAGCGAACTCCCGGGCATAGCCGGTCAGCACATTCACCTGGCCTGGTGGCAGGCCGCTTTCTAGCAGGGCTTGCACCAACATTAATGCCGATAAGGGCGCTTGCTGCGAGGGCTTCAGCACCACCGCATTGCCAGCGGCCAGGGCCGGTCCTAATTTGTGTGCGGCCAGGTTTAGCGGGTCATTAAAAGGTGTAATCGCGGCGATCACCCCCAGCGGCACCTGTTCGTAGTAACCGATGCGCTCTTCCCCCCCGACAAAACTGTCGAAACGCAGGGTTTCGCCGGTCAATCTGGTCGCTTCCTCGGCGGACAGGTTTAGCGTATTGATACAGCGCCGTACTTCCTTACGCGCGGCCTGAATGGGCTTGCCGGTTTCCAGCGCGATAGTGCGGGCAAAATCCTCGTGCCGCTGCTGAACCAGATTGGCCGCACCTTTTAACCAAGCGGCGCGCTCAGCGCTGGGTAAAAAACGATGTTTCTCAAACGCCAGTCTGGCGCTTTTCACCGCTTGCAATACATGGCGGTCATCGGCGCAGGAGACTTCACTTACCACGTCATTATTAAACGGGTTGTGGATCTGCATACTGGCGTCACTTGCCAGCCACTGACCATTGATCAGCAAGCTGGCCGCTGCATTTGGATACAAAATGGCGGCCTGCATATCAGGGTTTGTCCTTACGCAGTACCAGGCTGTCATACTCGCGCGAGTTTAAAATCGCCTCGACAATCACCGGCCCCTGCATGGCAAAGGCTTTTTCCAGCGCCTGGGCGTATTCCTGTTTATCAAAGGCTTTTAGCACCGGCGCTCCGAAGATATTGTCGCCGCCAATAGTGCCGCGTTCACGAATCGGGGTGCCGTAAATCGGGTTGTGCTTTTTCTCTTGCTTGATACGGATCAGCGCCAGGTCATTGTCTGTGAAAAGCACATACACGATATTCAGCTTTTCCCTGACGGCCACAGCGAGTTCACCGGCAGTCATCAAGAAACCGCCGTCTCCCACCACCGAACAGACTGGCGTATCGGGTTTACACAGCTTGGCGGCAATAGCCGAAGGAATGGCAAAGCCCATGGCCGACCAACCGTTGGTCATAATTTGCAGACCCGGTTTAGGCGTGGGCCACTTTTGTCCAATCAGGTGAATATGGGCACCTACATCACAGGTCATAATGCCGTGTTGTGGAAACTTGTCGCGCAAAATATCCAGCGCAGCACAAGGACCGAAGGCGTCATTATTGGGAGACATACGGGCAAACATCTCGGCCTTACGCTTTGCCAAGGCATTTAAATCCCAGTTCTTAGCAGCGCAGTCGCTGGCGAGCAGATACTCCACCGAATGCTTGATATTGCCCAGCACGTCACAGGCTAAGGTATATTTGCTGGTATCCAGATCGGTGGCAGCGATATCCAGGCTGACCAGTGGTGCATTGGGGATCCAGTCTTCGTAGTTAAATTCCACTTCGTCATAGCCGATGCTGACCACCAAATCGGCCTGCTGATGGGTTTGCCCTACCACATCGCTCAAGGCATGGAACAACACGCCGGCATAGTTAGGATGCGACTCGGCCAGCATGCCCTTGGCCATGGGGTTTAGCACCACAGGTACCTGGAACTTTTCGGCCAGGGCAATCACCTGCTCCTGCACGCCGCTGGTAATAGCACGCATACCCAGCGCAATCACGGGTTTATCGGCCTGTACAAACAGCTCGCGCATCTTATCCAACAGCACCTGAGCCGCTGGCTCGGCAATTTTCGGCGCAATAGGCTTGGCACTTTCTTGCACCGCTGGCAGGGCACTCATCCCCACCGGCAAGCCGATATGCACAGGGCCAGGCACGCCGGAAGTGGCTACATGGGCGGCATCAAAGATGATTTCGCGGACACGCTCGGCTTCCAGACGGGTGGTTTTTTTGGTGATAGGGGCGAACAGCGCCTGATGGTCAATGGCCATCTGCACGATGCGGCCACGCTTGGCTGCGGGCATTTCGTCGGTCAGGGCAATCATTGGCGAGCGATCCAAATAGGCACTACCCACGCCGGTGGCCAGGTTAGTGGCGCCTGGGCCAAAGGTGCCGAAACACACGCCGGGCACACCGGTAATACGGCCACAAACATCAGCCATAAAGGCCGCGCCGCCTTCGTGAGTGGCGAGAACAAATTCGATGCCGTCTGTAGTGCGCAGGGCTTCCATGTAATCCACCCAGCCGCCGCTGGGTACGCCGAACACATGTTTGACGCCCAGCTCCTTGAGCGCATCGACGACCTGTTGAGCTACGGTTTTATTAGTCATGATAGGGTACCCGTTAAATCTGATTATGGATGAATGTAACCCGCACTGTTGCTATGTGCGGCGGCGCAGGGCGCAAGCCCGGCCATCTGCAGAAAGCTCAGCAGGCTGTCGTTGAATTCCACCGGCTTTTCAAAAAAGGCCGAATGACCGCAGGCGTCAAATTCCACGATAAAGGAACCATCCACCTGCTCCTGCACCAGGCGAATCGCCTCAATGGGGAACAAAATATCGTCCTGACCGGCCAGAAACATCACGGCAAAACCAAGCTTGCCTAAAGTGGCCGGATCCACTTTTGTGGCGGCATATTCACCGCTAAGATTGCTGCGATCGGTGCGGTTAAAGCTGTTGAACTGGCGGTATAACAGGCCCTGCTCGGGGTTTGCTTGGCGAAATGCCTCGCCCAGCACCCGTTGCAATTGGTCCAGGTGGGCAGTGTCGGCCCGCGCCTTGTCCATAATGGCCGCGACTTCAGAACTTTCCTGTAAGCCATGTAGGGAGTCGGCAATTACCAACCCGGCAACTCGCTCAGGGTATTGACTGGCAAACTGAATGGCTGTGCCGCCGCCCATGGACTGACCCACCAGTGCGACTTTGGGCAGTTGCAAGTGGTTAAGCAAAGCCAGCAGGTCGCTAACAAAACCGCTACGCCCCAGGCCAGCCTGGTCGGTGGAATTGCCAAAACCACGATGATCAAAGGTGATCACCTGATAGGCTTTGGCGAGTACGGCCACCTGTTTGTACCAACTGGCATGATTGCCGCCCAAACCGTGGGCCAGCACCACAGGCTCGCCCTGGCCATGCACTTCGTAATAAAAGCTGTCTTGGTTAATTTGTATAAAGGGCATCAGGATTCTCCCTTACTTGTCATTCTTAATAATGGCTTTGATCCGCGCTGGCGGCTCCACCACAAAGCTTTCTAAATTCCACTGATCAAAGGTGCCCATTTCGGTACCTGGCCAGACTGAAGCTGCATAGGGGGCTTGTTCGGTGATTTGCAGCATGTCAGAGTAAAATTCCACGTTGTTGCCATCCGGGTCTTTAAACACGATAAAGGTATTGTCCCCTGGGCCATGGCGACCAATGCCGCGGTCAATTTCAATCCCGCGCGCCAGCAACATCTTAGTGATCTGCTTGATGTCTTCGATGCTGTCGACGTGATAGGAGAAGTGCTCGATGCGTGACTGGGCCGGGTCCTGCTTGCTTAGTTGATCAGCAGGCAGCTGCAATAAGGCCAGATCATGATGGTCCTGACCGGCACGTAAAAACACCATGCGATCATCTATCCAGTCAGACACGGTCAGACCGACCACCTCCTGATAAAACTGCACCGAACGTTGTATGTCCTGCACTTTGAGCACCAGATGGCCCAGTTTAGTTGGCTTGGGTTGGTACATGTTGCTCTCCTCTGGTTCAGAGCACTTCGGCTCTGACGGTATTTTTAATGCAGCCCACGCCCTCGGCGCTGGCTTCCAGTACATCGCCCGGCTTTAGATACAAACCGATACCTTTACCTACCCCGGCGGGGGTACCGGTCATAATCAAATCTCCAGGGCGCAGGGTCAAAATGCTGGACAGGTACTCGATTTGTTCAAATACGTTCCAAATCAGTTCGCTGGTATTGCCGTCTTGCATTTGTTTACCGTTCAAAAACAGCGACAGCTTAATCTGATGCGGGTCGACGATAGCTTGCTTGGGTACGAAGACCGGCCCCATGGGGCAGAAGGTGTCCCAGCTTTTGCCGCGAAACCAGTCGTGTTTAAAGGGGTAGTCGCTGCGACGATTCAGATCCCGGGCAGAAATATCATTCACCACGGTGTAGCCTGCAATATAGTTAAGAGCATCAGCGGCTTTTACCCGGCGGGCGGCCTTACCTATGACTACGCCCAGTTCCACTTCCCAGTCCAATTGCTGGGTTTCCGGCGGCAGAATCACATCTGTCTGGGTAGCGGTTACTGAGGTGGTGGCTTTCATAAACACATAAGGGGAGCTGTCCGGCTTGGCGGCCAGAATGGTATTCATCTCGGCTGCATGTTCTTGATAATTGGATGCCGTACCAAAAATGGTGGTGGGGCGAAAGGGCACCTGCAGCTGCAAATTCTCAGCCAGTGGTGCTAACTTGCCCTGCTCGACCAACAGAATCACCTGTTCAGCCAGGTCCTGCAATTCAGCCGAGGTTTGCTCCCAGTGGCAAATTGCATCGGTACTGCTGAATACCCAGCGTGGTTTGCTGTGCTGTGCTGGGTGAACGGCTTCAAAACAGCTCTCCAGGTCGAAAAACTTGCCTTGGATCTGCATAGCCGTGCGTTCATGGCCTTGCGTCTGGTAAGTCGCTAGTGCGAATGTTGTCATACAGAATTCTCTTATTTTGTGCCCCTAAGGGGCTTAACTCTTGCAATTCATCAAGCCCACTTTGCGGGTCTTACCGATGAAATTCGACTAATTAAATAGCTGCCTGATATATCTAAAATTGAATATCAGTAAGCCTTGCTATCTTTTTTTACATATTCAAGCCAGTAAGGTGCGGTACAGCATGCGGCCAGCGACCAACAGCAGGAAAAAACCGAACAGCATGCTGAGCCTACGTTTATCCAAGCGATGGGCGAGCTTGGCGCCAAAGGGAGCCATTACCACAGTGACCGGTGCGATCAGTGCCACACCGATCAGATTGATATAACCCAGGCTGCCTGGTGGCAGGCGCGAGTCTCCCCAGCCTGAGTAGGCGAAACCAAAAGCGCCAGGCAGGCTGATCAGTAATCCAAACAGCGCAGCTGTACCCACCGCGCGATGGATAGGCTGATTCATCAGGGTTAGCACCGGCACGCTCAGGGTGCCGCCGCCTATACCCATCATGCTCGACAAGCCGCCTATGGCCAGTGGGGGAAAAGGTGCTGCCAGCCCACGTGGCACATCTCGGCTGAGGATCAGATTGTCCAGTGGCAACAGCATTTTTAGGGCGACCAGCAGTGCCACCACGCCAAACACCGCGGATAAAACCTGGCTGTCCACAAAGGCTGCGCCGATGGCGCCTAAAAGTGAGCCCATCAGCACCGCCGGGCCCCAGATTTTTACCAAACCCAAGTCCACTGCCCCTTTGGCGTGATGTGCCCGGGTGGATGAAATCGAGGTAAAGATAATGCAGGTCAGCGACGTGGCAACGGCTACATGCATGCGAATGGCCGGCTCTATACCGTACAAACCCAAGGCCGTGTCCAGCACCGGCACTATCACAATGCCGCCACCTACACCCAGCAAACCAGCCAGCAGACCGGCGACGATTCCTGTGGCCAGCATCATGGCGGCCAATGGCAAAACAGCGTCGATAAACTCCATAGTCTCAGATCTCTAAACCTATCTAGGTATACTTTGATAATGTTATTGTATACATTAAATCTAGATTGCATTCAGATCTAGTGTTTTTTTTAACTCAACCATGTCTATTGGGAGGACGCCAAGATGAATTCACCGGCTATTAGTCACACACAACAGCAGGCTATTGATATGGCACAGGCCGCTGCCACCAAGCTTCGAGAGGAATTTGAACCCCTAAGCCCGAAGATGCTGGATCAGATCCTGTGTGAAGCACGCAGCCATAATGGTTGGCTGGATAAACCTGTTGCCAAGCAAACCCTCAGGCAGCTTTACGAGATTGTGAAAATGGGCTCCACCAGTATGAACAGTTGCCCGGCCCGCTTCGTGTTTATACAAAGTGAACAGGCCAAGCAAAAGCTCAAAGCCTGCCTGGCCCCACTCAATGTCAACAAGGTACTGAGCGCACCTGTTACCGTGATCGTTGCCCATGACCTGGCGTTTTACGAGAAGATGGACAAGCTGTTTGCCCACAACCCCGGTGCTCGTCAGATGATGGCCGACAATGCCAAGGCTGCTGAAATCACGGCTTTTAGAAATGGCACACTACAGGGCGCTTACCTGATGATTGCGGCGCGCGCCCTGGGTTTGGATGTAGGCCCAATGTCGGGTTTTAATAATCAGGCCTGTGATGAGGCTTTCTTTGCCGGTACCCGTGTCCGCAGCAACTTTTTGTGCTGCCTGGGTTACGGTGATACCACAAAACTGTTTCAGCGCCTGCCGCGTTTGGATTTTGATGAAGCCTGCCAGATTATTTAGAGTCTGGTTACTCTTGCAGGCCTTGTTGTTTCAGTAATCTGCCCAGTTGCTCCAGATCTTCGGCTTTGGGACTGGGCATCCTGTATTCCGGTGGACACATGGCCTGCTTATAGGCCGGGTGGGTGCGTATGCGCGTCAGCCAGTCTTGCACCTGTGGCTTGCCCTGCCAGATAAAATCAAACTTTAAACGACTTACCCTGTCAGCCAATGCCATCGTACTGATATCCGCCAGGGTAAAGGTTTCATCGGCCAGCCAGGTATGCTGGGTCAGCCGTTGCTCCATCAACTCCACAATCGCAACAAGCTGTTGAACACTTGCCAGCACCGCCTGGTAATCCACACAAGTTCCCACCAGGTTACGAAAGGCGGCCGCTCGTGCTGGCTGCGGGTGCGAGGCGATCAGCGTTTCGAGCGCTTCAGGGGTCATATTGGTAAAGCGCTGGCGAATCATAAGCTGAAAAGATGCCACTCTCAGCGTGGGGTGGATCACATCATCAAAATACTTACACCACATTCGCATATTAGCCCGGGCCATTGGTTGTGAGGGGACCAAGCTGGGTATAAAAGTTTCGTCCAGATACTCATTGATGATGCTGGACTCGCGGATAACCTGGCCGTTATGCACGAGGGTCGGCACCACGCCGGCCGGATTAAGCGCCAGGTAATCGGGATGCAGATGTTCAAAGTCCCGCAGCACCACGCGCTGGCTTTGCCAACTCAAGCCTTTGGCGGCCAAGCAGGCGCGTACCTTAAAAGACATCAACGAATCCCAATCTTGATAAAGCCAGAGCATTTCATCACCTTTATTAATGTATACATGAAAATATAAATGTATTTAAATTGATTAAAAATATATACAAATATTTAACATTGAATTATATGTAAAAAAAGTGAGTGCAAAATAAACAACCTCAATCAACCGCACAGCAACAAGAACGAAAGAGGAGACGGGTATGACACGACACACCAACCTAACCAATCTGGGCTTATGCACCAGTTGCCTACTATCCGGTTTGGCAACCAGTCACAGCCTGATGGCGCAAGATGCGCCAGCCAACCAGGACAGGAATGTCGAGCAAATCGTCGTCACGGGGTCGTTTATCAAAGGCAAAGAGCAGGGCACCAGCGCTTCGCCTATTGCCGTAATTGGTGAAGACGATCTGAATAATATCGGGGCCACCAGTGTTTCCGATCTGGTCAATACCTTGACCATCAATACCGGAGCGCAGGTTTATTCGGACAGTTTCGAACAAGCCCGTTCAGCCGGTACGACTAATATCAACCTGCGTGGTTTGGGCGTTACCTCTACGCTGGTTTTGCTAAACGGTCAGCGGCACACCTTGTCACCGGCGGTTACCGAAGCCGGTGATCAGTTTGTGGATCTCAGCACATTGGTGCCCGCCATCGCCGTGGAGCGGGTGGAAATACTCAAAGATGGCGCGTCGTCCTTGTATGGCTCTGATGCGGTGGCTGGGGTGGTAAATTTTATTACCCGTTCCACCTTTGAAGGATTCGAGCTGGATGCCAACTACCAGCACAATAAATACGGCTCGGACGAAGTCAGCCTGGGCGCTATTGTGGGGGCGGCAGGTGAACGCAGCAATCTGATGTTTGCCGTGAATTACTTAAAGCGCACCAATGTGCCTAATTCTGCGCGACGCGATGATTATGCCGACAATCAAGACTCCTGGAGTGGTTACGGCTTTCCCGGCAAGGTGATTGCGTTTGACGGCCCTCCGGGACCGCCGATTAAACTCATTGACCCAAGCTGCCTGGATGGTAGTGCTTTTGAAAAATATCCGGGTCTGGTGCGCCGCAAGCCAGATGGTGAGTTCCCAAGCGACGGTGCTTGCGAACTGAACTACGGTTATTACGGTGACATCATTGCCGCCGCCGAACAAACACAGGCCATGGCGCAAGCGACCTTTGATTTAACCGACAGCACGCAGTTGTTCAGTGAATTGGTGGTGGCCCGCAATAAGACCACGATTAATTCGGTGCCAAGCCAACCCCAGCTAGACGAAGTGCGGGTACCTGCGTATCACCCGGACGCTATCGAAGTAGGAGGCCCTGACCCCTTTCCCGGCAGTGCCTCTAACAGTGGCGTGCTGTTTATCCGACCACTGGGGGCTGGTTCCGAGCCCAATAAAGATGACAAAGTTTACCAAAGCTGGCGTTATCAACTCGGCCTGAAAGGCGACTTGACCAATGATTGGAGTTGGAAAGCCACCTGGACTACCAGTGTCAATGAAGCAGAAAACGCCCGCAAAGATGTGATTACCAACAATTTGCAAGCGGCCTTGAATGGTCAGGGTGGGCCAAACGGCGATGCATTTTATTATTGGCTGTCGAGCAGCCAGGATAAAAATACCCCTGAGATGTATGACTTTATCTTTGGCGAGTTTGGCTATCAGGCTAAATCCAGCCAAAGCGTATTTGACGCCCATGTCACCGGTGATTTATTTGAACTGCCAGCCGGTTCGCTAGGGGCTGCTTTTGGTGTGCAACATCGTACCGATAAGCTGGAATACGATTTTAACGAGTTATCTAACGATCTGGTGTTTAACTTTTTTGGTGGCGGTGAAGATTTTACCGGGGAACAGAAAGTGTGGGCGGCATTCGCCGAATTCTCCATTCCGTTGACTTACGATCTGACGATGCAGACCGCGATACGTTACGAGGATTTTGACTTGGCCAGTACCACTGACCCCAAAGTAGCCCTGCTGTGGACCCCAAGCCAGGACTTTAGCCTAAGAGCCAGTTACGGCACCTCGTTCAGAGTGGCTACCGTGTTTCAGAATGATTCCCAGTTTATTACGCCGCAAACCGCCAATGATCCGCTGGCCGGTGGTGATGAAGTGAGTTTTATCTCATTGCTGACCGGTGATCCAGAGCGCCCATTAAAGCCACAGGAGTCTGAGGCTGTGAACCTGGGGATGAGCTGGACCTTCGCCGAAGATGTTACTTTGAATCTGGATTACTGGCGCTTTGATTATAAGAACTTTATTACGCCTGAGTCCGCTGCAGCATTGCTGGCTGTCGACCCGACCAGCAGTCAGATTGAGCGCGGACCGGGTGGCGAAGCGGTGAAAATCACCACTTACTACCGCAACGCCGGCTCGGTGCAAACCGATGGCATAGATTTCAGCTTGTTCACGGATCTGGACATGGGGGAGTGGGGTAACCTGCGCCCTATGCTGGATGGTACTTATCTGCTCAGCTATGACCTGGACGATCCGCTACTCGGCCCCATCGATGGCCTGGGCAATGTCAACGATGAAAACTTTGGCGTATCCACCGTCGAGCTGCGCGCTAATCTGGGCTTGCTGTGGAGTAACGGTAAGCACAGTGGCAATCTTTATGTTCGCCATATTGGCGATTACCAGAATGACAATGAAGACAACGCTAAAGTTGCCAGTTGGACCAAGATAGATATGCAGTACATCTATCAGATGGATCCTTTGCTAAGTACGGGGGAGGGCCCAAGGTTAATGGTGGGGGCGCAGAACCTGTTTGACCGCGCCGCCCCTACCGTGCGCAATTCGCTTGGCTACGATGCCACTGTGCACGATCCCCGTGGTCGCATGGTGTATGTCAATATAAAACAGGCGTTTTAACCTACGTCAGCTTTGCAATAAGGCGGGCTAGGCCCGCCTTATTTAAGGTTTTTATACTAAGACGCTTGGACTTTTATTCTGCGCTGTAACGGCGCTCAACTTTGTTCAGCAATGCCGGATCTTCCAAGTCCAGCTTTACTGGCTTATGCAGAATAATACGACCCTCGATGCGGGCATTTTTGTCGACAAACAAGGTCGGCTCGTCATCGTCACCCCAGCTTTTATCTTTGCGGTGATTAAACACTACATCACCTTTAATGGTGGTACTGCCTTTCAACACGATATCGCCATTCAGGGTCTCCAGATCTTTACCAACCTCTGCGTCATCCAGCAGGATATCGCCATTCACTGTGCTGATATCTCCAGCTACCTGGGCGCCGCGTTCCAGACTGATGCGACCATTTACGGTTTCAAGATCGTCACTCACTCGCAAGTTCTTACCAGCAATGATGCTGCCGTTGACGGTTTCAGCTTCTTCCACTGATACATTGTCGCCCAGTTCGATACCACCGTTGACTGTGCTGACATCTCCGGCGCTGCTGCGATGACCAATGTCAATTCCGCCGTTGACCGTGCTCAAATCGCCTACCTTACGGTCACTTTGAATATCAATACCACCAAATACCGTGCTTGAATTTCCATGTTCATCAACATCACCACCCACGTGAATAATACAGCCGGAGAGTAAGGTCACGCTGAACAGTGGCACCAGCAGAGCGAGAGTATGTTTTTTCATGTTAATCCTGTTGATTTTGCTTTTTGATATTTAAAAGCAAGCCTCAGGCCACATAAGTAAGCTGTTTAAAATCAATTGGTTATGTATTTGTTGTGTGGAGTAAATAAATAGGTTTTGCCAAACTTTGGCACAATTCGCCACTTTTGCTGAAAAATAAGCCACTCAATAAAAAGGAGCCTTACGGCTCCTTTTTCTGATTAGGGTCTTGGCGGCCATGCCTGCTTAGGTGGGGCAAAGCTGGGCTCACCCAAAAGCGGGCTGGACAGGGCGTAGAAGCCATGGTTAGTAAACAGCCAGAATAGGTTGCGGTCGTACTCCACATAAACCGAGTGGGACAAATTGCCCATGGCATAGCTGGCTACCTGATCTTCCTTAAAGGGTGGCACGAAGTAGGCAGCAATTTGTGGTTTATCCGGGTTGCTTACGTCAAACACCTGCAAGCCGGCATTGTAGAAGTTAAACGGCAGAATACCGGCTTTGTGACTACCCGGTTGATGATAGGCACCAGTGCGTTTTGGACCAAAGCTACCACGACGCTGACAAAAATCCGTAAAGGATGCGTCGGCTGGCGGCTTGGGACGAGGCATCACACCTTTCACCTTGGGATTGGCCGGGTCAGACACATCAATAATATGGATATCTTTGTAAGGCTCGTAGCAGTCTTCGTTGAGTGGGTAGCCACTGAAATACACCAGACCGGTTTCTTCAACCTGGGACACATCGACAAAATCCCCTTCGGTACCGGCAATATTGGCTGGGAACTTCAGATTACTGACCACCTGCATATTGGATGGGTCGCTGATATCCACTACCACAAAACCTAACCCGCCCATGGCGCCATAACCATACTTACCACCCTGGGAAGCCGGTTTGGGAATAAACAGTGGCATACGAGAGCCCATCCAGGAGGTACGGTTTCCTGCACGCGGATCTGCTTTGAAGACCGCCTCATGCTCCGGGTCGCCGACGATTTGCCCAGGCAAACCTAGCATATCCAAGAATCTGGGGTTAGTCGGATCAGACATATCCCAGGCCTGATAGCCTGCGCTGTATAGGTCATTGGGGTATTCGGTCAAACCCCAGCGCTTATCCGGGGCTGCGGAGACATACATAATGTCGTCGCCGAAATAAGCGGGAATATCCCTTACCCCTGAACCTTGCTGCTGTCCTACAGGGGCATCCGCATGCAAGATGTCAGTGGTCCGCTCGGCAATTAGTTTCCAGTCTTTGGGGAGCGGTCCATTCATCTCGTAGACTTTAAAGCCTTTAAGGTGATTGGCGTTGCGAATTGCTTCTACTTTATCTGGCTGGCGGTATTTATCACGTAGCAAACCGAAACGACGAATCTCAAATGCTTGCACCATTACATATTTACCCAGCTTTTTGCTCCATTGGATACTGGCCGCGCCCATCATGTCGTTTTCTGCATACGGATTTTGTTCTTCACCGTCAGGGCCGTTAGCGCCCCAGGTGTGGCCCCGGGTCAGAAGCAGTTCAACGCTCTTGGGGTCCGTAATATCAAATATCTTCAGATCACGGCGCACATATTGGTAGAGATAGCGGCGACCATTGAAATCAACAATATTCTGCCAAGTATGAAAAGGCTCTACCGTAATAGGGTAGTAAGCTTCCACCTTCATATTCTTGATGTAGCTGTTGGGATCCCAGTAATCCAGTTGCCCTTCAAAAGGAAAGGCATCATGAGACTCCGGGGTCGCCTTGGGATGCACGAAGCTGCCATCTGCCTGCATACCATAACTACCAGGCACTGGATTAGCCGGCGTGCGGTCACCACCCAATTCAGCCTGGCGCTTAACTATAGGGTCCTTGATGTTAACCGGCGTGTCTTTGCTTATGTCCCAGGGACTGGCGATTAAACCCGTGCTGACAACCAGCGCAGCGGCTATGGCACTCAGCGGGAGCCTTCTATAATTCTGCATGTCGGTCTCCGTTATTTATTAAGGTTAAAAAATTCAGCGGCGTTATCTGCCAGAATGCGTTGCTTGGTCTGTGCGCCTAGCTCATCGTGGCTTTTTACCAGCTCACCTATGACCTGCTCACCCAAAGGAAAGGGATAGTCTGAGCCCAGCATCACCCGCTCTTCGCCCATGGTTTTGACCAGTAAGGCCAGGGCATCGGGGTGAAATACCGCCGAGTCCACATAGAACCTGTCCATGTAGCTGGAGGGTAGGTTAGGGCAGTCTTCGCGCACGATATCTCTGTGTTTCCAGGCGTTATCCACGCGGCCAATCAAATAAGGGAAACTGCCACCACCATGGGCAAAACAGATTTTCAGGCTGCGGGGCAAACGCTCAAAGGCTCCCGATAAAATCAGGGATAAAATCGACAGTTGCGTTTCGGCAGGCATGGCGACCAGCCAGGGCAACATATATTTAGGCATGCGCTCGGGGGCCATCATATCCCAGGGATGGATAAGCACAGGTGCGCCAATATCGGCGCAGTGGTGCAAGAAGGTCACAATACCTTCGTCATCCAGATTCTTCAGACCCACATGGTTACCAATTTGCACCCCCACATGGCCATTGGCCATACAACGGGAAACCTCAGCGCAGGCCGCGTCGATATCCTGCATGGGCACCTGACACAGGGCTTTGAGGCGTTGGCTATCCGGAGTGCAAAGTTCCAGTGCCTGGTCATTCAGCCAGGCAGCCAGCGCCAAAGCCTGTTCCACGGGGCGGTGGTAGGCAAAAAGTACCGGTGTGGCGCACATAATCTGGATGTCGATACCAAGCTTATCCATATCTGCCAGGCGTTTTTGGCTGTCCCAGCAGGCATGGGTAATAGGCCGGAATAGTTTGCCGTCAATCAGAATGTCTGCTTGCTCGGCATTCTTGTGCACCACTTGTGGCCAGCCCTGGCTGTTAAAACGCGCAGCGAAGTCCGGCAAACTAGCTGGAAAAAAGTGCGCATGCATGTCGATTAACTTCATGGCCAACTCCTATTTGCCGGGGTGCAATTCGCCACAGGCACTGCAGGTGCGTAATTGCTCATTTTCCTGAAAAGCTTTAAACAGCGGGGGCAGGTCTTTGACGATGGATTTCAGTTCCACTTGCACTTCATGCAGCAGGTGGTTGCAGCTCAGGCAGTACCAACGAAATGCGTCATGCTTGCCCTCTGGGCGTTTGGGCTCAATAACCAGACACAAGCTGCCTGCCTCGGGGCGTTGCGGAGAGTGGGGTACATAAGGGGGTAACAAAAATACGTCACCCTCTTTTAGCTCCAGTTTATATGGGCCGTTTTCCCCCATGATGTTGAGGTACGCATTGCCTTTCATTTGGTAGAAGAACTCTTCTACCGGGTCCACATGGTAGTCAAAGCGCTGATTAGGGCCACCCACTACCGTACACATCAAGTCTGCATCTTCCCAAATCAATGCGTTGTTGACCGGCGGTTGCAGCTTATCTTTATGGTCATCCAGCCATTTTTGGAAATTAAAGGCTTTGAGTTGTGTCATGTTAGCTCTCCTTGACCGCGTTGGACTGCGGCTTATAGGCCACCGCCTTGATTTCAATCAGCAGGTGCGGATGTGGCAACTGATGTACGGCTACTGTGGTACGGGTTGGTCCGTTGGCATCGAAGTACTCGCTATATACCTGATTGTAAGGACCAAAATCATTCATATTGACCAGAAAGGTACTGATTTCTACTAAGTCTGCCAGGGTTGCCCCTTCGACGGCCAGAATATCGCTGATGTTGTCAATCACCGCACGGGTCTGGGCGCGGATATCCAGATTGGTGGTGCCCATAGCATCCACTTCTGCGCCCACTATGCTGTTATCTGGCAGGCGCGAGCTGGTGCCCGAGACAAACAAAAAATCACCGGCTCGCTTAATGTGGGGAAACTTGCCTCTTGGTGTGGCTTTACCACTGACCAGGGTTGAACGGTTAGTCATATTATTCTCCGGCATGCAGATGGACCTGACCCATGCTGCTGGTATGCAAGCAAACATGGTCGCCAGTACTGAGCGGATGTGCCGCCGTGGCCGCGCCGGCCAGCACTATCCAACCGGCTTCCAGACAAATATCGGACTCTGCCGCCAGGCGCGCCGCTTCCACCAATGAGCGCCAGGGATTGCCAAGAATGGCCGAAGATGAACCTATCTGTACCGGCTTACCGTTAACTTCCATCACCATGGCCTGATTGCGGATATCCTGCTTGGGGGAGCACCACTGGCCCAATACAAAGCCGGAAGAGGAGGAATTGTCTGCGACCACATCGGCCAGCGAGAACTTAAAGTTGGCATAACGTGAATCGATAATTTCCAGCGCTGGTGCAACAGCATCTACGGCATTCATGGCTTCCAGCAGACTCACTTTGCCTTTGAGGGTTTTATTCAGGCGAAAGGCAATTTCCGGCTCAATTCTGGGGTGAATAAAACGCTTGAGACTGACACTGTCACCTTCCACCAGTTGCATAGTGCTGGTCAGACGGCCCCAAATCAGGTCATCCACGCCCATTTGCAGCATTTTTGCCCGGCTGGTAAAGCCCATTTTAATGCCCAGCAGCTTTTCGTTGCGGCTCATGCGTTTCTCAATACCGGCGGCCTGAATCTGGTAAGCCTGCTTCAAACCAATTTCCGGGTAGTCCAGACTTAGCTGCGGCGTAGCCTGGCTATTCAGCATGGCTCTATCCAGAATCTCGGCAATCTGCATGGTTTGATGTTGTTTATTGTCCATGGGCCTTCCTTATCGTGCGCTGAAACTGGCTCTTACCGAGCCAAGTCCACTGATTTCACAATCAAAAACATCACCCGGCTGGACTGCGACCATGGGGCCAAGGGCGCCGGTCAGAATGGTGTCGCCAGCACGCAAAGGTTGCCCTAACTGTGCCATGGTTTTGGCCAGCCACAGCGCTGCACTCAAAGGGTGACCCAGGCAAGCTACCCCGGCACCGGTGGAAACCGGTTCACCTCGACGGCTTAAACTCATACCGCATAGTTTGAGGTCTATCTGGCTAAGGGGTGTTGGTTTGCCACCCAGTACATACAGACCACTGGAGGCGTTGTCGGCTACGGTATCGACAATGCGGATATCCCAGTTTTCCACCCGGCTGCCAACTATCTCAAGCGCTGGCAGCGCAAAGGCGGTGGCGCGTAGCAAATCCGCCAGTGTGGGCTGCTGCATGGTCAGATCCTGCTCCAGCACCAGGGCCACTTCGGCTTCAATTTTAGGTTGCAGTACAGCAGAGAAAGGAATCTCTTTGCCTTCGGCTATGGCCATGTCAGCAAACAGGGCGCCAAAATCGGGCTGGTCAACACCAAGCTGGGTTTGTACCACTTTGGATGTCAGGCCGATTTTCCGACCGACTAAACGGCGACCCTGCTGTTGCCAATATTCAGTATTGAGCTGTTGTACCCGATAGGCACTCTCAAGATCGTTGTCTGCCAATAATGTACGCACAGGAGTACAAGGTTGGCCGCACTCCTGAGCCTGGCGCAATTGCAAGGCGGCGCGAAGTTCAGCGTCAGTGGCTTGTGATTGCATAGTTTCCTCTTACAGCTTGATGCAGATGTTGCTGGGTTCAGCATAAAAATTCAGGGAATGCTGGCCACCCTCACGGCCGATACCAGACATTTTTACCCCGCCAAAGGGGGTGCGCAGGTCACGCAGATACCAGGTATTCACCCATATCATGCCGGCTTCCATTTGCCTGGCCACCCGATGACCGCGGCTAATATCCTGGGTCCAAATGGCAGCAGCCAGGCCGTACTTACTGTTGTTGGCCAGCGCCACAGCTTGTTCCTCACTGTCAAAAGAGCTGATGTGGGCGATGGGACCAAAGATTTCCTCTTTGACGCAGCGGGCGTCTTCGCTCAGACCGGTAATTAAAGTGGGTTGCACCCAAGCGCCCTGGTCGCGTTCATCACCAAATTCGGGCACGCTGCCGCCAGTGACAAAAGTGGCCCCTTCTTCGGCGGCCAGTTTGTAATAAGACAGCACCTTATTGCGATGCTCAAAGGAGATCAGTGGCCCCATGTCGGTATCGGCGTCCGTGGGCCAGCCAATTTTCATGGCCTCGGCTTTTTGTTTTAACGCCGCCACAAAGCGCTCTAAGAGGGAACTATGTACATACACTCGCTCGGTACAGAGGCACACCTGCCCACCGTTAGTAAAGACTGACCGTGCAGTACCTTCGACGGCCGCTTCAAAGTCAGCGTCTTCAAAGATAATCGCGGCATTTTTACCACCCAGTTCAAAAGACAGGGGTTTCACGTGCTCTGCGGCGGCGCGCATAATGGCACTGCCGGTGCGGGACTCGCCGGTAAAGGTAATGGCATCAATATGTGCATGACTGGTGAGATATTCGCCTGCTGAATTAGGGCCAAAGCCATGGATCAGGTTGAATACCCCAGGCGGGATACCCGCTTCATGCATCACTTCTGCCAGTAAGGTCGCGCTGGACGGTGTTTCTTCCGACGGTTTGGCGACGATACAGTTGCCCGCCGCCAGTGCCGGTGCCAGCTTCCAGGTCAGCAGTAATAGCGGCAGATTCCAGGGTGCGATGACAGCAACAACGCCAAGGGGCTTGGGCAGACTGTAGTTCAGTGCACCTTTGCCATCTGGCGTATCAGTATGAAAACACTCACTGCCAGCGGTTTTTACCATGTCGGCAAATACCCGGAAATTGGCGGCCCCGCGGGGAATATCAATGCTGGAAGCCTGCTGCAGGGATTTTCCGGTATCGCGCATTTCAGCAGCGACAAATTCATCAAACCTGGCCTCAATACCATCGGCGACTTTATGTAACAAGGCAGCGCGCTGGTGCACCGACATGCTGCCCCAAGGGCCGCGTAAAGCGTCTTTAGCGGCCATAACGGCCTGATTTACCTGTTTTTTATCGGCTTCAGCCACCTGGCAAATACGTTGGCCGTTAACTGGATTGATATTGTCAAAACGCTTGGTGCTGTCGACAAATTCCCCGGCGATGTAGTGATGCAAAATACTCAATGTCATTCCTGATTCTCTTATTGCTGCACAGGGCAGCGCTGAGGCTTGGATTGACTTTACAGGCCGTTAACATAATACAAAAATAGAATTTACCGACTCAGCTATAAGGTAAAAGTTATATCTTTAGTCCGCTATGGATTGGGAACGGCGAATAGTGGGTGAATATTTCAGATGAATGATTTGGGTATTTATTATCCAGTAGGAAATGTGGTAAGACATAATAAAAGGGTTAGTAAATTATCTTTGCTATAGCCTTTAGTTGATAGCAAAAAAGGGGCTGCGGCTCGTCAATAACAACAAATTCATCTGAGACATTGCACATGACACCAGAAAAACTGCAACGCGATATGGTCGCCCGCATGAAGCTTAAACACTTGAAGCTACTTGTTACTGTGGGGGAGCAGTGCAATATCTTCAAAGCGGCGCAGTTGATGAATATGGCGCAGCCAGCGGCAACCAAGATTATCCGCGATATTGAGTCTGCCTACGAGCTGACCTTGTTTGAACGCTCATCTCGGGGCGTAGTGCCCACCTTGTATGGCGAGGTGCTAATCAAACATGCCAAGCTGGTGCTCTCGCAGATAAAACATGTGAGCGAAGAGCTGACTTCGTTGCAGGGCGGCTTATCCGGTCATGTCACTGTAGGTACACTGATTACCGCCAGTTTAACTTTGTTACCCAAGGCGCTGGTGAGACTGCGGGCCGAACGGCCGAATATCTCGGTGACTGTGGTGGAGGGGACTCAGGATGTGCTCTTACCCAATCTGGTGCAGGGCGACTTGGATCTGGTGGTGGGTAGGATCCCAGAGCATCAGGACTATGACGGATTAACCTCTATCGAGCTGTATGAAGAGCCGACCATGATAGTCGCCAGGGCCGGGCATCCACTGAGTAACCGTGGTGTTTTGAGCCTGGAAGATTTGTTGCAGGAAGATTGGATCTTACCCTCACCTCAAACCTATTTGCGTCGTGAGCTGGATCAGAATTTCCGTGACCAGGGCCTACCCTCACCTGCCCCTGTGGTTGAGTCGGTTTCTGTGCTGACGAATCGTACCTTGCTAAGGGAAACCGATATGATCGCGGCCATGCCCTATCAGATCTTTCACACCTATGAACAGCTTGGTGAGTTATGCCGCTTGCCAGTACCCGCCTTGGCCCGCAAGGGGCCGGTGGGGATCACTATGCGAACCGAAGGGGGCCTGACGCCCGCCGCAGCCTGTTTAGTGGAGGATCTAAAGCTGGTTGCGACTGAACTAACGGAAAGCTAGGAATTAAAAGTAATCACTTCAGTGCCGAGCTGCCCGATGTTTTGTTTTAAAGTTAAATTTTTTGGCTGACTTTAACGTAACGATTTTATATAAATCACCCCGTAGAAAAAACATTAAAAAAGGAATCAGGGATGAAGTACATTGTGTGTTTATGCACTTTTTTGTTCTGTGGCCAGATTATGGCTGCAACGTTAGATGTTGAGGCTTACGCTAAATTACCTTTAGTCGAGCAGCCACAGATTTCCCCCGACGGTCAGATGATCGCCGCCTTATATAACCTGGATGATGGTCCCCAGGTTGTAGTTGCGCCATTTCCCACCCTAGAATTTTCCACCTTGGCTAAGCTGAAAAAAAATCGTGACAGGTTGGAGTTTATTCGTTGGTCTGGAAATAAGTACCTGATTATTTCCGCCAGCTACCCTGAATATTTTCAAGGACAGCATTTCAGGGTGCAAAGGTTGTATGCCATCAACGTCGAAGATGGCAGTTCCAAGGAAATTACCAATCGGCGGTTTAGCAGCCAGTCCTGGTACCAGTATCAAAGTTATATTCTGACGTCTTCGCTTAAAGATGACGAAGAACATATTTTAGTGTCCACCTATGACTTTACGGACGAGGGCTATTCGGTTTTCAAAGTGAATTTGAAAACAGCAAAATTCGAGAAAGCGGTTAATAATGTCAACGACATAGATTATTGGTATGCCGACCGTAAGGGCAGAGTTCGAGTTGGTGTGGCTGTAGAAAAGAAAGATGACAAGATTAACCGAACTATTTGGTATCGGGCTGCGGAGCAGGATGAGCTGAAAAAGCTTCATACCCGGACTTACGGGGTAGGGGAAACTTTTTATCTTATTGGTTTGAATGACCAAGGTGATAAAGCCTATGTGCTTTCAGATCGTGAGACAGGTTTTCAATCCTTGTGGCTTTACGACATTCCCAAAGGGGAATTCGAGCAGATGCTGTTTACTCACCCGCAATACGATTTAGAGGATGGATTATTTGACAGCCAGGGAGAATTAATCGGTGCTTACTATTATGACGATTACTATCGCTCCTATTACTTTGACCCGGCTGATGGTGAGCAGGAAAATACTATATCCGCAGTACTTAAAGGGCAGGAAGTTACCGTTGTTAGTCGCAGTGCTGATAAAACCAAGTTGCTGGCGATGGCGGTACGTGATGACAAAGTACCAACATATTTCTATTTTGACTTAGCAAAAAAGAAAGGCGGCATTTGGCTTTCTCAGTATCCGCAGCTAGCTAAATCTGCCATGCATGCTGTAGAGCCTTATCAATTTGAAGCCAGTGATGGGCTGAAAATATCTGGCTACCTTACTATGCCTGTAGGCGTGGAAGACCCCGCAGTTATTGTCTACCCACATGGTGGCCCGCATGCCCGTGATTACCGTTATTTTGATCCTAAGGTGCAGTTACTTGCTGCAAAGGGCTACGCTGTGCTGCAAGTTAATTTCCGTGGCTCAGAAGGCTTTGGGACGGCGTTTGAAACGGCTGGCTATTATCAGTGGGGAAAACGTATGCAACAGGACGTTTATGAGGCAATGGACTGGTTGTTGGCCTCAGATAGGGTGTCGAAGACCAAAGCCTGTATTGTGGGGGCTAGCTATGGAGGTTATGTTGCACTAACTGCTGCTTACCAGCATCCGGAACGTTTTGATTGTGTAGTCAGTGTATCTGGTGTCTCTGATTTAGAAGAGCTGGTTCAGGACGAAGAAAGGCAGGACAGCTTTATTGGCAATATAGTTGATATTACTGATAAAAATGCCATTGATGAGTTAGCTGACGTCTCAGCGATTAATTATCTCGATAAGATTAAGAGTCCGATGTTACTCATTCATGGTACCAAAGATACAAGGGTAAACTATGATCAATCTCGGTCTTTTTACAGCAAGGCTAAAAGCCGCTTAGATATTAAATATATCGAGATAAAAGACGGTACACACTTTTTTGATGATTATGAAAGCAACCTGACATTTATTCGTGAATTGGATAGTTTTTTAACCAAGCACTTATGATGGCTTGATTGGCGTTAATCACTTGCATCATTATATTTTTGAGATCGGGGATCCTCTTTTTTAAGAGGATCTTAGATCGCCTTCCGATCTGGTAATAAAGTCGGGGCGGGCGCTATTCTTTTGCCGCTGTGGATTATTTTCTTAGCTTGTCCTTATTAACCCTCCAAGTACGTCTTGTTTCTAAATTGCCCAGGTAGAGATAGTCCATTCGAACAGCGATTGGCCCATATGTATCATTGATTTAGTGAAGCGGAAAAGCAGGTTTATGACTTATCCACTGTTGGCTTAAAAAGCTGTGGAAAAAGCTGTGTTTTAAATTTGGGTGTTGTTCGAAGATGTGCGTTTAATTGCAGGGATCCTGCGTTGATCTTCTGGCAAAGTTGGCTTAAAAAGAGAGAGAGGATCGCTGTTGGATCCTCCCATATGGATCGCAGAGTGGAGCTTAAAAACGGCCTTTGATGCCGAATCGGATTGCCCGACCTGGTAGCGGCGCGACATCTTTAAGGAAAGAGGAATGCACTCTGGCTTCTTCGTCGGTCAGGTTGTCTCCCTTTAGGAACAGCGTCAGATCCGCCAGATCGCTCGGTAAATAGTAGTTAACGCTGGCTGACACCAAGGTATAACCCTCTGTCGAGCTTTCATATTCGGCGTATTTGTCCTGCTTGCTGTAACGGGTAAAGCCTGCTTCGGCATGCCATCTGTCGTATTCAAAGTGCAGCGAGGAGCCTATCCGCAGTGGCGGAATGCGCGGGACATTGCTGCCGTCATCCAATTTGGCGCGGGTGTAATCGGTAAAGGCATCGATGCGCCAGTTTTCAGCGAAGTGCCAGTCCATCTCGGCTTCGAATCCATACAACTTGGCGTCCTGTTGGGCAAATAGGAAGACCGGCAGATCCTCGCCATGCGCATGTCCGTCTTCCAACTCTCCGCTGTCTTCTACTTCATCATGGGCGTGCAGATGTCCGTTGCTGATTACTAGCCCAGTGTCCTGCTGAAACACGTAATTATCTACCTGGTTGTAGAACAGGCTCACCGACGCGTGCCACTGATCGGTGTGATAACGGTAAGTGAGATCAAGGTTGTTGGAGACCTCCTTGTCCATCTTGCTTTCAGCCTGCTCCAGCAGATATTCATCCTCGTGTTGGTGAATGGCAAAGCCACCACCAATTTCATAAGTGCCGGTGCCAATATGTGGGCCAAAAGCAAAGGTCTCTGAAGCGGAAGGTGCTCGCTGCGAATAAGCATAGTTAAAGGCCAGCGATTGGTGCTCATCTAAGCTCCACACCACGCCTGCGGAGGCACTCAAGCTGTTGTAGCGCTGCTCGTCAAAGTGGATTTCGTGCTCCTCTTCCTCCTCGGCGGCGTCATGGGCTTCGTGAGCGTGGGCCATGGCGTCAAAAAAAGCATTGTCCGGCTGATGGCGAACTTTCTCTACACGTAGTCCCAATTGCCACAGCAAGTCACCGGTGCGTTTTTCTTCCAGTACGAACATTGCCAGACTTTGGCTGTCCGTGGGAGGCGTAAAGGCTTCTTCACCAATGGCGGAGAATTCAACGTCATTGAAATGCAGACCTATTACTCCTTCCCAGCCAAATAGCGGCTTGTGTTCGGCCCATAGGCGGGATTCCAGCGTTTGATTCTGGAACGTTGTGCCAACTTGTCCCTCTTCAATTTCACTGTGCTGATAATCGGTATAGCCGTTATGCCAGTGTACTGCAGAGAAAGGACCGGTTAGGTTATTCCAGTCAATAATGGCCTGAAACCTGTCTTGCTTCAGACGAGCGTAAACGCCTTCTTCGGTTTCCGCACTGTGCTCGTCTGCTTCATCCTCTTCTCCATGCTCTTCATGGGCATGACCGGGAACGCCGTAGTCAGAATCCAAACGGCCGTATGATAACGCCAGGCGGAAGTCATCGCTTATCCAACCGCCACCCAGTGTGAATCCCTGCGCATCGATAGCAGAATTTTCCAGGTATCCGCTTTGTTCATCGTCATGCTCGTCTTCATCATGAGCCAATTCGGCTGGGCCTGGGATCTCAAAATTATCGGTTTTACGGCTGAAGGCGTCCAAATGCCAGGCAAAGCTGCCAGCCCCACCGTTTAAATCGGTGGAAACGGTTTTCTCGTTGGCGACTGTGTCATAAAAACCCATAACCTGGCCGCTCAAACCATCCTGGGTTTGCTGCGGGAGGCGGTTATCCACCACATTCACCACCCCACCAATTGCCCCGCTGCCATACAGCAATGTGGCAGGACCTCTTAACACTTCTATCTGCGTGGCGGTAGATACTTCAGTCGCGACGCTATGGTCAGGGCCAACGCGCGACGCATCTGATGCATCCAAGCCATTTTGCACAATCTTAATTCTGGGGCCGTCCAGACCACGAATAATCGGGCTGCTGGAGACTGGGCCGAAGTAGGAGCTATTTACCCCTGGGGTGTTTTTCAGGGTCTCGCCCAGCGTCGCAGCCTGATTCTGTGCAAGCTCTTCACCACTGAGAATGGATACCGGCGTGGCTGATTCCAGAATCGTACGCTTTAATGGTGAAGCACTGATTACCAATGTTTCAATATCATGTTCATCTTTCTGGACGGGTTTGTCATTAGCCCAGCCAAATGCTGGCAGAAGTGCCAGCACAATAGGGGAGAAGCGTACTTTCATGGGGTTACCGCTATAATCGTGAATTGGTAATATTATAACATTTCTGTTCATTGGCAGGTCAAGGTCAGACCGATAGAAAGGGGGGCTTTTGCGACAAACAATCCGTTATTACTTATTAGGCTAATTTCTGCTGTAATAGATATAAGTATTCAGTGGAAGGACTGTTTTGAGGTTACCCTATTCTACACTTGGCCTGGGAAAATGGTTGGATTTGCTGAAACCCCAGGCGCATGCACTTCGTCAGCAATGGTGGCCTTTGACTGAACAGTTGGCGGCACAGAAGAAACCTTGCGTATTTGCTATCAGTGGGGCACAGGGGAGTGGTAAATCTACCTTGGCCAAGTATCTGCAAGCCGAGTTAGGGCAAACATTTGGATTGCAGGTTGCGGTATTGTCATTGGATGACCTCTACTATCCCCGCTCTCACCGGCGCTGGCTGGCCGAAAATGTGCATCCCCTGCTAGCAACCCGTGGCGTGCCTGGTACCCATGACATCAGTTTAGGGATGGAACTGATTCGCCGTTTCAGAAATGGCCAGGATCTTAGCTTGCCAAGGTTTGATAAAAGTCAGGACGACCGAAGCGTAGAAGGTGAATGGCTGCAAGGTCCGGCGGATATTCTCATTATTGAAGGTTGGTGCCTGGGGGCCACCCCACAAGAAGAGCTGGAGCTCACCAAGGCCATTAATGAATTGGAACAGCAGGAAGATATAGCGGGCACCTGGCGTCAGTATGTGAACCATTGCTTAGCTGGAGATTATCAACGCTTGTTTGCCACCTTTGATAGATTAGTCATATTGCAGGCACCAGATTGGCAGAGTGTGCTGACGTGGCGGGCAGAGCAGGAGCAAAAATTGATGCAACGAGGTGGAAGGGGCATGAATGAGCAACAGCTGGCCAAGTTTATGCTGCATTATCAACGATTAACTTGTCATCAACTACGGAGCCCGGCACGCGATGCTTGGCAGGTTTTCCAACTGGACGCTAATCGACGGGTCACTGCCGTCAAAGGGCAATACACGCATGACTGGCAAATCTGAAGTGATGGGGCAGGACTTAAAAACACTCTGCGAAGATCATCCTCAGTTGCTACGCAGCTATCATGAGGTTTGTGGGCTGCTGTTTTCGGTAGCTGCTGCACCACAGATCCCTGCCCCTCAACAATGGATGCCTTGGGTACTGATCAGCGACGAGATGTCTGCAGAGGTCGCTGAAAAGCTCACGCAAAGCTTAATGGATTGCTTCAAAGCGCAGTTGTTAATCATGCGGGATGAAGGCAATTTATTACCCAGGGTTTGTGTTTATCATGCTGGATTAACGCTGGAAGATGCCCTGAGCCAGTGGATGAGCGGTTGTTTATTGGGTCATCAGCACCTGCAGAAAGTGTGGCAGCAGGCCTGGTCACAGATGCAACAGCAGGCGCCGGATGATGCCCCCCAAGCCGCCAAAGAACTTAGCCACTTATTACGTTTGTTCAGCACTTTTGCCAATGTACCTATGGCGCTGGAGCAGGCTGCGGCTGGTGGTAATATACAGCTTGCCGCTCAGTTGGCGGCTATTGCTGAAACCCTGCCCAGAGCATTGCGACAGTACGTGAGCTTGGCTGGCAAGCTAGCCGTTTACCTTCCTCACCAGTTTGAAACTTTTATATCAGGCCAAGATCCAGCGCCTTGAGCACCGCACGTGTGCGGTCTCGCACATTCAGCTTGGCCAGAATGGCGGAAACCTGATTGCGAATGGTACCTACTGAGCGATGCAGCGCATCGGCAATCTCGTGATTGGAGTACCCGGCGGCCACCAGCCTGAGCACTTGCACTTCTATATCCGTGAGTTGTTCTATCAGTGCGCTTGGGGAATCCTGGTTGTCCCTGGCTTTTTCCACCCGACAGGTCACTGCGGGTTGCAACCAGCTTTTACCCTGCGCCAGATTAATGATGGCGTTTGTCAGCGCGTCAAAGCTTACGTCCTTGCGCAGGTAGCCTTTGGCACCCAGCTTAATGCACTCAAGCACCAAATCATGATCATCAAAGGTGGTCAGTATCAGCACAGGTAACTGAATATTGGCTGCTTTAAGTTGTTTAAGTACATCCAGCCCTGTGACTTTAGGCATACGGATATCCAACAGCATAACATCTGGCTGATAAGTAAGGGCCAGCGCCAGGGCCTCACTACCGTCGTCAGCTTCGGCAACAACATCCAAACCAGGTTTAAGCTGTAAAAGACTTTTGATGCCTTCACGAACCAGGTTCTGGTCGTCTATCAATAAGATCTTAACGTTCATGTACCGCTATCCGGGAGTATCGCAAGCAGGCTGAAGCCAGCCGGGCCAGCTTCTATTTTCAATTCGCCATCCAGTTTGCTCAGCCGCTCCTGCATGCCAGTTAAGCCATGGCCAGGTGTGATATCTTTTGTATGGCGGCCATTATCATCCACCTGCAGATGCAAAACTCCTTCACGTTTGTTGAGGCTTAATCGACATTGGTTGGCACCACTATGCTTGAGAACATTAGTGAGCGCTTCCTGGGCACAGCGAAAAAGCGCCTCTGCAACACGTGCATCGATGATCACCACGTCAGGGTCTATATCAAGGCTAATTTCCAGACCATCCAGATCCTGAATCAGAGCTTGCAGTGCGGATACGATATCCAGCTGATTTGCCCGGCGAATGTCTGCTACAGCTTCACGAACATCAGAGAGAAGCAACTTGGCCAGTTCCTGTGCACGTTTAATATGTTGACTGGCACTGTCCTGGCTAAGCTGGTTGGCGACTTCCAACTGGATACTCAATGCGGTCAGGTGATGCCCAAGCACATCATGTAAGTCTCGTGCTATGCGCAGTCGCTCATCACGACGGGTGGTGGTATAGAGCAAGCTTTGTGTGGCCCTTAATTCTCTCAGCAAGTGAGCGTTGGCTTCCTTGGCCTGTCGTTCGGCCTGTAAGCGTGTGGCGATGAAAAGCGCAAAAAGGTTCAAGGTGGAAAACAGCAGGGCGTTGACCAGTCCATATTCGGCTGGTGAAAGCACAAAGTTCAGCATTGGCAACAATAAGCAAACCAATACGCAGATGAGTGGCCTGAATAATTCGCTAAGGTGTGCCACCAACATAATACCTAGGATAAGAATCATGCCATTGGGGAACAGCCACATTAATAGCAGGAGACACAAGGCCTGGACTAACGGCCCCAGCCAAATGTAGTCGGAGCGCAACATACGCCACAAATACCCCGCCAGAAACAGTAGCAACAAACTGCACACCAGCAGCACGGCACCGGGAGTGGGAGCAAAACGATGCTGAATATTGGGATCGTTCAGGTGCCAGAAATACAGGGTGAAACAAAGGATAAATCCCCAGGTTAGAAAACCCAGGCCGATTTCAAAAAATTTGCTGTTCAAACGGTCCGATAACTTCATGGCGGCAGTATCGCATAACCGCAGTATGCCTCGAATAGGGCAAATGTCACGATCTCCGCGACGTGACTAAAGGCCATGACATTTGTCACATGTACGCACCGAATACGCTCGCTAAGCTGCCCATAGTTTAATCAAGGAGACTATGACCATGAGGAGCTTATTCTACGGATGCAAACTGCTATTACTGCTGATTTTCTCAGGCTGGGTGCAGGCAGATGAGACATGGAAACTGGAGTTCGGTGGAGGGCTGGCGGCTTATGACACACCCTGGGTGGATATGCCGATTCAATACATCACACTACCCTACATCAATGCCGAATATGGTCGTTGGCAGTTGGGTGTTAAACATGGGATTTTTCAGTATCGGCTAAGCGGTGACAACTGGCCAGTTAGCCTGTCTGCCGGGCTGAATTACCGGGATGAAACCTATGACAGCGTGTTTAGTTTTAACGATAAGCTGTCCGATGATCCTGTCTTCACAGGTTATCATTCGCCCGATGGGGAAGTGACGGCCCAGCTAAACGCGAAGTGGCAGCATTTATCCTTGTCGGTGAGTCAGGATGTGTCCAACCACTCATCAGGCACTGTCGCCGATTTATCCTATATGCACCCGCTCTATCAGGGAGAGCGTGGTGTGCAGTTCCTTATGGGCGGCGGTGTGCGCTGGCTGAGTGAGAAATACAGTGACTATCTGTATGGGGTCTATGGCGACAATATCGCTCCGCAGTATGGCCGTGTTGCCTATCAAGCCGAAGCTGCGACCAACTACCAGCTCTCCATGCAGTTAATTTACCCCTTCAATCGACAATGGAGCCTGAGTGCGCAGGCCAGCTATGAATGGTTGGATCAGACCATACAGGACAGCCCGCTGGTGGATAAGTCCGGTGTTGGCAAAGTCATGGTGTTTTTCACCTATAGGAAAATGTAATGAATAAAGTCATCACTATATCGCTGATGCTGATATTGTCAGCCTGCTCCAGTGACGATGTGGAAACCGCCAACTTTGGCAGTGACTACTACAAGAGTGACTATCAATTGGTAAATGCCACAAATCTTGAGCTGGACTTTTACATGGCCAACTCAGAACTTGACGGCGATGAAAGAGACCCGTTCAAAGACAAGTACAAAGTGGCGCATGTCACCAAAGAGGAAGGAACCAAACAAATTCGCCATGAGCATAACGCAGAGCGCAAAGTGAACTTTTACGTGCATGCCCCTTACGCGAACAAGGCGGGCTACCGGGAAACCCATAAAGTTAAACGGGACAGGCATTATCAGTGGTTGGCCTGGATGTCCGGGGAAGCCTTATCACACAGTTTATTTGAGAAATATGAGTCAAATCGTGAGGGCTATATCAGGGTCAGGCTATTTGCTACGGATACCGCTTTGCAGGCCAACAACAGCGGACAAACTCTGACCCTGACCATCGGCAAAGTCTCGGAGTTCATCTCCGTGGATCAATGCAATGGCGGCCTGCAAGTCAATGGGATGCCTATCAATCTGTGTGACGCTTCGTTTGGCCGCAGCTATTTGCTGGTGGTTGGTGATGAAGGACGTATTAGCTTGGCGCTGCAATAATTTTTTAACTCTTTAACCCCTTTTGGCTTTGTACGGCGTTTTATCTATGCAACCCAAATGGAGAAACGCCATGCTAAGCCACTTTACTGCTACTTCATTCGCAAATACCGCTGTTAAGGCCCTGATTATTACGTTACTGGCCAGCCTGATCACTTTTGCCCTGTTTGTATTGATGGATGTGCTGACCCGTATCGAGCAAGATGGGCCTATAGACAGTTCCCCTGTGGTTGTTGTCAACGCGGTTTTTGAACCTGAGAAGCAAATTACTCAGGAGAAAAAACCTTTATCACCGCCACCTGAGCATAAAGTCATGCCTAAACTGACTAATCTTACCCCAGTGAGTGATGATCTTGAGCCGGGCATTGGTGACTTTGTCCCTGACGTAAAGCTGGGAGAAGAGTTGGGCGAAATTCCTGTGTTTAGTGCCTCGGAGGGGCAGGCAACTCCCATGGTGAGATTCGACCCAAACTATCCCATGGAAGCATTACGCGATGGTATCGAAGGCTGGGTTAAATTGGTGTTTGATATAGACCCCAGCGGCAAGGTGGAAAATGTGCGGGTGCTTGAGTCGAACCCGGCCCGGATCTTTGACCGTGAAGCCCGACGGGCATTGTTACGCTGGAAATACAAACCACAGATTCGAAATGGACAGGCCATGGCGCAAAGCAATCAGGTGGTACTGTTAAGTTTCAATTTGAACCAATAAGCTAAGTCTTAGGATGGTTAATAATGTGTGTCTGGTGTCAGAGGCGCATTGGTCGTTAAGGAAAGATATGACGCTAAGTATCGCAATCAAATCCTTATTGCATATTGAGCTCAGCAACGAAGAGTTGATGAGCCGCTATGTGCTAAGCGGTGATGCGAGTTTGCTGGCGAAGCTTTACGATAATTGTGCCAGGGATTTGTATCACTTTCTGTTAACGCTGTCAGAGCCTGAGCTTGCCGCGGATATTGCGCAAAAGTCCTGGCTTAGGGTAATGGAAAAGCGCCACTTGTATCATAGTAATGGCCAGTTTAAAGCCTGGCTGTTTACTCTGGCACGCAATCTGTTAATGGACGAATACCGCCGCACTAAGCGCTATCCATTGTTGGAGGAATGCGAAGTCCGTGATCAAGGCAGTCAGGATAAGGTGGATGGAAACCTACTTAAGGCTTTTTCACAGGCCCTCGAAGCTCTGCCTTTTTATCAGAGAGAGGCTTTTATGCTGTATCAGGAAGGATTTGGTGTACAGGATATTGCCCTGATCACAGGGGATAATCAGGAAACCATCAAAAGTAGACTGCGCTATGCCAAACAGCAGCTTCGTCAACAATTGGGAGAATGTTGTGAATAAAGATGAGCAACTGAAAGCCCTCTATCAACAGCGTAAAGAACAGGTTAAGGCGCCTCACTCGACCCGACAGTTGTTGTTGAACAAAGCCCAGGCTGAGCAGATCAAGCCGGGCTACAACCTGTGGAACTGGACGCTCGGTATCAGTTTGTGTGCTGCACTATTGGTATTGTTTCAATTTGTTGGTATCACACACCAACAGCTACGACCTGAGTATGAGGTGATTCAGGTGCATCGGCTGAACGAAGAAAAGCAACCTGGTGAACTCGCGGCTTTAGTTGCCGAGCAAACCCGTGTTGAGCATGCTGACAACTATGCCCGATATATACAGGGTCAGCAGATATTGACAGCACACCACAAGCGCCTGGCCAGATTGTTGAATACCGAAGACGGTTGGGGTTTGCAAACCTGTGATAAGGAGTTGGTGCTGTTAACCGCACAACTGGTTGAGCAGATGCACAATAGTCAACAACTGCCAGCGCAGCTCAGTCAGGGGGACACGGTGGAAATTGCCTTTGATGCTGACGGACGGATAGTAAGTATCAAAGCTGCGCCGGGTTTGCACTGCTAAGCAAATAGTTTGAGCGGGACTGTCGCCCGCTCTGGTTATTTGCCGATCAGGCGCAGGAATTCATCACGGGTGGCCTGTGATTTACGCAGCCCGCCCAGCATCACCGAGGTGACCATAGAGGAATTCTGTTTTTGTACGCCGCGCATCATCATACACATGTGCTTGCCTTCCATTATTACGCCTACTCCTTTGGCGCCAGTGACTTCTTGTACGGCTTCGGCGATTTGTTTGGTCAGGCCTTCCTGAATCTGCAGTCGGCGGGCAAACATATCCACTATACGGGCAAACTTAGACAGCCCAAGAACTTTCCCATTTGGCAGATAAGCGATATGGCAGCGGCCGATAAAGGGCAGCATATGGTGTTCACATAAGGAATAGAATTCAATGTCCTGTACGACTACCAACTCATCGGTATTAGATTCAAAGATAGCGCCGTTAACCACTTCATCCAGTGACTTATGGTAACCGTCGGTAAGAAACTGCATGGCTTTGGCGGCACGCTTTGGGGTATCCACTAATCCTTCGCGGCTGACATCTTCACCCAAAAGCGTGATGATCTGCTGATAGTGGCTGTTCAATTGGTCTGACATCAATTCATCTCGTTGCTATTGATGGCTTTAATACGCAAAGATCCTTACTTTGGATTGCGCCACCCGGGAAAATTGCCGGATTATAGCGCAATCGTGATGTCGGGTCAGGAATTTGTCATATGTCAGAAAGACAATCAGGGTGGTGGCGGTCATTGTGGCACACGGATTGTGTGCGTTGCCGGCAGATACGTGCAGCAATAATTTGGGGGCTTTTGATGTATTTACTCGTGATGCTTTGGTGGTGAGCCATATGGATATCATTCAGATTCGTGCGGGGGCCAAGCGCAATGGCTTCAGCTTGTGTTTGTTCGGCATTATCGGTTTGCTATTGTCCGCCTTATGGTTGGCCTGGTTACCTGAATGGCTAAAATTGGCTGGTATTTTCCTGACCAGCGCATCGTTGGTAACGATTTTAATTGGCTGGCTGAAGGTCAGAGAGCCAGTGTTCAGCTTCGAGCTGTCCCGTCAGCATCTGAAATATCTGCATCGATTTGGCCATTGGCAACTGGAGTGGGGCAATATTCAGCGGGTCGGTATTCCTCGTGTCAGACGCGGGCTGGAGCATCAGGATATGGAGCTGATAGGTATTCGCTTGAAAGACTATGAGCCTTTGTTAGCCTGTATTTCCCCGCGCTTGGCCAGTAACATTCTAATGCAGCAACGGCCGCTGTTATTGCAGGATGAGGATTGTAAAACCGGTCAGTGTTATAGCGAGACGCTATTGGAAAAGGACAGTTACAAGGGCAACAGCGGCAAAGAATATCGGGGAATAGTGGCGATGTTTGCCAACCGTATGACCCGTATTCGCGAGGTGCTTGGCTATGACCTGTTTGTGTTTGCGTCTGAGTTTGACAGATCTCAGGAGGAATTTGTCGCTTTGCTTAATGCTTGCCAGCAGCAGTCTTTAAAAGACGGATAAGCTAGCAACGGGCCTTAGGCGGGATGCTGCGTCTCTCCAAAAGAGCCGCCTTGTAAGAACTCCAAGCCTTGTTCTTCCACTTGTAGGCATTCCCGATAAAAGCTTTCAAGTAAGGTTTTGACCTCGGCGATATGCCCGGTTTTTAGATGTTCCTCCAGTTCCTGACAGAGGGTTTTAAGCTTGGGCACACCGGTATAGCAACAAGCGCCGTGCAGTTTGTGTATTAAGTACTGCAAATGCGCCTGATCCCCTGCCTGTGCAGCGGCTTTAATCTGACTATGCATGCTGGGCAACTGCTCGATAAACGCATCCAACATTTGTCTGGCATGGTGCGGATTATCGTTGGCCAGTTGCATGGCTTGTGCCCAGTCCAGGCTCTCTTCTGAGGTGGGCTGACACCAGCGCTTAATCAGCTTAATCAGATCATCAAAATTGATAGGTTTGGGTAGATAGTCGTCCATGCCGGAATTAAGCAGTTTTTCTTTTTCTTCGCGAAACGCATGGGCTGTCACAGCAATAATCGGGGTGCCACGATTTAAGTGGGTTTTACGGATCATGCGGCTGGCCGCCAGACCATCAATACCCGGCATTTGCACATCCATCAGTATCAGATCAAAGGCTTCTTTCTCGCAGCGATCAGCGGCATCCTGACCATTAAAGCTCAGTGACAGCTCCACCGGCGAGTCACGCAACCAAGTGGCCAGCAACCTCAGGTTAATCTCCATATCATCCACCGCCAATACGCTGGCTTTCGGCAGGCTTTTGAGCTGACGTGAAAAATTATCGTTTTGGATTGGTGTGGGTGGGTGCAGCAAGTTTTCCAGCTTACCTAGCGTCAGCGGCCGTTCAATCCGTCTTTCAAACATGGCGAGCATCATGTCTTGCTGGCTTGGCCTTGGGGCACTATCAAGCAGAACTTTGTGTCTGGCGCGCAGCGTTTCTAATGAGGCGAGTTTGGCCTGATAGCTGTGACATTGCTGCTCAGGGCAGGATAAAAACAGATAATCAAAAGGACCGGTTTGCATTGCCAGATAGTCAAAACTGTCACAACTGGTCACCACTGCGCCCAGAGCTTTAAACATGCGCCCCATGGCCTGACGTGCGGGTGGGTAGGCTTCGTAAATCAGCACCTGTTTGCCTTTCCAGCGGCTATAGGGTGATAGCGACATCTTCTGACTTAACTTATTGACCCGCAGCTTGACGGTAAACTCCGTCCCAGCACCTTGTTCGCTATGCAGTTCAATGCTACCCCGCATTAACTTAACCAGTTCCTGACAGATAGCCAAACCTAGGCCGGTTCCCTGGTATTCGCGGTTAATAGCACCATCCAGTTGCGAGAAAGCGGAGAACAGCTTATGTCTGTCTTCCCGGCTGATACCTATGCCGGTGTCTTCAATCTTAAATACCAGTTCATACAAACCGTTGGCCTGGTCTTCGCCTTTTACCGCCAGACGCACATGCCCGTGACGGGTAAACTTGATGGCATTGCCAACCAAATTGGTGAGTACCTGGCGAATACGGGCGGCATCACCAATCAACTTTTTCGGTAAGGGACTCAAGTCGCTAATAAGTTCCAGTCCCTTGGCATGAGCCGAGCGCGCCATTAACCCCGCCAGCTCTTCCAACAGTTCTGTAGGGCAGAATGGCTCGTTATTGATCTGCAACTTACCTGCTTCAATTTTGGAGAAATCCAGTACGTCGTTGATGATATTTAGCAAGTTGTTGGCGGACGCATTGATGATTCGTACGTGTTCCTGCTTCTCGGTGGGCAAGGGCGTATTGGCTAATTCCTGGCTGAATCCCAATATCGCGTTAAGCGGGGTACGGATTTCATGGCTCATATTGGCCAGAAACTGGGACTTGATCTTGCTGGCCTGGATCGCTTGCTTGCGGGCAATATCCAGGCGCGCATTTTGTTCTTCAATAATTTCCATGTTATTGCGCAGATCATTGGTCACCAAGTCAACGGAATGGCTGAGTTGCGTCTGGCTTTTTTCCATTAGAGCCAGGGAAAACAGCACGGCCTCCAGAAAAACGCCCATCTGGAAACAATAGGTGGTCAGGAAGTTGGTGGGTAGCCAACCTATCAGCCCCAGTAAACCGGCCAGAGCGGCTGTGAGCAAAATGCTCCAGGCAAATACAAAGTAACGAGCTGGTTTAAATTGGTTGGCGTAGCTTTCATAGCCAGCATATAGGTAGCTGCTAATGGCCAGCATGCTAACCAGATAAACAGCGCCATTTTGTATACCGGCATCCAGAAAGTTGCCCAGTGACGCCAACCCAAGCAGTATCTCTATGCCAATCAAGGCAATGATTATTCGCCCGGCCTTAGGAGCATTCTGCTTGGCATCAAGAAAGCTGTAAGTGAAAATACCTGCAGTTACCGCAATAACCAAAAACAGCAGATCGGTGTGTTGATTTAGCCAGTCAGCAACCGGCGATTGCCAGTAAACCTGAATGTGTCCACCCCAAACAAATTGCCATATCAGCACCGTGGCAATATAAGTGCAATAGACCAGCAGACTGGTATCTCGCAAACTGATAAATAATGTCAGGTTGTAGAAAAGCAGCACCATTAAGCCACCGTAAAACACGCCCCACAGGATGTTTTCCAGTGCCTGCTTTTTCATATGTAGTGATTCAGAGGAAAGGGTAACAGGTACTACTCTTGCCTCCGCATCACTTTGTATACGGATATAGAGGTCCAATCTTGTTGCGTAAGGGAGGGTGGCCTCCATGGAGGGGTATCGGAATCGCTGCTCTGCTTGCGCTTTACCCTGCTTGCTATGGGCAATGATTTTGCCCTGTGCAACCAGGTAGATATCCACGTTATCATTCTGCGCATATTTGACATCGACCAACCAGACAGGCTGTTGGCTGACATTACTGAAGCTGGTAGTAAACCAGATTGCTTCATCGCCGAAACCGTAGTTAGGGTTGTGTTGCGCTGGCCACTGAAAATCGCGGCGCATAGCCAGCACTTGCTCAATGGTTAACCCGCCATCAGCATCTATCAGTATTCGCATCTGATCGGTTAGGCTGTGGGTTTTCTCGGCATCAATAAGTTGCAGGCTGGCCTGGCCCACAGCCGACAGGCTGAACAGCAGACAAAAACACAGCAACAAATACTTGGCCAATCCCATGATTTAAGCAGCTATACGGTGAGTTGAGAATTCAGGAGGCTTATTTAAGCATTGTCCACAAGGGGATACCAATGTTAAGTTGCCATTTTATTAGCGTGTGCCGTGCGGTGGATATTCTGTCTGGTTAAATTAGCGGTAATGACCCACTGACCCAACACGCCACCCACTTCCCGAAGTTAATCTCGTAAAGCAAGAATTCTATGAGCCAAGAAATCAGTATCAGTGCCGATGGTATAGAGCAGTTGCCCCTGCGGCGTTTTACCGAAGATGCCTACCTGAATTATTCAATGTACGTCATCATGGATCGGGCACTTCCACATATTGGTGATGGCCTTAAACCTGTACAGCGTCGCATTGTTTACGCTATGTCTGATCTGGGACTGAGCGCGACCGCCAAGTACAAGAAATCTGCCCGTACTGTGGGTGATGTATTGGGTAAGTTCCACCCCCATGGTGATTCCGCCTGCTATGAAGCCATGGTGCTGATGGCCCAGCCATTTTCCTACCGCTATCCGCTGGTGGATGGTCAGGGCAACTGGGGAGCGCCAGATGATCCCAAATCTTTTGCCGCCATGCGTTATACCGAAGCGCGCTTATCCCGCTACAGTGAGTTGCTGCTAAGTGAACTCGGACAAGGCACGGTAGATTGGGTACCCAACTTTGACGGCACCCTTAAAGAGCCTAAAGTGCTGCCAGCCCGCTTACCACATATTCTGATGAACGGCGTAACAGGCATTGCGGTAGGTATGGCCACCGATATTCCGCCTCACAACTTACGCGAGCTGGCGCAGGCTTGTGCCTACTTGCTGGATAACGGCAAGGCCCAGGTTGAAGAGCTGATGCAATTTGTGCATGGCCCGGATTATCCTACTGAAGCTGAGATTATTACGCCTAGGGATGAGATTCAGAAGATTTACGAGTCGGGTCGGGGCTCCATCAAGGCGCGAGCTGTATACGGTGAAGAAAATGGCGAAGTGGTGATTACTGCGTTGCCGCATCAGGCGTCAGGCGGCAAGATTCTTGAACAGATCGCCGCTCAGATGCAGGCCAAAAAGCTGCCCATGGTGAGTGATTTACGCGATGAATCCGACCATGAAAACCCCACTCGTTTGGTGATAACACCGCGCTCTAACCGGGTTGACGTAGAACAGTTGATGCAGCATTTGTTCGCGACGACGGATTTGGAAAAGAGTTATCGGGTCAATCTGAATATGATTGGTCTGGACAACCGGCCCAAAGTCAAAGACCTGAGCACTATTCTCAGTGAATGGCTGGAGTTTCGTCGCGATACAGTGACCCGTCGTTTGCAGTATCGTTTGGAAAAGGTGTTGGCCCGACTGCATATTCTGGAAGGTTTACTGATTGCCTTTTTGAATATCGATGAAGTCATTCACATCATCCGCACCGAAGAGGAGCCTAAAGCCGTATTGATGGCCAGATTTGGGCTAAGTGATAAACAAGCCGAAGCTATTCTTGAGTTGAAGTTACGTCACTTGGCTAAGCTGGAAGAAATGAAGATCCGCGGTGAGCAGGATGAATTAGCCATTGAACGTGACAAACTGCAGGCGATTCTTGGCTCTAACACCAAGCTTAAAAATCTGATTAAGAAAGAAATCCTGGCAGACGCCGAACATTATGGTGACGACCGCCGTTCACCTATCATTCAGCGGGTTGAAGCCAAGGCGCTGTCGGAAAAAGAACTAGTGCCCTCGGAAGCGGTAACCATCGTTCTGTCCGAAAAAGGCTGGGCACGCTGTGCCAAAGGCCATGATGTGGATGCCCCTGGTCTTAGCTATAAGGCAGGTGACCAGTACCTGGCCTCGGCGAAAGGGCGTAGCAATCAACAGGCCGTGTTCCTGGATTCTTCAGGGCGAACTTTTGCCTGTGATGCCCATACCTTGCCATCCGCCCGTAGTCAGGGCGAACCATTAACCGGTCGCTTTAATATTGTTGGCGGTGAGAGCTTTGAACATGTGGTGATGGGCAATGATGACGACCAGTATTTACTGGCGTCAGACGCTGGCTATGGCTTCATTGGCAAGTTCGCTGACATGGTCAGTAAGAACAAGGCTGGTAAGGCCTACCTGAGTCTGCCTATGGCAGCCAAAGTGATTACGCCGCAGCGTGTACGCAACTTACAAAGCGATTACTGCCTGGCTATCTCCAATGAGGGGCGGATGCTGATGTTCCCGCTCAAGGATTTACCTGAGTTGGGTAAAGGGAAGGGAAATAAGATCATCAGTATTCCTTCTGCCAAAGCTCAGGCCCGTGAAGAGTACGTAAAGGTGCTGGCCGTGGTGCCGGACGGTGCTCAGGTTAAGGTGCTGGCAGGCAAACGCGGCATGACCTTAAGTGCGGAAGATCTTAGTCACTTCCAGGGAGAACGAGGCCGTAGAGGGCATAAACTACCCCGTGGCTTGCAACGTGTAGATGGGATTGAGGTGATATTGCCCGACGGTAAAGCAACCGCCGTAGAGGCCGAAGAGCCGGGCAATGACGCTCCGACCCTGGATTTAAGTTAAAGCCAGGGTCAGGATTAGTCCACCGCCAATCAGCAACACAAATAGCGCCGCCGCCATCAGCAAGGGGCGGCGCCCTGCTTTTACGACATCAGTAATGCGGGTGTTTAGCCCCAATGCCAGCATAGCCATAGTCAGCATCAGCTCGTCGGCGTACCTAATCGCCGCGAGGTTATCACCTGACAGCCAATCCGCGGAGCTAATTAAACTACAAGCCAGAAAGCCCAGCGCAAACCAGGGGATATGCAGCCTTGTACCCTCTTCGCGCGGCTCACTTTGATGAAACCAGCCAAGCCACAGTAAAAAGGGGGCGAGTAGCATCACCCGTAGCATCTTTTCGATAACGGCCACCTGTTGCACAGGTTCATTGATGGCACCGGAAGCGGCCGCGACTTGAGCGACTTCATGCACGGTAGCGCCAATCAGCAAACCCAACTGGTGCTCAGTGACAGGTAGTAAGGCATACGCCAAGGGATAGAACAGCATGGCCAGGCTGCCAAACAATACCACACAGCCTATGGCAACTGAGACTTTTTCGTCACTGGCTTTGAGCTGTGACTGACAGGCCAGCACCGCCGCTGCGCCGCAGATAGCACTACCTGCCCCCACCAGCAGACTGGTTTGCTTATCCAGTCCCAGCTTCTTACCCAGCCATAGCGCTGTGCTGATGGTGATGGTTAGAATCAAGGCTGCTAAGAGCACGCCACTGATTCCGACCTGCTGAATCTGGTCCAGGCTTAAACGAAAGCCGTATAGAGCGATGGCGAGGCGCAGCAAGGGCCCTTTAGCCCACTGCACTGTGTTACTGAATCGGGTTTCCAGGTGCTGATAGCCAAAGTGTCCTAGCACCATACCCAGCAATATTGCCAGCATAAGCGGTGATGCCGTCACCCAGCCAAGTTGATTAGCAGTAATGCATGCCCAACTGAGTAATCCAAGTAACAGGAGGGCGGCAATATGGCTGAGGCGAGAAATAGGCAGAGAAAGCGACATACAACATCTCCTTTGGAGAACATTGGTATATCTTAGAACGGTATTTTATATAAGAATAATGTATTAATTTCATAAAAATATGAGTTGTAGTTATGTATTTGAATCTGCATCTACTCAGGATCTTTATGCATGTGGCGGAACTCGGGAGCTTTTCCCGCGCCGCTGAGCAATTGGCTATCACCCAACCCGCCGTATCAAAAGGCGTAACGGAGCTGGAAAGCCAATTGAGCCTGGCCTTACTGGAGCGCACCAGTGCCTCTCTGAGAGGACGGCGTCAATGGCAGCTAACTGAGCATGGCCGGGCTTTGCTGGAACATGCCAAAGGTATCTTTGCGTTGGAGCGCGCTGCTATTGATGACTTGCAGGCCCGGCTTGATTGCCAGCGCGGCCATCTTCATCTGGGCGCGAGCAGCACCATTGCTGGATATTGGTTAGCGGACGTTTTTACGAGATTTTGTGCCCAGTATCCAGATGTTCAGGTGAGCGCTATGTCGGGCAATACCGAGGAAATCTGCCAGGCACTGCTGGATTGCAGGTTAGATTTGGCACTGGTTGAGGGGCAAGTCAGCGACCCTCGGATTGCCGTCAGCCATTGGTATGATGAGCCGTTGAAACTGGTTTGCCCGGCAGATTGGCAAGTAAATGGTAAAAATCTGAATAGGTTGCGTTGGCTGTGGCGGGAACCCGGCTCAGGTACCCGAAGCTGGATGGAGCAACACCTTCAGGATGCTGGCATAGTGCCTGAATCAAGCCTGGAAATTGGCAGCAATGAGGGGATCGCACGCGCTGTGGCCGCGGGGCTGGGGCTGTCTATTCTGCCACTGAAAGTTTGTGAGGAATTACTTACTCTGGGGCGTCTGCAAGTTCTGGATACAGCCTGGAGCAAGAGTCTGTATCGTCCCTTGTTTTTATTGCAGCTTCAGCAGCGCCCCTTGTCTCCCTTGGCTCAGGCATTCAAATTCATGTTAAGCACAAATTAATATTGAAGAAAGCCGATAGGTACTGCTATCTTCCATGCACAAAGCCGCTGGATTGCGGCGGCAGACTATTAAATTTAAATCAGGGAAGGGTCTATGTCTGAGCTTGCCAATAAATTCGTTTTTCCTAAATCAATAGCAGTCAAAGCCGGTGCTGTCATTGCCAGCTTAATCCTGATCTTCGCCTTCATTTCTAACTCGGTGTTTTATGCTGAGCCTGGTTACATCTATCACGTCCGCACTGTGACAGGCAATGAAGAGGTTGTCACCGATGTCGGTTACCAATTCTTTCCTTTTGGCCGATATAACTCGTGGAAACGTGCGATGACTGTTCAATCTGTGCGAGGTGCAGACGCTGATGATATTCACCCGGAAAAAGACTCAGATAATGCGTCCGCTACCCTACCGCCTATGAGCATTATGTTTCTGGACCAGGTTGACGCCCACGCCGAAGCGACAGTGCGCTTTTCGATGCCAACCGACCAACAGTCTTTTCTTAAACTTGCCCATGAATACCGTTCGCCGGAAAATTTGCTGCGTACCGCTTTAATGCCGGCTTTTAAGGAAACCCTGCAGGCTAATGCGTCACTAATGACAGCGGAGGAGTACTACTCAGGCGGCCGTACTCAGTTTAACTCTGAATTTGAGAATCAAATGAGTCGTGGCATTTTTCTGGTAAAGCGTCAGGAAGAAACGGTCAGCTCCATGAAACGAGCGGCCGGCAGCGCTAATGTTGCCTTGGGTACGCAGCAGGAAGAGTATGGTGAAGACAGTAAAACCATATTTACCGTGAAGAAAATTCTGAATGCGGATGGTCAACCGCAGCGCAAAGAGCAGCGTTTCCAGCACTTCGGGATTACCGTGGTATCGGCTTTGGTAACCGACATGCGCCCCAACAACAAATTTGTTGAACGTATGCAATTAAAACAAAAGGCATCGGCTGATCGTGCTATTGCCCGGGAACAGCGGGTACAGGAAGAAGAGCAGCGTTTGCTTGCTATCGCAAGGGGAGAGCGCGAAGTGGCGGAACGCCAGGCTAAAGCTAAGGTTGAGCAAATTGAGAAAACCACTGATGCTGAAACTGACAAGCAATTAGCTATTACCTCAGCACAGAAACTGCGAGATCAAGCCGCTATCAGTAAGGAAACAGCGCAGATTGAGCTGGAGAAAGCCATGATAGAAGCTGAAACGGTACGTACCTTAGCGGAAGCCGAAGCTTACCAGAAAAAGGTTATATTGCAGGCCGACAATGCCTTGGCACAAAAACTGGACGCCGAAGTGAAGATACAGCAGCTCTGGGCCGACGCCTTCGCCCGCCGCCAGGTACCGACCTATGTTTTCGGTGGTGGTGAATCCGGCGCACCTACTGGCAGTGATGCTGAGGCAAAGGTGTTTATGCAGATGCTGACATTGGATGCGGCTAAACGCCTTAGCTATGACCGCGAGCTGAATAAGAAAAAAGGGGATTAGATCTGGCAGCTTGGCCAATTTGAAACCGCTAAGCTACCAGTGCCTATATTGATGAATGTATCAGGGGGGAAATTGCCAGGGGGATTGATAAGATCTGGAATTAGATTTGCGCTATTTTGGTGCTGCGCGACATTTGCTTTAGCTGCACACAAAGCGGAAGAGTACTTGGTCATGCCTCGTCAGTCTGTTGCGCTAATAGGTGTCGACGTCCTGAGCAGCAAGGGTGTCCTGCGGGCGCAAACCATTCTGTTAGAGGATGGCCGAATCTCAAAGATTGGCCCTGGTCCTGATGTATCTGTGCCCGAACATGTAAAGACACTGAACTTGCCAAACCATACAGTTATTCCTGGTCTTGTTGGCATGCATGACCATACCCATATGCCAGGACAGACCTTTATGGGGGCAAGCGCTTCCAGATTGTGGTTGGCCAGCGGCGTAACTACAGTGCAGACCGCCGGAAGTGCTGATTTTTCGTCAGAACTGGCGTTAACTGAAGCCATTAGAGCGGGGGACGTTGCAGGCCCCAGAATTTTCCCAACGGCCCCCTATCTTACTGGGCCAGATGGTAACGGGCCAATGGCCAAACCGAAGACACCGGATGAGGCTAGACAGCTGGTTCGCGATTGGTCCGCGTCTGGGGCAACATGGTTTAAGCTATATCGCCATATTCAACCTCATATTGCCGAGGCAGTGATCGATGAGGCTCATAAGCTAGGACGTAAGGTAACCGGCCATTTATGTTCTCTCACATTTAGTGAAGCAGCTCGGTTAGGTATAGACAGTATCGAACATGGTTTAATCTCTGCTTCAGACTTTATTGCGGAGAAGACTACAGGCCAATGTATCTCGACCCGGTCTACATTGGCCGGATTGGAAATGGATGATCCAAGAATAAAACTGCTAATCGACCTGCTGGTCGCAAAGCAGGTCACCTTATCTTCAACTTTGGCGATTATTGAATCCCATTTTGCTCATCGCCCACAGGCAGATGAGCGCAGTCTGGTGCTTTTGTCTGAGACCTGGCGGGAGCAATACGAAACACGTCAGCATCGCCTTAGACAAACCGGCGGTCAACTACCTCCCTCTGTTTTAGGTAAACTAATGGCCTTTGAAGTGCAATTCTCTAAGGCCGGAGGGCGGCTTGTAATGGGGCCGGATCCCGGACGACATGTGCTGCCCGGCTATGGCAACCAAAGAGGATTTGAACTGCTGGTCGAAGCTGGCTTTAGTGTGCATGAAGCATTAGAAATTGCTACTGCAAATGGAGCGGAAGCCCTTGGCATAGGGGAGGAGGTTGGCCGTATAGGCGAGGGATACTTGGCAGATCTGGTTATACTTGAAGGTGACTTATCTGCTGACCCTGGCGTTATTCGTAATGTAAAACTGGTAATAAAGGGGGGCGAACTATACTCTCCCGCCAAATTGCTAGCTGGCTTGGAAGGCAAGTTTGGCCCTCAATAGAAGGTAGAGAGCTACGGCTATTGATGTTTACCTTATTCTTGTCTGAGCAGCAGACTGGCCATGGCTTGATTAAATACCATTATCCAGTTGGGACAAAACTGACCGGGGGCAACGCGGTTGATCTCCATCACCGCACGCTTTTTCGGGCGCTTTGTGTGAGTGTCATGGGCGCGGGCGTGGGTCAGGGCATCAAAGGTGTCAACAATCGCCAGAAGCTTGGCACCTTCGCAAATATCCGCATCTTTTAGACCCAAAGGGTAACCAGAACCATCAATGCGTTCATGGTGTTGGATAACGATTTTACGTGCCTCATTCCACTGATCAAGGTGTTCAAGTAATCGTGCACTTTTATAAACGTGAGAGCGCATCAGATTAAATTCAGCTTGCTCCAACGGGGTATTCTTGTGCAGTACTTTTAATGGCATAAAAGCCATGCCAAAGTCATGAACATAACAAGCCACCGCCAACTGGTTGGGGTCAACTGGATTGCCTTTGAGTTTATTCAGATAGAGCGCCAACCTGGCAATACGGTCACCTCGTCCACGCCAATACTGAGAGCGGCGCTCCACCGGCTCCATCAATTCCCGGAAGAAGATAATATCCCTATGTTCATCGTCATCATGGTCGCCATGCAGACCAATGTCATCCAGTGCATCGCCGCTGCTTTTCTCTGTTGTTGCCACAGGTGCTTGTGAAGCAGAAGGATGGGCATCCAGAGTTGGGTCCAGTAACAACACTGACTCAGCCAGCAGCTTCTCATGCTCTTGGGGGTTATCTGGTTTAATGCGGGCGATTTGTTTAACCAGCAGCTGATAAAGGCCTTCGTCGTATTGGGCGCTACCGGACTTAATGCAACTTTGTACAAAGAGCTTTACCCTGTCCATGGTTAGCAATACCAGGTCGCTCATGGTGCTGGTGTAGCGAATCTGCCCTTTACGCAGGTAATCCAGCAAATCTTCAACATGCTGGAGTAAGGGGATCATGGGGGTGAAATTGACTAAGCCCAAATCCCCTTTGATAGTGTGAATAGAGCGAAACAGTGCACGTTGCAGTTCGTTATCCTGAGGTTGCAGCTCTAATTCCATCAGCGTTTGTTCGCTGGCCTCATAGAGCTCGTTGATCTCCTCTAACAGGTCATTAAGGATATCGTTGTCCAAATCATCATGTCGGAATGTCTGCATGCTGCTGCCTTACTCTTCGCATCATCAGCGAAACTATCTTGTGTCACAGAGTGTAATCGGACTGTGAGATAGTTTCATCACCTTTGACGCGCTTTGCCTAAATGGCTGAGCATCCTGCTGATACCAAGATGGATATTACTGATCAGATATCCTCACGGATGAAAAAGGGTATACTCTGCGACCTGATTGATTCTTGGGTGTTGCTGTGCTTGCTCTGATTCGTATCCCGCTGGTTTTGCTCTATTTCGTCGTCGTTAATCTGTTGTTGTTATTGATCTGTCTGGTCAGGCCGTTTCATCGTGACAATGTGCATCACGGCGCCCGACTGTATGCGGGTATTTCACGTTTATTGGGCGTGCGGGTTGTGGTGCGGGTTGCAGAGGAAGTAAAAGCCGGTGGCCCATATGTGTTTATTGGTAATCACCAGAACAGTTATGACTTAATTACTATCTGCGCTGCCACTCAGCCAGGCACTGTGACTGTTGGTAAAAAGAGCCTGGTGTGGGTGCCTTTAATGGGGCAGATGTATTGGTTGTCGGGCAATATCCTGATTGACAGGCTAAATAGCAGTAAAGCCAGCAGTACCCTTAAACAAACCATTCGTAAAATTAAGCAACGTCGTATATCTGTGTGGATCTTTCCTGAAGGTACACGCAGCAATGGACGTGGGCTACTGCCGTTTAAAACCGGGGCATTCCGAATTGCCCGGGAAACTAACGAACCTGTATGTATGATTTGTGCCAGCGAACTACACAATAAAATTAAGTGGAACCGCTGGAACAATGGCGTGGTACTGGTTGATGTTACCGGGCCTGTGGTACTGGATGACAGCCGCGAGTTGAAAGAATGGACACAGTATTTTTATCAGCAAATGCAGGACAAGCTTGACCAACTGAACAAAGAAGTTGCCGAACTGGAAGCCAAGTCTTGATGTTGATTGGCGATAGCGCAAAAGCAAGCTAGACTGCGGGCAATTTACTACTGATGGGACACAACAATGAGTGCCGAACTTAACGAATGGTATGAATTCAATCAGGAAACCATTGAAGCGCTGTTAAATGACGGCAGCAATGCCGAATTGCCGCATTCCATTGAGTATCATTTTGCCAGCGATAACTTTGACCGCCTGGAAAAGGCCGCGGTTGACGCTTTTAAGGCGGGCTTTGAGGTGGGGGATGCCGAAGAGTTGGTGCTGGACGACGGCGGTACCTTGTTCTGTTTTGACGCGGTCATTGAACGCCCGCTGGAGCTGGACGTTATCAACAAAGACACTGACACCTTGCTGGCCATTGCCGATAAGCATGATGTGCACTATGACGGTTGGGGTACGTACTTCGTCGAGTAACTCCCCCCTGGCCGTGTTCTTGATCTAGTGAATTCCCACTGGGACTATTGTTGAGAACTCGGCCTGACTTTGGACCTGTTTAGCAACGTCCTGCCCTTGAGCTTCCGCCAGTAAGGCGGCCATAGCATCCATAATATCCAAAAACTGAATAAGCTGACCTTCATTCAAGGTTACTGATAACTTTTCAATGTTATTGATCAAGGCTTTAGTGGTCATCGGACACTCCGTCAAAATTCTGTTGCTCGAGGCTGAATGACCTTATCAATTCAAAAGCCGTGCCAGATGATTTGGTTTTTGTGCTTTCTTCTTTTTACTCGTCCTGTGGGCTATCCGGCGATTTTTCTTCCACCTCTGTAACGACTTTTTGCACTAGCTTGACCCTACCCTGGCGCACTAATGCATCGCGAAGTACATACTCTATTTGCGCATTCAGGCTACGCAGCTCATCGTCTGCCCAGCGCTGCATAGCGGCAAGGACGTCGGCATTAATGCGAAGTGGATAGGCTTTCTTAGACAAACTTATACCTTAAAATTGGCTCGTAACTGATGGGTAACAAATTCCATAGCGGTCAGTGGTGACTATGTAGTCGATATGTTCAAACTGGTGTGGGGCCATTAGAACAACGACGTCGCAAGATGTCTCCACTGCTGGTTTAATCTTATTATACGCTGATTCAGCGGCGGTAAGGGTGGTTACCACCGCCAGTAAGCTCAGGCTAGTAAAGGCTGCCAGCATTGATCACTGGCTGAGTATGCTTATCGCCACACAGCACTACCAATAAGTTGCTAACCATCACTGCTTTACGCTCTTCATCTAGCTCCACAACGTCTTTTTCACGCAGTTTATCCAATGCCATTTCCACCATGCCGACAGCCCCTTCCACAATGCGCGTGCGCGCCGCAACGATGGCACTGGCCTGCTGGCGTTGCAACATAGCGCTGGCAATCTCCGGGGCGTAGGCCAGGTGGCTGATTCTGGCTTCATGTACTGTTACGCCGGCCTTATCCAATCGATCCTGAATTTCTTTCTTCAGGCTGTCAGAAATGGTTTGAGGGTGACTGCGAAGGGCAATGGCATCTTCCTCCTGTGGATCGTATGGGTAAGAACTGGCCATATTGCGCAGAGCAGATTCGCTCTGAATATTGACAAAACTTTCGTAGTCATCGACTTCAAATACCGCTTCTGCGCTGTCGCTGACCGACCATACCACTATGGTGGCGATTTCGATGGGATTACCCTGGTTGTCATTTACCTTGATCTTGCCGCTCTCGAAGTTGCGGATACGTAGTGACACCGTGCGGCGGTTAAATAGTGGGACAGTCCAACGCAGTCCGTTCTTTTTGACCGTACCAACATAGGCACCGAACAAGGTCATAACTTTGGCCTGGTTGGGTTGTACCATCATAAAGCCAGCCAGGGCACCTGTGTTCAAACCCAGCAGCACAAGACTAATGATGGAAGTGACATCTGTTAGCTTACCTATTTGGGGTATAGCAATGACGAGTACGGCAAGCAAGATGGCGATTACCACATAACCATTAAGTGAAAATCCAGTTTTCTCTTTAATCATTTTTTGACTCTATATGATATCAATGTGATATCACTTTAGGTGGTGGGCAGCTTACTTGCAAGTTTTTTTCTGCTGCTTATGCTGTTTACTCTGTATTCAACGAAAGAGAGAAAACCAACAATGTTTAGACTTGTTAGCTCAGTTGTCATCGCTCTGCTGCTTGTTGCTTGCACATCGACATCGCAAGAAACTGTTGGCCAGCGTCGTGCAGAAGTACAAAAAATGGTTCAGGAAACCGTGTCATCTGTGCAAAAGCATCAGTCCAATATCCGTCAGAAGATGGCTAGTGCACCTGGTTATGCGGTGTTTAGTAACGCCAATGTGAATGTCATCCTTGCCAGTTTTTCTGGTGGTTATGGGTTGGCGCATGACAATGCCAGTGGCAAAGACATCTATATGAAAATGGGGGAGGCAGGGATTGGTTTAGGACTGGGTGTGAAGGATTTTCGGGCGGTGTATATTTTTAAAACCCGTAAAGCCTTTGACCGTTTTGTGGAAAGCGGCTGGATGGTCGGAGCCCATGCAGATGCTGCCGCCAAGGCCGATGATAAGGGCGGCGCTGCAGCGGCGGAAATTGTCGCCGACGATGTTGAAATTTATCAACTAACAGAAGCGGGGTTAGCCCTGCAAGCGACCATTAAAGGCACCAAGTATTGGCAGGATGATTCTTTGAACTAAGGTTTCCTTTAGCGCTGGTCGCTGAATATCTGATTGCGGCCAGCTTTCTTAGCCTTTAACAGGCATTTATCTGCGCGTTCAAAGGCTTCCTGAAAATCTTCGCTGGGTTCGATTTGCACAATACCAAAGCTGCCTGAAAGAAAATGTCGGGTACCATCCACCTTAACTGCCTGTAGTGCCTGACGCAGTCTCTCTGCCGTTTCACTGGCTTTATCAAGGGCGGTCCCAGGCAACAAAAGTAAAAATTCATCGCCACCAAACCGGCCCAGTATATCGGACTGACGTAGTCCTTTGCTGATGGTATCCGCGACAGCGATCAATGCGCTGTCTCCTGCTGTATGGCCAAACTGATCATTAATCTGTTTGAAATGATCTATATCGAATACCAGCAAAGATATGGGGTGTCCATAGCGTTTCGCTCTTGCTACTTCCTGTTCTGCTCGTTCGAAGAAGTACAGGCGGCTGGCGACTTTAGTCAGACTGTCATTGAGGGCTAGCTCCCGCAGTTGTTTGTTATGTGCGGTTAGAACGGGCACTGCCAGCCCGAAATAGGCACTGGCGGAAATGACGCAAATGGCAAATTGGTATACCAGTGCGAAATCCATCAAAGACAGGGCAGCTACCCAAATTGCCGTTAATATGCTGAATACCGCCAGACTTAGTGCTGCACGAAAGGCAGATTCTGTGTAGACAATCCACATTTGTGGAATGATCAAAAAGAACACGGCGAAGGACACTTCTGAATAACGGAACTTGGCAGCCAGCAACATGGTTAAGGTAAGTAGGGATGTACTTATCAATAGCTTACTTAAAAAGCCATACATGCCTTCGCCGCTGCGTTGGAAATCTAATCCGCCTAACCAGCTTTCAATCAGAGGGTAACGCCAGCTCAGCAAACCAATAAATAACGGTGTCAAAACAATGGTACCGGCCATATCGCCAATCCACCAAGGGAGCCAAATGGCACCGGCGTCCTGTGGCTCAATCAATCCGCTGCCTGCCAGTACTTGTGTACCCGTTAAGGCCGCCAGCAAAGAAGAAAGGGTGCCGAGAATCAGGAAACTGAGGATGATCTTCGGTAGGGCATCGCTAAATGAGCGGCGTATCAACTGCTTTAGCAGTGCAGCTCCGCAGTAGTAGGAAAAGCTATGGGCGGCGCCGAATAATACCCCAGTGTACGCAAGTTGTACCCAGGATTGTTGCATCTGGTATAGATCGTCAACCCAGAAGGTGGCAATCAAGCTGCATAACATGACAACGGGCAAGGCCCGCAGGCCTAAAATCAGAAAGGCAGCAAAGCTCAGGCCGGCCGGAGGAAACCAGATACTGGCATGTGGGGCATATTCCATCAGAACCGCGAGCCGCCATAATAATAGCCAGGCTCCGCCTAGTGCAAGGCTGCGCAGCATCTCCCGGCTATCCAGTAGATGGTTGCTGGTAACTGACTTCAGATGAAACTTGCCCGAGGCAGGAGATTCACGCAATAGATTACCCTTCAGATGACGACCAATAATAGGCGCGACCGTTGTCACTGGCGCCAAATATGGCATTGGCATCAGCACTAATGGCCATGGGCCAATTCATCAGAGATGTGGGAAGCTGCCAACAGGTTTCACCACGTTGCACGTCGATCAGGTAAAAATTCCCCGGCGTTTCCTGCCCTGATTTTTCAGGCTGACCGTCCGTTGCCGTTACATAGATTGCCTGACTATCCATGTTTACGCCAGGGTTTGGATCATACTGAGTGCTTTTTTGCCATATAGCCATTGGTGTGCATGGAATACTGGGGGCTGACTTCACCGCGAATAAACAACCGTGGCTTTCCTCTGCAAGGTTGACGCCATACACCAGGTAAACCGCGCCATCGACACCTTTTTGAATGGCAATAGCGTAAGCAACGGAAAGCGTAAAGTCCTCGGGTTGATAGCACCAGGCAGGGTGTGTGGGAAGTTCAAGGCAAAATGCCAATGCTTTACCGTCATGGCTGGCCGCTGCCCACCAAGTTCCATCATAACTTATCGCCACCCGCTGCAATCCTGCCTCAGCCTGGTAAAGGGCGGGAGATTGCAGTTTGTCCCCATAGATAGGAAAGTGGCCGACGGTGCCTGCCGCACCTTCGGTAACATCATAACTGCGAGTAGTTGCCACAACGGCGGTGCAACCATCCGCACTTAGCTGGCAGCTTTGGCAATACTGGTCAGTATAAATATATTGGTCTGTTAGCTGATACTGACCATTTCTCAAAACGCAGAGTAGCAATTGATTACCGGCCACGGCGATCAGTGTTTCGCCGGTTTCAGATAGTGCAACCTGATTCACCCTGCTTTGGGTTTGCAAATCCAGCAAACGCTTGCCAGTAGCGCTGTCGTAAGCATACAGAAAGCCGGTATCCGTACCTTGCTGACTAAGGGTGCCACCTGCTGCCGCGAACTGACCATTGCCGCTTACCGCAACCCAGTACACACCCTGGTAGATATCTTCGCCGATCTTATCTTGCCAGAGCAGCGTACCGCTTTGGTTATAACAAAACACCGAGAAGTCACCATTACCATATTCCTGAGAAGTGCCAAGCACACATACTTGGCCGTTAGCACTGATGGCGGTTGAGTTAATTTGATAGCTTGCTTGCGGCTCTGTGGTCCAGACCGGTTGTGATGAGATTCCCATTTGTATACCCCTTCTTCCATTGATACATGTATTACGGAAGCCGCTGAAAACTGCGCTGCCGGTTAATTTGATTGAACCAGCATTCCCGTAATGGGTCAATTTGAACGCTGACCGTGGTGGATGTTCAGCTTTGGCCGGCTTTTTAGGGCGGACAGATACAAAACGGGTGCCTACTATGTCAATTGGTGTCCATAACTAGCAAAACATCAGCCCCATACCCCGGATAAGTATGATGGTTCAGTATCTGCCTCTGAAATCAGTTGCAGCCGACTCAGGCCGGTTTCATTACGTAGTTGCTTTATCCTTTCACCGAAGGTCATGTTTGTTCCTTTTGCTAAACAATTTAATTTGCAGTCAACGCTTTGATTGCATTGGTTATTCTTGGGAATGACTGCAGAAATAGATAGTGGTATTCGCTTGAATATACGGGAATACTGATATCGATCAGACGTTTTTTGTTTGGCAGCGCGTAGAATTAGTCAGGCTAATGCGAATTGTATAAAAAATATGCGTTGTATGTGCGGGGCACTGACATTACAATCCGCGCCCGATTTAGCCCCTTTTCCTTGGATATCAGCTAACTAAGCCTATCCGAGGCAGGCAAGACAGTTAGTTATTGAGGAACAGGTAAGGTGCATAAGGCCGATTTTATTCAGATAAGACGTTTTATCGTTAAGCTTGGCAAAATGCTGCATAAATACGGTACGCCAGCCTTTCGTCAGGAAGCGCACCTTACCGAAGTCGCTACTTATCTGGGCGTACATGCATCATTTATCTCCACGCCGACGTCACTGACCTTTGTGATCTGGAGCGATAAGCACGAGGATGAGTATACGCATGCCGCCAGAGTACAGCCAGGTGAGCTGGACCTGGGCTCCCTGTCGCGTACCGATGAGTTGGTGACACAGTTGCTGGAAGGCAAGTTGACGCTGACAGAGGCAGACAAGCTTCTGGATGAAATTGACGCCCTGCCTAACCCTTACAACCTTTTGGCGACTGGTGGTGCATTCTGTTTATCCAGTGGCGCCTTTGCTATGTTGCTGGGCTCCGGCTGGCATGATGTCTTATGGTCCAGCCTGATTGGCTTAGTGGTGTACTGCTGGGTGCTGTGGGCTAGTAAATCACGTCGCGTCACCCACATGTTGGAGCCTATGGTTGCGATGACAGCGGGCCTGCTGGCTTGTGCCATTAGCAGTTATTTGGATGCCAGTATCAATATCCGTTTGGTGGTGTTGTCTTCCATTATCGTGTTTATACCCGGCCTGGCCTTGGCATTAGGATTGGCAGAGCTTTCTTCTCGGCATTTGGTATCAGGTACCGCCAGGGTGATGGATGCCATTATGCTGCTGTTTAAATTGTACTTTGGGGCGTTTCTCGGCATTGCTTTTGGCTTCGGTATGTTTGGCCAAGCCGAGTTTGTGCCTGCTGAGCCTTTACCGCGATGGATGGCCTGGCTGGCTATCTTACTGCTCTGCACATCTTTGATTGTTATCTTCCGCATCCGTCTTAAGCACGCACCCTGGGCTTTACTGTCGGGTTTTATCGCCTACGGTGCGAGTATTTTCAGTGCCCCTTATCTGGAACACGGGCTGGCTACCTTTGTGGGGGCTTTTGCGGTGGGGGTATATTCTAACCTCTTTACCCGCTTGGCCAATGCGCCGGCGAGTATCGTGGTGATGCAGGGGTTGATTGTATTGGTGCCTGGCTCAAAGACCTATATAGGTTTGAATTCCTTTGTTTCAGGGCAGGACTTCGTGCACGCCGAGCATGTAGGTCAGGAAACCTTCCTGATCTTTATGTCTTTGGTGGCAGGCTTGATTTTTGCCAACGTGGTAATGCCAACCAAAAAGGCACTCTAGTGAAAGTGTTCAAGCCGAGCGGGGGCTCGGCCCGATGGGGATTATTGGTCGCCAGTCGCGGCGGTAAAGACTATCTCAACCAGCATGTCCGGGTTCACCAGCTCGGCAATAATGCAGGCCCTTACCGGCGCTTGGCCCTCAGGTAGCCAGGCATCCCATATCTTATTGAAGCCATCAAACAGGCTTCTATCCTTCAAATAGATGGTGGCACTGATAAGCCCTGCTTTGCTGCTACCTACTTGTGCCAACGTACCTTCCGCCAGCTTTAATAGGTCTTGGGCTTGTACTTCGATATCTGCTTGCAGATTTTCCGGCACCTCTGCCCAGTATGCGGTCTGATTGTGAATACAAATATCCGACATGCGTTTCCCAGGATTAATGCGCTGGATACTCATTTTGCGTGCTCCAATTTAATTCTGTGTACGCCGAAGCGACCAAAGAAAAAATACAAATAGGTTATGGCCAATATAATCAGGGCAATTGCCACTAGCTCCTCCATGGGACTTATGGCCAGCATGGTAAAGTCTATAAAGGCTGGTGTGGCGCTGTAAAATAGAAACCAAACGGCGTTGGTGAAACCATTACGACTCATTCGAAAGTAGCGTAACGGGATAAACAACAGCATCATGGCGCTGAATAGAAAAGGAATATTCAGCTCAAAGTACACCAAAAACAAACAAGTAAACGCCAGATTGGCGCAGAATATATGACTGATCTTCACAGATACCTCAAAACTCTATAAATATCAGTGTGTTAATTTTTATGACCGATTTTTCGCCGTCAGGCAAAAGGAGGGCATAAGCCCTCCATATAAACTATTTCGCTGTTTTAACGTGTGTTTCAAGCCATTGATGTTGCTCCCACAGCATATGCAGCAATGACTCTCGTGCCCGGTAGCCATGCTGCTCATGTGGCAGCATCACCAGCCGAGCTTTTCCACCCAGGCCTTTTAAGGCTGCAAACATACGTTCAGACTGCATGGGGTAGGTGCCCGAGTTAGGATCATCCTCGCCATGTAACATCAACATAGGTTCGTTGATTTTCTCAGCGTGGAAAAACGGCGACATGGTGGAATAAACATCCTGCGCTTCCCAGAAACTGCGTTCTTCACCCTGGAATCCAAACGGCGTCAGGCTGCGATTATACGCACCGCTTCTGGCGATGCCAGCTTTAAACAGGTCACTGTGTGCCAATAAATTTGCCACCATAAAGGCGCCGTAAGAATGCCCACCTATGGCGATGCGATTTGGGTCGGCTATGCCTTTATCCACCAGGGTTTTCACTGCCGCTTCGGCACTTTGCACCAGTTGGGTGCGGAAGCTGTCGTTGGGCTCGGCATCCCCGTCACCCACAATGGCCATAGTCGGATCGTCAAATACCGCAAAGCCCTGTGCAAGGTGAGGCATGGGGCCCCAGTAGCTGACCCGCACAAACTCATATGGGGAGTCTTTTACCTGACTGGCTACGTCTTTATCTTTGAACTCGCGCGGGTAAGCCCACATCAACACTGGCAACGGCCCCTGAGATTTATCATAGCCAGGCGGCAGATACAGTGTGCCATTTAAAGCGACGCCATCGGCGCGTTGGTATTGAATACGCTCTTTGCTGATCCCTACAAACCCTGGGCTAGGATGTGGAAAATCACTGAATTTATCCAACTTGCCTGAGCTCAGATCGCGCACAAAGAAATTAGGTTGCTCTGTTTGTGATTCACGCATGGTCAGCAACTTGCTGACCTTATCGTCCAGCACCAGCATAACCTGCTCATAATAAGGTGCTTCAGATTGCCAGAGGCGCTCTTTATTGGCGTTGCTAAAGTCATAGCGCTCAAGAAACGGCACATTGCCCTGAGGAGAGGCACCGCGTCCACTAAGGTAAACCTGGCTGGCATTGTCTATTTTGATCACCGACTGGCCATATTGATTGCGCTGGCGAACAAAACTGCCGGGATCTTTGTATCTGTCGTTGTAGGAACGCTCCTGGAACAATACCCACTGTGCTTTAGGATCGGCGGGCTGGAATTTCCAGCTACGCAGCATGCGATCGCTGAAGCGCCATTCGCTGACCACGGCCAGACTCTGATTTCCCCATTGAATGCCACTATAGCGACGCTCCAGGCGCAACATTTCACTTGGCTCAGCGGAGAAGGGGGCTGCCAAACTGTATACCGCGTCATGATGGGCGATTTCTTTACTCATATCGCCGCCATCCAATGCTTCAGCCCAGACCAAGGTGGCAGCCACATCGGCACGCCAGTGAACATCCCTGGGGCCTTCACGAACCGAGTCGAAGCCCTTCGGAATAGTTTCACCTGATGGCAGCTTGGCCAGGGTTTTAACCACCTTGCCGCTGGTATTCCAGACTTCAATCAGCTCAGGGAAACGGCTATAAGGCACCATATATGAGAAGGGCTTTTGCAACTGTGAAACCAACAAATATTGGCCATCCGGGGAGGGGGCATATTCACTGATCATCCCTGCTTCACCGAGAAGCGTAACTTTGCCGCTCAGGTCAATTCTGGCCAGTTGTGAGCGCGTAAGAAACTCAAACAATGCTTCATCGTATGGGGATTTAAGTAAGTCAGAATAGGTACGTACTGCTGCTTTTTTGCCGTCTGTGGTCTGAATCACTGGCTTAGTGGCTGCCAGTGTCTGTTTAGGGCGGGCATCAGCGGAGGCCACCGTTAATCTGGTATACAGACCACTTGAATCGTCGAGCCATAGGTATTTTTCACCCCGCAGTGAAGCACTAATGAAGCGGTCACTGGCCTTGTGCAGACGTTTGTTGGCTAAGTGGTAAACCCAAAGCGTTAGCCCCTGCTCATTTTCTAGCACGAAGGCTAATTTTTGTGAGTCTGGGGCAAAACTCACATCCATAATCTTACCTTGGGGCAGATTGTTTAAGGTGGTATCTACGCTGCCATCCACACTCTTAATGCGAATGCCCTTATAACCTTGTGCCCGGCTGGGCGCGAAGATGGTAGGGTTAATCTTCAGACCGGCCAGCTTTTCTTCTGGCTGTGCCAACTCGGCCAGCGTTTGGGTGCTTGGCCTTTCCATAAAGGCCAGCCACTTCTTGTCATCGGAAACGGTAACGCCGGGAGCGCGGGGCGCATCCACCAGATCGGCGATGATTTGCGGAGGGGAGCGGTAGCCTTCATCCTGTTCGGTCGTCGCCTGCAGGCTTAGCGGTATAGCCAGCAGAATGCATAGTAATCGTTTCACGCTTTGTCCTTTTTATAATTGCTATTGTATCCGCTTCGATAGTAGCGCAATTCTCCTATTGCTGGGGGAGGATTTTCGATAGATTGAAACTGCGGTGAGACGGAAATCTGGCCGGATGCGAGCGAATGCTGATACTAAGCCGTGAGATAAAAAAGCCCTGCAAAGAGCAGGGCTTTTAGATAACTAACGCAATGCGTTACAGGTTTTCGATGGTTTGTTTTTGTTCCAACAGCTTATCTACCTGAGTCTGGAACTCCGCTAGCTTGGCCTGCTCCTTTTCGATTACCGCAGGTGGCGCTTTGCTGACAAAGCTGTCATTGCTCAGCTTGCCCTGAGTACGGGCCATATCCGCCTGAAGTTTTTCCAGCGCTTTGCCAATTCGAGCTAGCTCGGCGTCTTTGTCAATCAGGCCGGCCATGGGGATCATCACTTCCATTTCACCAACAATGGCGGTGGCAGAAGCAGGGCCCTTTTCTCCTTCGGGCAATACTGTGATGCTTTCCAAGCGCGCCATTTTGCTCAGTAGCAGCTTGGTATCGGCCAGACGGCGCTTGTCTTCACTACCTGCATTACGCAACAACACCGACAGTGGCTTGCTAGGGCTGATATCCATTTCACCACGGATATTACGTACACCAACAATCACTTGTTTTACCCATTCGATATCGCTTAGTACTTGTTCATCAATCAGGCTGGTATCTTGCACCGGAAAGGCTTGCAGCATGATGCTGTCGCTATCCTGGTAATCAGCCTTACAAAGTGGTGCTACGCGCTGCCAAATTTCTTCAGTGATAAAAGGCATGATGGGGTGCATCAAACGCAGCAGGCTCTCCAGCACGTTTACCAGCGTATGGCGGGTGCCACGTTTTTGCGCTTCGCTGCTGGTGTCGGCATTCAGTACTGGCTTGGACAGCTCCAGATACCAGTCGCAGAACTGGTTCCAGGTAAACTCATAAATAGCCTGTGAGGCCAGGTCAAAGCGGTAATCTTTAAGTGCCGCTTCGAAAGCCGTCAGGGTTTGCTGGAAGCGCGCCCATATCCACTTATCGGCCAGGCTCAGTTCCAGCTCGCCACCATTGACGCCGGTATCCTGCTCTTCGGTATTCATCAGCACAAAGCGCGAGGCGTTCCACAGCTTGTTGCAGAAGTTACGATAGCCTTCTACCCGGCCCATATCGAAGTTGATATCACGGCTGGTGGACGCCATGGCGGTAAAGGTAAAGCGCAGCGCGTCGGTACCGTAAGCGGCAATACCGTCCGGGAACTGGGCACGGGTGCGCTTGGCAATCTTCTCGGCCAGTTGAGGCTGCATCATGCCGGCGGTGCGTTTGGCCACCAAGGATTCTAAGTCGATACCGTCTATCAGGTCGATAGGATCCAATACGTTACCCTTGGACTTGGACATCTTGTTGCCCTGCTCGTCGCGGATAAGGCCGGTAATGTAGATTTCTTTAAACGGAATACGGCCGGTGAATTTCTTGGTCATCATGATCATTCTGGCTACCCAGAAGAAGATGATGTCAAAACCTGTAACCAACACGGAAGAGGGCACAAAGGTATCCAGTTCCGGGGTTTTCTCTGGCCAGCCCATCGTAGCGAATGGCCATAGCGCCGAGGAGAACCAGGTATCCAGTACGTCTTCGTCCTGACGCAGTACCACATCCTCAGCCAGGCCGTGCTTGGCACGTACTTCAGCTTCGCTGCGACCTACGTAGACATTTTCCTTGTCGTCATACCAGGCTGGAATACGGTGTCCCCACCACAATTGACGGGAGATACACCAATCCTGAATGTTGTACATCCACTGGTAGTAGGTTTTGTTCCAGTTCTCTGGGATAAAACGGATCTCACCCGATTCCACCGCATCAATGGCAGGTTTTGCCAGTGATTCTACCGCCACATACCATTGGTCGGTCAGATAGGGCTCGATAACCGCGCCGGTGCGATCACCGCGAGGTACTTTGAGCTTGTGATCTTCAATCTTGACCAGCAGACCTAATGCATCCAGATCCTGTACCACTTTTTCACGGGCAGCGAAGCGGTCCAGGCCCTGATAGGCTTCAGGCGCGTTGTTATTGACCTTGGCGCCGCTGGTGAAAATGTTGATCATGTCCAGGTTGTGACGCTTGCCAATTTCATAGTCATTGAAGTCGTGGGCTGGTGTGATTTTCACGCAGCCGGTGCCAAATTCCGGGTCAACATAATCGTCGGCGATGACTTTGATCAAACGGCCGGAAAGCGGCAGGAGAATGTCTTTACCAATAAAGGCCTGGTAGCGTTCGTCATCAGGATGTACAGCCACGGCGGTATCGCCGAGCATGGTTTCCGGACGCGTGGTAGCAACCACCAACTCGCCGCTGCCATCGGCCAGCGCGTAGCGCATATGCCACATATGGCCGGCTTCTTCTTCACTGACCACTTCCAGATCGGATACGGCGGTGTGCAGCACAGGATCCCAGTTAACCAGGCGCTTACCGCGATAGATCAGACCTTCTTCATGCAGTTGTACAAAGACTTCCTGCACGGCATTGGACAAGTCGTCGTCCATGGTGAAAGCTTCACGAGTCCAGTCACATGAAGCACCTATGCGACGCATTTGCGAAGTGATAGTGCCACCGGAATGTTCTTTCCATTCCCAGATCTTCTCGATAAAGGCGTCGCGACCTAAATCGTGACGGCTTTTACCCTGGGCAGCCAACTGGCGCTCGACGACCATTTGGGTGGCGATACCGGCGTGGTCGGTACCTGTTTGCCATAAGGTGTTGTCACCTTTCATACGATGATAGCGGGTCAGCGCATCCATAATGGTTTGCTGGAAGCCGTGGCCCATATGCAGGCTGCCGGTCACATTTGGCGGTGGCAACAAAATACAGTAAGGCTCACCTTTACCGCTGGCTTTGAAATAGTTGCTCTGTTCCCATTGCTGGTAACGGCTTTGTTCGATGTTCTGTGGATTAAAAGTCTTATCCATCTCAGCTCTCATTTAAACTTGAAGCGGCCCGGGTATCCAACTGGTGGCCCTGACCTCGGTATTGTTTGTATCGCTCTCTGGCCTGCGGCTTTTGCTGCTCTGATGCCGGCACAAAGTCATAAATCTTTCTGGCTCGTTGATGTTGCGGTGGCAACAGTTCGGCAAGGTTAATCAGTACCGGGCGGGCATTGGCCTGTTGTCCAACCCAGCTGATCTCCACAGGCGTTCCTTTAGACGGGCCTTCTCCGCTAAGGTTATGCGGAATAAAGGCATTGCTGGGCCGCTGCCACAGCAGTTCATCCAAGGCTTCAGCCATCTGTTGATCCTGGCACCACAACAGGCAGGACTGCTTATTGCGAAATGCCTGGGCCGCTAATTGACAAGCCAGCGCAAGGGGCGCTGGCTGATTGTCGAGTTTATCCTGCTCCAGCAGGTAGAATATTACTTCTGCCAAAGCATCAGTCTTCCATTTCCACGCCGGCGCGGTTCATCAGAAACTGAGTCAGCATAGGTACCGGTCGGCCTGTAGCGCCTTTGGTTTTACCACCACTTACCCAGGCAGTACCGGCGATGTCCATGTGCGCCCAATTGTACTTCTTGGTAAAGCGGGACAGGAAGCAGGCGGCGGTAATAGTACCGGCCGGGCGTCCACCCAAATTAGACATATCGGCGAAGGGGCTTTCGATCTGCTCCTGGTACTCATCCCACAGCGGCAGGCGCCAGGCTCTGTCACTGCTTTGCTCTGATGCATTAATCAGCTCATGCGCCAGTGGGTTATGGGTACTCATAATGCCAGAAGCGTGTTTACCCAGCGCAATCACGCAAGCACCGGTCAGGGTAGCCACATCCACCACGGTATCAGGGTTAAAGCGCTCTACATAGGTTAGCGCATCGCACAATACCAAGCGGCCCTCGGCATCGGTATTTAGTACCTCAACGGTTTGACCCGACATAGTGGTGAGAATATCACCGGGGCGATAGGCATTGGCATCCGGCATGTTTTCACAGCCAGCCAGCACGCCGATGACGTTTATTGGCAAGTCCAATTGCGCCAACGAAGCCATTACACCCAGTACAGAGGCGGCACCGCCCATGTCGTATTTCATTTCGTCCATGGCTTCGCCTGGCTTGATAGAGATACCGCCGGAGTCGAAGGTCAAGCCTTTACCAACCAGTACAATAGGGGCCTGGCTGTTATTACCGCCCTGATAGTGCATGACGGTCATGATAGATTCGTTGTGTGAACCACGACCAACTGCCAGGTAGGTGTGCATGCCAAGCTCAGCCATCTGCGCTTCGCCAATGCCTTCCACCGACAGCTTACCGTGCTGTTCGGCCAGCTCTTTGGCTTGCTCCAGCAAATAGGCTGGGTTACAGATATTGGGTGGCATGTTGGCCACGTCTTTACAGATTTTTACACCAGTGGCCACCGCCAGACCGTGATTGATAGCACGCTCACCAACGGGCAATTCACGTCGGGTTGGTACGTTAAACACTATCTTACGCAGTGGGCGGCGTGGTTCTTCTTTCTTGGTCTTCAGTTGGGTAAAGCTGTACAGCGAATCCTGAGTGGTTTCCACCGCCTGGCGGACTTTCCAATAGGTATCGCGGCCTTTAACATGCAATTCAGTAAGGAAGCAGACGGCTTCCATGGAGCCGGTTTCATTCAAGGTACTGATGGTTCGGGCAATAATCTGCTTATACTGGCGTTCATCCAGCTCCCGCTCTTTACCACAGCCAACCAACAATACCCTTTCACTGAGAATGTTCGGCACATGGTGCAGTAAAAGCATTTGGCCGGCCTTGCCTTCCAAATCCCCGCGACGCAGCAGGTTACTGATATAACCACCGCTGATTTCATCCAGTTGTTCGGCGACCGAGCTCAGTCTGCGTGGTTCAAACACACCCACTACAATACAAGCACTGCGCTGTTTTTCCGGACTGCCACTTTTTACACTAAATTCCATCCTTCACCCCATTAACACTGGTGTTCAACCATCTGGTGCGTTAGCCTTTTTGTTGATGTCTGCCCGGGCAAGAAAAGAAGGATGTTGCCGGGCTACTTGATATGGCAGGGAATTTTTTAGATATCCCGTTGCCAAAACCGCTAAAAAAGGCCGGAATCGCAAATTAAACTTGTGAAAACATTAAGTTTACTTAAAAATTTACAGCATTCCACTAAAAATCCCGCTTTTCTATTGGACCGGACGTGCTGATTTTCCGCTATTTACTCAAAGAAACCCTTAAGTCCCAGGTCGCGGTTTTTCTGGTGTTGATGGCGATTTTCGTGATCCAGAAATTTGTCCGTGTGCTGGCAGAAGCCACAGATGGTGATATCCCGGCCGGACTGGTATTGGGCTTTTTAGCCCTGAATATGCCGGTGTTGGCGTCCTTGATCCTGCCCCTTAGTTTGTTCCTTGGCATTATGCTCGCCCATGGTCGTTTCTATGTGGACAACGAGATGGCGGTTATGCGTGCCTGCGGTATTAGTGAATGGTATGTCACTCGGGTAATGCTGGTACTGGCCGTCATGGTGGCTATGGTTTCCGGGGCATTAACCTTGTGGCTGGCACCACTTTCCATGGAGGTGGAATACCAGCTTGAAGAACAAATCAGTGCTGAGTCGGGGCTGACCAGTTTGATCCCAGGGCGATTCCAGCAGACTGCTAATCAGAAAGCGGTAATTTTTGTGCATGACATCGGCTCGGGTGACAACCAGCTTGAGCGCATATTCCTAGCTCAACAGGATGCTACCAAAGGCGAAAACGCGTTTCGGGTTATCTACGCCAGTAACGGCTCTGTTCAGCAAGCGTCTGACGGCTCCGAGAAATTAGTCCTACGTGGTGGTGTGCAATACGAAGGTGAACGGGACAAGCTGGATTATCACGTGGTGAAATTCGACGAGTACCAAGTGCAAATTGCTGAACGTACCCCCGAGCATAAGGCACGTAAATTGGCCGCTTACCCAACCAGCCAGCTATGGGGTGATAAGGATTTAGATGCTATTGCCGAAATGCAGTGGCGTCTGGCTATTCCTTTGTCATTGCCTTTTTTAGTGTTGATTGCCGTTCCTTTGAGTGCGGTAAACCCGCGTCAGGGACGTTTTGGTCGAATATTTCCGGCCTTGTTGCTGTATTTGGGGTACTACCTGTTGCTGATGGCCGGTCGTAAGGTGCTGGAGAACGGTAAGGTCCCACCAGAATTAGGCCTCTGGTGGGTGCATGCGGTGATTTTCTGCATTGGCGTACTACTAATTGTACGGGGGCGTTCGTTTGGCGTGAAATTGCGGGCAAGGCTTAAAGGCCAGGGGAGGCCGGCATGATTAAAACCCTGGATCTGTATCTGGCCAGAACCCTGATTAGCACCATTTTCATTACCTTGCTGGTGTTGGTAGGGCTGTCTAGCCTGATTAAGTTTGTCGAGCAGCTTAAGTACCTGGATCGCGGCAACTACGACATGATGGTGGCCGGTATCTATGTGCTACTGAGTATGCCGCGGGAGATAGAACAGTTTTTCCCTATGGCCACCCTGATTGGGGGGCTGATAGGCATGGGGATGCTGGCCAGTAATAGCGAGCTGGTGGTGATGCAGGCAGCCGGTATGAGCCGCTGGAATATTATTGCCTCGGCGATGAAATCAGCCTTATTGATGGTGGTGTTTGTAATGGCTCTGGGTGAATGGGTGGCGCCGGCTACCGAAGCCCATGCCAAGGCTATCAGAACCCAAGCTATATCAGGCGGTAGCCTGTTTTCCTCTGAGCGCCTGGAATGGGCCAAAGACGGCAGAAATTTTGTCAGTATTGGTGAAGTGGTCACCAAAGATCAGTTACTGGATGTCAGCATTTACGAATTTGATGAGCAGTTGCACCTGACTCGTATCGTGCATGCGGCGCAGGCCAACTTTGTCGGCCAAAGCTGGCGTCTAAACAAGGTTTCGACCACGGAGTTTTCCGAAAATCGGGTGAGTAAAAGCACGGAAAAACAAGGTAAATGGGAGTCGAGTCTGACTCCGGATAAACTGGAAGTGGTGAAAATCAAACCCGAGGCCCTGTCAGTACGGGGGCTGATTGATTACGTCACCTACTTGGAAAATAACAGTCAGGACGCCGCCCGCTATGAGCTGGCCTTATGGCGCAAAGTGATTCAACCTGTGACTGTGGGTGTGATGCTGCTGGTGGCGCTGTCCTTTATCTTTGGCCCACTGCGCAGCGTAACCATGGGCGCGCGGGTGATCATGGGCGTATTAACCGGTTTTGGTTTCTTTATTGCCAATGAAGTGTTCGGCCCCCTGAGCCTGGTGTATCAATTGCCCGCCGCGGTGGGGGCGCTGCTGCCCAGCCTGCTGTTTGCCTTACTGGCAGCACATTTGTTACGCCGCTGAATTATTAAGGCATGATAATTCATGCCTTAACCTTAATCAGGGAATATAGGTTGGGTAATCCGTGCGTTTATAGGGCACCAACTGATACTGGGGTTGCAGAAAGGCAACCAGATCAACTAACTCATTTACCGTCATCACATCATTATAATTTCGCATTTTCGAATGGCCCTGTTCATCCGATACCTGGGATGGCACATAATTTTGCGCAATTTTATGTGAAGGGTTGATTACCGAGGTGACGAGCTCGGCATAGGTTTTAATCTGGCTGACATTACCGCCAAGTAGGACTCTGGTTGCTATCTCGGGCTTTATGCCGTCCGTGTCGTAACCTTTAAGGCTATGGCAGGAAAGACATTGGTACTTCATAAATACCTGCTCTCCTTTGCTTACATCGCCCTCGGGCAGGCTAAAACCTCGTGGTGAGTCGGCCCCCTTGTCACAGCCTACAAGTGTCAGAACTACAGCTATTGGTATTAGTGCTTTCATGGTTCGCTCCCTTGTGTTTTCCAGCAAGGTTAGCATAAGCACCTGAGTTTGATTAAGTTTTGACCAAGAACAAAGAACCTCTTGTCAGAGATTCTTCCAGGACTTGTGGTGATTGGCATCCTTAGTCAGCACTAACATCTCTGTTTGTGCCAAGCGATCCTGCAATGACTGTTTGTTCTTAATATCTACCAGTACCAGTAAGGTCCCTAGGCCGCCTAAGGAACATACAAGCCTTAGCAAGGCTCTGCCGTAGCCCATGGGTTTATCATTGGTGCTGAATAGCCTTAGTCGCCAGGCGCGCATACCTATGGTTTGTCCACCATTGCGCCAGAACCACAGGAAGAAGCCCACTGTCCAGATTACGCCCCAACTGAAAATCAGTGTGGAAAGCGTGCGTGAATGGCCAATCACTTCCATGCTGTGTTGATAGCCGTTTTTGTCCAGTACGCCGTTTTCCAGCAAGATAATCAGCAATACCGTGATCAGAATACCGGCCACCATAAAAACTGCCAGCGCCACTAAGGCATCATAAATAATGGCGGCTAAACGGCGTAAAAATCCGGCGCGGGGAAAAGCGGCTTGTTCGGTCATAAGAAAACCCGGCTAGTCAAATCAGTGCGGAGTCTACCAGCACTGAAGCTGATGGGGTAGCCGGGGAGGGCCATTCGGCCCCATGGCTAGTTAAGGATAGGGCTGATCTTTCGCCTGCTCGCGGAGCATGAAGGCGCGGCCTGGGTGCTCTACTTGCAAAGTTTCAACAGCGCCGCGTTGCTGCATCGTGACGTATAAGGTTCTGCCATCGCTGCCACCAAATGCCACGTTTGTTGGATGCTGACCTTTAAGGCGATACTCCCGAACTAATTCCCCCTTAGGAGATAACACCGCTATCGTACCCGCGCCGTAACGCGCGATATACAGATTTCCCTGGGTATCGGTGCGCATTCCGTCCAAGCCATGGTCGCTGAATTGATAAAACAGGGTTTTGTTGACAGGTTTTCCTTTGCCATCCAGTTCATAGCGCCATACTTTGCGCTGCACGGATTCATTCACATACAAGAACTGCTCGTCAGGGCTGACTTCCACGCCATTGGTGGTGCCCATCTCAGCTTCAACCAGTTGCACTTTACCATCTGCAGTAATCATCCATAACTGGCCGGTGCTTTTTGACCAGTTAGGGTCACTGGCATAAACCGTATCGCTCGCGCTAATAGCGATATCATTGGGCTGGTTCATTGCAGGTTCATGGGCAAAGACACTGACATCACCACTTTGTATATCAACGGCCAGCACATTGTGATTCACATAGTCCGCAACCAGCAGTTGCCCTTTGCTGTTAAAACGCAGGCCATTACCAATAGAATTGCCAGGGAGCTTGACCAGTAAGCTTGCCTCGTCTTTGGCTGTAATACGACCGATAGTGCCCTGCTCAGCAAAATTCACGGCGTAAAGTACCCCATTAGCATCAACCACCGGGCCTTCTACACCTGTGGTAAAAACGCCGTCAGTGATGTAATCGGTACTGTCTGGTTGGGTGCCTTCCTGGGCGCAGGCAAACAATGGCACTAGTAACGCCGCAGTATAAAAAGAGGTGCGGTAATTCATTTATTGTATCCAGTCGGGGCAAAGACAAATTACCTGTGATCCTCAAAGCGCACAGCAATGACTTTGAATACGTGGGTAATTAACCAAACTGCCAGGTTAGATTGTTAATTATTCACATGATGTCTAAGCCTTATTAAAAATTCAACTGTCTTCAAGCGCCTTATCTTGATGAGCTTGCCTTACCTGGGGCTACCTGTTTCTTGCGCCTTTCAATAAACAGGGCTTCATCGAAGACCTGATGGTTTCAAACGAAATTGGATCTAAGCTCTGATAAGGTACAAAACGATAGCAGAAGCACTTTGATAGGTGAGAGTTGCCAACTGATTGGCATCATTGCATTAGCTATGTGAACTGAGGTGGTTGTTTATTAAGCATTTGTGACGCTGTTGCACACAAAGTACTTGCATGGCTAAAGCCAGTCGCTATAATGCGTGCCACTCTGATAGCCAAGCCCTTGGCATCATTATCGGAACTAAGACCTCACTTAACTGAGAGGCCAGATTGGTAGACAACGTGCAGGATGCACGAGTGTCGCGAGAAATAGGAAGTCGAAAGCGACCGCAGCGAGAGTGCAAAGCGCTCTTAGATATAGCAAAGCCAAACTGTTTAAAAGACCTCCCTTGCCTGGGTGGCGAAATTGGTAGACGCAGCGGATTCAAAATCCGCCGATGGCAACATTGTGTCGGTTCGAGTCCGACCCCAGGCACCATAACTTCTTCATCATTTTAATTTAAAAGACCTTAATAAGTTTTTGGCTCCCTTGAATAGCTAAAAACCATGCCCAGACCTATAGCGACAACGCTCGGCACAAACTGACCGGCTTTAGTGATGGCACCAATAGCCTAAGCTACCAATACAACCCCGATGGCGTCCTTATTGCCAATACCCTAAATGGCACTAAAACTCGCTATGTGGTGGATAGCAACCGCGACTATGCCCTGGCAGCAGCAGAGTTGGATAGCACAGATTCGCTGCTGAAGGCCTATTTGTATGGTACTGACCTGATTGCTGAGGAAGTTGAAGGTGATTGGCGTTTCTATCACTACGATAGCTTGGGAACTACCCGTGACCTTTCGGACAATTCCGGGCAGCTAACGGACAGTTATGACTATGAGGCTTTGGGGACCATCCTGAATCGGGATGGGAAAACAGATAATACCTACCTCTTTATCGGTGCGCAGCATGATCCTGAGATGAATAGTTGCCGAAAAGAGTAACTCTGGTTTTTAGAAAATCTTATTTTTAATAAGATTCGACGTCTTCACCCAAACCGGTCACGGATTGTCTATGTTGCAGACTTATCAGTCTTTGATTCATAAAAGATGTATAAGTCAGTAAGGTCAAGTTGTCACTGCTACCGCAGTTGGAGCGGGTAACAACGTTTTTTTCATCCTTTTTGCATTTTATCTCGCTCTGTTTCTATCTTTTCTTTTAGCTCTGGGGCCAGTTCTTGTGCTATCTCCAGCGCAACCGTCAGCAGACCAATTGCTAGCTTAGCTGTTCTACTATTATTAACATTTGATGGTGCCTGAACATCGGCAGTTTGCGTCGTGCTTTGCCACCAATCAATAGCAGTATCAATCACCTCATTTAACGTAGCTTGGGCATTGTCATCTGCCTTTAAATTACGCATCTCGTAGAACAAACTTTCCGCCATTAATTCGCGCCAATGCGACGGTCTCTCTGATTCAGGTTTTTGCAGGGTTGTGTTGATGGTTTCTCGATAAATATCTTTATTCGCACTCAGCGTGATTGACTGAAGGCGTTTTACTCCTTTTACGTTAACTAGTCCTCGTTTGGTCATCTTAGGCGGGTTAATAAATAGATTTTCAGCTAATGGTTTTTCACTTAGCATTTCAACCATGCCTGAAGGTGCAATACTAAAGTCCGCTTCAAACAAGGTGTTGGAATACTGAACGGTTGCTTTAGCTAGCCAATGCCCGCTATTTTTAGGATCTGGCGTTACAGTCAACGGGCGTACTTTACCCTCGACTAGCAGTCTGTCCTCAGCTTTCACACTTTCAGCCCAGGGCAATTCATCTAGAGATTCGACAAGCCGAAAAGGTCCTTCATCACCGTGTATATTTAAACAAAAAAAGCGAATGTAAATATCGGCAAATTCAGAACTGTTCAAAGAAAGTTTTTGTTCTTTGTTGATCTGATGAATTGGCGGACTTGTACCATTTAAGAAGGTTGCGCTATTGGCTAGGGTTACAATGGTAACCAACGCCCTTTCCCCTAACCCATCCATATAAGTTGCTTCAAGAAGCTGACCGTTTTGGTAAAACGGCAGGTTTAACGCTTTTATTTGAACGTCAGATGACATAAAAAGCGCCGGTGGTACACCGTCTGTGGCCGCTTGGAAGAAACGCTGCAGCGCTTGGCGATATTCATCACCTACTAGTGTTCGCCAGGCTCCTTTCATGTTCGGTACCGAGCTAGTCATACTGGTAAGGCTTGGTTCAGCACTATTCAAAAAGCTTGGAAGCTTATCAATCGAATCCTGTTGAACTACATAACCCGCCGACGTATAGCGCAGATAGTCTTCTGCCGTCGGAATAACCTCTGCCAATATAATCTGATCGCGCATAATCACATTTCCATTCGGGAGGAGATCAATAGTGACGGTGAACAGAGTGTCTTTAAGGAGCATTGTCGCCGATCCCGTCCAATAACCGTCCCGTGCTGGATTGATCGCCATTTCAATGGGGCGCAACAATTTGAGAATGCTAGCTCGCTGGCTTTGATTAGCTGTATCCAACCAGTCTATGTCCGCTTCATTTTCGACGATGATAAAGCGGCCATGGCGGCCCATAATGTAGGCAAAATAAAATCGAATGTAGTCTGTCGCAGCGTCCTTGTTTCGAATTGACAGCTCGTCGGCGGCGGCTCTAATGCTCGAATAGTGATCGTTTAGCTCATATACCTTATTCGGCGTAACCAGTATTGCCACTATTGGGGTTAAGCCTGTGGCACTGGCATATTCGGCTTCCAATAATTTAGCTTCAGGGAATGAGGTCAGATTGGTTTGTCGAATGTGTGCAATGCTGTCTTCCAATTTTATATTTTTGAATTGTTCTAACGAGGCAAAACTCTTAATTGCATCTTTCAGGGCATCACCGTGTAGGTCTTGCCAATTACCGCTCATCAATGGTTTGCTGCCTTTCCAACCGTCTTGTTTTAGCGCCGCGACTCTATTGCGAATATCCCTTGCTTGTTTCTTACTAAATTGCGGAAAAGGTGCAATATTGGGTGTGGTATAGCGGCTGACCGTTGTGTCGAAGTTGCGCATACGAGTTAAGCCGTCTCGTAATGCTTGCTCCAAATGCGAGTACTCCGCGCATAAATGCTGTTCAGCTATTGTTGCCGACGCTCCCACACAGGCGTTGGATTTGCTGGCCAATATATTGCTCATTGAACGCCAGTCGTTTATCAGTGTTTCTTGTTTCGCGCATGGAAGTCCGTCTGGAATTTTGAGAACAATAGTTTTGGCACGCTCGATAATGGGTAGATTGTTCCATCCGCTATATTTCTTCTGAAACCAAAATGCTGATTCTAGGCTCCACAAGGTGTTTTGCATGTCATTACAGGTTAAGGGACGTTCAATAGAGGCTTTTTCGATGACATTTAAAGAACGTAAAATTTCCTCAAAAGTTTTATTTTCATCTTCTAGCTTATGATAGAAGTTTGCTCTAACCCTATGCAGATAATTGAAATTTGCGTGATAGCTATTAATTCCTAGCGTTTGAAGCGTTTTTTCTGCACTAAAAATGTTATCAAAGAGTGCGTCAGGCACGCTTTTACTTTGGCTGGACATTAGTGACACTTGGTCGATAAGTAGCCAGAAGTTTTGTATTTCTTCTGAATCATTTTTTGGTGTACCTAGTGTTAAAGACGCACGTTGAAACGCTGCCTCTGCCTCTTTCCATTGCTGGTTGGCCATATAAAAATCAATTCGACTGTTGGAATGCAAGAAACGCAATCGATTCAATTGCTCACTTTCCGCACCTAATGCTGCGGCTAGGTCAATTAACATTTGCTGTTGCAGCATTAGCTCCTGAGCTTCCTTGAAGAGTGCAACTTTTTTATCTTGCTCATTTTCTTTTTTTTGCTTGGCGTCATTGATTTTTTGCTTAGTAACAGCCCAGTGATAGGCAAACTGCTCCAGCAATGTCTGTTCATCTATCGGGCCGTCTTCGCGCAGGCGAGCAAATAAGGCGCCTCGTGTGAGGGTGTCTATTTCACTTACTTCTTTTAAGCCAATTTGATCGGCAATCAGTTGATGATTGGTCAAATTATCAATAAGACTTTTTTTCCAGGCTCGATTGTCAGGGTCGCTGATAAGCAATTGATCGTAGTAAGTGATAACCTCATCAAGTAAGGTAATGCCAGCGCCTAAGTTGTCTTCTTGTTGCAGAATTGCTGCGCGTAGAGCTTTAATGCGATTCGCTAAGTGGGGAGAATTTCCCAGGTCAGCTTCATTGAAATATTGTTGAACTTTCTCAATGCCATTTTTCCATTCTGGGGTCAGAGATGAATTTTCACCGATACGCTCTCGTAGATATTTCTCTCTTTCATAGGCGGTAACTAAATGCCGCGTTATTTTGTTGCCTGTTTCTGGGTTATTTGTTGTGTTTTGTAGTGTTTTTAATTCATTTAATAGCGACTGGTTTAGATCTAATGCTTGGGTAAGATTGCCCTTGTCTGCAGCAAGATCAACTTGTACACGCTTAATTCGAGCATTCAGCAAGCGAGTCTTTTGTTGCAATAAATCATCAAGCCTATCGAAATTAACTTGGCTAATAATTAACTGAGCATTTTCAATACTCTTTATTGCCAACGGCTTGTCAAAAAAGATCCTGGCTGATTCAGCCATAGCAATTTGTGCTTCGGCCGATTCAATAAGGCTGCTAATGCCGTCCAATTGGGGCTGATTAGCGTATAGTTGGGTAGATTTTTTTGCGTAGGCATGAGCTGTGTCTGTCAGGCCAAGTCCTAACGCCATTTCAGACGTCGAGGTGAGCAAACGCCCATAGCTGCTCGTAAGATAATTCGACCCGGTAATGTCAGTCGCCAAAGTACCTAAGCGATTGTCAATTGTGGCGGCTAGTGCCATTTTTTCTGGAGCGGGGGTGTCCCACGTATCTTTGAGCTGGTCTATCACTTCGATGGCGAGTTTATCAACCGATTTAAGTGATAGATCTAATGCTGAAGAGGCTTTGTTCGATTGATTAAAGGCAATGCCGCCGCTAAATATAGCAAGTGTAGACAGCACCAATAATAGGCCAATTGCAAACTGATATTGATGCAGTCTTTTTCGGCGGCGTGACTGGTGGTGCGCATCAGATAAAGTGATGTATTCTTGCAGTTCAGGCTGAAGCTCTGCTCGCCAATGTACCAACATATCTTGAGCTTCTGCCAGAGGTTTACCCTCTGGGAGCAGATAATCGTCGGCCCTTTTCTTATCACCTTCTTTTTGTCGCTCTTCGTTCCATCGGTTATAGGCGTTTTCCATTCGAAAACGGGCTTGCAGAAATTCCTGTGAATCGTCTAGCCATTGCTGCAACCTGGGCCAACATCGAATGATGGCTTCATGTGCGAGCCGAATAATTGTACCTGAACCATTGTCACTGCGAGATTTGACAAGTAACCTAGCTTGAACGAATGCTTCATGAATCCTTTCATCTTGAGCTACACCAATGGTTAATACCTTGGCGCCAAGTTTTCTCTCATGATCAATGGTTACCAGAGAACGAAATAACCTGGGGACAAGGATATCTCGCGATGTGGTTGGCAAAGATTCCCATACGGCCTCTGCACGTTTTCCCAACGCACCTGTAACACCACCAATATTTCGGTATGAGTCAAACGTCAAAACACGGCTATCGCCCCTTTTTTCATATAGTTCCCTTAAGGTGTACTGTAGTAGCGGCAGCGCATCTGGCTCTTCGAGAGCATCGCTAAGCAGATATTGGTCGAGTCTCTCGTCGGATTGGGGGTGTTTTTCAAATTGCAGGCCGGACAGCCAGGCGGGTTCGGTAATCACCCTATGCATGTATGCAGCGCCAAGTGGCAGAACATCGTACTGACTCCCTTGTCCTTTTAGTGTCATCCACTTGGCATAGTTTTGTAGGTCTCCATAGAAATCGCTTCGTAGCGTTGCCATTACCCAAACTGAACCACTGCTTGCTAATACGCTGATAACCTGGGCAAATGCGTTTATTTCATCTTCAGTGATGGTTGGATTGCTTAGCAATTCCTCCAGTTGATCGATAAGTACAACCAGACGAACAGCACCTCCGGCAGTCTCAGCTATTCTCCTAAATGTTGGGAGTAAGGTGAGTTTGACGGCTGTAGTGGGATTCTCGCGCAAGGCTTCTATGAGGTCATTTTGAGTAATTCTGTTGTTCGCACTGTCGAACAATTCTGGCAAGGCAGTAGCTGAGGCAAGAGTTTTAACTAAACCTGTTATCAAGTCTTCGGCGTATTCGCCCGGCGTCATTACCATATAGCGACACTGCGCTATGTTCGAATCGTAATGTCTTATCGCTGGGATAATACCGGCTTTTGCTAAGGAGGACTTACCGCTACCGCTGGCGCCGACGAGCAAAACAAATGCAGATCCTGCTTCATTTTGTTTTTCGAAGAGTATTTGAACCTCGGCAATTTCTTGCTCGCGACCAAAAAATATCTGCTCATGTTCAACATCAAAGCTTTCCAAACCTCGATAGGGAGAGCCTTGTTCGGCAATATCCCAGCCTTCTTTTAGTAAATGGTCGTTTTGAAGAAGTTCATCCAGTTTGGTTTGCAAATGCACCCGTAGCCTAGCGGCGAAGCTGCTGGGCCCATCATAACTGGTATATGCCCTTTTATTGCTACCATCCACCTCATCATAAAAATATTCTTGTATAAATTCTTCAGCAAGACGATTTTGAATAATCGCCTCTTCAATTTGGTTGTTTGATTGATCGAGCAAACGACGATTGAACGCTTTGTCGTCTTCCCGACGATAGGCGAGGATGGATGGCCGGCTGCCAAGCCCTCTTTCTTTGGCTTTTTCTCTAGCCTGAAGCATGAGGTCAAACTCTCGCTCCGTGCCTGATTTATATTGGCTCCCGTCAGGTCTCAATATCTTACAACCCAGCGGTGAACCTAGGCGCGACCACAAAATAAACACAGCGATATCTATGCTGTAGTCACTGTCAATTATCTGTTCAATTCCCTCCTGAAATGAAACCTCAGCATCAAGAAACATGTCCTCCCACATTACAGGGACGAGTTCTAGCTTGTGGGTGTATCGTCTTTGTAAACGACGGACGACCTCTTTGGCTCTCTCTCTCTCCTCTGCTACATCACTTGGGGATGAGATGAAAATCCTTATAATCTGCATGCCAATTCCTTTTGTTTTTGAGCTCAGGAGTTATATATCGAGTAACGCTAGTAAATGTCGGGGGCTGTAAGCTTACTCGCCATTAAAAATTGCATACATATTTAGCAGGAAGGCCTGATGGGAGAGTTACTTTAGCGAAATGTATGAGTAGTTGATGAATCACGCTAATTCCTTTTCTGATTACCCACAATACTCAGTTAGCTCTTAGATAACGAATCTGAAAGCCTTATCACTTAAGGCTTATAGCGAATCTACATTTATTGTTCGTGCAATCGAAGGATAAACAACTTTCCTCAAATGCCAGAAAAATAGCCACTTTCAGGACGTTATTGATAGCATGACTAAGCATTGTGGGTAGTCAGGAATCTGTCTGGTTGTTATTTGTTCACTTATATGAGTTTGCGGTACAAAAATCAACCATTCCAGCGCAAGTGGATTTATTAAGAATAAAAATGGGTGTTTCATAAGCTCGGCTTCTGCCCAAATTCAGTGGACACATCTACAAAGGGACATACTGTGTCTTAGAGGAGCGTCTATGACCAAGCGATGAAAGTATTCCCCACAGTTCAAACGTGAAACTGTAGTTTAGGCCCATTAGCGTGCAGCTAGTTGCGATCAAATAACTTTAGATTTCAGTATCAACCCTAATTTGCTGAGTCGCTGTAGGCGTGAGTCCAAAGTGGCTGGTTAAAGGCTGCGGCTCGCCTCATGATGAAGAACTGGCAAACACTAAGATAAATCGGTTTCTTGAGAAAAGAAAAACTCAGCAGTTACGTGCAAAGGGTTTGCAAAGCACCTCTTAATTCTAATAACCTTTTGATTTTAAACAATTAAAATAGGCGCTGGATTTTCAAAATCTGCCGATGGCAACATGGTGTCGGTTCGAATCCGACACCAGGTACCATAACTTTCTCAAGATTCTGGTATACACGCTGTGAATTAAGCTCTTATTCAGCCGTATTTGAAACTTTACTCTCCCCTTGATTTGCAACTGGCGACTTTGCTGCCAATCAGGTATTCAACACGCTCTTGCTGCGAATTGACCGCCTCACCAGGGATTGTCCTGTACGACTTATATAGGGGATGGTCTGCGAGCAGTTGGTCTTCCGCCTCAGTGCCCTTTGCATTCTCGCGATAAGGTGAGATGACGCTGACATATTTAGCAAAGGCTGCGGAGAGGTTGTCGCATACATACTGGTTTAATGTCGTGTGATGGCTGAGGAAGGTTTGTTGGGCAATTGCCTGATTGATTAAGTTGGGCAAAGCGCCATTGTTAAAATCAATCCCGCCTTTACTTTCACCGCCCAGCTTGAACAGCGCAGCTAAGCCGCTTTGAATCTGTGCGGTTGTGGCGGTAGAAAATTCAATAGGTGGTTGTGCGAGTAGGGCTTCTTCAAGGCTTGCCAGTAATGGCGTGAAACGTATAACAAAACAATCCCGATCCGGGGCTTTTTCGGTCATCGCATCACACACACGCTCAGCGGCATTGACCACATCAAACAATTTCTGGTTATTGGCCGCTATGTCATCCCGCCAGAAACCAATGGCAGCAATGCGATAGTAACCCAGCGCCAGTTTGGCTTCGTTACTTTTCACGGCGGCAGTGGCGGCGTCATATGCATAAATGGCGAGCAGTTCTATGGCAGGCTTGGGCGTTTTGTCATCCTTGGCGTTGGCCTCAATTAACAGCCTTTCTAATTCACTGTCGGTGGTATTTAGGTCACTCGCCTTCTCATAGCGTTCAGTGGACAGACACCCCTGCATAACTAACAGAGAGGCTACTATTGCAGCGCATTTTAACAGTATGTTCATGGATAAAACGTCCTTATATCAATCTGCCAAAGGTAAGCCATTCGCGACAACGTCAAATACTGTCGCCCGGATATAGGCAACTATAGTTTCGCTGCCCCATTTAGCGGGTGAGTCATTAATGTCTGCAATTAGCTCGGCAAAATAGCTATCGAGTAATGTGGGGTCTTGAACCAGCTCACTGATGTCACCAGACAAGGCCTCCAGCAGCAATTGCATGGCTGAATAGAGGGTGTAACCACGCAGCGGTAGTTGTGGTGCCTCGCTCAGCGCATTGTTGGTGAGTATGAGTAGCTGTTTTAATGCTGTTGTGGCCAGCTGGTTGGGGATGCTGCTGTTGTCTAAACCGAATAAGCGCTGCGGATTGACGGCGGCCAGCTCGGCTGCGCTGGCTGCGATCTGGAGCCATTCATCGTTGGAAAGCAACAAGTTGTTGTCATTTGCCATGACCTCCGCGATGCCTTTGATAATTCGTTGATACTCAGGGTGGTTTGTTCCCAGCATCGCGGGAGTGTTGGCGACTTGCTGCAGGATGATGCGCGCGTATTCAAACTGCTGTTTCTGGCTAAACAATTGCAGTCGGCGGTTCTCGGAAATTGCTTCACTTAGATCTGTGGTCATATGCTGAATGACCTCCAGCGCGACATTCTCCCAGGGTTTGTCCGGATCCAAGGCCAGCAGAAGTTCGGCTTGTTCGCCTAAAGTATCGATAACCATGGCGCAAAGGGTAACGCCGAGATTCTTATCAAAGCCTTGGTTGTTTGCCGTTTTCACTGCTGTGGCAGTATTTACCAATAAACTCGTCAGCAAGGCGGATTTGGGATTTCCCTGCTCATCAATGAAGAGTTGGGGTTTTTCTATTGCGACCGTTAAGGCTGAGTTAAATAACGCCGTTACCCCATGTTTACTAAACACCGCGGCAATACTTGAACTTGCGGTGGTATTCACACTGGCATTCAGCAAAGCCTGTGTCACCGCCTGCAAGGCGGTGCCATTCGCAAACTTGTTGCCAAGAAAGTCCTGGGTATTCGACGAAAGCATGCTGAGTGCCGCTACGGCGGATGGCCCCATCAAGGCTTCGGTGAGTTTTCTATATTCAATCTGCGCTTGAAAGCTGTCAGGAAGGCTATCGTTCACTGGCTTTATTATGCCTTTCACTAATGCTTCAACATTTTCGTCTTCAATGATAGTGCCGTCGTCTTCAAGCAAGGCAGTGAGACCCGCCCTTAGAAACATGCCGAGTAGGCGGCTTTCAAAATCATGGCGACGACCCATATCACTAACATCGTCTGGGATCAGTAAGGTTAAGTTGTTGGCAAACGCCAGAATAAGTGCTTCCCCTTTACTGTTTTCACCCATGATGGATGGGTTGGCGGCAACGAATTCCAGGCCAATATCGGTAATGGTCAGGGCAATACGGGCCCAAGCTGTTGGTGGCTGGTTGTCATGTCGCCACTGCTCTATCATTCGGCCACCAACTAACTGCTGCTTCTCATCCTCAGTGATGTCTATGAAATCTTGTGCAGAGCGAATCTCAATCATTCTGGCAATACAGGCCTGTTTGTTCACTTCAGATGGTGAGTTCCAGACAAAATCAACAGGATCCCAGCCCAGGCTGAAGGGGGGCGTAGTTCGAAATTGTTGGTTGGCATTTAGCCACGACGTGATTTCATCTGCGATGGTAGCTCGGGGCAATCTGATGTTCGGCAAAAATATCGGCTTGTCTTCGGCGCGTTCCACGTACAGATCGATACCGACCTGAGCAGCCCGAAGTGCCGCTTTGATACCTGACGTGACTAACAAGATATCCATTTTTTGTCTCCCTTTATCTGACGATTTTGCCTAACCTGATACTGCTGGGGGCGGGTGGCTTAACAATGGTCGGTGGGCCTTTTATCATATTCGCCGCAAGATTGGCGTTGGTAAACAACGCCAGGTAGTCCTTTGCGACTTGCTCGTCGGTTTTGCTGTCCGTAGTGGTGTTTTTTCCTGTGGCAAAATTGCTGAGTGTGTTGCGAAACAGACTGATGCGTTTAACCACATCAAACCAGAATGGGCCGCCCAGGCCGACAAGCAACCCCGTGATGACTGTTGAAAATAGCCAGGCCATCCCCGCAAATCCCCAGAAACCGACTTTTTGTGCGTTAGATTTGCAATTGGTATAGGGCTGGGGAGCTGCTAAGTGATCGCCTGATGGATTGGCTGAAGGTTGTTGCGTTGGTGGCGTTTGGGATTCTGTGTCTGGTGTCGAGCACATCAATCCAGCCGCGGTTTGTTCAAAGTATTGCAGGACATTTCTTGACCAGCCTACAGGCAAGTCCAATCCTTTTGACTCCTCAACGGTTTGTTTGAGCCTTTCCACTGCTGCTTGGAATGCCTCTGCATCTTCTGCATCTTTATCGAGGTGTTGCATTCTCTCTTGCTGGGCCTGAGCACTTTCCAGAATCGCTTCAGATCGAGATACCAGCGATTCTGTGAGGCCTCTGTTGTCCAGAAAGGTCTTAGTCATGGCTATCACATTGACATTCAGCAAGATGGCGGCTGCTACTCCGATAATCAGGTTGTCCCGCTCGGCAAACTGTTTGAATCTGTGAGAAAAGGCGCTTCCGTAATCTTCGTAACGTCGGACGATATCGTTGATCAGTATGTGCATTTCCGCGGTGGTTTTATTGGCTATTTGTGCGGCGATTTCGCTGGTAGCCAGTCTCTGAATAAACTGACTGGTGGATAATGCGTGGTTTTCTTTGTTCAACCGAAGTATATGTTTGACAAAATCGTCCGAAAAATCAGTAGCTTTGGTCAATCTGTGGTGCAGTAATGGTGTGAGTTCAGACTCATAAAAGTCCTTCAACATCAATTTGAGCCCGCTGTATCGGGTCTTCTTAAATCGATAGAGCACTTCCAGAATCATGGATGAGATAGTAGAAAAAATCAGAAAACACAGGGCGATCGCCAGGGCGACTTCCATTTCTCTCATGTGCAATCTCAGCCTGCTTTTTTGTTCGAAAGTAATAGGGTAGTGTGTTTTTTGCACAGGGCAAGCGAAGTGAAAGAGATGAGTTTGCTGATGGCCTGTTTATCAAAAGCGGTGTCGGCTTATCGTAGATAAAGTGCCTTTTGCAACGGCCTAAAGACGATGTTGTCAATCTGCACAGCACGAATATACAGGTAGCGCCGAAAAGCATCACCGCTACTTGTCCCAGAGTGTTATCTTTTGCTCGGCCTTGTCAGCCCGCCAAGCTGCCTAACTTGTCTTGTTCAGCAGAATTGCTTTGGTGGCAGGTTTACTCGGTTAATTTGGCTTTTAGTTCGCTAACATAATTGTGCTCTGGATAGCGTTCAACAAATTGCGCATACACCGCGCTAGCCCTTTCTAACTGACCTTGTTCAAGTGACTGCAATATTAACTGGGCATCATATTCAGGGTGTGAAAAATGTTTGCTAATGGCATGCATAATGGCCAGTTCCCGTGCTTTGTCGGCCTCGTCGGCTAAGCGGTAGGCATAGAAACCATAAAGTGCCAGGTAGTTAATATCTATGTTGTGGTCGCGGCGTTGTAAGGCCAGATCTATAACTATTGGGCCGTTCTGGCGAGCTTTAGATAACAGCTCCATCGTACTTTCATCAGAGAAAAGCTGGCGTTTATTTACTGGCAACCCCAGAGCAAGGACCATGGCCTCTGCGGCTTTGGCGACCGAACCTGGGTTTTGCGCGGTGATTAAGTTGCCATCAACGGCAACATAAGGAAGCATCGGCGCATTGTGTACAAAGCGGGCACCGTTTTGAATCAGACGGTCTTGTAGTAAAAATGGGAACTGTGACAGGTGCTCCCCACTAAAGGCATGCTCTTCGCTGTTAGTGAATCCATTTACCTGCTTATCCGCAACAAAGTAACTACCATCCGGCAGTTTTATATTGGCGATGGCTGCCGGGCCGTGACATACCGCCGCAATGACTTGATCATTGATAGCCGCTGAAGTGAGCAAAGCCTGAGTTTCTTTATGTGTGGGCAGGTCAAGCATCGCCCCGGCTCCACCAACAATAAACACACCGTTGTATTGGGTAACATCTATGTCACCTGTGGCCAGGGTTTGCGCAAGTTTGGCTGCTGCCAGTGTTTTAAAGCGCTGAATATAAGCCAGAGAGTCTTTATTATTCTTGACCAACACGGCGCCACCTTTGGGGCTGGCAATGTCCAACTGAACGCCGTTATCGTGCAATACCAAGTATGACTGCGCCAGCTCTTCCAGATCGTAGCTCAGCTCGGGGTTGGCCTCAGTGCCGTAACTGGAAATCAGCATCAGCACGCGCTTTTCATCGGCGAACACCGTCTGACTGAATAGCAAAATGCCTGACAATATAAAACTTATGTATCTCATTACCATGCTCCTGTTCGTTAACCGGGGCAGAGTAGCAAGGTGAACGTCGCAACTTTGTGAAGTAACTTGGAAAAGGGGTAATGCACCAGTGTTGAAGCAAAGCTGTTGTATGGCGCTTTACCATTCCCCTGCCTAGCTGCATGCGCCATGGCTTATCAATTGAATACCCAAAAAATGCCTTTAAAAAAGCTGATGTAGTAATTGCTAATATGGCTTTGAACTGCCATCTCCTCGGCTTTCCACTTTAAATTTGCCAGTGTCTGTGCTGATAAGTGTTGTACAAACTGGTCATAGGCTCTGTAAACCTGCTCGCCTTCCGCCGCCTCTGGAGCCATGGTGATATAAAGCTTTTTGTTCTCGGCGAATTTTCTGTTGGCCAGATTGTGGTACATATCCTTAACCTGGCCTTGCAGCGGCGGGCCAGCAAGAATGTAGTTGGCAAATAGATCCGGTTCAGTGGCCAATAGGTTGAGCGCAAAATAGGCTGCCAGTGAATGACCATACAGGGTTGAGCTACCTGTTGTTCTGTAAGTATTGTTCATATATGGCTGTAGTTCCTGGCCGATAAACTTGCTGAACTTTTCCCTGTGGTGGTAAAAGTCGTTCTCTCTTGCGTCTTCCTCGGTGTGATTATGGATGGCGACAATAATCAGCTCAGGAACGGCCCCCAAATCTTGGTAGAGCCGTGTTGCAAGCACTGCGTGCGGTAAATGCCTCTCTCCATCCAGCAAGTACAAGGTGGGATAGGCTTTTTTGGCGTGATGATAATTTTCCGGTAGGTAAACCGAAAGCATCCTGGCTTGGTTCAACACCTGAGAGGGAAATTCAATTTGCAAAATATTGCCAACCGACAGTGCTTTTTCTGTGATTGTTTGGGCCGCGGCTGGCACAAAATGGCCAATAAAAATCAGCAAGATCAATAAGCTACTTTTCACCATATTGTCCTTTAAGCTGTGATCAATTATTTACCCGTTGGCACAGATGTCATAACCGGCGGGGCAGCGTTTGGTTTTAAACTCGTTCGTCCACAGGTTGAACTCATCTCTGCTGAACTGTCGCCATCCGCGTATATCGACCAGGGTTTTCACCTCAATATTCAGTTCATCCAAGGCCTCTCGAAAGCGCACCATATCCTGGTAAATTCGTGGCTTTGCGGATACCAGGTCGGTGACATAATGATCTTCTGCAACGACCATTTGCGCGTCAGGTACATATGCCAGCAAATAATGCTGCGAGTGTGCGGTGGCGATATCAAACAGATTCAGATTGCCAATGGTGAGCGACGCACCTGGCGGCACCAGCAACAGATTATCCTCAACTGCTGTACTTAATGCCTTTAAGGCGCTGTTCTGGTGTGGTTCCGCCAGCACTAAGGTGGCGCCTAACGCCAGTGCATTATCTAAGCCTCTGAGATTGGCATTATGGTGATGGGTGACGACAAAGTATTTAATCGGTTTGTCTTGCTGGGAGAGTTTTTTTATCTCGGCAAAATTCTCGGCTAACCCGTCTGCCGCGCCCATGGCGATATAAAAGTCGGGCTGCTCAACAAATACCGACAATGCGCGGCCTTTGCCGGCTTGATAAACGCCGTCTGCCAGTTTCCTTGCTTGCAGTGTTGAACGATCAAACTGCTCTCCCCAGGGCGTAAAGTGGGCAAAGCCGGTGAAGGCGTCGGTCAGATCCGGGTTCAGCTGAATATCCCGCTGCACCGAGAGCAGGCGCAATTGTCCATTGACGAAGAAATTCATATCGCGGGCAAACGCCAGCTTGCTGTCGGTACTGTGGTTGGAAAACACATACAGCATTTCCCCTGCCCGAGGATGCTCACGAAGGATTTTATTGATGAGTCCGGAGGCTTTATCGATAACGTAAGTGTATGTTTCGCCAGAGGCCAGTTTCAGCAGTAACTTCTGCTGCAGTTTTCCCCGGTAATATTCTTCGCCACTATATTCCAGTTCGTTTAGCAGCCCGGCCAGTCTTTTTGCTTGCAGGGTGTCGCTGCTGCGTACTAAGGAACTGCCTAGTCGCTCAAAATCCGCCCAATCTTCAACAGAATATTTCTCATGCAATATGTCATACATCAGGGTGGAGGTGCCGTCATGAACCCATTTTTCCAGATCCAAGGTGGTACGCGGCACACGATAGGACAATAAGCTTTTACGCTTTTGCACATAGTCGATAGTTAACTCTTCGTTGATGCGCCACAACTCTGGCACATCGGGTGTTTCTCCTTCGCCGGGCCAGGGGCCCTTGTTGTAATCGACCACTTTGATGCTTTTGGCATTGAGTAATGTTTCGCCGCCATAAGCACTGACAACTTTATCAACAATGGCCGCTTCTATGGTTACTTGCAGGCCAATGTCTAAGGTCAGGCTTAAGGCCGACTTGCTGGTAAGTAGCAAGCATCCGCCGAGCGCGAACTCCTTGATAAAGCCAGGAAGCCGATTCGCAGCCACTGCTTTTGGACGTATGCCGCTAACTAGTGTCTCGTTGCTGGCAAAGAGTAAAGTGGCCAGATAAGTGAATGGTTTCATTGACGCTATTCCTGTTATTCAACAGCTTCACGCTAGCAGGCAGAACGTCGCGGTAATGTGAAGATAGATAGGTTTTTTCCCTTAATATCGCTCCTCTAATGCTCACGAAATCTTCACACCACCTGAACTAAGCTGGTATATGGCAACATAGGGAAAATAATATGAATCAACTGATTTGGGTGATAGATTCGCCCTACTCAAGAGCAACGAAGTGGCTGCTGACGGCCCATAACATTGCCCATCAAGACCATATCTTGTCGTGGCAAACGCTGAAATCCGACACACTGTTAAAACGCCATAATCCCAAGCAGCAAGTGCCTACCTTTCTTTTGGGAGATGATGTTTGCGGCGATTCATTGTTGATTGCGATGAGGTTGTTGCCTTTTCAGTGGCACCAAACCGACGACGCTTACATTTTCCGTTTGGCAGATTCTGACTTTGAAGCTGCCATTCTGTTTTTCTTTCGGGCCAAATTGCTGGCAGAGAAATTTGGCCCTAGTGACAACAGCGCCCTCATGTTCGCTGCAGGTAAAGAGACTTACACTAAAGCCGTTGATATTTTGTTTGATCATCTGATGCCAGATGAAACAGCCTGGCGGCTAAATTTTGGCGTGGTCATGGCGTTTTCTACTATTCTGGCTTGCCGCATGCTTTCCATGAGTGCGGAGATTGCGAACTATAGATTGGATGATCTGCGCCGGCTTTCCACATGGATAGGCGCCGACGCACACTACCAGTATTTAGCCGACAACTATTCAACCTCTGCTGAGACTGAACTGCCTTTCTTTATTTTGTGAGCTATGGCATGGAGAGAATCGGGCTGAACAGCGGGAAACTCATCGGCTAGGTAGCGTCTATATAATCCAATTCAACCTTTAAAAAGTGGGCTAACTGCCGTGCTTCATCTTGCAGAAAATCCTGCTGGCAATGGTCTAACACCTTAAAGCGCTTTCCGTCCTGGCGCAGCACATTTAGTTCATAACTGGCATGCCTTCTTGAATTGGCATAGACGACCTTAGCAATGACCTGAACACCGCACACTTCACCTAATCGTGCTTCGCGCTTTGCACTGTTTTTACCGTAATAAAATGCATCACACCGGCGGTCAAACACCACCGGCTTCAGCGCTACCCGATAAATCCACCCTGACAGCAGCAAAAAGCCCAATAGGCAGCCTGCATAGACCATGGCTCCTGAACTTTGTGCGGCTTCTGCCAATGTACCAGCGTGCCACTGGGCTATTACCGGGATCATAAATACGGCCAGAGCTGCGGTAAATAACACCAGTAGCAGAGCCTTGTTTGTCATGCTGGGCACAAAGCGCATACGCTCGGCTTCGGCAACCAAGCGGTAGTTGCGGAAATTGGCATAACTTCGGCGATTTAATGGCTGCTTGTGGTGCATAAAGGCTCCGTTTGCCTGATCGCCGCACATTAACATAGTGAATATCGTGATACTGTGAAGAATCCGCCTTGCGCATGCCGACAAAATCTTCACGGGACGCCGGTTAGGCTTTCGGGTACGTCTTGTGGAGTAAGCGTTATGAAAGCCATTATTATGTTTTTGCTAAGTGTGTCCTTGCTGTTAGGCGGATGCACAGGTGCGCATCTGGATATATTCCCCAAACTCGATAACCCAGCGCTAATGCAGGAGAAAATCGCTCCCGAACTGCTGCGACAGGATATCGATGCTTTTGTGGCAGGTGTCAGGGTAAGGCATCCGGATTTTGCCGGCTATGCCGATGAAGCGGCCCTTAGTCAGCTGACGGATGAGCTGAAAAATGCCATCACAACGCCAATGACGCGCGTTGAGTTTTTTCGTTATGTCGGTCAGCTATCCCATGCATTTGGCGATGGGCACAGCTTTCTCATTTGGCCTTATCAGGAGCTGAGTGCCCTGAAAGAACAAGGCGAAAAGCCTTTCCCTTTCGCGGTAAAACTGAGTCCAAGTGGAGTGTTTGTCCCGCAATCCTATGTTTCGGGCGATCTGCAATTACCGGGTGGAAGTCAGATTTTGAGTATTAATGGTGTTGCCATGTCTGAGATTTTCGCTGGGGCGCAGCGTTATGTGGGCGGCGAAACCGCCGCCTTGCGGGATGCCTTTGTGGCTGAACGCTTTCCACATTTGCTATGGGCGGTATATGGTTTTATCAGTCAATTTGAGCTTGAACTGCTTTATCAGGGCCAAGTGCAAAAGCTACATATTAATAGTGGCCAAGCCTGGCAAATATCGACGTCGCCATCCGAGCAAATAGGAGGCGATATGACATATCAGCGCTTGGCAGGCAATGTGGGTTACTTAAAAGTCGACAGTTTTGATGTTGATCCTGATGATTTTTCAGACCAGCTTGAAACCCTCTTCGGCCAAATTGCACAGCAACGGCCCAATGCCCTGATTATTGATATTCGCAACAATACCGGCGGTAATACTGATACCGCAACGGAGCTGGCTCGTTATATTGCCAATAAACCGTTCAGGTTAGTGTCCAGCATGACCGAGAAGCTGAATGACGATAATCGTGGCCTGTTTGGTTACAAAGGTCAGCCCGGCGCGATGCATAGTGCGGAATTACATTACTATGTTGAGCCGATGGAGAAGGACAAGCTCTTCGATGGTGATGTGGTGGTGCTAATCGGTCCTGCAACCTACTCGGCTGCCATTGTTTTTGCCACGACGGTACAGGATAACCGCTTTGGTCTGCTGGCCGGCCAGCCTACCGGCGGCTTTGCTAACCAGAGTGCGCAGGGAAATTTGTTTAATCTGCCACATTCGCAGCTAAGAGCCTATGTTGCTACCCGCTTGCTGGTGCGTCCAAGCGGCAATCCAGAGGTCACTGCAGTGGTGCCGGATCTGCTGGTGGACGATACCTTGGAGGACCTGCAGGGTGGAGTCGACACTGCACTACAGCGCGTGTTACAACGGTTTAACGAAAGAGAAAGCACGTAACGCGTTAGATGGGTTAACGGGTCATTCTATAAACAAAGGGAAGCATAAGTTTGGCAACCTTGTCGGTACTGGTCATTGAAGATACCGCGCAGATTGGTCAGGAAATCTGCGACTTTCTGTGCACTCGGGGGATGCTGGTGGACTATGCTGCCACTGGCACTTTGGGTCTGACGCTGGCCGCACAGCAAGCTTACGATGTTATCGTGCTGGATGTGATGCTGCCCGATATTAACGGCGTGACAGTCTGTAAGCTGCTAAAACAGCAGTGCGACCCCATGCCAGCCGTGTTAATGCTAACCGCGCGAGACAGTATTGCAGACAAGAGTCTGGGGTTTGATGCCGGGGCCGATGATTACCTGACCAAGCCCTTTGATTTAACCGAGTTGCTGCTGCGCTGCCAGGCATTGGCGCGACGTCACCAACTGCACCAGTCGCAAACTATCCGCATTGGCGAGTTACAGATTAACGAAAAGCAGCAAGTCGCTACACGTCAGGGGCAAAGCTTAAAACTCAGCAGTACAGATTTTTCAATTCTGATGATGCTGGTTCAGGCTTACCCCAATGCCGTCAGCAGGCAGCAGTTGATTAACCGCATATGGGGTGATGATGCCCCCGACAGCGACGTTATCCGCTCACATATTTATACCTTGCGTCAGGTGCTGGATAAGCCATTTACCTCAGCCATGCTAACTACCATTCACGGTATCGGCTTTAAACTGACGGCAACGGACTGAACATGTTTGAACAGCGCAGTCTGAAAGCCACCCTGCAGTACAGTATTGTTGTGTTTACCCTGCTGTTAGCGCTCTGTTTTATGTTGCTGATGCTTAGTTATGCCTGGATAGTGGAAGACAATGTGTTTAACCGTTTGGTGTTGTCCGAGGCGCAATTTATCCAGCAACAGTTTCAGAATACGGGCGACATCGTCAACCCGCGCCATCCTTTTATGACCCTCTATCCGGGGTGGCAGGCCCTGCCCGAGCAGGTGCAGCAGCTACATCTGCTATCGCCGCAGCGGATAGAGTTTCCCAACGGCAAAGACGGTACGCTGCATTTGCAAGCCCTTGCGCTTGGCCCCCATGAGTGGGTGCTGGCTGCCGACGTATCTGGCTTTGAGGTCACCCGGGATTACCTGCCTAAACTGATGCCCTGGCTGGGATTGGCACTGGCGCTGATCTGGTTATTGGCCTTTGCGTTGTCTCGGTATTTAAGCCAAAAAGTGATCCGGCCGCTGGAGCATATTAGTGCCAGCGTAAAGCACCACAATCCGGGCCAGCCGCTGATACTCAGCGATACCTTGCCGGATAACGAGATAGGCTATCTGGGCCGTACTATTCAAAACAATATCCGGCAATTGCAAACCGCATTGGCTCGCGAAAGTGATTTTACCCGGGATATTAGCCACGAGCTGCGTACCCCGGCCACCGTGCTGAAGATGGTGTTAAGTCGCCTCAGCCCTTCCCAGCCGCTGGATAATGATTCCCTTACGCAACTGAGACAGTCGGCCCTGCAGATGGCGCAGACTCTCCATGTGCTGCTGGCATTGGCGCGTGAAGAGTCGATGCAAAAAGAGCGCTTATGTCTGCTCGAAGAGATTGAGCATTGTCTGGTAAATAATCCGCAGTTAACACAACAGCCGCAGTTGGCCTTGGAATTACAAGTGCCGGCAAATTACCAAATACAGGCGAACAGAAACTTACTGCATATTTTGCTGGGCAATATCATAAACAATGCCCTGACCCATGCCAGCACCAGTCAACTGCATATTCGCCTGACCGACGACACCTTGATCATTGCTAACCCTGTGGCCGGTGCGACTCCGACAGATTTGTTAACCGCAGGGGTGAAAAGCGCAAGCAGTCCCGGCATTGGCCAAGGTATGCATATCGTTAAACGTATTTGCCAGGTGTATCAGTGGCAGGTGACCTCACTGAACAAGGAGGATTGGTTTTACCTGAATATCGACTTTTGCACCGATATTGGCCCAACGTCTGGCCAAACGGCAGATCCATAATCCAATAACTGAGCTCGCCAGAGAAGCCATGCAAGAGCATGCGGAATGGAATCTGCTGGGCTGAAAGTGATCTGGCAACACCTTAACGGTTGGCGCTGCGTTAAAAGCGCCAAGCCAGGCTGTGGCCCAAGTATATACGGCATAAGACTTAGGATCGCCATATAGGCAGTGATGACAGGTCGATTGGGCTGTTAGCTTCCTTGATTATTGGAAACTATTGCAACTTAAATTGCTATTAACCAGCTGATAAATTTCTTTGTTTCAATTGCATTCTGAAATTTAATGCTTTTTAGTTTTTGGTTATCTTTAAAAACAACACTGAACTTATTTACAGATATAGTAGAAATAGGCGGCTGAGCATTAATGACGTCGCCATTGTATTTATGAATCATATATTAAAAGCTTATTTGACGAGTGAGAGGTAACTGTAAGACAAAATTCTGAGGATTAATTCAAGGAGAAAGTATTACGGTAAAAAAGGCTAGTTTAGACTAGCCTTTGTCAGTGGCTGTGTAATTATTCAGGCATCACGTTGGTCGCTTGAGGGCCTTTTTGTCCCTGCTCAACTGTGAACTTAACATGCTGGCCTTCGGTCAGAGACTTGTAGCCTTCTGCCACAATTGAACGGAAATGAACAAAAACGTCTTTACCACCGTCACTAGGTGTTAAAAAACCGAAACCTTTATCTTCATTGAACCACTTAACTACGCCATTTATTGAATTAGACATATTTGAAACCTTTTATTATTTAAAAATATTGATGAGAACTCACCAACCAAGCCATAGATAAAACAAGTAAAACATTAACCAGTAGAGCAAATGAAAATACAAGTTCGACTTAATAAACTAATAAAAGAAGAAAAAGAAATGCAAAGTGCAGTAGTAGATAAGGATTTAAATTTCTAAAGCCAGGGTATATTACGTTGTTAATATCTAGATGTACAGTCGTTTATAAATTTATTTTTCATATCGGTTCTTTTTCAAAAGAGTGAAAGCATTGATTCTTGTGCCTGATGGCAAGTCCATTACCACTTATTCGCGCTGTGAATTTGCAGCTCACCGTCCTATCCTAAATTCATGGGGTTAAACAAATGGATAAAGCGTAGGGAAGGTGGGATGCCAGTCGCTGCTCGTTAGTCATTTTTATTGCGCCGTCCTGGCCTATGGTGAAAATCCCCGCAAAGAGTGAATTTCCATAATAAACCAGTGCGCGAACCCGGTAGTTGCCTGCATCGTCTGGTGCACTCACCTCCGGGGAGAAGTAATAAGGCTCGATACCACTATCAAAGCGAAGTTCACTCTTTTTTTCCTTGCTGAGTACTTCCGGCAGCGCACATTGCTCGGGACGCGTGATAAGGAAAAAACTGCCTTGTTCACCTTGGCTGAAAAAGCTGAAGAAGCTCAGGTAATCAAGTACTTGCGATGGATGCAGGCGTAGCGACGCTTTGCGGTTAACCTCAATAATAGGGGCCGCCAAACCGTTCAATATATAGAAGTCACCCTGACAGGCCAAAAAGTAGCGCCAGTTATTGCTGCTGGGATGGGGCTTTGGGGCAATGGCAATTAGCGTCACATCATCATAAAAGGCTAACCTCAGTTGCAGGGTGATATGTTCATCGGTAGCCAGTCCAAGCTGGCTGAAAAGGAGTGCGGCCAGTGAGTCTGTTGGCTGCTGCCAATTCTCTGTGCTGGTGCTAAATAACGGTGGCGCATTGTTAAATCGCGCCGGCAGGGCGTTGAGCCTGCTGATTCTAGCTAACTGGGTTTGTATCAGCTGTGATATTGCCGCTGACTTGTCTCCCTTATTTTCTGCCAGGCAATGCTGATACTCATCAAACTGGATAGTAAATCTGAAGAAACGGCCGTCAGGGCAGAGCTTTACCCTGCCGCTGTAGCTGAATTCTGAAATCATGCAGCCAAAGCGGCTGACGTGCGGTGAATCTTGCAGTTCAGCAAAGAAACGTTGCGAGGTTTCACGGTCAAAGAGGTGGCGCATGTCCTTATCATGGTGGCTGAGCTTGCTAACGTCTGAGCGTTTTTGGTGTCCTGTCTCGTTTAGGTGTTGAGCCAGGCATCGGTAGCACAGTGAACGACCACATTCACAATCCTGTAAATTTTCAGATAAGAAGCTGTCTTGGCAAGCATCACATAGCGCACGGAACATGCTGATCTCTCTGTAAGAGCTGACATCTCAGCTACTTCTTTTATAAATATCATAGCCTTAACTGACAAGTAAGAAAAAATAGGTTAATAATTGAGCTCAACGTTTCACGAACCACATACTCTGTTGATAAGAGAATCAGGCCATGTCAGGAAACACAAGCACGAATCCCACGTATGACGTGTTCATCAGTTATTCGAGTAAGGACGAAGCTAGAGCAAGGGAGTTAGTCAATGAACTGGAAGCTAAAGGCTACCGGTGTTGGATAGCTGTCAGGGATCTATTTCACTCCGGCAATGATTACAGCCTGACCATTCCGCGGGTGATTGCCCAGTCTCGTTGTGTGCTGTTGTTACTTACCGCTGACGCCAACCAGAGTCGTCACGTACGCAATGAGCTGGATATTGCCTTTGAAAAACAAATCCCGATCTTCCCTATGAAACTGGATGCCACCGACGGCGCGCAGCTTGAGTGGTTTCTGCGTAGCTCTCAATGGTTTGATGCTGTGGATGCCAGAGTTGATGAGATGGTTGATGCCATTGTCGCCAAATTGGAGAACAAAGAGCTGCAGGTTTCATTGAAACCTAAGCGCTTCCCTTTTAAAAAGAACTGGCTGGGTATAACTGCGGCGCTGGCAGTGCTGGCTTTTGTGCTGTTCTCAGTGTGGGAATGGTTTTATCTGTCGCCCATGCCAAGCCCCATAGCCGACATTCGGGAACTAAAAGCTGAAGACTTTGTTGCAACCGTTGAGGAGAGTTACAAAAGTGGCCCTGTACTGCTGAGGCTGCGGGCAACAGGTATGGGACTGATGTCCAGTTCAACGCTGGCGACCAAGCAGTATGAATTTATTTATGAGTTTGACACCGGGCAGCGGACCGAATCCATCCAGATGCTGGTGCTGGCGCAAATAGAAGTGGATACCAGTTTTGCCATACCCAACGAAGTTAAAGTGACAGTACGAGATCTGGACGGCTCTCTGAGTAGTGATCCCCTGACATTCTCCTTACCTCAAATGAAGAAAATTATGGGGCCCAGGGGGGCAGAGAAACTGGCCGAGCGTAAGCGGCAGTTAGATGGACGGTTGTCTTGCGACAAAGGGCTGGCTTATACCGCAGGGTTTCCTCTGTGCCAGTTTGGTTCTCTGGGGCAGGGTGAGTCACTTGAAACGCTGCAACCCGTTATTGAGCGTATCAGCTTCGGTACGGAAAAAGACCATTTAACCGACATCTTATATTTGAACCCGTTAAAGACCGAAGGAGAGTTGCTGGCGCGGGTTAGTGAGCGGCAGGAGTTGCTGGTTTTACTCCCCAGAAAAGCAGAGGAGATTTACTATCGCTTGCATTTTAGTGATGGTGAAAAAGGCCAACTTAATACGCTGAATTTGCACGTGGGTCTGGTTCCAGTAACGCGCTTGTCGAGTAATAGCGAGTCTGCTCCACCGCTGTTTCTATCCCCTGATTTCAATATGCTGAATTTTATTCTGGTGCCACTGAATAGCGCCGATGTCAGCCACATCAGTTGGAGTGTCTACCCTGGCGTGGACAATGCCATGCAGCAAAGTGATGGGCTGTTTTACGCCGATAAGATAACGAAAATTATGCTGGAAGATGCTTCTCAACTGGATGTTACTTATGTGGACGACAGTGGCAAGGCTAGTCGCTATAGCTACCAGTTGAATCTGGCGCAAACAGAACAGGCTGCCCGTGTTGATTCACTGAAAAATAAACCACAGTCACTGATTGAATGCCAACCGAACGAGTGTCATTTCAAGTGGATGGCTGCGGGGCAGGCGGAAATTGACACCATAGACGATATCTTTATCGGCTTGGATGCGCAGGAGATGTTCTCTATTAATCACGACGACCTTTCTCCCTTGGTTGCTCAGATGGAGTCCCGGCGTCAACCTTTGTATGCAGAAGCGCAGCGCAGTGCCTCAGCTAACCCCAGAAGCTCATTATCTTTTGGTACCCCGGTAAATACCGGCAGTGTGTCGTTGCTGGACCGTTTGGCAAAACCCTCGGCTTTCACTGTCAACCCGAGCTGGAAAAAGCGTGAGGCAACGCGGACATCCCCTATTGTGAAATTTTCGTGGCCAGTGGGACCTTTATTTATCCAATTGAAATGGATAGATGGAACTCGGTCTGACACTGCCGTTTATAAGGTTCCTTACAAGTGATGAATCATTGTATGCCCTTGTTGATTGGCATTACTGGCCACCGCAATGCCTTGCTGCGCGATGCCAGCGGTAAGGCCGATGACAACCAGATAGTTCAGGCCATTATGACTGCGCTTAAACACTGGCGGGCACAAGTGGGTGAGCAAACCCCCATCTGGCTGCTGACCGGCATGGCGGCCGGGCCGGATTTACTTGCCATTGATGCTCTGGAAGCGTTGATGGAAGGCGAGCCGGACTGGTATACGGGTAATTGCGATGTGATTCCGGTTTTGCCTATGCCCAAGGAGCACTTTCGGGCGGATTTCGCCGACGTTGAGCCTGCCTGGCGAACCAAATATGACTATTACATTAACAAGTACGATGAAAATCATATTGTTACCGCGGCAAATATGTCAGATGAGGCGCTGCAAAGGGCCTACACCGATTTGAGCTATGGCGAGAGCCGAGCTCAGTTGTACCTCAACCAAGGGGCATTTTTAAGCCGTTACACCAATGTGTTGCTGACGCTATGGGATGGCAAAGACAGCGATAAAGTTGGCGGTACGGCCGATGTGGTTAAGCTCAAGTGCGGCATACCCGGTGTTTCCACCGATAGGGTGCATCCTGGTTTGCACCCGGTCGGGTATTTTGATGGCCTGCCGGGGGGCGTACTACAGCACATTTTGGTTGAACGTACAGCAGAAAATCCCGCTTTGGATTTGACCTCTGGCCTGCAGCACCTGAACCCGGATGCCGAGGAACAAGCGCCGGTTTACCTTAGCCATAGCCATCCTCCTGCAGAAGCTTCACCTTTAACCTTGAGCCTCAGGGAGGAATTTATCGCGCTGGTGCGACAGTTGAAACAGTTCAATGGTGAGAGAATGCAAGGCGACTGTGCTAATGACAAACTGCTGGAACAGGGGCTGGACGGGCGCTGTGGTATTTTCTCCAAGGCCGACAAGGTGGCGATTAAGGCGCAAAGCCGTTACCGCTCGCAGCTCTTGTTCTTTATGGCCTTTGCCTTTTTAGGTCTGCTAGCCTACGAAACCGTGTCTAACTTGCTTAATACCCTTGGCGGACTGCTTGTCATAGGTGCTGTTTTAGCCGTGGTTTTGTCCTCCTTTATTATTATTCTTGGGGCCAAAATGGCCCGACTGAAATGGCGTTATCAGCTGAATCGCATGGTGGCCGAATCCCTGCGCTTGCGCGGTTACTTGAATCTTGCTGATGTGCCGCCGTCTTTACCGCCCATGATTCCCCGGCGCTATCGCAGCAGTTTTCCGCTGGTTAGCCAGGCCAACGCCCTGGGCGAGATGGTCTGGTGGAAAAAACGCGAGACCTTCCAAATGAGCTATCAAGGCAATCTTGGTCATGTGAAAGAACAGTGGATAGGCGGTCAGGCCAGTTATCTGGACAGTAAATTGCAAACCACGCGCCAAAGTAAAATTCACTGGATTAACAAACAGCCGAAACTGGCCATGCAGATTTTCAATCGCACTTCTTATCAACTCTTTATTGCCGCCGTGATACTGGGGGCCGTGATGTTGCTGGTGCATGGCTGGCTGTTGTGGCAATACCCGCTGGAAGCCTATGCGCACAACATTAACCGCTGCGAACTCAATCAATTGTCCAATGGTTTCTTACCCTGGTTATGGTGTGAATGGGACACAGGTGTGATGCTGACCGTGCAGTTTCTGGTGATGCTCGGCGGTGTGATTGCCCTGTGGGTGGAACTGGCTAACTATCGCTCGGCGAGCGCGGGTTTCGCACATATGCAGGTATTTTATGAACGGGCACGGTTTTTATTGGCGCAGAATCTGACGAAAGCGCAGACCGATAAACTACTGACTGAGCTGGCCAGAGAAGCAATGCAGGAGCATGCTGAATGGAATTTGTCGGAGTCAGAAAGTGACCTGGCAAGGCGCTAGCGGCTTGCCAGGTGATCACAGGGGAGCTGTATATGAAGGTGCCACTTTCCATCAGTTCTTATTGTTGCATGTGTCTGGGCTTAGGGAAGTGACAACTCCCGTTGTATTTTGGCGGCGACTTTTTCAACTTCTGCCATCACTCTTAAGGTGTTTTCTCCCCAGAGTTTGGCAATGTCTTTTTTTGAGTAGCCCCGGCGCAGCAACTCGGTTGTGACATTCTGGCTTTCATCTGCCGCATTCCAGCCCTGCACACCACCACCGCCGCCAAAGTCGGAAGCAATGCCAATATGCTCGATGCCGGCAATTTTTACTGCATGATCAATATGGTCAACAAAGTCCTGAATATTTACTGCCGGCCATTTGCTTCTGACTTCCTGTTCAATACGTTGGTGGTATTGCTGGTAAAGCTCGGCGGGCAAGAAGGGAATGTCCTTGTACCCTTGCATGCCCACTTCCCGGCGGATCTTGCCGATAGTTGCCCACATTTCATCGGGCTGATTGAGCAGGAACTCGTCTACGGCTACTATCTGGGCCACGCCACCATTGCGCCGAATGGCCCGTAGCTGTTCGTCGTCAAGATTGCGGGCATGTTGGTTAACAGACTTAACTCCGGAGTGTGAGGCAATAACTGGCGCTCTGGACAATGCCACGGCCTGCATCATGGTGGACTTGGCTGTATGTGAGACATCGACCATCATACCCAGACGGTTCATTTCACTGATGGCCGCTTTACCCAGGTTGCTGAGGCCGCCATGCTCGTTAGCTTGGTCCTGCAATGGTCTGGATGGATTGGAACTATCCCCCAAATCATTGTGGCCATAGTGGGTTAATGTCATATACCTGGCGCCCAGCTTGAAGTAGTCCTCCAGTAACGACAGGTCTTTGCCTATGGCATAGCCGTTTTCAATGCCGATTAAGGCAACTTTCTTTCCGGCTTTGTGAATATCCCTGACATCCTGAGCGGTGCGGGCCAGGGCAATTTTATCACTGTTGTTATCTACCATGCGATGGATGGCTTTAAACAAGTGCCGGGCTTTGGCCTTGGTTTGCTCGTAATTCCAGGTGTCACGGGGCTGCTGGGCGACAAACACAATAAAAAATGCCGCATCCAGCCCACCTTGTTGCATCTTCACCAGGTCCACCTGATGCAGTTGCCTCTTGGCCGGATCAACCAGCAAGGTGGCATAGTTAGGGGGAATATCCACATGAGTATCAATGGTCAGCAGACTTTGATGAAAACTTTGCATATCGGCCAGCGGTGCTTTGGCGGCCAGGCTGTGAGCCGCTGCCGCACTGAGGGATGCGGCAATCATGAGTTTGTTATGGCGCTTCATGTTCAAACCTCACAGTGATGCTTTAACAATGGCAACAAGATTGTCCGCCAACTCATGGTAGGGGCTATGTGCCGTGTTGGTGAGAAATACGATGCCAATATTCAGCTCTGGAACCAGTGCGGCATAGGCTTTAAAACCGTCATTGCCACCGTGGTAGATGACCAGTTGACCGTCTTGTTCCTTGCGATGCCAGCTCAGGCCAACATTGTCGAATTTGCCCAATGCCGGGGCAAACATGGCGTTCACAGCGGCAGGGCTAAGTAGTTGTCGGCCGTTTAACTGCCCTTTGTTCAGATACATCTGCAGGTACTTAATCATGTCGTCCTGATTGGAGATCATGGTGGAGCTCGGCCCATGTGCACGGTTGTAAGGATAGATATCGTGCACCGCGTTCTTGCCGTCTTTTTTGTGATGCAGCGAGTTCAGTTCACTGAAGTCGGCATCACGGATAAGCAAGGTGCTGCTGTTCATTTCCAAGGGTTTGAGGATGTGTTGGTGCACATAGTCTTCGAAGGTCATGCCGGACGCTTTGGCGATAACGTCGCCCAGTAGTTCATAGCCGGTGTTGCAGTACTGATACTTAGTGCTGGGCGCTTCGGTAAGGAATTTATGCGAGATAAAATCCCGAACAAAACGTTCAAGGGCACCATCGTCATATTCCTTGTGATGCCAGGGATCGCTGTCGAAATCAGGCATGCCGGAAATATGGCTGGCAAACTGGCGGATGGTCAGGTCTTTATAGCGTCCGTCCACCAGTTTGAAGTAAGGCACAACTGTGGTGACAGGCGCATCCAGGTCAAGCTTGCCCTGCTCATGCAGTTGCATCAGTGCGGCACCGACAAAGGTTTTGGTTACCGAGGCAATATGGAACAATGACGTTGAGGTGACCGGCTCCTGGGTGTAGATGTTTTTTACCCCAAAAGCGCCGCGATACAATACGTCGTCGGCACTGACCACAGCAAGGTTGAAACCCACCACGTCTTTGCTCATTACCGCCGTTTCTATGTAGTTATCCAGCTTCTTTTTCAGGTCACTTTGCTTATTTGCTGCCTGCAGCGACGAAATACACAACAGACAGGCGAGTAGGGTGGTTATTTTTCTCATTTTGATGATTCCCGGGCTAAGGTTAAGGCCGCCACAATTTGGCTTAGCGCTTGTTGTAACAAGTGAGTGGAACAGGCCAGGTTGACTCTGAAAAAGCCCTCATAGGCCTGCCCAAATTCGGTTCCTTCGTACAGTGCAACCTTGGCTTCTTCCAAAAGAATGCGTTTTAACTTTGCATGAGCAATGCCCAAGGGGCGTAGATCCAGCCAGGCTAGGTAGGTTGCCTGCGCACGGCTGATGCCGATCTGTGGCAAGGCGCGCTGCAGCTCCTTTCTGAGCAGGCGATGGTTGTCGTTGATATAGGCCATCACTGCATTCAGCCAGGGGGCACCACAGCGGTAGGCTGTTTCGGCGGCCAGTGCGTTCAGCGGCGGATCCAGGTTGAGCTGGGAAATATCCATATGGGCTTTAAACTTGGCTTTTATCTCGGCGCTGTCGGTGATCAGGGTGCACTGCGGCAGGCCGGCCAGATTAAAGGTTTTGCAGGGTGAAATTACTGTTACTGCGGGGATTTGATACCGGCGCGCTATCTTCCCAAAGTGAGTGTGCTGCTGCCCGGGCAGCAGCAGGTCAGCATGCACTTCGTCACTGATCACAGTGATCTGCTGCTGCCGGCAAATCTCCGCCAGCGTGCTTAGCTCTTCTTCGCTCCAGACCCGGCCGGTTGGATTATGTGGGCTGCACAAAATAAGTAGCTTGGTCTTATCGCTCAGGGCTTCTTTGAGCTGCTCAAAGTCAAAGCGATAGTCGTTGCCGTCCTGAATCAGCGGGTTTTCCAACACCTTGCGTCCGTTGCCGCTAATGACATTAACCAGCGGTGTATAAGCCGGCATTTGTACCACAATTTCGTCGCCCGGCTGGCTCAACAGGGTTACCAGAGTATTGATAGCCTGGATGGGACCGGGCGGACAAAACAGCATATCGGCTTCATTCACCGACCAGCCATGGCGCTGTTGCAGCCAGTCGCGAATGGCACGGACGTAACTGCTACTGCGTTTGGCATAGCCAAGTACTCTGTGTTCGAGGCGCTGAGTTAGTGCACCGATGACTTCATCCGGGCAGGGGAAGTCCATATCGGCCACCCACAAGGGGATCAGATCGTCATGGCCGAAGGTTTCCTTGCAGCCGTCCCATTTGTAATTGTCAGTACCGCGCCGGTTGGGCGGATTGTTTAGTCGGTCAATGTTCATATGGCTAAGTACAGTAAGCTGGTAAGTAGGGCGATGAGCAGGGCATAGGGAAGCTGAGTGATCACATGGTCCATATGGTCACTGCCGGCTCCTGCTGATGAGAGTACCGAGGTATCCGACACCGGCGAGGCGTGGTCGCCGAATATGCCGCCTCCGGCAACGGCCGCCACGGTTTGATAAACCAACGGCGTAACGTCATTGCCTGAAAAGCTGTATGCCAGTGGCAGCGCGATAGGGATCATCAAGGCATAAGAGCCCCAACTGGTGCCCGTGCAAAAAGAGATAAAGGCGGTAATCAGGAACGTCAGTGCGACTAAAAAGCCTGGGGTCATAAAGTCGCTGGTAACAGCAATCACATAGTCAGCGGCCCCTAAGCTCTTAGTCACGGCGTTGATACTATACGCCAGAGCGATAATCAAAATGGCGGGAATCACCGCTTTCATGCCTTCGGTGCAAATGTGCACCAGTTGATCGATGCTTTGAATGTGCTTAGTGACAAACAGACTGATTGCCAGATAGCTGACCGCCAGCATAAAAGCTTCAACAATGTAAATTTTCTGCACCCATACATAGCTGATGATAGCGGTGCCAAAAAGCAGCAGCACCGGCACCAGTAAATGCCACAGTAGTGACGCATTACCTTGCTGGGCGCTGACAATCTGCTCGCCTTCAGTGTCAATCAGTGGGGTAGCTCCCTCGCGCAGCAGGGCTCCGGTTGTTTTAGCCCGGTGTTCGGCCTTTTTCATCGGCCCAAAATCGGGCAGCAGCTTAAGGCAAATCAGCAAGGTAAAGAGCACCAGCAGTATTGGATAGAAGTTATAGGGGATGGCGTTAATGTAGATATCCATTGCCTCGGCCGTGCTCTCTACCGGCCCCCCCTGGGCGATAATCAACGCCACAATGTACGCCGCCCACGCGGTGAAAGGCACCAGAATGCATACCGAGGCGGTGGTTGAATCGAGAATAAAGGCCAGTTTTTCTCTGGGAATATTTGCCTTGTCGGTAAGCGGTCGCATGACCGCCCCTGTCATGAGTGGGCTGAAATAGTCGTCCAGAATGAAGAACCCCATTCCCCAGGTGGTTACAGCCGTGCGTCTTTGCGACTGACCTTTGCGTGCCAATCGGTTGGCAAACAGCGCGATAGCGCCAGAACGCTTCAGTAATGAAAACAGCATACCTATCAGGCAGATAATCAAGGTAATCTTGATAAAGTCGCCGTTACCTAAGGTGGTTTGAAATAGCTGACTCGTTCCCTGAGCCGGATTGGTGCCCAACATCACAACACCAACCACTACCCCTGCCAGCAAAGCAAACGCCGCCGACTTGGTCGTAAAGGCGATAATCAGCGCCACGGCCAAAGGGATAAGTGACCATATTCCCCAGTCCATCGTTTGTTCCATTGAATACTCCATTGAATAGCACAAGCTGCCCGGGTGGGCAGCTCAAGTGCGCAGGGTTAGAAGCTGTAGTTGAGCTTTGAATAGATGTAACGTCCTTCAAAGCCGAACCCCGTGCTGTAACGGAAGGATTCAATCCGATCCCATACCGAGCAACCGTTTGCCGGGCACTCAGGGTTGTCCTTCTTGGGGTATTGGTCGAACAGGTTCATGGCGCCGAATGACAGGCTCAGGCCGTTGTCAAAGCGGTAGGTCAAGTCCAGGTCATAAACCATGGCAGCCTGATACTGACGCTCGTTTCCCTGAATCTGCAAGGGCTGAAGTTCGGCACCGTAGCGCGTGCCAATAAAGCTGACGCTCAGGTTGTCATATTGCCAGATCATGCTGCCATTGAATTTGTGCGGCGGATTGGCTTTTTCGACACTGTTCACCCGCTCCGGGTCGGCATCGAACAACATCAGCGGATTGCCGTCATCGTCCACTTTGCCTTTCAGCGCATCAGGTACGTCCTTGATGTTTTTGATGTCCAGTTTGTTGTAGTTGTATACCGCGCCAAACTGGAAGGTACCGAAATTTTCGGTAGGCACATCATAGGTCAGCACCATATCAAAACCTGTGACCTCCTGATCGTATAGGTTGGCCTGATACTGGAAGTGACTGGCGCGGGTGGTCAGACCGGCATCGGCAATGATTTGCTCAACATCATGACCGCTGAGGAAGCGGGTACGGCGAATCATATCTTCGATGTCGATACGGTAGAAATCCAACGACAACTCCATACCGGATATGGGCATAGAGGCAAAGCCCACAGACAAGTTGGTGGACTTAGTCGGCTCCAGGGTATCGGCCCCCAGCGCCTGCGCAACCGGATGGGTGGTGGAGAACAGGCTGACATCAAACAGGTTGCCGTCGGCAATCTCTGTGTTGGTGGACTGGGTGTAGTTTTGCACTAGTGAAGGGGCCATAAAACCGGTGCTTAGCGCAGCCCGAACGTTGAACCAATCGGTAATGGTGTAACGGGTGGCCAGTTTACCTGTCAGGGTAGAGCCAAAATCACTGTAGTTTTCATAACGAACCGCCGTCGCCAGGTTCCAGTCGTCGGTCATATCCATGTCCAGGTCGACGTAGGTACCAAAGCTGTTACGTTTACCAACCACGGCATTTTCGGGGCTAAAGCCAGGCAAGACCTGTGAACCCCCCGGATAGGAATACTGGTGCAGCGGATTGCCATTATCATCCAGGATCAGCTCTCCGTTGCCATCGGTCTGAAATATCGGATTGCCATCGTCATCAATGTCGTAGCGGGTGTGCCAGGATTGCATCTCACCGGCTTCAATTTCAAAACGCTCATTACGGTAGGTGGCACCAAAGGCAACGTTCAGGTCTTTTTGCCACAAGGCATTCTCGACCAACTTAGTGGTATTGGCCGTAACGTACCAGTCCCGCTGTTTTTGTACGCCGTTAAACAGGGTGGTTTTGCTGTCGGTGCCGTACGAGCGGTTAAGGGTGTTTTTGATGAAGGTGGTCACGTCACTGACGCCGTAGTAGACGCTCAAGTCGGTTTCCCAGCCATTGATGTCACCACGCACCCCGTTATTCACGAAGTAGTCGATAATTTCCACCGCGATATGCGGGGTATAGCCTAACGGGTAGATCTCCGGCACGTTGCGGCTGTCATTGGGGCGACGGGTGTAACCCCAGCTCAGGCTGTCCTGGTTGTAATATTTGCCTGTGCTGAAGAAATTAAAATTCTCATTAATCGGCATTTCGGCGTTGTAAAGAAAGCTGTAGTTGTCCAGTTCAGACTGGCCATAGCGCATACGATAGCGCTCAACGGTTTCTTCTCTGGGGTCAAAGATAAGTTCGCCGGTGTTCGGATCCTCGATTTTGTTAAACATCTGGCGGGCGTCAAAGCCACCCCGGTTGCTGGGGTCCTGCTGCTTCAGCGATAGGCTGAGGTTTAGGAAACCGTCTTCGAACAAACTCATGCCATAGTTGGCATCTATGGTGGTAGTGCGACCGTCGCGTTTTTCCACTTCGCTGCCAGTGCCGATGAACTCCAACTGGCCGGTTTCATTGTTGGCATTAACACTTTGCAGGTCTTCAAGCCCTTCCACACTGGTGTAATACATGCCATGGCTGACACGAACCTGACCGCCCTCGTCCGCGTCCTGCAATTCAAAGTTAATTACACCACCAATGGCGTCAGCACCGTATTGAGCGGCCGCACCGTCTCTAAGTACCTCTACCCGTTTGATGGCCAGGGCCGGAATGGTGTCCAGATTAACGCCGTTGGTGCCGCCAGCCTGACCCCAAATTGACATCATGGCGCTCGGGTGGTGGCGCTGTTTATTCAGTAATACTAAAGACATGCCGGGAGGCAGGCCACGCATGGTAATAGGCCGCTGGTGATCCAGGGTGTCGGTACCTGTGGATTTTCTGAAGTTGATACTGGGTACTACTCGCTCCAGCATGCTGTTGGTGTCTGTGTATCCAGATAATCTGAGCTTTTCGCCGCCAATAACATCCACGGGCACGTTACTTTCTATCTGTGTGCGGCCTTTTACCCGAGAACCGATAATCACGATTTGTTCAGCGTCTTCGTTGTTTTGCGCTGCATTACTATCCGACTCCTGCGCCAATAGGGCGGTGCCGGGTAATGTGCTGAACGATATGGCGATCACCAGCGCCAGTTTGCTTGGTTTGAATGACCTTTTCATTTTTCCCCCACGACGTTGCTGTTTGTCTTGTTTTCGTCTGTTTGTTTTTTCGACGTAAATAGTAATAACAGATAAAATTATCATTGTGAACTAAATGGTTTAAATGGATTAAATGTTGTGTAAGTTTCATAAAGGGAACAAAGGAGTTTACTTGGCCGGTGAAGTTGGCTAGCGTAGCGGCAGAGTATTTAAGTCAGTTGCGTTGATGAGCATCGAACCTGGAATTTGGTCAATTCTGCCCTTTGTCGTGGCTATCAGTTGTGCGTTTATCACCCGCGCGGTGATTATGTCGCTGGTGGCCGGTATTGTGGTTGGTGCGCTACAGTTGGGCTTAACCCCGGTTAAGGGCTTTAGTTATGTTTTTCAGGAATCACTGGCGAACAAAGAGTTTATCTGGCTTTGCATTGTGGTTGTGCTGATCAGTCTGCTTTTCGAGCTACTCAAAAAAACCGGCGTAGTGGCGGAAATTGCCTACAAGCTCAGTCGGCGGCTGTCTAATAAAACTCAGGCAACCAGCGCCGCCTGGGTGATGGGCATGGCCATCATTGATGATTATTTCAGTCCGCTGTTGACCGGCACTATTATGCGACCAGTCACAGACAAGCTGATGATATCCCGAGAAAAGCTTGCCTATATTGTGGATGCAACCGCGTCATCTGTGTGCATTTTGGTGCCATTTACCGCGTGGGGCGGTTATATCGCCTCCTTGCTAATGATCGACGGCAGTCCAATAACCTCCATTGAGCAGGGGTTGTCAGTCTTTACCCATAGCATCTTCTATAACTATTACGCGTTGTTGATTATTAGCTTTACCTTGCTGATTTGCCTTAATCTGATCCCGGATTTTGGCCCTATGAAAGCGGCCGAGTTACGTGCATCAATCAAAAAGCAGGTAGTCAATCCGCATACCCTGAATGCCAAATCCATGCCGGTAGAAGAGATTGAATCAGGCTGGACAACCAGCACCTCTTTAACGGCGAACCTGGCGGTGCCCTTGCTACTGATGGTGAGCGTGGCCTTTGTAGGGGCCAGTGTGTTTGAGCAAAACTGGGTGTTGGATGCGTTGCTGGTGGCGGTCATTTACCTGTACATCAGCATGGCGGTCAGAGGGCAACTGAAAAGCTTTGTTGAGGCCGGGACCATCACCAATAAGGCCATTACCCTGATTACGCCAACGGTCATTATGATCGCGCTGGCGCATTGTCTGAACTTTATTAGTCTGGAATTGGGGGCGGCGGATTATCTCAAGGCCATCCTGATTGATGTGGTGAGTTTTGAAACGCTGCCGGTGTTTGCCTTTTTGCTGGCCGGTGTTATTGCATTCTCCACTGGCTCCAGTTGGGGAACCTATGCCGTTCTGTTTCCGTTATTTTTACCCCTGGTGCATCAGTTGAATGACCAGCAGATCACCGACATGACCTATGTGGTGGTGGCGGCGATTGTAGGCGGTGGGGTGTTTGGAGACCACGCTTCGCCCGTATCTGATACGTCAATGCTTGCGTCGGTGGGAGCTGGCTGTGAACATATAGACCATATTGTTACTCAGCTACCTTATGCATTGTTAGTTGCGACTATTTCCGCTGTCTTTTATGCCTTTTACTAATGGGCATGAGGCGCAGGAAAGAGAGGAGGCCAATTGAAAAGAGTACTAATTCTGGAAACAGACAGCCGTGTGGCTCAGCTTAAGAAGCGCTTTGTGGATGACATTCAGGGGTTTGAGACGGTGGCCATTGCAGAGACAGTGCATGAGGCGAAGACCAGTGTTGAAATACTTGAACCCGACCTTGTCATCATGGACGTTAAGCTGCAGCAGGAAGATGGCATTCCATTTATCCATTGGGTTAGAGCGCAGGCGCTGGATATCGATTTTATCGTGGTATCGGCAGCCCAGTCGGCCGACTGTGTAAAAACGCTGATTCGACTGGGGGTGATGGACTTTATTCTGAAGCCCATGCCCTTTTCTCGTCTGCAAAAGAGCCTGCAAGCTTATCAACAACGTGATATTGGCCTGCAAAGAACCCAGTTGGATCAGCAGGAGTACTTTGATCTGGTGTTCCACAGTATTGCCGTCTGTGCCGAAGGGAATGTGCTGCCTCTGCCTAAAGGCATTGATGAGATGACCTTGCAATCGGTTCGTCAGGCATTGACCCAGCATTCTGATACCTTTTACAACGTCGATGAGTTCGGCTCGTTCACCGGTTTGAGTCGCACCACCATGCGCCGTTATCTGGACTATCTGGTGGAGCTTAAAGAAATGGATGTGAAGAATATTCACGGCTCCATTGGTCGTCCTGAGCGAAAATACTGTTTTAAGGTTTGATGGGCAAAGGTAGGTTACTGGCGCGCAAAAGAGCAGACGGCGTAGTTTTACGCCGTCATGCTGCAGCCATCAGAAGCTGGTCATTACGCCAACGCTGAAGGCGGTATTGTCCAGTTCATCACCCAAGTGATTTTGCGCCTGCACATCTGAGATTTCCACCGCCAGGGTAAACAGATCCAAAACCGGGTGATACACGCCGAATGTCGCCTTGGTTTGATCTTTAACCTGTACCAGACTGTCGTTGGCGGTTAAGTCGACGCTGGAACGACCATAGTTAATCCCCACTTTGGTTTTGCCGAACAGGTGGGTAGCCTGGGCAAACCAGCCATCACTGTCCCGCGCCTCACCCGTGGCATCCGCAGCGTCAATTAACAGGCCATAGTAGCCCATGCCCTTGGCGGTGAAACCGGACAGCACCAGGTGAGTGTTGCCCAAATCGAACGCCGCCGTAACGTCGATAGCCGACGCCGTGTAGCCGTTTTGCGGGAGATCGACATCCTGGCTGATAAAGGTGGTGGAGATATAGCCTTTTTCTGCGTTGTAGCGCAATTTGCCGTGAATACCCGGGCGGCTGGAGCCAGTGTCGCCCACGTAACCGTTACCACCGAATGAAACTAAATCCAACGGCTGGTAAATACCCACTACTGCATCAATGCCGCTTTCACTCTGGTAGCTATAGGTGATTTGCGACAATCTGTCGGTAAAAATATAGCCATAACCGGCACCACCCAAACTGGTGTTCAGCGGCGAGGTAACACTGGCTGGCGCACCCACACCACCCAGCGACATATCTTCCAGCACGATATCAATGCCGAACACCCCATAGTCGCGCCCGGCTTTTAAGGTGCCGTATTCGGCATTACCGACGGTAAAAAATGCGCGGTAGGCTTTGTTATCGCCACTGCCGTTAAACGCGGTGTTATCGGTATTACCGGGTTCGATGGCCAGGGTGGCCTTAAGATCCCAGCCGTTTTTTGAGGTGCCCGCGCTGAAACTAAAGCTGGCCGGGCTATAGCCATTTGATACCGAGCTGGCGTCGTCGCCCTGGCAAAGCAGGGCATTACCGGCCACCGTATTACCACTGTCATCACAGCTCACATACAAGGCGTGAGTGTTGACAAAACCGTTGAAGTTAAATGTCCAGTCGCCCTGAGTAATTTCAACCGCTTGGGCGGGAGTGGCAAGATAAGCGGCCGTTGCTGCAGCCAATGCAGTGAAGCGTAATTGTGTTTTTTTCATTGTCTTTTTCCACTTGTGTCTTGTGCCCGGCATGGGATGCCGGGCCGATAAAGGGGTATTTCAGACACAGCGATCCCGTCACGCCTTCTGAAAGTGAAGGCGCTGCGTAGTTTGCAGAAAACGGGAGCGGTGTGTGGTTAGCGGATCGCCAGTGGGTTAACCGGTGAGCCTGTGCCGCCTTCCATTTTCAGTGGCGTGGCGGAGAAGAAGAAGCTGTATTGGCCGTCTTTGGCACTGGCTTCGGCAATATCGTCCAACCAGTACAATTCGGTCAGCACCACACCCAAATCGCGGATCAATGCACCGTGCAGCGGGATAACATAGTCCTTGCCGTCAATCTTCTGGAATGACTTCTCAACCGCTAGGTTGTCAGACGCGATAACCGGAATTTCCATATCGTCAATCCATTTGATCAGATCCTTGCCGTAACACAGGCCTGGCTCGGTTAAGGCTGACCAGTTTTTGGCATCTTCTTTGTCATAGAAGCGGCCCATGGAGCCGGTACGGATCACCAGAATATCGCGCTTCTCTACCTTGGTTTTCTGGCGCTTTTCAGCAGCTTTCAGATCCGCCAGGGTCACGCATTCATTGGGGGCCAGACGGTGATTCTTATCACCTTTAAGGCGGCCAATGTCCAGCAGAATACCGCGGCCGACTATGCCTTCATCACCCAGTTCGGAAATGCTGACAAAGCTGTGCCCATGTACTGTGGTATCGGAAGATTTACCGTTATATACCTTATCGTCATACCAGGCATGTCCCAGGGCATCCACGTGCGTGGTGCCTTGCAGGTACATAAAGACCGCATCGTCTGAATACTTCATGCCACCGGCCAGTGGGGCTGATTTGTCCGCTGAGTACAGACCTTCATCCTGAGACATAAAGTGCATCACGGGAACACGGCCAGGGAAGACCGGGCCGACACCGTGGATCATGGGCAACTGTAGAGTGAACTTGGTACCTTGTTTAGCCGCCGCCAAGCCACGTTTTACCTGGGCTGCATCAAGGTAGTTGAGGGCACCAATCTGGTCTTCTTTACCCCATTTACCCCAGTTATTAGGCATGTCCTTTTGAATACTTGCCATTGGGCTTTCCTGCGCAATGGTCTGCGTGGCGGTGGCACCAAGCAGTGTGAAACCGACAATCGAGGCGATAGTGCCAAGTGCACGGGTGTGGATGTTGAACATGTTTTTCTCCTGTTGTTATTAATTCTCTGCCCGCTTCTGTGAGCTTAGGCAGGGAGCATCCGGTAGGGTGTTATTGGCGTTTAATGCCGTAACACTGGTACTTCATTTCCAGATATTCTTCGATGCCGACATGGGCACCTTCGCGTCCAAGTCCGCTGGCTTTCACCCCACCAAAAGGAGCGTTGGCAGCAGAAATTACGCCGGTATTGATCCCCACCATGCCGCTTTCAATTTGTTCTACCACACGTTGTACGCGGTGCAGATTGTCTGAAAACAAGTAGGCAGCGAGACCAAATGGGGTGTCATTGGCGTAGCCAATAACCTGTTGTTCGGTACTAAAAGAGATAAGCGGCAGCAGCGGGCCAAATGTTTCTTCACAGGCACATTGCGCTGTGGGCGGAACCTCCGCTAATACGGTTGGCTTGTACCAGTTATGTTGTTCCGACAAGCGTTCACCACCGCACAGCAAGGTAGCACCAGCGCTCAGCGCATCAGCCACATGGGCTTCCACTTTAGCAACGGCGGCCGCATCGATAAGGGGGCCAATCTGTGTGTCAGGCGCTAGGCCATCGCCCAGGCGCAGTTGTGAAACTTGCTCGACTAACTGAGCGGTGAAGGCCGGCATCAGGTCTTCCTGCACATACACCCGGTTGGGTGATATGCAGGTTTGTCCGGCGTTTCTGAACTTGGCTTTTATCAGTTCGGCTACCGCCAGTTCCACATCGGCATCGTCGAAGACGATAAAGGGCGCATTGCCGCCGAGCTCCAGCGACAGGCGTTTTACGTCTTTGGCACACTGCGCCATTAACAACGAACCGATGCGGGTGGAGCCGGTAAAACTCAATTTTCTGACGATAGGATTGGCGGTGAATGCTTCACCTATAGTGCGGGCATCACCGGTAACAATCTGCAGTACCCCGGCAGGGATACCGGCCCGGCAGGCCAGTTCGCCCAGAGCCAGGGCGGTCAGCGGGGTCTGCTGGGCCGGTTTAACCAGCATGCTGCAACCGGCGGCCAGGGCCGGTGCAACTTTTCGGGTGATCATGGCGGCCGGGAAATTCCAGGGAGTAATGGCGGCGCAGACGCCTACCGGCTCCCTGCTGACAATAATACGTTGCTGCGCATTGGCGGCAGGCAGCACTTCGCCTTGAATGCGCATGGTTTCTTCGGCAAACCATTCCACATAGCTGGCGGCATAGGCAATCTCGCCTTTGGCCTCACTCAGGGGTTTACCCTGCTCTGAGGTCATGATCAGCGCCAGTTCATCCTGATGGGCCATGATCAGGGCATACCAGGCTTTGAGCAGTGCGCCGCGCTGAGCCGGTGACAATGCCCGCCAGCTGAGCATGGCCTGCTGGGCATGGACTATGGCTTCATTCACCTGCGCTGCGGATAAATCAGGCACCTGGGCGATAACGTCGCCGCTGGCCGGATTGGTCACCGGCATGCTGTGGTCGGCGCTTGTCCACTGGCCATTGATAAGACAATGCTGTTTAAAAATCTCTAGCTCGGTTAACTTCACGATGATGCCTTGTTCGTCACTTGGAAAGCCTGGCGCTTTTTCACCAGGGTGGATTGATTGATCCCCAGTGCCGCTGCCGCCGCCCGGGTGGTACCGTATTGCGCCAGGGCCGACTCAATCAGACGGTGTTCCAGTGCGGCCACCTGATCTTTGAGGCCGCCGCCCATATGTTCGTTGGGGGATACGTTTAAGAAACGCAGTTCCGCTGGCAGATCCTGCACCTGAATTTCTTCCTCTCTGGTGCTGATCGCCAGGCGCTCAGCCAGGTTGATCAGCTCGCGGATATTGCCCGGCCATTCATACTGCATCAGCAGTTCGGTGGCTTCCGGGCTAAGCTGGCGCGAACACTGATACTGCTCGCAGAACTGCGCCAGATAATGGTTAAACAGGGGCAGGATTTCCTCCTGTCTGTGTCTGAGTGGTGGCAGGGTTAGCGGCATCACACTGATGCGGTAGAACAAATCTTCCCTAAAACGACCTTGCTGTGTGGCCGCCGCCAGGTCATGGTGGGTGGCCGTGATCATTCTGATGTTGGTGGATTTCAGCTTAGTGCCGCCGATGGGTAGGTATTTATTGTCTTCGATGACCTTGAGCAACTTAGCTTGCAAGGCCAAGGGCAAATCGCCGATTTCGTCCAGAAACAAGGTGCCGCCGTTGGCCACTTCCAATAAGCCGGCTTTGCCTTTAGTGGAGGCACCGGTAAAGGCACCTGGCACATAACCAAAGAGTTCGGCCTCAATCAGGCCTTCCGGCATCGCCGCACAATTCAGGGCGATAAAGGGGTTATCTGCCCTGTCACTTTGCTGGTGGATATAGCGGGCAAGCTGGGTTTTACCTGTGCCGGTTTCGCCCTGAATCAATATCTTGACCTGAGTTGGGGCAATGCGCTTGGCCAGGGCGTAACATTCCTGGGTTTTCTTGCCGACCAGCAAGCCGTTTTGCTGGCCGGTTTCGGGTAACTCATTGGCATATTGCTCAAAGCGACTGAGCAATTGTTCCAGTTGTTCTTCGGCATGTTTGGCTCTGAGCAGTTCGGTCACATCGCGCACGTTGGTGACGACCAGCTCAATACGTCCCTGATCGTCAAACATGGGGTTACCACTGACCAGGATCTTGCGATCGCCCATAATGGTCTGCACCAAGGTGACAGGCTGACGCTCGCGGATCACTTCCAGGCTGGCCGACTTGGAAATATAGCCCTGCTGCACCAGTTCACTCATGTGCTTGCCGACTATCTTGTGGCGCTGCAATCCGGTAATACGTTCATAGGCCTGATTGATGGTCAGGGTCAGACCTTCACCATTGGTGATATAGACACCGTCCTGCAGGGCGTCGAGTACCGGCTGCAGTGCATCGACATCAAAGCGCGTCATGCTGGTTATCCTTATACTGTTGATCTTTTACAAAAGTGCGGTCCACTTCACCGCGAAACGCATCCCGGCCGTAGATAAGGACGACCAGCGCCAGTCCCACGGCGAATGCCCAGGCCGCGCCTTTTACGGTCAGTACGGCGGCAATGACTCCTGCTATGCCCAAGTCTCGCTGACTGCGGGATTCCATAATGCCGATTCGCACACTAACAAAGCCTTGAATCAGCAGTGTCAGGGCCAGGGCCACCCCCAGTATGGGCTGCACCAGACTGACGATGGGCAGCAACAACAGGCCGGTATTGGTGCCCCAGCGGAAAGAGCCGGAGCCGCCAAAGATACTCTGCATGGCTTGCTTGCCCTGCTTATAGCGCTCAACTGTCACCACATGCATGGCGGCCCATAGTGGGCCACACATCACTACGTCCGGTCCGAATATGCTCATAAACAGGTTGCGACCACCGAAGATCAGATGTGAACGGTTAGGGTTGTAGTCAATTTTCTCGTCCTGACGAACCTCATCCGCTTCTTTCAAAATAGCTTTGGTTTGCAGTACATCGCCGAACACCACGATATAGGTGGCCAGCACGGTAGGCAGTGCGGTCAGGAACATGCTAAGCGGTGGTAAACCTACCCCGAATACCGTGTACTGGTTCCACATCAGGGCAAAATCCGGCTGGGTGAAACCCCACTCCACATTGGGCCAGGGCGCTTCATTGACCAGCGGTGCCACAATGACCGCCAGAATAATGATCGGGAAGACGCCGAGCTTACCTACGGTGGCCCAGATATGACCGCGCTGGCGCAAACGGGCAAAGTGACCGGAGAAAATCAGATAAAAGGCCACCCCCACCGCGATACTGATGGTGATAGGGTAGCTATCAAAGCGACCGCCTTCTTTGAACACCACCGCCACCGCAGCCAGCCCTGCACCAATAATGATGCCGGATTTGATGGCATGAGGGATGAGATGCACAACCCTGGCGGCCATACCGGTTTTACCCAGTAATATCACCAACAGTCCCAGCATCATCTGAAAGGCAATCAGCGCGTGCACTCTGTCGGTGCCGGGATCAAAGGCTTCCACATAAGCCATCAGCAGCGGAATGGCCGGGGTGATCCAACCTGGAATGACCGGGTCACCAAGCAGGTGGTGCAGCAGGTACAACAAGCCGTTTAGCATCACTATGGCCAGCGCGGCCTCGAATGGCATACCCAGAATTTCCGTCATCAGCGGAATGGCGGCCAAGTCCACCGCACACATCAGCAGGCCCTGCAAATAATCCGGCAACTCCAATCGGTAGTGGACAAAAGGCAGGCGGATCTTAAACGGGCCGAAGCCAAAATACGGGGCTTCCTGGCTGACTGAGGGTTGGTTGCTGCTCATGCTTTTACTCATTGTTATTAGTAGGCGGCGCGGTAAATGCGCTCAATATCTGACTCACTCAGGGCGCGCGGGTTATTGCTTAGTAAGCGTGTCACTTTGCTGGCTTCTCTGGCTAACAAGGGAATGTCATTTTCCTGAATCGAGAATTCACGCAAGCGCGCCGGTATTTCGACTTCGCGGCACAAGGTGGTAATGGCATCCACCACGCTTTGGCCGATTTCCTGCTGGCTGCGACCGTGGCTGGGTAAGCCAATTGCGGCAGCGATATCGGTAAAACGCTCCCGGCTGGCCATCAGATTCCATTGCAGCACATGGGGTAACATCACCGCGTTGCTCAGCCCGTGTGACAAGTGGTAGCGCCCGCCAAGTGGATAGGCCAGGGCATGCACCGCCCCTACACCGGCATTACCAAATGCTAAACCTGCCAGCAAACTGCCGGTGGCCATATGTTCCCTGGCCTGGATGTTGTCGCCCCTGGCATAGGCTTTGGGCAGAGCGGGGTAGATCAGTTGCATGGCTTTAATCGCCAGTGCATCAGTCACCGCATTGGCATGCACCGACAAGTAAGACTCAATGGCATGCACCAGCGCATCGATGCCACTAGCCGCCGTTACCGATTTAGGACAGCTTAGGGTCATCTCCGGGGAGACAATGGCCACATCCGGCAGCAAATAATCACTGACGATGCCCTTTTTTAACTGCTCTGCCGGGTCCGACAAAATGGCAATGTTGGTCACCTCTGAGCCGGTACCGGCGGTGGTGGGAATGGCGATAAGCGGAATATGCCGACCTTTCACCTGGTCGGTGCCGAACAGGGAAGCAATATCTCCTTGTTGACTGGCTGCTACTGCCAGCACTTTAGCGCTGTCGATAGCGCTGCCACCGCCCACGGCAATAATGCCGTCAAAGGCATTGGCGTTGAATTCGGCCAGACAGTTTTCGATTACTTCGATTTCCGGCTCCGGGGGAATGTCTTTGTAAACCGCCACGTCTTTGTCGAGCTGGCAGAGAATATGCTCAAGGGCCCCCGATTGATAAACACCGGGGTCGGTGACAACAAAAGGTTTGCGAATGTTAAGTCGCAACAGCTCGTCCTTGAGCGACGCCGTTGCACCCTGGCCGGTAATCAGCCTGCCTGCAGATTTAAAATGGGATACTTGCATTACTCTCAATCAGTCGATGATATTTTTACCGTTGTTTAGCTAAGGCAACAATTGGGCCAGCTTTGTTAAAAACTTGTAACTTCAAATATTTCAGCAGGTTACGTTTTAACAGTAGATTAGCATTTGTTATCTTGATTTTTATTGGAATCAGATTGATTCCATAAGGAATCGGTTGTGTTGCATTATTGAACAACTAACTGGTAGTGCCGGTCATGGGGTTTAGGCAGGCATAGAACGATTAACTAACATTTACCTGATGATTACCTGTGATTACTTCAACTTGTCATATTTGCTTGTTTCAATAGCTGAGAAGTTAATAGGATTGTCCAATCTTAGGGGCGGCCATGGAGGAGCATGGTGACCGCAGGCCGAACGATAATGGCCAATCTAATGCGGTTTACTTGGGGAGTTGATGGCGAAGACCGTAGCATTTGACCTTGATGGCACATTGATTGGCACTGACAGCGCCCAGGCATGGCTGCAGTTCCTGATGAGGGAATCTGTTCCTGAAGCAGACCAGAGCTTTCATACCTGCAGGCAAATCATGCTGGGGTATGAGGCCGGCGTGATGGACATGCAGGCGTATATGCAGGCCTGGATGGCTCCCATCAGAGGGAAAAGGCCGGAACAGTTGCGCCCGCTGCTCGAGGTTTTCGTCGAGCAATGGATTGCCCCCGCCATTTTTACCGACGGCTTGAGGCAGCTAGAGCTGCACCACAAGCAAGGCGATCAGGTGCTGCTGATCTCTGCCAGCCCCACCTTGATTGTTGACCCCATAGCCAGGCTCATGGGCGTTGAACACCTAATAGGTATCGATGTGGCCTTACAGGACGGGGTGCTGACAGATTGCAGCATTTCCCCTTTTAGTTTCCGCGAAGGCAAGGTGGAGAAAATTAAGAAATGGCTGGCGCACCGAAGCCTCAGCGGCCTGGATGTTGCCTACTCAGACTCCATTAACGATGTGCCGATGCTGAGCTTTGCCACCCAAGGGGTTTGCGTCAATCCAGATCCCGGCTTAGCCGCGCTGGCTGCCAATAGAGCCTGGCCTACTTTGGTATGGCAGGCCACTTCAGGGGCTGTTAGACAGCCAAATTCGTCGCCAGGCTGACCTGTCCTCGCGTTTTGCTGATGATTATCCGGCGTTTTGTGTTGCAGGCACCTGCAGGGTGCGAGCCCCTAAGCGACGGTAGAAAAAATACGCCGAGCCAAACATCAGCAAGGTACCCACAATACTGATCAGGTAGGCGCTTTGTTGCAGGAAGTGCAACCAGCTCAGCTCGGGGTCCAGGAAATGCTTAAAGAGTAAAATACCCACTGTGCCCGCATAACCCATGGCATCGGCCAGGTAAATTAAAAAGCCGGCATTGGCTTTGTCATTTACGGCCGACAACAAACGGTCGAACAACAAACAATTGAAAGGCACATAGGCCAGATAGATGCCTGTGGTCAGCATAATCATCCACACATCCCCGGCCAGCCAGCGCGCCTGGTAGAGCAAGGTCGACAGGCCAATAGTGATAGTGCCCAGCACAATAAGCCCGTGGTTGGTCATCAGCGCCGTCAGGTTGTCTTTGACCAGCATCACCAGACTTATCAAACCCAGAATGATAAAGGAGGTCAGCAGGGCGGCTTTGGAAAAGATTCCCGGGGTATCACCAAAGCCCAAGCTGGCCCAAATCTCCGCGGCAAAATTATCACTAAAGTCCCGAATGCCGGTGAGTAACACGTAAGCCAAGATCAACAGCACCAGGCCTGGCATGTACTTATGGAAAAATCGCCAGCGGTCAGCGGATGTCATAGGCGGACGCAGGTTTCTGGCTTGAATATCCTGCTGGTTGGGCGGAGGGATCTGGGCCAGCAGGAATACCGAGATAAACAGCGGCAGGGTAAACAGCATACCTGTTAATGCTGGCATCCAGTATTCACTGATATTGAACTGCAACATCAGCCACTGTCCCACGGTTTTCACCACCCCGGAAGACACAATAAAGCTGATGCTTAACCCGGCGCCCAGTACCTCAGACACTCGCCGTCCTTCCAAAAAGCTGAATACCAGGCCCCAAATCATGCCAAGGGGCAAGCCGTTTAAAAATAAGCTCAGTAGCTTCCATTGCCCTGGTAGCACCGCAAACAGGACGAGCGCCAGTTCAGAGGCCATCACCAGTGCCAGGATAGCAAAGGCCCGTTTGCCGGGAGTCATCTCCGACACCACCTTGATACCGATAAATTTGGACAAGGCGTAACCCAGCACCTGAGACAAAATCAGCGCGGTTTTAAAGTCCACCGCATACTGCCAGCCATCCAGTTCGGTAAAGCTACCTACCGCGAAGGTTTTCCTGAACGCATACATGCAAAAGTACGTCATAAACGCGGCACTGGCCGCATAAACAACAAACCATAGGGTAGAGCAGCGTTGCAGCGCGTTTTGGATTTTCGACGGCATAGTCGTAACCAAAAAAAGGATTACTCCGCACGATACCGGACGAATATGACAGTTTGTTGGTCGCCGCTGACAGCTGATATCTATGGGCAAGGGCAATAGATGCGCCATAAACACCGGCGCGCAGCTCACTGAGCTGGAAGGGGAAATATATAAGGCCGGGCGAGGTGCGCCCGGCGCTGATTTACCGCAAGTGATTATCTCCGGCTAAGGACAGAAGCTGCGGATATTATGGGATTCCAGGGCGGCGGCGGCCCAACCGAATTCATCGTTATCACTGAAGTAATAATAGATGCTGTCGTTGGGCAGCAGCACTATGCTGATCCCGCCATAGCCGGACATAAAGGGCACATAGAGATCGCTGCACCCTGTGTCGGCAGACATGTCTTTGGCCCAGAAGCCGTTTTTGTATTTAAATCCGCTTGTCGGGGTCAGCCCACGGTCATTGCTGTTGCGTTGCAAGGCGGCGTTCAGTTCGTTGCTGTCCAGCATTTGCTGACCGTTCAGCATGCCGTTGTCAATGGACAGAAAACGCGCCAGTTTCACCGTGTCGTCAGCATTGTAACTCAGTCCCCAGCCAGCAAAGGGCTGCGCCACGCTGTCGTAGGTACGGCGGGTCGCCAGGCTCGACTGACCGACATTCAGTGGCTTCCACAATTCGTCACGCAGTATGTCCGCAAAAATATCCGCACTGCTGCCTTGTTGCTGCTTCACCATCGCCTGCATGACAGTACCGGCAATGTAGGTGTCTGAGGTGTGATACACCCAAGTGCTGCCTGGGGTGGCCTTGCGACTGTACTCACCACAGGCGTAACTAATTTTGCTGGCATGGTCTTCGGTCAGGAACAAGTCATTGGTATGGGTTGCTCCCTCGTCACTCATATAACCACTCAGGTTGTAGTTGCCGGTGGCCATATCCACGGCATTTTCCAGGCTGACATCCTGCCAGTTGCCGTTGCTGTTACAGGCGCCGATGAAACCGGCGATGTTTTGGTTCATCACGTTGCCGTATTTCTGTTCCAGGCGCATCATCGCCACACCGGCAAAATTGCTTTTGGCGGTGGAGTAGGACGGAACACGCAGCACCTCGCAATATGGATAGGCGCCCTGACGTGTCTGGCAGCCACCCAGATAATGGGTGCCGTCGATATACAAGCCATATAAGGTCATGTGCTGGCTGCTGATACTGCTGCTGAAATTCGCTACCTGCGTGCCGGGGTAATCAACCGCCAGGTCGCTGATGGGTTTAACCGGAATACGCGCGTTCACTTCGGCCTGATGGGCCAGTTTAATATTTTGTGCGTTAGCCACCGGTGTTGGTGTGTAGGTCGCCCCCAGTAACCCCCACATATCGGCCTTAAAATACAAGCAGGTTTCTGAGGCAATCTGATAGGCCACCTGGGTGATGCTGCCGTCATCTTTAAAGGCAAAGGTCATTACGCCATTGTGCATGCAGTTGGCATTTTTTTGCTGCAAAGAGAAAGGCAGAGCGGCGCGGGTATAGCCGTTATCAGCGTTTTCATTCCAGACCCGGCCCGGTTCCAAAATGTATTCCCATTCAGGATGGCTATTGGCCAGCATGCCACGTTCCACGGGCACCAGATGACTGCCGGTTTGCACAAAATGGTAATCAAATTCGGGCAGATGTTTGCGCGTGGTGTCGCCGCTGCCGGTGTAGCGGAAGCTGTCTTTCACTTCGTTAAATCCGCCGCGGGTGGCCTCGTTGGTAAGTACCAACCTACCTTCAAAGGTGTTGGTCGGTGCCGCCGCATTGGCAGGCAGCGCATAGGCAGAGAAGTTCACCATACTGCCCGGATCTGCCGCACTGCTTAAGGTGGTAAAACTCAGGTCGTTGCGACTGACATTGCCGTTGCCGCTGAGCGGGTCAAAATCGTCCACGCCGCCTGGGTTTTGTGACCCTGTGCCACTGGCCGCCAGGCTAACCACGGGCTGGTCACCGTCATTGCTGTTGATGAGCAACTGATCGCTTACCGCGCCAACCTGCGTCGGCGCAAATTGCACCTGGATCTGACACTGCTGGTTGGCTACCAGCGTGTTTTGCTGGCAATTGTCGGCCAGCACGCTAAAGGGCGACGTTGGATAGCTGATGGTGCCGATTAAGAGATCTGCATTGCCGTTGTTGCTAACCGTCAGCGTGCTGCTGCTGGTACTGTTGAGGGCTACCGACCCAAAGCTCAAACTGCCGCTGACAGCAATATCCGGGGCCGGTGTCAGCCCGCCTGCTGTGCCAGTGACTTGCACTTCATCGCCCCAGCAGTAGTCTCCGAGGTCATCCGCCTGAGAACGAAAACGTATTTGTAAGTTAGGGTTATTCTCCAGCGCCGCGCTGCTGAGACTGGCGGTATGAAAGCTTGCATCGTCCATTCCGTCGGTCAGCTCAATCAGACTGCTCCAGTTTTGCCCGCCGTCACTGGACAGCTCAGCAATACAGCGGTCGTTGTCATTGGCTTCCAGCGCCGTAGCCGCCATGCGCAGTTGTACGGTCACAGCCGAGTAGCCCTGAGTGCTGACCGTATGCCAGGCACTGGCCGTTTGCTTCAGGCGCAGGGCGTAATTGCCAATGGCCTGGGTACCTGATGTCGCCACATTGCCGGCGATGCTCCAACCGCTGGCAGTGTTGCTTTCAAATCCATCGTAAAAAATCACCTCGGCCTGCGTGGATGACATACAGGATGTCATCAGCAAGGCACTCAGAACGTGCGTGGTTTTCATGGTTATCACCTGTTAGTTGGCCGCAATGGTTCGGGTAAGTGCTTTGGATCTTGATGCGTTGTGCCAACGTTAGGTGGTTTTTTAATCGCAGGGTTAGTGCCACATTTACCCTGTCGATGGGACCAGATTGCGTAACAGGGAAATTTGCTTTAGCGTAAAAAATGCGTGTTAACAAAAGGTGAAAATATGGCGGCCGCGATCATTTATTTAGAAAAACACAGTGCGCTCAGCCTGCAATGCCAGCTACGGCAGAAGTTAGTGGAAGCCATATTATCCGGGGTGTTGCCGGCCCGTAAACGCTTGCCTTCCTCGCGCAAACTGGCCGACCAATTGAAGATTTCCCGTAACACCGTGCTGCTGGCTTATCAGCAGTTGATGGACGAAGGCTATCTGGTGAGTCGCGAGCGCAGTGGCATTTTTGTTAACGAACGTATTTTTGATGGCAAGGTTGAGCTGGCTTCGGCCGAAGAGCTCAGCAGCAACAAGCGTAATCGTTGGCAGCATGCTTTTGTGCGAACCGGCCGTAACGACAGTGAATTTAGGGTACCGCTGGATTGGCATCGTTACCCCTATCCCTTTCTGGATAATCTGTTTGATACCAGCTTGTTTCCGGTACATGAATGGCGCGAGGCCAGTCGTCTGGCGCTGGGTGTGCGGGAGGTAAATGAATGGGCGTCTTTTGCCACCGATGCCGACGACCCGCAGTTGCTGGAAGAAATTCGCACTAAGCTGCTACCCAGTCGTGGCATTACCGCCAGTCAGAATCAAATATTGATTGTATCCAGCGAACAACAAGCCTTGTATCTGCTTTGTCATCTGCTGGTAGACAGCAGTAAAACCGTGGCCATTGAAGAGCCCGGCAACCCGGTGTTTCGTCAACTGGTACAAAACCAGCAGGGCCAGGTGCATTATCAGCCGGTGGATGACGCTGGTATGCAGGTGGATGCAGGGCTAGCGGGCTGCGAACTAGTGTATGTGACCCCCAGCCATCAATTACCCACCAACGCCACCATGCCGCTGGAGCGACGCCAGGCTTTGTTGCGCGAAGCGGCGGCACATAATGCCCTGATTATCGAGGATGATGCCTCGCTGGAGCATAACTTTCTTGGCCCACCGCTACCGGCATTACGTGCCATTGACCGTGATGACAGGGTGATCTATTTGTCCAGCCTGTCCAAGGTGCTGTCGCCGGGGTTACGTCTTAGTTATCTGGTGGGGCCGGTGGAGATCATCAATGAAGCGCGGGCCTTGCGGCGGATTTTGTCGGGCTATCCGCCGCGCAATAACCAGCGGGCCATGGCGTATTTTCTGTCCCTTGGGCATTACGATGCCTTTATCCGCAAACTGGATAACACCCTTAAATCCCGCTGGATGGCCCTGCGTGATGCGCTTAACTACAACCTGCATGCCCTGGCAGAAACTGTTCCTGCCCCTGGTGGCACAGCCTACTGGGTGACGGTGCATGACGATATCGATGTGCAGGAACTGGCCGGGCACGCCGCCCGCGAGGGCATTCTGATTGAGCCCATTCACCAGTATTACGGTACCGGGATTGCGCCAAAAAATACCTTCCGGCTGGGGATCACCAGCCTGCCCAAGGAGAAAATCAAGGAAGGTATCCGCATTCTTGCCAAGTTACTGCGCAGCCTGGCCTTGCCTTCAGCCAGCCCGGCGGCGGATATTCCGTTGGCCTATGTGTCAGGGGACAAACTCAGCAGTGCCCTGGCCAACGCCGCGCTGATTAGCTCTACCGTGTATGGCGACCCCTACACCATCGACTTTAATCCCAATGGAGACATGGTGGGGCGCTGCGGCTATCAGGATGAAGACTGTGACACCGGCCGCTGGTGGGTGGAGGGTGACCTTTTATGCCGCCAGTGGCAGGAGTGGGTGTACGGTCAGCGCCAGCAGTTCAGGGTGGTGCTGATCGGCAATCGTATCCAATGGTACAACCTGGATGGCGAGTTGATCGTCAATGGTGTACTGCATGCAAAATAAGCGAATATCGACATTTGGATCCATCAAGGAGGATAAACTGGATCTAGGTGTCTTGGTCACTTACCCCTAGGCTAGCAGAGAACAACAAACACCAAACAAGGATTGCCAATGAGTTATATGGGCATTGCCGGGTTACAGCTGGAACTCGCCGCACAAAACAATGTGGCCCTGATTTGCGCTGAAATCACCCGGGTTAAAAAGCGTTTCCCCTGGGTGGAAATGCTGGTGGTAGGGGAGTTGGCCAGTCATGGTTTTGATATAGGTAAGGCCGAGCCCGCCGGTGGTGATACCGAGCAGAGGTTCTCTGCACTGGCCCGCAAGCTGGGAGTGTGGCTGGTACCAGGCTCATACTACGAGCGCGATGGCGAACATATCTACAATACCGCGCCGGTGATCAATCCGCAGGGTGAGGTTGTCAGCCGCTACCGTAAAATTTACCCCTTTCTGCCCTATGAAAAGGGCGTTTGTCCCGGCGACCGCTTTGTGGTGTTTGATGTGCCACAGGTCGGCCGTTTTGGGGTATCTATCTGTTACGACGGCTGGTTCCCGGAAACCACCCGCAGCCTGATGGCGATGGGGGCGGAAGTGATTATTCACCCCACTTTGACCAACACCAATGACCGTGAACAGGAAATGGTCATGGCGCGCGCCAATGCCGTGATGAATCAGTGTTACTTCGTGGACATCAATGTGGGGCCGCCGCTAGGCAACGGCTGTTCGATTGTTTGCGACTTCGACGGCAACATAGTGCACCAGGCGTCCGGCCAGGCCGAAGTGATTACCTTTGAAGTGGATCTAACCGCCCTCAGGCGCGCCAGGGAACGCGGCTTAATGGGGCTGGGGCAACCCCTCAAAAGCCTGCGCGATAACCCTGTGGTTTTCCCGGCTTATCAGGCAGCGCTGGCCCCATCAGAGGCCCTTAATCAGCTTGGCGCCCTTAAGGTACCCGGCCCGGTGAACGGTGACGCGACTACGCCACAAGATGACTGAATTGGTACCAACATAAGGTGATAACTGGTACTAACGAGGCCCTTTTTTTTCACCTAGCTTAAAAAAGCAACAAGCCAAAACTATAAATTGGGTGACAAATGACACAACTGAACTTCAACAAAAATAAAATCGCCCTGGCCCTGAGTGCCATTGCCAGCCTGTCGGTTGGTTATGCCCAGGCGCAAGACGCGGAACAAGAAAAAGGCGTGATCGAACGGATAGCGGTGACGGCAACCCAACGACAAATGATGCAGGAAGAGCTGCCTTTCAATATTTCTGCGGTACAAGGTGCGGAAATCGAAGGACAGAACATTGTCGAATCCACCGAATTGCTGCGTACCGTGGCCGGTATTTCCCTGATTGATCGTGGCCATCGCAACTCCGGCACCGCTAACAGCATGGTGATCCGCGGGGTGAATGTTGAAGGCAGTGTATCCGGTGCCGATGTGGGGCAATCTACCGTACCCACAGTATCCACCTACGTGGACAGCACGCCTATTTACGCCAACTTCCTGCTCAAAGACATTCAGCGGGTGGAAGTGCTGCGTGGCCCGCAGGGCACCCTGTATGGCTCCGGCGCCTTGGGTGGTACGGTGCGCTATATCATGAACAAACCTGATGCCGCTATACAGGAAGGCAGTGTCGCCGTGGACTGGAGCAAAACCGATGGTTCAGAGGGCGACAACCTGTCTTTTGATGCGGTATTTAACCAGCCTTTGGGAGACGACGCGGCCTTTCGTATTTCCTTCGGGCAGATGGATAACGACGGGGTTATCGACCAGGTTAACCTTTATCAGTTAGACGATAAGGGCATACCGCTGGTGAAAGCCGATGATGGCAGTTGCCAGTCGGTTAGCAGTAACTTAAGTGCCAGCGAACTGGCCTTTAACGGCGCCTGCTATGAGTCGAAAGAGGATGTGGATACGGTCGAGATTTTCTATCTGCGCGCCGGGCTTATCTGGCATCTGAACGACGATATCGAACTGCTGCTGACCCACAATTATCAGGATGACGAAGTGGGCGGACGCCGCGCCGTCACTATTGGTGCCGACTACCTGGGCAACGCCTACGGTGACTATGAAAATGGCTCCACCCTGCTGGAACCAGCCGAGCGGGATGTATCGCTGACCAGTTTGGAAGTGTCTGCGGATTTAGGTTTTGCCACCCTCACCTCCAGCACGTCCCACTATCGCCATAAAGGCAGTGGCTGGCGTGACAACACCAGTATGTGGGTGACAGACCGTAGCAATGGGGTAGGTTTTACCAACTGGTTTAATGCCCTGTACACGGGTAACCCGCGTCCGGCCGCCCATGTGGAAGCCGGGTTTGAAGACAAGGCCCTGATCCAGGAACTACGACTGGTATCCAACGACAACGATGCGGTGGTGGATTGGGTCATCGGTGCTTTCTATATGGATCAGGAGCGCACCACCACCAACTTCAGCCATCTGCGCGGTCTGACCGAATACGGTTTTGCCTGTAATGAAGTAGGGGACAGCTGCCCGTCTAACGGTGCCTGGTGGACGGGTGTGACGCCGGTTAACGATATGGACTTCAGCTATATCCGTAATGAGCAGTTCAAAGACAAAGCACTGTACGGCGAACTGACCTATCACTTCTCAGATGATCTGCGCATTACTGGTGGTTTACGCTGGTTTAAAAATACCCTGAGTAACGAGACCGCCACCTATTTTGCCTATCTGCAACCGGCGGATATTCCCTTTGAGGCTTTTCCCAGCCAGGATGAGGACGACATTCAGACCAAGTTGAATCTGTCTTATGACCTGCGTGACGACACCATGCTGTACGCCACCTACTCAGAAGGTTTCCGTCGCGGCGGCTCCAACGCCATACCTACCAGTGGCCCCTTCCAGGAACTGAATCCTGAGAGCGCCGCCTTGTATGGCAAGGATACGGTGAAAAACTATGAGCTGGGGATTAAGGGTTACCACAAAACCTTCAGCTACTCGGCAGATATTTACAAAGTGGTGTGGGACGACCCGCAGCTGAACACGGCCACCGCCTGGTGGGGCTTCTTTATGGCCCAAAACGGTGACCGGGCCGAAACCCAGGGGATTGAGCTGGAGGCTAACTTTGCCCTCACCGATGCACTGAATATGCGCTTTGGTTATTCCTATACCGACGCGGAACTGAGTGACGATCTGATTCAGCCGCAAACCGGCGGCGTCAGCGCCCTGGCCGGTACCCGTTTGCCTGGCGTGTCTGAGCATGTGGCCTCCATCAACTTCGTGCATCGCATGGCGGTGAGCGCGGATGTGGAAATGGTCAGCCGTTTAAGCGGTTACTATCAGTCAGACTCGGTGAATACCGTGCTGGCAAACAGCCCCATACAGGATGAGTTTGACAGTTTCTCCCTGTGGAATGCCTCAGTGCAGTTCCTCAAAGGCGATTGGTCAGCCATGCTGTACATTAAAAACCTGACCAATGAGGAAGGGGTAACCGGCAGCTATCCTGCCAGTTACTGGGGAACCGACACCGGCGTGTTCGAGAACTATTATGGTAACAACCAGAAAAACTACATTTCCCGCCCCCGTACTGTGGGTGTGAATGTCAGTTACCGGTTCTGAGCGAACAAGCGGTTAATTGGCGATGCGGGCGACAAGCCCGTGTCGCTGGCCATTGTATAGAGCAGTCGTAGGCTATGGATTTACATCAACAACTTAACCGCATTAAAAAGCTACTCGGTAATAACCAGCTTACTCTGGCCACGGCTGAAGCCCTGCGGCTGGCCAGCATTTTGCCCGACCAGGCGCGCTGGCATTCCGAACTGGGCTTGGTATTCAACCAGCTTAAACACTATGACCAGGCCATGGGGCTGTTTGAACGGGCTGTCCAACTTGCCCCGGATGCGGCCGATCATCACTACAATCTGGCCACAGTGCAGCGTTTTGTCGGGCGCATTGACCAGGCCCAGCGCAGTCTGCAAAATGCCCTGGCACTGAATCCACAGGATCACGAAGCCTGGCATTTGCTGGCACAGCTGAATACCCAGACCCTGGCGGATAATCATATTCCGCAATTGCGCCATGCCCTGCAGCAGGCGCAGCATCCCACCGCTAAGGTAAGTTTGCAGTTTGCCCTGGCCAAGGAACTGGATGATTTGGGCGATTACGAGGCATCCTTTCAGGCCCTGCAAGACGGCGCACGGCTTCGCCGCCAGCATATGGACTATCAGGTTGAAGGGGATTTGCAGGTGATGCAGGCAATCGCCCAGGCCTACCCGGCCGAGCGCTTTGCCGAGCCAAAGGGTTGCATGCAGCCCGACCCTATTTTTGTTATCGGCATGCCGCGCACGGGTACCACGCTAGTGGAGCGGATGTTATCGGCCCATTGTCAGGTGCATTCCTGCGGGGAGATTAATAATTTTGCCTTGTCGATGCTGGCCGAAGTCAGCGCCCAGGGCTTGCCCTGTCAGGACCGGCTCAGCTTAATTGCCCAATCCGCCGGGCTGGATTTTGCCAGGGTCGGTCAGGCCTATCTGGACTCCCTCAAGCCGCTGCGGGGCACCGAGCCCCGGGTAATTGACAAGCTACCCTTTAATTACCTGTATGCCGGATTAATTCATCTGGCCTTGCCCAATGCCAAGATCATTGAGGTGCGGCGTAACCCCATGGATACCTGCTTTGCGGTGTATAAGCAGCTGTTTCAGAATGCCTATCCGTTTTCCTACCAGCAGGATGAACTGGCGGCGTACTTTATTGGCTACCGGCAGTTAATGGCCCATTGGCATCAGGTGATGCCGGGCGTGATTTACACCCTGGATTATGAAGCGCTGGTGCAAGCGCCCCGTGCTGAACTGCAAAAGCTGCTGGCCTATTGCGAACTGGACTGGCAGGACGAATGCCTGGCCTTTGAGCACAACAGTCAGGCCTCCACCACCGCCAGTGCCAATCAGGTGCGCCAACCCTTGTACACCTCGTCACTGGGCAAATGGCGGCATTATCAGCGCCACTTACAACCTATGCTCAGCCGCCTGCAAGCGGCGGGTATCGAACCTATTTTGTAAGGAATCTATACATGCATAGCAGTGAATCCCTGCCTGCCCGCGATTATCGGGTGGGCGAAAACAGTGAACTGGCCAGGGTGTTTCTGGCGTTTCTGGCCACCGCCGGATTGTTTTATGTGAATATTATGCCAGCCCTGGTGGACGGCCTTATTCAGGGCCTGGGCTTTTCCAACCGCGATGCCGGGCTGGTGAACTCTGCCAATGTGTATGGGGCTGCTATTGGGGCCTTTGTGATCGTGCTGGCGGTGAAACGCATTAACTGGCGACGCAGCGCTTATGCCCTGCTGGCTGTGCTGATCTGTATCGATCTGGTCAGTATGTTTTTAGCCAGCCCGCAAAGCCTGATGGCGGTGCGTTTTGTCCATGGCGTGGTGGGCGGCATGCTGGTGGGCATAGGTTTTGCGGTGATGGCCCGTACTGCGCAGCCGGATCGGGCATTCGGGTATCTGTTGTTGGTGCAGTTTGGCCTGGGCGGCCTGGGCGTAATGTACCTGCCGGGCTTAGTACCGCAGTTTGGCATTGCCGCTTTGTATCTGTCTCTGGTGGCGTTCAGTTTAGTGACCTTGCTGATGCTGCCCTTTCTGGCCGAATACCCCCTGGTCAAACCCAGCGTCCACAACGCTTCTGCGCCTATTCGCTGGCCTATGCTGGGCCTGGCGCTACTGGCCACTTTTTTGTTTCAGGCTGCCAACATGGGGCTGTATGCCTACATTATCGGCCTGGGTAAGCAGGCCGGGCTGGATATGGCCTTTATTTCACCCACGCTCGGGATTGCCGCTTGGATTGGTATTCTCGGCTCGGTAGGGGTGATCTTATTGTCCACCCGCATTGGCCGGGTTGTGCCTTTGGTGGTGTCGATTTTACTGACGGCGGTGGCGACTTATGTGCTGCATTATGCGCAAAGCCCCTGGATCTTCGCTGTGACCAACTGTTTGGTGGGGGCGTCCTGGGCCTTTGCCATTTCGTATCTGTTGGGCCTGAACGCCGCGTTTGATCGCACTGGACAAACTGCTGCCCTGGGCGGCTTTGCTTCCAAAATGGGGTTGGCATCCGGGCCGGCGGTGGCGGCCCTGGTGATTAACGAAAATAACTATGCACTGCTGGTAAATCTTGCCACAGTAGCATTGGTTGTCTGCGCCGCGGTGGCATTTTTGCCGGCCAGGGTCTTAGATCATAAACAATGATGTGGTGTGGGAGAGAAGCATGACGCATGATTTTCAGGGCCTGTTAAAACAAGGCTCGTACATAAACGGCCAGTGGCATCAAAGTGAGCGGCAGTTTGCCGTGACCGACAAGGCCAATGGCGAGGTGCTGGCCAGGGTGGCCGACGCGGGCGTCGGTGAAGCCGAAGCGGCTATTGACGCGGCTTATCAGGCCTTTGATGGCTGGCGGAATTTGACCGCCAATCAGCGCAGCCAGTATTTGCAGCGCTGGTATCAACTGATGATGGCACATCAGGATACCCTGGGCCTGCTGCTGACCCTGGAACAAGGTAAACCCCTGGCCGAAGCCAAAGGCGAAATTGCCTATGGGGCAGGTTTTATGCAGTGGTTTGCCGAAGAAGCCAAACGCGCCTATGGCGACATTATTCCTGCGGCTGCCAGTGGCCAGCAAATTCAGGTGGTTAAGTCACCTGTGGGTGTGGTGGCTGCCATTACCCCCTGGAATTTCCCCAATGCCATGATTGCCCGAAAAGCGGCCGCGGCGCTGTCGGCGGGCTGTACTTTTGTGGTACGCCCGGCCGCGCAAACCCCGCTTTCTGCCCTGGCTATGGCCGAGCTGGCCGAGCAGGCTGGTATTCCTGCCGGGGTGTTTAATGTGATCGCCGGTGAAGATGCTGCTGAAATCGGCAAGGTGTTAACCGGCAGTACTAAGGTCGCCAAGTTCAGTTTTACCGGCTCAACCCGTATCGGCAAAATCCTTACCGCGGCCTGTGCTGCCACCATTAAGCGGGTGTCGATGGAGCTGGGCGGCAACGCGCCGTTTCTGGTCTTTGATGACGCCGACCTGGATGCCGCAGTCAAAGGTGCCATGGCCTCCAAATTCCGTAACGCCGGGCAAACCTGCGTGTGCGCCAACCGCTTCTTATTGCAAGCCAGTATTGCCCAGGCCTTTACCGACAAGCTGCTCAATGAGGTGAAAGCCCTCAAGGTTGGCCACGGCACCGACAACGTGCAAATTGGCCCGCTGATCAGTGCCAAGGCGGCGGAAGATGTGCAGCAGAAGGTGATTCAATCGGTGGCCATGGGGGCCAAGGTGTTGCTGGGCGGTGACTATGACGGCGGGGCTTTCTATCCTCCTACTGTGGTCAGTGGAGTCACCCCGGATATGCCACTGTTTAACCAGGAAATATTCGGCCCTGTGGTAGCTATCTGCGAATTCAGTGACGAACAGCAGGCCATGGCCCTGGCCAATCAGACCGAATACGGCCTGGCCAGCTACTTTTATGCCCGGGATATTGGCCGGGTACAACGTGTTGCCGACGCCCTGCAATTTGGCATGGTGGGGATTAACGAGGGAATTATTTCCAACCCGGCCGCGCCCTTCGGCGGCGTGAAGCAATCCGGCTATGGCCGTGAAGGCTCCATGTACGGGCTGGATGATTATATGAACATACAATATCGCTGTCTGGGAGGTTTGAATCGTGTCGACTAATGCTAAGTTGCAGGAGCGTAAGCTCAGTGCGTTTGCCCGCGGTCAGGGCAATGTGTATCCGGTTTATGTAGAGCGCGCCCGCAACGCTGAGGTCTGGGATGTGGAAGGTAACCGCTATATTGACCTGGGTACCGGCATTGCGGTGTGCAATACCGGCCATGCGCATCCTAAAGTCGTGGCGGCGGTCAGCGAACAAATGGCGCGTTTCAGCCATACCTGTGTGATGGTCAACCCCTACGAGGTGGCGGTGGAACTGGCCGAACGCTTAAATGCTGCTGCACCGGGGGACAGTGCCAAAAAAGCCCTGTTTGTCACCACAGGTGCCGAAGCGGTGGAAAACTGCATTAAGATCGCCAGGGCCCATACCGGCCGTCGCGGCGTGATTGCCTTTAACGGTGGTTTTCATGGCCGTACTAACCTGGCCATGGGCCTGACTGGTAAGGTTGCCCCGTACAAACAGCACTTCGGCCCTTTCCCGGCCGACCTCTACCATGTGCCTTTTCCTAATGCCTATCATGGCATCAGCATAGAGCAATCCCTAAGTGCCATTGAAACCCTGTTTAAGGTAGATATAGCCCCAGGGGATGTCGCGGCCATTATTATTGAGCCGGTGCAGGGCGAGGGCGGTTTTTATCTGGCGCCGCCGGCCTTTTTACAGGCGCTTCGCGCCTTGTGCGACCGCCATGGCATAGTGCTGATCTGTGATGAAATTCAAACCGGCTTTGCCCGTACCGGACGCATGTTCTACAGCGAATACGCTGGGGTGGAACCGGATCTGATCACTATGGCCAAGGGTATTGCCGGTGGTGTACCTATTGCTGCGGTAGTAGGGAAAGCTGAGGTGATGGACGCCGCACCGCCGGGCGGTTTGGGCGGCACTTACGGTGGCTCACCCCTTGGCTGCGCCGCTGCTCTGGCGGTACTGGATATTATTGCCGAGGAAAAACTGGTGGAACGCGCCGCCGCGATTGGCGAGCAGTTCCAGCGCCGCTTAGTGGCCCTGCAACAACGCTATCCACACCTGATAGGTGAGGTACGTAACGCCGGGGCCATGATCGCTATCGAACTGGTGCAAAACGGCCTGGCCAGTCAGCCCAATACCGCGCTAACCCAGGCCATTATTGCCAATGCCAGTAAACACGGCCTGATTCTGCTGGCCTGCGGCTTTTATGGCAATGTGATCCGCTTCCTGCCGCCTCTGACCATAGAGGATGCGGTGTTGGAGGAAGGGCTTAGCAAGTTTGAGGGATTGTTTGCTGAGTTGGCAGGGTAACTAAGTAGATGGTGGCAGCGCCTGGGGCGCTGCCTGTTTTATTGTTATCTACGGAACTCTTAGCCAACGCAGGGGCTTCCATAACGTCCCTGTCTTTTATGACACATCATCCCTGATGCGCCAGTCACTTTTCTTTGCTCGTGCAAAGAAAAGTGACCAAAAGAAACACGCCCGCTGGATTCCCAACAACGTCAGCTCAGGCCACTACTAAAAGGCGGTCGTGAAAACGACGTTCCAGACGCGTCTTCCACTCAATTTGCTCCCAGCAAATTCCCCACCTTTTAGCAGCACCCTGAACCGACCGGGAATTTTTAAGCGGGACGAAAGCGGCTTGGGCCGCTTAGGGGTAAATAGGATGATTGGGCTATGGCTGCATGCTTATTAGCATTAGACAAGAAGAAATAAGGTTTTTGCAGTTGCAACTAAGGCGAACAAAAAAGCTAAAATTCTTGGTAACGCCGAATTAAGAGATTTTAGCCAAACGACAGTTGGGGACTTTGCTTGTGGCAGTAGTTCCATGAGATAGAGAACGAAAAAAATACAAATAGCTACAACGATAATGCTATTAATGGGTTCACTAATCAAAAAATACTCCCTCGCTTCCAATGAATGACATGGACTCTCCCTCTCGTGGATTGTGCCTAGCTGGCAACCATTGAGAGAAACTGTCCTGGGGCATGGTTTTCAGTATCCGTGCCGTGAGACGTTAATGTCTTGATTTTGAACACTCACTAGAGTACGCCCAAGAGATACAGAGCACCGATAATCCAAATTGTAAGTCCCAGTAGGGAGCACCACATCCCTGAGTTTCCTTTTTCTCCCCAGTAACTCTCTCTTTTGGGTTTTGGGTAGCGACCCAATGTGATGATTTTACAAAAGGGCCAGCCTGTCCAATAACAAATATACCCGAAGAAAATATCTGCCAATATGTAGCCGATACCTCTCAGAAATCCCTTACCTATTTCTCCTAGAATGTCTTCCATAGTTTCAGTCTTATTCATTGTACAAGCGAAGGTATTTTGGCTTGAAGTATCGCCACCAATCTATCGTCCATATATTCGTAATTATCAGGAATATCCAGTGACACGATTTTCTTGTTCTTTATTACTTGTCCAAACTTACTGCTCAGTTTCTTCTTGTGCATCTTTTCCATAACAAAGATATAGTCAGCCCATTCAAGATCTTCAGTGCTAACCATAACTTCTGCGTCATTGTTAATGCCCGCGGAAGAAACTTCCCAGCCCTCAACGCCTTTAAATATCGCTTCTGCGGTAGGGCTTCTAAGCCGGTTTCTGCTGCAGAGGAAGAGTATTTTTTTCATTGGCTGACCAGAGTGTTGGGGCAATAACTTTATGTCAGAATTATTGGTTGTATCGGATTTAAGTATCCTTGCCTTGAAGTGTTGTGGCAAGGGTTGTGGCTTCCTTGTCTTTTATGACACTCCATCCATGGAGCGCCAGTCCCATTTACAACCAGCGTCCTGCCTGTTGCCCTACGGGCCAGCTAAAGCTGTTCAATCTGGTTCCAGACCAGATTGTCTTTACTGCGAAGAAACGAGACCAAAGACAAAATCTTCGGGAGAGATTTTGGACAGCGTTACGCTGGTCCGAAGGAAAAGCTACAAGGATGTGGCTTTCAAAACGCGCCCCTTACGCCATACAACGCCCAAACTGGACTGGGTAAACGCCTGTCGCCTCTACTCACTCCCTGTTCGTATCGGCTCGATTCTCATCCTTGACCAAATTTCCGGGAGACATTTGGGACATCCATAGGATGGCCCGCAGGGCAAAGTACAGGATGTACTTTGCATAATTGTCAGGCGTTTACCTGACGTCCAGTTTTGGCATGGCGTTTAAAGGGGAGATCAAAGCGGCTTGTGCCGCTTAGGGGGATAAGGTTTTAGCAGGCCTATATTATTGAATTTCAGGCTTGCTTATCAGCCGATGCAAAATTGTCTGCTTGTGTTATGGACTCGTGGCAGACCCAACGACCTTTATTGCTTAACCCACCCCAGAGCGAGGCCAGGCAAATAAAAAGTACCAGCGCCCAGGTTGGCAAATGCCCAGCAGACCAATTAAAACCAACCAAACCGCCACCGAAAAAAATCACCAGAAATAGCGCGACAGAATTCTTCTTCTTTTTCTCGTAATTAAGTTTGTAAGACGTGATTAGTTCTCCATTCACACTAAAGTGGCAATCTATATCGCCTTTCACAATGCTATTGGCCACTAGTTGTATCTGATAACTCTTCCCTGCATGTTCAAAGTTATGGATGGAGTTTCTTCTATAGCTTTTCTGGTCTGAAACCACTTCACCATCCAAGGTAACTATTTCTCTTCCTGTGAATGAACTACCCTTGAAGATAATCATTTTTCCTTCATCAAAGAACGTAAAATTCATTCCATTTGTAACGGAACATTCAACATTTTCGTGGAGCTTCACATATCCTCCGGAAGCAGATAGCTAGTGTTTGTCGTTTCTCTTTATCGTGCGTCAGCTTCGCCGAACGAAAGCTACTAAAGAGTGCATCCCTGTCAGAATGGTTTTCAGTATCCTTACTTGAAAGTGTTGTAGCAAGGTTTATGATCTCCTGATTTTTTGTACTTTAAGCAGACGCCTATTTAAGGATCTGACCCTGTTTATTTTGAACAGCGGAAAACGCGAGCGCAGCGAGTGGTTTTCCGATGATTTAACTTGTTATATTTCATCTAGCGCTCCGGACTCATTTAAAATGGGTTGAGCCCATCGATAAAATTCAGATCTATCGTTGAACCATGGCCAAAAACCGTCTGTCGTTGGCCATATAAGCTGCAACATTTCGAAATCGTCTCCGTCGTGAAGCCAAAGCCCCCAGCCTACATATTCTTCATAATGCGACTTATCCATTTTAATGAAGCAAACATCAAAACCTTCAAGGAAATCGGAGTAATATTTGCCGGGTTCGAAGGATTCTCCTGCGAGCAAACGATTTTTGTAATTGTTGATAATTGAATGAGCCAAGTCGAGCTTTAGACCGACAATGATAAGGTCAGGTTTGCATTGTTTTTTGTTAATACCAATTGAGTAACTGAAGCAAGGCTCTCCATCTCCTTCCATGACCTTTAAAACGTGACACCCAAATTTCTCGATGTCACTTAGCGCCTTCTCATCCCTTTCGTCCACTAAAGTCTCCGTGAAATATAACGCCGCACTCTGGGGCAAACCGCAGCGTAGCGTAGGTTTGTCCCTAGCAGTGCTTTGTTAGGCTTTTCCGCGAGAAAGCTTCTTGCCAGTATTTAACGCTTTTGACATGCCATAAAAAATCTCATAAGTTTCCCCCAACTTTACTTTTGGTGAGATATTTGAGTAGGTTCTATCTCTAAAGCACCAATGAATATGTGGCTTTCCTTCTTCGGTTCTTTCTATAAAACATATCACATTTAGATCATAGAGAAACTGAAGAAAGTCAGGAGCAGTAGACATAAACCTTGGTATTTTATCATTAATTTGGCTTAAGTATTTTTGATGATCAGCAAAAGCTTTAATGTACTCATCGTAAGTAAATTTATTTTTCCCATCTAAAAACTCAAAAAACTTAAGGAAGTTTTCGTATTCGTCATCACCATAGTAAAAAGCCAACTGATCTTTTACTTCTCCGAGCAAATAGTCAGCGTAATTACGCCTGAACGAACTTTGCTCGAAGTCATCTTGCGAAAATGACCTATTCTTATCCTTTGATGTTTTTACAAAAGTTTCTTGCAGCATTGAAAGCATTGTAACTATATCTCTGGGTCGATAAAGCGCGAACCTTAAAAAGCTAACAAAGGAAGATGGTTTTTCAAATTGTGTCATCAAATTTGGCGTGTCAAACGGGAAATAGTAATCCCACGAGTCGCCAATATTTAATTTATTCGCCTCCTCTTGCTGATGTTTCAATATTTGATCTGACACTGTGAACAAATCACTAGAGCGATGTTCTTTATAAGCAGTGCTCCAGTCTAGTAAAACGGCGTTATCCCGTATTTTTGTGTTCTGATTCTGGAGACCTAATAACGCAAAGATATCAGGACGCACTAAGAGGACCGCCCTCAGTCTCCCCTTTGAGTCTCTAATGCTTGGGAAAAAATCATTATTAATCTCCCATACCGCATTAGCTAACCCCTTAATGCAGTCAAGATACTCATCAAATGGAATTGTTGACGGTCTGATATCTATTCCATCAATAAAAAGAATATGACTTTTATCGAGCTTAAGTGAACTAATGGCCTGCTCAAAATTCTTCTGTATATATAGTAAATTGGTCTGAAATCGGGATTCACTAAAGGCTATAGTTTCTGTTTGTTCGCCCTTGGCCTTTGCATGTTTTGAAAGTAACTCAGCAACGAGCTTCGACTCTCGAACAAATTGCAAAGCATGAATAATTTCCGGGGAGAATGCGTGGAGATAATATTCTTGAATCGCATCATGAAGAGCTTGAAACTTGCTAAACCGCTTGAATAATCCGTCTTTACCTTCATGCTGATATATTTGCTCAGATAAAAGTAAATATATAATTACCTTCCAGATGGAACTATAATCCGAAAGGTCTAAATGTTTTTCATTTTTAAGCGTTATAAACTTTTGATATTCCGTTTCTCTTATATATCGCAACGATGAAAGGTTATCTCCGTACGAATTATTCGACATATAGACGGCATATGCTGTTTTTCCAGTCCCTTTTTCTCCAACCAAGAATGTAGTGGAAGGCGAACACAGCCTTTCCAAAGATGCTGTCCTAAGGAACAGGTGATTTAGAAGCTCTTTATTCTCTCTTCGCTTGTAGTTTTCTGCATCACTAAATCCTAGTTTTAAATCTTCAATCTTTAGCATCATATTTCCTTGGTCTATGATTCTCTCAATGGCAGCCTAACAATGTTATTAGACGGAAGAGTTCCGTGTTTAAACACGGATAAGTTCCGTACTTTTGCATGGTCATTTTTTAGCATGCTCTGTGGCCCTTGCCTAGCATGAGTTTGGAGGTTGCACCAAATTGGTGCCGGGAAAAAGGCGGGCGTGTTCCGTACCATTGCTGTTATACGGCATCGTCTATGAAATCCTTGCATCTGTGATTTAAAAAAAGCAGTTTGCCCTTTGATGGATTCACTTCATACCAAGTCAACCTATGCTCCCTTAAGCGGCCCGAGCCGCTTTGACCCCCGCTAAAAAATTCCCAGTCGGTTCAGGGCTTTGGGCACTCTTTGAAAGCCACATCCCTGTGGCTTTTCCTTCGGACCAGCATGCCGCTGTCCAAAATCTCTCCCGAAGATTTTGTCTTTGGTCTCGTTTCTCCGCAGTAAAGACAATCTGGATTGGAACCAGATTGAACAGCTTTAGCTGGCCTGAAATAAAAAGGCCTGAGTTGTTGAAACATCCATTCCCTTTAGGCGGCAAAGCCGCCTTGAATTCCCCTTTAAACGCCATGTCCAAGCTGGTCGCCAGGTAAACGCCTGACGATTATCATGGATGAGAATCGAGCCGATACGAACAGGGAGTGAGTGGAGGCGACCGGCGTTTACCCAGTCCAGTTTGGGCGTTGTATGGCGTCTGGGGCGCGTTTTCTTTGCGTCTCGTTTCTTTGCCGCGCAGCAAAGAAATGGGACTGGCGCTCCAGGGATGGAGTGTCATAAAAAACACGGAAGTTCTAAAGAAGCGGTAAATTAGCATTAGTCTTGTAGTCATGTTATGCCAGCGAATAAAGGCTCGGTGTACCCTCTCACTGTGTATTTAACAGCACCATACATACCCCTCACACCCTTTAGACTTGCAACAAATGATTCCCTCCATTAGCGTGAATCCACAACTACAGGAGGCGTTTATGTGGAACAAAGCGGGTTTGGCTTTATTGGTGGGCGGTTTATTGGTGGCGGCGCAGGCGCTGGCCGATGATGCAAAACCCCGTAGCCGGGACTTAGGTATCGCGCCAGGCATTCTAAAAACCGGCCAGCATAATGCCATTACCGATGTAAAAGGGGTGCTGGTTGGGCAGGTGACTTTGGTGGACGGGCAGGATGTGCGTACCGGCGTCACGGCGATTTTGCCCCATGGCGGTAACCTGTATCAGGACAAAGTACCCGCCGGGCTGTATGTTGCCAATGGCTATGGCAAGCTGACCGGCATTTCACAAATACAAGAACTGGGGGAGATTGAAACCCCGATTCTGCTCACCAATACCCTGTCGGTGCCGCAAGCCGCCGAGGCCATTATTGGCTGGACCTTAAAGCAACCTGGCAATGAACAGGTGGTGTCGGTGAATGCGGTGGTGGGGGAAACCAATGACAGCCGCTTAAATGATATTCGCAAGCGCGCCCTTAAGGCCGAACATGGTCTGAAAGCTATCACGAATGCCACTGACGGGCCGGTGGCCGAAGGGGCGGTGGGGGCCGGCACCGGCACGGTGGCCTTTGGCTGGAAAGGCGGTATTGGCACCAGTTCCCGTGTGCTGCCAGCCAAACTGGGCGGCTATACGGTAGGAGTGTTGGTGCAGTCTAACTACGGCGGGGTATTGCAGATTGCCGGTCAGCCGGTGGGTGAGGCGCTTGGCCAGTATTATCTGAAAGATGCCCTGGACTCTGAGGTGGCCGACGGTTCCATTATGTTGATTGTGGCGACCGATGCGCCTTTGTCGGATCGCAATCTAACCCGTTTAGCCAAGCGGGCGGTGGCAGGCTTAGCCCGCACCGGCGCGTCTTTTACCAATGGCTCGGGGGATTATGTGCTGAGCTTCTCCACCGCCGCGTCGGTACGTCGCACCGCTGAGCGTCGCGGTGAGGTATCCAGCACCGAGTCTGTGCCAAACGGCAGTATGTCACCCCTGTTCCAGGCGGTTATCGAGGCCAGCGAAGAAGCGATTTATAACTCTATGCTAAAAGCCACCGATACCTGCGGAACCCGCAGTGACACAGGTAAGGCCAACTGCGTAAAAGCCCTGCCGCTAGAGCAACTAAAAGCCCTGCTAACGACATCCAATTAAAGCAACATTTGTATTGCTTTCCCTGCTGTTGATATGGCGAACCATGCAAAAGCAACCAATAAGTTGCTTTTGGTTTTATGGGCAACTAGTATGTTGCTATTGTTGGGTAAAGCAATATATGTGTTTACAGTGAAGGATTCGATACTCGACCAAATAAAACAGCGGCGCCTGACCCTTGGCCTCAAACAGAGCGACATGATGTTGCGGGTAGGTGTATCTCGTCAGCAATATCAGCGCCTGGAGTCCAAAGGAAACCCCCGACTCGACACTTTGGAGTTGCTTGCAAAGGGCTTGAATAGCGAACTTATGCTTATTCCAAAGGAAAAGCTTGGCGTGGTTATGGCAATACTTGAACAGGAGAGTTCTGAGTCAGACAGGATGCATGTGTCTCAGGTGAAAACTTCAAACGAAGATGCGAAGAAAAGTCTTTCAGATGATCCATGGCAGGATTTACTGGGGGATGAATCATGAGCGAAGCTCAAGTCGATGAAATAAACGTACTCAAGTTGAGCTTGCACGGAAGACTGGTTGGCTATTTGGCTGGCTTTCAAGGCGGTAGAAATGTGCTGAGCTTTGCCGATGAATTCAGACGTGATGCAGGTCGTCCTACATTTAGTTTGATTACCCACCCAACATTTCCTCGTTCTGAAAAAATAATGTCGGAACCCTGGGCAAGAAACCAAAGATTGCATCCTACGTTGTCTAATTTACTTCCGGAGGGCTCCTTGCGGGAGTTGATTGCGCAAGGGCTCAAGGCCCACATCGACAACGAGTTCCATATCCTCTCCTATTTAGGTGCTGACCTCCCTGGCGCTTTGGTCGCTGAGCCGATGGAGCCTGACGATGTTCCTGACAGTGTTCTCACTACTCACGGAAAAGCTCGTGCAATAAGGTTTGACGACGTATCGCCGGAAAATAAATTTTCGTTGGCTGGCGTTCAGATGAAATTTTCTATGAAGGAAAAGGATGGGCGCTACAATCTTTCCAAAGGCGATGTCTTGGGAGATTGGATAGTAAAGACCCCTTCCACTAAGCATAGAGATGTACCTCTGAACGAATATACTGCAATGAGGCTTGCGGAATTAGTCGGCGTCAACATTCCGGAAATTAAGCTGGTCGAACTGAGTAAGCTCGATAATCTTCCTCAGATAAACCTGCCTGACGAAAAGTTTGCCTACGCAATCAAACGCTTTGATCGCGATGATGATGTGCGTATCCATATGGAAGACTTTGCCCAGGTACTGGTTAAATATGCCCATGAAAAATACAACTCTGCAAACTACGAACAAATCGGCAGGATCATCTACGGTTATTCTGATGACGGATTGGCCGATGCACAACAATTTGCCAGGCGATTGCTAGCTAACATACTTCTCGCCAATGGTGATGCACATTTAAAAAACTGGAGTTTGATTTATTCAGATAAAATCACACCAAGGATTTCGCCAGCATACGATATCGTTACGACGAGCGTATATATCGATGGTGAGAGAAATTACGCGCTCAATTTGGGAAAGACTAAAGATTGGTATGACGTCTCAATGGCAAATTTTCAGTTATGGGCTGAGCGTGCCGAGATTCCATGGAGAGTAATTAAACCTCACTTAGATGACGTTATGGATAAGGCCAGAACGCTCTGGCGAGAAGCCATTGAAGACCTTCCAATGAATAAGGCGCACAAAAAGAAATTGAAGGCCCATTGGGGTAATTTGCATGATGATTTTCGAATTAAATAGATTTTGAAAATGTCACGATTGCTAAACGCAAATTCATCTCTAAAGCGCCACAACTGCTTTGTCCCCGTTTAAAACTCCCGACCGTTTGAAGACTCCGGGTGTGTTTGAAAGCCTTTTGAAGGTGCCTATTTCTTTACCACGAAGATCAGAAGAACACGAAAAGTGGCTGGTCTCTTTGGATCCTTCGTGCGCTTCGTGTCCTTAGTGGTGACGCTATTCTTTTGCCTGTAGTAGCAATAAATCTGCGTCGAAACCAGCTTGAGCTGCTTTAACTGGCCCGCAAGACAACTGGCAGGATGCCTGGTGTAAATGGGACGGCGTGTCATATAAGACAAGGAAGTCACGTATCCAAGCCTTTTGCAGGTGCCTATTTCTCTACCACGAAGATCAGAAGAACACGAAGAGTGGCTGGTCTCTTTGGATCCTTCGTGCGCTTCGTGTCCTTCGTGGTGACGCTATTCTTTTGCCTGTAGTAGCGAATAAATCTACGCCGAGGCAGGCTTTAGCTAGCCGGCAAGACAACTGGCAGGATGCCTGGTGTAAATGGGGTGGCGTGTCATATCGACAGGGAAGTTATTTCAGAACTCGATTAATGCCAAACGCCCCCAGTTTTTTAAGCGTCATTATCTCTCTACCACGAAGATCAGAAGAACACGAAGAGTGGCTGGTCTCTTTTGAGCCTTCGTGCGCTTCGTGTTCTTTGTGGTGAAGCTATTGTTTGTCTGTAGTAGCAATAAATCTACGTCGAGACCGGCTTTAGCTGGCCCGAGAGGCTTACTCAGTCACCAGCCCCCCGTGGCAAACCTAATAAAATCCCCTCAGGAGTTTTAACGCTACGGGTTTGGGTCAGACCTTCCACGCTTTGCACAAAATCCTCCACATCCTGCAGGTTAAACACCCCGGAGATGGCAAACCCGGCCAGGTCTTTATCCTCTAACGTCAGCGGCTGCGGGCTATAGCGGTTGATCTGGCGGATGGCCTGTTCCAGCCGGGTCGCATCAAACTGGATGCGATGGCTGCTCCAGTCCGGCTGACCGGCTTGTAAGCTGGGGGGCAGGCGATAGCGGCTAAGTTTATTGTCCTGGTATTTCAGGCCCCAACCGGCATGCACCGGCGCGGTGCCGCTGAGCGCGCCGCCGCGTACTCCAACCACCCCCTGATAGACTTCCAGTGTCCAGGCGCTGGCCAGCTTTTCCACCGAATAGGCGGTACCCAGGGCCACAAATTCGGTACTGTGGTTGACTCTGACTACAAACTCCCGGGGCTGATGGGCCACCTGGCTGAATACCCGGCCCTGGATCAGCTCCACATCACGACGCTTGTCCTGCATCTCTACCCGAACCCGGCTGCTGCTGTCCAGATAGAGTGCACTGCTATCGCTAAGCTGCAGCTGTTGAATCTCCCCTTGTTGGGTTTGGTAGGCCAGTATGTTGTTTGATGCTGGCGTGGTTGGCAGTAGCGACAGGCTGAATACCATCAGGCACACAGTAGCGGCCAGGGCGGTCAGTACTTTGCTAAGGCTTTTGGCCGGGCGACGCTGCGCTATTGAAATTACCTGGGGCGACGGGACACTTGGCTGGTCCAGGCTGTTTGCCTCTTGGCTTAACACACTGCCCAGCTGCCAGGTATTGGCCGCATGGTTAAAGGCGCGCACATGCTCGGGATGGGCACGTAACCAGGCTTCAAATTTGGCGGAGGTGAGCATGGCGGGGCTGGCTTCAATATCCAGCAGCCAGTCGCAGGCCTCGGCCAGGATCTGTGGGTCGATAACCCTGTTTTGATGGCTATTGCCTTGGTTACTGCTGTTCACGTTGCATACGCCTCTGGGTCAGATGCATCAGAGCGTCACGCAAATGCCGTCTGACCACCATCACGCCGATGTTCAGTTGGGTGGCAATGTCCTCATAGGACAGGCTCTGGATTCGGTTAAGTAAAAATATCCGCCGGGTCAGGGCCGGCAATTGGGCCAAGTCAGCCTCGGCCTGGGCCACGGCCTGCTGCTGGCTAAGCTGGGCCTCCGGCTCTGGCAGCAGGCTGTGGTACTCATGGTTTGATTCGTCATATTCCACCCACTGGGGGGCGTGCTGGTTGCGCCGGTGGCGGTCGCGCAGCAGGTTAACCACCACTGTGCGTAAAAAGGCCATTTCATTATGTAGTTGCGGCAGGTTGTCGTAGTGGGACAGGCGGATAAACAGCTCCTGCACCAGCTCTTCGGCATCGTGCTGGGAAGCGCCTTTGCTACAGGCGTAGCGCAGCAGCGCCGGGGCATGGCTCTGATAGAGTCTCGCAAGACAGTGCTGGGTGCCGCTCACCTCACTGGGCCGGGGCAAGGCCCTGGGGTTAAGCAGCAAATCGGCTGACGGCATGGGCAATGGCCTTGGCGGTAAGTTTCAGATCCTCGGCGCTGTTATACAGGCTTGGGGTAATGCGCACACAGCTGCCGTGATGAATACCGTCGCGGTGCACGCAAAACACCTGATGTTCGGCCAGCAAATATTCGGCAATGGCACGGTTTTGTGCATTGCTGCTGTGGCCTTTAATACGAAAGGAGGTAATACCGGCATGCAGACGCGGGTCTTGCGGGGTGAGAATGTCAATGCCGTCTAGCTGGCGTACCTCATCAACCCACAGATTGCGTAAGTATTGCAACCGCGCAGCTTTGACCTTAGCGCCTATCTGGTCATGAAAGGCAAAGGCATCGGGTACGCTAAGAAAAGCGGCAAAGTTACTGGTGCCGGAGTGAAATTTACCCCAGATACTCTGCTCCTGACCCGGCGAGGCCGACATATTGGCGGCAATCTGCCCGAGCTTGCCCTGGCGGATATACATCACGCCAACCCCTAACGGCGCCCCCATCCATTTGTGCAGGTTAAAGCCGATAAAATCGGCGCCAAGGTCTGCTACGCCAAAGTCCATCTGCCCCCAGGAATGGGCGGCATCCACAATCACGGCGATACCACGCTCCCGTGCGGCGGCGGTGATTTCTTTTACCGGCATCACCAGCCCGGTGCGGTGGCTGAGATGGGTGAGCAGCAGTAGTTTGCAGTTTGGGTGGCGGGCAAAAGCCGCCTGATAAAAAGCTATCAGCCCTTGATGGTCAACCGGTTCGGGTATAGCCAGCTCGATTACCTCGGCGCCGCACTGGGCGGCCTTAGTGCGCATGGCATCCTGCATGGCGCCATAATCTAGGTCGGCGTACATCAGGGCATCGCCTTTTGTTAAGCCGTTGAAGCCGCCAATCAGATTTTGCAGGGCTTCGGTGGCACCGCGGGTTAAGCCGATTTCCTCGGGTTTGGCCCCCAGGCGGTCGGCCACGCTGGCGACTATGTCTTTTAACAGCGGCCAATATTGGCGGCGGGAGAAATAGGAGTTGTCGCGATTAACCCGCTCGGTATGTTTGAAATAAGCCTGCATTACCGGTTTCGCCATAATACCCCAGTTGCCGTTTTCCACATTGATAATGCCGGGGCGCACTTCATACTGGCTGGCAACCTGTGCCCAATAGGTTTCGTCCTGGGCTTGTACCTGGGGCGATAGTGCAGAGCTTGGCAGTGGCGCTGACCAGCTGGCCGGGGAGGCCAAAAGTGAACCGGCGGCGGCCGATGCCAGGCTGGTGGTAAGAAACTGACGCCGGGTAAAGCTGCTCATGATGATACCTCTTGCTTACAACATAATGCCCGGTCAGGGCCGGGCTAATCAGCCTGTCCAGCGCTTTGGCCGGACAGGCGGGTACTCTAGCCAGATAAGGTCACAGTTTTGTGACCATGCCTGGGTTTAGAACTTCACATCCACGCGCAGTGAATAGTTGCCGCCGTCTGAGTCGTACGGCGCATTACGCGAGTAAATCAAGCCACGGTTGGCTTGGAAGGTGGCCTCTTCTGGGTAGTTGTCGAACAGGTTTTCCACGTTCAGGCTCAGGGCAATGGCGGGCGTGATGTCGTAGTTAAAACCGATATCAAAGAAAGTCTCGGCACCAAACTGTTGGAAAATATCGCCGTCGGCATTGCCAGAGCTGTCTTTCCAACTACCGTAGTAACGCAGCTTGGCATTTAAGGTCATGTCTCCCCAGCTATAACTGGCGCTAAGGTTACCGGCCTGTTTGGGCAGCCTTTCTTCCAACAGAATGCGCTGGGTTTCATTGCGGCTGATATCGCCGCCGGTTACTTCGGTTTTGTTGTAGTTGTAGGCCGCCACCAAATTCAGGTTGCCTTCGCCCAGTTCGAACTTACGGCTCAGTACCAAGTCCACACCTGTGGTTTTGGTGTCGTAGTCATTCTGGAAGAAGTTCACACTGGTGATGCTCTCGGCCCCTGTCACTCCCAAAGCGATAAGCTTGGCGCGCTCGTCTGCCGTCAGGCTGAAGGTGGTGGACGTGCCGAAACGGTCCGAGATGCTGATACGGTAGAAGTCGATACTGGCGTTCAGGCCGCTGGCATCCTGATAGGTAAAGCCCAGTGACAGGTTATTGGACTCTTCCGGCGTCAGTGAAGCAATATTGGCGTCGCTGCGCGCATTAATAATCTGCGCAATCTCGCCCTGCGGGCTGTAACGTCCGCGGGTAAACACCTCCAGGGTATTGGTATCTAAGCCTTGAGATACCCGCTCACTGTAAAGTTGGCCTGGGGTTGGGGCACGAAAGCCGGTGGAGTAAGTGGCACGCAAGGCGGCATGGTCTGATAAGGCATAGCGGGTGGATATCTTACCGTTTTGGGTATCGCCGAATTCGGAGAAATCTTCGTAACGGGCGGCCAGACCGATAGTCCAGGCGCTGCTCAGCATGGTTTCCATATCCACATACAAGGCCACGCTGTCTTGATCAAACTCACCAGACTGGGCCGGGCTGAAACCGAAAAAGCCGTTAGAGCCTGACGGTAAGCCTTCCTTGGCGGCGGGGCCAACCAGATAAGAGGCTTCGTCACCCGGCGATACCTTATAGGTTTCTTCGCGGTACTCGGCACCAAAGGCAATGTTCAGATCGTCGGCAAACCAGTGGTTTTGCAACAGATAGCTGGCATCCAGGTTGGCGGTAAATTCGTCCTGCTCCAGGCTACCGGCATAAAAATCCGTGGGGCTGTCAGAACCGAGCGAGGCGTTGATGGTGTTGTTCAACTGATAGTCGATTTTATTGTTGCCCTGGCTGACGGAGGCGTCCCAGCTAAGTTGGCCAACAATGCCCTTCACACCCACATACAGGGACAAATCACGGTCATCCTGACCAAAATGCGGGGCGAAACCGGCTGGATAAAGATCTTTTAGGTCAAAATTCGGGTAGGTTTCGCTTTTATTGAATACCGCTGAGTCTGGATTACGCCAGTTAAAATCACTCATACCGCTGCCTTCGTTGTAAGTACCAAACAGGTAGGCATCGGTGTTGTCGGTCAGACTGTATTGGGAATTCAGGGCAAAACGCACGGCGTCGCGGTCTGGCTGGCCCCAATCCTGTACCGGGTTACGTAAGGTCACTTCCGGGTGAGCAGCCTGATAGGCTTCGGCATCCGGGCGCTGACGGGAGCGGGCGGTGCGTTCGGCATCATAGTATTCAAAGGTGGTGGCCAGGTAGCCGCGGTTATTCAGATCCCATCCGCCCTGTACCCCGGCGCGGTAGGCCGTACCGTCCCCTTCAAAATATTGGGAAAACTGGCTGAAGGCCTGATAACCGGCCTTGTCATCCAGAATAATGTTAATTACCCCGGCAATGGCGTCTGAGCCATATTGCGCGGAGGCGCCGTCACGCAGCACTTCAATGCGCTTAATGGCGTAGGAAGGAATAGACGCCAGGTCAGCCGACTGGGCGCCGTTGCTGCCCAGCAGCGCGGCGCGGTGCAGACGTTTGCCGTTGACTAGTACCAGCGTATGGTCGGCAGATAAGCCACGTAAAGACGCCGGGCGCACAAACACCTGACCGTCGGCCATAGGTAAACGCTGCACCTTAAAAGACGGCACTATTTGCGCCACGCTGTCGAGTAAGTCTTCTGAGGTGGTGCTGTCGATGGCGGAGGCGTCAATCAAATCAATCGGGGCCATGGAGTCGAATACGGTACGGTTGGCCTGACGGGTGCCGGTCACAATAATGCTTTCCAGATTACCGGGGGCTGCGCCTGCTACCTCTTGCGCGTGGGCAGACAGGGCCAGGGTGGAGCTGGACGCCAGGATAAGGCAGCCATAGGTGGCGGTTTTATTCAGGTGTTTCATGGTGTTTCCCAGTGTGTGTGGCACAGTTTATTGCGTTGCCGCCCATTGCCTTGTGCAAGGGCTTCCTGGGTAAAGACGCAGCGGTGTCTGGCATCTGTTGGCGGATAAGCAATGTTCATAAAAGTTTCATATAAAAATCGCCTTCGTATTTCGCTAACGTATTGATTAAAAAGCAAAGTTGGTACGCAGATACCACTGGCCCCCATCGGTGTCGTAGGGGGAATTACGTGAATAACGCAGCCCGCGGTTGGATTGCAGGCTGGCTTCATCGGGGTAAGCGTCAAACAGGTTTTCAATGCCGAATTTCACGCTAAGTGCTGCGTCGACTAAATAGGTCAGTGACAGGTCAAACAGCTGCAAGGGCGAAAACTGCTGGAACTGCTCAGAATCGCTGATGGCCTGGTCTTGCCAACTGCCAATATAGCGCCAGCCCGCCCGCCACTCCCAGGGGCCGCTCAGATAGCTGGCCGACAAGCTGGCCCGGTGCTGGGGTACGCCTTGTTCCTGCTGGGTACGGCGAATCTGGTTATCCATCAACTCACCGCCTGTCACTTGTGTGCGGTTGTAGTTATAGGCCGCCGAAACCAGCAACTGGCCGCTGCCAAGCAGGCTGCTGCGGGTTAGCACCAGATCCAGGCCGCTGGTACGGGTATCAAAGATGTTTTGAAAGAAGCGTACATTGGCCACCTGATAGTTGTGATGGGGGCTTAGCGCTGCCAGGCGCTGTTGCTCGTTGCGGGTCAGACTGTAAGTGGGAGACAGGCCAAATCTGTTGCTCAGGTCAATGCGGTACAAATCCAGGGTCAGATCAAACTGGCCGGGTAAACTGAAGCCCATACCGGCACTGATATTGACCGACTTCTCGGCCTGCAAGGGGCGAATATTCACCTCGGGGCGCTCGGACAACACCTCGGCCACCGCACCATTTGGCGAAAAGCGGCCACTGGTGGTGATGGCATCAAAGCTGCTGTTTAAGGATTGCGAGGTACGTTCACTAAAAACCTGCCCGGCGGTGGGGGCGCGAAAGCCGTTAGACAAGGTGGTGCGCAGCATGATGCCAGGAGCAAGTTCGTACCACAGGGCCAGTTTGCCGCGCAGCATGGACGAAAACAGCGAATAGCTTTCATAGCGGGCGGCAAGGTTAAGGCGCAGCGACTCGCTTAAGGTGATATCCATATCGGCATAGGCCGACAACCCTTGCTGGGTGAAACTACCGGCCTGTAGCGGTGAATAACCGGGAAAGCCATTGGCACCCGAGGGCAGACCTTCAATAGCCGCAGGGCCCACCGCAAAAGAGGCTGGATCGCCGGCCTGTACCCGATAACGCTCGCTGCGAAATTGCAGGCCAGTGGCCAGGTTGATGGGTAGCTGCTTTGCCGACCAGCGGGTTTGCTGGTTCAGACTGGCGTCCAGAGTCACTTCCTGCTGGGTTAACTCGCCGGGGTGAAAAGCCGTGGGGCTGTGTGGGCCTAACGAGGCATTGATGCTGTTATTTAAAAAGTAGCGGATGCGGTTTTGGCCAAAACCCAGGCTTAGCTCTGCCTGTGGGGTCGCGCCGGATAAAGAATTGATACCGGCATGCAAGGCAATATCCGACTCACGCTGGCCAAATCTGGGGGTAAAGCCCACAGGGTAGATATCCAGCAGGCTGAAGTCCGGATACAGGCTGCTGGGCTGATACACCAGGTTGGTATCCGGGTTACGCCAGTTAAAATCCGACACACCATAAGTTTGCGCCAGGGTGCCAAAGGCAAAGGCACTGAACTGTTCGCTGATCTGCTGCTGGGTATTGAACGCCAGTTGCAGCCCCTCTTGCTCAGGCAGCCCCCAGCGCTGTACCGGGTTGGGTACCTGCAGTTCAGGGTGCTGCTGGGCAAATAGCACGGCATCCTGCGGCTGCGTGCCTCTGGAGGTGGGCGTATTGCGATAGCCAGACAGACTCAGCATGGAAAAATCCTCGTCGTCCTGCCAGCCTAAACGCATACCACCACGCCAGGTGACGCCGTCGCCCTGAAAATACTGGCCGTATTGCATAAAGCCGGCGCTTTGCTCGCCGTCTTCCAGGATCACATTGATTACCCCGGCCAGGGCGTCAGAGCCATACTGGGCCGAGGCGCCGTCACGCATCACTTCGATACGTTTTATTGCATGGCTGGGGATCTTCGAAAGATCAATAGGATGGCCGTCTTCGGTTTCCACAAAGGCCGAGCGGTGACGGCGTTTGCCGTTGACCAGGATCAGGGTGTGGTCTGAATTGAGGCCACGTAAGCCAAAAGAGCGGTTAAAGATCCGGCCGTCATTGAGTGGCAGACGAAAGGCGGTAAAGCTGGGCAGATAGAATGCCAAGGTATTGAGCAAGTCTTCGGCGCCGGTGCCATCCGGGGTGGTTAGAATATCGATAGCCGACATGGAGTCGTAACGGGTACGGGCGGCCACCCGGGTGCCGGTGACTATCACTTCATCCATGGCCTGACTACTTTGCTCCGGGCTGATATCAGTTTGGGGTTGATTGCCAGGCTTTGCGGCGCTAATGATCAGGCTCTGTGCATTTAGCCATGCTACCTGCACCGGCTGTTCGGCCAGCAGCAGCGTCAGTATCTGTTGGAAGTTGTATTGCCCGCTAATTGCGGGGCTTTGCAGCTGTGAAAGCAGCCCGGCCGGGTAGAGGATATTGGCATGGAAGAGTTCGGATATTTGCGTGAGAGCTTGCTCAAGAGAACCGGCGGCGATATCTAACTTTATGGCTGAGGACTCGGCCGCATCAGCCGGGGCCGCAAACAGGCTTCGGGTAACCAAACACAGTATGCACAGCATAAGCTGCCATCGCCGACTCAACACAATAATCAAAGGCCCAGCGGTTGCGGCCAGTCAGCACTGACCTTAAAAAGGCAAGGCGCTATGGTGCGACAACAGCATGACAGATTGTTTACAGCGCCATAGAAGGTATGGGTTGTAGTAGGGGAATATTTGACTGGGCGAAGATCGCCTTACTCGGAAGAAACGACACAGTAGTTTGTAAAAAATTCATCACCTAAAAATTCGAAATATAGATATTGCAATAAAATCAATTGGTTACGTTTGGCACGGGATTGGCATTAGTGATATCGAGGTTAATTAGGAAAAGGAAACCCAAAATGAAACGTAATATTTTATCTTTAGTAGTTGGTTCTGCCCTGGTGATGAGTACTGGTGCGTATGCTGCAGACAATAGCTGGGAGCGTGAATCTCATGATGCCTGGATTGATGGTAAAGCCGAAGCGACTTTGCTGTTCAACGGCAACCTGAACTCTTTCGACATCAATACCGATGTTGAAAACGGCAAGGTTACCCTGACCGGTAAAGTAGAAAGCGATGTCGACAAGAAGTTGGCGGAAGAGCTGGTGCGCGGCATTGATGGTGTGAAGGACGTAAGCAATAAGCTGACGGTGCACAAAGAGGCTGGTGCTAAAGAGCACAGCGATGCCGAAACCTCTGGCTTTGTCGATGCTAAGATCGCCACGGTAGTAAAGTCACGCTTCCTGTTCGATACCGACATTTCTGGCACCAGTATCGATGTAGATGTGGAGAATGGTGTGGTCACACTTACAGGAGATGTGGAAACTGACGCTGAAAAGCAATTGGCTGTCAGCATCGCCAAAAACACCGATGATGTGCGTGAAGTGAATGACCAACTGATTGTGACAGGCCAATCTTAAGCCTCAGATCTTTTGTTCTCGCTGCCGGCCCCGGTCAACCCGTTTGACCGGGGCTGCCTTATTTACCCATTGCTTTGACATGCCCGACGGCAAGGACCGTAAGTGGCGATCTTCAATTCTTTTTTACTCCCCTGTTTTTTTTCTCTGCATAGGGTGTTTTTCACTCAAAACCCAGATTCGCCTCGCGCCTGACCTCCAAGCCTGTCTATGTTTGACGACAGTCTGTAGCTTTTTCAATGTGGCCTGCAAATATCTCATGGTGGACAGCGGTAAAGGCCCCGGAATGTCATGCGGAATTTTTATAACCTTATGAAAAATATATAAAAAATATATTCATGGGAAGTGGTGTGCGATTTGCAACAGCAACTATGACAGCCGCACAAGGAATGGTCCTTGGCTGTGAAGGAAATTCTGACTTAGATCTTTGGAGGAGCTATGAAAGCACAAAACCAAAATATCGACCCTAAAAGTAAGGCGGCAAAAGGTAACGGCCAAGCCGAGCCGCTGCTCAGTGAGCAGCTGGCAGACAGTCTGCATCATTCTATTGATGCTATGTCGCAAAAAGCCTCGGCTACCGAGCAGGGCCTGCGCAACAGCATGGCGGCCTCGTCCCGCTATCTGAAAACTAACAAGCAGAAGCTGGAGAGAAACTGGGCGAAATCCGGGGCCAGAAAATATGCCTCTGAGCACCCAGTGATGACTGCTGGTGTCGCCTTCGGTCTGGGCGTAGTGATTACTGCGCTGTTGCGTAAAGGTCGTTAAGGAGCGCTTATGTCAAGGGTAAAAGCGTTAGCTGACAAAACTCATGGGCATAGCGACGAGGCCGCAGCATTTGCGGCCTTGTTTAGCAGCTTTCTGGCGTTAATGACGTTGCTTATGCGCCAGTGGCTGGCGGCTGTGCAACTGTTCAAGGTCAGAGTGGAAGTGGCAACCCGCAGTCTTTTTTATGCGGCGGTGCTGTATATGCTGTTTTGCAGCTTGTTGGTGGCGATGTGGATAACTTCCTGTGGCATGCTGGCGACCTGGGCCATTAGCCAGGGCGTGCATTGGGCGTTGGCGATGTCCACTGTGCTGATCATCAATGCCGGGGTGGCCTGGTATCTGCTGAGATCGGCCAGAAGTTTGCTCAAAACGGCTTTGGATCCGCACGCTATATCCGAACCTTCCACTCATCTGAAGGAGCATGCTAATGACCCTGTTGGCCGAATGGTTGGTCGCTAAGTCTACACGCCGCTATCAAATAGCTAGCAGGCGCTACCAGCGTTTGTCGGGGCGACGCCAGCAGCAAACCACAATGTGCCGCTGGCAACTTCGTTGTGTAAGTCGCCATCCACTTGGGTTAATGCTTGGCGCTGGTTGTACGGTATTGGCCTGGCGCAACCGCAGAGTTAGGGCCCTGATGAAGTTGTATATCAACCGCAAGCTCTTGTCCTGGCTTGGTGGTGCGGGTACAGAAAGTACATAAGCTTGCTGTGCCCGCTGAAATGGTATCAGAATTTGTTCAGTAAGCTGGCCAGATCGTCGCGGCTAACAGGTTTAAGCAAATACGCCTGGGCGCCATATTCAGTCAGCTGCTCGGTGGTCAGTTCACTGCCACTGACGATGCAGATGGGCAGGGCGGGGCAGACCGAATGTACCAGCTTGATTAACTTCGCCCCCGGCATATCTGGCAAACCCATGTCCATTAACAAGCCGTCGTATTCTGAATCAGCCTCAAGCTTTTGCAGACAGTCCAGGGCGCTGCCCACACAATCCACACTTAAACCTAAGTCGGTCAGGAGCATGTCCATTAACAGGCGGGTGTCCGGGTCGTCTTCTACCAACAAGACCTTTTTCTGTACCGGCGCAAAGGCCTCGGCGGGCCTTAGATATTGGGCCAAGGCTCGGTAAAGGCTTGGCTTATTAATAGGTTTGGGCAAAATATCATTAAAGCCAAGCTCGGTTAGCTGACGATGCAGGCCTTTTTGCGTGGCGGCGGTAACGGCCACCACTGGTACGGCCCAACCTTGACGGCGCAGTTGTTTGAGAGCGCTGCGGCCATCCAGCACTGGCATATGTAAATCCATTAATACCAGATCGATATCCTGCGGGTTTTGCTCGAACAGGGTTACAACCTCCTGACCGTTACTCGCATAGGCCACTTCGGCACCAGTAGATTGGATCAGATGACCGGTCAGGCGCCGGATTTCATCAATGTCGTCAACTACTAGTACCTTGCCATGTAAGCACGGCTTGAGGGTTTGCCGGTTGCGCAGTGGCGAGCGTTCAAAGCGCAGCTCGGCTCGTTCGCTGTCTTTGATATCGCCGGGGTTGATCGACAAGGTAAATTTACTGCCGACATTCAGCTCAGACGCAACCTGGATCTCCCCGCCCATATGCGCCACCAGTTCGGCGCTGATTGCCAGCCCCAGCCCGGCGCCACCTTCGGTACGGGTAACTACATCCTGAAGCTGCTCAAAGGGCTGAAAGATCCGCTCAATTTGATCATCGGCGATACCTACGCCGGTGTCGGTGACACTGAAATGCAGCAGTTCCTGATGGTTGTTTTGTTCGGTCCATACCTCAACCTGCACGCTGCCTTGCTCGGTGAACTTGATGGCATTGTAAGTGATATTGATCAGCACCTGACGCAGCCGGGTGGCATCGGTATGAATAATCAGGGGTAAGGCCTGCAGGCCAACCACACTGAAAGATAAGCCTTTGTCCAGCGCCATGATTTTGAGCAGGCTGAAGACGTCGGCGATAAAGCTGTCCAGATGCACGGGGGCAATTTTCAGCTCCAGGCGGTTGGCGCTGAGTTTGGACAAATCCAGTACGTCATTGAGCAGGCTAAGTAAGTGCTTACCGTTACTCAGAATAATACCAAGTTCGGTCTCAGCCTGTTCGGCATAGTCGCTTTCCAGCAACAGCTCGGTGTAACCCAGAATGGAGGTCAGGGGCGTCCGGATTTCATGGCTGAGATGCGCCAAAAAACGGTCCTTGGCGCGGCTGCCGTCCTCGGCCTTAAGCCTCTCCACCCGCTCCTGTTCAATTTCCTTACGGGCCAGGGCATAACGTATGGCCCGCTGAAAGCGCGGCGATCCCAGCTCATGCTTGACCAGAAAATCCGTGGCACCGGCCTGCAAGGCGGCCAGATCCAAGGCGTCGTCGGCCTGGCCGGTAAGCATGATGATGGGCGTGGACAGCCCTTGTTGCTGAGCCTGTGTTAATACGCTCAGGCCGTTTTCTGCGCCAAGCTGAAAATCCAGCAGGCAAATATCAAAGGACTCCTCGCTCAAGCGAGTTAGCGCCTGCTGCGGCGAGTCGGCCCAGACGATCTCAAAACAGTAGCTGGGCAGTTCCTGCAGATAGCCGCTGGTGAGGATGTAATCGTCCTCGTCATCTTCGACCAACAGCAGCCGTGCGGCCTTAGGCAAAGCCTGTTCAGGTGCGGTCACGGGAAGGTAACTCGACGAATTCCACCCAATACCTGCCCAGGGCTTTCATCAGCTCTACCAAACCTTCGAAATTGACCGGTTTGGTGATATAAGACGCGGCACCCAAATCATAGCCGCGTAACATGTCTTCTTCTTCTTTGGAGGTGGTCAGAATTACCACCGGAATACTGCGTAAGCTGGGGTCTGCCTTGATTTCCCTTAATGCCTCGCGGCCATCCATAATCGGCATATTTAAGTCCAGCAGGATCAGGCTTGGGGTGGGGTAAGCGCTTTTGTCGCTGTATTTACCCTGACCACGCAGGTACTGGAGTAAGGCCTGGCCGTCCTCAACACAATGCAGGGTATTGAGTACCCGGCTTTCCAACAAGGCGTCGCGGGCGAGCAAACGATCATCTTCGTCATCGTCTGCCATCAGAATAGTAATAGGTCTGGATACTTTGTTCATAGCTACTTCTGTCCTTCTATGGTGACCATTGAGCTGTCCTGAGGCAGCAAAATGGTGAATGTACTTCCCTTACCGGGTTGGCTGGTGGCGCTGATTTTGCCGCCGTGCCGTTCTACAATGCGACGGCATACGGCCAGTCCGATACCTGTTCCTTCGTAGCTGTTGCGGCCATGCAAACGTTGGAAGGGCATAAAAATCTTGTCGGCATACTGCTGCTCAAAACCAATGCCGGTGTCGCGAATGTCAATGCGGTACCAGGCCAGGCTCGATTCATCCCCAGGCAGGGCGGGGCCGCTGGTTTGCTGGCAGCGTACTTCTACTTTTAGAGGCTGGTCAGCGGCTTTAAATTTAAGGGCGTTGGACAGCAGGTTCTGCAACAGCTGATGCATCTGGGTGGTGTCGGCCTTGATCATGGGCAGGCTATCCTGTTCAACCTCGGCCTGGCTTTCTTCAATGCTGATTTCCAGGTCGTCCAGTACCAGCGCGAGAGTTTTATTCAAATCACAGCTTGAGAATTCCTTGCCCCGCGTTGTAACCCGGGAAAACGCAAGCAAGTCACTGATCAGGTTAGACATACGCTGTGCGGCCTTATTTATTCTGGCCAGGTAGTCGAGGCTGGTTTCATCCAGCTGTTGCTGCTGTGCATTAAGCAGCCTGTCGCCAAAGGCCTGGATTTTTCTCAGCGGCTCCTGCAAGTCGTGGGACGCCACAAAGGCAAACTCTTCCAGTTCGCGGTTGCTGCGGCTGAGTTCATCGGCATAAATCTTCAGGGCAAAGGTGCGCTCTTCAACTTTTTGCGCCAAGGTATCGTTTTGCGCTTCCAATTCAGTTCTGTGACGCAGCTCATTCTTCAAGTTCATGCGGGTCAGATAAAAAACCGCAATCAACAGCGCAAAGGTCAGGGCTGACGACAGGTAGAAGGTGTTGTCTGCCCGGTGCTGAGCGATAGAAAAATCCAGGTAGAGGGATTCTCTGAACTCACTTTCCGCCTGCATGGCTTGCCGGTATGCCTCAGCGATTCGGGTCGATAACACGTCGTTACCCACTTTGACTTCGTGCACCGCCAACAAGTCTTTTTCGCCTTTGGCCATCTCCACGGTTCGGCTCAGCTCAGCAAATTGCTGATGGACTAAATCAATCAGGGCCTCGATGCGATATTGTTGGCCTTTGATTTCAGAGCTGATGGCACGTGCATTGTTAATGCTGGTGTGGACCTTTTGCAGTTGTTCCTGATAGGGGGCCAAGAAGCGTTCATTGTCAGTCAGCAAATAGCCGCGCTGCCCGGACTCGGCCAAGGTGACACTGATGTAGAGTTCATCCAGCAGCATCATTACCTCACCGGTATTGGTCAGGCTTTTTTGAATACCTGCTATTTCATTGCTGCTGCGCAGGGCCAGCAAGGTGTTTACTGAGGTGATCGCCAGTATCAGGCCACCAATCAGCCACCAGATGGTTTTGTTTTGCATATCCTCGTTCAACTCTGTTGCGGGCGGCGCCCGGCGCTGGCAGCATCGGCTTCGGCCTGTTCTGATACGGCCTCCAGTATCTGGCTGCATTCTTTACAGTAGCGAACTATTTTATCTGCTGCATCAATAAGTTGGCTTTCGTCGGCGCCTTTGTTGGCGAGCAACTTCAGCAGCTCGGCCTGCATAGAAATGTTGTTGAGGGGCCGTCTGGCGTCGTGAACCAGCTGGTGGATAGGACCTTGATGAGAATGCACCTGCTTACTCCTTTTGGCAGACAATGCCCGGACTTATATGTAGCGCCGGGCAAATGGATCAACTGTTGATGTAAAAAAGTTACTGGCTAAAATCCCCGTAGGCATGCAAACGGTTGTACAAGGTTTTGGTACTGATACCCAGCATCTTGGCGGCATGGGTTTTGTTGTCGTTGACTTTTTCCAGCGTCGCGTAAATCAGTTCTTTTTCAACTTCTTCAATGGTGCGGCCCGGCATCAGGGTCTGGGCCTTGGATTGCTTGGCCGAGAAAGGTGAGGCAAAAGAGTCTGGTAGTTGTATTTCCCCACTGTCCCTGTCGGCCATAATATAGGCGCGGTGAATACTGTGACGTAATTCCCTGACATTACCCGGCCATTCGTATTGCATCAGACGGCGCAGGTGTTCGTCGGTTAATAGATAGTCGGTTTGATGTTCGTTATTTAACTGCTGCAGAAAACTGCGCGCCAGCAATGGCAGATCATCCATTCTCTCGCGCAAAGGGGGGATTTGAATGGGGAACACGGCCAGACGGAAATAGATGTCTTCTCGGATAACCCCTTGCTGACCAATTTCTTGCATAGGCCGGTTAGTGGCAGAAATGACCCGGCAATTTACCGGAATTTCCTTGTTGCCACCGACGCGCACGACATTGCGCATTTCCAGCACCCGGAGCAGGGTGGGCTGCATATCCATAGGCATTTCGGTGACTTCATCCAAAAACAGCGTGCCATCCTGTGCTTGCTCAAATACTCCGGTTCTTTGCCCGGTTGCGCCAGTAAAGGCGCCTTTTTCGTGGCCGAACAGTTCGCTGCCAATCAAATCTTTGGGCAGTGCGCCACAGTTAGTGCATACCAGCGGCCCATTCAGGCCCGACGCATGGTGAATAGCCTTGGCAACCATTTCTTTACCCACGCCACTTTCACCAAACAGCATAACGTTGGCAGTGGTGTGCGCGACCCGCTCGATCATTTCATACAGCTTTTGCATGGCCACTGATTCACCGATCAGGTGATTAAAATGCATGGCCTGGTCATTTCGGCGTGCTTGGCTATTGCGATTCGACGACGCTTTGGTCGGATTCAGGATGCGGTTGAGATCATCGCCATCAATGGGCTTGGTCAGGTGGGCAATGTGTTCGTCGCACAATTCTGTGAGCGCTCCCCGTACTGCCGGGTGACCTGAAATCATGGTGATTTTGACGGGAATATCATGGCTGCGAATATAATCAACCAGATGTAGGCCGCTGCCGTCGGGCAGCATAAAATCCAGCAGCAGATGGTCAAAACGCATGTCGCCAAGCGCCAATCTGGCGTCCTCTAGCGTGGATGCGGTGTAGACCTCATGGCCGAGCATTTCAATTAAGTGGCAGGCAATGCTGCAAAAGTCCGAATCGTCATCGACGAGTAATATAGTTGCCAAGATACATCCTTATTATGCCGGTCTGAATCCAGCGGAATTCTACCGCGTCAGTGTTCCATACCCTGAAACACTGCAAACATCATACCTATCTTGCCATGGCAGCGAAAGGCGGATTGCTGTTTCCGTTTTGTTGCATTGGCTTATTGTTGAGGGACAGCAAGCCTGAAAGATTTTCAGCCGACATGGAAAATCTTTCATAGAGGGCGGTCGTTTCAGGGGCAGGGGCATTTACATGAATTTGTTTTTTGTTATTGATTTATATGGATTTTTCTCTTTGTTTTGGTGGTTGGTCCGGGTTCTGCATCAGTCAGCCTGACAGGGTCGACAAGCGGCCTTCTGATTTAGCAACAATGGAGAAACATGTGATGAGACAGACTATGTCGAAAGTAAGTAAGGTATCAGACGTCATTAAAGTACTTAACGGCGGCATTGAATTTTACGAAGAAGCCAGGGAGAAGGTATCCAGTGTACATATCAAGCATATGTTCAACCGGATGATCACTGCTAAACAGAACGCAGTATCAGCGCTGCAGCCCTTTGCCGTAGCAGAAAACGGCGAGATCGAAGACGATACCTCGTTGGCCGTGGACCTGCGCAGTTTTTACACTAAGTTGCTGGGCAGCATCAGCACCGACAAAGAGCACACTTATGTGGACCAGCTTGAGGAAGTGGAAGACAAACTACTGGATGCCTTGGATGATGCCTTGAAATGTGAGCAGCCACCTCAGTGCGCCATTGTGCTGAGAAAGGTGAAAGCTGATATGCAGGTGTGCCACGATGAAATGAAGGCATTGCAACGCGCCACCGCTTAATGCCGCTGGCTAATGCCGTCCAAGGGGCGGCATTTTTTTTCAAACAACGAGTTGGCCTTCCGATATTGTCTTATTGCTTCAATTAATACCCTCCCCTGCAGGAATTAGCCTTAATGCGCTTGCCTAGGTTGCTGCCAATTTCTCAAAATACAACCTTGACCTTCCCATAAGGTTAAACTTTAGCCTTAAGCTATCTAAGCTGATGTTGGAGATAAACATGGCAAATAGCGTGCAGTTACCTATTAGCGGCATGGGCTGTGCGTCCTGTGTGGGACGTATTGAAAAAGCCTTGCTGCAAGTGCAGGGCGTAACCACAGCTCAGGTTAACCTGGCTGCCGAAACCGCCACAGTGCAAGGCGATGTTGATGCGGCTACCTTGATCGCGGCCATAGGTGCGGCCGGATACAAAGTGCCTACCCAAACAAGCCAGTTTGGGGTGGGGGGCATGAGCTGCGCGTCCTGTGCAGGTACGGTGGAAAAGGCGTTAAAAGCGGTATCCGGCGTAGTCGATGCCAGGGTCAACCTGGCCAGTGAACAGGTCAGCATTGAATACCTGGTAGGCTTGGATGTCTCGCTATTGTTTGCGGCGGTTGAGCAGACGGGCTATCAGTTGCTGGATACCGATAGCGCAGACAAGGCCAAAGCACCCAGCGAACCGGGTTTTTTCCAGCGCGATAGTTGGCCGGTAATAGGCGCAAGCTTGTTAACTCTGCCGCTGGTGCTGCCCATGGTCGGCATGCTGTTTGGCAGCGATTGGATGCTGCCGCCCTTGTGGCAATGGCTGCTAGCCACGCCAGTACAGTTTTACTTTGGGGCGCGTTTTTATTCTGCGGGCTGGCGGGCCATAAAAGCCGGCAGCGGCAATATGGACCTGCTGGTGGCCATTGGTACCTCGGCGGCCTATGGCTTGTCGTTGTATTTGTGGACGGTGTTTGATGGGCAGGGCATGCCGCATCTGTATTTTGAAAGCAGCGCCGCGGTATTAACCTTGGTACTGCTGGGTAAATATCTGGAACGCCGAGCCAAAAGACGCACCACAGATGCGCTAAAAGCTTTGGAAAATCTGCAACCCATCGAGGCGCGTTTATGGCGCGATGGTAGTTGGCAGCAGGTGGCGGCCGCCAGTTTAAAAAGCGGTGACAAGGTCAAGGTGCTGCCCGGTGAGCGTATTCCGGTGGATGGTGAGATTCAATCCGGCGACAGCCAGGTGGATGAGTCCATGATCAGTGGTGAGAGCGTGCCGCTGCATAAAAAGGTGGGCGATAACGCCATTGGCGGTTCGGTGAATCTGGATGGGGTGCTGGAGCTGGTGGCCACCAAAGTCGGCGCTGAGTCCACCCTGGCCAAAATTATCCGTCTGGTCGAACAGGCTCAGGGTGCCAAGGCGCCGGTACAAGCCCTGGTGGATCGCATCAGTGCGGTGTTTGTGCCCGTGGTGCTGTTGATTGCGCTGTTGGCCTTGTTAGGCTGGGGTCTGGGCGCTGGCGACTGGACGACTGGCATCTTAAACGCGGTGGCAGTGTTGGTGATTGCCTGCCCTTGTGCCCTGGGTTTAGCGACTCCAGCAGCCATTATGGCTGGCACTGGCACGGCGGCCAAACAGGGGATTCTGGTTAAGGATGCACGGGCCTTGGAACAGGCCCAGCGCATAGACTTAGTGGTGTTTGATAAAACCGGCACCTTAACTGAAGGCAAGCCGCAACTCAGTCAGTTAACGGCGTTAACCGATAGTCAGCAGGATTTATTGCAACTGGCGTATTCGCTGCAACAAAACAGTGAGCATCCACTGGCCAAAGCCGTGGTGCAAAAAGCCCAGCAACAGGATGTCAGCACCCTGGCGGTAGACAACTTTAAAGTGGTGGCAGGTAAAGGCGTGACCGGCGATATGCAGGGGCAGACCTGGCTGCTGGGTAGTAGCCACTGGATGCGTGAGCACAAACTGGAGCTGCCTATGGACAAGGTCATGGTGGCCGGGGCGTCTATTTCCTGGCTGGCGGTACTTAACGATGGCGGCGCTGAGCTCGTGGGGCTGCTGTGTTTTTCTGACACAATCAAAGCCAGCAGCAAAAGTGCGGTGCAGCGTTTGCAGCGTCAGGGTATGAAAGTGGCGATGCTGACCGGCGACAGTAAAGCCAGCGCGCAGCAGGTTGCCACTGAATTAGGGCTGGATAATGTTGAAGCGGAAGTGCTGCCGGCGGACAAAGCGGCCTGGGTAAAACGTTATCAACAGCAGGGTTTTAAAGTGGCCATGGTGGGGGATGGTATCAACGATGCACCGGCTCTGGCTCAGGCCGATCTGGGCATGGCCATGGCGACCGGCACCGAGGTGGCAGTGAGTGCCTCGGCCATGACCTTAATGCGCGGTGAGCCGAACCTGGTGGCGACCGCCCTGGTTCTGGCGCGTAAGACCTATCAAAAAATTCGTCAGAACCTGTTTTGGGCCTTTATTTTCAATGTGATTGGCATTCCGGCGGCGGCACTAGGGTACCTTAACCCTATTATTGCCGGTGCCGCGATGGCCAGCAGTAGTTTGTTGGTGGTCAGCAACGCCTTGTTGTTGCAGCGTTGGAGGGAAAACAAACATGACTAAGTTACTGACCATAGGTGAAGCGGCAAAGGCCAGTGGCCTGTCGGCTAAAATGATCCGCCATTATGAGCAGTCCGGCCTGCTGGACAAAACCCCTCGTACCGAGGCGGGGTACCGATTGTACAATACACAGCAACTGCGTCAGTTAAACTTTATCCGCCGTGGTCGGCAGTTGGGGTTCTCGCTCGAAGAAATCCACTCCCTGCTGAATTTATGGCGCGACCCAGGCAGGGAAAGCCGGGAAGTGAAGCACATTGCTGAAAAGCACCTGCAGGATGTGGCGCAGAAGATTGCCGAATTACAGCAGATCCATGGGGTGCTGGAAAAGCTGGCTAATCAGTGCTGCGGTAACAGTAACCCGGACTGCGCCATTCTGGACTCCCTGGCCGGGCCAGAATCCATGGTTTGAGCATTTGCTTAGGATTCTGGTCGGGTAGCAGAGGCTTTAGGAATCGAGTGTCTGCTACCCATTTGACTTGTGTAACATCGATGGCCGGTTACTTAAAAGTTTGGATTCGCCAGTTAAGTAACTCACCCACATACACCACACCCTGTTTATCCACCGCCAGACCGTGGGGAAAACCAAACTCCGATGTCCCCTTGCCCCAACGGCCAAAGCGCTCCAAGACCTGACCGTTCGGCCCAATTTTATTGATCTCGCCGCTTCTGGCGTCGGTTAAAATTAGGGTGTTGGCATCAAAACGTTCAAGTTCGTAGGGGTAGCCAATATCCTGCCACTGTTTAATAAACTGACCGTCGGTGGTGAAAATCTGGATGCGGCCATTCTGCCTGTCGGTGACATACAGTTGATCTTGTTCATCAAACAGCAGCGAATGCGGGAAGTTAAACTGCCCCGTAGCCTCACCTTTGCTGCCCCAACTGGAAAGCAGATTACCCTCTGGGGAGAACTTGACGATACGAAAGTTACCGCCGTCGGCTACATAGATATTGCCCTGGCTGTCCAGTGCCACATCACTTGGCGCATTGAGCAGATTCAATTGGTAACCGTTATCAAACCAGCCGCTGCCGGGGCTGTCCCTGCGGCCCAGGATCAGCAGGATCTGGCCTTGCTGATCCATCTTTAGTACCTGATGGGTTTCCTGATCTGTGGTCCAGATGGCCCCCTGAGAGTCGACAAACAGACCATGGGGAACACGAAACAGCCCCTGGCCGATTTCACGCTTGAACTGGCCTTGTTTGCTGAAAATCAGCAAAGGATGCAGGCCGCGATTAAACACCACCAAATCACCGGATGGCAGGAATTCCAGGCCGGCCACCTCGCCCATATACCAGTTATCCGGTAGTTGTAATGACACAAAGCCGGTACGACTGGCATCCACTATGCCAGCGTGCAGCGGTGTGGCTATTAACGCCATTAATATGATCAGCAATGCCGCCAGGGTTTGCATATTTGTCTTGGTAAAACACATCTTAGGATCTCCGGTTAGTGAAACTTCATTGTGCTGTGGTTTGAGTTTCCGTTTAAGATGCCAATCGGAAAGTGAATGTTTCCTGGTGGGAATGAATGGATAAAGATATTACCTATTTACTTAAGGTGTTCTGCACTGTGGTGGAAGCCGGTAGCCTGGCATCGGCGGCCGAGCGTTTGGATGTACAAGCGCCAGCCATCAGCAAGGCGCTGGCGCGTTTGGAAAGCCTGTTGGGTAACCGTCTGCTGCATCGCTCTACCCGGGCGTTACAGCTGACCGACGCCGGTACGCTGCTGTACCAGGAAGGCATGACGCATTTGCTGTCACTGGGAGAATTACTGGACAGAGTGCGCGGTCAGAATCAGCAACTTAGTGGCGCATTGAATATCACCGCTACGCCGGCAGTGGGGGAGCAACTGATTACGCCATTGCTGGTGGACTTTTCCATCCGGTATCCGCAGTTACAGATAAACCTGCTCTGCACTAACGAGCTGGTCAGGCTGCCTTCCCAGAGTGTGGATATGGCTATTCGCAGTAGCCGGCAACTGGAAGACTCCAGCCTGACCAGTCAGCCGTTGCTGAATGTCAGGCGCCTGGTGGTGGCATCCCCGGTTTATCTGCAGCAGGCTGGAATGCCCAACACCCCAGCGCAGCTGGCCGAGCATGCCTGTCTGCATTTTTACCATCAAGGCATTTTAGATGCCTGGGACTATGAGAATGGTGATGAGGCTGGCACGGTGACAACCCAAAGCCGTATCAGAGTGAACAGCTATGCCAGCCTGAAAACCTTGTGTTTGGCTGGTAGAGGGGTGGCGCGCTTGTTTGAATATCAAGTGGCGGATGAGCTGGCGAATGGCAAGTTGGTTAAGGTGGCGGCGCAGACAAATTGGGGGCATCAGAGCCTGCATGCGGTGTATCACGGTAAATTGGCGCAATCTGTTAAGTTGCAGGCCTTTGTGACAGCATTTCGGCAGCGCTATGGTGAATAGGGAATAAACCACAGCGGCGATAAAAAGGCGGCGCACAGGCCGCCTTGAGGTTAAAGGCTCAAATTAGAGGCTATCAAAGCGGTCCAGTGTCATGACTTTTGCCCAGGCAGCGACAAAATCCTGCACAAACTGCTGTTTGGCATCGTCGCTGGCGTAGACTTCGGCCACCGCTCTTAGCTCGGAGTGGGAGCCGAAAATCAGGTCAACCGGGGTGGCGGTCCAACGGGCCTTGCCGGTTTTACGATCCGAACCTTGGTACACACCCGCCATTTTGTCTGACTTGGCCCACTGCGTGGACATATCCAACAGGTTGACAAAAAAGTCGTTAGTCAAAACCCCGGGCTTATCAGTAAATACGCCGTGCTTACTCTTACCGCTATTGGCCCCCAGCACCCGCATGCCACCTACTAGCACGGTCATTTCCGGTACGCTCAGATTCAGCATGCTGGCCTTGTCTACTAAGCTTTCGGTTGGTGGCAGACGATTGTCCGCGCTGTAGTAGTTTCTAAACGCATCGGCCTTGGGTTCCAGTACGGCAAAAGAGGCCGCGTCGGTCTGGGCTTGGCTGGCATCTACCCGGCCGGGTTTGAAGGGCACGCTAATTTCAACGCCGCCTTGCTTGGCAGCCTGTTCGATGGCGGCGGCTCCGCCCAGTACGATCAAGTCGGCCATGGACACTTGTTTGCCGCCTTTATGCTTGCGATTGAAGTCCTTTTGCACGCCTTCGAGCTTTTTCAGTACCTTGGCCAGTTCTTTGGGGTCGTTTACCGCCCAGTCTTTTTGCGGTGCCAACTGTAAGCGACCGCCGTTGGCTCCACCGCGCAGGTCGGTACCGCGGAATGACGAGGCAGCCGCCCAGGCGGTTTTGACCAGATCGGCAACACTGAGCTTGGTTTTCAGAATATCTGTCTTGAGTTTGGCGACATCACTGTCGTCAATCATTCCATAGTCAGCGCTGGGTAGTGGGTCTTGCCAGATTAGCATTTCTGCTGGCACTTCATTGCCCAGATAGCGGGCCTTTGGCCCCATATCCCTGTGGGTGAGCTTGAACCAGGCCTTGGCAAAGGCTAGCTGATATTCGGCCGGGTTTTTATGAAAACGCTCGGCAATTTTGCGATAGGCCGGGTCAAATTTCAGGGCAAGATCCGTGGTAAACATAATCGGTGCGTGGCGTTTGGATTTGTCATGGGCGTCCGGTACTAGCCCCTGACCCTGACCATCTTTAGGGATCCACTGGATGGCACCGGCCGGGCTCTTGCTTTTTACCCATTCAAAGGCAAACAGGTTATCCAGATACTGGCTGGTCCAGGCGATGGGGTTGGCCGACCAGGCGCCTTCCAGACCGCTGGTGATGGTGTCTTCGGCATTGCCTTTACCGCATTTGTTTTTCCAGCCGAAGCCTTGCTCTTCTAAGCCCGCACCGGCGGGTTCTGCGTCAAGGCACTCTTCTGGTTTATGCGCTCCGTGGGCTTTACCAAAGGTGTGGCCGCCGGCAATCAGGGCCACGGTTTCTTCGTCATTCATGGCCATGCGACCGAAGGTTTCGCGGATGTCTTTGGCTGCCAGCAGCGGGTCCGGATTACCGTTGGGGCCTTCAGGATTGACATAAATCAGGCCCATTTGCACCGCTGCCAGGGGCTTTTCTAACTGACGGTCGCCTTGGTAGCGCTTGTCATCCAGCCACTTTTGCTCCGGTCCCCAGTAAACGATATCGGCTTCCCAGTCGTCTTCACGGCCACCGGCAAAGCCAAAGGTTTTAAAGCCCATAGACTCCAAAGCCACGTTGCCGGTCAGCACCATCAAGTCGGCCCAGGAAATACTGCGGCCATATTTTTGTTTGATGGGCCACAGCAGGCGTCTGGCTTTGTCCAGACTGACATTGTCCGGCCAGGAATTTAACGGCTCAAAGCGTTGCTGGCCGCCACCGGCCCCGCCGCGACCATCGGCCACTCGGTAGGTGCCAGCACTGTGCCAGGCCATGCGGATAAAAAACGGCCCGTAGTGACCATAATCCGCTGGCCACCAATCCTGGGATTGGGTCATCAGGGCCTGAATGTCGGCTTTTACCGCCTGCAGGTTCAGTTTGTTGAAAGCCTCGACATAGTTGAAGTTATCGCCCAGCGGATTGGATTCACCGGCGTGTTGCCTGAGCGGTGCCAGATCGAGTTTTTCCGGCCACCAGAATTGATTGGACTTGGCCATGCCATCAGCCGCTACCTGGGCCGATGAGATAGTGAGTGAAACAGCTAAGGCTACCGCGGATACCAGAGGGAGGGATTGCTTCAGCATAGGGTGTTCCTTTTGTTATCAGGATGTTAATTCCCGCTTAACTATAGATAGGAATACGCGACTAACCATATCTAGTGGATGAGTAAAATTGATTGTGGCAATAGGCTGGCTGAATTAGTGCTGGAGAACACGCTAGGGTGTGGACGTTAGGTGGCTAAGGACTGCGAAGGGGAGTCCGGATAAGCGCTGCGGCATATCCGGACCTTCTGACTTATTGCGCCTGAGAAGAGAGCAGAGTCGCCCGGGTAACGGCAACGGGTTCGGCCAGGATCTGCCCGTCTACATAATCATCCTGGCCTGTGCTAACGCCTTGTAGAGCATTGATTTTACGCACCACCTCCATACCGCTCACCACCCGCCCAAAGGCGGCAAAGCCTTGACCATCTGGGTTTCGTTTGGCGCCAAAATCCAGGGCCGGCTGGTCACCCACGCAGATAAAAAAATCACTGCCACCGCCGGTGCCAGGCTGTGCCCGGGCAATGGATAAGGTGCCATCCAGATGCTTCAGACCAGTTTGCTCGGTGGTTTCATGGGCAATCGGGGCTCTGCGCTGCGCGCCGTCTTTTAACCCGGCCTGGATCACCGAGATAACCGGTGTGCCGTGGTCATTATCAGGCCTGACCACGCGATGAAAGCCAAGCTGATTGTCGAATAACCCTTGTTGTACGTAGGCCAGAAAATCCCCCGCCGACAGGGGCGCTTTATCCAGATAAAGCTCCACCTGAATATTGCCCATCGGGGTTTCCAGCAGCACGTGCGGATTGGCTGGTTGTGCATTGGCTGATAGGGCACTGGCGATTAACAACGTGAGCCAGGTAAAGCGGGTTAGAAGCAAAGACCAGAATTTGTTCACGGGGCATCCTTATACTGTTTCGGGCTTATGTAATTAGGGACTTACTTTAGGATCACGTTGTCCAGATGATTGAACAGCTTATCCATGTTTTCAATTTCATCATGGCTGAGTTCGGCAATCAGACGTCTTTCATACTCAAGGGCGATAGGCACCACTTCCTCGTACAGCGTTTGACCGGATTCAGACAGGGATAAGGAGAAGCGGCGGTTGTCACTGCTGTCCTGATTTTTTTCCAGTCGCTGTTTTTCCAGCAGTTTTTTTACGGCGCGGGAAACGGCCACTTTGTCCATGGCGGTACGCTGAACTATTTCGGCGGCAGACAGTGCTGTGCCTTCGCCAAGTACAGCCAGAATGCGCCATTCAGGAATGCTCAGGTCAAAGCGCTGGCTGTACTGGGCAGCCAATGCCTGAGAGATTTTGTTCGACAAAGTAGTCAGCCGATACGGCAGGAAGCGCTGCAACAGCAGTGGAGAGTTTGGTTTACAGGGCAAGTTCGGGCTCCGCCATTGTCAGTGGTTTCATTTGAAACTAATATGCTTTCAACTGAAACAATACTATTGGGTAACAACCTAAGAGGTTGCCCAAAAAGCAGCAAAGTGTAAATAAGGGGATTGAGATGGCGGATTTGTTTGAAAACCCAATGGGCCTGGACGGCTTTGAATTTGTCGAGTTCACCGCGCCAGAAAAAGGTGTGCTGGAACCGGTATTCGAAGCCATGGGCTTCACTAAGGTGGCAAGACACAAATCCAAAGACGTGGAACTGTGGCGCCAGGGTGATATTAACTTTATCACTAACTACGAGCCTAAGAGCCACGCCCACTACTATGCCATCGAGCATGGCCCGTCTGCCTGCGGTATGGCGTTTCGCGTCAAAGATGCGCAAATGGCCTATGCCGCCGCACTGAAAAAAGGTGCGCAGCCGGTTGAAATCCAAACCGGAGCCATGGAACTGCGTTTGCCTGCCATCAAAGGCATAGGCGGTGCCACCTTATATCTGATTGACCGTTATCAGGAAGGCCAGACCATTTACGATATCGACTTTAACTGGATTGAGGGTGTGGACCGTCATCCTGAAGGTTGTGGCTTCCATACGCTGGATCACCTCACTCACAACGTGTATCGCGGCCGTATGCAGTACTGGGCAGATTACTATACCAATCTGTTCAACTTCCGTGAGATTCGCTACTTCGACATTAAGGGTGAATACACCGGTTTGTTGTCTAAGGCCATGACCGCACCTGACGGCAAAATCCGCATTCCTCTGAATGAAGAAGCCAGTGCTGGTGGCCAGATCGAAGAATTCCTGATGAAGTACAACGGTGAAGGCATTCAGCACATTGCTTTTGCTTGTGATGATTTGCTGGCTTGTTGGGATAAGCTCAAAAAGCAAGGCGTGAAGTTTATGACGGCGCCGCCTGCTACTTATTATCAAATGTTGGAAGAGCGTCTGCCTGGGCACGGTGAGCCGGTAGATCAACTGCAAGCTCGTGGTATTTTGCTGGATGGCACCACCGAAGGCGGTCAGCCGCGCTTGTTGCTGCAAATCTTCTCAGAAACCGTGCTTGGTCCGGTCTTCTTCGAGTTTATTCAGCGTAAGGAAGACGAAGGATTCGGCGAAGGCAACTTTAAGGCGCTGTTCGAGTCTATTGAGCGCGACCAGGTTGCCCGTGGTGTGGTTGGTCAGGGTAAATAACCGGCATAAGGATTGATCATGAACATTCAACGTATTCATCATGTGGCATACCGCTGCAAAGACGCCAAGCAAACCGTGGAGTTTTACCGCGATCTGCTGGATATGGAATTTTTGCTGGCCATCGCCGAAAACGAAGTACCTTCGACTAAAGCGCCGGACCCATACATGCATGTGTTTTTGGATGCCGGGCAGGGCAATGTACTGGCGTTTTTTGAACTGCCTAACTCGCCGGACATGGACCGCGACCAGAATACCCCGGCCTGGGTGCAGCATATTGCCTTTGAAGTGGCATCCATGGATGAACTGCTGGCCGCTAAGGAGCGTCTGGAGAATGCCGGTTTGAAGGTGCTTGGTCCCACCGAGCATACCATCTTCAAGTCCATTTACTTCTTTGACCCCAACGGTCACCGCATTGAGCTGGCGGCCAATACCGCTAAGCCCGGTATGCTGGAAGAGCTAAAGCGTGTGGCCCCGGCCATGCTGGAGGAATGGGCACAAACTAAAAAGGCCCCCAAGCATGCGGCCTGGCTGCACGGCGAAGGTGAATTTCCCGGAGATAACGCATGAAGCTGGCCAGTCTGAACGCCGGTCGTGACGGAAAATTAGTATTGGTCAGTCGTGATCTGACCCGTATGGTGTCGGTCAGTGATATTGCCCCTACCTTGCAATTTGCCCTGGATAATTGGCGCGATCTGCATGGGGCCTTACAAGCACGCTATGAGGCCCTGGAAAGCGGCAGCATCAGTGCCGAACCTTTTAATCAGGCCGACTGCGCCTCGCCCCTGCCGCGCGCTTATCACTGGGCTGACGGCAGCGCTTATGTGAACCATGTAGAGCTGGTACGTAAGGCCCGTAACGCAGAGATGCCCGAGACCTTCTGGACCGACCCGCTGATGTACCAGGGCGGTTCGGATACCTTCCTGGCCCCGCGCGCACCGGTAGTGATGCCGCAAAGCGAAGGCTTTGGTATCGACTTTGAAGCTGAAATCGCGGTGATTGTTGATGATGTGCCCATGGGCGTATCGCCTGAGCAGGCGCTGTCTTATATTCGCCTGGTAATGCTGGTCAACGATGTGTCACTGCGTGGCCTGATCCCGGCCGAGCTGGCCAAAGGTTTTGGTTTTTATCAGTCCAAACCTTCCAGTGCCTTCAGCCCGGTTTGCGTAACGTTGGATGAACTGGGCGAAGCCTGGCAGGCCGGTAAACTGCATCTGCCGCTGCTGTCGCATCTAAACGGCGAGCTGTTTGGTAAGCCCAATGCCGGTGTGGATATGACCTTCCACTTCGGTCAGTTGATTGCTCATGCAGCCAAAACCCGCCCACTGGTGGCTGGCACTATCATCGGCTCAGGCACGGTATCCAATAAGCTTAACGATGGCCCAGGCAAACCAGTCAAGGAAGGTGGTGTAGGCTATAGCTGTATTGCCGAAATCCGTATGATTGAAACTATTCAGCAAGGCAAGCCCAGTACGCCCTTTATGGACTTTGGTGACAGTATTCAGATTGAAATGCTGGATAACAACGGCCAGTCTATTTTTGGTCGTATTGAGCAGGTTGTGCAAAAAGCCTGATTGCCACGGTTATCTTAAGAAAAGCGCCAATTATTGGCGCTTTTTTATTTTTAGGTATTACTGATGCGAGGCACTGCGGCGAGGATTATGATGACAGAGCAGCATATTTTCTGCCTAAGCAGTTTGGTTATTTAATCATAAATAATCCGTTGCTCTTCTGTTTGATTGGCTAAATGTCGGGTAGCGCCTTTTACTTGTTGAGGATAAAAAGTACGAGCAAGCTTCTTGTTAAATGATGGCGTTTATTCATCGAAATCTATGGCGGGACGAACAATGGCAGAGAACCTAGTGGAAAATAACAAAAGCCTGGCTAGGCAGCGAGCAGATGAAATCAAGCCCTACCGTTGTAAGAACCTCATAGCCGTTCTGGAAAATCCTATGGATATTAAAAATATAGGTACGGTGATTAGAAACGTAAACGCCTTAGGTGTTGAGAAAACCTATATCGTAGACAGTCGGAAGTCCCTTCCAGATTACTGGGATGAAATGAGAGAACGAAAGTCACTAAGCAAAACATCGGTTTCAGCTATAAAGTGGAGCTTCGTAAAGCGGTTTGATAGCACGCAAGCCTGTTTATCACACTTGGAAAAGAACAGATTTACGTCTGTAGTTACCTCCCCTCATGTTAAAGGTAAAAGAAACGAGGTTCTTCATAAGGCTGACTATACAATGCCAAGACTTGCGGTTTGGTTTGGCAACGAGTCAAGAGGTATTAGTGATGAGGCGGTGGCTGCTAGCGAATTTTGTGTATCAATTCCAATGTTTGGAATGATCGAGAGTTTAAATCTAGGTACGACAACCGGAATAGTTCTCTACGAGATTACAAAGCAAAGGCGTGAGTATCAGGAAAAGTATAAGCGGGCTAACCGCGGAACTGGCAAGTTACGTAACCTCAAGCAGTAAAGTCAGTTAGTTTTCAGGAGTTATGTGAAGTAACCATGTGGGAAGTTGTATTTAACGTTGCTGATATCAGATTGCTTTTGAGCAGTTTGGCTTTTTCGATTCCCTGGCTTGTACTTGTTGTCTTCTTGGCCCGTATAGCCTCGAAGATAAATAAGGTTGCTGCCTTAATCGGTAAGGTTTTTGTTGCTATTGGTGTTGGCGTTAACCTGCTGAGTATTTATTTTTTTATCTCCGATAAGCACGAATTAGAAAGTAAGGCGTTTCATGAAGTAGTTGGTAAGCCAGGAAGCATCAACCTGGATCCCAGAAACGCCAGCTTTACGGTTGGAGAGCTAAGCTTCAAAGGCGGCAATTATAAGCAATGGATAGTGCCAGATAATCAAGTGATCGCCAAAGTTGGCAGTAGTAGCCAGGTAAGAGTGCGTTATGTGCCTAAAGCAGAACATGGTGTCTGGCCACCAGGCAATAAAATACTGCAGATTGATGTATGCTGTGCGCCTTAGGCTGCGCCAGTTAAAGCCTTGATTGCTGCTACGCTGGGCGACAAGCGTCAATAAAAAAGAGCCCGGGCGGGCTCTTTTTAAATTCTAACTTAATCAGTAATGTGACCCTTCCAGGTCATTGCCTTGCTGAGGCGCTGGCTTACGAGACAGCTTTTGTCGCACGTACCTGAAAGGTTTGCGCATATCTTCCAGAATCATGTACAAACAGGGTACTAACAACAGCGTCACTAAGGTGGCGTACATCACCGCGAAGCCCAGTGCTACTGCCATCGGAATAACAAACCTGGCCTGCAGACTGGTCTCAAACATAATTGGCAGTACACCGGCGAAGGTCGTGATGGAAGTGAGGGTAATGGCCCGGAATCTGGCGCAGCCGGCTTCCAGTACCGCATCTTTGATGCGAATGCCTTCGGCACGGCGCTGGTTGACATAGTCTGTCATGACCAGACTGTCGTTGATCACTACCCCTGCCGCCGCAATCAGGCCGAAGGTGGACATCATGCTCAGATCCAGTCCGAACAGGAAGTGTCCCCAGATAGCGCCGGTCAGGCTGAATGGGATAACCGACATGATAATAATCGGCTGTCCGTAACTTTTCAGCGGTACGGCCAACAGGATGTAGACGATGATCATGCCAGCAATAAAGAACATAACCTGTTCATTTTGCTGGGCCTGTTGCTCGGCTATGCCGCCGCCCAGTTCAGTTTTCACTGACGGGAAGGTGGCTTGCATATCGGGCAGTAAGGTCTCTTCAATAGTTTTGACCACCGCATTGGGCTCGACTTTCTCTTCGTCAATATTGCCCCAGACATAGACGCTGCGATAACCCCCTTCACGGCGGATATAACTGATACCCGGCTGTTCAACCAGCGCAACCACATCACCCAGCATGACTTCCTTGCCGGACGGCGTTTGAATGATGGCGTATTTAAGTTCGGCAAATTGCTCGCGGGACAACTTGGGATAACGCACCATAACCCGCACTTCTTCGGTGCCGCGAATAACCCGCTGAGCCTCGCTACCATAGAAGCTGTCGCCAATCTGATTGGCTATGCTGGTCAGGTTCAGGCCCAGGTCGTAGGCCACGGGCAGTAGTTGTATTTGTACTTCTTTGCTGGCCGGGTCTATGGTGGAACTGACGTCAAACAGGCCTTCCTGCTCCTGCAACTTGCTGATGAAATAGCGGCCAGCCTCGTTGAGGGTTTTGATATCTGAACCAAACAACAGGTAACCGAACTCGCCGTCATCTCGTCCGCCATTTACGTCGTCCTGAATGGTAAAGGACTTCATACCGGGAATTTCAGGGATCTTCTCACGCCAGCGGCGTGCCAGCTCAAAGGCCGTGAAATGACGATCCGCTTCATCTACCAGTGGCACGACAATACGTGCCTCGGTGCGGCCTTGGTTGAAGGCCAGCAGGTCTTTAACCATGCCGGAACCATACTCAGCGGTGATTTCTTTCTCCACCTGCCAGATGGCGGCTTCGACAATCTTCAGCGCGTCAATAGTGGCTTCATCCGAAACGGTCTCGTTCATTTCAATCTTAATCGCTGGGAAGTCATGCGGTACTTTGGGGGTAGGAACCATACGCACATGATTGGCTGATATAAGCGCAAAACTGATCATCAGCACGGCAATAAAGGAGAAGAAGGTCAGCCAGCGCCATTCCACACAGCGGGCAACAAAGTTCTTATAAGTACCGTTAACAAAACCAAAGAAGCGTGTGTTGAAGCGGTCACGCCAGCTACCCTTTTTAATAGGTTTAAAATTGATATGGGCAATATGCGCCGGCAGGATCAGCTTCGACTCGATCAAGCTGAAACTTAGGCACAAGATCACCATAGTGGCGATGATGACAAAGAAGGTACCTTCCGGCCCTTTACTGAACACAAAGGGCGCAAATACTGCAATAGTGGTCAATACCCCGAAGGTTGCAGGAGTAGCAACCCGTTTAGCGCCGCGGATAACATTTTCGACCCCCGGCCCCTTACTTTCTATTTCGGTGTAGGCGCTTTCCCCTATGACTATAGCGTCGTCCACCACTATCCCCAGTACCATGATAAAGGCGAATAGCGACAGGATATTAATGGTGATGCCAAATACCGGCATCATCATCATGGCACCCAGGAAACAGACCGGCAGACCCACCATTACCCAGAACGCTAAACGGAAGCGCAGGAAGATAGTCAGCATTATTGCCACCAGAATTGCCCCTTGCCAGAGGTTATTCAGCATCATGTCCAGGCGGGCATTCAGGTAGTAGGTCATATCCACCAGTACCTTCATTTCTACGCCATGGGGAAGGGTTTGGTTACGGTGTTCGATAAAGTCTTTCACTGACTTGGCAACCGGCACCATATTCTGGTCTTTGGTGGCTTTCACCGACATAAAGATGGCATTTTCACCCGAGTACTTGAAGTAGTATTCGCCCTCGGCCAGTTCATCCTGAATAAAGGCCACATCCTGCAGCAGTACTTTGTTACCACTTGCGCCTATTTTGACCGGGATATTGCGAAACTCTTCGCCGTTGTAGTATTGGTTTTCCACCCGTACGGCGATGATGCCGGTTTCAGTGCGAATTTGACCGGCAGAAATATTCGCTGAATAGCGGCGGATTGCGGCAGCTACATCATCCAAGGTCAGGTTGTAGCGGCGCAGCATCTCGGGTTTAATTTCAACGGCAATTTCGTCATCCGGGGCATCCAGATTTACCAGCGATACATTGCCCAGTTGCAGCATTTCCCGTTCCATCTGAATGGCTATGCTTTTGAGGTCTTTGAGCGGCAGCTCTCCCACCACGGCCATCTCAATCACATCCTGACGGAATTCCTGCTGCGATACCGTCACAGGTTCCATACCGGCTGGGAAGGTGGCGATACTGTCTACGCGTAATTTGACCTTATCCAACACATCTGTAATGTCTTCCTTAGTGTGGATTTCCAGGGTAATTCGGCCGTTGTTCCTGAATGCGCGTGAAACCAGGCGCTTAATCTCGGTCACATCCTTGAGGGATTCCTCAATTTTAATCAATATGCCTTCTTCAATTTCCTGAGGTGAGGCGCCGCGGTAAGTGGCGTTGATATTGATGTAATTGATCTCGATGTTGGGAAACATCTGGCGCTGAATAGTGAAATAGCTGACCAAACCCATAATGATGATAAACCACATCATCAGGTTGGCAGCCACCGTGTTGCGGGCAAAAAACGCGATCAAGCCCTGTTCTTGAGGTGCTGTACTGGACATGATGCTTCCTTAATCGTTCGCCTGCGCAACCAGACCGCTTTCTTTGTCGGTAGCTTTGGTTTGTTTGGGCTGCTCACCGGCGATTTTCACTTTCATGCCGTTTTGTGGATATTCAGGCAGGGTCATAACCACCCGTTCGCCGGCATTCAGACCATTTTCCACCAGGAAAAACTGTGCCTCTTCTCGCAAGACTTTCACGGTGCGGGATTCCAATTCGTTGTCTTTGTTTACCACCCAGACTTTGCGGTTGGTAACCAGTTCCTGAGGCAGGCGGAAAATATCCTGCAGGGTTGAACCTTTGAGACTAACTTCCACATAAGTGCCGAATTTGAAGGCCGGCGCGTCTGTGTTCAGGCTATATGGGTCATTAATCCTTGCCACCACCTGACTCATGCGAGTGTCCTGATCAACAATACCAAGGTCGCGTTCAACTGTGCCGGTACGGGTCACTGTAATAGCGCCACGGCTGCTAATTTGCGCTGTGCTGCCTTGTAAATCGGCAGGTAGGAACAAGGCATCAAAACCCGCAATGGGCAGATTGATTTCAGCGGTTTCAATGTTGTAGAGCAAGCCAACTTCGTTGCCCTGATGTACATATTGCCCTGTCCCCAGGTTGCGAGACACAACCAGCGCATCATAAGGGGCGCGGACGTCGGTATAAGACAGGTTGCGCTGGGCGATTTTTAATTGCGCCTCGGCAGATTTAACCGCGGCCTCGGCACTCAGCACCTGGGGCTTGCGTAAGTATAAATCGGTGACACGGGCGGCCGGCATGGTTTTGGCTTCGCGTTTGGCGACTTCCGCTTTGGCACGTTCTTCGATTAACTGGGCATTAGCCTGGCTCAGGTTGGCTTCAGCCTGTAACAGGGCGGCCTGATATTGTTGCTTGTCGATGCTAAACAACAAGGTGCCACGTTTTACCACGCCACCAGGCACAAAGTCTTCATGCCAGCCAACCACTTCTCCAGACACCAGTGCCGATAACTGAGTTTTTTCCAAAGGTCTCACTTCACCAAAGCTGTTAATCGCCACCTGATAGTCTTCGGTACGCAGCACTTCAACCTTAACGGTGGGGCGCGAATCAATCTCTACCTTGTCTTCCTTGTCTTTGGCGGTGGCTTTGATGGCTGCCATACCCACAAATCCGATACCCAGCGCGAGTACCGGAAGTGCGATCTTTATCCAAACTTTGTTCATTGGCTGTGCGTCTGCTTTGGTGTCTTAAAGTGCCTATGATAACCAAGCTTTGCAACAAAGGCGTAAGGCAATTGTAAATTTCTGTTAGTAGAAATGCTTTTTTTAATACCCACGTACGCTCTGTTAGAATAAGGCAAGGTCCTTTTTATCCCGTAGAACTGCACATGGCGGATATACAAGCAAACAATCCCTTACATGGTGTTACCCTTGAACAAATGTTAATCCGCCTTGAAAAAGAGTTAGGTTGGGAGCAAATGGGCAAGGCGGTAGAGATACGCTGTTTCACCCATGATCCCTCGGTAAAATCGAGTCTTAAATTCTTGCGGCGTACCCCATGGGCCAGGGAAAAGGTTGAGCGGCTTTACCTCAATGCTTTCCATGTGTGGGGCCGTGCAGCGGCCCGCACATCAGAGGATTAGTCTTCAGAAGTGATAGGTAGCGCCTACCCGCAGGGTGCGGGGTTCTATGGGGTGGTAGTGCACATCTTCAATGCCCTCTTGTGCTTCACCCGGCAAGCGTGACTCATACAAGTAGTCAATATCGTGGTCGTTACTGTCCAACAGATTCAGGGCTTCGAGTCTGAACTGCCAGGATGGCAGACGGTAACTTACCGACAGATTAACTACCGTCAGCGGTGAAGATCGCTGTTCGCCATGACTGTCCAACAATCGTTTACCGAAGTGGCGAACCCGCAGGCTGCTTTGCCACTGTTCGCTGAGCTGCCAGTTCAGGCCTGCGCTGGCTACCATAGGCAAAGAGCCGTCGATACGATTACCTTCGCCATCCTCCTCGCCTCGGAAGCGAGAGTGCGTTAAGGCCAGTTCCAGATCCGCGCTTAAGGTCTCAGCTAACCAGTAATAGGCGGCGAGTTCCAGCCCGTAGCGACGCGAGCCGCGGCTGGCTTCGGTATTCCCGGCATCGCCGACAAACAGCAGTTCTGAGTCCAAATTCAAACTCCAAAGTGCCATTGACAGGTTGAGGCGACGACTGTCGAAGTAGCGCAGCCCCACTTCCATACCTTCGCCACGCACCAGTAAATCCACTGGACTGGCGGCTTCCCCTGTTACCGGATCAACAGAAATGGTGGCACCGCGAGCATCATTGGAATGAAATGACTGACCGGCGTTGGCATAGGCTTCCAGACTGGGTGTCAGGCTATAAGTGAGGCTGGCGTTAAAGCTGACTAAATCATCGTTGGCATTGCCGCTGTTATCAGCCAAATCACTGTCTACCGAGACATCAAAATAGTCGTAGCGTACACCGCTGCTTAAGGTCAGGCGACTGCTTAACAGCAGCTCAGACTGCCAGTACAACGAGCTGGATGTTTCTTGCACGGCATCCACCCTGACCGGGCTTATCACTTGCCTGGCGCGGGTGTTATACAAGGCGACTTCTCCAATATCATCATGGCGAAGCTGAGCACCAAATTCATGCGCCCATTCTTTGCCAAACAAATTGCTATAAGTGTGGCGATTGATTTCTCCGCCCCAGATGCGGCGCTGATCAACTTGCTTGAATTGGTCACCCTGCACTGGGTCGTTAAGGAAGTAGGTAAAGTTGGAATACAAGTCCAGATTTGATTCGATGACATAGGCGCTGAGGCTCCATTCGCCGACCAACCAGTTAACCGACAGGCTGTAGCGGTCTGACTCGCCCCCTAACGTGGTATCCAACGAGCCTAATTCGTCAATCAGACCTTGCTCGACAGCGCGCTGCGGGATTTGGTCGGCTGAATTCCATTGATTGTCATATGCCATGAAAGTCAGGCTGAGTTGGCCATTTTCAGTAGGACGATGGTAACTAACTAGGCCGTTGAACTTCTTAATGTCTTCTTCAACATCCGTCCAGGGGCCATCATAGCTGGTGGCTTCCACCCCTAAGTTGAGAACGGCATTGTCTATCTTCAGACTTTTCGCTGCCAAGGTACGCCAGTAATTATCCTGGCCCATTTGCAGGGATAGCATGCTGGGTAATTGCGGCGTCATAAAGAAACTGGCAGAACCGGCGGTAGCAAAGTCGCCCTGGGTTGCGTGGTAGGCCCCCTTGCGATACTGAATATTGCCGACGAATTCCGGCACGATAAAGTTCAGGTCGGTATAGGCCTGGCCGTGGCCATGGGTGCGCATGTTAACCGGCATACCATCCACACGGGTTTGAAAGTCCGTACCATGGTCAAGGTTAAAACCTCGCAGGAAGTACTGATTGGCTTTACCTGAACCACTATGCTGAGTGACCACCATACCTGGCACCAACTCCAGCATTTCACCTGTTCTGAGTAGCGGGCGCTGAGCAATTTCACCCTGACCAATGATGCCTTCAGAAGCGGATATCGCCTGACCTACCAGACGGGTCTGATGGCCATGCACGGCTATGTGTTCATAATCCAGGCCATGGGCTAAAACGCTGAGGCTGAAGAGATAGGTGAAAGGTAGGAGGAGAGACTTGTGATCCGGCATCTGAGATTCCCTGGCTGGTAGACGGCGGCGATTCTGACACAAGCTGATGAACGGGTCTGCGCTAATGAGGCAGACAGCGGGGCTTAGCCGATTAGTGTCGAGTAATGGTCAGATGAAAATCCCTTGTGGTATTTACATTCTCGCTTAGGCTTTCCGTCCTTTTACTAACAATCGTGTAACACACTGTTTTTGTTGGAAAATTGTAACCTCGGTTAATGGTATTAACAAATGGCATAAGGTTATTCGTTTAGGTTATGGGTGTTGCTGTTTTTGCTATGTTGAAGCGTGAAAATTGTGCGCTCTGGTGAATCTTTGTACGTTACACTGCGCGCCTCTCGGACATGGCCATGGACAGCTGCTCAAGGTTCTGAAAAGTAAAATTTCGGAAGTAGGGCTGTGCCGTGCAAGTGCCGGGGCAACTTGCGATAGGCTGTCGGGCAGATGGAGACTTCTGCGTCTGGGATAGCGTGATAATAGATCTATTGCAAGGCGAAGTAGTAAATGACAATAAGACAAAAGCTGTACACTGCACTGTTTTCCCTGACCTTTGTGATGCTGTTACTGGGCATCATTTCCTATCTGATGTTGGGCCGACTGGAAGGGCAAATTCAGATCCTGACTGGCCTGTCCAACGCCAATACCCAACTTTATCAAGCCAGGCTGTCGCAAGCCGATTATATGATTACAGAATTGCCTAAATACCATGACGGTGTTTTGGGGTATCTGGATCAGGCTAATGCCAGTCTTGAACCTGTGCTGGGCAATATGCAGGCACCGGAACGCCTTCGTCAGGCAGAATCTATTCGCAGCAATATTGCTGACTACAGAAGTGCCTTCAAAGACTTTACCCAAGCACAGTCTGACAATATCAGAAGTCGAGAGTCATTCGACGGTGCTGCGCGTGCTGTATCCACAGATATTGATGCAGTACTCTCTGCCATTGAGAGCTATTTTTCTTCCCATCAGACAGATTTCGCCGAGTTCAATCGTTACCGCACCGCTAAGCATTTTAAAGATACCTTTAATCTGGTCAGGGTGGAGATTTGGAAATACAACAGCAAACCCACCACACAGCAAGCAGATAAAGTACTGAACGACATTGATGGCCTTAGCAAACAGGTTACCCAGATGCAGAGCATTATGCTGTCAGAGCAGACACAAATTCACTTGCGTAAGCTGGATAGCAGCCTGGCCCAATACCGCAGTCTGTTTATTGCAATGCGAGATGCCAGCATTGGCGTGGAAAGTGCCTTTGCGCACATGCTAAGCGAAGGTGAGGATGCATCTTCCATGGCCACTAAACTCATTGGTGAGGAATTGGTGGTTGAATCTGATGTGCGAGCACAAGTGAAAGCTGTGACCTTTGGCGCGGTGGCGCTGGCCATGTTGTTAAGTGCCGTGCTGGGTGTGTGGTTGGTGCGCAGTATTATGAATCCGCTTAATCAATCTATTGCGTTTGCAAAGGAAATTGCCGAGGGTAATCTGACCAGCAACATCAATGTCATTAACAATGATGAATTTGGCGAACTGAATACGGCCATGAATCAGTCGGCAGCCTCACTACGCGACATCGTAGGCCAGATTCAGCAGGTGACCGGTGTATTGAATGACTCTAGTAATTCTGTGATGGCGGCAGTCGAACAGTCCAACCGTTCAGTGCAAACCCAGCAAATGGAAACCGATATGCTGGCTACGGCACTAAATGAAATGGCCGCCGCCACCTTACAGATTGCGCAGAATGCATCACAGGCACATCGGGAAAGTGTCAATGCCGAAGAGCAGGCAAAAAATGGTGAGCAGGTGGTGCGTTTGACCATCAGCGCCATGCAAGAGCTGGCTATGGATATGCAATCAGCCACCCAAGTGGTGAATAAGCTGGACGGTGATGCGGCGAATATTTCCAGTATTCTGGGCGTGATCCGTGGCATTGCCGACCAAACTAACCTGTTAGCGCTCAATGCTGCCATTGAAGCGGCTCGAGCCGGAGAGCAGGGTCGGGGCTTCTCTGTAGTGGCCGATGAAGTGCGCACGCTGGCGCAGAAAACCCAGGATTCTATTGCTGAAATTACCACTATCATTGAGGTTATTCAGCAAGGTGCAGCCAATGTGGTTAACGTTATTGGCCAGTCAACGGACAAGACGAATAATGTTGTCAACCTGACCAATGAGTCCAGTGATGCCTATGGCAGCATTGTGGCCGCCATTAACAGTATCTCTGAGATGAACACTCAGGTGTCGGTGGGGGCTGAGGAGCAAAGCTCAGTGGTTGAGGAAGTAAACGGCAATATTATGCAGATCAAGAATATGTCTGATCAGAATGCCGAGGGCTTAAACGAGATCCAACAGCAGATCCGTGAACAGGTTGAGCGCAGCGGTCAGATGGACAAGCTGGTGGGCTTTTTCAGAGTCTGAGGATAAAAAGGGGAGCAATTCGCTCCCCTGTTACTTTTTACCGGTGAGGCCTGCGTCTGATTGTTGATGCTGAATATACTGGGCTATGTCACGAAAGGTGCTTACCCAAAAGCGCTTAGGGTGTTTGGCCAGATAGGCTAAAAAGGCATCGTGAACATCAGCGTTAACACGCATATGGTCGCCCCCAACACCGTGAAAACTGATACTGGCCAAGGTACCGCGTTTGGCCGCTTCTTCCACATAGGCAATTAACGCATCCAGACTTGGCTGGTCAGGAAACCAGGTGGGGGTGTGTGACAGGTCCAATTCATCCATACTGACCAGCGGCGCACCGGGCAGGCGGATGGCAACAAATTTAGGTTCAATGGCGCTGACGTAATCGCCGTCTTTAGTCTGCCGATCTCCACAAGGTGGAGTGTAAGTGCGTATCGTCTGGCCATCAATGGCATACAAAAAACTGCTGGCCTGGCTTACTTCGCGCAGCATGCGGGTCATGCTCCAGTTATCTAACTGGTTCTCTGCCTCCACCCACTCACGTCCGGGCAAGTTTGCCCGGCAAGGGTGATTGATACTGTGATTGGCCAGTTCATGTCCGCTTGATGCGGCAGCACGCCAGGCATCCATGCGTTCGACCAACACCGGTGAAGACAAGGTCAGATAAAAAGTGCCACTCAGGCCGTGTTTATTCAGTTGCGGGATGGCGATATCCAACTGGCTGGCCAGGGCATCGTCATAGCCGAGACTCACAGCCGCCTGCTGGCCATCCGGCCAGGTGAACTCCTTGGCTATACCTGACTGACTCAACACACTCAGGGTGATGCCGGTTGCGATTATCCATTTGCTCATTTACAAGTTCCCTTCACTATGTTGTGCCGCAGCTTAGAGGCTTTTACCTGGCTTATACAAGATTAATTTGGGCACTGCTGCGGGGCAGTGACGCCCGGCTGCAAGCGGATATCGGCCAAACTGATATCAAGCTCCCCTTTGACCTGCAAACTAAATGGGCTGAACACCCGGGCCAACTGCTCCGCTTCGGCAAAGCAGGCTAAAGCAAAAGACAACTGATGCCACTGCTCTGTGGGTAATTGGGCTAATTTATCGCTGATATCCAGTTCAGCGCGACATCCCTCTCCACACAACATGGCAAGCTGTACTTCGGCCTGGGCTTGACTGCCAAGCTTAACCGTGAGGTTCAGCACTGCACTACTTTCCAGGTAGGTACGCAGATCTTGAGGAAAGGCGGCACCAATCTGGATTTCGCCTGTGGCCGAACCGTCAAAACGCAGTTGGCGACTGTCTTCCTGAATTTTCCAGTCACTGGTGCGCAAACTCACCGGACCTTGTTGCTGCACGCTGCTGACCACTGCCTGGGTGTGGCCAACTTCGCCAATACTCAATTGCCACGGCGCTTTGATGTTGTTTTCAAACAGCACCAGTGGTGACAAGTCACTATTAGCGGCGCTTAGCGTTTCATTCAGGTGGGGGGCCAGTACCTCAGCATCACCGTAACGCAGACCAAAACCATAAGGCAGCAACGGCTGATAATCAGCATCATGACGGTTGACCGTGGTTTGTTCTGGCGTAGCGGGCCAGGAGAAAGACAGCTTACCTTTGAAATCATAGTTGACTGTGCCATCGGCCTTTTTCAGCAGCACATCCGCAATACCAGCGCCCTCTGAACCGGGTAGCCAGGCCGCCACAAAGGCATCTGAGGCGTTCAGCTCCGGGTTCACCCATAGCGGCCGGCCACTGAGAAATACCGCCACCACCGGAATACCTTGAGCTTTGAGCTTGCGTAGCAGGGCCAGGTCGGTTTTATTACCCCGTTGATATTCCAGATTGGCCAGATCGCCGTTACCTTCTGCATAGGGTTCTTCACCGAACACCACAACGGCAACATCGGGCCGCTGTGTAAAGCTGCCATCTTGTGAAAGTGTGACTTTGCCCCCTGCTGCTTGCACGGCCTGTTTAAAACCGTCGTATATTGAGGTGGCGCCTGGAAAATCAATGTTCTGATTCCCTGTGCCCTGCCAGGTGATAGTCCAGCCACCCGCTTGCTTGCCGATATTGTTGGTCCCATCACCGGCCAGCAAAATATGCGCGCGGGGATCCAATGGCAGCAGCTGGTGATGGTTTTTAAGTAACACCAATGATTCTCGCACGGCCTGGCGGGCGACAGCCTGATGTGCAGGATGGCCTATCAGGCTTTGCTTGGCAGCCAACGCACGCTGCGCAGGCGAGGGCTTATCAAACAAACCAGCGCGCAGCTTGACCCGCAGGATCCGTGCTACTGCATCATCCAGACGCTGGGCACTGATTTGCCCTGATTTAACCTGGGCTATGGTGTTTTCCAACAGTGGCTTCCAAGCCTGAGTGGGCACCATATACATGTCCAGTCCGGCGTTGAGGGCGGCAGGGCAGCTTTCGTTACTGCAACCGGGGATCTGGCCATGCCCGTTCCAGTCACCTACCACAAAGCCGTCAAAGCCCATGCGTTGTTTGAGAACCTGGGTCAGCAAATAGGGGTTACCGTGATTTTTCACCCCATGCCAGCTGTTAAACGATGCCATAACCGATTGCGCACCAGCGGTTAAGCCACCAATGTAACCTTGGGCATGGATGTCAAACAGCTCTCGCTCTGTGGCCAGATTGTCGCCTTGATCATCACCGCCTTCTGTGCCGCCGTCACCGAGGAAATGTTTAACCGTACTTATCACATGTTGTTCGGATAGAAAGTTATCCGCCCGCCCTTGAAGGCCCTTAACTATGGCGTAGGCGTAGTCACGCACAATATCCGGGTCTTCTGAATAGGCCTCATAGGTGCGTCCCCAGCGATCATCGCGGGTAACCGCCACTGTGGGGGCAAATATCCAATCGATGCCGGTTGCAGCCACTTCTTTAGCTGTTGCTTCGGCTATTTGCTCGATCAGCGCCGGATTATGCGCGGCGCCCAGACCAATGTTGTGCGGAAATAAGGTCGCACCAATCACGTTATTATGGCCATGCACCGCATCGGTGCCCCACATGGTGGGGATGCGACTGCCATCCAGGCTATCATCTACAGAGGCTTGATACATGGCTTCGGCGAGCTCTACCCAATCCTGCACTGAGGCATGTTTGTTGTTGTTGGGAAAGGCACCGCCGCCGTTCAGATAAGAGCCAAATCCATAACGGCGCATATCTTCAACACTGATATCACGGATTTCCGGTTGCATGGTCTGCGCGACTTTTTGCTCTATGGTCATGTTCGCCAGTAAGGTCTTTACCCGCGTTTCGATCTCAGTAGTGGTGGCCACCTCTGAATGGATCACCGGCCAGTAGTCCGGTACAGCCGTCTCAACTGCGGTTTGCTGCGGTTCATTATGTGTGCATGACATCAGCAGCGCACTCAGTGTCAGTAGCGGTAATGAAATAGGTAAAGTGCGTATCATTTGGCTACCTCATTTTGCACAAAAGCGGGTGAAGATTGGCGCACCCTGGCTCCGACCAGGCCATAAAATGCGATATACAGATAGCAAACCAGCGGTAGCAGGAATGACAACTGCAAACCAATATTGTCAGCCAGTATGCCTTGCATTAGCGGTACCAATGCGCCGCCAACAATGGCCAGACACAGCAATCCTGACCCCCGGCCGGTATCCAGCCCAAGATTCTTGATGGCCAGACTGAAGATGGTAGGAAACATAATGGAGTTACATAGTCCCACCGCCAGGATGCTCCACATGGCAAGACTTCCATCAGTCACAATGGCGGTGAGGATTAGCGCCATGGACGCCAGGCTGTTAACCGCCAGTAATAAACCTGGGGCCACGCGCTGCATCAACAGGGCGCCGATAAAACGTCCAACCATTGCGCCGCCCCAGTAATAGGCAATGTACTTAGCGGCTTGCGCTTCGTTCATACCCATAACCTGGTCTTCACCGAGGAAGTTAACCAGAAAGCTGCCTATGGATACTTCGGCACCTACGTAAACAAAAATACCCAGGGCACCCAGGATCAGATGCGGATACTGCCACAAGGAGACTTTACTGGTGTTGGTGGTGCTTTGCGCATGTTCCTGTGTGGGATTAGGTAAGTGCAGCTTCAGGAAGGTCAGCGCCATGGCTGCCAGCAGTATGGCCAGGCCAATATAGGGCAGGATCACCGAATCAGCGCTCTGCTGGGCGTCTGCGGCATGAGAAAATATCAGCAAACCACCTACCACTGGTGCCACCGTGGTTCCGAGCGAGTTAAATGCCTGCGTCATCGTCAAACGGCTGGACGCGGTCTTTGGACTACCCAGCAAGGTAACCAAAGGATTGGCCGCTACTTGCAGTATGGTGATACCACTTGCCAGCACGAATAGGGCCAGCAGAAACATCCAATAGGTGGTGTAGAGTGCGGATGGCACAAACAGCATACAGCCGCAGGCTGCTGTTAATAGGCCGGTAGCTATGCCACGCTGAAAACCTATGCGGTCCACCAATTGCCCGGCAGGCACCGAAATCAAAAAATACGCACCGAAGAAACAGAACTGCACCAGCATGGCCTGGGTGTAGTTGAGACTGAATACCGCTTTTAAATGCGGGATAAGTATGTCGTTTAAGGCCGTTATAAATCCCCACATAAAAAATAACGAGGTTAACGACACCAGGGCAAAGGTCAGATTAGCAGTAGGGGATTTGATCCCCGAAGCGGCGTTGTGCATAGCAATTTCCGGCTTAGCTGAGGGCTGGTAACGTTTTACATTGACCGGCCAGTTACAAGGGTTTAACATTTGTGAAAGCGCTTACATTATTAGCATCACTGAATCCCTTGCGCAACACATAGCTGGTGTAAAGCAAATTCGGATGCCCGGGCGCACTGTCGTTAATTGAATGTTAAAACCCAGAGCTGATTGGATAACACCTTGAATAACAAACGCATTGAACTGCCCGCTGGCGCACCGTTGCTAAGTCCGGATTTTCTTTTTGGGGTGGCCACAGCCGCGTTCCAGATCGAAGGCGCGGCACAAAGCCGTTTACCCTGTATCTGGGATACCTTTTGTGCCACTCCCGGTAAGATCCGTGATGGCTCAAATGGTCTGCAAGCTTGTGAGCATGTTGAACACTGGTTGCAGGATATTGAGCTTATCCATGCCATGGGGGTGGATGCCTATCGTTTCTCGGTGTCCTGGCCCAGAGTGATGCATGAAGACGGCAGCCCCAATCAGCAGGGCTTGGATTTTTATCTGCGCTTGTTAGACAAGCTGAATGCTTTGGGGATTAAGGCCTTTGTTACCCTCTACCATTGGGATTTACCTCAGCACCTTGAAGATAAAGGGGGCTGGTTAAATCGCCAAACCGCCTACCAATTTCGTGAATATGCTGATTTGGTATCTCGCACCTTTGGTGAGCGGGTCTATTCTTATGCCACGCTGAACGAGCCATACTGCAGTGCCTATCTTGGCTATGAAATTGGTGTGCATGCCCCTGGGCATAAAAATAAAGCCTGGGGCAAACAGGCAGCCCATCATTTGTTGCTTGCCCATGGACTGGCTATGCAGGTGCTGGCAAAAAATGCCCCGCACGCACAAAACGGTATCGTACTGAACTTCAGCCCTTGCTATGCAAAAACCAACTCGGCTGAAGATATTCAGGCCGCACAGAATGCCGATCAGTACTTTAACCACTGGTATTTGCGTCCTGTCATGGAAGGCCGCTATCCTGACTTAATTCATGCTCTGCCTGCTGATGAGCGTCCTGTGATTGAGGAGGGTGACATGCAAGTGATTGCTCACCCACTTGATTACCTGGGCATCAACTATTATACCCGTGAGATTTATTCCGCCGACCAGCACGAACTGTTTCGAGGCGGACAGGAAAAGTCGCTACCATTGACCGATATGGGTTGGGAGATTTATCCGCAGGGGTTAAAAAATCTATTACTTGCTTACCACCAGCAGTATGACCTGCCGCCGGTTTACATTACCGAGAATGGTGCGGCTATGGTGGATGAGTTGAAAGACGGTCAGGTTAATGACTGGGACCGGCTGGCGTATTTGCACAGTCATATTAATGCGGTGAATGAGGCGGCCGAGCAGGGCGTGGATATTCGCGGTTATTTTGCCTGGAGCCTGATGGATAACTTTGAATGGGCTGAAGGCTACCTCAAGCGTTTCGGTTTGGTGTATGTGGATTACGCCAGTCAGCAGCGTATTGTTAAAGCCAGCGGTCTGGCCTACCGGGACATGCTTAATCGCCGTCCTTCCAGGGTATTGAGCGGGGAGTAAAAACTGATGCTGTCGGTACGGGAGAAGGTAGCTTACGGACTTGGCGATACCGCCAGTAATATTGTCTTTCAATCGGTGATGCTGTTTCTGTCCTTCTTTTATACGGACATTTTCGGTTTGTCTCCGGCGCTGGTCGGTACCCTGTTCTTAGTGGTGCGTATCTTTGATGCCGTAACCGACCCGCTAATGGGGGCCATTAATGACAGGACCAACACCCGACACGGTAAATTTCGTCCTTATCTGTTATGGCTGGCGGTGCCCTTCGGCATTATCAGCGTACTGGCTTTTACCACACCCGATCTCAGTCCGGACGGCAAGGCGGTGTATGCCTTCGTTACTTACGGTTTGCTGATGTTGGCCTATACGGCGATTAATATCCCTTACTCAGCCCTTGGTGGGGTGTTGACCGCTAATCCCACCGAGCGAGTGTCGGTGCAATCTTATCGATTTGTGTTTGGTATGTTAGGTGGCTTGTTGGTGACAGCCTGCACCTTGCCGTTGGTGGATTTCTTTGGCGCTGGAGATAAAGCCAAAGGCTATCAAATGACCATCGCGGCCATGAGTGTGCTCGGGGTTATTATGTTTTGGCTGTGTTTTGCCGGAACCAAGGAAAGAGTGTTTCCGCCTGCCGAGCAAAAATCCAGTTTCTGGCAGGATATGGCGTCACTTTGGCACAATGATCAATGGCGTATTCTGAGCCTGGCAGCGCTGTTTGTGCTGGTGGGTATGGTGCTACGCAATACCCTGGCCATTTACTACGTGAAGTATTATTTGGGGCGCGAAGATCTGATTACCTTATTTGTGACCTTAGGTATGCTGGGCAACATTGCCGGCTGTGCCGTCGCCCAGTGGCTGGCGGCCAGAGTGTGTAAGGTCAAAGCTTATATGGCGATTCAAGTGATCGCGGCACTGCTGTGTGTGGCCAGCTACTTTATCGGCCCAGAGCAAACGTTGCTGGCCTTTATTATCTATGTGCTGTGGTGCTTTATATTGCAAATGGGCACGCCTTTGTTATGGGCCAAAATGGCCGATGTAGTCGACTACGGCCAGTATCGCAGCGGCATACGCATTACCGGTATGACTTATTCCTCAGTGGTGTTTTTCATCAAAATGGGATTGGCGATTGGTGGTGCTATGGCCGGATGGTTACTGGCGTTTTATGGCTATCAGCCTGACCAGGCGCAATCCGCCGATACCCAGCAGGGGATTTTGTTTTCCTTCACCTGGCTGCCGGCGCTGGCATTTTTAATAGTGGCACTGGTCATGAAGTTCTATAAACTCGGCACTCAAGAAGTCGAAAAAGTCAGATTAGCGATAGAAAACCGCTAGGAGTGCAATAGAGTTAGCATGGCAACCATTTACCAAGTTTCTGAACGGGCCGGTGTCTCACTGGCTACTGTCTCCCGGGTAATGAACGGCAGCGCCAAGGTCGGGGAAGCTACCCGCAATAAAGTGCTGCAAGCCATGCAGGAGCTTAACTATCGACCCAATTCCATTGCCCAGTCACTGGCGTCAAACTGCTCGAATAGCGTGGGCATGCTGGTCTCAGAGGTACATGGTCCTTTCTTCGGTGAAATGATGAGTGGCGTTGAGAACGAACTGCGCTCGGTGGGCAAACACGTGATTATTGCCGCTGGCCACAGTGATGTGGAAAGCGAAAAAGACGCCATTGAATTCCTTATTAGCCGCAAGTGCGATGCGCTTATCCTGCATGTAGACGCGGTGTCCGATGAGTATTTGTTGGAACTGAATAAGCAGACGCCGGTGGTGGTGTTAAACCGTCATGTAGCCGGCATGGATGAAAACTGTATTTGCCTGAATAACGAATTGGGCGGCTATCTGGCTACAAAAGCCATGCTGGACCTGGGGCATCAGCAAATCGCCTATATTTCAGGCCCCTTGTTTAAACTGGATGTACGCGAGCGTCTGGCAGGCCACAAGCGAGCCTTACAGGAAGCTGGCAGAGCCTTTGACGAGGGCTTGTTTGTGGAAGGTGACTTTCATGAAGCCGGTGGGGTGGCCGCCATGGAACAATTACTCAAACAGCAGCAGCCCTTCAGTGCCGTGGTGTGCGCCAATGATGAGATGGCCTGCGGCGCCATGAATTGTGCCCGCGATCATCAACTGGATATCCCGGCGGATGTGTCCATTATGGGCTTCGATAATGTGATTATATCCCGTTATACCTTCCCGCATTTAAGTACTATTGATTTCCCCGCCGGTGAAATGGGCCGCATGGCCGCCCGCTGGGTGCGTAAGCATATTTATCAGGACGACAAACTCAAGGTACAAAACCTGTTTGAACCCAGCCTGGTACTGCGTGATTCTGTAAGCCGTCGTTAATTCCCTTGATTGCTTGAGTACCCTACGTCACACCGCATGGGTACGCCACCCATCTCCCGTCTCTGTGTTTTGAGGCCATCCCTGCAGCTTCTCTACCTTCAACTTTTTGTTGGAACGGCCATGACATGTCAATGCGGTTTGGCCAACACAAAAAGGCACCCGTAAAGGGTGCCTTTAACTATGTTCACCAATAAGGTGGGGGAAGCGAGAGGTTAGAAGGTATAACGTAATCCCAGGGCATAGCGGGCATCATTTTGCTGCGCCAGCAGCATCTGCTCCTGGAAGCGACCATGCACGCGTTTTTCCTGCTCGAGTATGTTGATACCTTCGAAGAACACTACCAGCTCCTCATTAACCTGGTAGCTGACACTCAGGTCCAACTGACCATAGGCTTCCGTGAACTGCGGGGCTGGGCCGCCAGCTTCCGCCTGGCCCATATCGGACAAGAAGTCATCCCGCCAGTTGTAGGCCAAACGTGCCTGCCAGCGTTCATCTTCATAGAACACCGCGAAGTTGGCCGAGTCGCTCAAACCCGGTAGGGCAAATTGCTCGTCGGTACGCTGCACATCGTATTCGGTATCTCCGTTGACCTTAGTGTAGTTGAGGCTAAAGCCAAGGCCGGTATCCCACAACCAATGCTGCCAGGCCAACTCCCAGCCACGAATGCTAAGATCTTCCACGTTATTCGGCTTGCTGATATTCCAGGTGGCAACAGGGTCATTGTCTGACTGAACAACCCGGTTCTCATCGTTGCCATAACCGTTATCCAGCAACCATTGAAAAACCGCTTCATCACTGGGGGTTTGGTTATTGGCGATCAGTTCCGCCCGCGCTTGTTCGGCGGCGGGTCCCATAAAGGGGTCGCGCAGATGGTCATACTGCTCTGTGGAGATGGTGTTCATCAGGAAGTTTTCTACGTCCTTGTTAAACCAACCCACAGAAAGATAACTGGCATCGTCGTAATAGTACTCAACCGAGAGATCGATATTGTCTGAACTATATGGTTTAAGGGCTGGGTTACCGGCAAAACCAGTGCGTGAGCCGACTTTAGGAATAGGCGTCAGTGAGGTGGTTGCCCGCATAGAGCCCAACGTAGGGCGGGTAATGGTTTTGCTGTATGAGACACGGGTGATGAGGTCTTCACGCAGTTCCAAACGCAAATCCAAACTTGGCAGAAGCTCACTGTAGTCGTGCGTTTCATGGCTGAAGGTAAAATCATCGGAGAACAGCGTCTGCCACTCTGTTGGGTTCAGCCATACCACCTGTTGGGCTTCCTGTTGCATGCTGCTAGCCGTGACATCGGTTTGCTCATAACGCAAACCTGCGACTACATCCAATGGCATGCCGTAAAGCTCACTCTGGATATTGGCCTGGATGTATACCGCTTTGGTTTTTTCCTCGATGTTGTGGTCGTCCTGCCAAGGGGCTGCAACATATTCTACATCATACAAGCCTTCGGCTTTTTGCATGGCAGCCGCTTGGTCGTAGCTGTAGTAGTAAGGAATTAACATCTCACTACCGCCGCCGCTGAAGTCTGATAGAAAATCTGAACCCAGCCCCACAAACTCTACATCGTCTTTCCACAGGCCCATATTTCCATACCAGCCCGCACTGATAGGGCCTGTATAGCTAGCTTGTGCATGAGTCTGCATTGACAGATATGACAAACCAAAATCAATGGATGCCAGGGCACTGTCATTGGGGTTTACCCAGCTACCATCAAACTGGGTTTGCTGAATATCCGTTTCATTTCGCCCGGCTCTGACACCAGCAAACAATGAGGCATAATGCTCCGGCAACAGGTGGGGTTCACCGGCCGGATTCAGATTGGCGTAATTGGCGCCCAGTAAAGGGATATCTGTTGAGGTGGCGTCGTAAGTTTTATCTGAAACGTTTAAGGCACCGAGAATGAAGAAGATATTATCGGCATAATTGTCCAGGCCGCCTTCTGATACCGCTTCAGAGTCATGCATATCAAGACTGAAGCTAAGCTGCTCGCTGGCTTGCCAATCGATATTCAGGCCCACAGAGGTGTTGCGGTTCTTACTGGCATTTTGATTCATGGTGCCAGAGTAGTCCCCGCCCACCTCGGTGACCCGGTCAAACGTACCGTTTTCATTGATATGCGCGGAGGTGGCGTTGCCAGGGCCGGAAAACCATAAACCCCAGGTATCGGTGCTGGACACATCTTCCAGTTGTGAATACGTATAGTCAGCGGTAATTTCGAGATTCTCGACTGGGGCGTATTGCACCACAAATTGCGCATTGGCGCGCTCCCGCTCAATATCTTCGGTGGCAAAACCCACGTTCCTGGCATAGAAGGTATTGCCGTAGGGGTTCTTGTTGTTGTCTTCCACCACGGCATTGGGGTTAAGGTCGCCGTGAATGTTTTGTCGCCAGCCGTCTATGGTGGCGCGTTTGACGTTGCTGTCACGCTTTTGATAGGAGGCCGATAAGCCTAGCCCCAGCTTATTGTCCATAAAGGTGTTGCTGACAATGCCGGAGATCTCCGGCGTCAGGTTGTCACCAGATTCGACACTGGTGTCGTGGTGGGCTTTAACACCGAAGCTGGCGACCATGGATTTGCTGCTCAATGGACGCGCTGTTTGAATATTTATGGTCGAACCGATACCACCGGACGCCACATCGGCTTTTCCGGTTTTGTAAATTTCCACAGCGCTGACACTGTCAGATGCCAGATTGGCAAACTCGAAGGAGCGGGTTGACTCACCAGATACCTGGGCGGTAGGCATCACCCTGTTATTCAGCAAAACCAGGTTAAAATCAGGGCCAAAGCCCCTTACTGTGACTTTACTGCCTTCACCATTTTGGCGATCGATAGATACACCCGTAATACGCTGTAATGATTCAGCCAGGTTAGTGTCGGGAAACTTACCTATGTCTTCCGCCGAAATGGCATCTACTACCCCATCACTGCTGCGTTTAACGTCCATGGCGCGGATCTGACTACTGCGAATCCCTGAAACCTGAATGACTTCTACTTCTTCAGCACCCTGAACCGCGTCCTGAGCAAAGGCTGGGGACAAAGTAGCCCCCAAAATTAACGACAAGCAGGTCGCCAGCCGGGTTTTATTGAATGTGTTGCTTTTCATGTGTCCCCCGATGTAACCAATGACATCGAATCATTTTGTTTTGTAAGCGCTTACAATTCCTGGTCAGAAAAAAGCGCCTGACCTGAATTGCGTGGCGCCGCCGGCCCAAAGTAATTATGCGCTGACTGTTGATGGCAAGTGTAACATCTCGTTAACCTTTGGGCGTAAGGTTTGTGCCAGGTTACCTAAATGCAGTAATGCTGACCTATACACTTGCACAACAAGGCCTGGGACAGTTTTTCTTAGTGATGGAATGACGCATCTTAACTGTTTCTATAGGCATGTAAGCGCTTTCATTAAGTTAGTGTGTTTTGATTTGTGATGCAAGTGTTTTTGAAATGTTAAATGTTTGGGGTGCTGTAAACTTGGCTTTAAGGTACCAATCTTTCTTGCCGAAAGTTGAGTCTCATAGAAGCCGACCGGCTGCGTAAAACTTCGTCGATGCGCTATTGATTTAATAAAAAACTGCTATTTTTACTTATTGATTCTCATGCTTTTTATTGCGGTCCGGCAAGTTAGGCTAGCTGGAAGAGAAGGATTCTGAACCGCAATTTCAGTCTACTAATTCGCCGGAACAATGATATGACCATTAAGAATCTACTAAGACTTGCCTTTGGTGTGACAATAGGGGTGGCCGCTCTACTTTTATTGATTGTTTTATTGCTGAAACAAAATCTGACTGACAGCTTTAACGCGGCCGAATTTCGTTACCAGTCAAGCCATTTGGCCAAGCTGTCTGCTACCAACTCCGCAACCCTTACTCTTTTGGCCCGCCATTATGTGGTTACGCTTGAAGAGAAATATCTGGATGCCTACAACCTGTTGGTGGAGCAGATTCAGGGTAATGCTAAATGGGAAGATGGCAGAGCCACCGGCTATCTAGAACGTTTACGCGAATTAGGCATTGATAGTAGTGATTTAGCTTATCTGGAGGAATCCAATGAGCTGTCCATGGCCTTGGTCAACACCGAAGTGGCGGCCTTTGATCTGGTCGCGCCTTTTAAGCATAAAAATATTAATGACTTAACTGAGCAAGAAAGGTTGAGTTGGCTTAAAGCCGTGGACATGGTGCATAACCAGGCCTATGAAAACGAAACCGACAAAATAAAGGCTCCTGTTGATAAGTTCATCGAGGCTATTGCGGTCTCTTCTCACCAAGCTTTGGAAGAGACTCAGAGCAGTGCAGACAGATACAGTTTCATGAGTGTTGCAGCTGTATTGGTGATCATTATTATGCTGATCCTTTGTTACTGGTGGCTGGAAAGACGGGTTATCAGGACCAGTCACTCTCTGATTGCTAAGGCTTTGCTGATAGCCAAGGGAGATCTCACTGAGCAGATTAGCATGCCAGGCACTGACGAGTTGGCTCAGCTGGCATCGGCTTTTAACCTGATGATAGATAAACTCAGTGAGCTGCTGAGTAAAATTCGTGACCAGGCCGAGCAGGCAAATAAGGCGTCTGTGGTGTTGAGTGACATTGCCCGCCAGTCTGCAAATTTAAGCGGCAGTCAGAATAATGCTATAGAGATGATTTCCACCTCGGTATACGAAAATTCCAACGCGGTAAAAGAGGTTGCGCAAAATTGCAGTGAGGCGGCTGATTCTGCAAGTCGGGCCGACGAAATGACCAACAGTGGCCAACTGACCGTTCAGCAAAGTGTCGCGTCGGTTGAGCAGGTATCACAGGTGTTGCAGACTGCCACCCAAGGGCTGCATGAACTGCAAGGCTCGGTTCAGGATATGGCCGCGATTCTGGACGTGATCAATAACATCGCAGAGCAAACCAACCTGTTGGCCCTCAATGCCGCTATCGAAGCCGCAAGGGCCGGGGACCAGGGCCGGGGTTTTGCTGTTGTGGCTGACGAAGTTCGCACCCTGGCTCAGCGAACTCAGCAGTCGACTACAGAAATTCAAAGTAAGATCAATGTATTGCAGTCGGTGACTGAATCAGTTTCAAACCGCATTAAAAGCAGCGATGAGAACGCTAGGTTGGCAGTACAGAATTCTCAGAAAGTCGGGGAACTGCTCACGGATATACAGGCCCTGGTCAAGAATATTAACGATATGAACCTGTCTATTGCGACCGCTTCTGAGCAACAGGCAAAAGTGTCGGATGACATTGCTGAACGCTTAATCATAGTGCGTGATGGTGCCGAAGAAGCGAATCAACAAAGCCGTTCGGTTTCTGCGTCATCCGAAGAGCTGCTGTCCATTGCCAGGACGCTGACTGAGGAAGTAAACCGGTTTAGACTGAGATTTTGATCGGTCTGAACAGAATATGCCCGGAAAAGACATGAAAACAGAGTTCCACAGCTTTCGTGAATTTTATCCTTATTATTTAAAGGAGCACCGTCATCCTGTTTGTCGACGGCTGCATTTTGTTGGCTCATGGTTAGTGTTAGGAATTTTGTTCTATAGTTTGTCCAGCGCCAATTATTGGGCCTTATGGTTTATGCCAGTCGCGGGTTACGGGTTCGCCTGGGTAGGGCACTTCTTTTTTGAACACAATAAGCCCGCGACTTTTAAGTATCCGCTGTACAGCCTGATTGGAGACTGGGTGATGTTTAAAGACATACTGGTTGGCCGGTTAAAATGCTAAGCCTGCACACAAGTGGGTGAAACGCTGGCTTGACTGAGCTCAGGCCGGAAGGAGGCGAAATGACGGAATTGACTCATGCCATTGCTTCTACCCACCAGGTTTTTAATCAACCCCTGCCGCTTGAAAACTACAATGCCTTCCACGGTGACCGCATGTTGCAGTATTGGCTGCGGGTCTTTGATGCAACGTGGGCTGACCCCCGGCTTATGGACTTCGGTCATCAGGTCGGTCATGAATTATTGCAAGCGGGTTTCCTGGCCAATAAACACATTCCGGAATTTCTCCCCCACGATCGTTTTGGGCACCGTATCGACCAGGTTGATTACCATCCTGCCTATCACCAACTCATGCAGGCGGCCATTACCGCTGGCCACACCCATTTACCCTGGACCATGCAGGAGCCGGGTAAGCATGTGGCCAGGGCGGCCCTGGCCTATCTGCATAATCACGCCGATCCCGGTTCGGGATGCCCCTTAACCATGACCTTTGCCAGTGTGCCAGCTATTCAAACGCAACCCGACGTGGCGAGTCGTTGGTTACCTGGCATTCTGTCCGGCCACTATGATGGGAGCAATAAGCCTTGGTATGAAAAAGTCGGTCTGACTATAGGTATGGCCATGACCGAAAAGCAGGGCGGTTCTGATGTGCGGGCCAATACCACGGTGGCGGTGCCTGTCGGTCAGCCTGGCGCCGGGCAGCTATACAGCCTGCTTGGTCACAAATGGTTTTGCTCGGCCCCCATGTGCGATGGCTTTTTAATGCTGGCAAAAGTGGAAGATCAGCTTTCATGCTTTTTAGTGCCGCGCTGGCGGGAAGATGGCAGCAAGAACCCAATTCACATTCAGCGTCTTAAAAACAAACTGGGCAATAGATCCAATGCCAGTGCCGAAATTGAACTGCGTGGTGCCCATGGCTGGCTGGTGGGAGAGCAAGGACGCGGCGTGGCCACCATAATTCAGATGGTGGCGCTGACTCGCTATGACTGCATGATTGGCTCATCGGCCCTGATGGCGCAGGCGGCCAAGGAAGCCATCTGGCATACGGCCGGTCGCAGCGCATTTGGCCGGCCGTTGCATTTGCAACCACTTATGCTCAACGTGCTGGCGGATTTGGCCTTAGAGGCGGAAGCCAGCCTGGCCATCAGTATGCGCATTGCCCATGCCCTGGATAATATGCAGGATGCAAAGCAGGCAGCGTTGGTGCGTTGTGCCACGGGTATAGGTAAATACTGGATCTGTAAACGCGCCGTACTACAAACCTTTGAAGCCATGGAATGTGTTGGTGGTGTTGGTTATGTGGATGAAAATGTCTGCAACCGTTTGTACCGGGAAGCGCCGGTGAATTCCATCTGGGAAGGCTCGGGCAACGTACAGTGCCTGGATTTACTGCGGGTGTTATCGCGGGAGTCTGACTGTCTAAATGCCTTGATGGCAGAGCTTGAAGCGGCCAGAGGTCGGCACCCCTTGTATGATCGCCGTTTAGATCAGACCCTGGCCATGCTGGTACAAACGGAAAGCCTTGAATACGCTGCCCGCCATATTCTGCAGCATCTGGCACTGTGCTGGCAGGCTGCCACCCTGCTGCTGCATGGTGAAGGTTGGATTGCCGAGGCTTTTGTACGCGCCCGCCTTGGGCAGAGCAGCCTGCAATTTGGCTGCCTACCCGAAGGGATTAATACCCAGGCTATTGTCGAGCGTTTGTTGGTTAGAATTGATAACCGAACTGCAGGGTAACGCTGCGTCCTTGTTCGGTGTACACGCTGTACATGCCTACCGGGCCAAAAGACATATCGGTGGAATAGTTGATAGTATTTTTGTCTGTGAGGTTTTTACCCAGCAAGGCCACCGACCAACCATTGGCATAGTCGGCTAATGCGACGCGCAGATTCAACTTACCGTAGCCGCTTTGTGCGGTAAAAGGGTTGAGATCATAATTTGTGTAATGCATGGATTTAAATTGGCTTTGCAGATTCACCTTAAGCTCCAAACCGTCACCGATTTCCATCAGATAATCCAAATCCAGTGAACCGGACCATTTGGGCGCAAAGGCCCCGGTTTTTCCGGACATATCGCAAGATTGTCCGTCGGCTTCAACATTATCCGGGGTATACATCAGGCTGTAGAAGCATTTGGCACCTTTGAACTCATCCCAGCTGAAATCCAGCCAGGCGAGGTTACCGGATAAACGCCAGTTATCGGCAAACTGCCAGCGGCCATCTAGTTCAACGCCGCGACTGGTGGACTTACCGCCGTTTTCTACAAAGAAACCGGCAGTGCCATCAAAGGTCGAGGTTTGCAGATCTTCAAATTCCATATTGAACAGGGCCAAATTCAGATCGGCACTGCCGTCATCCAGGGTCAATTTGGCACCCAGTTCGTAAGCCAGGACTGACTCGTCTTCAAATTCCCAGTCTTTGGCCACATTGGCCCTGGCATCAAAACCACCTGCCTTGGTGCCGGTGGATACCGCGCCGTATAGCATACCGCCGTCAAACTTGTACTTAATGTTCAGGGCTGGCGAAAAGGCCTTCTCGGTGCGTTCGCCGCTTACCGCATGCTGTTCTAGTTGTAGTTCGCTGGCGAGGATCCCCAGATAGATTTCCGGTGGCAGCTGGGCTGGCAGTCCCATGGCTTGCAGCATGTCCGGTACATTGACTATGTCCTGCTCGGCAATCACCTCACCGCTGGATAACTCTACCAGCGTCAGGGTGCGGGAGGCTTGTTTGTCTTCCTGGGAATAGCGCAGGCCAAGGGTTGCCTGCCAGTGGTCGTTAAAACTGTAGTCCAACTGGCTGAACAAGGCCCAGGTGTCTGAGTCATTCTGGTAATCCCGCGGCCCCAATGCATTCAGCGGATAGATGCGATAGGCCTCGGCAAAATCCAGTTCGGTCTCTTGGTAGTAAGCGCCGGCGATAAAATTAAAGGCACCCTGCCAGTCGGAGGTTAAGCGTAATTCCTGGCTGAGCTGGCGGTATTCTTCGTCATTGTACTGGCGATACACCAGCGGCACCGGGCTATCATCACCGTCACTGGTCAGGGCCAAATCATAGCGTTGCCAGCCGGTTACTGAGGTCAGGCTCAGCTCCCCCAACTGCCACTGTACATCCAACGTCAGATGATCAGCCTGATAGTCTGTGCCTTCGTCTTCCCCCAGTTCACGTAAGCCTTTTTGCGTCACATCATCCAGTACATACTGGCGTGGATCGCCAAAATAATCTGGCAACTGGGCGCCGCCGTTTAAGTAGATAGGCTCAGCTACCGGCTGGGCATTTCGCACACCGTCAGAATCTTCACGGTCAAACTGGTAACGTAGCAGGACGTCCACATCGTCGGCCGGTTGCCAGGCCAGGGATACACGCCCTAACAGGCTGTTACGGGCCACTTCATCGCGGCCCATCAGGCTGTTATGCAAAAAGCCGTCTTCATTAATCAATTTCAGTGCCACGCGCCCCTGCAAATTGTCCGTCAGGGCATTGCCCACCGCGCCTTCCAGGCTGTACCCATTGTCCAGTTCATAGGCACCATGCAAATAACCACGCAAATCATCGGTGGGTTTGGCGGTGAGGATATTCAGGGCACCGGCGGTGGTGTTTTTACCAAACAAAGTGCTCTGGGGGCCGCGCAATACCTCAATACGCTCAACATCCAGAAAGCTACTGCGCATCAACTGCGCCCGGCCGCGGTAAATCCCGTCCACATAAGTGCCTACGGTTTGCTCGAAACCCTGATTAGATCCCGATCCCAGGCCGCGCATATTAATGGCAAAGCCTTGGCCGGTTTGTCCTACCGAGAAGTTGGCAATGCTGCTGGATAGCTGTTCTGCGGTGCTGAGGTTGTTGTCGATAAGTTTTTGCGCCGGGATAGCGGTGATGGAAATCGGCACGTCTTTCACGCTTTGGCTGCGTTTTTGCGCCGACACCATGATGACTTCCAAACCACTGTCTTCGGCCGGTGGCGCTTCCTGAGCCCAGGCTGAGGTGAGGGCTAAGCTGGTGGATAGCGCCAAAGCACTGAGCTTCGAATTAAGGTACATGGGAATTCTCCTGTGTGTGCCCGGCCGTGTTGGTCGGTTTTAATTAAATTGGACACTCGTCCAATTTAATTTCCGGTGGCGAGAATTGTCAATGCTTTGTAATGAATTTGTTGCTTTGTATCTGTGTGCTGTGCAAGTGAAAGCGGCTTGACTGCCCCACAGGGCTTGGATAACGTCGGACTTTTGTATTTGGTGAAACGGGGAGACGGGATGACCGGCACGGTGGACAAGAAGACGGTAAAAAGTGAGATCACCCGGGGCAAAATCCTCGAAGCCGCGCTGGATTTGATTGCCGAAGGTGGCCTGGCGGCGCTGTCACATCGCACTATTGCCAGCCGTGCCGAGGTGCGCTTGTCCCTGACCAGCTACTATTTCGGTTCCCTCGACAATCTGATTGAGGCGGCCTTTGACCGCTTTGTCGAGCAAACTCAGCCCTATCGTGACAAGGTCAGAGCCAACATTGACCAGCAATGTCAGTTACCGGATGGCCCGTTGTCGGCGGCACAAATGGACGGGCTGACCAGCCAGTTGGCAGACTTTCTGACCCAGCATATTCAGGCTGGCGTCACGCAGCGGCGCCGCGAGCTGGGGGTGGAAAGCCACTTTGTGTATGCGTTCAACGTGGCTGAGCCGCTGGCCGCGAAAATTCAGGCCTTTACCCAGATGCAGCTAAAGATGATTGAATCTGTGTGTCTGCGTTTTGGCAGCAGCATGCCCTGGCAGGATGCCCATCTGATACTGGCGGCCATTAGCCAGATGGAGTTTGCCCACGCCAACGGCGGACGTGAATTTAATCCTGAATTTGTTTATCAGTGCCTGAAGCGCTTGTTTGGCAGCTTGTTTACTGCGCAGTCCTAGCTTCGACCATACTGCACGAATGTATTGGCCCTGATACCTAGGCAGCCGCCAATCCCTGTGTCTATCCGGGCAAGTTCGCTCAACCCGCGGGTAGCTTAACAAGCTGTTGACAAACCAATAGGGTGGACTGTAATTTGGACGTTCGTCCAATTTATGCCTGTGAGGCTTTATGGCTCTACCTCCACTTCGTCTGGCGCTGCTCATCGCTGGCTTGTCAGGCAGCGCTGTTCAGGCACAAATGACCCCGGAACAAATGCAGCTGTTAACTCATAACTGCCTGCAATGCCATGCGGTTACTCACACCGGGGCGCCACTGCTGGGCGATACTCAGGCCTGGCAGGCGCGTATGCAAAAAGGCCGCGAGCAGATCCTGCTAAACAGTATTGAAGGCGTAGGTGGCATGCCGCCCATGGGCTATTGCAGTGCCTGCACCGAGGAGGATATGCAGACCCTGATCGACTTTATGTTGGGCGATGCCAAGGAGGTGGGGCATGACAAGTAATTCGTCCGGTATCAGCAGACGTACCTTACTCAAAGGCTTGGCCGCCAGCGCTACTGTGCCTATGGCGGGCTGTTCACCTAATCCGGCTTCGCCGCCACTGGCTGCGCCTTACGTGCCGGGCAAACCCCTGCCGTGGATTAACTGGGGTAAGAATCACAGCTGTTATCCGTCGCAGCGTCTGGCGCCACGTAACGAACAGCAGTTGCTGCAAGGTTTGACCCAGGCCAAAGGCACAGTGCGGGCGGTGGGCTCCAGTCATGCATTTAGTGCCTTAGTGCCTACCGACGATACCTTGCTGACCACAGATTATCTGTCGGGATTGGTCAGCCACGACCCGGCTACCCTACAAGCGGAAGTTTGGGGCGGCACGCGCCTGCATAGTCTGGGCCCCTTACTGGAAAGTGTCGGGCTGGCCACGCAAAATCTGCCGGATATGGATTATCCGTCGTTGGCCGGGGCTATTGCCACTTCAACCCATGGCACCGGCAAACACTTCGGCTCGCTGTCTACCCAGGTGGTCGGGCTTACTTTAGCAACAGTGGACGGGCAATTGCTGGACGTCAGCGCCCAGCAGCATCCGCAAATATTCAACGCCGCCCGCACCCACTTAGGTGCTTTGGGTATAGTTTCCAGAGTGCGTTTGCAATGCCAAAGCGCCTACCGTCTGACCGAAGTCAGCCAGGTTGAACCCCTCGAGTTGATGCTCTCAGAGCTTGAGCAGCGTATGGCACAAAACCGCCACTTTGAAATCTTTGCTTTGCCTTATTCGCCCCTCGGTATCTCGGTGGCCACCAATGAGGCCAATGCCGCAGATGTGAATCAGGGCGAAGAGGATCCCGGCGCCTTGAACCAGCTTCGTCAGGTATTCGAATCTGTGTCCTGGCTACCTGGAGTAGGGGAATCCCTGTATGCCTGGTTGCTGGACAAAGCCTTTGGCGGCAACCCGCCAGTAGTTCGGACCGGCCCCTCTTATCGGGTGCTGGCCCATGCCAGAACCACGCGCTTTTGTGAAATGGAGTATTCGGTGCCGGTGGAAGCCGGGCCGGAATGTTTACGTAAGGTGCTGGAGACTATTGTGCGACGTAAGTTACCAGCCTGTTTTCCTATTGAATACCGGCATGTCAAAAGCGACGACATTATGCTGTCCATGTATCAGGGACGCGACAGCGCTGTGCTATCTATCCATCAGTTTGGCGACTTGGATTACCGGCCGTTTTTTGCCGAGATTGAACCGATTTTCCACCAGTACGAAGGGCGCCCCCATTGGGGCAAGATCCATTCCTTACAGGCCCCGCAATTGGCGGCACTGTATCCCAAGCACTGGCAGGACTTTCTCGCCATTCGGGAAAGCCTGGACCCTAATGGCAAGCTGCTGAATACGCATTTAAGGCAAGTTTTGGGTGTGTAAGTACTGTTTGTTTCGGCAAAGGTTTCAATGATTAATGAATTGATAATGGAGTAGGTTGAGATGACAAGCAGACGCACCTTTTTAAAAGCCGGCGCTGGTGTGGCGGTGCTGGGCGGTGCCTGGCTGGCCAAGCCGCAGGATAATGCTGGTGCCGTTGAACCTTATTTTCAGGGCTTATCTTCTGCTTTAGATAAGGCTGATATCACCCATCCATCGCTACTGATTGACCTGGATAAACTGGACCAGAACCTGGCGGTATTAAATGCATTTTTCAGCCGCCAGCCAGAGAAAACCTACCGGATTGTGGTGAAGTCGCTGCCAAGCCCCGACTTGCTTGACTATATAGCCGAGCGCACCCAAAGCCATGCTTATATGGTGTTTCATTTGCCCTTCCTGCAGGCGCTGGCCAAAGCCAAACCCGATGCCGACATTCTGTTTGGCAAGCCAATGCCCGTGGCATCTGCGGCGGCCTTTTATCAGAACTGGCAAGCATTACCGCAGGGCTTTGTTCCCGCCCAGCAATTGCAATGGCTGATTGACAGCCTGCCAAGGCTTGAGCAATACCTGCAACTGGCCAAACAGCAAGGCTTGCTGCTGAGAGTGAACTTTGAGATTGATGTGGGTCTGCATCGCGGCGGCTTTAATGAACCGGCCAGCTTTGCCAAGGCACTGGAATTAGTGGCAGCAAATCCCGAGCATCTGCAATTTTCCGGTTTAATGGGTTACGACGCCCATGTCAGTAAATTGCCCGGCTTTTTGGGGGACCGCGAGTTCATACAAGTGCAGGCCCGTTATCGTGCTTATGTGGAACAGATTCGCAGTGCATACCCAGAGTGGTTTGAGCGGCCGCTGTGTTTTAACGGTGCCGGTAGCCCCACCTTTTTGCGCTACGGTGATGTCACACAAGTAAATGATTTGTCGGTCGGTTCTTGTCTGTTAAAGCCTCTGGATTTTGACCTGCCAATACTTGCAGAGTTTGAACCGGCCGCGGCCATTGCCACCCGGGTATTAAAAAAACAGCTTAATCAGGGAGTGCCCACTCAGGAGTGGTTGGGCAGCGTGGCAAGTTGGTGGGATCCTAATCAGCAGGTGAGCTTTTTTATCTACGGCGGCAAATGGCTGGCAGCTCCCTGGTCACCGCCTGGGCTGAGTTTTAATAGCCTGTATGACAGCTCCAATCAGCAAGGTTTAAATGGCTCAGCACAACTGCCGCTGGCGGTGGATGACTGGGTATTTTTGCGGCCCCTGCAAAGCGAGGCCGTGTTATTACAGTTTGGCCATTTGCTGGCCATGCGTAATGGCCAATTGTTGGCTCGCTGGCCGGTACTGGGGGCCGATGGCCCCTAAACCGCGAAGAGTTGATTAAGATCTTTAAAGGCCTTGAATTCCAGGGCATTACCGCAAGGATCGAGTAAAAACAGGGTTGCCTGCTCGCCGGCCTGCCCTTTAAAGCGAATATAGGGTTTGATCACAAAGTCACAGCCGGCATGGGTGAGTTTGTCGGCTAGTTGCTGCCAGTCAGACCAGGCCAGTACTACGCCAAAATGCGGCACGGGCACCGCATGGGCATCTACTTCTTTATGGGCCGGGGCGCTGGGCATCTGTTCCACCAAGTGCGTGACTAGGGGCTGTTTATCTTTCAAGTATTGATTTTGTTCAAATCCAGCCCCTTCTGGTCACGACGCCGGGCTACAGGCCTAGTGGACCTAAGTCAAAGCCCGGCAACACCGAGCAGGAGGGACTGGGTTGAACCCTCTGGGCAGCGCTTGTGGGCCCTTTCTACGGCGTTATCACTCACTCATGTAGAATAACTACACCACGTTCACTCTGCCTTGTATAAAGGGCCCACAAACTGTTGCAAAATCACACTCGAAAGATAAACAGCCCCTAGCTGATGGCCGAAGAAATTCCAGTCTATCCACTGCTCACTGAAACGCCCGGTTTCACAGCCTAGTAATTCCCCATAAAAGCGTCTGGCCTTGGCCAGTGAGGTGACAGGTATGGCTAAATGAAAAGGCTGTAGCATTATTTCACCCACTTGAGCATTTTCATTTTTTTGGCACTAAAGGGCGGGTAACGCCAGTCAATGTCAAAGCGGGTGCTGCGTTTCATTACGGCCTTTAAATGGCTGAAGGTATCAAAACCCCATTGACCATGATAACGGCCCATGCCGCTATTGCCCACGCCCCCAAAAGGCAGCGCCGGGTTGGCCATAAACATCATGCCGTCATTAATACAGACGCTACCGGCACTGGTGCCTGCCAGTATCTGCTGTTCTAAGCTTTGAGAGCGGGTATACAAGTACAAGGCCAGTGGCTTGGCCCGCTGGTTGATAAAATCCTTGGCTTGTTCAATTCGGTCCAGACCGACAATAGGCAAGATGGGGCCGAATATTTCCTGCTGCATCAGCGGGCTGTCCAGGGCCGGATTTTGTACCAGGGTCGGCGCCATATAACGGGTATTTTCATCTACCTGGCCACCGCATACCACCTTCTGCCCTTCAAGGTACGACTGCAGCCGGGCCAGGTGGCGGGGGTTGATAATTCTGCCATAGTCTGGGCTTTGCGCCGGATTTTTTCCGTAAAAGGCGTCTAACTTGCTGACAATAGCGGCGATAAGTTTATCGGCGAAGGCATTCTCCACCAGAATGTAATCCGGGGCCACGCAGGTTTGCCCGGCGTTCATCCATTTGCTCCACACAATGCGCGCGGCGGTGACATCCAGATCGCAATCACTGGCGACAATGCAGGGGCTTTTGCCACCCAGTTCCAGTGTTACTGGGGTCAGGTGCTCGGCAGCCGCCTTCATGATAATTTTGCCAACGGTTTCACCGCCGGTGTAAAGAATATGGTCAAACTTCTGTTTAAGTACCTCGGTGGTTTGTTCCACGCCTCCTTCCACCACAGCATAGGCGTTACTGTCGAGATAACGGGGCAGCAAGCGGGCAATCAGGGCGCTGGTGTGTTCGGCCAGTTCAGATGGCTTGACCACCGCGCAGTTCCCTGCAGCAATGGCGGCGACTAATGGGGCTAAGAGTAACTGAAAGGGGTAATTCCAGGCGCCAATAATCAGCACCGTACCCAGTGGCTCGGGTTGCAACCAACTGCTGCCGGGTTGGGCCAGCATAGGGGTGGAAAGCTTGCGGGGTTTGCACCACTTGGCAAGGTGCTTGAGGCTGTGTTTGATATCGTCTTCCAGAAAACCGATTTCCGCCAGCCAGCTTTCCTGTTCCGCTTTACCCAGATCTTGTTTGAGCGCCTCAACAATATCCTGCTGATGAGTCAGGGTCATAGTCAGTAATTGATTCAACTGCTGACGACGCCAGCTTAAATCCTTAGTGACACCGGTATTGAAGTAGCTGCGTAAGCCTTCTACCTGTTGTGCAATTAGCCCAGTCATGTGCATCCCGAATAATTCAAACAGGTGTTCACATTATGCTATTCCTGTGGGGGGGACAAGCGGCTTATTGTTATCCTTTTCAGATAATTGGTCTTTCGTCCAATTACTCCGATGAAGCTGACGCAGCGCAGCAACTTGCTTGTCTGGCTTGCTGCTTATCTGTGTCCAGCGACAGGCTTTGCTCGGCGCGGGCTAAGGCCCTGGCTGCGTGCAATCTGGCTGCTTCACGCATGCCAGGCGCCGGGCAATCAGCCAGCGCCGTCAGGGTTTTCTGTAGCTTTAGCACCACTTCAATACTGCCTGCACCGTCACGACCTATGGCGTTAAAGGCATCGTCAAACAGATCCTGCATATCCAGTTCAGGCACTTGGATGCGGTCGAACCTGCAGTCGGCCATATCCTCTGTGGCCACTGGCTCATTCCACTGACTAAACAGCCGGGCGAAGCTGGATAGCACATCTATCGCAGTACCTGCATCATTAACCGCGGGAGACAGGGCCTTGCAGGCAACCTGCGAAAGCACCACCAAACCAAAGCGAGGATCTTCAATAAAGGTGCGGTTTTTGCCGAGAATAAAGGCACTTTGCAGTGTGCTGATATCTTGCTCTTCCAGAGCTCTCTGCCCGCCTACCAGCAAAACCGGCTGGCCGGGAAAGACAAAACTGCCAGGTAACACCAATAGCCTGACGGTCATGTCCAGCTGCTCGGCCAATTTTTGAATGCTGGTAAGTTCGATGCGCTGAATATAGCCGGGCTTGAGTATGTGCACTTCCATATTCGGGGCTGGCACAGGGGTAAGGGCAATGCCGCCCATTAGCGGTGCTTGTTTGCGATGTTCTAAGGCTTTGGCGGTGGCTTCTTCAATTTTATCTATGGTGGAGTTAACCCGGCCAAGGCGGGCAATACGGTCGACCCAGCGTACAAAGGTAACAATCACTGCGGCCAGTACCGACAGGGTCATACAAAACAGCACAAAGTGACCGCCCTCGGCATAAAAGTCGTTTTTCACCGCAACTATGGCTACCACACTGAAAATAAAGGCGCCGATAAAGGTGGCCAGGGCGTTTTGTGACACATCATCGGCAATTACCAGGGCAAAGGAACGCGGTGTGGCACTGTTGCCAGCGCTGGCATAGGCCGCCACCATAGAGCCCACGCAGAAGGTGGCTATCACCAGCATGCTGGATGACATAATGCTCAGCAGGGTTTCCAGGCTGTCGCGGCTGATGCTGGGTAGATAAACCGAGAGCCCGCTATTACCCAACCACTGGGCCATAAAAGCGGCAACAACAGACACCAGGCACATCAATAACGGCCGTACCCATAAGCGTTCGGATAACTTATTGGCCCAGAATGTCATTCGACTAACCATGCTCGCTCCTTTCTGGTATGGCTGTTCCGCTGCGTAACGAGCATAACACAAACAAAAAAGGCCCGACGATGCGGGCCTTAATCGCAATTGCCACCTATAGATAGGTTTGCAGAAACTTCAGATAGGCTTCCTGGGCGGTAATGCGGTTGGCCTTGCTGCGAAAGCCATGGCCTTCATCAGCAAACAGCACATATTCCACCGGCACATTATTAGCGCGAATGGCTTCTACCATCTCGTCACTCTCAACCTGCAGAACCCTGGGATCGTTGGCCCCTTGTACTACCAGCACCGGCTTTTTGATTTTGTCGGCATGGAATAGCGGTGAAATACGGGTCAGGCGTGCTTTATCGGTAGCCGGATCACCCAGTTCGTCGTACAGAGACTGACGGAAGCTCTCCCACCAGGGTGGAATGCTTTCCAGTGTGCGCACCCAGTTGGTGACACCGAAAATATTGATACCTAGCTTAAACTCGTCGGTAAAGGCCATGGCGGCCATGGTCAGGTAACCGCCGTAGCTGCCGCCCATCACGGCAATACGCTCGCCGTCTACCCAGTCCAGGCTTTGCAGGTATTTTTTGCTGTAAACAATGTCCTGCAGATCGTCTTCGCCATGACGCTTATCATCCAGATGGAAGAAGGTTTTGCCATAGCCTGATGAGCCACGGTTATTCACCCCCAATACCGCATAACCATGATTGACCAGGTGCTGGATGATGGCGCTGTAGCCCTTGCGGGTTTGACCGCCGGGGCCACCGTGGATAAAGATAATCGCCGGTACTTTATGACTGGCACTGGCTTGTTTGGGTTGGTACTGGATAGCCGGAATAGTGATGCCGTCAAAACTGGGGAAGCGCACTACCTCACTGCTAACCAGATACTGGGCGTCAATGTGTGGGTTTAGTGACTGGCTAAGCTGCTTGGCGGCACTGCTGCCAACCTGCCAGCTAAACAAATTGGACGGAGACACATCGGAATTGATGTAGAACACCATGCGCTGCTCGTCGCGGCTGAAGTTTACCCCGCGCAAATCTCCGGCCGGTAGGGCTGGTAACAGCAGCTCTTTACCACTGTGTGTATCCAGAATGGTCAGGCGGGTTTGGGCATCCGCGTTAACGCCGGTTACCTGATAACGGCCACTATCCGAGTAGTAGACAAAAGACACATCCCAGTTGTCGGTATAGTGCAAGTTACGCTGACCGGACAGCAGGTTATACGACCAGGCCTGAGTAAATTCCCCTTGTGCATTAGTGCCATAAATCAGCTCGTCACCGTCTGGGGTAAAGCTGAAGACATTGTGGCTGACCTTGCCTTCGTGGGGGGTGATATGCATGGGCGGCGCGGCGCTTTGCTGCAAATTGGCCACATAAATATCGTCATCAGCATTGCTGTGTATTTTTTTCAGTGCAAGCCAGTGACCGTTCTTGCTGATATCGCCCAGTTCCCAGCCCAGGGTATTTTCAAACACCAAAGTGCGGCTGTAGTCTTCACTGTCGTAGCGGTACAGGTCAAAGGATTTGGCATCCCGTTCATTGGTGGCTACATAGAAATGAATATCGTCCTGATGCCAGCCCATAAACTGTGCTTTGAGCTTTTCACCTGGGGTGATGTCGCGGCTGCTACCGTCTTCTTCCAACACATATAAATGATGCAGCTCGTTACCACCTTGATCTGAGGTATAGAGCACTCGGTTATCTGCCGGGAACCAGCTTACCCCGCTGATGGCATCGGTGGTGGAATGGGTTAATTGAGTTGGCGCACTGCCATCCAGGGGGTAACTGTAGGCATTAAACACGCCGCTGGCGTCACTGCTGACCAGCACCTGGCTGTTGTTATGGTTAATGGACGAGCCATACAGACTCACCGTGTCATAAAAGCTTTGGGCATTGTATTGGGGAATTTGTACGGGTTGTATTTGTGCCGCGCTCTGCTGGGTGTCCGGCGCCTTGGCGCTCTGACAACCTGCCAGCAGCGCGATGCTTAGGCAAAGGGCAGACCAATAGTGGCTGAGTTTCATCATGTTCCTCGTGTTTTTATTTGCTCCGTTAGGTTTTGTATAAATAGTGGGCGGCTTAGTCAAGCGATTGCGCTATCGAAAATAAATCTTGTCATTATGTAACCTTTGGGTATCATTTGTTTATCTTGGGTATCAAAAGATACTTGAGGGTATCAAGATTTGAATAAGGAAAGCATGATGATGAACAGCAATACATTGTCGAAAGCCGAGCAAGAAAATCTGTTACTTAAGAAAAATGCCATCTTGTGTTTGGTGTTAGGGCTATTCTTTGCCATTGATAGCACGAATGAGGTATGGGCATGGGAGTTGAGCGGCGGATGGGCGCTACTTTACCTGCCAGTTGTGTTGCTGTTTTTCTACATGATCTATTTGCTGTTTAGTGTCAGCAAATTTAGTCGCGGAGCAGCCAAACGGGCCTTCTGGACAGGCGGCTTTGACGATGAATACGCTGAGTTCCTGAATGTCAGAGGATACAAGTTTGGTTTTGGTATCGGCTTTATTGGTTTAATTACATTAAGCTTATTTGCCGATTTGATGCTGACTGATGGAATCCCTGCGTTAATGAGTGTGGCGTTGTGGGCGCAGTTTTTAGCCGCATTGATGTTAATTGGCTATGCCCTGCCGGTATTGTATGGATTGGCCAAAGACAATGAATGAACAACTGGATAACCATATTCATAAACTGCGTACTCAGCGAAAGATTTCTCAGCAGGAACTCGCGGATGCCATCGGTGTATCACGCAAAACCATCAGTACGGTGGAAACCGGGCGTTTTACCCCGTCGGTGGTGATAGCCCTGAAAATGGCGCGTTTTTTTGAGGTGCCGGTAGAGAGTATCTTCTCTTTGCTGGATGACCAGCCCTGAAATAGGTAGAACGCTAATTTAAAGTGCAGACGCCCGATACCATTATCGGGCGTCTGTTTATTTGAGAAATTTTATTCAAGCCAGTTGCTCAGGCCAGTTGCGTTGATTCAGGAGAAAATTCTGACTTCATGTGAAAGTCTGGTAGCGTGCTGTTGGGAGTATCAGTAAATCAATAGGGAAATTTATGGACAGTAGAAGGCTGTTTTATTTATCACTGACGCTTTATGTTTTATCCCTTGTTCTTCCGGTTAAAGGGGAGTGGCTGGCTGGTCTGGGATTTATGATAGTGTCTGGACTTTGGTCACTGCTGACCATCAGCCACATTGCTCCAACTTTTGCTAATGAGCAGTTTTCTTTTGGCGCACTAGTGCTGTTATTACCGTTTTTTAATGTCAGCTATTTTTGGTCTGTGTTTCGGTTCAATAAATACAACGCCTTGATAACTCCCTCCAGTGCAGTCTTACTGATCTGCACACTGATAGCACTTGTATATGCAGTATTGATAATGCTCAGCGGCGTATGGGAGCTATATATTTATCTCATTTGGTGCGCTGCACTTGTGTCCTTAGTGGTCGCCATTTTCCAAAAGTGGCGAGAGGGTTAGCCGGTTGCAGTTATGCAAAGGCTTGAGCGATGGTATTGGAACAATTTTCTCTGACTCTTATGACTTTCTTCGTGTTCTTCTAAGCTTCGTGGTGAGGCCGGTATTTTAAGACTCCTTAAATACGAAGAACGCGAAGTTCACGAAGGGGCTTGCTGACTCAACTAGGCAGTTGTGTAGAAAGATATGTATAGAAGCAATAGCACAGTGCAAGTCCGCCTGTCGCCAGCGCAAGCCAATAACACTTAAAAAACTCTTACTAGGTAAAGGGTTATAGGTATGCTAGAAATGACATTGTAGAAGTTCGGATAAGCTCCGTGGTTAAATTTAGGAATTGTTGTTTTTATTAAATTATAAGGAAATTTATGAAGTTAAAATCCACTATGTTCATTTTCTTTCTTTTAACATCTTTTAGTTCGCTATCCTATGAGAAAGAGATAGATAAGTTTTTCCATCTTTATGAGTCAGGGAAAGTAACTGAGGCAGTAGATTCTATATATTCAACAAATAAATGGGTGAATAATAAGGCTGATGATGTTCAAAAAGTAAAAAATCAGCTACAGAACTTAAAAAATCTAGTGGGTAAATACCATGGTAAAGTTAAGTTTGGTACCGAGAATTTAGAAGGTAGGCTAGTCTATATTTCATATTTAGCAATGTTTGAGCGTCAGCCAGTTCGCCTGGAGTTTGTCTTCTATAGGCCGAAAGAAGCTTGGGTGATTTATTCATTCTCATTTGATGACACTATTGATGATGAGCTGGTTGATTACTCAAGGAAGAAAATCGTTGGGTCGGCGAAAGGCAGTTAATAAACTTATATTATCTTTCGTGATATTTACAAATGAATACTTAGAGAAGTAATGGAACCGGATTTTTCTAAATACAGCATAGAAGAACTGGAAGAATGCCTTATCTCCATTGATAGAGAGCGTTATCCCGAACGTGCAGCTAAGATTGAAAAACATCTCAAGGCGTTGTCAGCTGAAGAAACCCAAAGAATAGAAAAAATTCCTCTAGAACAACGAAAAATAATAGATAAGAACAGTCGGTATGGAAGCTATTTGGTTATTGTTGTCAGTTTGCTCTTTTTCATTTTAATGTTGTACACGGGAGAAATCCCTATGCGACATAGTGATAACGTGAAAATAGAAGATGACCCAATTATGTTTTATTTCATATTGGTTATTTTTCTTTTTATGGCTGTTTGGCAAGCATTAAATATCTACATATATAGGTATAAGCGGAAACGCGAATAACAATATACCCCAATCGCCTCTGTTGTTCCCTAGAAGTTAACTATAAGATAGTTTTACAACTCAGATGCTTAGGTTTTTTTCTTGAAATGGAAGTTGTGAATTGAATAAAAGCAAAAAATTTAAATTCTTTCTTATTGCTTTGGTTATTTTTACCGCATGCTTTCAGCTATCTACTCATATCAGTACCTTTTACACTAATCCGTTCTATGTGGGAGCTTTTATTTTCGCAATAGCGCTGTTAATCACTACGTTTAACTATTTCTGCCCAAACTGTAAAAAGAACCAAGTTGTAATGTCTATAAAGCAGTTTAAGCTACCGGGCAATGCATGCCAAAATTGTGGTTTGAGGCTTGATGAAAATGGCACAAAGTAATAGCAACTATCTCTTACCAAGTCCTCTATGTTTGAGGAAGCAAGGGGAACAATGAAGGTCTGTTATTTACTATTTCTCTTCTCTGTTAAGGCGCTGGCAACAACTTGCATGTCTAATGACGAGTTGCTTGAAGATTGGAAGTCAAAATATAGCTCTGAGATAAGCATTGAGGTCACTAAATCTCCCGAAGGTTACGAGGTATTGGTTTGGTTACCCGCATTATTAGAAAGTAAGCCGCTATCATCTGTCGTGTTTCACTTAGGTAAACAAGACAGTCCGAGTTTTTCGTCCCAGCTCGCCATCTTTGAGGAAGAAGGGAGAAAGGTTGTTTACTACCAAGTTAGCGCGGAGCAGCAGCCGGATGGTTATCTAGTTGCAACCTATGGAAATGACTGCGGCATACAAGTTGTTAAAGCAGTTGTTTCAGCTATAGAGGTTTAGCCAGTTCAGGTTATGGAATGGCGAGAGCGATGGTATTGGAGCAATTTTCTCTGACTCTTATGACTTTCTTCGTGTTCTTCTGGTCTTCGTGGTGAGAATGGCATTCTGAATGGTTTTTAACCACGAAGATCACGGCAGGACTTACATAAAAAACTCTTACTAGGCAAAGGCTTATAGGCATGCTAAAAAGCCGCCGAGAAAAAGGTGGACAAGGACCCTGTTAGAACACTGAGTGTCGCTGTCTAAAGAATTGCTAATATTGTTTGTGAGGGTCTTTATGATGACTAAATTTTTGTGCTTAAGCGCTTTGCTTATTTCATTTTCTATAAAGGCGCAGATACAAATTACCACTGTGAATCAATCAACAGAAGAGTTAAAAATTAAATCAGATTTGGAATTTCTGCATAAAGAATATGATCTAACTCCTTGGATCTACACTACTAAAATTCAGGTAAATCAAGACGAAAAAGTACCACGCAGTCATCCAGTTCTTACTATGAGCACTCAAAAGGAGTATTTGGATAGCAGAGTGAAATTGCTTTCTACTTACTTGCATGAACAGTTTCACTGGCATGTAATTATAAATGGTATACCTGGCGTAGATGAGTTCAGAGCGCGTATAAAGGATGAATTTCCGATAATAAAAGTTGGCTTCCCTTATGGGAGCAACGACGAAGGGAATACTCTAAGCCATATTATCGTTTGTTATTTGGAATACATCGCCTTGTCCGAGCTTATAGGGCAAGAAAAAGCGCAAAAGAATTTGTCTGATAATAGTTACTACACATGGGTTTATGAAACCATTCTAGAACCGGGTAATAGACAAAAGCTAGATCGCTTGCTCGAAGAGTTCGGTCTTGATTTTCGAGCTGTAAAAGGCGAGTGAGGTATTAGATTAGACAGCTTATTCATAGCTTTCTTTGTTTATGGCTTTGGTTAACTTAGCTGGGCGATTAATTTAGTATTTTTATCTTTGCTGCCTTTAGACCAGTGGGGTGTTCACTGAAATCGTGCAAGCCAGAACTGGTCTGCGGATTTGCACCCTAAGGCAAGGGGGAGTGCGAAGTCGGTTTGACTATAAATGAGCATGACAGTATCGCATCAACTCTCTCTGACGCTATTGATCGTTTTTGCGCCGTCTGGCTAAATCATTGCCATAGAGGCAGTTAAATCAAACAAGGACAGTTCATCTCTGCGTTTGCCCGATAGCGTGGCAGACCCCTGGGATAGGCGCATTGCATTTGTGATAAGAAAAGATAAACACTATATCGAGCTTCTGCGCTATGCCCATAAGCTGGCATGGCATGCCGATGAAGCCGAGGATCTGCTTCAGACCGCACTGCTTGCCGCCATCGAGACTGGTCGAACCGATATGGCTTGTGTTGATAACCGCCGCTGGTTAGTTGGCGCTATTCGAAATCAGTCAGCCTTTCATGCCCGCTCGGCTATAAGAAGGCGAAAACGGGAAGCGTCATTTGCCTATTTAAGTGATGAGCAAACACAAAGTGAGGCATCAACCACCTCTTTTGTCAGCACATTACCGCCGAGCCTTAAAATGACCGCGCTGTTGGCCTTAACCGGGCATACTAAAGCTGAAATAGCCTGGCTAATGCGTGTGTCAGATGCGGCGCTGCGCCAACGCATAGTGCAAATTAAACGGCGCTGGCGTCAGTTCGACGGCAGTCATGTACTTGAACTTAAAGGTTTAAAAGAGGGGCTGGCGTTTGGCCGCATACGTCAGGCATTACTCAAATTGCCTTGTAGGGAGCATGTGATGCTCGCCACTCACGACCCGGACGGACATCTTTTTATGCTCAGCTCACAAAACGGCCCTTTGCGGCAACCTAGGATGATATCAACCCAAAAAAAGGAAAAAGACAATGTTTGGTCAAAGTAAGCTTGGCGCTATCTGTTATTACGTAAACGACATTGATAAGACCGAAGCCTTCTACCGTGATGCGCTGGGGCTGGCAATTCAAAGAATGGAAGGTGAAGACGGTGACTGGTTAATAGCGCAAACGGCCAATGAGGTGGAACTACTGTTCTTTAAACAGGAGTCACGACCAGGAAACACACCTATTATTGTGTTCGACCTGCCCGATGGCGGTATCGACGATGTGGTTGCCGCGCTATCCGAAAAAGGTGTCACTATAGTCACGCCGGTGAGCCATGCCCCCGGCGGCTGGTCAGCAGAAATTGCCGACCCAGACCATCATCAGATATCTATGTATCAATCCGAAGAAGTGCCACGCACGCTTAAATGAGTGCTGTTTGGCGTAAGCGCCAAAGAGTATTAGATGGATAACGAAGAAGGTAAGCCGAGAAGCGCAATAGTGCCCTCGGCTTTTACGTTTGTTTACTTCCCTGTTGGATATGACGCACCATCCCTGGTGCGCCAGTCCCGTTTCTTTCCTACGCGGTAAAGAAACGAGACGCAAAGAAAGCGCGCGCCCTGACGCCATACAGCGCTCAAACTGGACTGGATAAACGCCGGTCGCCTCCACTCACTCCGTGTTCGTATCGGCTCGATTCTCATCCCTTATAATCGTCAGGCGTTTACCTGGCGTCCAGCTTGGGCATGGCGTTTAAAGGGGGACTCAAGGCGGCTCAGCCGCCTAAAGGGAATGGCTCTTTCAACAGCTCTGCCCCTTTGATTCGCATTAGTTAGTTGAGAATAGATTTACATACTACTGAGTCTCACAAGGAGGCAGATTTGATTTTAGAAATCGCCGTGTTATGTTTGTTTTTTCACCATCTCATATATGAAAAAGCGATAGTTCATCAATAAAGTTGGAGAGGGAGTTTTATGGTTGTAGAGCAGCAACTAGAACGCGCACGTCTTGAATTGCTTGATATGGGGCTTAGAGCGAACCCTCAGTTGAATTATCGCAGCGGTAGAAAATCACTCGACATTATTGATGAACAATCCGCAAAGATTTTTGAAATGCTAGTTGAGCAAGAAATATCTCTCAGCTTTTTACCACTCCCTGAAGAATATCAACAAAAAATTGCTGAGAGTGACGACGAAGGAACCTTCTATTCGTCTGATGATGAAGCTGAATTGCCTCCACTTGATTTGTATTTAGAGCAAAAGAAAGGCGAATCTCGTTTTAGTGATAAGTATCTGCAGACAGGTTTGATACCGGCCAAGCTGGATAAAACACTGTTAAAACTAGAGACGGAAGCTCATACAATGCTTCAAGAGCAAGGGGTCGAAGTCTTATACTTGGCACTTGGTTTTCTGCAATGGAGTGAACCAACTAACTCTTCTGTCTCTCGGTACGCACCCTTGATTCTGGTTCCTGTCGAATTAACTCGCTCTTCAGCAAGAGATAGTTTTAAGTTGCGTTATACCGGCGAAGAACTGGGATCAAATCTGACCTTAGCCGCAAAACTAAGAACCGAATTCAAGTTAATCCTTCCAACTTATTCAGATGGAATAACCATCTCAGATTATTTTGACGCTGTTGCCGACGTTGTTACCGCTCAAACATCTTGGCGGGTGCATAAAGATAAAATTGGATTGGGGCTCTTCTCTTTTGGCAAGTTTCAAATGTATATGGATCTTGATTCTTCTGGCTGGCCTGATGGGAAAAAGCCATCTCAGTTGCCGTTAATTGGTCGTTTGTTTAGAGATGGGTTTGAACAAACAATAGATATTAACCCGGAGGATCTCAATCACCCTGAAAAGCTCCACTTAGTAAAAGACGCAGATTCAAGTCAAATTGAAGCTATCTTAGCAATGACGTCTGGTGCAGACTTGATTATTCAAGGGCCTCCGGGAACGGGGAAATCGCAAACTATCACCAATATCATCGCTGAAGCCGTTGCCTTGGGGAAGAAAGTACTCTTTGTCGCGCAAAAAATGGCCGCACTGGAGGTAGTAAAAAAACGGCTGGATGAAACTCACTTGGGGTTAGCCGCACTTGAATTGCACAGCCATAAAAGCACTAAGAAAGCGGTGTTGAGCTCAATTGCAGAATCTCTTGATCAAGGAAAGCCGCAAACAAAAAATCGCGAACAGGATTTTTTGGATTTAGCCGAGTCGAAAACTTCACTGGATGCTTATGTACATGCAATTCGAGTTCCCATACTACGCAGTGGCCTGAATTACATCGAAGCCTTGGGCAGTCTGCTGCTAGTGAAGGCAAAGGACCCCGACAATTGCCTACCTGCTTTACCTTTTGACGTTTTCGAACAGTGGACTTCGGAGCAATATAACAGTGTTAAAAAGCTTGTTGTTGAGTTAGTTCAACAAATGGAGCGTGTTGGCGTTCCATCAGAACATTCTTTCTCTATGTCTGGTCGCACTGATTTTTCTCCATCATTACAACAGACTTTAACCTTAGAGTTGGCAGAAGTAAGCGCTTTGCTTAGCGAGCTTTTTTCAGTAACTGAGACTGTGAGTGATTCTCTGCAGTTAGAGAAACCCGAAAGCTTGCAAGCGGTTGATCCATTGATTTCAACAGCCACTTGGTTGATTGAAGTACCAGACTTAAAAGATGTAAAAGTAAATAACCCGTTATGGTTATCAGAGAAAAAACGAATTGATAACGGTCTGTCTTGTCTGGCTAACTTCTTAGAACTAAAAGCAGGCTGTGAGCAGCACTTTATACCCCAAGCGTTAGATACTGATTTGCTAAGTATCCGACAAGGGTTAGTTGGGAAAACTGATAAATGGTGGCGTTTTTTGTCGTCTGACTACCGCCAATCTAAAGCAAAATTGGCTGGAGTGTGGCGTGGTACGCTGCCTACATCTACTGCTGAGTGGCTAACTGCTCTAGATACCGGACTAGCCTACCAAAACACAATAAAGGAACTGGCAAGTTATCAAGGGGTATTATCTGAGATTTTCGGTGCTCAGTGGCAAGGTGAGTTTTCGGAGTATGCTGAACTATCTCAAATAAACAATTGGATCGGTGCTTTTTACACGAAAATTGCTTCTAATGAATTACCGCATTCATTAGCAGCGTTGATTGATAAAGGAATGGATAAGAAGTGTCTTGGTGACCAAGCGTACTCATTGAGAGCGCTATGTCACGACATTTCGGCACGACTGCAAACACTAGACGAGTTGCTACAAATAGATAACAGCAAGCCAAACTATGGTTTTCTAGCAATGCCATTCTCGCAATTGAGCAATTGGTTAGCTGGCTGGAAAAATTCTTCTCTTTTATACGATTTCGCACGTTACAATCAGATAGTTCAAGCTTTCGAGCCATATAACATCAGTATGATTACTGAACTGGCTTACTCTTGGAATACCGTTCCAGAGCAGCTAATAACCACATTCGAACTTAGCTACTATCAGGGATTAGTCAATTATGCTTACGACAATTCTGAGTCTATAAGACGATTCGATCGCAATAAACATGAGCAAAGCCTACGAGATTTTAAGCGTATTGATGGCGACAGTCTGTTCTTCGCGCAAGAGCTCTTGGTGAATCGCTTGTATGAGCGTTTACCTAAGAAAACCGCTAAAGGTGAAATGGAATTGGTGCTGCGTGAACTTGGTAAGAAAAAGCGCCATATTCCTATACGAAAACTTTTGGCAGATGCTGGTAACGTAATTCAGCAAGTGAAGCCTATTTTTATGATGAGTCCAATGTCTATTGCAACTTATCTGAAGCAAGGTGCTTTGGACTTTGATTTGGTCATATTTGATGAAGCCAGCCAAATCCCAGCGCCGGATGCCTTAGGCGCGATGCTGCGTGGTCGGCAGGTAATAGTGGTGGGCGACAGTAAACAAATGCCGCCTAGCAATTTATTTGGTAAAGCTGTTGAGCTGGAAGAAGAAGACCTGGAGAGTAGCGCTACTGCAGAAATGGAAAGTATCCTGGCTTTAATGGAAGCCCGAGGAGCTGCCAGTAAAATGCTTCGTTGGCACTACCGATCACGTCATGATTCGCTGATTGCGGTTTCAAATGACCAGTTTTATAAAAACAAGTTGCTTGCTTTTCCAAGCCCTGGTTTTCATCCAGATGCGACAGGATTGAAGCTTCATTATTTACCAGACGTTCATTACGACAAGGGCGGCTCTCGTACAAACCCCGGTGAAGTTCAGGCCGTAGTCGCGGCTATACTCAACCATGCTTTGAGCAAGCCCCATTTATCTCTGGGCGTAGTTGCTTTTAGTTTGTCACAGCGTGATGCCATATTGCTTGAATTGGAGAAGGAGCGCCGTCTTCACCCAGAAACTGACGATTTTTTTGCGCGGCATGCGGGTGGCGATGAGTTTTTTGTTAAAAATCTAGAGAACGTGCAAGGGGATGAGCGCGACGTTATTTATATCAGTATTTGTTATGGCAAAACCCAAAATGGCCAGCTTAGTCAGAATTTCGGCCTACTAAATAAGCCAGGTGGCGAGCGACGGTTAAATGTTCTTATTTCACGCGCTCGCCTAGCAATGGAAGTTTTTGCAAATTTCAAAGGTGAAGAATTAAAAGTTGAGGCAGACAGTCCGTTTGGTGTTCGCTCGTTACAAATCTTTTTACAATTCGCTGAATCAGGTCAGTTGAGTAAATCTCATGAACAAGAGCAAAAACAGAGTTTCGCCTTTGGTGCCCTGCTGCATCAGGCGATCCAACGTCTTGGTTACCAGGTTGCAACTAAAGTTGGCAGTCAGGGATACTACATCGATTTGGCGATAAGGCATCCTCAAGATCCAACTAAATTCGTATTGGCCTTGGAATATGACGGTGCCGGCTATTATGAGGCTGCGTCGGCGCGTGACCGTGAACGGCTTAGACAAAGTGTATTAGAAGGGCTTGGTTGGAGCTTTGAGAGAATTTGGTCAACCGATTGGTTTAGAGATCCCGAAGCTGAGTTGCAGCGCCTGAAGGGGCTGATAGTTAAAGCAATAACACTGCACGACGAACTGATGCAGTCTTTGGCAACACAAGCGAATAGCACTCAACTGGCGAAGTCCAGTGTTGCCTCGCTTGAGCCTGTTTCGGCACCCATTCTAAGGGTTGAAGAGGAACAACCTGAGTTCGAGGCTTGCACAACGCCTTACAGAAGAACCGATGTGTCTAACCTAAACATCCCACAAGTCGACGATTTTAGCGCCATCCCATTAAGTATGCTGGTGCATGCAGTTGAGCGTATCGTAGAAACTGAATACCCGATATTTGCTTCATTGGTTGCCACTCGGCTGGCGAACGCCGCTGGACTGACTCGGGTGGGCGCTAAAATTAGACGCATCGTAAACCAAGCAATTCAAAGCGCAGCGGCCAAAGAGTTTATTAAAGTGGGGCCGGATGAAGTGTTGTGGCCGCAAGGTCGCAGCACAGTGAAGCTGAGAAACTGGAATACTGCTGATGCCGCGACCCGCAAGCTGGAAAACGTGTGTGATGCTGAGCTGAGCAACGCACTTTTGCTAACTGTGCAAGATGCTCATGCTATCAGTGTTCCTGATGCTGTATCCGCTGCTTTGGGATTATTGGGATTTCAGCGTGCAACGGCACAAGCGTTTGACCGGATGAGCAAGTTAGCTCAAAAGCAGTGTGATTTGGGAGTGTTGGTTTGTGAAAATGACAGACTGAAAATTGCAAGTTCACAAGTAAAAGGGCAGAGCTGTTAAGACGTCCGCTCCCTAGGCAGCCCGAGCCGCTTTGCTCCCCGCTTAAAATTCCCGGTCGTTGTTGGAAATCTTGCGGGCGCGTTTTGAAAGCTACGTCCCTGTAGCTTTTCCTTCGGACCAGCGTAACGCTGTCCAAAATCTTTCCCAAAGATTTTGTCTTTGGTCTCGTCTCGTTTATTCGCAGTAAAGACAATCTGGTCCGGAACCAGCTTGAGCAGCTTTAGCTGGCCCGTAGGGCAGCAGGCAGGATGTCTGTTGTTAATGAGACTGGCGCACCACGGAAGGTGTGTCATATAAGACAAGGAAGTTAAGGAGTTCATGCCTTGCCATGGCGGTCTTCGCCGTGGATACTGAAACTCAGTTTGGCTAAATCAATGCCATAGAAATAGTTGAAATCAGACATGGACAGTTCTCCTCAATGGTTGCCATATAAGCTTGGCAAAACTCCGGGAAAGGGGGAGTCCATATCATTCGTTAGGTGCCTAGGAGAGGTAGTTGGAAGTCTACGAAGTTAAATGGAAAGAGCTTGCGAAATTTATGACGCGGCAACTGTTTGTTATTTTGTCCTTTGGATTTATTGTGTTGATGCTAGTTCGACTAGTTTCTACAGGTTTCGATATGGCCGTAACTTTTGAGCATATAAAGCTATCGCATGTTCCTGTCGTTTTTTTTATTATTTTCGTTTTTAGCTTAACTTTTGCTTTTTTAATCAGCGCACTATTAAAGTGTGCGAGAGTTACTATAGAAAATGGGGTAATAACAGGAAGAAATTACTGGCTGTTCAAAAGAAGTTTTGAGTTAGTTTCAATTAAAAAAGCCTTTCCATTTAATAGTAATGGAATGCCAGTGGTAATTGTCGATGCAGGTAAAAAGGGCGAAATACATATCCCTGTTCATATCGAAAAATCAGAAGAGCTTTTTGCGCTATTGGATAATTATCAAAACGGCACCTAACAAGTGACTGTGGTCCCAAGTCAATAAATTATGCGATATTTTCACGCCATTTCTCGTCACTTCTAGCATGGTATTTAACATGACAGTCAGCTTCCCTAGTCAGGCAATAAGTGCCAACTTTGGGAGCTTTCCAGCCGCTTTTAGGCGTTGGCAGGATCAGTCAGGTTCATCGATTTTGGTAATGTGTCAACTTAGCCAAAGCTTTTCCCCCTCGCTTTTCACAGTATTTATTTCTCTACCACGAAGATCAGAAGAACACGAAGAGTAGACAATCGGCCTTGCCCTTCGTGCACTTCGCGTCCTTTGTGGTGAAACATATTTAATCTCCATTAGTGGGGCGGTCTGGAACCAGATTGAACAGCTTTAGCTGGCCCGCAGGGCAAACTGGCAGGATGTCTGTTGTAAATGGTACTGGCGCGCCACGGAAGGCGTGTCATAAAAGACAAGGAAGTCGTGTAACTAAAAGCTTGCGGACTCAAATATAAACCACCTAAACCAAAAAAAAGCTGCAACCCAAGTTGCAGCTTTTTTAATTAGGTCATTATGCCGATAACCCAAACACCATCATCGGCATACTAACACCTTACTTACCCACTTCTTTGGGCATAGCCGGTGCCTGGTCAAAGCGTACTGGTTTGTAGCTTTCCAGATCTTTCAGTACTTCGGCAATAGCGCGCTGCAACTGCGGGTCTTCGCCGCGGTTAACGGCCACAGGATCCAGTTCTACATCAATATCCGGTGCTACCCCTTCGTTTTCTACCCGCCATTCATGTTCGGGGGTGAAGAAGCGGAAGTGCGGCACATTTAAGCGTCCGCCGTCGACAAAGTTACGGTTGGCCGACACGCCAATCAGGCCACCCCAGGTGGTTTTGCCAATCAGCTTACCCAGCTCCATACGTTTAAAGCTGTAAGGCAGGAAGTCACCGCCGGAGCCGGCATCCTGATCAATCAGCATCACTTTGGGGCCATATACGGCGGTGGCCGGGGTGCTTAGCACCATACTGCCTGAGCGGTATTTCCACCCGGCCAGATACTGGCGTGACAGCACATCGGTGATGTAGTTGGCGGCCTGGCCGCCGCCGTTGCTGCGCTCGTCAATCACCATGGCCGGTTTGTCGGCCTGGGCGTAGAACATGCGGTTAAAGTTGGTGTAACCGGCCCCTGCGGTGTTGGGCAAATACACGTAACCGGCTTTGCCATTGGTTTTCTCCCACACATACTGGCGGTTTTGTTCCACCCAGTGCCAGTGGCGCAGTTTGCGGTCGTCGTCGAGGGTTTCCACCACCACAGTTTTGGCGTCTTGTTCCTTACCACTGCTGCTGACCAGCAGCCGTACCTGGGTATTGGCCTTGCCGGTTAACAGACGATAGATATTGTCTTTGCCAGACAGCGGCTGGCCGTCAATGGCGTGCAGGGTGTCACCTTCCTGAATATCAATGCCGGGCACTGCCAGTGGTGCATGTAATTCAGGGTTCCAGCGCTCGCCGGTAAAGATACGGGCAATCTTGTACTGGCCTTTTTCAATGCTGAAATCCGCCCCCAGCATGCCGACTTTCACCGGCTTTTCTTTGTGGCCATCACCGCCGTATACCACGTTATGACCGACTTCCATTTGCGCGATCATCTCGCGGATCAGCCAGTTCAGGTCTTCGCGACGTCCCACATCCTTAAGTAGCGGCAGGAATTGTTCATAAACTTTCTGCCAGTTCAGGCCATGCATATTGGCGTCGTAGAAGTAGTCGCGCTCATTACGCCAGGCTTCGGCAAAAATCTGTGCCCATTCCTGTCTTGGGTCGATAAGGGCCTGCACCCCGGCGGTTTTCAGTGGTGTGGCTTTAATGCTGTCGCCGACTTTGGCGGTGCTGAGCTTATTGCCTTTACCGGTCAGCAACAGCACTTTACCGTCGGCGGAGGTGCTGATATCAAACACCTGCTTTTCTACATCCTGTACTTCGCGTTTTTCCAGATTAAAACGCTTGAGATCGGCGTCACGCTCGGGGTTGCCGCTGGCTTCCACCGCGGCACCGGCCTGGCTGTGTTCGACAAAATACAGATTATTGTCACTGCCTACCGCCAGCTTAGTGTAGAAACGTTTATCTACCGGCAGGGCCACCACACGCTGCGCTACGCCATCGAGGTCAGCGGCTTTACTGGCTTTATCCTTGTCGTCTTTTTTATCCTTATTGTCCTTGGCGTCTTTATCCTTATCGCTGTCGTCAGGTTTTGCCTCTTCATCGGCCAGTTTAGGCAGCAGTGGCGATTTACCCTGCTTATCCAAAACCACGGCATACAGGCCGAAACGCTGTGGTTTTTCCTGGGTGCTCATATCCAGGAAAAAGGCCGTTGGGCCACTGTTGGTGGACGAGGCAAAGTACAGGTACTGACCGTCAGGGCTGAAAGCGGGTAGCGCACTGTTGCTCATCCCGTCTGTGATTTTGTGGTGTTTACCTGTTTCAATCTCATACACATAGAGGTCGGCAAGATAGTTGGTATTGCGCTTGGTATAGGCAAGCAGGCGACCGTCATTTGATACTGCGCTGTCAAAACCCAGCATGGCGATATCTTCCATCACCTCGGTTTTCTTGCCTGAGTCCAGCGCCATTAACCACAGCTTTTGGCGGGAATCGCTGAAGATAAGGTGTTTGCCGTCACCGCTGATATGACGAAGATACACATCGGCAGGTTTGTCGGTAGCGGCGAAGCGGCGCTTTTCCTGGCCAAACTGGTCGGCGACCACGATTTGGTACTGACCTTTTTCATCGGTGATATACACCAGCTCCTCACCGCTGGGTGACCACAGGCCGTCACGCTCGTTCTTACCGCTGCTGGTGGTAAGGTTTTTGGTAGCACCGTCTTCTACCGGTACGCTGAAAATCTCGCCCCTGGCACTGATCAGGACCCGCTTGCCAGTGGCCGAAAGCACCGCGTTGGTCATCGACGGCATGGCGTCTTTCCACTCGGCGCGCCACTGCGGCAAGTCCACATTCAGGCTGATATCCAGCTTAGTGCTGCGGCCTTTTTTGCTGTCCAGCACATAGAGCTCGCCGCCCTGTGCATAAACAACCTCATCGCCGTGGGCATCAGCGCTGGTGATGTCCCACTGGGTGTTGTCGGTAACCTGGTTGAGTTTGCCTTTGTTGAAGGCGAACAACTGGCGGCTTTTATTGCGATCAGACAGGAAATACACCTTGTCACCGACCCACATGGGGTTAGTGTCACTGAAATTGCCGTGAGGGACTTCTTCGTAGCTATGGCGTTTCAGATCGTAAATCCACACCGGCGGGGTAGTGCCGCCGCGGTGGTTACGCCAGCCACTGCCGCCACGATGGGCCGGTTGATGGGGATTATAGGCCAGGTAACGGCCATCGGCAGACAAATCCGCGTCGGCCACGGTGGCGCGCATAATCTGCTCTGGCAGACCGCCTTCGATACTCACCTGATACAACTGGCCGGTACGGCCATTGGCGGTTTCACGATAGGAAGTGAACAGCACGGCTTTGCCGTCTTTGGACCAGCCAACCACCTCATCTCTACCCGCATGCCAAGTCAGGCGCTGTGGCTGACCACCCTGAGTGGGAATAATATACACGTCCTGATTGTTGTCATAAGCGCCGGTATAGGCCAGCCATTTGCCATCTGGGGAGAAATGCGGCTGATTTTCTTCTGCTGCATGGCTGGTTAGGCGGGTAACGTTCTGTCCTTTTTTATCGGTGCGGTAAATATCACCCGCGTACACAAAAGCAATATGACTATCGCTGATGGTGGGGGATTGCAGCATTTTGGTACCGGCCAACGCCGGGCCTGCGGCGAGAGTAGAGAGTGAACCCAATAACAGGGCAAGGGTGGTCTTTTTCATCTTGTTATTTCCTTCAGGTGCCTGAATCTCAAACAGCGTTAGTGAGGCGCTGTTGCTTGAAATAAAGTTAGCTAGATCAGCCAGTTATTTTGGCTCATTGGCAGAGAATTGAAACAGCTCAACGCACCATGCGCAACCCGCATCATGTAACCGAGTATTTACATATCTGTTTTCTGTGGTTGTTTGCAGCGTTTCGAGCAGAAATTCACCTCGTCCCAATTTTTCTGCCACTTCTTGCGCCAACTAAAGGGGCGCTGGCACTGCATGCAGACCTTGGTGGGCAGGTTGGCTTTACTGACGGTTTTCCCCTTTCTTTTCATTTAGCCAGGCCTCACATGCCGGGCCAGAATGCGGCTGGCTTCACGTTTTACTTCGCTGCGTTTTCGCCATGCCCACAGCAGTTCCCTGGCATGCCGGGCGCTTTGCTGGAGATCTACCAGGGGCAAGGGATAATTTACTCCCAACTGCACCTGATACATCTGCTGTTCCATGGGTGTGATGTGCCAGGGCTGATGGATCAGGGCGGTTGGTAGGTCGTTGAGCTCGGGAACCCAGCGACGGATGAAGTGGCCTTGCGGGTCCTGTTCTTCTGATTGTTTAACCGGGTTATAAATTCTGATGGTGTTGGTGCCGGTCACGCCAGCCTGCATTTGAAACTGCGGATAATGAATGCCGGGTTCAAAGTCGAGAAACAGCCGGGCCAGATGGGCGACACCGAGGCGCCAATCGAGCATCAGATGATGGCAAAGAAAACTCACCAGCATCGCTCGCATACGAAAGTTGATGTAACCCGTGGCATGTAAGCAGCGCATACAGGCGTCAACCAGAGGGTAGCCAGTTTGCCCCTGTTGCCAGGCGGCCAGGCGCGTTTCGGTATCTGGGCCTTGCAGGTAAGGTAACGTGTTATAGCCGCGGTTAATATGCTCAAACTCCATGCGGCATTCGCTTTCAAACTTCTGAATAAAGTGGCAGTGCCAGTGCAAGCGGGATGACAGGGCCTCTAGCGCATAGCGCCAGCCAGGGCGTTGCCAATGTTGGATCAGATGCTGATAGCACTGACGCAAACTGATGTTGCCCCATGCCAGGTAAGGGGAAAGGCGCGAGCACCCTTCACGGCTGTGTTCGGGACTGGAGATGGCTTTCGCATAATTTTTGCCCCGCCCGGCAAAAAAACTGTTGAGCGTGCTAAACGCAGCCCTTTCTCCGCCGGTTTGAAAGTGCGGATCGGTTTTTTGCCAACTGTCTGGTGCGTTGAACCTGGTTAATAATGCGAGCCGCTCGCTATCTGCCGACAGCCAGGGAATGTCTTCAAGTCGCACCTGGTTAAGGGGCGCGCGCATCACTTGTTGCCAGGCTTGATCCCAGTGCTCTCTGTGTGGCAGGCCACGGATTACCGCAGCGGTTTGAAACTCCTGCCACGTTATGTGGTTGGCCCGGCACCACGTAGCAACGGCTTTGTCACGCACAAAGGTATTGCTCAGGCCGGTTTCCTGATAACTCCAGATCTGCCTGATACTGTAAAGCCTGGCCAACTGATTGAAGCAATCCAGGGCCTTCCCCTCCAGTACCAATAGCGCTTGTGGGGGCAACCGTCGCGCCATATCGGCCAGCGACTGGTAAATAAAGCGCCAGTGACGAAGATCGTAATGGGGGTCGCGCAAGAGCATGGGCTCAACAATGTAGACCAGTAACACCGGATGCTCAGCATGCATTGCCTGGCAGAGGGGGGCGTGATCAGACAAGCGCAAATCCCGTTTGAGCCAGACGATATTCAGGGGCGGCTTATTCGGCGCACTCATGCTTGGCTGCCTGCCGATATTCCGTCTCCCGAGGCCGGCATTGGCCAGCCAACGGCATCCCTAGTTGCCAATGGCTGGCAAGTGGCCTGACCCTGCCAGCGGCGGATGTAGCGTCCATCCGGATCATACAGGCGTGTTTGTTTTTCCAGATCAAAACGGCGGCCACCTCTAGGATCTGCGCCTACCCCGGCGATGTACTGCCAGTTTCCCCAGTTAACTGCTACATCATAATCCAGCAGTTGTTGTTGAAAATACGCGGCACCGTAACGCCAGTCTCCTTGCAATTCGTTTACCCAGCAACTGGCGGCAATCTGGCGGGCGCGATTGCTGATGTAACCGGTCTGGTTAAGTTGGTGCATGATGGCATTAACCAAAGGATAAGGCGTATTACCTGCACACCACATGGCAAAATAGTCTGCATGGAAGGTGGTCAGCGGCGCACGCCCGTTGATGCCGGAGAAACGAAACACCTTGTGCTGATGACGTTGCAAATACCAGTGAAAGTATTCCCGCCAGAGCAGCTCAAACTTAAGCCAGTAGGTGGATTGATTCGCCCCTTTTTGCTGTTCGTAATTCAATATCTGTTGCCAAACCTGGCGCACCGACAAACAGCCCCAGGCCAGCCAGGGGCTAAGCTTGCTTGAGGATGTCCAACTGTCCAGTTGGTCACGGGTTTGTTTGTATGTCAGAGGTGCATCAGTGCCGAAGTACGCTTCCAGATGGGCAATACCGGCCTGATTGCCGCCCCGAAAGTCTTGGATGTGTTGTTTGGTGTCTTGTAAAAAAGCCGCTAAGGGGGAAGCATTTGTCGCTGGTGGTGGCATTGAAATCAGTGCGTGGCTGTTGGCAACGTCAGGAAAAAGAGGCTCGATTTTTTGCCGAAAAGGTGTGAAATGGGCGGGTAAGGCTTCCAGATTAAAGGGTAGTTGCACCTGAGAAAAAAGCGTATGTTGCCAGACCTGCTGATACGCAATGTCCAGGTCTGAAAGCTTGTTCGCCAGCGAATCTGCCAGGCGTTGCTCGTTGGTGCCGTAAGGAGCGCTTTGTACCACCAGATCAATCTGGTGGTGCCGGAGATAGTTGTCGATGCTGCTTAGCAAAGGGCCGGACAGCACCTTGAGATGTTGTCCGAACAATTGCAGCTCAATGTCTAATTGGTGCAAACTTTGTAGCAGGAATCGCTGTGAGTGTTGCCCCAACTGCTGACAGCCATAAGCATCAGCGCTCGCCTGTGCCGGATTATGCACATAGATACAATCCAGGCTATCCACTTGTTTACAGATAGCTAGCAGGGCCAGATTGTCCTGAACCCTAAGGTCACGGTTAAAAATAAAGAGTCCGTGTTTTCCTGCCACCATCGCTCCTCTGAGTTGCCAGAGCGATTTATACGAGAGGTGCGAGGAAAACGATCGCTAGGGTAATTGGCAGGTGGTGTTCTTTTTCTGGTGCTTAAGCCTTAGTCGGGGCCACCATTATTTCCACACCGGCGTGATTTAGGGCGTCGGCAAGCTCGCCTTGCGGCATCTGGTCACAAACCAGCATATCAATATCCTGGAAATCCGCGGTGAGTATGGCGCCGGCCTTACTGAATTTGCTGGCGTCGGCTAACACGATTTTTTTACGGGCATTGCCCAGCAGGGAGCGTTTAAAGTCGGCTTCCTGCAGGTTCAAATCCAAAAAACCCCGCTCGGCATCAAGTGCACTGATAGACATAAACAGCAAGTCAGGCACAAAACGGCGAGCCTGGTTAATGGCTTCCTGATCCAGCGCGGCGCGGTAGTCGGTATTCATCTGACCGCCGACAAAAACACAGCGCCAGTCCTGGCGACCCAGCACTTCGTTGGTGATATCCAATGAGTTGGTCACCACTTGCAACCCGCGCGCTTTTTTTAATGCCCTGGCCAGCCAATAGCTGGTGGAACCGCAGTCGATAAACACTGTCATGCCGTCCTGCACTAAATCGGCGGCGCATAGGCCAATAGCCTGTTTTTGCGTTGCATTCATATTGATGCGTTTTTTGTAGCTGGGTTCAAGCAGCACGTCTGGCAAGCGCACGCTGCCATGCAGCTTGATCACATTACCATCGCGCTCCAGATTACGAATATCCCGGCGGATAGTTTCCATGGTGACGTTCAGCCGGTTGGCCAGCTCATTGACCGAGCAGGACTGTTCCAGTCGTAAAATATTCATGACTTCGATTAAGCGCTCTGCCGTGGTCATAAGATCTCCCGCTGTGAATCTATGGCTAAACTCGTATATAGCACTATAAAAACCAACATAAAACAATGCAAAACAACGTAAAGCAATAAAAGTATCATGTTTTTGTCATCTTAGGTTGTTAAAACTTTGCCCCGAAGATTCACAACCACTTAAGGAACACAGATGCACATTAACCTCAAACGCTTCGCTTTATCTGCGCTTGCACTTGGTATCAGCCAGGCCGCTATCGCAGAGGAGAACGCAGAAACTGCTGATAACTCAAATATTGATGAAATTGTGGTACTGGGGCAAAAGCAAACTTTCGCAACGTCTCATGTTTCCGACACCATGATTGAACGCCAGGCTGCAGTAGCTTCGGTTAACGACGTATTAAATGAACTACCGGGCGTACTGGTTACCCAAGGCGACTACTTTGGTGCCTCTGACTGGCTGACGGCAATCTTTATGCGCGGCTTTAACACTGGCGGCGGTGCAAACCAAATTGGTACGACTATCGATGGTCTGCCCAATGGCGGTTCCAGCTATGGCGGCGGCAGTAAAGCCAACCGTTATATTGACGTGCTGGAATTGGAAACCGTAGAAGTGGGTCAGGGCACTGCCGATATCAGCTCACGCTCCAACGAAGCCCTGGGCGGTACACTTAACTTTATTACCCGTGACCCGCTGGATGAGCAGGCCATGCGCTTGGTTACCGCCTTTGGCGACCAGGATGCGCGTAAATATTACTTCCGCTACGACACCGGCGAAATTGCTGCTAATACCCATGCTTTTGTCAGTGCTTCATCGTCGTCGGTAAAAGACTGGATCAACAATGCGGCTGAGGTAACCCGTGATTATGGTATGGCCAAAATCACCTCCGAGATTGACGGCTATAAGCTGACCGGCTTTATCTCCTATAACGACGCCAACGAACACGAGTTTGAAACCATCTCTTTGGATGACTACAACAATAATCCGCGTAACGATGCTTTGCATATGACCTGGACGGATATTCCTGCGGTCAATGAATACTATCGGGACGGCTGGCGTGCCCTGCGTGAAAACACTTTTGCCTACGCAAAGGTAGAAAAAGATTTTGGTGACTGGGATTTCCAAACCTCGGTATACAAGCACCGTATGAAAGGGCGCGGTGACTGGGTGCCGCCTTATCTGGTTAATATTAAAGACGACGGCGCGGGCAACCCGCAATCTGAGTTTGTTGGTGGCGAAACCCAATATGGCGGTTCGCAGATTGACCGTTTCTTCTTTGTGAACCCGGATGGCAGCGCAGCAGTGCCGAGTGACAGCTGTGTACCTACTGTTGGCTTTAATAAAAACAATGATCCGGCTTGCTATGCCAACAACGTATTACCTGTGATGTCTTACCGCCATACTCACTACACTAATGACAGGGTGGGGATTACTGCTGATGTGGCTTACCACTTTACCACCGGCAGCATAGAGCACAGCCTGCGCGGCGGGATCTGGTATGAAGATGGTGAATCGTCCAGTACGCGTGACTGGCACAAGATCAGCAACGTACTGGTTGGCCCGGCCTTCGATAAAAAGCCTTACTGGGTGCAGTACATCAGCGAATATCAAATTGACGAGACCATGTACTACCTCGAAGAAGTGGCGCATATGGGCGACTTTACCGCACGTCTTGGCTTGAAGAAGTTTAAGGTCGACACCGACTATCATCAGCCTATCGGCAGCGATCAGCCTGTCTCCCACTCTTCCAGCTCTGATCCTTTATTCTCCTTTGGGGTGAACTACATCACGCCGGTTGAAGGTCTGGAGGTGTTTGCCGGTTATTCCGAGAACTTCTCTGCCATCAGTAAAGACCGCGTTGGCGGCTCTAGTGCAGAAGAGTTGTCGCGTATTGAGCCAGAAACCGCAGAAAATATTGAAGTGGGAATGCGATACGAAGGACGTGACCTGCAATTCGCCGTGACTTACTACGATATTGCCTTTGAAAACCGTATTGTGTTTATCGAAGACGGTGCCGTGACAGGTATCGACTACCTTAGCCAGGTGGATGGGGTGTATTACAACCTGGGCGGTATCGATAGTAATGGTCTGGAAATGATGGCCTCGTACAATCTGGGCAATGGTTTCAGTCTTTCTGGTTCTTACACCTACAATAAAGCCACCTTTGTCGGCACGGGCTCCGCGGCGCTGGATGAAGAAGCCAAAGTTGTTGCCGGTAACCGTGTACATGGTTCACCTAAAACCCAGTATGTGGTGGCGGCCGACTACATGGGGGAAGTGCTAAGTGCGGGTATGTCACTGCGCTTTGTGGGTGACAGATACATTAACTACGACAATGCCCAGGTGGCACCGTCGTACACCGTATCGGATCTCTACGTGGGTGTGGATTTAGCCAATATCGCTCCCAACCTGAAAGGGCTGTCGGCACGTTTGAACGTCAACAACCTGTTTGATCAGGAGTTTATCAGCGGCGTATACAGTGGCTCGGTGTTCCCGTCAGCCCCGCGTACCGTCAGCTTGTCCATCAGCGCCGATTTCTAATGCGGTGACTATGGCAGGGCCGTGGTTGATTGCAGCTGCGGCCCGTTTTGTTTTTTCCGACCGGCTGAATAGCCTGTCGGGTTAACACAGGAGTTCGTTATGAGTGGTATCAGTCGGCGGCAGTTTTTGGCCGGCAGCGGGGTGGCGGGGCTGGCCATGGCTTACCCACAAATCGCCAGGGCCTTGAGTATTCCGGCGCGAGTAAAAAGCGGCACGATTGAGGATGTGCAGCATGTGGTGATCCTGATGCAGGAGAACCGTTCCTTCGACCATTATTTTGGCACTATGCCAGGGGTGCGGGGCTTTTCTGATCCCTATCCGGCACCGGTTAAAGCTGTTGCCGGTATGGCCGAACGTACGGTCTTTACCCAGTTGAATACCAACCAGCCTGGCCCTGAATTGATTTCACCTTTCCCGTTAAATACCCGCCAGACCTTTGCCCATATGCGGATAGAAGGTACCCCACATTCCTGGACAGATGCGCAGTTCGCTTGGGACCACGGCAGAATGGACCAGTGGCCGGATGCCAAACACATGCATGCCATGGGCTATTTTGAGCGACAGGATATGCCTTTCCAGTTTGCCCTGGCCGATGCCTTTACCCTGTGTGATGCCTACCATTGTTCTATGCACGCAGGTACCAACCCCAATCGCTTGTTTCTGTGGACCGGCTGCAATGATGGTCAGGGCCAATTTGGCGGACCGGCAGTGGGCAACTCCCATGACAATCTGCCGGAAAATGACGGCCCCAAAGAGTCCTATACCTGGATGAGCTACCCCGAGCGTTTGCAACAGGCGGGTATCGACTGGACTATTTATCAGGATATGGGTGATAACTTCACCGACAATCCGCTGGTAGGCTTTAAAGCCTACCGTGATGCCTATGCCAAGCGCGAAGGCGCTGACCCCGAGTTGCTAAAACGTGCGCTGACAACCCGCGCACTGGACAGGCTGAAGGCAGATGTACTGGCCGACCGTTTGCCGGCGGTGTCTTATGTGATTGCCACCGCAGAAGGTTCCGAGCACCCCGGCCCGTCGAGTCCAGCGCAAGGCGCAGCCTATACCGCTGACATGCTGGACGCGCTGACCGCCAATCCGGACGTGTGGGCTAAAACTGTGTTATTTATCATGTTTGATGAAAACGACGGCTTTTTTGACCATGTACCGCCGCCAGCTCCCCCATCACCAGATGCCGATTCGGATGGCGGTTTTGCCGGTCATTCACAAATTTCGACCCAGGGGGAATACCATCAACACCCGGACAAACATAATGCCAAATTGGATAAGCCCGAACTAAGAGGCCGACCTTATGGCTTGGGGCCACGTGTGCCGGCTTATGTGGTGTCGCCCTGGAGCCGCGGTGGCTATGTGTGCTCTGAGGTGATGGACCACACCTCGGTGATCCGTTTCCTGGAAGCCCGCTTTGGCGTGATGGAACCTAATATCAGCCCCTGGCGACGGGCGGTTTGTGGGGATTTTCTCAGTGCTTTTGATTTTGCCAATCCCAACAAAACCAGCTTTCCGCATTTACCCGCGCCCTATCAGGATGCATTGCGTGCTGCTGAGTTTAAGCAGCGTACCGTACCGCCAATTCCGGCCAAGTTAACCGAGATTGCTCAGCTACCTGGGCATAAACCATACCGGCCTTGTCTGTACGAACTGAATGTCGACTGCAGCATAAAAGCCGACAAGCTGGTGGTGCAAATGCAAAACCTCAGTCAGCGGGCCGTGGTGCTGCAGGTTTACGACCGATTGAATCTTGGCGCCATCCCCAGGCGTTATACCTTGGCAGCCAAGGGAAGATTACGGGCCGAATGGCCACTCATCGAGGGACGTTATGACTTGCAGCTAATGGGGCCGGAAGGTTTCCACCGTCGCTTTAAAGGTCATAAGGACGAAAAGGTCAGTGTTACTCTGGAGCGCACCCGTCAGGGTTTACAACTTCAGGGGCAGGGCCAGACGTTGCGTTATCGGCAGGGCCAGCAAGATGAGATGCAACCGCTGACTTCGGGTAAGTCTGTGCTCTTGAATATGGATGCTAATCGCGCTTATGACTTGAGTATTGAGGACGCAGACGGGCAGTTTATACGCCAGTTCGCTGGCCGTTTGCCCGGTTGATTCTTTGCTAATAGAGGCCACCCAAGCGGGTGGCTTTCTGTTTGTTGCCGGGCTTTGCAATATTGGCTGACGGAGACTTAACACAGAAAACGCTCCGCGACGGATTTTGCTTCTACCAGTGGACGGCTGCCAACCTCTGCTCCATATCCACAAGCCCACCAATTAATATTTCTAGATGTTAGCCACGCCTTTATGAGGCAGCCCGATGGCTGCGATCCACAAAAAAACAGACAAGCCTTAAGGCAAAATGCAGTTGAATTAATAACCACCTTAATGTTAAATGATGTTAATAAATAACTAAAATTATAAAAATATATAGTTATTTATTAACTTTCAGGTCGCAGGGAAGCCTTGGTACTTGTGACTCGGTGCATTGTTTTTGATGAGAAGATAAATACATGCACTGCTCCTACATGGTTGTAAGGGGAAGTAAACCTGTTGGGGTGCTGCCACTTTCGTATTTTTTAAATGACAGCGCTGTCATCCTGTTGTTAAGAGATGAGACAAGGTACTGGCATCGATAAATGAAGCTGGGGTTATGACAATAGCAAACATTATAAGAAACACATTGAGGGTAAAACATGTCTAGTCAATTTCAGAGAAAACGCCTGGTGATAGCGATATCAGCAGCCATGTCCTGTTCGCTGTCGATGTCCGCCTTTGCGCAGGAAACTGCTGTGCAAGAGCTGAATGTTGAGGAGTCGACGGAAGTCATTGAGGTTCGCGGCATTCGCCAAAGTCTGCAGACCGCTCAGAACATAAAGCGCTTTGCCGATACGGTAAAAGATGCCATCACTGCTTCTGATATCGGCGCGTTACCTGATAAGTCTGTTACTGAAGCTTTGCAGCGTGTTCCTGGCGTTACTATTGAGCGCTTTGCTGCATCCGACGACCCTAAGCACTATGCAGACGAAGGAACCAGCGTTTTAGTGCGCGGTTTAGACCGTGTGCGCAGCGAAATTAATGGGCGTGACAGTTTTAGCGCCAACCCTTATGGCGGCCTTAGCTACGAGGATTTCCCCGCCGAGCTGCTGGGTGCCGTGGAAGTGGTAAAGAACCAGACGGCGGATCTTATTTCTGGCGGCATTGCCGGTACGGTAAATTTGGTGACCCGCAAGCCGTTTGATTCTGATAACCGTCTGGTGGCCGTGAGTGCACAAGCAAACTACGGTGATTATCGCGAAGAAACCACGCCGTCATTTAGTGCTTTGTTTTCCGATAACTGGGACACGGACTCCGGCAAGTTTGGTTTATTGGTTGCCGCGTCAAACTCTGAATACAGAACCCGAGGCGATGGCTTTGGTTTAGGCAACTACCATAGCCGTGGACCCATCGATGTATTTTCTTACGATGAATGGGGTACACCCAGCCCTGGTGTACATGCCGGACTTTATTCCAACCCGTGTATTCCAGGCGCATCAGATTGGCGTGCCTGCGGTGCAGGCTTTGAAGATACTGTTGTTTATAGCGAAGAAGATCAGGCCGCTTATGTGCCTAAGTACGAAGGACGCGCTCTTGAAGGTCAGCCCGATGGCGTGACCTGGTATGCGCCAGCAAACTTTACCATGGCAAGCGCTGAAAACGACCGTAAGCGCCGCGGTTTTACCGCTTCACTGCAATGGCAAAGCGCCGATGAAAGAATTAAAGCCACCTTGGAACACATTGATTCTAAGGCATCACTGGAATGGCGCGAGTATGTTATCGCTTCCGGTGACCGTGGGTTCTTGCCTTATGCGCCAGATGCCATTCAGTGGTTTGATGAAAGCGACGATGGACGCCCTTTAACTGTTGATGCTGACGGTTATCTGACCTCTGGTGTTGGACGCCAGAATGAACCCGAGTTGCCTCTGCAGTTCCGTTCTCGCTACAACTACAACGAGAGTACGGTAAAAGACACCTCGTTTAACTTGGTGTTCAAAGCCACTGACCGTTTAACCGCCGTAGTTGATTATCAACATATTGATTCTGAACAGATTGTGCATAACAACTCGGTCACTTCCAGAATCAACGGTAATCAAACCAGAGATAACGCGCCATTTTTCCTGGACTTAAGGGGCTCCACACCCAGTATTGAATTCCTCAATGCCAATACCTCTACGCCTCCTGATGTTGAAGTGAATACCAACCCTATTTTGCGACTGGCATCGGGTATGCAGCAGGAAGAGCATAACGAGGCGAGCTCCGATAGTTATAAAGTGGACTTTGTATATAGTCTGGATGGGGCATTTACTGCCATCAAAGCCGGGCTTTATTATTCCGAGAAAGAGCTGATTGTCCGTGATACCAATTACGAGGGCTGGCAGGCGCTTGGCACGCCTTGGCAGGCGCTGGCTTCTTACAATGCGTCGCCGCAAGTCGTGCCTGAGTTGTATGACAGAATCAGCTTTGCCGACCACTACAATGGCAATACCTTTGTTGGTGCTAACAACAGTTTCTTGTTCCCTCGTATGGACCTTGCGAAGAATTATGAGCAAACCTTACGTGATGCCTGTGGAACCTGGAGTGCGCTGGGCAATGCCATGGACGGAAGCGGTGGTTGCGCCTTGCCTTATGAAGATTTAGCGGACCGCTCTTTCAGCCATTTTGCGCCTCGTCATATCAGCTCAAGCAAAACCGACCGCACCGAGTTCTATGTGCGCGCCGACTTTGATGTTGAGCTGTCCGATATTCTGGTCAAAGGTAACTTAGGCTTACGCTATGTAAACTATCAGTTGGAATCTACCGGTGGGATTAATTTACCCGCCACGTCCAGACGAGGCACCGATGAAACCGGTTCCTTGTATCAGGTGATGTTGAGCAAATACCCCAGTATTTTCGATTTGGCCTCTGGCGAGTCTTTTGCCAGTACGATTAAGGGAACGGACTACACCACGGTGTTGCCGAGCTTAAACCTGAGCTTTGGGTTAACAGATGATGTGGTGGTGAGATTTGGCGCCTCAGAAGGATTGTATTATCCGAGCCTGGTGGATGCAGCCAACAAGATGGTGGTGAGTCTCGATTATCAGGAGGTTTATCAAAACCCCAATGAATCGAAGGACGAAGAAACCAACCCCACGGTGGACCTGCAGAACATTGAGATCAGCGCCAATGCGCGTAATGCATTCTTAAAGCCTGAGAAGTCAGTTAACCTGGATTTGACCACCGAATGGTATTTTGCCCCGGCGGGCTCATTGACGGTTGGTGTGTTCCACAAAAAACTGTCCAATATTATTCGCAACAAGAGTTTCTCAACCGAGCTTGAAGTTGACGGTACGGTTTATCCGATTTCTGCCTATGGTCCGGATAACACAGGGTCAGGTACATTGCGCGGCTTTGAAGTGTCGTATTCCCAGTTTTACGACATGTTGCCGGGTATGTGGAGTGGTTTAGGTCTGCAGGTTAACTACACCTATATCGATCAGAACGGCCTGGAGGATCCGAATACGACCCCTACCCAAGCCATTCAGTTTAACGGTGCGGGTGTACCTATTACTGATAACCGCAACTCATTCCGTCAGTTCACCGGATTACCTCTGCAAGGCTATTCTGATCAGAACTTTAATATTGTCGGTATGTATGAGAAGGACGACATATCTTTCCGTCTGGCTTATACCTGGCGTTCAGAATATCTGCTGACACTGCGTGAGTCGGAAGAATTCGTTCCGGCTTATTCAAAGGCACAGGGCATGATGGATGCCAGCCTGTTTTACACCATAAACGAAAACGTTAAGGTGGGATTGCAGGTGAATAATGTGCTGGGCGCCGACACCGAAACCCAATACCAGCAGAACCAAGCAGGTAGGCTGACCGATGCGTTCACCTTTACCAGTGACCGTCGTTATGCATTAACGGTTCGTGCAACCTTCTAATCCCGTTAAGGCGAGTCGATAATAACTGCGCAGTAGTAATACTGCGCAGTTTATTTAATGCTAAGGACTTGGAGTTGAATATTGGTGTGATAACAGCGGATGCTGATTAACCTGATTCGGTTTTTATAATGCAAAATGCCTTAACGTCCATCTGTGTTGTTGGTGGTGGTACTGCAGGTTGGATGGCTGCCACCTTACTTTCCAGTGCCCTAAGAGGCAGTGGCATACAAATATCTGTGGTGGAGTCTCCCGACATTGCCACCATTGGGGTGGGTGAGTCTACCGTGCCCTCCATTATGGATTTTATCCAGGCCTGCCAAATCAATCTCAAAGAATTTATTCAGGCCACCTCAGCCAGTTTTAAATTAGGTATACGTTTTGATGACTGGTCATTGCCAGGTGAACAATTTTTTCACCCTTTTGGCAGAGTGGGCAAAGACATCAATGGCTTCGACTTTTACCAGGCCTGGCTTAAGTCGGTGGCAGATGGCTCTGACGCCCGCTGGCTGGATTATTCACCTGGGGCAATCATGGCAGAGCAACAGCGCTTTATGCTGCGCCCCCTACAGCCTCAAAACTGGGTGCAAGCCGGTTACGCGCATGCTTTGCATTTAGATGCGGCGCTGGTTGCACGTTTCTTGCGCGAACTTTGTTTGCAGCGCGGAGTAAACCGCATTGAAGCGACGGTAAATCAGGTGGTTCTTGACCATAGGTCCTTTATCCAAGGCCTGGCGCTGGACAATGGCGGTGAGATTCACAGTGATTTTTATATCGACTGCACCGGCTTTAAAGGGCTGCTTATCGAACAAAGCCTGCAAACAGGTTATCTGGATTGGTCAGATTATTTACCTTGCAACCGTGCGGTGACGGTACAAACAAAAAACGTTGCGCCTCCCGTTCCTTATACTGTGGCGACAGCCCGTGAGGCCGGTTGGACTTGGTCTATCCCGCTACAGCATCGAAGCGGCAATGGTTATGTGTTTGCCAGTCAGTTTTGTTCTGATGACAAAGCCATGGATACCCTGTTAAGCAGTGTCCAGGGCCGACTATTGAATGAACCCAGGGTGATCCCCTTTGTAACCGGCAAGCGCAAGAAAATCTGGCATAACAACTGCCTTGCCCTGGGCCTTGCTGGCGGATTTTTAGAGCCGCTCGAATCAACCGCCATTCATCTGGTGTATAAAACCCTGGTGCACTTTATCAAGCACTTCCCTGACCGGGATTTTGATGGGGACAATGAGCGTAGCTTTAACCAAAAAATCGACCAGGATTATGAAGAGATCCGTGATTTCATTATCCTCCATTACTGCACCTCAGGGCGTAAAGACAGTGAGTTTTGGCGCTGGTGTCAGAACATGCCGGTGCCGGACAGTGTGAGAGAGAAAATCCGCGTGTTCAAAAAACGCGGGCAGCTTGAACATACTCCGGGGCAGTTTTTTACCAGCGATAGTTGGTATGCCATTTTAGAAGGGATGAAGCAGCGGCCCCACAAGTACCACCCGCTGCTGGATGCCTTTAATTCCGATGCGCTGACCCGAACCCTAAATGAAAATCGTCAACAGATCCTCCGTGAAGTACAAAACATGCCAAGCCATCATGATTATCTTCAGGCCCATTGTCCGGCTTTATGAATAGCGGAATGGCAAGTGGTGGAGGTTGGCTGCTGACAGGAGGCAACTGGCGCCTATGACAGAATACAAAAAGATTGCGGAATATTCGACGCTGACCGCCGGGCAGTTTTTTGAGCAGATTGTGCCCGAACAAAAGCCTGTGGTCATTCGTGGCTTTGCGGAAAATTGGCCGCTTGTGGCGTCTGCTGGCAAGGGGCCCGATGCGTTTACCGCCTACCTGCTTAGCTTTTACCAAGGCAAGAAGGCCAGAATGGTGGTGGCACCGCCGGCGGCCAATAAGCGCTTTTATTACAATGACGAGATGACAGATGTTAACTACTTAAGTGGTGAGGAGCGTTTTGATCTGTTTTTGGGGCGCTTGCTTGAGCTGATTGACAGAGAGGTCTACCCGGCGATCTCTATGCAGAATGCCCAGATAAACGACCTTTTACCGGGCTTGATTGAGCAAAACTGCAGCGAGTTTTTCCCTGAGCTGGCCCCTCGTTTATGGGTTGGCAATGAGGGCATTGTCAGCACCCATTATGATGGTTCTGATAATCTTGCCTGCGTGGTGGCCGGGCGGCGGCGCTTTATACTGTTTCCGCCCGCGCAAACCGGCCATTTATATCCCGGCCCGCTCAATTTTACCCCGGCCGGTGCTCCCACCAGTTTGGTGGATATTCATAATCCCGACTTTGAGCGCTTTCCCCTGTTTAAAAAGGCCCAGGTCGAAGCCGTTAGCGCCGAGCTTGAAGCGGGCGATGCCATCTTTATTCCTATGCTGTGGTGGCATCATGTGGAATCGCTGGACAAGGTCAATGCACTGATGAACTACTGGTGGAATGGCTCATCGGCACCTGATGCTGTGTCGCCTAGTGCCATAGACAGTCTGAATCTGGCTTTGCTGGCCATGCGGGAGCTCTCGCCCAAACAGCGCGAAGCCTGGCGCCATATGTTCGACCATTACTTATTTAAACAGGGCGTAGATCCCGTCTCTTACATTCCGCCGCACCAGCATCATATTTTGGGCAAACTCACCTCTGAATATGTGCGGGCCGTCAAAGATTACTTTATTAAAAAATTACAAAAATAAGGCACAGGTAAAGTGTGATGCTAAATAGTAAACCCAGAAAGATACTGATTGTCGGCGGCGGCACGGCGGGTTGGATGGCGGCGAATCTGTTGGCCGCTAAATGGCAGGATGTTGATATCAGCCTGGTTGAGTCGAAAGACATAGGTATTATCGGGGTAGGAGAGGGGAGTACACCGCATCTTAAGTTATTTTTTGATGCGATTAATGTCAGTGACCAGCAGTGGATGCCGCACTGTAATGCCACCTATAAAAACGGCATCACCTTTGATAAATGGTCAAGCATTGCTGGCTTTGAGTCTTACTTTCATCCCTTTGCTGCGCAGACGGACGATGTGTTCACTCTGCCGCTGTTTTTTAAGCATATCCAGGCCAGAATGCAGGGTTATGCTGTTGATGCACATCCCGATAAGTATTTTCTGGAAACCTACCTGACAAGGCAGCATTTAGGCCCTTTGCCAGCCGAGTCTTTTCCTTTTGGGGTGGCATACGGCTATCACTTTGACTCTGCCTTGTTGGGGCAGTTTCTCGCCGAACAGGCGCAGCGTAGCGGCGTGACAAGAATTGAGGGGCATGTCACTGATGTTGAGCTTAATCAACAAGGAAATATCAGCGCCGTTAAGCTCAGTGATGGTATGTCGTTAGCCGCAGACTTTTTTATTGATTGTTCAGGGTTTAACGCGTTGCTCCTACAACAAGGCTTGGGCGTTAACTTTAACAGTTACAAACAGAACTTATTTAATGATGCAGCCGTGGTGATGCCAAGTCCCATCGCTGAACGACTGCCTGTTGAAACCCGTTCCACTGCCCTTACCAATGGTTGGGCCTGGAAGATCCCGCTGCGCAATCGTTTTGGTAACGGTTATGTATACAGCCGCGATTATATTGATGCCGACCAAGCGGAAACGGAGCTAAGGCAGCATTTGGGATTACTGGACGCTGATGTGGAGGCCAGGCACCTGCGCATGAAAGTGGGCCGAGTTCAGAAGCACTGGCATAAAAACTGTTTGGCGGTGGGTTTATCCCAAGGCTTTATTGAGCCGCTGGAAGCTACGGCCATTGCGCTTTATTTCAACACTATTGCGCAGTTTATGCAGTATTTTCAGCAAGGCCATTTCAGTAACCAGTTTGAGGATGAATTCAACAAAGACATTAATGCCAGATTTGATGGCATCAGGGATTATATTGTCTGTCACTATAAAGCCAATCAACGCCAGGATAGCGACTATTGGCGGGATAACGCCGCGAACAGTCATATCTCCGATAACTTAAACAACATTCTGCACTTGTGGCAGCACAGCCAGGACTTTGTTGGAGATATGTATAAACATAATTTGATGGGCAGTTATCAGCCGAAATCATGGGCATGCATGCTGGCCGGTTACGGAGTGTTTCCGCCACCAAGACCGGACAAGTCTGTCGATAAAACAATAATCAGTCGGGAGATGGACGCCCTAAATGACTTTATTCGTCGCTGCGGATTGAATTTTCAAGATCATCAGGCCTTGTTGGCCAAGTTTACTGATTAGGTGCAGGGGTATATCCAAATGGTCTTTCTGCCCCCTCATTTTGCGAATAGGCTTGCACTGTTCATTCTGATCTGAAAGCTAGGTTATTTTGTCGCTGATGACTTTGTATCTGACCAGGCTTGCCTTACTCTGAGCACTGCAACAAGGTTGGTCCAGAAATCTGCAGACCAGCCATAGATAAAACCCGCGCTCGCCATTGAGGAACAACATGATAATTACAAAAACGCGTGGCTTGGTACTGGCGGTCTTTGCTGGTTTGGCATTGCAGGGCTGTTCGGTAACGGCCAAGCAGGACACACCGATCGCATCGCCTCTGACCCTTGAGCAAATTTACCAGGATAAAGCCTTTAAAGAGCAACGCAGCACCTATTTTACCTGGCTCGAAGATGGCACGGGTTATACCGTGCTGGAAGAACGCGAAGCAGCGAAAACCACAAAGCCGGAGAATGCCGAAGCCGATGCGGTGGATGATGAAGAAGAGCACGGGGTAAAAGGCAATGACATAGTGTTTTACAACCCGGATGGAAGCGGCCGTAAAGTGCTGGTGGCTTTTGAAAAGCTGATACCCCAAGGTGCAGAAGAACCCTTGAGTATAGAAAGCTATCAGTGGTCAGAGGATGGTCAGTGGCTGATGGTATTTACCAACGGTGAGCGGGTATGGCGTTCGCGCAGTCGCGGTGATTTTTGGTTGTTGAACCTTAACACCAATGCACTCTATCAGCTCGGGGGTGAACAGCCACCCGAGAAAAAGCTGATGTTTGCTAAGTTCTCTCCCGACAGCAGCAAAGTGGCTTATGTACGAGACAACAACATCTACATGGAACAGGTAGGGAGTAAAGCTGTTACCGCACTCACCACCGATGGCAATGACACTCTGGTAAACGGCAACTTCGACTGGGTGTATGAAGAGGAATTTTCTATCCGTGACGGTTTTCGCTGGAGCCCGGACAATCGCGCTATTGCATACTGGCAGCTAGATACCAGCGAGGTGAAGTACTTCACCATGCTGAACAACACCGAGGCCTCGTATCCTACTTTGACTCGCTTTCCTTACCCCAAAGCCGGTGAAACCAATTCGGCGGTGAAAGTTGGGGTGGTCAGCATCCAAGATGGTAAAACCCGCTGGGCAGAGCTCGGTGGGGATAACAGAGATCGCTATATTCCGCGCATCAGTTGGGCAGGAAACGGTGACACTTTGTTGATTCAGGATGTGAACCGCCCGCAAAGCCAGAACAAGGTTTGGCTGTTTGACTGGCAGCAGAATCAATTAAACAAGATTCTGGAAGACAAAGACGAGGCTTTCCTGGAATGGTTCTATGAGGCCAAGTGGTCCCAAGACGGCTCGTTCTTTATCTGGCATAGCGAACGGGATGGCTGGCGCCATCTGTATCGGGTCTCTCGGGATGGAAAACAGATTATCGACCTGACACCCGGTCAGTTTGATATTGTCGATATGCTGGCCCTGAATGAAGCGAAAAACGTGCTGTACTTCACCGCTTCACCGGATAATCCCTCACAGCGTTACTTGTATCGTACTGCGCTGGATGGCTCCAGCAAACCGCAACGCGTTACCCCTGCCGAGTTTGAGGGTAGCAACAGTTACTATATGTCTGATGATGCGTCTTGGGCCATGCATTCCTATTCCAAGTTTGGACAGCCGCCGGTTAAGCAGATTATCAAGGTGGCCGAGCATGCCCCTGTGATTACCTTGGTGGATAATCAGGAGCTAAATGCCAAACTGGCAGAGCAAAGCTTGCCCCGCCATGAATTTTTCAAAGTGAATGCCCGCGATGGGGTAGAACTGGACGGTTACATTCTGTTCCCGGCTAATATGGATCCCAGCAAAAAGTACCCTATTGTGTTTTATGTGTATGGTGAACCCTGGGGCTCTACAGTGCAGGACCGTTGGGGTGGCAGTGGTTACTTGTATCAATCGCTGCTGACGCAGCGCGGCTTTATTGTCGCCTCGGTAGACAACCGCGGCACCCGCGCGCCCAAAGGGCGTGACTGGCGTAAGTCGATTTACAAGAAGATTGGCTCAGTGACAGTACGTGACCAGGTAGACGCCCTGGATGCCATGACCAAGCGCTGGTCGGTAATTGATAGCAACAGAGTTGGCGTATGGGGGCATTCTGGGGGCGGTAGCTCTACCCTGAATCTGTTGTTCCGCCACGGCGACAAGTTCCATGTGGGCATTGCCTCGGCACCCGTGCCAGATATTCGTCTGTATGACACTATCTACCAGGAACGTTATTCAGGTAACCCCAATACCGATCCTGACAGTTATGACAATACCTCGCCTATTAGCTTTGCTAAGGATTTGAGTGGCAAGTTGCTGCTGATACATGGCACAGGTGACGACAATGTGCATTATCAGGGCTCGGAAAAACTGATTAATGAACTGGTGAAACACAATAAACAGTTTGAGTTTTTCGCCTATCCAAACCGTACCCACCATATTGGTGCGGATAAGGCCACGGCCCTGCATTACTACAGCATGATGGCCGCCTTTCTGGAAAAGCACTTACTGACCCAATAATCTGTGGCGGGTATGCCGTAAATTGAACGGCATACCCGCTGTTTCTCGTTGCTTACCGTTATACTTTCTTGCCCGCTACCGGTTCGCTGATCGCCTGCATATCCACAAGATTCCATGGCATATCCTTATTGCGATAAATGCGCTTTTGCTGGTGGGGGTAGTCGGCCACATCATGCTCGGTGCGCTGTCCTGCCACAATACATTTCAAGATGCTGGTGCCGTTATTTACCAGCTTATGCGGCTTACCACCGGCCCGGTAGCCAATAAAGTCGCCAGGGTAGACATTGTGGCGTTCCTCACCAATCCAGGCTTCGGCTTGCCCCTCAAGAATGTAAACGCACTCATCCTCATAATAGTGAACATGAAACTCCGTGGTTTCATGGCCAGGTTGCACTTGGATAATATGAAACCCCAAGCCGCTCAGGCCGGTTAAATCCCCCAGCGACTTATTCACCCGCTGCGCGTTTTTATTTAGAAAATGGGTCTTGTGAACACCTTGGTATTCATCAATCTCCTGTTTGGTGAGTAGGTATTTATCCATGTCGACTCCCGCTATATCGCGCAGCTTAAAAAGGCAAGTTAATACAAGCAGCGTTAAATAGTAAGGCCCTCGAAAGTTATAGGATGAGAGTCGAAGACCAGATGGCCAAGGTAAAGAGTTTCGCCTATAACTTCTTAGCTGCTAAAGGCGTTGTTTGCTCTCTAGGTTGTGGACGCTCAAAAATTACCGGCAAGACCTCATCAAGCAAATGGAGATGGTTATGTGCAATTGTTTAGACACACCGGATGGGTACGATGTAATTCCCTTACGTAACAAGTTAGCTGGATGGTTAGCGATGAAACCTGACATGCAACTAACGCACTGTATTCAATGGAAGACGGCAGATTGCCATGACCGAGCACTAAAATTTATTCCTCATTATTGGGACGTAAGAGCTACCGAAATTGAAATCCGCAGAGGAGAGAACTTAACTCAGTCTGCTGCCGCATCGTTGGCTAAAAAGGCGTTTAAGGAAAAAGTATTGGTGTATAAGACAGATGGTAAATTTGCTGGAGCGACCTCAAAGTTTACCGGTTTTCACTACGTTATCTTGCTGGCAACGGGTGGTGATCTAAAAGGTCGTGGCTTCTGCGTTGTGTTCGACCCCGATGTCTCTGCAACCGAAAAGTCCAGAGAAGCTTGGGCAAGTTGCAGCAAAGATGCTGATTTAGACGCCACGAAGGCCGACGAGAGAATTCTGAAACGAATGATTTTGGGGGAAGGTAAGGATCTCGGTCCACTGGTTCGCTATTTCTACGGGCCTTAGCAGTTTGGCACTGCAGCGCCGTTTTAGTGAGTTGCCTATTGTAGACAGCGGCACCCGTAGCTGCCGCTGATATGCAGTTTTCTGATCTGTCAGCTTATTTCACCATTGATAAACCCGACATCCATACACTGACAATATCCTGCAATGACTGCTTTACAAAACCGGCCTGAGTCGTGGCGCTTACCGGGTTAAATATCATGCTGGCTAGGGCCCGGCCGCTTAGCTGAATACGGCTGGTTTTATCTTGTCGTCTTAGCTGAAACTGTTGCAGCAGGCTTTGGGTGTCGGGTAGTTGTGCCAAGCATTCTGCCAAATGCCAGGCATCTTCCAAGGCCTGACAAGCACCCTGGCCTGAGGTGGGGAGCGAGGCATGGGCGGCATCACCAATCAGCAAGACATTCTGTCTATACCAGCAAGGAAGGGGGTCTAAATCATGCACAAATATGGGGCGGATAGATTGCGGTTTTGCATATTCCAGCATGAACTGCACAGTGGCGGGCCAGTGGGCAAAACGCGCTTTTAACCGGGGAAGCGCAAAAGCCGGGTCATCAATGTCTCCAAGTGGCGTTTGCCAGGCCGCAGCCCAGTAGGCGCAGGTATCACTGACAGGCACAATGCCAAAGCGCTGCCCGTCGCCACAATAATCTAAGATGGCCGAGGGGCCGAGAGTATTTTGCGCATAGCGGCTGATACCAATGATATTGATAAAGCCCTGATAAACGGGGCGGGCATAGGGTGCAACAAAATGACGGGCGGCAGACTGCATACGACCGTCAGCGCCAATCACCAAATCATAGTGTTGACGCAGCATTGCCAACTGGGATTGGTCGATGGGGTGGTTAACGGTCAGCGCAATATTAGCCTGTTTGCAGGCCTCAATTAACACCGCCATTAAATCCTGGCGCAGGATAGTCAAACTGGGGTAACCGCTGAGTTGGTCAAGCTCGGCGATGGGTAGTGCGGTCATTTCATTATTGTCAGGCGTTAAGCGTCGCATCCAGCCGGGCTTACCGCTTCTGGCTTCAATCGCGGGCAGCAGGCCCATTTTTGCCAGTACAAAGGTGGCATTGGGCCACAAGGTAACGCCAGCTCCCATTTGCGTGCCTAGTCCTTTACGTTCAAACACCTGCACCTTATGGCCCTGACGACAGGCCAGTAAAGCAAAGGCAAGACCGGCGACACCGGCACCAATAATGGCGATTTTTTTAGGTTGTTGCATGTGGATCAGCTCTTAAGTGAATAGCAGGCTATAGTATTCATGCTGATTTTTATGGGATAAATTGGCAGTAATTGAATTAATAATCCCGTTTGGTGGGTTAATGCTGCTTGAGAAAATAGAACTGGCCTGGCTGTTTAGCTTTAAGCAGGTATTCGAACATAAAAGCTTTAAGCAGGCGGCTTTTGCGCTGAATCTGCCGTCGTCCAATGTCAGCCGTCATGTGGCGCTGCTGGAAGAGGTGTTGGGTTTGCGCTTACTTGAACGCACCACCCGCAGAATGTCAGCCACCGAAGCGGGCAGCGCCTTGTACGAGCAAGTACTGCCTATGTTGGATGCCATGGATGGCCGCCTGATGGAGATTGGCGCGCAAGGTAATGAGGTGGCCGGGCACCTTAAGCTGTTAATGCCGGACTTGCCGCTACTGGCCAAGTGGCTGGCGGAGTTCTGTGTGCGACATCCCAGGCTCAGCTTAAGCTGCGATACCAATCTGGCGCCAACACAGGGGCTTGAAGATGGTGTGGATCTTCTACTGCAATACGGCCGCGGCCCTTTACTCGATAGCGCCTGGGTAGCCAAGGAACTTGCACGCTGGCCAAGCAGGGTAGTTGGAGCACCGCAACTGATTACCCGCTATAGTGACCAGCTCAGCCTTGGCCGGTTTAAGCAGTTACCCTGTATTACCAGTTTAAGCGCGTTAAACGGCACGCCCTGGATATTTAAAGATGGTCGCGCGACTTTCACGCTGCCGGTATATTCTGCCTACCGGGTAAACAGCGCGCACCTGGCTAAGGAAGCGGCGCTCGCTGGTCTTGGATTTGCCATCCTGCCTGCGGTCAGTTGTCTGAACGAATGCCAGCAGGGGCTGCTACAAGAAGTGGTGCTGGAAAAAGACCCCGAAGATCTGGTGTTGTACGCGGTCTTTAATGGCCGCCATAAAACCGCCCGCAAGGTTACAGCTCTGCTGGACTTTCTCACCGAGAAAACCCGCGCCTTACCGCCATCCGCCTGGACGTCCTGGGCAACTGCGGAGGAAAACAAGGAAAGCATATGAACGAGCGTAAAATGAACTTATCGGTCTTGATGCTGTGTATGTGGCTAAGTCTGTGTTTGCCGCATGTTGCAAAGGCCAGCCCTGAAAATGTCGTGATGGAGCCACTCAATATTGGGCAAAGCTTTGTTCTGTCATCTGACCTATTGGCTGAGCCAAGGCGGATTAACCTGTATTTTCCCCAGGCTTATTTCGAACAAGCTGAGATGCGTTTTCCGGTCTTGTATATGCCAGATGGCGGGCTGCATGAAGATTTTTTACACATCGCGGGTTTGCTACAAATTGGTTCACTTAATTGGACAATCCGCCCCTTTATTCTGGTGGGGATAGAGAACACCGACAGAAAGCGCGACCTCACCGGTCCCACTGACAGTCCGGAAGACAAAAAGATTGCAACTATGCTGGGGCAGTCAAAGGCATTTCGGGCCTTTATCCGCAAAGAACTGATACCAGTGATCGATAGTCATTTTCGTACCAGCGGCGAAAGGGCGCTGGTGGGGGAATCATTAGCCGGGCTGTTTGCGGTCGAGACTATGCTGCTGGAGCCTGATCTGTTTGATACCTATATTGCCGTTGACCCCAGTCTGTGGTGGAACAATGGCGACTTAGTGGACAAGGCGGCGACTTTGATATCGCAGCATCATGGTAAGGCAATACGTGTTCACCTTGCTGCCAGCAGCCAGGATGGCATTGTCCAACCAACCCGCCAGTTGGCTGAAATCCTCGACCTGGCTCCTCGCGTTCATGCCAGTTACAGCGAGTTTCCTACGGAGACCCACTTATCTATCTACCACCCCGCGGCATTGGATGGATTTCGCAAAGTCTTTGCTCGGGACTAAGGAAATACCATGAGAATACTCGGCCTTTGCGGTAGTTTGCGTAAGCAATCCAGAAGCCTGGCATTACTGCAAGCCACCCAGATACTGGCTGCTGGGCGCTGTGATTTTACGCTGTTTGACGGCTGTGGCGATCTGCCGTTATTTAATCCGGATATTGAGATGAATCCACCTCTGGCGGTGGTACGTTTGTGGCAGCACATTCAGGATGCGGATGTTATTGTGATCGCCAGCCCGGAATACGCCCATGGGGTCACCGGGGTTATTAAAAATACCCTGGATTGGTTGGTCGGTTATAGCCGTTTTGCCTACAAAGCTGTTGCGGTTTTGAACCCATCGCATAGGGCACATCATGCCGATGAAGCAATCAGGGAAATACTGACGACTATGGCTGCGAGATTGATACCTGGGGCGTGCCTGCGAATTCCCGCCACGGGATGTAGCTTGAGTGCGGATGAAATGGCTGATTCAGACGAGTTTTCCGGTTTAATTTGTGCAGCGCTTGATGCCATCACCGTGTTTTATCATCAAGAGTTGGGTTAGTTCTCCTTATTTATTTGTAGACGACCGGTCTAATCTGGTTTAAAGTAGCGTCATGAAAACAAAATACCAAGACACCCGCCAGCATCTGCTGGATACCGGTCGCATCATATTAGCCGAGCAAGGCTTTAGTTCTGTAGGGCTAAGTGCCTTATTGCAGCAGGCCGGGGTGCCTAAGGGATCGTTTTACCACTACTTTAAGTCCAAAGAGCACTATGGGCAGGTGTTACTGGAAGATTATTTCAGTACTTATATGCAGGATATGGAAGCATTGCTGGGCCAGTCGCAAATCAGTGCCAAACAGCGTTTGCTCAACTATTTCGCCCAGTGGCTGCAGCGCTTTACACCAGCGCAAGGGCGGTGTGATTGTTTGGTGGTAAAACTTAGCGCAGAGGTGGCGGATTTATCTGAGGCCATGCGACTTACCTTGAAAGAGGGTACCGAGCAAGCAATGGGCAGGCTAATGGCTTGCATTGAAGAAGCCATTAACGAAGGCTCGCTGCCTGAGCAGGATGTGCGGGCCCTGGCCAGCAACTTGTATCAATTGTGGTTGGGGGCCAGTTTGTTAACTAAACTGAGCCGTGACGATGAGCAGGTCAAGCAGGCTATGCAGCTTACTTGTAAACTGCTGGGTGCATAACACAGGCATTGCCTGACGAAATACTAAGTAAGCCCTGGAATGGGCTTTTTTTACCAATATGGACTAGACGACCGGTCTAATCATGGTGGGGCTATGATTTTATTCTTAACAGCCTCAACAGCATGGCTTGGCGTATGAACAGCGCAACCGGCCTTGTATTGAAGCAGGTTGGCCGCCGATATGGTTAATATTTAACGAGGATTGCATATGCAACAGAATAAACTTGAAAACCGTCAGATGACTCTGGCTTCACGTCCCCATGGCGCACCAAGCAAAGAGAACTTTGCCCTAAAGGTATCCGCCTTACCTGAGATTCAGGATGGACAGGTCTTGCTCAGAACCGTGTATTTAAGTCTGGATCCTTATATGCGCGGGCGTATGAGTGATGCTGAATCTTATGCAGAGCCTGTGGCGCTGGGCGCAACGATGATCGGTGGCACCATTAACCGTGTGGTGAGTTCCAAGCATGCTGATTTCGTTGAAGGTGACTGGGTGCTGAGCTATGTGGTGGGTTGGCAGGACTACGGAGTATCGGATGGCTGTGATCTGGTTAAGCTGGATCCGGCTCAGGCACCGGTGAGCTATGCACTCGGTATGCTAGGTATGCCAGGTTTTACTGCGTATATGGGACTGAAAGATATTGGTCAGCCCAAGGCAGGAGAAACCCTGGTGGTCGCCGCCGCGACCGGCCCGGTAGGGGCTACTGTGGCGCAAATGGGCAAGTTGCTGGGTTGCAAAGTGGTGGCTATTGCCGGTGGCGAGCAGAAGTGCCGTTTTGCGCTGGAAAACCTCGGTGTGGACGCCTGTATTGACCACAAGGCCGATGACTTTGCTGAGCAACTGGCAAAGGCCTGTCCCAATGGCATAGACATCTATTTTGAGAACGTTGGTGGCAAGGTATTTGATGCTGTTCTGCCGCTGCTAAACACCAGCGCACGTATTCCGGTGTGCGGTACAATTGCGGCCTACAATGCCACTGAGCTGCCTGCTGGTCCCGACAGACTTGGGCTGTTGATGTCGACTATTCTGATGAAACGTATGACGGTCAAAGGCTTTATTATTTTTGATGACTACGGGCATCGTTATCCTGAGTTTGCCAAAGATATGGCCGCCTGGCTTGCCGAAGGCAAGATGCACTATAAAGAGCAGATTATTGATGGCCTGGAAAATGCGCCCGAAGCATTAAAAGGCTTATTGGAAGGTAAGAATTTCGGCAAGCTGGTTATTCGGGTTGGTGAAGACGAACTGGCCTGACCGGAAGAGCTGTTTATCAGTTTTAGAACTTCGCTGGTTTCATTAGTAAGAAGATTAATAAAAACGGCCCGAAATCGGGCCGTTTTGAGTTAAACAACTAACGCTTGATTAGAAGTTGTAACGTGCAGAAATGCTAACACGGCGTGGAGTTTGGTAACCCACTGGAGCCAGGAAGTTAGGGTTAACTTCTGGTGCAGAGCCAGAGCCGATTTCACCTTTCTCGTTGTATTCAGTTACACCTTGGAAGTTAAAGATATTTCTAACATCCAATTGCAGAGTCAGGCCGTCTGCCCACTCTGGTCTGTAACGCACGCCCATATCAACCATTTTCAGCCAAGGTGTACGGCCGTAGTCACCACGTTGAGTCAACTCACCATCACAGTAGTAGGATGAGGCACCGTAGCCCGCTAGGCCACTGTAATCAACACCCAGTTCGTCCTTGTATTGCTCCAAGGGAATGAAGCCGTTACAGGAAACTGGTCTGCCTGATTGCAAAAGGAAGTTGGCAGAGATTGTCAGCTCATCGCTTACCTTATACGCACCGAATAGCTTAACAGTGTGTCTGCGATCGTTTGGCAGAGGACCGTATGCACCGTGCTGGAACAGATGGTTGTCGATGTCCTGGGTCAGGCCAGCATCATCTTGTTCAAGGGTGGAGTTAACGTAACCTTCAGCGTTACCTTCACTCTTCGCCCAGGTATATGAACCTTGCAGCATCCAGTTATCGGCCATGGCTTTTTCCCATGAGAACTCAATAGCTGTGTACTTACGTTGATAGGTATCCAAACCGAAGTATGACTTCGGAATAGTTACTTCTGTGAGCTGCCCATTATTTTCTAGATCTATCGCCAGGCTCAAGTCTTTGCCAGGGTTGATCATGATACAGTTGGCCATACTGTGGTAGTCAAAGTCGTCATGACCATTGTCTTCCGCCCAGTTGATAAACGCCTGGTGGGAACAGTAGTCATCCATACCGTCTTTGATCTTACGAGTAATACCTTTGATACCCAGTGACCAGTCGCCCACTTCCTGTTGGTAACCGATAATTAGCTCATCCTGGAACATGGGGGACAGATTGGTCGCTGCGACTGTGCCAGGGTTCGGCGCATTAGCGTCGCCGTTGTAAGATGTTTCACCCAACTTAGCGCCCAGCTTGGTTGGTGCTGCGGTAACTGGATCTTCGTCAGCGCTGTCAACCAGGAAGTATTCTTCAGTTGAGTATTCGATACCAGAAAGTCGGATGTTAGTGTTCGAAGCGATTGGAATGTAGTAACGACCCAACGTTGAGAACAGCTTCTTAGTGCCATCACCATCGATATCCCAGCTTGCGCCCAAGCGCGGAGCGTACTTGGTATCGCCCTTAACAAATGAAACACCTTCGGAGTTAAAGTTTTCAAAGCCTTCTGCACGGATGCCTAAACTCAGCAGCAGGTTATCGGTAACTTGCCACTCGTCGGTCAGGTGAAATGCCGTATTTTGAACTTCATAGGAGCCAGAAGCTACAGTGCGGGTCAGGTGTCTGATGTAGGCTTGACCTTCCGGCACGACAACACCTCTAACTGCACGACCGGTTCCCATGTGCCAGCGCCAGTAGTGACCGCCAGAGTAATTGTTACCGCGTTTGCTAGAGTTAAACTCTTCTTCGTCGTAGCCGAATTTAATATTGTGGTCACCTAATGACCACTGGGCGCTAAGGCGAATGGATTCCCTGATATCCTGTTCAGGACCAACCAGCGGATCAAATTGGTAGTACTGGTCTATATCTTTACCCCAACAACCAATACGCTGAGAGCTGTTCGGCGTTTCACGACGGTCATACACCAACGGACAGTCTGCGCCAGGGCCTTCTGCAGGGATTTTTGCATCAGCGGTGTTTTTCATTTTTCCATACAGCGCGCTGACGGTGAAGTTGTCGGTCAGGAAGCCTGTATAGTTGAATATTTTAACATCACCGCCATCGCGTGTGGTGAATGGCGTGCCTGCAGTGCCGTGTTCGGTGCCATAAAATACACCTTCATCGTTGCTGAAGTTAAGGGTGTCTTCATCCTGCTCATTCTTGATATAGGTCATTTCCAACAAGTGACTATCGGTAATGTTCCAGTCAAGTTTCAATAGGCCTAGTGGAGACTCATACTCATAGCGAGTGCTTGTAGTGGAGCCAAAAGTGTTGATTTCGTCTTTGCGACCTTCGATCAAACCAAAGAAGAACAGTTTATCTTGAATAATTGGACCAGAAGCATAAGCGTTGTAGCTCAAATAGTCATAAGTGTGAGCAGAGCGGTAGTATGCGTATCTCTGCTTGTAATCGGCTTCAGGATCTAAAGTAACAGTGTCGCTTCTGGCTTCGCGCAGGGAGTCAGGAGTGTAGTAAACGGCACCACCGAAATCCCACTGGTTTGAACCACGCTTTGTTACGATGTTGACGATGCCACCCAAGGAGCGACCGTACTCCGCACCATAACCACCTGTTTTGACCTGTTGCTGCGATACTGCGTCATAGGGCAGATCAGCAAATGCAACGAAGTTACGGATGTTGGTTACATCAAAACCGTTGATGAAGTAGCCGTTTTCAGCAACGGATGCGCCACCAAAAGAAGCCAAGTTACCAAAACCAGCATCACCTTGAACAGTTCCTGGTGCCAGCAAAGCCACGCTTGTCATGTTTCTGGCAATCGGCAATTCGTCCAACTGTGCTGCTGTGAAAACCGAGGTGGACTCGACAGAAGATGTGTCGATGGCCAATACGCGGGATCTAACCTCGATAACTTCAGTTGCGCCGTTGAAGTTGACTGGTACACCAGTGCCCAAAGCGACGGTAATATCGTATTGAGCAGCACCATCAGAAACACTGTAGTCACCTGTTGGTAGTTGGCGCAGTTGGAAACGGCCATCATTACCTACAGTGATCTGACGCTCGAAGCCAGTTTGTTTGTTTTTAATAGTGATGACTTTACCTGCTTCGGCTTTACCGTGAATGGAACCGGTGGAGTTATCAGCGAAAGCGGGTTGAAAGAGTCCGAGAGAAGCAGAAACAGCTAGCGTGACTAGGCTTTTCCTTAACATAAAGTTGTTCCCTAATTTAGTTATTATTTGGCATCCAGAGCTGAAGAAAGCTCGACATGTTCTGTTACATAGACTTTCGTTTTGTAACAGATGTGCTTTTTAAAGCTTTTATATGCGTAAAATCAATAGCTAAATCTTAATTATTGAAAATATTATGGAAATAATTTGTTACGTCCTTGGGTGGGCGAATGCGGGGTGTTCTATTTTTTCTTGTATTTGTTTATAAAACAATGGGTTGGGTTTAAATTTGTGGGGTTAAATGTTTACAATTGATAAAGCTGTTTATGAAGCTTACCGAAGATTATTGAAAGGGGGCGAAGCCCCCTTGTCCGGTTTATCCCCTGGACTGAAATGCGACGGCTACAGGTACGCTGGTGGCTCGCCAGGCTGGGAAAAAACCGCTGATAAAGCCGATAAATAGTGCCAGCCAAATGCCCTGCATAACCAACTGACCTGTCATCTCAAAGCTGAACACCACTTGGGTAAAGCTGCCTCCCAGGGTGGAGGCACTTAAACCGTCAAACAGCAAGAATGCCGCCAGCGCCCCCAGCACTCCGCCAAACAGTGCCAGTACTAGGGCTTCTGCCATGGTGCCGATAAAGGCCGACAGGTTAGAAAAGCCGATGGCCCGCAAGGTGGCAATTTCCTTGGCCCGGTCGGATACCGAGGTATACATGGTATTCAGCGCGCCAGCTAAAGCGCCTAACGCCATAACCGCACTGATAACCCGCCCGAAAATCGCCATATAGCTTAGGCCCTCGCCTTGCACGGCAAAGTAGTTGGCTTCGGTTTGTACTTCCTGATTCAGGCGTGGCTCATTTTTGATATAGGCTTGGATGTCTTCCAATCTGGCATCCGCTGTCAGTTTCGCCCGCACCGATTGATAGCTGCTACCACGGTTATACAGGGTTTGGATAACCTTGGCGTCAGCCCACAGTTCACTTTCAAAAACGTTTCCGCCGGTGCTGAATACCCCAACCACAGTCCAACGGTTTTTGCCAAAACGCACTTCTTTACCGAGCTCAAAGCCCTCAAACTGACGCAGTATCCCTTCACCGACAATCAGTTCATCGGTACCAGGAGTAAACAATCGCCCCTGCACTATCTTGAAGTTATTGCGCAGTGCCAGCCCTTGTTGCTCTATACCTCGCAGGGGAATATTGGCATCGGTGCCGCTGCTTCTCTTGGTACCGTCGACTATCACGTACAGCTCGGGTGATACCAGTTTACCGTTTTCGTCGCTGGCAATGCCTGGTGCTTCACGTAGTAGATCCACCTGTTCCTTCATCACTGAGCTATTCAGTTCCGCGGCAGAGCCAGTACGGATAAAGAAGGCCACATCTTCCTGACCAGCGCTTTGCAAGGTCGCCTCAAAACCCTTAGCCATGGCCAGAAAGGCGAGCAGTACGGCAACCACTACGGCACTGGCCAAAACCATGGCCAGTGACATCCATAAACGGCGGGGCAGGCTTTTAATATTCATGCCGATCACGGCACTGGATTGTGCAAGTAAACTCATATTACCCCCTGGCAAATGCAGTGATGATGTTTAGGCGTAGCGCCTGGTATGCCGGCGCAATACCGGTAATCAGGCCGAGCAGCAGCATGTAGCCTAAGGCCTGCAACACAATATCCGAACCCAGAACCAAATTAGGTAGAAAACGCGCCATCATTTGTGATAGCCCACCAACCACCAGATAAGCCGCGCCAAGACCTAACAAACCGCCGAGAAAGGCCAGCAGGCACGACTCGGTGAGGATCATGCGAAAGATTCGAGGTGAAGAAAATCCCAGGGTTTTTAGCACGGCAATCTCGCCGGTGCGCTCACGAATGGCCAGTACCATGGTATTGCCGACTAGCACCAGAATGGTAAAGAAGGCCATAAACACCACGCCAAAGATAATCAGGCCAATATTGCCAATTTGCTCAATAAAGGCCTTGTTAAAGGCTTTTTCTGTGCTGGTATCTGTCTCTGCCTGGGAGTTAGCAAAGCTTTCATCTATGGCTTTTGCCACTTGCTCATTAAGCGCCGGGTCATCGGTGGTCAGGACTATCCAGCCCACGTAATCCCCGCCCCAGCTTTGAGTCTCCATAAAGTACTTGTAGTGAAAGACCATATAGCCAGTATCGACTTGTGGGTCGCTGGCGGTAAAAATGCCTTCTACCACTAAATCCCAGGTTTGACCGCCGTTCTTGTTGGAGAAGATATTCGAGGAAACCGGGATACGATCACCTATCTGCCAGTTATTAACCTTAGCCAGACGCTCGCCTACCATTACCCCTGCTTGGTTTTGCAACCAGTTGGCTTTTTGCTCCGGGTCTACCACTAGCTCTGAATACACCTCGAAGTAGCTGTCAGGATCCACGGCCATAGTCACCACCTGATTAGCGGGTTCCTGGTAATAACCGCCGAACCAGTTAGCAAATGTCACCTGGTTTACGCCTTCTATGCCACTGACTTTATTGACATAGGCGTAGGGCAGGGACTGGGTAAAGTTGATTTTATTAAACACCACCAGACGGTTATCCGCCGACATCTCTACCCCGGAATTCAGTGCGCCCTGCAAAGCCGTGACCGCACCGAAAATCAGGAAGGCGATAAAGATGGCGAAGCTGGTGAGAAACAGTCGCAATTTCTTGCGGGTCAGGTTTTTGTACACCAGATAGAGATCCTTCATGCGGATTTCTCCTGCAACTCCGGTTCGTCTTTACCCACAAACTGACCTTTATCCAGGTGCAAGGTATGGGTGGCATAGCGGGCAGCGGCCGGATCGTGAGTGACCATGATGATAGTCTTGCCAAACTCACGGTTGAGCAACTGCAGCATTTCCAGAATTTCATCGGCGGTTTGGCGGTCCAGATCCCCGGTGGGCTCGTCACACAGCAGTAACTTGGGATCAGAAACCACGGCGCGGGCAATGGCTACCCGTTGTAGCTGACCACCGGACATCTCGCTTGGCATATGCTTGGCCCTGTCTGCCAGGCCAACCAGTTGCAGTGCGGTGTCTACCCTTTGCTGTCGTTGCTTGCTGCTTAGGCTGGTGAGTAGCAGCGGCAGCTCAACGTTTTTGGCGGCGTTGAGCATAGGCATCAGGTTGTAAAACTGAAAGATAAAGCCGATGTTGTTGGCCCGCCATTTGGCCAGGTCACCTTCGCTCAGGCCGTCAATACGCGCGCCGTCAAACACAATTTCGCCGCCTGTGGGCTGGTCAACGCCGCCAAGCAGATTGAGCAGGGTGGTCTTCCCCGAGCCAGACGGGCCCATGATGGCCAGGAAGTCGCCGCGCTTGATGGTCATATTCAGGTCATCAAAAATACTGATGGTTTCCTTACCTTTTTTGAAACGCTTAGCGACCGTTTTTAATTCAAATAGATTGTCGTCACTCATGCTGTTGTCCTGTTTTTGCTGTGTATTTATTGGTCGTTTGATAGACGTCGCTATCGACATTAACTTTTCATAAAAGCGACTTTAACGCCCATATCCGGCAGGATTCTGGGGTCTTTCTCTTCAATACGGATACGCACCTGCACTGTGGCTTTGGCTCTGTCTGCGGTTGGTATGATGGCAATTACCGAGGCGGGAATACGCCAGTCTGGGTAAGCATCTAAAGTGGCTTCAACCTGCTGACCGGCGCTAACCCGGCCAATAAAGGCTTCGTTGACATCCACTTCTATTTCCAGAGAGTCCATATCCACTATGGTGCAAATACCGGTGCGGGTGAAACCACCGCCGGCTGATGTGGGAGCGACAATTTCGCCAGGCTGGGCATTTTTCACCGTCACTACACCGGAAAACGGCGCGCGTATGGTGTGGTCGTCTAAACGTTCCCGCTGGCTTTGACTTTGCAGTTTGGCCACTTCAATCTCTGCCACCGCGCTTTGCAGATTGGCCGCCAGGCTCTGCACCCGGGTTGCTGCACCGGTACGTTCGGCTTCGCTCGAATAACTGTTGTTATTGATACGCACCTGATTGCGCTTGGCTTCTTCCAGGTCCGCTGCCAATGCGTTACGTCTGGCTATCAACGCCTGAATCTGTGCCTCTGCCAACTTAAGTGCTGTGCTGGCAAGAGCGCTGTCGAGTCTGGCCAGTACATCACCTTGCTGCACTGCCATGCCTTCTTCTACATTTACTTCGGTAATAAGGCCCATCACCTCAGCGGAAACCGTGGCCATACGGCGGGCGGTAATGTAACCGGATGAGTTCAGTATGCTGTTGCTTTCAACCTTGGCCTTGGCGGCCGGTGGGGCTTTTAGCTCTTCGGCCTGAGCCGGAGTAACGGCTGTCGTGGCGCTTTGTACCGGCGCGGGATGAGCCTGGCCAAACAGGCTCGTCAGCCAGAAGGTCAGGGCTGAACTGGCTAATACCGCCAGCAGCAAATGCCAGAGGCTGAGACCTTTTTCTGAGTGCTTGTCTTGTGGATCAATCTGTAACTGTTTTAGAAGCGCGCTTTTATCGTTCACCTGTTGTCCTGGTTCTTTTTTGTACTCCTTGGCTAATGGTTGCACACTTAAAAAAAAAGAAAAATAGGCCGAAAGTCACTAGAACAAAAAGTCATGGGATAAATCCGTCGAGCATTCTGACAACAAAAACAGGCTTGGTTTTGTCCAAGCCCATTGAATTAAAAGCAAATAACGGCGAATTCTAGAATTGTCAGGTCTTAGCAATACTATTGGCGACGCTGATTCCAGAAATGAGCGGCAATATCGCCCAATACGGATGATTGCTCTGACAGGTGCTGACAGCGTTCAAGGCAAGCATTTGATGTATTCAGTGAGCCTTCGCTGATTTCTCTGATGGCGGTGATATTTTGGGTTATATCTTCAGCTACTTGCATTTGTTGGGCGGTAGCGGCAGATACCTGAATGTTCATGTCTAGAAGTTGAGACATCTGCGTTGATATCTGCTCGATTTCCTGTCTGGCGCTGTTAGTTGCATCCACACTCTCCTGCACATGTGACATGGCTAGTTGCATGGCTTTTAAGGTGGTTCGGGTACCCTGGCTCAACTTTTCAATACTGGCGATAATCTCTTCGGTAGACTTGTGAGTGCGATTGGCTAAAGTTCTGACTTCATCTGCTACCACTGCAAACCCTCGCCCCTGCTCTCCCGCTCTTGCAGCTTCTATGGCGGCGTTTAGTGCCAATAAGTTGGTCTGCTCAGCAACAGAGCGAATGACATCTACCACGTTATTAATCGACGCCCCGTCCTTTTCAAGCTGATCTGCCGCCAGATTTGCTTGGTCAACCTGATCACTTAAACTTTGCATATTTACCACAGTTTCATTCATTTTTTTCAAACTTAGCTGCGCATGGTGATTAGTGGAATCTACTGCCTGTGACATTAGTTCGGCGTTTTGATTTACCTGACAAAAGCTGGCTGACATTTGCGTCATTGCTGAGGCGACACTTTCAATTTGTTGGAATTGAAATTGCACATCGCCGTTATTAGAAGCAAGTTCGCTATTCAAATCTGTAATATTACCTTTCATCTGATTAGTTGCATCGTGAAGTCTGCCAACAACGGCACCCGTTTCTTTCTGTAAAGATTCCAGAGCTAGCAGAATGCTACCAATATCACCTCTATGGCCAGTGTATATATAGGCGGCGAGAGGGTCGTCAATGATTTTTCTGGCAACATTAATAACCTTATTCCAACGTTGTCCGTACCAGGCAAACAGTGAACTGCAAAGTATTACCGGGAACAGTGAAATAAAAAGCGTTTCATTCACAGATATATTGGTATAGCTAAAAGCAAATAGCGTAATAAGATAAGCTAGCGTCCCTGTAAGTACTGCGGCCTGAGTCGCGCTTATCTTTGCCAGAAAAGGCGTTTTGATTTTCTTTCCGCTGCGAATCTCACGGTAAACCTTCTCAGCTCTCTGCCGAACGGATTCGTCAGGCTTAACTCTAACAGACTGAAATTCTATTTCGCCTTTGGCATTTTTAAGTGGGCAGGCATAAGCGTCTACCCAATAATGATCCCCATTTTTGCAGCGGTTCTTCACAATTCCCATCCATGATTTACCTGAATGCAAACGATGCCAAAGTTCCTTAAATGCTTCTTTCGGCATATCAGGGTGGCGAACCATATTATGATAGTTGTCGGAAAGTTCTTCTCTGCTGAAACCGGATATTTTTACGAAGTCTTCATTGACGTACTTAATACTGCTATCCGGTTTGGTGGTCGACAGTATGTTAATATCTGAGGCTAAATTCACATCCCTTTGAGTCACTGGTTCGTTGATTCGCATAGTAACTCTACATTCAAGGCTTTAAATAAAAATGATATTTTTATTTTTGAATGTAAAGCTTTTTTTAATTTTGTGTGAAAATATCTAAGTGTTGGTAGATGGGCTGTGTAAAAATATCGTGCGGTCTATTGTAAATGCGAATCTTTGTCTATATCCCAATAGGGATAGAAGGATATGCTTAGGGTGCTGATGAGCACAGCATGAAAGTTTTATTTTTAGTATGTTAATAAACAAAAAAGGGCATCAGTGAATTTAAATTTACCACATGGAAGCCCTTGATTTATTTAATATAAGCTAAAGGTTGTATTTATTTTTAGCCGTTATTTAGATGAATCCGTATTTACCGCCTCTTTTGTTGCCTTAAGCTTGGCAGCATGGTCAATCTCGTAGTCAGGCATCTGGGTTTTGCCATCGATTAGATAGTTATCCATCCAGCGCATCAGGCGCAGGCTGTAGTCGTACTGCGCGGCCGCTTTGCGGTTACCATGGCCTTCACCCGGGTAGTACACCAGGCGTACATCCTTGCCTTGCACTTTCATATAGCGATACAGTTCCATGGACTGTGCAGGGTGAACACGTGGATCATCCTTTCCATGCATAATCAACAGCGGCGTTTTGGACTGTCCGGCCCAGTATATGGGGCTGCGCTCCAGGTAATATTGCCACTTATCCCAGGGGTAAGAGCGGGCATGAACCAGGAACATCTCATTGGAAATATCTGTGGTACCGAATTTGGACAACTGGTTGGTCACGCCTACAAACATCACGCTGGCGGCAAAATGCTCAGTCAGCTTAGTGGCAGCCCAGGCAGAAGCATAACCACCGTAAGAACCACCAGTGATGCCGACGCGCTTGCTGTCAACCAGGCCCATGTCTACCAGATGCTGCTTAAAGCGCACCAGGTCGTTAAATTCCTCACCGGCATAGTCGTTCTGACCCAGCTTGGAGTAGTCCACGCCTTTGCCGGTTGAACCACGGTAGTTAGGGTAGAACACCGCGTAGCCGCGGGCTGCACCCATTTGGCCGGGGCGCGAGTAGTTGGTCAACCAACCGTCTTTGTCATGGCTTTCCGGGCCACCGTGTACCGACATAATCAGTGGGTAGCGGGTGCCTTTCTGATAGTCCAGGGGGTAGATCAGCACACCGTCCAGTTCCACGCCATCTTCGGCGGTAAAGCGGATCGTCTCCTGCTTCGCCAGACGCTTTTCCGCCAACCAGGGATTGGAGTCTGACAGGCGTTTGGCCTTGCCAGAACGGATCACAAAAACTTCATTTGGGTGGGCATAGCTGTTGGCGCGCACGGCAATGCTCTTGTCTGAGTCAGAGATACTCAGGCCGGAGGCAATAAACTGACCTTCTTTCACCAGCTTTTTGTACTTGTTGCTACCGGGTTTGATAGTGGCAACAAAGTTCTGAGTGCCGACTTCAGCGATAAAGTTCAGGGTTTGACCCTTGTGTGACCATTCGATATCGCTGATATGGCCTTTAAAGTCGGGCAGCCAGTCTTGCACTTTGCCGCTTTTGGCATCGGCCAGGTACAAACGGCCGGTAGCCGGGTCATGTTTGTCCTGGGCACCTAAGATAGCGATATAACGGCCGTCGGCAGACAGTTCTGCTTCGCCTAGTTTACCTTCGGTAGCGAAAGACAGGCTGACCGTCTGTTTGGCCAGATCAAACAAATGCCATTGCGACTTCATGTACTGGTCGTCAATCAGCGCGCTGGGCTGGGTTTTAACCAGCAAAGCCTGACTATCTGCGGCCCAGTTTACATCGCCCACATAGTCCTGGATGGCCAAGGCGTCGGGATTAAGGTTGTCGCCAGCTTTGTCCAACGACAACACAAACAACTGTTGATTGGTCAGGCCCAGCTCATAAACTTCCGCCATAAAACCGAGCTTTTTCAGCTCCTTTTCAGACTTGTCAGCCGCTGGCTTGGCTAGCAGTGCAATCTGTTTGTTATTCGGAGCGAGCTTATAGCTGCTGATGTTGCGGTCTTTTAAGCTCAGCACACGTTGGGCCTGACCGCCATCAACCGGGATCTGATACAGGCTGGTGAACTTGTCGTCGCCCATCTTGGCCAGAAAATAAATCTGTTTACCGTCGGCAGACCACTGCAACTTACCGATATTTACCTTACCGGTGATAAAAGCGCGTTCCTGGCCTTTTCCATCTACCAGATACAGCTCGGCGTAGTTACTGCCGTTTTCTTCCACGTACAACTCGCGGGGCACGGAACGGGTAAAGGCAATCTGTTCACCATCAGGGCTGATGCTGGTTTGCAGCACGGATTGCAGGGTTGGAATGTCGTCGATGCTGATGCGATCATCGGCCAGTGCACAGGCACTGCCCAGGCCCAGAGTCAGGGCCAGCAGGGATTGAGTTATTTTCATTGTTAACCTTTTATTGGCTTCTGCGTTAGCGGCGGCAAGTTTACTCACCGCGCTGGGTGAACTCCAGTTTTTGCGGCCAGGGACTCGACTGGGCAGACCAATTGATTAGAGGTCAACAGACCCCCCCAAAAAAACGCCGCTAACTAGCGGCGTCTGTTTGAACTAGCGGTTTACACTGACCAATACCTCAGGAGTATCGGCCGTATCGAAGCTTTGCACCGGCATATCGCGCCATTGTTCGGTGGGGAGTATTGGCGTAAAAGCGATTTGCGCTGGCTGTTGTGGCATATTGGCCAAACGCAGGCGCAGCTGCTTTAGTTCTGAGGGTTCCATCGCTTCACTGGGGCTGATAAACAGGCCATGCAATCTGGCCCAGCGACCCAGCTCCAGGCTGCTGGAATAGCGCACAATAGGCGCAGCCAGAATCACCCCGGTAAATACCGGCACCATCCACCAGAACATCAGCGGCGCAAACAGGTAAGTGACCACTGCCCACACCACCGCAATTGCACTTGCTAATGCCGTACGTTTAAAGGCCTCATGCCAGCTTAGCATGCGCCCTTCACGTTCCTGGGCATTCCAACTGACCTGATAGCCCAGGAATACACTGAGGACGAAAAACGCGTGGTAAACCATCATCAGTGGGGCAATCAGCAGGGCAAACAAGGCTTCCGCCAAGGCACCGGACAGCAGCGCACGGGCACCGCCAAACTCAGCGCGTCGCTGTTTTAAGGCCAATAACACACCTAGTACTTTAGGGAACATCAACAGCACAACAGTGCACATCAGCAAGGCGTTAATCAGGCCGGTTTCTGCCACTTGCCAGTTGGGGAACAGCTGATAGGTCTGAGTGAAATAATCATTGTCTGTGGTGGCACGAATCAGCGCATCTGCCGAGCTTAAACTTAACATCAGCATCCACAGCAACGAGGAAATATAAGCCAGCGCACCAAACAGGAAATGTAAACGGTTGGTCAGATGCAGACCGCTGCCAGTCAGAAGACCCAAATGTTGAATATTACCTTGTACCCAACGACGGTCGCGGGTGGCGTAATCCAGAATATTACAGGGAACTTCCTCAAAGCTGCCGCGTACTTCGGTTAACAGGAATACATCCCACCCTGCACGGCGCAATAACGCCGCTTCGACAAAGTCGTGGCTGAGAATATCGCCGCCAAAGGGTGCCGGACCGTTTAAACGGGGCAAACCACAATGCTGCATAAAGGCGTCCATGCGGATAATGGCATTGTGACCCCAGTAGTTGGCACTGTCGGTTTGCCAGAAAGACAAACCGGTGGCCAGCATTGGGCAGTAGAGTTCGGAAGCGAACTGCAGAAAACGACCAAACAAGGTGGTTTGGCGAACCGGAATAGGCACGGTTTGGATCAGACCCACCTTAGGGTTTTGTTCCATGCTGTGCACCAGCTGCAACATGGCCTGGCCGCTCATCACGCTATCGGCGTCCAGTACAATCATATGCTCATAGCGATAGCCGAAACGCTGGCAGAACTCTTTGAGGTTACCCACCTTACGCTCGGTATTTTTTTCCCGGCGACGGTAAAAGGCATGTTTGCCCAGCTCGCCCAGACGCTGCTGCATGGCATGCCAATGGTCCAGCTCGGCCTGGGCCATATCCACATTGCGGGTGTCACTGAGCATATACATATCAAACTGCGCCAGATGCCCGGTTTGTGCCAGTTGGCGCAGGCAGGTTTCAAAACCGGCCATAATCCGGCGGGTATCTTCGTTGTAAACCGGCATCACCACAGCGGTGCGCTGCATAGGAGCGCCGCTGTCTTCAGGCAGCGCTAGGCTGCGTTTGAGACTGAGCGGGTCAATACGCAGCCATTGCAAGGCGAAGCCTATTACCGCGCTCCAAAAAGCGCAGACAATCCAGCTAAAGACGATGGCAAACAGCACCAGCAGGGTGGTTTCCAATCCGGTCAGGCCATTGGCCTTAAGGATATGAGTCATCATGCTGATACCGGCCACTGCACTAGTGCTGACCAGCAGGAAGAACAACCATTGGCGTAGCGCCTTGTGGTTAAGCAAAATCTGCCAGGGGGCTGACGAGTTAGCGGCCTTGGGGGCCTCAGACTTACTTGAGGTCAGTTGGATTCCAGACATAGTTCCATACCTCGCTTAGGGTTTCGTTACGTAATTTCAGTTGCAGGCGCATATCCACCGGTTTTTGGTCGGCAGGCTTTAGTTTGAAAGACACGCGCCACTGGCCGCTTGGCAGTTTATTTACTGTCAGGTCGCGATGGCTGCCGGCCGACAGTTGCAAGGTGGCATTGATAGGCTGCGCGCTGTCCAGTTTGGCCAGAGTCGGGCCGGCAAAGTCCACCACAAACTGACGCTCGGCTTTGGTTGGTGCATTGTGTTCGCCGGGCAAGGCTGACCAGCCTATGCGGGTACTCACCACTTGCGCCAGATGGTGTTCCGGGCGCTGACTGTCGAAGGTCGACAGGCTGTAGCTGAACTCGCGCTGTTCACCGGCTTTCAGCGGTGTTTCCGGCACCCAGTAGGTGACAATGTTGTCATTGGTTTCGTTGTTAGTGGGGATCTCCACGATCTCCAGGCGCCCCTTGCCCCAGTTGCCCTGCGGCGCTATCCACATGCTAGGGCGCTGGTGGTATTTGGCTTCGCTGTCCTGGTAATTGACAAAGTCACGGTCACGTTGCAGCAAACCAAAGCCCTTGGGATTTTCGTCGGCCAGGCTGGTTACTTGGAGATGACGTGGGTTTTTCAATGCCCGCCAAATCCATTCGCCGTGGGCGGTTTGCATCAGCACGCCGTCGGAGTCATGGATTTCGGGACGAAAGTCATCCACATGGCGAACTTTGTTCTCACCATAAAAGAACATGCTGGTCAGCGGAGCGATGCCGAGCTTCTTGACATCCTGACGGGCAAACAGACGCGCAGTCACTTGCATATGAGTGTCGCTACCTGGCGACAATTCAAAGCGGTAAGCACCGGTAACTGCTGGACTGTCCAGCAAGGCAAAGAACACCAGCTTAGTGTCATTAGGCTCAGGTTTAACCAGCCAGAAGCGCTTAAATTGCGGAAACTGCTCGCCGCTGGTTTCGGCGGTATCAATGGCCAGACCGCGGGCTGACAGGCCGTAAACTTGGTTAGGACCTACCAGACGAAAATAAGACGCGCCTTGGAATACGGCCACTTCGTCTTTGTAATCAGGGCGGTTCAGTGGGTAGTGTACTCTGAAACCCGCATAGCCTTTGCTGTTGGTGCTCTGACTGGCCAGCGGCGCGGCTTCGGCATCGTAATTAAACTGGCTGGCACTAAACGGCAGCAATTTGTTCATGCCGTCTTTATTCACTTCTTCAATTTCTACCGGCTGTTGATAAAGAAAGCCGGGGTGGAAGAATTGTACCTCGAATAATGACTGGTCATTCCATAGCGCCTGGTCGGGCTTGAAGCGAATAGCCCGGTACTGCGGATAGCTCATGGTTTTCCAGTTTTCTGGTAGGTCGGGCTCATCCTGGCTGTAGCTTTGTGCCGCGAGATTTTGAGCACGCTTGCTCATCAGGTCAAACAGCACTTGTTCGTTGCTTTTGCCTTGATTGGTGGTGGCCTGCTGGGCTCGCACGCTGGTGGTAAGAATAAGCAAAATAGCCACCACCAGCCCAACGCTGAGAAAGGCACGATTTCGCAATTCACTAAATTTTGGCTTACTCAAGTTTAACTACCCCCCGAGTCATAAACGCGGCCCTGCTGTTGAGCCGGCATAGGAAAAATCAATACTAGTGGGGCTAGAGCAAGAAAAGATCCAACTATTAAAACAGGTCTGAATATCAGCCTTTTTATGCTGATTTATCCCTCTTTCTATTGGTTATGTATCTGTAATTTATGAAGAATAATATTTTAGGGTGATGGCGGGTATTCGCTGTGCGACGCGCTTGGTGAGGCTCGCTGGTCAACAACGACTGTGTAATTCTGTCGTCTGGTTGAGACAGAATTACACACTGCTTGTTAGGTAACTTGAAAGTGGTCTGATAGCTGGTTCGCCGTCAGACCTCATTGGCGCGACGCACTAGCCTTACAGACCAATGAGTCATTGGCTGGCAGCTATTGTCGGGTTGTCTCAAAAAAGCGACAGTTTCTCTGGCGCTAAAGCGTGGCCAGATAACCGGCCTGCATTTCACTGAATGCGCGCTGGCAATGTTCAAAAAAGGCCTGGCTAAGGCGGCTCATGGGCGCATGGGCCGAGGTAATAAAACCATACTCGTAAATCAGCGTTGGCTTAAAGGGGATCAGCAGCAGATTGCTGTCCGCATATTGTCTGGCCAGCATATCGTTAACTATGGCCACGCCCAGATTACGTTTGGCAAAAGTGCAGGCGATGGCCACGGTATGGGTTTCCAGTTTGACCTTCATCGGGACTTTGGCCTGCCGGAAGATATCGTCGATCTGTAATCTGGAGTAACGGCCCTTGCCCAGCAGGATCAGGTTTTCACCTTGTAAATCATGCACTTCAATATAACTGCGGGTAGCCAGTGGGTGGGCCGGTGACAAAGCGCACATGGTATGGCTTCTTAGCATAGGCTCAACCCGCAAACCGGGATGGTTCTCGGGTAATTGGATAAAGCCGCAGTCGGCGCTGCGATGTGCCACCATTTCCCGGGCCGAGGCCGGACTATGAGTATCCAGAGAAATGTTTACCCTGGGGTGCTGACGCAAAAAATCCGCCACCACATCGGCCAGAGGTCCGGCGATAAAGGAATTGGGCGCGACAATTTTCAGCCAACCCAGATCTGAATTAAAGATATTACGGGCCAATAAGCTGATGCGCTCTGCGCCCTGTAAGGTCAGTTCTACTTCCTTAAACAGCGCTAAGGCTTCGTCTGTGGGAAACAAGCGGCTCTTTTCCCGGTAAAACAGGGCAAAACCCACATGTTCTTCAAAGGCGGCTAGCAGGCGGCTGATGGCTGGCTGGGTCACGCCCAGCGCACTGGCCGCAGCGGTGGCGGAGCCGGTTTGAATAATGGCGCGAAAGGCTTCCAGGCTCTTTAGGCTTAAGGGGCTTTGTGCATGCAATTCTGACATGTTGATAACAAAATGTAATGGACTGATGATTATTTGCCATAATATTGCATGACTTTGGCGAGTTAATAAACTGTTAATCAAAACAGAGCATCGCAATGCCTAACTCAGCCGGAGACCAGTTTATGCCACGCTTTCGTCAATCCTTAATTGTCTTGTCTGTCAGTGCCGCTTGTATGGGCACCAGCCTTTCTGCTTATGCCCAGCAAACCGCAGGGGCTGAGGCTGATAGCGGAACCGAGATTATCGCCATCACGGGATCGCGCATTAAGCGCCAGGGCGATACGCCAAGCCCGGTTCAGGAACTCGATTTAGATGCCCTCAATCAGACCGGTTCGGTGTCCCTTGGTGAAGTACTGCAGGAACTGCCTTCCGTGGGGGCCAGTTTAAACAGCAATGGCTCGGCGGGTACCAGCCATGGCAGCAGCAGTATGAATTTACGAAATCTGGGCGAGAACCGATCCTTGGTGCTAGTCAATGGCCATCGCTGGGTGAATGGTGCCGGTACCCGCGGTTTTCGTGACTTTGTGGATTTGAATACGATTCCGCAAGCCATAGTTAAACGGGTGGAAGTACTACAGGACGGTGCCACCGCCATTTACGGCGCTGATGCCATTGCTGGGGTAGTGAATATTTACACCCACAATGACTTTGTTGGTACCAGCGCTAAAGCCTATTACGGACAAAGTAGCGAAGGTGACCGGGAAACCGTTAATCTCGATCTGTTATTTGGCCGGGATATCGGCGATAGCAATCTGATGGTGGCCGCCAGTTATTCTGACCAAAAACCTATTTATACCCAGGATCGTGATATCACAGCTGTGCCGTTAAATGGATTGTCAGCGGGGACTCCCGAAGGCTTGTTCCGGGAGAGCAACTTATCCTCGGTGCTGGACTTCAGCATACCCAGCGCCGGGATAACTCGTGACCCAGGTGCTGACGGAGACAATCTGAACAGCTGGCGCGGCGTAACCGGTGACGACCAGTTTAACCGTTACTATAACAACTATGTCGTGGGCCCAAGCCAGCGTTTTGCCTTGTATGCTCAGGCACTGGTGCCTTTTGATAATGTGAATTTGCGTTTTGAGGCGCTGTACAACAGTCGCGAGTCCGACCAGCAGTTTTCCTCGGTACTTTCTGCGGTACGAGGGGGCAGTCGAGGCTTTGTAATTGCCAACGACCCGCGTGTAAATCCTTTTGGGGTGGAATTCAGCGGCAGTGATTTTCGTCATACCGCCTTTATTGAGGAGAATGGTTATCGGGTTAACGAGCAGCAGGTCGAGACCACCCGTTTAGGTGTGGGTCTGGATGGCGAGTTGCCCTTTGGTAATGGCTGGAGTTGGGATGGGTTTTTATCCTGGGCGAAAAACGCGGGGACTTTTACCTCAAACAACCAGATGCATCTGGATAAGCTGGCGCTTGGTTTGCGGGCCTGTGATAGCAGCGGTATCGGCGCGGATGTATCGGATCTAGCCGCGGGCTGCGTGCCGGTCAACCTGTTTAAGCCACTGACCCAAGAGATGGTGGATTACGTTAATTTTACCGGCAAGGATGAGAATGAGGCCAGTCAGGTCGATTTTACCTTCAACCTGACCGGCAGTCTGCTTGAACTGCCAGCCGGTGATCTGGCGATGGCTGCCGGTATCGAATACCGTAAAGAGCGTGGTCTGGACACCCCGGATGACATTATCAACTCTGCCCCCAGAGTGAATACCTACCAGACCACCAGTTCAGCACCCCGCACCGGCACCGATGGCGAGTACGATCTGAAAGAAGCCTACGTGGAACTGAGTATTCCACTTTTGGATGAGGCACCGCTGGCCCACCGGCTTGAGATGAGCCTGGCTACCCGTTTCTCTGATTACAGTACCTTTGGCAGCACCACCAACAGCAAGGCCGGCGTACTTTATTCGCCGGTCGAAGGCCTGTCGCTGCGTGCCACCTGGGCCGAAGGCTTCAGGGCTCCGTCTATTCTTGAGTTGTTTGAAGGGCAAAGGCAAAGCTTTGCGCCTGTAATTGACCCTTGCTCAGCAAACAAGTCCCTGCCTGGTTGCGCCGGTGTACCTTCAGGTTATTCGCAAGGTGAAAGTAATGTCCAGCTCACCACAGGCGGCAACCGTATGTTGCAGCCGGAAACCTCGGAAAACCTGTCCTTTGGTGTGGTGTTTATTCCCACTTTTATGGACGATTTCAGCCTAACTCTGGATTGGTATGACATCGAAATTGATAACACCATCTCTACCTTTGGGGCGCAGAATCTACTGGACCTATGTGCAAGCCAGGCGCGTAACTGTGAGGTTATCACCCGCGCCTCCAGTGGCGAGATAGACAATATTCTGGACGGCCCGGTTAACCTTAACAGCACCAAAACGGCCGGTATGGATCTGATGATGCGTTATGGCCTGGAAACCGAGCAAGGCGAATGGGATTTCAGTCTGAATCTTTCCAAGCTGCGTGAGTTTGAAACCTCGACGACCTTGTCTGATGGCACGGTGCAAGTGGAAGACAAAGTGGGCAATGCCTATCTGCGTGAAGCCTTTCCTGAATGGCGCGGCAGCTTCTCAAGCAAATGGCAGCAGGGCCCTTGGGCAGTGAATTACAATCTGCGTCATATCGGTGACAGCACAGAAACCTTTCAGGACGAAGCCCGCTATATAGGCACTGTGGTCTATCACAACGCCTCGGTGAGTTATGACATTGACGATGCAATGCGGGTGAAGTTCGGTATCAATAATCTGGCTGACAAACAGCCGCCGATATCGCTTACTAACCCCAATATCAACTTTGATCAGAACACCTACAATCCAGTAGGACGTTTCTTCTATCTGCAGCTTAGCTACGATATGTAAGTAACAGGCCCCTGCGGGGGCCGGTATTTTTTGGAAGTGTTTTGATGATATCAACCTATTCTCTGGCCGAGCCCAGCCAGCACAAGCCGCTGCCGTTGCTGCTGGACTCGCCACACAGCGGCAGCTTGTTTCCTAAAGGCTTTGTTTGTAATGCCACTGACACTCAGCTAAAAACCGGTTGGGATGCTTTTGTTGACGAACTTTGGCAACCGGCACTGGCGGTGGGTGGCAGCCTGCTCAGTGCGAAATATTCACGCATGTTTATTGACCTTAACCGAGCACCGGATGATATCGACCCGGCGATGCTCAGTCTTCCCTGGGCAGGGTGTAATCCCACTCGTTACAGCGACAGGGGCATGGGGCTAATACGCCGCTTGGCGCTGCCGGATGTGCCTATGTATAACCAGCCCTTGGCGGTGGAAGAGGTTGCCACTCGTATACGGGATTTTTATCTGCCTTACCACCAGGCGTTACAAAGCCAGTTGGATAAATTGCATCAGGCCTTCGGGGCGGTATGGCATGTGGACTGCCACTCCATGAAGTCCACCGGCAATCGTATGAATGTGGATAGTGGTCAGCAGCGCCCGGATGTGGTGCTAGGTGATAACGATGGTCTGTGTAGTGATGGCGGATTTATTCAGGTCGTAGAAGATGCCTTCATCCGGCTTGGCTACTCTGTGGTGCGTAATCAGCCATATAAAGGCGGTTACCTGGTCACTCACTATGCTAATCCAGCCGCGCGACGTTACAGTATGCAGATTGAAATAAACCGGGCCTTGTATATGGACGAAACGCAGTTTGCGCCAAGCCATCGTTTTGCAGCCTTTCAGCAGGATCTTGCTGAGGTATCCCGCAGTATGGCGGACTATGTGCAATCGCAATGTGGGGAGACGCGTCATGGCTGAAAACGCTAGTGAGCGTAAAACCCTAAACCCGCTGATTATTTTGCTGGGTATTTTAGTGCTGGCCGGTGCCATGAGTTACTTTGTTGAGTCCGGGCGCTATGAGCGAAATGGCCGTTTGGTGGTGCCAGGCTCTTATCAGGTATTAGATAAAGAGCCACAAGTGGCCCACTTATTCAGAGCGACCGCGGGGGATGCAGAGCAGGCTTATCCGGTCAGCATTACCGAATTGCTGATGAGCATTCCGCTGGGCCTTGAACGGGGCGCCGGGCTGATTTTTATGGTGCTGATTATCGGTGGTATGTTTGGCATTCTGACCAAAGGCGGCGCAGTAGATGCCGGGCTTGAGCGCTTGCTTAGTCTGGTGAAAGGCAATATCTATGTGCTGGTGATTGCCCTGATGCTGGTGTTTTCCGCTGGCAGTACCTTCCTGGGGCTGGCGTCGGAATACCTGCTGGTGATCCCGCTGATGGTGGCCATGGCCCAGCGCCTGGGTATGGCACCCATTATCGGCTTTGCCATAGTCACAGTGTCGGTCAAAGTGGGGTATTTATCTTCAGTGTCCAACCCCTTGCCACTGACCATTGCGCAGCCGCTGGTGGGACTGCAAATATTCAGTGGTGCCGGTTTTCGCTTTGCCTGTTATCTGGTGTTTTTGCTGATTGGTATCGGCTTTATGCTGTGGGTGATCCGCCGCCAGGCCAAGGGCGAACAAGTCGAATTGGTGCTGAATCACAGCCGCCTGTCCTGGCGTCATAGCTTGATGCTGGTTGTGCTAATGGCCAGTATCGGTTTTTTGGTTTATGCCTCAAATACCTGGCATTGGAAGCATGAAGCCCTCTCTGCCTACTATATAGGTATCAGTTTATTGCTGGCGGTTATCAGCGGTCTGGGAGCTAATGGTGCCGCCGATGCCTTTGTCAGCGGTATGAAAAAAGTGCTGTTGGCCAGTTTTTTAATTGGTGTGGCTTCAGCCGTGGCTGTGACCCTGGAACAAGGACAAATTCTTGATTCCGTGGTGCATAGTCTGGTGGGACTGATTGGCGAGGGCAGTCCAACCGTGGCCGCCAGTGGTATGTTTATGGCGCAGCTGTTGCTGGACTTTTTGATCCCTTCAACCTCAGGACAAGCCGCCGTCAGTATGCCAATTATGGGGCCAATAGGGCAGCTTTCCGGGGTATCAGGGCAAACCACGGTACTGGCCTTTTTATTCGGTAACGGCATTACCAATATGCTCACACCTACCTCCGGCACCTTACTGGCCTATTTGGCTACTGCCAATGTCGGCTGGGCGCAATGGGCGAGGTTTGTGTTGCCGCTATGGGCAATCTTTATTGTCACCGCTTTGGTGTTATTAGGCGTCGCGGTACAGATTGGGTTTTAACGCTATGCCGGGGAAACCCGGCGCAATCCTCGAGTTTTATCTGCGGCTTTCTGAAATGTGAAGATCAGACTTCAACTGCACGCCTCGTCAGCGCAAAGTCACGACAAATTCATCAGGACGTCAGCCTTTTTAACGTCACCTGCCTTAGATTGATAGCCGGTTTGTTAGAGATGCACCGACCAGGTGCGGTTATCAGTTTAAGGATTGTTATGACGACACATTTGAAATGTTTACTGGCCTGTGCGCTGTTTGGTGCCGCTTTTCAAGTAAGCGCAGAATATCATAACAAGGTCGCGCCAGAAGCTACTGCTGCTGAAACCTCCTTGTCATTCCGAGAAATACCACTGCTAGACTCAGCCTTCATCAGTACCGCGCCGACGGATAGAAACGACGGCTTGGTGGTTGGAGAGCTGGGTGTTGATGGTGGCAAGCAGGATTTGATAGTCAAGCTGGCAGAGGAAATCGCGGCGGGGAAGCATGGTAAATATGACAGCTTGCTGATTGCCCACAAAGGCAAATTATTGTTTGAATCTTACTATTTGCGTGGGAGAGTTAATTTAGCCCATTTTCAGGCATCAGCGACCAAAACTTATACTAGTCTGGCATTGGGGCGGGCTATCCAGCTTGGCTATCTGAGCATGGCAGACCTAGACAAACCCGTGATGAGTTTTTTACCTGATCTGGACCCGACGAAATTTGTGCAAGGGGTAGAGCGGATCACCCTGAATAATGCCCTGACCATGACCACCGGCATTCGCATTTCCAGAGAGAAGTGGCAGGAGCTTGAGAAAAATCCCGGTCAACTAAAAGGTCAGGGTTATATTCAAACTATGTTTGAGCACAGTGCACCTATTACCGAAGTGTCTCAGCAGTTCCTATATGGCACAGGTCCAGATCTGGTGATGCAGGTGATTGAAGTTGTGGTACCGGGCGGTGCCGAAGCCTTTATTAAAAGGGAACTGCTCGACAAGCTGGGTATCAGCAATTATCACTGGCAAACGCACCCAAGCGGTTTGCCGGAAGCGGGGTGGCGTGTTCGAATGACATCAAGGGATATGGCCAAGTGGGGCAGTTTGGCGATAAATAAAGGCAAATGGCAAGGGCAACAATTGATTCCACAAGCCTATTTGGCCAAAGCCACCAGTCGTATCCTGTTAACCGGTGATGAGGACTTCCACTATGGTGGTAAAGATACGTCCAGTCAGGGCTATGGTTATTTCTGGTGGGGTGCTGATTTAAAGGTAGGGGACAAAAGTTATTATGCGGTGAGTGCCCAAGGCGGGCATGGTCAGTTTATTACGCTGATTGAGGCGCTGGATTTGATGATAGTGCATACCGCCCATGACAATGACGCCAGTTATCTGCAAATCACCGCTGAGCGAATTTTACCGGCTTTTATTGATTAAATCGGCTGGCTTTTTTAAGCCCTATGACGTGCTAGAAATGCAAAAGGCAGTACGCAATGCGCACCGCCTTTTTACTTATCTTAAGGTCCTAAGTATCTTAGGCAACCTTAGAAGTTCATCATAAAGTTCACACCAAAGGTGCGGGGCGCGCCTTTTAAGAAGGTGTCAGGAGTTAAGCCCGTGGTAGGGAAAAAGCCTACGTTGTAGTCTTTGTCCGCCAGGTTTCTTACCCACAATGCCACTTCCCAGTCTTCAGCTTCCAATGCGATACGTGCATTTGTAACGGTATAACCGTCAACCAGGTCATTGTTATCTATAGTCTGATAGTGTTCGCCGGTATTGCTGGCATCTAGCTGCGTACGCAAGGTGAACTGTTCGCTGATAGGCGTGGCATAAACCACTGCCAGGTTCCACGACAGATCCGGCGAGAACGGCAGATCATTGCCTTCGATAGTGGCGTCTTCACCCTGGAAGTTATCAATTTCAGATGAGATAAAGGCACCCCCACCGCGAATTTCCAAACCTTCAAGTGGGCTTAAGGTAAAGGCCAACTCTGCGCCTTTAATGGTGGCATCGGCAACGTTAGCACGTACGTTAGTGCTGGCACCGGCGACCATCAGCTTGGCGGTAGACTGATAATCCTCAAAGTCGTAATTGAACAGGTTGACTTCAGCGCTCAGCAAACCGTTGTCTGAACGGTATTTGGCACCTAACTCATAAGCCACCAGGGTTTCTGAGTCGATAGGCAGCGCTTCCTGGGGAGTTAGGATTGTCGAACCATCGAAGCCGCCAGCTTTGTAGCCGGTACTAACAGTGGCATATAAGCGCCATTGCTTGGCCGGAGTGAAGATGCTGCTGACTTTCCAGGTGAATTCGCTGTCATCCAGAGATTCGTCAAACAGCAGCGGGGCATTCGGGGCGATAGGCACACCGATATAAACCTCACCAGCTGGGAAGAACTTGGGAGGCTTACCGTATACACCATAAGGGTCGAGGTTCTTGGTTTGGCCTTTGAAAGTGACTTCGTCGCTTGAGTAGCGGATACCGGTTTCCAGGGTAAACCAGTCTACCGGCGTCCAGTCAGAAGAGGCGAACAAACCAAAAGAATCACGCTCCTGCTGATAGTCGGTACGCACATCGGTTTGCCATAAACCGGAATTGAGGAAGCGTAGGTTGGTGCCAAAGTCGATGTCGTCTTTGAGCATAAAGGCGCCCACTAACCAGCCGATATTTTCAGCCAGGTCACCGGCGAGACGCGCTTCGACGGTAAACTGAGAAAAGTCGTTCTCAAAACCATAGTCGGCTACTGAGAATGGCAGGTTGTCTGAGGTTTCGTACTGGCGATCAAGGGCTTCATAGCCTACCAACAGCGTACCTGTCATACCGGATTCGAAGTCATGATCTACCTGCAGGTTCAGTGCTTGTTGGTCTGAATCCAGCTTAGGCAGCATGTTGGAATACACAGTGAAAGGATCGTTATCCAATGCTTTGGCAAATTCGATCAAGGCCGGGTCCTGCGGGTTCAGGAAAAAGGCTTTAGACTTGGCATATTCTGCCCAGTTGTCAGCACTGACATCGGGAATGGCCAGCTCGCTGTCGTCTTTACCCAAGGTTAAACGGGCGCTTACCAGCGTGTCGGCCGAGGCTTCCCACTCGGCGGTGATACGTGCAGATTGCCTGTCAGCCCCGCCCCAGTCACCCTGTGCGGCAACTTCTTGTTGTGGAGCAATCACGCCGGGGGCGTAGCTAAAGCCCGTGGCGGGGCCGGTGCCTAAATGCTCATAAAAACCATCAGAGCTTTCATACATGCCGGCTACGCGGACCAGGAAAGTTTCAGATACAGGCAGATCCACCGCGCCTTCGCCGCGATAGGTGCCGTAGTTACCGATATCCAGATCGAGGTAACCGCCAAACTCAATGCCGGGGCGCTTGCTGAGGATGTTGACTGCTCCGGCAGTGGCATTACGGCCGTACAAAGTGCCCTGCGGGCCTTTTAACACTTCTACGCGGTCGATATCAAAGTACTGACCATTTAACAGGCCGTTGGTACCCTGGTAAACACCATTAACGTGAATGGCGGCTGAGGCAGAGCCGTTAGGGTTAAAGTCGTCATCACCGACACCACGAATGGTAATACGGGGAGAGGAAGCACCAGCGTAGGTTTCGCTATACACCACCCCAGGGGTATTCAGGGCCAGAGACTCGGCATCGCCGGTACCGTTGGCTCTTAGCTGCTTTCTGCTTAGTACATTAACCACGCCAGGAATATCCTGAATAGTCTCGACTTTTTTACGGGCCGTAACAGTGACGGTTTCGATATCGGCAGCTGTCTGCTCTTGTGTCTGAGCCTGGGCGGCAAGACTGGTTAAACCTGAGGCTGCAACAAAGGCACTGGCCACGGCTAAAGCTAGGGCTTTTTTTCCAAAGTGGCTGGTGGGGGCTCCGTTCTTCATTATGGTTCCTGTTTTGTGTGTTAAAAGCTTCGCTAAAGGCCGGTATTATAAGAATTAATTATTACAATTGTGGGATTTGCTGCTACGACCAGTGGTATAAACAGCGCGACTGCTGGTTTTGTGAACATGGTGGCTGAAATTTGCGCTCATTTGGTCCGCGCCAATAGTGAATCATGAAGGTGGTAACCTTTGGCTGCAGTCGTCGGGGGCCGACCAACCATTCTGTTAGTAAGCCTATCGAGGTATTGGTGGCTGTTTTTGGAGGACGCGCTAATCTGCAATAGTCAGACTGGTGTCATATTTAATCCGATTCATAGAGATCAGGGTGGTAAAGGCCTTCATATTGGGGTTGCTGTATAACAGCGCTTCACAGAACTGCTGGTAAGAAGGCATATCGGGCACTTGCACCAGCAAAACAAAGTCCACTTCACCTGTCACTTCGTAGCATTGCTTAACCTGCGGCATATGTTTGAGCTTTTGGATAAAGGCCGCATTCAGTTCACGCCGGTCACTTTGCATGGTGACTTCCACCAGAATATGCAGACAGGGTCCAAAGCTGTCCGGATTAAGCAGGGCAACCTGGCGCTGAATGACCCCTTCTTTTTGCAGCCGCTTGACCCTTTTCAGACAGGCAGGTGCCGACAGACCAACAATTTCAGCCAGTTGCAAATTGGTTATGGCGGCATCCCGCTGAAGCTGTCTTAAAATGGCTTTATCTATGCGATCAAGAAACATTAATACTATTCCGCGATTAAAAAAGAAATATAAGTTAACTTATAGCTGAAAGAATCGAAATATAAGTTCTTAACTCCTTCTAGAATATGCATCCCAAGCCGTTATGGAGATGCTATGTTGTCCCGCTTTCCCGAGTTACACAGCAGTTTAAAAGGTATTGTCAGCGATATTGCCAGAGCTTATTGGACCCTGATCAAGATTATGGTACCGGCAACGCTGGTGGTGAAATTACTGGATACCCTGGGATTTACCCAGTGGTTAGGTGTGGCTTTGGGTCCGGTAGTCGAACTGCTGGGACTGCCAAGTGAGCTTGGGTTGGTATGGGCGGTGACCATGCTGACCAATATCTATACCGGTATGGCGGCCTTCTATACCCTGTCCGTCGGGCAGGAATATACCGTGGCGCAAATCAGCATTCTGGGTTTACTGATGTTGGTGGCTCACTCGCTGGTGATTGAAGGGGCAGTGGCGAAAGCTACCGGGGTTCGTTGGCGTCTGACCTTGGCGATTCGAATAGGTAGCGGCTTGTTTCTGGCGGCTGTGTTCAGCCAGCTATTCAGTTATTTGGGGCTGTTGCAGCAACCGGCCGAGCTTTTGTGGCAACCTCAGGCCAGTGAACCCGGCTGGTTGGGTTGGGGGATTGCCCAGTTAAAACTATTGGCCTGGATCCTGGTGATTTTATCCAGCCTGGTGGTGATGATGCGTATTCTGCGCTGGCTGGGTGTTGAGCGGGTGCTGCAGCAATTGCTGTCGCCACTGATGCGTTGCCTGACTATAGGTAAGGAAGCCTCCAATATCACTATTGTTGGTATGTTGCTGGGGCTGTCTTACGGTGCCGGGTTATTGATTAACGAAGTGCGCAGTGGTCATATCAATAAGCGCGATACTTTGCTGGTGGTGTGTTTTTTGGGCCTGACCCACAGTCTGATTGAAGACACTTTGCTGATTTTGCTGCTCGGCGCCGATCTTAGCACCATTCTTTGGGGCCGACTGGTGTTCGCCATTGCGCTGATAACGGCGATGGGACGTATCTGGCTAAGGACCAGACAGCAACCAGCACCAGAGGGAGCTTAGCTGTCGGCCACCACTAAAGGTTGCAGCAGTAATTGTAGATTCTCAGCGTTGAAGCCTTCGCTGAGATTGTCCATCTCGTCACTGAGAATGGCCTGCGCCAGCCGGTGTTTCTGCTGCTGCAACTGCTGAATGCGCTCTTCGATAGAGCCTTCCACTATCAGTTTATAAACAAATACCGGTTTGTCCTGACCAATACGATGGGCGCGATCCGTCGCCTGGTTTTCCGCGGCCGGGTTCCACCAGGGATCAAAGTGGATAACAGTGTCGGCCTCGGTCAGATTTAAGCCGGTACCACCGGCCTTGAGGCTGATTAAAAACAGCGGGGCGTTGCCTTGTTTAAACTGTTCAATCACTTGTTGACGGTGACGGGTGGCACCGGTCAGCTTTACATAATCAATACCCAGCCCCTGAACCTGCTGCTCGATAATATCCAGCATGCTGGTGAACTGGGAGAAGAGTAAAATGCGTCGCCCCTCACTGACCAGCTCCGGCAGCATCTCCAACAACAACTCAAGCTTGGCTGACTGTTTGACCTTTTGCGCGGTGGGCAAAGACATTAACTGTGGGTGACAACATACCTGACGCAACTTTAGCATGGCGTCCAGAATTTCCAGCTGGCTGCGCCCCAGGCCTTTGCTGGCGATCACTTCACGTAGACTGTCGTCCACCGTTAAACGCACCGACTCGTACAGTTCGGCCTGCTTACCTTCAATTCTGACCTTGCTGATAATTTCGGTTTTGGCTGGCAGTTCGCTGGCAATTTTATCTTTGCTGCGCCGGAGCAGAAATGGCCGGATACGCTCAGCAAGCAGTTGGCGTCGCTCTGGGTCATTATGCTTTTCAATGGGCTGGCGGAACAGCTTGCTAAACTGAATTTGGCTACCTAACAAGCCTGGTAAGAGCAGGTTAAACAGCGCCCAGAGCTCGCCAATATGGTTTTCCATGGGGGTGCCTGTCAGGCACAACTTATAGTTGGCATCCAGGGCCTGTACCGCTTGATATAGACGGGTTGCGGGGTTTTTCAATAGCTGAGCTTCGTCCATGACCAGATAGTGCCAGTGCTGAGCTTGCAGGTGCTGAATATCGCGGGCAAGGAGTGGGTAACTTGTGACCACCACGTCCGCTGAACCCAGTTTCTCTAATTGTTGCTGACGCTGAGGGCCGTGTAACAAGCTAACTTGCAAATGCGGGGCAAAACGCTTTAATTCGTTTTGCCAGTTAAAAATGACGCTGGTGGGAGCTAAGATCAGCGCCGGGTTAGTTAGCCGTCCGGCCTGTTTTTCCACGCACAAATTGGCAATGGTTTGCAGGGTTTTACCCAGCCCCATGTCGTCAGCAAGAATGCCTGCCAGCCCGTACTCACGTAAAAATTGCATCCAACTGAGCCCCTGTAACTGATAGGGGCGCAGCGTGGCGGCTAATTGTGGGGGCGGGTCTACCCTTTGTATTTCATCAAAACGGCTTAAACTGGCGGCAATATCCCGTAGCCGGGAGCGTCCCTGACCTAACAAACTATGTTGGTTCAACATGGCTAAGGTTTGATGGCTTTGAAACTTAGACAGCCGGATACTGCCGTCAGCCCTGAGGCTACCGGGCATAAAGAGTTCAACAAACTGAGTCAATATCGGCCTGACTTGCTCCATTGGCAGGGGCAAGGCTTGGGTATCACTAAGTGGAATGTACAGATACAGTCCGGCATCCTGAAATTCATTGTGCAGATGCTCCGCTGACAGCTGTTGTAACGCGGTGCGCAAGATAGGCAGCAGGGGTAAAGGTTTGTCACCGACCTGAATCATCATGGACAGGGAAAAGAAATTGGCGTCCTCTTCCTCTATACGCGTTTCTATCTGACTGTCGGCGTGGCTGAGACTATAAGGAAAATCAGCCGGGCAATGCACCTGCCAGCCTGATTTTCGCAGAGAAGGCAGTAATTGATGAAGTATGCCAAACCAACTATCCGATTCGGCACAAAGTTGAAAATCCGGCACCGACCAATAATTGAAGGACGCTGGTGCCAGGCTAAAACCAGCGCTTCGCAAGATGTCGATAGCCTGCTGTTCAACGGGCTTGTTGCGTGGCAGTGGCTGCCCGTGACTGTCCTGCAAGATCGCGTCAGCCAGATAAGGGCTGATACGCTGACCCTGATAATCAAACCACAATGTTGCCATACAGGATGCTGGTTTTCTGTCGGTACAACTTAATTCCAGCACAGGTACAGGTGCTGTGGTTTTGCTCGGCAGCTCGACAGGGGGAGGTGTCAGCGCCGGACTGTTACCCAGCCACTCTTGCATCATTGGCCACGCCCAGGCCAGCTGTGCTTCGCTAAGAGGCGGTGCATCCAGCAGCGCCATGACCTGCTCAGGTGTAAGCTGAAAATCCAGCGGCACAATAGTTTTTGTGCTGTTGTCCAGATAGCAAAGCGGGTGACTGGCAATCAAGTCCTTAGCCGAGAGACCGGGGACATTCAGGGTCAGATGAAAAGCGCCACCTTGCTGGTGCCAGCTTAGCTTGCCGGATTGGGGAGGCGCCAGCGTAACGGGGCTGTTGCCCATTTCCTGCCAGTAGCAGCGACCCGTTGCCAATATTGCAGCCAGGTCATCAAGGTTTGGGACGAGACCATATTCGTTTCGGGAGGCCATTAGGTCCGCCAGTAAATGCCGCTCATTTGCATCGACTTCGGCCAGCAGAGATTCTGACAGGTAGCTATTGCGCAGGCTTTTACTTAACTGACCACTTTTGAGGCGCTTGGTCAGGCGGATATCCACCTTAAAACCATGACTGTCGCGTACTTTGGCCAACGACAGCAGATAGATAAGGATATCCTGGTTGGGTTTGACGGCCTTATAGGATTGCGGTTTGAGTCTGTCCAGCCAAGCTGCCACTTGTTCATCGCGGCTTTCCAACAACGGATTGGTATCGTCCAGGGCACCATGAACCAAGATGGCACCGTGGCGACAGAACTTGCCTTGCGGGCAGTTGCAGTCGCACACCGGCTGTGACAGTCCCCAATCGATAAAGACCTGAAAATGGCCGTTACCCCGTTCGTTGGCGACGGAACCACTAAGCATCCGTTCGTCAGGGTCATAATGCAGGCTTTCGATCACGCCTTCATGGTAAAGCTCACGGGCTTCCTGCCAATCCTGGCTACGAAACAGTTTTTCCAGTTCTTTGATGGAACGCATTGAGCAGGTCGTGCTCCCGGCAAGGCGCAAAACAGGGCCGCTATGATGTCACAGCCTGCATGAAATTCACAGGTACAAGGCGCTTACTGGTTGTTTGATATCTCAGAAGCTGACTCAAGGTTCTTTGAGTAAGTGATGCTTGCGCCACAACGCATGTAATTGTTGTTTGTTTTGTAGTTCGGTAAATAAGGTGTTTAACCAATGAATATCAATACCGACTCCTCTGCGTAGCAGTGCCCCATGCTGGTACTGCTGGTCGAAGCTTTGTGATATCAGTAAAGTGGACTTGAGTTCAGGGTGAAGATACAGATAGCGGTTGATAAAAGAGTTTGCCACTAAGCCCATGTCAGCACGCTCCTGCAACAGCAACCCCATAACCTTATCCTGGCTATCCACCAGTTGCATGCCGAAGCGTTGACGTAGACTGTCTGGATTGGCGTCCAAGCCCGCAAAGCCGTAATGATAGCCCAGCACGCCAATCAACCTTTTACCTTCAAACTGAGTGAAATAACGCTGATCGCGGTCCAGGGATGCCAACGCAACCCATACCTCCCCACCGGTAAAAAACGTGATAGAGGCATCCAGAGGGTAACCCCGCCAGCCCCAGTCCAGACTCTCAAACAACAACATATCAAACTTGCCGTCCTGGAAATCTTTATATCGACGTCGAGCGGTTGTGACGAATAAGGTAAATTCAACCTTATCCTGGGCTTGATTGAGAAGCTGCAAAAGGTCGGGGATAACCCCTCGGGATTGTTGCTCTTCCAGAACAAAGAAGGGGGGATACTCATAAACCCCGACAGCGATTTTCTCTTGGGCCTGAATAGCAGGGCTTAAAAACAGGGAGACAAGACATAGCATCAGAACCCTGTGTATCTGTTGCAAGCGGTTTGGCATAGCTATGGATGTTGCCGGCATGCCGGATTAAGGCGATTACTCGCCGATGTCCTCGTTCCAAAGCTCCGGGTGTTGGGTAATAAAGTCTTCCATCATGGCGATGCAGTCATGGTCTTGCAGCACGCTGAGCTCCACGCCGCGTTGCCGAAGCAGATCTTCCTCGCCCATAAAGGTTTTATTTTCGCCGATAATCACTTTGGGTATGCCGTATAGCAAGATGGCGCCGCTACACATTGAGCAAGGTGACAGGGTGGTGTAAAGCACGGACTCGCGATACACGCTGGCTGGCAGGCGTCCAGCCTGTTCCAGGGCATCCATCTCTCCATGCAAAATGGCGCTACCTTGTTGTACACGCCGATTGTGCCCGGCACCCAGAATTTTACCGTTGTGCACCAGCACAGAACCTATGGGGATCCCGCCCTCTGCCTGACCTAATCTGGCCTGCTCAATTGCCGCCTGAAGAAATGCATCCATAACCAACTCCGGTGGGGTTTTCTTCATCCTATACCAAATTAGGAAATAGCGCCCTAATCCGGGCGCGAATTTCAGATGGCAGTTTTCACGCACTCAGGCCAAAAGGATCGTCAATGCTATGACTGGGTTGGGTAAACCAGCGAGGACCATGTTCGGTCATATAAAAATGATCTTCCAGACGCACCCCGAATTCCTCCGGGGCGACTATCATCGGCTCGTTGGAAAAACACATACCGGGTGCCAAAGGCAGCCTGTTACCACCTACCAAATAGGGCCACTCATGAATATCCATACCGATACCATGACCAGTGCGATGAGGCAGGCCGGGAAGCTGATAATCCGGCCCTAAGCCACTTTGCATCAAAGACTGTCTGGCGGCTTTGTCGACCTCTTCACAGGCAACGCCCAGCCTGGCTGCGTCAAAGGCGGCTGCTTGCGCCTGCTTTTCGGCCTGCCACAGTTCTCGCTGGCGAGGAGTAGCCTGGCCGAATACGTAGCTGCGGGTAATGTCGGACAGATAATCATGTACCTTACAGCCGGTGTCGATTAGTACCATGTCACCGGATTTCAGTTGCTGGGCGTGTTTTACGCCGTGCGGAAAAGATGTCGCCACACCGAACAGCACGATACAAAAATACGATCCGCTGGCCCCCACTTTTTGATGCGCTTGCTGGATAAACTGTTCCACTTCAGTGGTACTGATACCTTCATGCAAAATACTGGCTGCGGCTTTATGTACGGCGAGGGTCATGTCCATAGCGCGCTGCATTAAGGCCAATTCAGATGCTGATTTATGCATACGACAATGGGCTGTGACTTCCTTGGCGTTGATTAAGCTAAAGCCCTGTTGAAGTTGATTGATGCCATCGAAGATAAAGAACTGGGCACTTTCATCTATACCGATTCGCGCCGGAGCCTCTATTCCCATATTAGCTAGCACGTTGAGAAACAGTGCATAAGGTGACTCATGTTCATGCCAGGCGTTAACTTTGCCGGGTACCAGCATGTAATCGTTCAATGTGCCGATTTCAAAATGTGGGGCGATAAATTCCAGGTCGCCCTGAGCTGGCAGAACCGCTCCTACCATGCGTTCACTGGCATACCAGCGCAGACCGCTGAAATAGGCCAAGTTCGTTCCTGCATTCAGATAAATGGCCGCAATATTATTGGCCTGCATGTAGGCCTGGGCTTTTGCAATTCTGGCTTGATGTTCATCAAGGCCAATTGGCTGCAGGTCGTTGGTCATATTCGACAGCAGGGCTAATGCCTGTTCCGGGGTTTTGCCACCTATACCTAGGGTGCTCATATCTGTTTCTCCAACAAGAACGCTCAGTTCCAGACTGAGGCGGTAGGGTTGTATTTTGGCCTAATGCCTTTATTTGTCTGCCCGAGGCTGACCAACATCATCTTCGCAAGCCTTGCCCGGCGCGGCTTTTAGCAACCAACTATGCTGCCAGGGTATAGTGCTAAGCCTTATGACTATAGTGGCGCCACTGGTACTCAGATCCGGGATCAGTATAATGTATGCGATATGCAATCAGGGAGCCATCATGGCGATAGAACATAAAACCCGCACTCAACTTGTGGTTGAAGCGATACGAGAGAAGATTCTCAGCGGTGACATTAAGGCTGGCGATCCGCTTCGTCAAGCGGCCTTGGCAGAAGAACTGAATGTCAGCCGGATCCCGGTTCGTGAAGCGCTGCTGCAGTTGGAAGGTGAAGGGTTGGTTGAGTTTGAAGCCCATAAAGGGGCGACAGCGACAGAGCTCTCTGCTGCCCAGGTGGATGAAATCTTTGAATTGCGGGCATTGTTAGAAGCCGAACTACTTAAACATTCAATCCACAAATTGACTGAACAGGACTTTGCTGAGGCACAAGCTTTGCTCAATGAGCTGGAAACCGCTGCCGCTGCAGGTGATAGCTACCTAACAACAGGTACACTTAACAGTCGTTTTCATGCCAAGCTATACAGCCGTGCAGAGCGCCCGCATACCGAAGAGCTGGTTAATATGCTCAACAAGAACTCTGAGCGCTATGCCCGTATGCATATTATGCAGTCAGGTGGTGTGGATCGTGCCCCTGATGGCCACCAGGAACTGTTGGATTTGTGCCGTAGCGGCAACAGTTCAAAAGCCTGTGCATTTCTGCAGGAGCATATTGTCAGCGCAAAAGACGATATAAAAGCTTTGCTGTTGAAGATGGAAGGCGAGGCCTGAGGCACACTTTAATGCCAGGCCTATTCTGACAACCTTTGTTGTCTCCTGACTTTTCTGCGTTTACCCTTGCGCCAATTAATCCACGGATCCTGGAAAGCCATGAAACGACTTTTATGTGCAGTGCTTTTGCTTTGCTGTTTGCCGGCGTCTGCCAATGAGGCCTCAGCTCATTACGAAGCGGCAATTAAGTATCAACTGCAAGGCAAAGCGGATGCTGCCATTATTGAGCTGAAAAACTGCTTACGTTTACAGCCGGATTATTTGCCAGCCAGGGTACTGATGGGACAGGTGCTGCTAGAGTCTGGCAATGCTGCCGCCGCAGATAAAGAGTTGACGCTGGCGCTGGACATGCAAGCCGACGCGCGGGCTGTGGTGCTCAATCTGGTCAGGGCCAAGCTTTTACAGAATCTCCTCACCGACGCTGAAGACCTTTTGCAGCGGTATGCTTCTCTGCAAAATATGCCGGATTATGTCTATTTACGTGGCGTAGTAGAAAAATCACAGGGCAATCGAGAGGCCGCACAAGCTTCTTTTCAACAAACCCTGAACCTCGCGCCAGCCCACCGTGAAGCCTTGACGGCTTTAGCTGAGATGGCACTGCAACGGGATGACCTGGCGGGTGTATCTGAATTGCTTGCAAAGGTGTTTAGTGTCGACCTTGATTACTTCCCCGCCTTGATTTTACAAGCGCAGTTATACCGTATCGAAGAACGCTTTGAGCTGGCTGAACAAACTTATGACCGCGCATTGCGCCTAAAACCTGGAAGCGAGCAGGCAATGTTAGGTAAGGCAGGATTGCTTGTGGAGCGCGAGCAGTTAGGGCAAGCCTTGCAACTGGTACTGGCTTTTCGCGAAAAGAACCCAGGTAATCCATACGCCAAGCTAATCCATTCGGCGCTGGTCGCTCAGCAAGGTCAGGAGCGTGAAGCGCGACAACTGTTGACCGATATTCAGCACCAGCTATCTGGTGTGGACGACTCTGTGCGTAAAATGCGTGAAGTGAGCTTTCTGAGTGCGGTTGTAGACTACGCCAGCGGTAAGTTAGATTCGGCGCGTCTCAAGTTCGACAACTTTATTCATGAATACGGTCCGACTGCTTCAGCGCACCGCTATCTGGCGATGATCGCGCTGCAAAAACGTAACTGGCGTGAGGCTAAGCGCCAGGTGGAGCGCTCTTTGGCAATATCAAGGCAGGATCCCGAGGTATTTGTGCTGGCCGCCACCATCGAACAGGGCTTGGGGCAACTATCAGCAGCCCTATCGCTACTGGAAGAAGCGCAACAGCGTTTTCCCACTCATACAGGTGTGCGTCAGGCTCTGATTCAAGCCTGGGTCACCAGTGGTCAATATACCAAAGCCATGACACAACTTGAGAAGACGCAAGGTGATGATCTTGCCAGTCGCACCTTATTGGGCTTTTTACAATTGCAGCATGGACAACTGGCCGATGCCAGTAAGACCACGCAGGCCTTATTGGATGAGCACCCTGGCAAAGTAGAAATACTGCAGTTGGCCGGTGAATTGTCACTGAAGCTGGGTCAACCAGACAACGCAGAGCGCTTTTTTAACGAGATCATTCGTCTGGCCCCGGAATTTAAGGTGGCACATTTGGCTTTGGCCGGTATGTATCTGAATCAAAAACAGTTGGAGAAGGTAGAAGCACAATATCAGCAGGTGCTGGCAAAGGATCCTAAGGATCTTGCGACTAACAAGCTGTATGCCGATTTGGCGATGACTATCGGCGATACAGGTAAAGCCATTTATTTACTGGAGCAAGTGCGGGAAAGTGACGACATCGAGGCTAACCGGGCGCTGTTGGAACTCTACTTGCAGACAGAGCGCTGGGCAGATGCTCAAGGGGTACTTGAGCAGATCCTAAAGCGTCGTAACTTGGATGAGGCTTTATTGTTCACCCGCGCCAAGCTGGAAGAGGCGCAAGGCTTTAAAGACAAAGCGGTTAGTACCTTGAAGGCCTTGTATGGTCTGGCGTATGACGACCTAGTTAAACTGCATTCGGTAGCGCACAAGCAGCTGGATCTAGGGGATCTGCCTGGGGCAGAAAAATCGCTGGCCAGATTGCGTAGCTTAGATGCTGCCCGGATAGACATATATTTATTGGCCCGCGTGGCTCTGGCCCAGGGCAATAGCCAATCTGCGCTGGCAATCCTGGATAATGGCTTAAAAAGCATGCCTGACAACCCCCGCTGGCAAGAACTCAGGGTTCATGCCCTGATTGCAGATGGTCAGGTGGAAGTGGCACTCAATCAAGCTGAACGTCTTTATCTAGCAGAACCACAACGTGCCAATATGCAGATGCTGGCGTCGCTCTATAGCCAGTATGAGCAGGTTGATAACGCCTTAGAGTTACTACAGACATGGTTAAAGAGTAACCCTCTGGACAGTTGGGCTGTGGCACAACTGTCTAACTTGGCAGCTCAGCAAAATGCATCGGAATTGGCGATCGCCACCTTAAAGGGCTATCCCAAGCTTTCAGAAAACCCGATATTTCTCAATAACCTGGCCTACTACCTGATGGATAGTGACTTAGTGGCCGCGCAGCAGTATGCCGAGCAAGCCAATCAATTGGCACCACAAGTTGCGCAATTTAACGATACCTTAGGGTGGATATATGCCAGACAGGGGCAGACTGGCAAAGCGCTGACCTTGCTGAGGGAAGCGCAGATGCGCGACAGCAGCAATCCGATGATTCTGTATCATTTAGCTTACACCTTGCATTTGCTGGGTGAAAATGAGCAGGCCAGTAGAATGCTGCAACGGGCCGTGATTCATGGCCTACAACAAAATTTAGCCGATGAGTTACGCGGCAAGATAAAGTGAGTCATATCAGATTCTGTGTGGCAACTGGTCTCAACTGACAGCGTTGTCAACTTGCCAAGTTGCTGTATAATTGAGCGAATTTTAACAGGGGATGGCTTATGAAGTTCCTAACAGCCGCGGTTACTTTGTTATGCAGTATGTCTGTTTTTGCAGGTCCTGTAGACTTTGGCCAGGCCGCTGATTACAACCTGTTTCTCAAGCAAAACTTTAACGTTTCCGGTTCTGACACTCAGGGACGCATTGCTGTAGGTGGCAATGTGGTGGTTAATGGTGGCCACGACGTAGGTTTTAAGATCGATGCATTTGGCATGGGCAGCGGTCCTAGCCTGGTTGTCGGCGGTAGTGTGCTTAAATCGGGCTCAGGTCATCTTAACGTCTATGAAGACGGCGCCCATTTGGCACCGCATTCTGGTGACCTTGTGTATGCCGGCACGGTCTCTGGCAGCAATATTGAAGCTAATCTGATTAAGGTCAACGCTAACCAGCTTCCTGTTGATTTCGATAGTGCTTTTGCTCATCTCAATCAGCTTTCACAGGACTTGGCGGGACGTACTGTGTCGGCTGTAACCGAGCATCAATGGAGCCAACTGAACTTTAATCCGACCAGCACTCCTGAAGACAACGTTTATGTATTTAATGTGACCCAAGAGCAAATCAATGCCAGTACTGATTGGTTTGTGAATGGCGTAGCAGACAACGCCACTATTATTTTTAATGTCACTAACCCTAACGGTATCGCAGCCGGTCAGGGAAACTGGACAGGCTATGACTGTGATGCTGGTCAAACTGGCTGCGTGCATTTAAAGCAGCACAGCGTGATTATTAACGGTAAACGGACCGGCGAGCATTACGAAGAGCATAATTTGGAGGGGCGCCTAGCCAGCCAGGTACTGTACAACTTTGCTGGCGCGACTCAGGTGAATCTGGCCTCTGATGTATTTGGCTCAGTATTGGCGCCCAATGCAGCTATTTACGCTAACCCATCGGTGATATGGGGGCAAGTTATGGCGAATTCCTGGGAAGGGAATATGCAGATCAACTACGATCCCTTCACGCCTGTCGGCTCCAATCCGCCAAGTCAGGTGAGCGAACCTTCTTTATTTGGATTTTTCGCGTTGTTGGCCGGGCTGTTAATGTGGCAGCGAGGCAGACCGATGACCAGACGAGTCGCGTTGGCGTAAATTTGTGAATAGATAAAAAGCCGCTCTCTCCGAGCGGTTTTTTTTGCTTAGTGCTGATGCACAGTGGCAGGGATCGCTATATCCACGGCTGGTTTAGCTCAATGAGGGGCTTAGCTCTTGAGTTTTCAGTTCTTTTTGATAATAATTCTCGTTTTTAAAATTCAGGGAATGAAATTGTCTGCTGTATCCCTCTATTCTTTTGGGGTGTTATTGCGTGTTATCAGTGCGGCTGTGGTTGGCTATCTGGCAACCTCGGAGTTGGCGGTACTGTGTGGCCGAATTCTGCCATTAGCGCCACTGGAATCTGTGCTCAGTGTCATGCTGTTTTCATTTCTGCTCTACGCTGGCCTGGTTATGTGGGCATTTTATGTTCGACATCATTGGCGGGCACTTACTGATCTCGGTGGTTTATGGCTGTTGGCCTGGGTCTTTAACTACGGATTAGCTGGGGTGGTAGCATGAGGGGCTCGTTTTTCCGCTCTATGACCTGGCTACACACCTGGGCAGGACTGTTGACCTGTTGGTTGCTTTTCCTGGTGTTTTTCGCCGGAACCCTGAGTTATTTTCGTCACGAAATTACCTGGTGGATGCAGCCACAAAGCCATGGGCTGAAGCCGGTTGACTATACCCAGCATGCAGCGGGGCTTAGCCGTGCACTCAACTTGCTAAATGAGCGTGCGCCGGATGCAACAAGTTGGGTAATTGACTTACCTACCGAACGTCAGCCCTTGCTGCATTGGCGCTACAGAGAGGCAGCGCCGCCAGGTGAACGACGAGCTAGTGTCGTGAAAGGTTATCTTAGTGTGGACGGCGATACACAATGGGCGGCTCTGCTGGATACTAAAGGGGGAGAGTTCTTTTACCGATTGCACTTCGATTTGCACTACATATCGCCCATGACGGCTCGTTGGGTAGTGGGTGCCGCCGCGATGGTGATGTTGGTTGGATTAATTACAGGCCTGGTGATTCATCGGCGTATCTTTGCGGATTTTTTTACTTTTAGAGCCGGAAAAGGGGCCAAAACCTGGCTGGATCTGCATAACCTCAGTGCAGTGTTTGCCTTGCCTTTTCATTTAATGATCACCTATACCGGTTTGCTCACTTTAATGTTTATGTATATGCCCGCGCCAGTGGAAAAGGTCTATCCCGGCGGTATGGCCGGCTTTTTTAGCGACCAGAATCCAACCTTCAAACCTGTCGCCAGGGCAGGGCAGCCACTTTCCCAGCCAGTTGACTGGCAACAACTTATTGGACATTTCAAAGATAACAAAGAGTTAGCAGCGATAAGCCGTATCAGCATAGATAACCCGGCAGATATCAATGCCCGCATTACCTTGTACGGTAAAGCCGATGGTGTGATTGCGCATTACGCCAGAGCCAGCTTGTATGACGCCTCCGGAGAGGTATTGGGCACAACCCGAGAAGCGCAGTTTTATGCGGCAGAAAGGACAGCCAATACCATGATTGCCCTGCATACGGCGCAATTCTCGCCCTGGTCTTTGCGCTGGTTGTTTGTGGTTGGTGGCATATTGGGCTGTGTGATGGTCGCCTCAGGCGGGATATTATGGGCCAGACGTTTGGTTGAGAAAAACCTCCGGCTAGGACGCCCTCCAGGTTGGAATCTGCGCTTGGTACAAGGCATGAATCTGGCGACTGTCGTTGGTCTGCCGTTGTCCGCTATGGTGTTTCTGTATCTTAACCGCCTATTGCCTGCGGGGCTCGACGCCCGTGCTGAATGGGAAATAAATGGGTTCTTTATCAGTTTCGCCCTGACCTTGGTATTGGCACTGATTCGCGCCGACCATAAAAGCTGGGCTTTGGGCTGGTTGCTGGTGGCGGCCATGGCGCTGGCGTTGCCTATGGTGAATGCCATGACCACGAATTATCACCTTATTGCTTATCTGCAATCCAGACAGTGGCCCCTAGCTGCACTGGAGTTGTGCGTGATGCTGGGCGGTATAGTCGCACTGTGGGGAGCCGCATGCTGTGCCAAGTCGGCTTCGTCAGCACCAGGCCAGTCGCGTAGTGAGGCGTACTGCTGATGAGCTATTTATTGGTGATGGCGCTAAATGTACTGGCCATGAGTTTTTTTGCCACTAGCCGGCATGTTCAGTTTCGACGTCTTTATGGCAAAGACCCCGGAGTGGGCCAGAGGCGCTGGATGCTTATCGGCGCTTGGTGCCTGCTGGCAGTGGCGCTATTAAGTGCCTGGGTCTGGCAAGGGGCAGCATACGCGGTGTTAATCTGGTTAGGTACGATGACAGCGGCCGCATTGATTGTACTTGTCACTTTGCAGGCAAGTTCAGGGAAGTTTCGGTATCTGCAATTTGGTGCTTTAGTGGTTTGTATTGTCAGTGGTCTGTATCTGAACTGACACTTCACAGTGTGGAATAAAAGCCTTATGTTGGGGAATTGAAAATCCCTTAATCGACAGGCTATGCAGAACAAGATCAAACTAACCCAATTCAGTCATGGCGCAGGATGTGGCTGTAAGATTGCGCCTGGGGTGCTCGATGAGATCCTGAGCAGCCAGCTCGTTATTCCCGACAATCCTTTGCTGTTGGTTGGTAACAGCAGTAAAGACGATGCCGCTGCCTATGATTTGGGTAACGGTATGGCTGTGCTGTCCACCACCGACTTCTTTATGCCCATAGTTGATGATCCCTTTGACTTTGGCCGTATCGCTGCCACCAATGCCATCAGTGATATCTATGCCATGGGCGGAACCCCCCTGATGGCCATCGCTATTCTCGGCTGGCCGGTCAATCTGCTGGGAGCCGATGTCGCCCGGCAGGTGGTAGACGGTGGTCGTCAGGCTTGCCTTGATGCCGGCATTTTATTGGCCGGCGGACACAGCATTGATGCGCCTGAACCTATTTTTGGTCTGGCGGTGACAGGCCAGGTACCAATTTCTCAGCTAAAGCAAAACAATACCGCTAAAGCCGGGCATGAACTCTATCTGACCAAGCCACTTGGCGTGGGCGTGCTCAGCACCGCACAAAAGCAGGGAAAACTGCTGGCTGAACACCAGTTTTTGGCCCGGGATCAGATGTGTAAATTGAACAAAGTGGGGGCAAAACTGGCCACGTTACCAGACGTCAGTGCCATTACCGATGTTACCGGATTTGGATTGCTCGGCCATTTGTTGGAAGTTTGCGAAGGCAGTAACCTAGCGGCTAGGCTCTGGTTTGATGCCATCCCCAGGCTTGACCCAATTGAGTATTATCTGCAACAAGGTTGTATTCCCGGCGGCACCCGGCGCAATTTTGACAGCTACGGGCACAAGGTAGTGCTACAAAACCTCCTGCAGCAGCACTTATTGTGCGACCCTCAAACCAGCGGTGGCCTGCTGATTGCCGCAGCGAAGGCTAGCCGCGAGATCGTGCAGAGTCTGTTGGCCGAGGAGGGCTTATATGCACAGCCCATAGGCGAGCTGATTGAGCCGCACTCGCCGATGTGGATTGAGGTGTGCTGAAATGGCTATTGAGTTTGATGATTACCGGCAGGTGTTTATCAGCGATGCTGCGCTGATGGATCTCAGGGCGCCGGCTGAATTTGCTAAAGGGGCTTTTCCCACCGCCATAAGTTTACCGCTGATGACAGATGCTGAGCGGGCCAAAGTTGGAACTTGTTACAAACAACAAGGTCAGCAAGCTGCTATCAACCTGGGGCATAAGCTAGTTAGTGGTGAGATAAAAGCAGAGCGACTCGGGCGTTGGTGTGAGTTCGCGCAAAAACACCCTCAAGGTTACCTGTATTGTTGGCGGGGAGGGCTGCGCTCGCAAATTACCCAGAGCTGGATGCAGGAAGCCGGAGTAAGTTATCCGCGCATCAAGGGCGGTTACAAGGCGCTGCGTCAGTTTTTGCTAAATGAATTGGAACTGCAAGTGGCCAAGCAGCATATCATTTTGCTGGCAGGGCGCACCGGTTCGGGTAAAACGTTGTTATTACAGGAACTTGGCAATGCCGTTGATCTGGAATCCCTGGCTAGGCACCGGGGCTCAAGCTTTGGCGCAGGCTTAATACCGCAGCCGACCCAGATCAGCTTTGAAAACCAGTTGGCGATCAGTCTGTTGAAGCTCGGTGAAAAGGCGACGCAGACCACTATTATGGAGGATGAGTGTGGCCACATAGGATCGCTTATGCTGCCGCTATCCCTGCGCGAGAAAATGGCTCTGGCACCCGTCATCATTCTTGACTCTTCATTGGATGAGCGGGTGGAGTGCATCTTTGATGAATATATACAACAGCGCTTCGCCGCCAGTTTAGCGCATTATGCGGATGATGCATTTGCGCAATTTTCTGCCTATTTGCAGGGAAGCTTGTTCCGTATCCGCCGTCGTCTTGGCGGTGAAGCCTACCAGCAACTGAATACTCTGATGCAGCAGGCCTTGGTTCAACAAGCAAATACCGGCGATGCCGATTTGCATCGCGTTTGGATTACCCGCTTGCTGCGCGACTATTATGATCCTATGTATGATTACCAGCTGAGTAAGCGACCTAGGCAGATATTGTTCCGCGGCAATGCATTACAACTTAAGGCCTGGTTAGCCGCGCAAACGCACTAAATTGGCGGTAATACAGGCGGATAGAGAAAGAATAGAGGTAAAAAGGAGATCCCCCGCATTGAGCCTGTTTGGGGCTGGCGTTTAGGGTTTGCACTGTTACACCAATATGCAGACCGGGAGAAAATGCCATGCCAAAGTGGCTTGTGTCGCTTACCTTATTGATACCCCTCAGCGCTTGTCAGTTATCCCCTCAGGGAGCCAGAAATACTGAGATAGTTAAAGGCCAACAGGATCCAGCCAGTTACCACTATCTGCAATTGGATAACGGTTTGAAAGTGCTGCTTCTAAGCGATACCGCACTGGCAAAAGCTTATGCCTCCCTGACCGTTAAAGCTGGCTATTATCAGGATCCTGAGCAAATGCCGGGTCTTGCGCACTTATACGAGCATATGCTGTCAAAGGGCTCACAGAAATACCCGGATGCCGCTGAATACAAACAGTTTCTCGCTGATCAGGGCGGCCGCTCCAACGCCTCCACCTCCGCGCAGGCAACCAATTACTATTTTGAAACTGCGGGTGATGGCTTTGAGCCTGCGCTGGACAGGTTCGCCTGGCAATTTATCGGACCTTTGTTGCCCGCCGAGTTGGTCTACAAAGAGCGTCATGCGGTCAATGCAGAGTTCAGCATGAAATTTCAGGATGCCTTCAGGCGTAAGCGCGAAGTGATGCGCACGCTGTTTAACCCTGAACACGGCTATAGGAAGTTTTCCACCGGTAATCTGGATACCCTGCAAGACAGTGAAAACCTGACCCTGCACAAGGCAATGACCGACTTCGGCCAGGATTATTATTGCAGTTCCCGCATGAGTTTGGTGTTGGCTGGGCCTCAGTCCTTGGCTGCACTTGAACAACAGGCCAAAGACAAGTTCAGCGCCATAGCCGATAACTGCAGAAAAGCGCTGGTATCCCAACCCGCTCCTTTGCTCGCCGATGAGCCTCGTCAGGTGGATATCAAAACCCTGCGTAAGCGTCAGCGGCTAACCTTGTCCTTCCCAATGCCTTCCAGCCAGGTTGGTCGGGACTCGATGGTGGATGAGTACACCGAATGGTTGCTGGAAAGTTTTAACCCCAATGGTCTGGAAAATTACTTGCGCGAGCAAGGCTGGGTCCAAAGTCTCTCGGCTTCTATTTCTTATCTGGACGATAAGCACGAACTGCTAAGCATAGAGTTTGTGTTAACTAATTCAGGTAAAGACCAACAGAGCACTATCACCGCAGCGACCCACGCCTATTTTCAAATGCTACGTGAACAGGCATTAAACCCTTCGGTTTTTAAGCTGTTTGCCAGGCTATCGGCCACTCGTTTTGATAATTCACCTGAGCATGTGGGGGCCGATGAGGTTCGTCAGCTATCCAGACGCTTACTGGAATACCCGGCCAGTCAGGTGCTGAGCCAGGGATATCTGTCGTCAGGCTTTAATCCAAGTGCTTTAGCTGCTTATTGGGCTGCCATTAAGCCCGAAAATATGTTGGTGGTCAGGGAAGGGCGTAATCTCAATACCCAAAGCCGGGAACCGATTTATCAGACCGAATATCAGCGCGCCTTGATACCTGATTGGACCTTAGCTGAGTTGGTTTTTACGCCGCCTTCGGTCTCCCCATATTTTGCTGAAGCAGAAACTCACACTGTTGCCAACGCCTTGCAGCATCAGTCGCTGGCGGGTCTGGATATCTGGTATCTACCACCGCGCCGGTCCGCTGACAGCTATACCGCCATCACCTTGTATATTGACAGCCATTCTAAAGGCGCTGACTTTGATGCCCTCAATGCCCTGCGGGAAAAGCGCCTTGAACAGCAATTGGAACCCATCCTGGAACAGGCGTCGGCGGCTGACATACAAGCTGGAATTACTGCAACAAGTACTGGGATGCGCCTGCAGATAAAAGGCCAAAGCGGTAATTGGTCTGCGCTGTTTTCGGATTTGCTTGGTGGCCTGGAAAAGCAAACGCTGTCAGATGAGGCAAAAAAGCAGACCCTGGTACGCCGAATAAATGCACTTGAGGGATTTGAGCGTGAACGACTGACGGTGCAAAGCAGCCGACTGCTTGACCACCAGTTAGGTTTGGCAAGTCTGCCAAGCGAGGATTTGTTGACGCTGCGCGATTTACAGGAAAGTGACTACAACCAGTTTGTTGAGAATTACCTGAACAATGCCAGGATGACCTTAGTGGTTTACGGGCCTGTGCCATCCGCCACGGTCGATGCGCTTGGCCAACGTGTGTTGGCACTGCAAAGGAATATTCAGGAGCAAGCAAATGCCACGACCATGTGGGATGGAGAGTGGCCCACTCCGCTGCAGACTCGCATGATCGAGGGATCGGACAGCGCGGTGCGATTGGTTTTGCAACCAAAGGCTCAAACGCTGGATGACATCGCCTTGGTCGAGCTGTTGGGGAGCATGCTAAAAGCGCCGTTTTTCCATCAACTACGCACTCAGGAACAGCTAGGCTATACCGTCAGAGCCGGAGCCGAACAGCGCAGGGGCATTCATTATCTGGGTTATTTCGTCCAATCTCCGGTAGCCAGTGCCGCACAATTGCATGGGCGGATTGCCCGCTTTAATCTGGACTTTTTACCTAGCCTGCAGGCACTTACCCAGATGGAGTTCGATGCATTGAAAGCAAACCTGTTGGATGCCCTGCGTCAGGGGCGTTTAAACAGTGCCGATATGGAAACTGAGCTGCGCACCCATATTCGCTATGGGCGGACGCTGGACTGGCAGGAGCAACTTGAGTTGGCCATTCAAGACTTGCCTCTAGAGACTTTCCAGCGCGGCGCAACGTCTTTATTGACTTTACCTTTGAATGGATTGCTATTGGAAGCGGCGAAGGGTTGAGCTAAAGCTAGTTCAGCTCAAGATGCTTAAGACGTTTTATATCTGACTGATACTTGATGGTATTGCTGAACAGCAGGCGTTGCCGCTTGCTGTCCAGGCTAAATGAACTCTCTGTGACTACCTCGGGCACCGGTAGGCGCAGAATCGGCTTAATTTCGCCGCTTCGGGCGTCATAGTGTTTTATGTCCTTGTAACGAGTACCAGGGTCGGTGAAATAGATAATACCGTCGTCGGCTAAGGTCCAGGAGTAGCGCGTTCCAAATTGTTCTGCGCTGATCAGCAACTCACTTTGTTCTGAGCCCGGTGACAGTCTGTACAGGCCCGGCTCGGAGCGAGTGTATAGCAAGCTGCCGTCTTCAAGCAGTACACCATGTCTTCCGCCGTCATACGTTAACTGGGTAACAGGGCTGCCATCCAAGGGCAGCAGAAAGAGTTCGCGCTCACGCTCTTCGGTGTCTTCATTCATGTAAATAGACCCGACTAAAGCGCTGTCATCGGCTGTCCAGGTTACCCGGTAATGGCCATTGTAAGGGCTGGGCACTCGGGATATGCGCTTGGTTGCTACCTCTACCACCATCAAAGAGTCACCACTGCCATCGGCGTTTGCTGCCAGAAAGGCAATACGTTTGCCGTCATGGGACCATTTAGGAAAAAGCACAGGGCGCTTTAACTCAGTCAACTGCTGGCGCTGATTGCCATCGGCGTCGGCTATCCATATCTCATAGTTGCCTGACTCGTTGGACAGATAGGCAATGCTGTCACTGGCATTTGAGTAGTCTGGATACTTATGGTTGTAGTCTGACTGCAAAAACGGAAATGGGCTGGATGGCAGGTCGTTTGCCAGCGGCAGGTAAGCAATCTGATAAAACTCGCTGCGCGTTTGGAAATACAACCAGGGCGTCTGCTTGGCAAACGACGGGTAGCTGAATCCTTCAATATTCAAAGGCGTTAAGCGCCCGGTAACGACATTCAACAAATAACCAGAACGTGAATCTGCTCTTTGCACACCGTAAACCAGATGCTTGCCATCCGGGTGCCAGGTAATGCCAACAATATCGGACTCGCCTTCAATCATCAGTCTTTCCTGACCAGTAGCCAGGTCATGCAGATAGATGTTTTCCGAGAAACGACTAAGACGGCGACTAATGGCCAGATACTGCCCATTGGGTGAAAAAGCCATATCCCGGTCGCGCATGTCGCATTCGGTCAGACATACCGGTGTTTCGTTCGATTCACTGTTTATTCGGCGGCGATAAACCGCAGGTTTGTCGGCAACCCCTTCCAGGCCCCAGTAAGCCAGCGTACTGTTATCCGGGGTGATATCCAGATAATGCAAGTCGCCCCCCAGCGGACATTTTCCAATAATTTGTTCCTGCAGGCTTTGTACATCTAGTTTGATCATGTTACAGGTTTCAAGATCATCATTTTTACGCCTGAAATACAGCACCTTACCCGTCATATCCCAGACAGCACGCCCTTCGTTTTCCTCGTCAAAGGTTAACTGCTTGGGAGACAGATTGGGCTGCTGGGTGTCCTGCATATATAAGTCCATGCTGCCGTCCGGCCGACGCCATTTATACACCACATGCCTGCCGTCAGGAGTTGGCGCAGGGAAGAGTTCCATCCCCGGTTGGGTGGTGATAACTTCGATACCGCTAATAGGGCTCAGCTCCTCTGTCTGCAGCCACCAAAACACTAAGAGCAGTAATGGCATAGGGAGTACCCATAACCACAAAGGAGGGTATCGTCGGCGCTGGTTTGTCGAAGAAGTTTCTGACGCCGCTGGTGCAAGCGTCTTGGGGGGGGACAGATACTCAGGTTCGCGCAGCAACTGGTAACCACTTTTACGAATGGTCTGGATGCTTTCACTTCCATCCGGGTGTTTAAGCGCCTGCCGCAGATGCCAGATGGCATTGGTTAAGGCCTTCTCGCCTACGTAGCCGTTGCCTTGCCATATATGTTCAATCAGTTCCTGACGTGGAACTACCCGAGGGTAATGAGAAGCCAGGTAACACAACACCTCGATAAACTTGGGTTGCAAGCTCTGCTTTTCTGAATCCGACAGATAGATGGCGCATTCAAGCGGCTCAACTCTGAACTGACCTAATCTGAAGGGGGTTTGCTGAAGCATGGCGTTGTTTTTATGCTGTTTTTAACAGTGGTCGAACAGTGTAAAGGCAGAGTATCGGATTGCCGATATGGTCGCAATCATAATAGCGTGAGCAAATGTTACCCTTGATTACAGTGGAATTCAACTCATTGTTATAAAAAGAAAAAAGAGAGAATAGAGATTAAATAGAGATATAACTGGGGAAGAATAGAGTCCAACTGTATTGTGCTTGTTAACCAGGTTAAATAAAAGGAATCATCCGCCAGTAGGTAGTCGCTGGCGCTGAGCAATAAACCCGTAAAAGTAAAATTATTTTAGGGATACACAACCAATGAAAAAGAAACTCTTAACCCTTGCTATTCAGGCAGCGGTATTTAGCAGCGCCTCAGCAATGGCGCAGCAAGTTGAGGTGTCAGCCACTCAAAGCAGCAATGCCGCGCAGGTTGAGCAGCAGCAAGTTAAGGAAGTCGAAAAGATCAGTGTTACCGGCTCTCGTATCAAGCGCGACAGCTTCTCCATGTCTACCCCCATGATGTTAATGGGCAAAGAAGACTTGGTTGACAGTGGTCTGGGTGAACTGGCCGACATTCTGGTTGATGAGATTCCTTCTATCAGCGCCGGTTCAAGCAATACCAACTCTCAAAGCAGCGTGCAAAACACCGGCTTGTCGACCATCGACCTGCGTGATTTAGGTACAGACCGTACCCTGACGTTAATTGACGGACGTCGTGCGGTATCCAACAGCTACAGTGGTAACTACATTAGTTTGGCCACTATTCCAGCTGCCATGGTTGACCGTGTAGAAGTTATTACTGGTGGTGCTTCAGCGGTATACGGTTCTGACGCTATTGCCGGTGTTGTGAACATCATCACTGAAAATAATAAAACCGGTTTTGAAATCGACGTGCGTGGCGGTGAGAGTACTGAAGGCGGTGCTCGCGAATTCACTATCGACACAGGCTATGGTGCCAGTTTTGATGATGACCGCGGTTATATGCTTGCTGCAGTGACCTGGGATCGTCAGTTTGGTTTGTTGGCCTGGGATCGTGACCGTTCTCAGTACGAGTCGAGCTTTGACTACGATGCAGAGAAAATGTGTAACGCCAACAACACCATTGATGGCGACCAGTGTATGCGTGACATCACTATGGACGACTGGCGTGAGCGCAGCAACGATATCTCTGGTGGCCGTTTTGAAGGCAATAAATGGTGGTATGACGCGGACAATAATTTAAAAGAAGGCTTTAAAGAAGAACGCGACGGTTATGATACCTTTGAGTGGGATATCCTGAAGATACCCGTCGATAAACTAGCCAGCGCCTTTAAAGTGAACTACGACCTGACTGACGATCTGCGCGGTACTTTCCAAATTCACTACGCGAAGAACAAATCTGGCCGTACTAATCCGCCAGAAGGTCAGGATTATAATGATGACGAGTTGTATATTGATCCTATAACCGGTCTCTCTGACTTGAAAATACCAGGAACGATTTCCATAAATAATCCGTTTGCACCCGCAATCATTGCGGATACCGCAGGAAAAGATATCACCTGGGATCGTCGCTTCGACGAAGTGGGCAATGTTATTACCGAGAACACCCGTACTACTATCCGTTCCGCTGCTGGCCTGCAAGGTACCTTGTTTGATGGACAGTGGGATTGGGAAGCGTCTGTGGGCTACGGCAAGTTCAAACAAGAACAGCGCCGTTTTAATGAAATCAGTATCACTAAGCTGGCCTTAGGTCTGGATGCTGAATACGCAGCTGACGGTACGACTATTCAGTGTGCCGACGAGCAAGCTCGCGCTGAAGGCTGTGTGCCGGTCAATATTTTTGGTATTAATAGCATCAGCCCAGAAGCGGCAGACTATATTCGCGCCAATCCCTATATCAACACCGATATTACCCAGTTAAACCTGCAAGCCTTTATGACAGGCGACCTGTTTGAAATGCCTGCGGGTATGGTCGCTTCGGCCTTTGGTATTGAATACCGTCGCGATAAGCAGGAAGTAGACACCGATGTTGCCCTGCGTGGTCAGGCTATTACCTTTAACGACGTGCCACCGTTCTCTGGTGAAGTGAAGGTATGGGAAGCCTTTGGTGAGGCAACCTTGCCGTTGTTGAAAGATGCACCGGCCGCTAAACGTCTGGACCTGGACTTGTCATTGCGTTTGGCTGATTACAGCCAGAAGAATATCGACCTGATGGCCTCTTATCGTGCGGGTTTGATGTGGGAACCAGCAGAAGGTTATGCTATCCGTGCTAACTACTCTCGTGCACAGCGGGCTCCCAGTATCACTGAGTTAGTATCACCTCCTCGTGGTGACTATGACAGCTTCTCTGATATCTGTGACGGTGTAACTGCTACCTCTACCGGCCCAGGTCATGATGCCTGCCGTCAGGAGCCGGGGATCGCCAACGCCATCGCATTGAATGGTGTGTTTGAGGATGAAAATACCGGTTATTCTCCGAATGCCGGTAATTTGGATCTGAAAGAAGAAACGGCAGACACCTATACCTTAGGTATTACCGCAGCGCCCAGCTTCCTGGAAAACTTCAATATCGCATTGGACTACTATGACATCACTATTGAAGATGCCATTACTTCCATCGGTAATGAGCAGATCCTGAGAGAGTGTTATGACTCATCGGTTCCATTTGGTGAAGGCAATGCGTTCTGTGGTGATATTACCCGTGACTCTGAAGGTAATATTACCCAGCTGATTCAGCGTGAATTTAACCTGGCTGAAGAAAAGGCTCGTGGTTACGATGTGTCTATGAAGTACAAGTACGAGACAGCTGAATACGGCGACTTGTCATTCAATTTGAACTTCACACACGTTATCGAGCGTTCAGTGACGTATGAAGGAAACGATGGTCTGGAGACCCTGGATTACAACGGCGAATTAAGCTCTGGTATCTTTACTGACCGAGCGACAGCCTCTGTTACCTGGCGCTACGATGATCTGCGTATTCGTTGGAAAACCAAGTACAAGAGTTCTGTGGTCGATGACCACGAGCGAGTTGCTGATTGGGAAGAGCTGAAGGCTGAAAATCAGGCGAAGCTGGATGCCGGTACTGGTGGTGTAGCTAACCCTGAAACACCTTTGTACTTGTTCTACGGCTCGTACGTTACTCACGACGTATCTGCCTCCTACAACCTGGATTTAGATGGTGGTATGGAGCTGAAGCTATACGGCGGCTTACGTAACGTCTTCGATAAAGAGAGCCCATTCGTGCCAAACACCGGAGATAGTGTTGTAACCGGTAATGGTAACTATGAAGGTGAGTTTGACGGTGGTGTAGGCCGCTTCGCTTATCTGGGTGCAGAACTGAAGTTCTAATTCCACTCTTGTTATAACGGGCGCTGCGGCGCCCGTTTTATTTTTTACCAGGTTGTTTGTCCGCGCAGAGGAAGCCAAGTCTTTAACTAAGCAGGGATGGGGATAAGTTGTTGGGTATAAATATGCGTCATTTGTTGATTTCAGCCGTTCTGGTATGTGCGTCAGGTATTACAAGTGCTGACACCTTGGATGATGGCCCTTATGTGTTTACCAGTCAGCCAAACTGGCAGGCATTATGGGTCTGTGCCGGTGAAGCGAAAGCCGCAACACTTCCTGAAGTGAAAAGTACCGTCACCATTGAAGAATGTGGCTTACAGGCACAGTTGCAACCGCAAGCGGCGAAACGGCCGGTATTGGAATACCCCAAGCCTTCGAAACTGGCAGCCATCAGTGATATTCATGGCCAGTTTGAGCTACTTAAAACCTTGCTGACCGTGCATGGCATTATGGATAAACAAGGTAACTGGCAGTTTGGCCAGGGCCATTTAGTGATTACCGGTGATATTTTTGATCGTGGGCCTCGTCAAACGGAAGCCCTGTGGTTGATATACCAGTTACAGCATCAGGCGCAGGAAGCGGGCGGCAAGCTGCATTTTCTGCTGGGTAACCATGAAGTGATGGTACTCAATGGCGACCTTCGTTATCTGAATGAAAAGTATGAGAAGGTTGCCTCGTTGCTGAATCGGCCTTTCCCTGCCTTATATGGTGAAGACACGGTGCTGGGGCAATGGCTACGCGGTCGCAATGTACTGGTCAAAGTGGGTGAGTTACTGTTTTTGCACGGTGGTTTACACCCGGATCTTGCCAAAGAAGGCAGGTCTCTTGCAGAGATTAATCAGGTGTTCTCCGGCCAGTTGATCGAAGATAAAGACCATCCCAGGGAAGGTTTTAGCCGTTACCTGCATAAGACCAATGGTCCTATCTGGTATCGTGGCTATTTTCGTTTTCCACAGGCCAGCAACGAAGACATTGATGCGTTGCGCAGTCACTTTGGGGTTAACAGCATAGTTGTCGGGCATACCACTCAGGAACATGTTTCAAGCTTCTATGACGGCAAAATCATTGCCATCGACAGCGGCATAAAAAATGGCGAAAACGGTGAAGTGCTGTTGATTGAAAATGGCAAGCGCTACCGCGGCTTGCTGGATGGCAGCCGCGTTAGCCTGTAGTGATTCACATCAGCGTGTCAGGCTGATTAGTCTGGAAAACTGATTTTACCCATAGTGACGCTGGGGATCCCTTCTCTGGCGTTACCAAACTGGGCTTTACCTCCGGCTACGCATTCGTTGGCCAGCAGAGCAAACAGCACGGCTTCTTTGGCATCGGGGTTGATACCCAGCTCACTGGTTGAATGTACTTTAGCCTGAGGGATCTGACTGCGGATATTGTCCATCAGCAGCGGGTTATGCACACCACCGCCGCTGCCATACAAATGGTATTCACCCAGCGCTCCGGCACAGCGATTCAGGGCGTCCACAATCATATCGGCAGAAAAACGATTCAGGGTGGCCATGACATCTTCATGACTGAGCTGTTGGGTATGGCTGGCGACTTGTGCGCGGGCCAGATAGTCCAGATTAAACAGCTCCGGCCCTGTGGTTTTGGGGAAGCCCTGGGTAAAAAAGTCATGGGCTTTTAATGCACCGAGGAGTGCGGGGTTAATCTTGCCCGCACGCGCAATAGCAGCATCGGCATCGTAGGTTTTTGGGGCAAAATGCTTTTGTACATACGCATCCATTAAGGTGTTACCCGTACCCACATCGGTGCTAAATACGGCCTGTGCATCCAAACTGGCAGGCAGGAAAGTAAAGTTGGCGATACCGCCCATATTCAGCATCACACGATTTTCCTGGTTGTCGGCAAAGATCAGAAAATCGCCGTACACCGCCAGTGGCGCGCCTTCGCCCCCGGCAGCAATGTGCTTCTGGCGGAAATCACTGATAGTAATAATACCTGTCTTCACCGCCACATGGTCGCCGTCACCTATCTGTAAGGTGGCATTTGGCATTGCTGTCACGCCATGCAGGGATTTAGGCGCATGGAAGATAGTTTGGCCGTGACTGGCGATGAGATCGATTTCCTGAGGCTGACGTTGCCAGGTCTTCAGGCAGTCGAGGATCATTTCTCCATGCAGAGTGCCTATCCAGGGGTTGAGCAGGCAAACCTGTTGTAAGTCCACATCACGCCTGGAAAAGATATCGCGAATCAACCGACGGTAAGTATCGTCATACTCAACTGTGGTGAATTCCAGCAATTCCACTTTGCTTTGCAAGCCGTCACCATGGATTTTGCACAGCGCAACATCCAAACCATCCAGGGATGTGCCGCTCATCAAACCGATAATTAAGCGTTCTGGCTTGCTGGAAAGTTGCTGAAGTGTCTCGATATGGCGATGCATTGCGGTCTCCTGCCTGGAAATTGGTATTAACTTTGTACTCTACACTTTCCTGCTTGCTTGTACACAGCGGCAATCCGCGTTGTAAACCCGGTTTGTTCAGGTTTGCAAGAGATTTACTTACAAAGCAAGAGAAAGTAAAAAGCGCCTTCGGTTTGACTAATGGTATCTGATGTATCAAAATTTTTTAATACCAATTTAATACCATTGTCATAATCGCAGAGGACGTTAAATGAAGAAGAACAAAATTACCAGGCTGTTGGCCTGTACCGCTACAACTGCTTTTGTCTCACAGTTTGGCTTGCTGGCCAGTGCCCAGGCTCAGGAAAGTGCAGAAACAAGTGCAGAAATTATTCAGGTAACCGGCTCGCGTATTGCCCGCAGTGAGCTGACGGCAACCAGTCCGGTTGCTTCCATTGAGAAAACCCAGCTACAGCTGGACCGTGCGGTAACGGTTGAAGATATCACCGTGAAGCTGCCCCAGGCGGCAGGTGGTGCCAACAGCACTGGTGCTACGGTAGGTGACTCTTTGGGTTCTTCTACCTTGGATTTACGTGGTCTTGGACAAAACCGTACGCTGGTCTTAATCAACGGTACCCGTGCCACACCTTTTAGCTTCCGTAACTCGGTTGACTTGAACAGCATTCCCGCCGGTCTGATCAAACGTGTTGACGTACTAACCGGTGGTGCGGCCGCTATTTACGGTGCTGATGCGGTAGCCGGTGTGGTTAACTTTATTCTGGATGACCAGTATGAAGGACTGGAGCTATCCAGCAGCTACGAGATGCCAAGCGGTGGTGGTGAGCAATTTAATATGGATGCGATTTTTGGTGGTGACATCAATGACGGTCGTGGCCATGTTACGGGTTATCTGGGCTACTCCGAGCGCCAGGAGCTGTTGGCCGGTGAGCGTGATTTCACTTCTGCCACTAAAACATTGGTAGCCAGCCAGGGTGGCAACTTTACCGATGTAGCCAGTGGTAATTTCTTTGCCTTTGATGATGCAGGCAATTTTTCTACCACACGCCAAACTACGGATGTGACTGATGAACGTTTCCTGATCCAACCATTGAAGCGTTTAAGTGCCGGTGTTTTCTTCAGTTATGACCTGGCGGACAGCGTTGAGGCTTATGGTCGAGCTATGTTCACTCAGGTGCGTGTAACAGGTGCAGGCTCTACCGGCCAGACACCCGTATCTGTGAATGAGAAAGTCACTATCAGTGCCGATAATGCCTTTATCACTGACCAGTTCCGCGACCTGCTGACCTTTGATGCCAATGGCGAAGCCCTGGTTAATGTTGAGCGAAACCTGGGTTTTGGTATGCAGCACACCAAAACCACCCGCAATACCTTGCAATTCCAACTGGGCTTGCGCGGTGATATTACAGATAACATCGCCTGGGATCTGTATGGTCAATATGGCCGTACCGACGGTAAAGCAACAGTGTATAACAATGGTGTGCGCTTTGACGCAGCCGGTAACAGCCGCTTCGGCGCTATTGCCAATTCCGTTGACATCTTCGGTCCGGACGCTGATTTGAGCAGCTTGAGCAACCCAGTACTGCATTCTGATCGCCAGCGTGAGCAAAGCATTGTGGCATTGACCTTCTCCGGCGATACCTTAGGCCTGTTGGAATTGCCCGCCGGTCCGCTGAGCTACGCCGTAGGTTATGAATATCGTAAAGAGCATGGCATCCAAACCGCCGGCAGTGCGCTACGCAGCGGCACGGCCTATGGTCTGGGCGGTATCTTTGATATGGACGCTGAGTTTGACTCCAAAGAGTTCTACGCCGAAGTGCTAGTGCCTTTGCTGGTTGACCTGCCTTTCGTTCAGGAGCTGAACCTGGAAGGTGCGTACCGTATGTCTGATTACTCCAACACAGATTCCGCTAATACCAACAAGTTGGGGCTGAGCTGGACTATCAATGACGACGTGCGTTTCCGTGCCACCCGTCAAACCGCGATTCGCGCACCAAACCTGGGTGAGTTTGCCGGTCCGGAGACTGCTTTGTCTCTGGCATTGTTCGACCCTAACAGTTCGCAGTTCGTACCACGTTTAGGCGGCCGTTTTGACGGTGATCCTTGTTTAGATGGACGAGGTAATGCCGAGCAATGTGCCCGATTCGGTGCAGCTGCCCCTGGTACTGTGTTCGATACCTCCAAGGCTGTTTATACTTTCGGTGGTAACCCGAATATTCGTCCGGAAGAAGCGGAAACCTACACTGTGGGTCTGGTATACACCCCGGACTACATTGACGGCTTTGACCTGACTTTGGATTACTACGATATCGAAATTTCTGATGCAGTAAGCCAGATCCAGCCAATCGCTGCGTTGACCAACTGTTATATCGACAACCCGGTTGCAGATAACCCTCTGTGTGGTGCGGTACTGCGTGATCCCACTACCGGTCTTATCAGCCAGACGCTGGTTAATGACCTGAACCTGGCGACCCTGAAGCAATCCGGTATTGATATTGGTGCCCGTTACCGTTTTGATTCACTGCTTGGTTTCGGTGAAACCCTGCAAATCAGCTATCAGGGTAACGTAGTAACCGAACAGAAACGTCAGGACAACGCCACGGTTGCAGCCCGTGACTGTAAAGGTACCTTCGGTACTGCCTGTACTGGCGACTTTGCCAGTATTTTGCAAGCCGATTATCGCCATCGTGCAGCCATTGACCTGTTCATTGATGAGGTTAATGTACAGTTGAGCTGGCGTCGCATCGGCGATGTCGTGAATGCACTTGATGCTACTGATACGATCTCAGCCCAGAACTACATTGATCTGGCAGCATCATGGGAAGTGTCAGACGAACTGCAATTGACCTTCGGTATCGACAACCTGTTCGACAAAGAGCCGCCTATGCCTAAAGCGGCCGGCAACTTGTTTGGCACAGTGAGTGACTACGATGTGATTGGTCGTTCATTTGGTTTGTCGGTTCGTTACCGTCCATAACCTCTGCTGAAAGGCGGCGGCGTTAGTCGCCGCCTTTTTTGTTTGTACAGTAGACTGCATTTTGAAAATAGATATTCTGTTACATAACGTTGCCAAGTTGTAAGTGGCATTAACCCTACTCAGAGCATTGTTGACGGAGCTCAACAGTCTTAAAAACAAGGTCCGCAGTGATGCACACTTTCCCAAAACAATTGACTCCAAACCTGCATGATGCAACGCCGCTTTATCGCCAACTGGCTACCCATATTCGCCAGTTGATTGATGACGGCGTGGTTAAAAGCGGCCAGGCCTTGCCCTCCGAACGTGAGTTGATGGAGATTACCGGCACCTCAAGGGTGACCATACGTAAGGCACTGGAGCAACTGATTGAGGAAGGCCTGTTGGTGCGTCGCCAGGGAGCCGGAACCTTTATCGCCCCAGGGCGGGAACAATCTGGTCAGCGCCTGACCGGGTTTAGTGCAGATGCCAAAAGTCGTGGTGAATCACCAAGTTCGGTATGGCTGGTAAAAAGTCTGGCCAAGGCGACTGAGGACGAAGCTAAGCATTTAGGCTTGAATGAAGGCGAACCCGTGATGCGATTCAGCCGTTTGCGCTTGTCTGACGGTGAACCATTAGCCATTGAACACGCGGTGATCCCTGCCGCCACATTGCCTTCTCCCGATGTAGTACAGGACTCCCTTTACCAGGCTCTGCGAGAATATGGCAAGCATCCAAAACAAGGCACCCAGAAGCTACGCGCCTCATTGGCATCACCTATAGAAGCAGGATTGCTAACAGTAAAAGACGGCAGCGAGGTGCTGCGTATTGAGCGTCAAACCTACTTAAACGACGGCTCGCCGGTGGAATATACCCGTTCGGTCTATCGTGGTGACAAGTATGTGTTTGTGTCAGAGCTGCAGGACGTTTCCGTTTAAGCGTAATACCTGCTTAATTTTCGACCTGAGCTTGGCACGGGAGCGATAAATGTTGTCAATCTTCAAAAACGACCAGAAGTCTCTAGTACTTTGATTTTTTTAGCTTTGTTTGGTTAGATAGGCGGGTAAATTTATTCTCTGAAGAAGCCGAGGCTAACTCCATGACGTTGGAACAATACCGCCAACAATTTGAGCAAAGTGTAAATCGTTCAGTGTCTATGCCTATAGCCGGTGCTCTTGTGTGGTTGATGGTCGCACTGGTGTCCACTCAGCTATCAGAATACATGGGAATTCTGGTCTTGCTATTCGCCTCGGGGGGCATTTTTCCGCTGGCACTGTTGATCGCAAAAGTGCGGGGCGAAGACCTGCTATCAGCTACTAACCCGTTGTCCAAGTTGATGGGATCCGCGGTACTGATGGTTAACTTATTGTGGGCCGTGCATATTCCTCTTTTTATCTATCATCCTCAATTTGTGCCTCTTAGTTTGGGCGTTGCATTGGGTATTCATTGGATTATCTACTCTTGGATAGTGCAGCATCCATTAGGGATAGTGCATGCAATATTGCGTACCCTGTTAGTCGTTGCTGCTTGGTTTATCTTCCCCTCTCAGAGTGTGTTGGCAATTGGTTTGGCCATTGTGCTGGTGTATTGCATCAGCATCACACAAATGCTGACGCGTTCAATTACTGTTAAAGCTATGCCTAAGACGGTCAACTAATAGCAGCATGCATATGGACGTGGCAGTAAAGGAAAAATTCTCTGTTTATTCTACGCAAGTAGCAAATGCCTTAATGCAAATCCGACAGTGGATTTTTACGCTTGTCGAGGAGCAAAACTTAGGCTGTATGGAGGAAAGTTTGAAATGGGGAGAACCCAGTTATTCGGTGCAAGGCGGCAGCCCGGTGAGAATGGACTGGAAAGCTGGTCGTCCAGAGATGATTCAATTGTATTTCCACTGCCAAACCCAACTGGTGGAAACATTTCGTGAATTGTACCCGCAAACCTTTGAATTTGAGGGAAACCGGGCATTACTGCTACCTGTAAGTGGTTCCCTTCCTGAGGCCGCTATCAAGCATTGTTTGCACCTTGCTCTGACTTATCACAAACGCAAGCATTTGCCTTTGCTTGGGGCTTGTTAAGCTTAGTTGGCCTGTGGGTTGTCATTTTTAGTGATACCGCTCTCCCAGACTCTCACTTTGATTGATATCGCTCTCTCGACATTCAGCAAACGGTTGACCTAAGGGAGGATTATCACTCTTCGTGTTCTTCTGATCTTCGTGGTGAGAAAATAAAATTCAAATTAACACGAAGGACACGAAATACACGAAGGGACAAATAGCTACCACCGCGCATCTAAGATGTTGATTGTATTAGTGTTGTTGGCGACTTGGTGGTGAGGAAGGCATTTTAGATAGGCTTTTGACCACAAAGATCAAAAGCCGCACTAAGCAGGCATGCTTTATCACAGAGAACATTGGCTAGCGCAATTTCAGCGAACCTAACCTCTTGAACACTTTAGTTAAAGCGTTAGCTATGCAGCAGCCTTAATGTGGGATGGTTGTTCTTTTAGGAACTTGTAAACAACTACTCCACCTGTCAATAATGCTGCGATTTCGCAAAGGTAGTTAGAGTTATATAGCAGCCCCTCAACAATAGTACCCGGTTCCCAAAAGCCATAACTAGATGTAAACACGTATATTAGTGAGAGGCAGTAGCTCCATACTTTTAACATTAAACCAGAATCGAAAGAGACAGCTTTAATCAGCGCAATTGAAAATATAACTGATGAAAAAGGGAAAACTAAATTTACGAAATCTAAAAGGGCAATGCCTAGTTCAGTGTTAACCAAACTAATGAATCGAGATAAAAGTCCCAAAAACTCAGCCAAAGCAGGACCAACTACCAGTCCCAAAATAAATATTCTTTTAGCTCGAGTCACAGATTCTCCTTTGCCAGCTTTACGCGACCTGATGTTCCCTCGATAAATCGGACACGCGTTGTTATAAACCTCAATCTTTGCCCATGGCCTCAAGGTTTGGCTTTTTGAAAAAATAAAATGTAAACCCCAAGATTAAAACGAGTTTGAGAACAATTATTAGCCAAAACATAATAGGATCATTAGTTAAATAGGCGCGACCTGACTTTGTTATTACGTAGCTTTCTGAATAAGCCCTATAAAGTCCATACCCAACGAAAAAATAACCTATGACAAGCCATATTCTGACTATGAAATGAACTATCTTTTTGTCTGTGTTAGTAACGATGTTCATTTTCTTCATGAGATACATAAACGCCTTAAGCAGCGGAAAACTCGAGCGAAGCGAGTGATTTTCCGATGATTTAACTTGTTAATTGTTGTTTACCGAGGCCAAATAACCTCAGTACCTTTTTTATTGTATTCTGGATAGATGGTTACCAAATATACAGTTCCATCTTTTACCCAGAAAGAAAGCTGCAACTCCGAGTGCCTATATTCATCTATATCAAACTCAAATTCATCATCAAGTTCAACAGATGGGAACCTAGATAGTAGCTCTTTAGCTGAAATGCCTATAATTGGCTTCTTATTAAGAAGCAATTCTGAAGAAGATGACTGTATGCTACTAAGTAAAAATTGGTCTTCAGAGTCAAAGCTATATTCGGTATCTCCATAAAACCAATTGAACGATCGATCTTCAGGCTGATTTTCTATAGGTATAAAAATTTCTATATTATCGGGATCGCCCAATAGGGTTCTCACCTGATCCATACTCATACCAAGCTTTATTTTATCAATTCCAATTTTCGGCTCGATTTCCATAAAAACAATTAACGCCGCCAGCTCGCACGGCTTTGTAGTGGAGGCGAAGCCGCAACAGAAAAGCCGTCGCCGTGCCTGGCATTGTTAGCTTGATAGCGTGAATACAAAGCCAGTCTCCTTGATTTTATACGCAATGGCATTGCTATCATGCAAAAACTCCATCCCAACAGTAATAGTTTCACTCTGTCTTTTCTTTGGATCGGAATTTAGTATTTGTTCAATGTTCTCTTTTATGAGATCGAATGCTCTATTGAACATAAAGATTACTTTATCGGTGTTAAGAACTGCATAAATTGGAGCCCCGTTAGCTGTCACTCCCATTCCAGGGCATATATACTCCGTGCCATCATTAACGGTTACATTCGCATTGGCATGCTTTTTTCTTAATGTTTTGTACTGTTCTTCTGTTAGCGGTACAGCATTGCTGTTTGACTTATAAATCGCCAATTGCTCAGGCCAGTTGTTGTGCATAATCTGAATAAGGTCTAGATCACACCATGCTCCGTGATCAAATATCCCCAACACATGAGCCTCACTATCGGAGAAGTGTATAAACAGGAGATCCCCGGTTCTCGTTACGAATCCATCTTGCTCTACGCTCTGATTGATATGAAGATGCTGTATTCCCCAATGGGATAACATGTCATCATCGCAATGCAGGTTTTTAAGCTTTCTGCTTTGATATTTTTTGAGGCATTTTCCTGTTTTAATAGAGTCGACAATATTTTCGTATGCGGCTCTGTATGACTCAGGAACAACCAATCCATTTGCTTCAGATACGGCACGTGCTCTTGTTTCAATAATTCTACACTTATAGCGCTGGTACAAATATATTGGGTCATATGATCCTTGGGAGTATGCTCCAAACTCCGCTTGGAGTTTTTGGTGGCAATAATCGCTGTAGTCAGCCAATATTTCGTTAAGTAGTTCCATTCTTACCTTGTGAAGCTAACGCCCCGCTAAGGGGCAAATTGAGTGGGCTACACTTGCGCGAAGCGCCAGCCCGCGAAAATTTGTCCCGCCAGCGAAGCTGGCCGCTTTGAGCGGCTTGTTAGATTTTTTCACAATTAGCCCTATGCATGTGAATCCCCTTAATAATTACGTCGATATAATCAACAAACCTATTGCCTTTTATTTCGTTAGGGGTTGTTCGAAAAGTTGTGTAAGAAGCATTTGATTCAAGAGAAAAATATAAAAGCTTATCTTTTGAACTTTCGGTAATTTGATATTTAGACTTTTCTAATTCACAAGACTGAGTTACATGCGATCCTAGTGCATCGTAAGTGCCTACATGACTAACCACAATCTTGTCTTCTACTAACTCCCAGTAACCGAATTGAATGTTCCATTTGCTTACTTTATCCCCATCCAAAAATTGTTGAAGTGATATGTATTCTCCTTCATTGCTTCGATATACGAGAAAATGCCGGCCTTCCTTGTGTTCATCTGGTGTTCCATACCAATAACCTGTTATTGAAGACTCAGGAAAACTTAAAAGTGTTGCGAGAAAAATTGAAGTTAGCATGTTACTCCATAAATCTAACAGCTTATTACTGTGAATTCGCGTTATGCCGCAAACTGAAAAACGCCAATAAGTCACAGTTTTTTTTAATTTTTCCCATACTAACAACACCTTAGTAAAATCTGCCAGCGCTTTTAGCACCAGCCCCATGCGTGAAAGCGAGAAATGGGATTTATATAGGTCTCTGTATGTCCAAACCTTTGGATATAAATGTCATAAGATTCAATAGCATGTAGCAAGTCAAAATGGACAAAGCGAGACACTGGCTGCGCGAAGCGAGAATAAAAAGTGGCAGCTGCAAATTAGTTCACTCATTTTTAGTGATATCGTTCTCTCGACATTAAGCAAACGGCTAAGCTAATGTAGTGGTCAATAAAACCCGGACACCTTTTTAGCTAATTCTTCTGCTTTAGCCGGTGGTAGCCCGTTATTAAATTGATGCGGTCGTTCCCAGTTGTAGTAATTCATCAGGTAATAACCCACATCCCGTTTTGCTTCGTTAATTGAGCCGTAGCCAATTGTTGGCATCCATTCAGATTTCAGGCTCCTGAACACTCTTTCCATCGGACTGTTGTCCCAGCAGTTTCCCCGGCGACTCATACTCTGCGTCATTTGATAACGCCATAGTCGTTGCCTGAATCTGCGAGCGCCGTATTGCGAGCCCTGGTCACTGTGGAACAGGACGCCTTGGGGTTTACCTCGTAATTCATAGGCCATATCCAGTGCTCTCGCCGCGAGCTCGGCATCTGGCCGCTGAGATAGGCTCCAACCGATAACTCGACGTCGATGCAGGTCAATGACTACTGCGGCGTAGTGCCAGGCAGAGCCAGCCCAGATATAAGTGATGTCACCACACCAGACCTGATTGGGTTTCCCAACAGTAAATTGCCTGTCCAACACGTTAGGAATATCCGGCCTTTCCACCTGCAGGTTTTTGTAGGCGTGCTTGCCGGGTTGCTTGCTCATTAAACCCTGCTCTTGCATCAGGCGGCCAGCTTTGAATCGCCCCATCACAATGCCGTCATCACGCAGCATGGAGACCATGGTTCGTGCGCCAGCAGACTGGCGGCTCTTATCGAACAGGCGCTTTACTTTTGCTCGCAGAATGCGGCGTTTGGCGTGGACTCCCCTTTGACGCGCCTGACGCTCGTAATAACTGCTGACGCCAACACCCATCGCTGAACAGACCAATGCCGTTGATTCATGCTCCCTTAACCGGTCTATCAGCGCGTGGATTTCAGCTCGTCGGACATTAAGAGAGCAGTAGCCTTTTTTAGAATTTCTTTCTCACGTTCCAGCCGGTTCACGCGGGCTTCCAACTCCTGGATCCTTTGCTGCTCTGGTGTTAGCGCCTTTGACTTGGGGGTGGTACCCCGAAGCTCAGTATCTAACTGTCTTACCCACGTGCGGACTGTGTTCTCGTGCACATCCAGCGCACGCCCTGCCTCTAGACAGCTGTAGCCTTGGTCAAGTACTAGGCTGGCTGCTTCGTGTTTAAATTCCGGACTAAATGACCGTCTCTGTCTTTTCATTGAACACCTCGCTACTCAGTGTGATGCTACCACTTAAAACGATGTTCGGGTTTAGTCTGCCACTACATACACGAAGGGGTAAATAGCTATCATCAAAGATATAAGATATTGATTCTATTGGTGTTATCTTTTGGCTTGGTGGTGGGGCTGTTAGAATATTAGTTTTAGATAAAAGGGTTAGATCCAAATTAGTTCACTTGTTCTTAGTGGTATCGCTCTCTCGATATTAAGCAAACTGTTGACCTAAGGGAAGGTTATCCTCTCTTCGTGTTCTTCTGATCTTCGTGGTGAGAAAAAAATTCAATCCAACACGAAGGACACGAAATACACGAAGGGGGTCATAGCTACCGCCGCGCATCTAAGATGTTGATTGTATTAGTGTTGTTGGCGACTTGGTGGTGAGGAAGGCATTTTAGATAGGCTTTTGACCACAAAGATCAAAAGCGGCACGAAGCAGGTATGCTTCATCACAGATTGCATTGGCTAGCGCAATTTCAACGAACCTGACTCCTTGATCGCAAACGCAAGCATTTACCTTTGGGGGCCTGACACCGTCTCTATATCCGCCTGGCACATCTTATAGATAAATCATATATAGCTTGAAAAACCATCGAAATAGCTCTTTCAGGTGATTTTAGACTTAGATATGACAGCGTTGTCATTATTGTTGGTTGACAAAAAATTAACAACTCTCTAGCGTAAAAAGCCCGCGGGATCTTTTATATACTGCCGAATGAGAAAGAGGATGTCTCTGGATGGAGTCTTCGGCTAACTTATTAATTTCAAAAGGAGTTTTGATATGTTTAAGCGAACCCTGCTACCAGTTGGCTGCATAGGCCTGTGCCTGTCTATGAGCGTAGCTGCCACCCCCACAGGAACGATTTATCTGACCTTTGATGATGGTCCTATGAATGCAACGCCTGCACTTATTCAAATTCTTAACGATGCCAATGTTAAGGCCACTTTCTACTTCAATAGTTGGCATTTGGATGGCATTGGCGACGAGAATGAAGATCAGGCTCTCGCTGCGCTTAAGTTTGCGCTGGAGTCAGGTCATGTCATTGCTAACCACAGCTATGATCACATGGTACACAATTGCGTTGGCAAGACTAGCGTCGATGAATTCAGTGCGGCAGAGTGCAATGCTACGGCGATGCATAATGTACGCTCCTACCAGAATGTAGCGTTGGATGCGTCAAAGTTTGATAAAAATTTGACAAGTCTACGCCAATATCTACCAGGTATTGATAGTTATCCAAACTTCAAAGGTGAGAATCTAGCGCGTCTGCCGTATACCAATGGATGGCGGGTAACAAAGGATTTCAGAGGTGATGGATTATGTGCGACTACCGATGAGTTCCAGCCTTGGGATCCGCGTAATGTCTGTGACCCTGAGCAACCATTTCAAAGTTCCCTAAACGGTATGGCAGTATCTGACTTGCTGGCAGATCAGCGCTATGTAATTCATGGTTGGGATGTGGACTGGGCGCCGGAAAACTGGGGAATTCCATTTCCGGCTGAAAGCCTGACAGAGCCAGCTGCACTGTTGGCCAAAGTCGATGCCGCCAAGAATACTTGTGCGGCCAGTACCCTGACACCGGACAACTCAACGACCCACACTTTCCCCTGCGGTCATCCTCTGCATCAGGACAAGGTGATTATTCTGACCCACGATTTCCTGTTTGAAGACGGTAAACGTGGACAAGGAGCAACCTTGAACCTGCCTAAATTGGCGTCTTTCCTGGCGCTAGCGCAAGCGGCTGGTTATGTGTTTGATACCTTGGATAATTACGCGACGCCATGGCAGGACGGTCAGTCTTACCAGGTAGGAGACTATGTGTCCTTTGAAGACGTGATCTACCGCGCTTTGGTGGCACACACTTCTCAGGCAAGCTGGGCTCCGGGCTCCCAATCCAATCTATGGGTAGTGGATATGGCCAGCCGCATCTGGGCTGAAAATGTTGAGTATCAGGTAGGAGACCAGGTTTTTTATATGGGAAATACCTATACGGTCCTCTCTGCGCATACCTCCAATGCGCAGTGGACGCCGAACAGCTCACCCACATTATTTAGTCTGTAAAGACCGCATGCCCCGCCATGGCGGGGCACTTTCTGCCAGCGTATTTAAAACTGCAGCGACACAGAGATAGGGTAGTGGTCGGAGATATACACCCCATCCCTTATGATTTGATGGGTTTGATACTGTGAACTGCCGATAGTCTTATCGATAAAAATGTAGTCAATTCGCGCAGCCGATTTTGCCTTGCCAAAGCCGTTGAAAGTGGCCGGAGCCAACTTATCGGCGGTATCGCTCAGCCTTTCAGTAAGTAGTTGGTAAGTTGCATCAGACGGGCTGACATTAAAATCTCCGCTAATAACTACCGGTAAGCCCTCGCAGCGGTTGGCGATTTGCGCCAGCAGCAGTTTTGCCGCATATTGCCGGGCCTTATCGCTCACATGGCTAAAATGGGTATTAAAAAAGCAAAAGCTGTTTTGGCTTTGCTTATCGTAAAACAATGCCCAACTGGTGACGCGTGGTAAGTGAGCCCCAGGGCCTATAGAACCGACTTTATCCGGCGTTTCCGATAACCAAAAATATCCATTCTTTTTTAATTCCAGCCTGTCGAGACGATAGAGTACAGGGACAAACTCACCGGCTTGTTTACCGTCATCCCGTCCCACGCCCAACTGCCCGTACTCTGGTAGCTGCTGTCCCAGCCATTGCCACTGGTGGGCTAACACTTCCTGAAGGCCGACCAAATCGGGGCGAAGATTTTGCAGATGCTCTTTTACCATTGCCCGTCTATGAGGCCAGGCGTTAACGCCATCGGCGGGATTGTCGTAACGCAGGTTAACGCTTTCCACCACAAGTGCTTGTGCCTTTACGCTGCTAACATAGCAGATGCTTAATACCACCAACAAAACGCTTGTGACTTTAGGCATTTCTAAGCTCCTTTGTGGTAACAAATCCATAGACTGACAGTGGATGCCGGGCAAAAGCCCGGCAAAGGTACTTCACTCATTCTGGTTGCCAATAGCGCGGCTATTGGAAAACCAACCGACCACCATTCACCAGCGCTTGATGGCTTAAGAATGGCCGTTCTAAATCCTTCTGTTGGAATTTAATTTGAGTGTTAGTATTAGAACTGTTGTTCTTTTTTCTGCTTTCTATCACCAGGCTGCCGCCAGGGTAGTAATCTGAATTCAGATGCACAGTGATCTTGTCAAAGCTGGGTTCAAACAAGGCATAGTCCATCACCCCTGGACTGACCGGGTAAATCCCCATCATGGCAAAGGCTAACCAGGCCGACATGGTGCCGGTATCGTCATTACCCGGCAGGCCAGCTGGGTGATTCCCATAGTGCTCAGCAATGAGCTGTTTAACCCTTAGCGACGTTCGCCAACCCTGATTGTCCAGATAGTTGTATAGAAAGGGGTAGGTAATGTCCGGTTCATTGGCCATATCGAAATTGCCGGTATCGAAGGTGGCGTCTAGTGCGTTTAGGAAATCGTTTTGGCCCCCCAGTAGTTCTATCAGGCCAGGTGTGTCGTGAGGCACATAAAAGCGATAATTCCAGGCGTTACCTTCAATATAGCCCGGCGCCGGCTCGAAGTTTCTGCCAAGCTCTGGGTCGTAGGGAGTTAGCCATTGTCCACTGCGATTTTTGGGGCGCAACATACCTGTGCTGGCATCAAACAACTTACGGTAGTTCATCGCACGGCTGAGGTATTTCTGCTGGTCTTCGGTTTTTCCTAGCGCGCCAGCCAGCTGGGCCAGATTAAAATCAGCCAGGTAGTATTCCAGACTGGTGGACACACTGCCGTCATAGGCACCTTCGTCATCGACAGGCACATAGCCTAAGTCCAGGTAGTCGGCATTTTCCGGCCTGAGCAGATTGTCTTTTCGTTGTTCGGCCGCTCTGACCATGGCCTGATAGGCACTGCGTATATCAAAATCGCGGATACCGCGCAGGTAGCTATCAGCCAGCATAGGCGTGGCAGGGTCGCCGACCATAACCTGAGTTTCCATGCCGTATAGCTCCCACTTTGGCAGCCAGCCACTCTCAGCGGCCATGGCCACGGCTGAGTTGAGCATATCGCTCTGTAACTCAGGGTAAAGCAAGCTTAATAACGGGTGCAGGTTACGATTGGTATCCCATAGCGAATACACTGTATAGCGATTCCGCTTGCTGTTACCTACGCCTTGCTGGCCCATCAAAGGGTAATCACCGTTTACGTCCTGCAGGATATTGGGGTGAATCAAGCTATGGTAAAGCGCCGTATAAAAGAGGGTTTTGTTGGTATCCGCGCCCTCAACTTCAACCCTATCCAGCAGCTTGTCCCAGGCGTCAACCGCGGCCTGACGGGTCTTGGCAAAATCAAAGCCGGGTTGTTCTGCATCCAGGTTAGCACGGGCATTTTCGATGCTAACAAATGAGATACCCAGCTTAACCTCAATGGCTTCATTGGCAGAGGTATCAAAACTAAACCAGGCACCTATGTCATCACCGGATAAGGTCTGACGAAAGCCCGGATAAGGTTTAATGCTGTCGTTATAGTGGATCCAGTCGGCTTCTACATTCTGGTACTTGGGCATTTTCTTCCAGGCACCAAATTCCGCCGCCGCTTTACTGAAGCGGGCCACAAAATAAACCGGTCGCACGTCTTCAGGGTTATAACAAAAGGTGCCGAGCATACGGCTGCCTTCCACTTCCTGCTCTGACACCACCTTTAACGAGCCGCCGCTTTCATTGGTAAGGCCCAGCCCCAAGTTCAGCAGAATATGCGACTGTCCGGCCGGGAATGTAAAACGGCTAAGCCCGCTGCGTAGGGTGCTGGTTAGTTCGGCTTTTACCTGGTACTTGTCCAGCATACTGCTGTAGTAACCTGGGCTCGCTTGCTCATGCGAATAGGTGCTGCCGTATTCCCTGGCATCCAGATTTAGCTTTCCGGTGGTAGGCATCAACAACATCACGCCGGCTTCGGGGCAACCCACGCCGCTTAAATTCAAGTGGCTGAACCCGGTGAGATAACGATTCTCATGGATATACACTCTGGAGTTCCAGGCCGCGTCTTTCTCAAATTTGTTCAGTGTGTCACCAAACGCCACATTAAACGGGGACAAGGAAGCCAGTGCGTTAGGAAATTGCGCGCCAGGATGGGTGGCACCAAAATTTGAGGTGCCGATAAAAGGATTCACATATTGGCTGTTGCCTGCCAGTGCACTAGTGCTGGCCAATAGCAGGCCAAAGAACAACGTCTTCATGGTTTTTCACTCATGCTAAATACCAGTTCACCGCCTGCCATAATGTCGCTATGACGCAGACGAAAGCCTGTTAATGCTTTACCGTTTAAGGTCACGGATTTCACATAGACCTGCTGCGGCCCCTGATTTTCTGTGCGGATCTTAAATACCTTGCCGTTTTCCAGATGAATGTCAGCACTTTGTACTTCAGGGCTGCCAAGTACATATTCGCCGGATACCGGATCGACCGGGTAGAAGCCCAGGGCGCTGAATAAATACCAGGCCGACATTTGCCCTGCGTCTTCATTACCTGCCAGGCCATCCGGGGCGGTGCTGTAAAGCTCATCCATAATTTGTCTGACCAGCTTCTGGGTTTTCTGCCCTTCGCCAAGATACTGATAGAGGTAAGGCACATGGTGGCTGGGTTCGTTGCCATGCACATATTGGCCGATATAACCCGAAATCCACTCCGGGAAGGTTTCGAGATCCTGCACTGTGTTGAACATCTGATCCAGTTTGGCGCTGACCTTTTGCGGGCCGCCCATCATTTCCACCATACCCTCAACATCATGGGGTACGAAGAAGCTGTATTGCCAGGCATTGGCTTCACAGTAATCTTCTGGATGATAGGCATTGGGATCAAAAGGTTCGCGGAATTGCTTTTGCTCGTCCAAAGCGCGCATAAAACCGCTTTGCGGGTCAAAATGGTGCCGGTAGTTCTGCGCACGCTTGGCAAAGCGTTGGTAGATGTCCTCTTTACCCAGGGCTTTGGCCAAACGGGCGATAGCCCAGTCATCGAAGGCGTACTCTAAGGTCAGGGCCACATTCCATTTACGTTCGGGGTAGGGCACATAGCCAAGCTTCTGGTAGCTTTGTAAACCAAACTCATCTTGTTCAGCGCTTTGCAATACGGCGCTAAGCAAGGTTTCACCATCAATGTCAGTTAACCCCTTTAAGTAGGCGTCGACCAAAACGGGAACTGAGTGATACCCCATCATCATGTCGGTTTCGTTGCCCTGAAATATCCACACAGGCAACCGCCCAGCCACTTGATAGTGAGCCATCATGCTGTCCATCATCTCGCGGGTGCGGCGCTGGTCGATGATGGTTTTCCAGGGATGCAGAGCACGGAAGGTATCCCACAAGGAGAAAAATTCGTAGCGAGGGTACTTGCCGGTTTGCTGAATACGGCCATCCGGGCCCTTATAACTGCCATCCAGGTCGGAGAAGAGCCGTGGCGCCAGTGATGCGTGGTACATAGCGGTATAAAACTGCTTGAGGTTATCCGGCGTGGCGTCAACCACGACCTTACTCAGTTCGTCCCGCCAGGCTTGCTCAGCAGCCAGCTTGGTGCGCTCAAAGTCCAATAAATGCACTTCTGCTTCCAGATTGGCTTTGGCGTTTTCTATGCTGACCGAGCTGATGGCGGTATGCACCAAGATGCTGTTGTCACCACTTAACTCAAAGTCCATTTCCAGGCTGAGATCTTCACCAAAGCCCTTAGGCTGTCTGAGGGTGCGGCCATTGGCTTGAATCAGATGTTGAGCGATAGGTCGGGAAAAGCGCGTGTAAAAATACACTCTCTGATCTTTGGCCCAGCCGGTAGAGCGACGATAACCACCAATACTATAGTGGTCGAAGATCTCCACATGGGTAGCCAGGGTTTTGTCCCAATTGCGGCTGTAGGCAAGGTCGAGGCGAATGACACCCTGTTTAGTATTTTCAGGGTATTGATAACGCTGTATACCGCTGCGAACACCGGCACTTAGTTCAACGTTAATATCGTAATCTTGCAAAAGTACCTGATAGTAGCCGGGGCTGGCTTGTTCTTGTTCATGACTGAAATGCGAGATAATGGTGCCATCTGCAGGGCCGCCCTCAGTTTTCAGTTTTTTAAAGGGACGGGTTAACGGCATAAAAGAGATGTCGTACAAGTCACCTGCGCCAGTGCCGGATAAATGCGTATGGCTGAAACCGGCGATAATGTTGTCAGGATAAAAGTAGCCGGCTATCCAGTCCCAGCCGGTACGGCCATTATCGGGGCTTAGCTGCACCATGCCATGGGGTACGGTGGCGCCAGGATAGGTTTTACCTTTGCCATCGGTACCAATAAATGGGTCAACAAAGTCCAGCGGATCGAGCTTGTCTGAAGCCGCCTGGTTGGTCGAAGGAGAAGGGGTATTGCATGCTGACAGTAGAGTGACCAGCAGCAAGGTGGCAATTCTTTTCATGACATCCTCATCGTTGTCTGGCAGACAGCCTGCCTATACACAGGCTATCTCTGCCCGGCCTGTTACTTCAGAGCCGTAACACCTAAGTCGCGCAGTACCTCAAAGCAGGCGCCCAGCGTGTGGTAGTCACACTTGGCACCAGCGGCACTCTTCTGGTTGGAATACTTGCTGTTATTTCTTTTAAGCACTCTGAACCAGGCACCGTATTGGTGATCTACCATGTGCTTCCAGCTGTATTCCCACAATGCCTGATACTGCTCCAGATAGTTGTTATCACCGGTGACTTTGTAGAGCATAGCTGCCGCAGCAAAGCTTTCTGCCTGTACCCAGAAGTATTTGTCGTCGTCACACCAATTACCTTGTGGGTCAAAACCATACACCAGACCACCTTCTTGTGCATCCCAGGCTTGCTGATAGGCGCGATCAAACAACGATTTAGCGCGTTCTACCTGCCAATCCTGCGGTGCATGACGATGAAGGATCAGTAGAAGCTTGGTCCACTCGGTTTGGTGGCCTGGCTGAAAACCCCAAGGTCGATAAAGGTTCTTCGGATCGTCTTTATTGTATTCCCAATCTGGCTGGAAGCTTGGTGTGTAATGCTCCCATACCAGCCCATCGGTGAGATCGGCCTGACGCACAGCGATATTCTGTGCAAGCAATTTAGCACGTTCCAAAAACTGGCTGAGACCTGTTGCTTCGTAAGCGGCCAGCATGGCTTCACACAGATGCATATTGGCATTCTGACCACGATAGCTGCTCAGCACTCCAGCCGGACTGATTTCATCGGCATATAAGCCGTATTCGGTTTGCCAGAAGCGCTTTTCCAGCAGATCGTAAACCATCAATAATTTACTGTTATCGCTGACTAAGCCGGTTTTACGGGCGGCGGCATAAGCCAACAACACGAAGGCATAACCATAGGCCTGCTGGGTCATATCCAGCGGCTGATGGTCTTTAAGGGTCCAGGCATAAGTCTGGTTGGCCGGTTGCCAGTGCACCTTTTCCAGGTAGTTCAAGCCGTGGCGGGCAATACTCAGATAATCCTGACGATTAAACAGCATCCCAGCCAAGGCGTAGTTGACGATAATCCGCGTACTACTGACTAGTTGCTTAAAATCTGTGTCGAATAGTCTGCCGTCATCCAGGTAGTTCTGATGATATCCGCCACTGGTGTCTACTACTTTGTCGGTATAGAAATCCAGAATGCTCTGGCAATGTTCAATGAGAAAGTCTTGGGATAGGAAATTCATACCTGGCTCCGGAATAAAGCGGGATTGAATGCTGAAAGTTCATGTCCATGGGCGCGCAATTGCCCTTGTATATTGTTCAGGTCCGGTAAGGCCGGAAACGCACCGGGTTGTGTTACGGCATAGGCGCCACAATGACTGGCAAATAACAGCAGGGATTCAAGTTCTGTCGGTTGGACGAAAATCTCATGGCTGTTAGGAAGGCAGCTCAAGCCGTAAAGGAAGCCTCCGATAAAGGCATCGCCACCGGCGGTGGTGTCCACGGCTTTGACACTGGGAGGCTGAATGCTGCCCTGGTGAGAGGCGGTATAGTAGTCAATCCGATTGGCACCATCGGTGACCAACAGCAATTGGCATCGGGCATTCAGGCAGTGAGCCAGGTAGGCCTCAGTCTCACCTTCGGCCAGGTAGTCCAGTTCATCGCGGGAAAACTTGACCAGGTCTGCCTGCTCAACCAGCTTATTGACTAACAAACGATCAGCCTGATTCTCGGCCCACAAATTATGCCGCAGGTTAACGTCAAAACTAATGAGATTGCCGGCCTGACGTGCAGACTCCACAACATGTTGCGTTGATTCGGCTATTTGGGCCGTGGTCAGGGTGTTACTGCAAATATGCACAATAGTTTCGCCACTGAACCATTCGGGGTTTACCTGCTGCTTATCCAGTATCACATCAGCGGTTTGATGGCGGTGAAAGGAAAAGCTGCGATCGCCACTGTTATCCAGCATCACAAACGCCAGGGCGGTTTTGGCGTGCGGATGTTGCAAAAGAAAACGTGTATTTACACCATATTGGCTGAGGGCATCAGCCAGAAAATCACCAAAAGGGTCTTGCCCTACCTGGCCGGCAAATAAAGCCTGGCCGCCGAGCTGGGCTACGGCAACGGCGGCATTGGCAGGTGCGCCGCCTGGATACTGGCGAAACTCGGGTAATGTCAGCGGGCCCTGATGAGCGGCGCCTACGTTAAGAAAATCAATTAAGGCTTCGCCAAAGCACAACACTTTCTTCATGGTTGCACCTCGGCGGCTTGAATTTTTTGGGTGGCCTTGACGCCATACAGGGCATACCAGCCGATATACAGGTAAGCACACATAGGCACGATAAAGCTGATTTGGACTGAACTTTGATCTGCCACTATGCCTTGCAGTAAAGGCAGTATGGCGCCACCGACTATAGCCATACACAATAGACCTGAGCCGCGAGAAGTCAGCCGCCCCAGACCACCAATGGCCAGCGAGAAAATGGTGGGGAACATGATGGAGTTGAAGAAACCAACGGCCAGAATAGACCACATGGCCAACTCGCCGACGCTGTTGATGGACAGCATGATCAGACAAATAGCTAAGGTGGCATTGCCCGCCAGCACGTAAATCGGCGCAATAACGCGGGTCAGGGCGGCGCCGATAAAGCGACCAATCATGGCTGCACCCCAGTAGTAGGAAACCATGGCACCGGCTTGCTTGGCGCTAAGGTTACCAATATGTCCTTCGGCAAAGTAATTCACCAGAAAGCTGCCGATAGCGACTTCAGCACCCACATACAAGAAAATGGCCAATACACCGAACATCAACTGACGATGTTCCAGTACCTCTGACCAGCTAGGTTTGGCTTGCTGTTGCAGGTCGGCGTGTATATCTGGCAGCTTAATGGCTTTAAACAACAATGCGACCAGTACCGTAGCGCCAGCGAGAATCAGATAGGGCAGTTTTACTGCATCGGCGCTAATGGCCGCGCCGGCTGCACCGAAAATTAGCACAGTGCCAAACAGGGGGCCCAATGTATGGCCCAGAGAGTTCACTGCCTGAGCCAGATTTAAACGGCTGGCGCTGGTTTTTTCCGGCCCCAGAATAGCCACATAAGGATTGGCTGAGACTTGCAAAACCGTAATGCCAGCGGCCAGAACAAAGAGGGCCAGTAAAAACACGCCATAGACTTTGACTTCCGCCGCCGGGTAAAACAGCGCACAGCCCGCCGCAATAGTACAAAGACCGGTAATAATGCCGCGGCGGTAGCCGATCTTTTCAATCAGCATGCCGGCAAAGGGCGACACAATAAAATACGCGCCAAAGAAACAAAACTGCACCAGCATGGCCTGGGTGTAGTTTAGGGAAAACACTTCCTTAAGATGTGGGATCAAAATATCGTTCAGGGCAGTAATAAAGCCCCAAATGAAAAACAATGTGGTCATGGCGGCAAACGCAAAGTGTCCACCTTTCACTTGCCCACCTGTTACCTGACCTGTTTGAAAACCTGCCATAATCTCGTCTCGCTATATGAAGGGCGCGACTGCGCCCATACGTTAGGGGCGTGAAGCCTCAAGTGACATAGAATAAGGTTGGGCTGAACTGCTGCTTGCCCAGGCTTTATTCGGGGTTTGCCCCATGTCGAAATGCAGTTTGCCGCCGGCCTGAATCACGTGATGATCCAGCCAGCTTTTATTCAGCGCTTTGCCATTTAACCAGGCTTGCTGGATATAAGGGCTGTCAGCCTGATTGTTGCTGGACTCAACCACAAAGGTCTTGCCGTCTTCCAGAGTGAGTGTGACTTTGTCAAACAACGGGCTGCCAATCACATACTCGGGCGTGCCGGGCGTTACCGGATAGAAACCCAGCGCACTGAACACATACCAGGCTGATGTCTGACCGTTGTCTTCGTCACCACAATAGCCATCAGGGGTAGCGGAATACAGTTTGTCCATCACATCACGCACTTTGTACTGGGCTTTCCAGGGTTGGCCGGCGTGGTTGTACAGATAAATCATATGCTGGATAGGCTGATTGCCATGGGCGTAGTTACCCATGTTGACAATCTGCATCTCGCGGATTTCGTGAATAGTGAAACCATAGTAAGAGTCGTCAAACAGTGGTGGCATATCGAAAACCTGGTCCAGCTTATCGATAAAGGCCTGCTGTCCGCCCATTAGCTGTTTTAAGCCTTCGATATCGTGGAATACCGACCAGGTGTAGTGCAGTGCATTACCTTCGGTGAAGGCGTCACCCCATTTAAGCGGGTTGAAGGGAGACTGGAAACTGCCGTCTGCATTCTTGCCGCGCATCCAACCTGTGTCAGGATCAAATAAATTACGGTAATTCAGAGAGCGCTGACGGAAGAGCTCGGCATCCTGCTCTTTGCCCAGTGCCTTCGCCAGCTTGTACAAATTAAAATCGGCAAAGGCGTATTCCAGAGTACGGGCTGCATTTTCATGAATACCCACATCGTAAGGCACATAGCCAAGCTTGTTGTAGTAATCCACACCTTCACGGCCCACTGACGTCATTGGGCGGCCTTCATTGACCTCAGCATTTTTCTTCACCGCCTCGTAGAGGGTTTCCATATCAAAACCGCGGATCCCTTTTAAGTAAGCATCGGCAATATTGATGGCGGAATTTGACCCAACCATGACGTTGCGGTGGCCCGGGCTTGCCCATTCAGGTAGCCAGCCGGATTCCTTATAGGTGTTGGCCAGCCCCTCCATAACCTGAGCATCCAGTTCAGGATACATCAAGGTGAAGAAGGGAAAGACGGCACGGAAGGTATCCCAGAAACCGTTGTCGGTGAACATATAACCGGGTAACACTTTGCCGTTATACGGGCTATAGTGCACCAGCTGGTTGTTCTTGTCGTATTCATAGAACTTACGAGGGAACAGCAACACCCGGTACAAGGCAGAATAGAAAGTACGTACCTGGTCCAGGTCCTGATCTTCTACCCGGATTCTGGATAACTCTTGCTGCCAGGTTGCTCTGGCCTTGGCTTGCGTCTGGGCAAAGCTGTCCTGGCCGATTTCTCGTTGCAGGTTTAGCTCGGCCTGTTCCAGGCTGATAAAGGAAGAGGCAACCTTGGCATGCACCTGCTCACCTCTTTTGGTCTTAAAGCCGATGATAGCGCCGACATGCTCCCCTTTGCTGCTCAAGCTGTTTTCTTGCAGCGTCCATTCATCGTGCCAGGTGTGGGTCAGTTCGAAATCTTTATCAAACTGCACCACGAAGTAGTTATGGAAGTTCTCCGGCACACCGCCGTGATTGTTACGCGCATAGCCGACAATCTTGCGTTGCTCAGGTAGAATTTTCACCATTGAGCCTTTATTAAAGGCATCTAGCAGAATATAAGCCTGTTCGGTATCCGGGAAGGTGAAGCGAAATTGTGCGGCCCGCTCTGTGGGCGTCACTTCCATGCTGGTGTCATAATCGGCCAGGTAAACCGAGTAGTGGTCAGGACTCGCTTGTTCGGCTTTATGAGAAAACCATGAGGCACGTTCGTCTTCTTTAAACTTCAATGACCCTGTTACCGCCATCAGTGAAAACGCGCCGTAGTCATTTAACCAGGGACTGGGCTGATGAGTTTGTTTGATGCCACGCAGGGTGTCGTCATCATATTTATAAGTCCAGCCGTCGCCCATAGGCGCTGTCATCGGTGTCCAGAAATGCATGGCCCAAGGCGTAGCGATGGCTGGGTAAGTATTGCCATTGGACAAGCTGAACTTGGAATCCGTACCCATTAGGGGATTAACATATTGAACCAAATCTTCGGCCACCAGGTTGACCTTGGTTTGGTGCGATTGCTGGGGTGTCTGGTTGGCGCAGGCCAGTAATGACAGGCTGACCGCGACAAGGCAGGCATTACGCATTTTCATGTTCCACTTAATTGTGACCCAAATGTAGAGTCTGTAACTGGGTCAGGTTAACAATTCGTAAAACTGTAATCGATTACATTCGGGGCGTCTAGACTAAATTGTCATTTCACCTGATGACTCAAGTTAAAACGGCTATATCGGCTGTTATTTGGCGTCATTATCTTACGATGTGTTATTTTTGTTATCGATTACATCTCTGCTTGCTATTGCCTTTATGGGGTGAAATCATATAAACAGAAGGACCGCTGTGCATTGCCCCAGCCGATGGAAGGGCTCAGTAAACAACAGGAATCGTTAGCGTTCATGACTAATATAAAAAAGGTAAGTGAATTAGCCGGTGTTTCAACGGCAACAGTATCCAGGACTCTCAAAAATCCTGAGCTGGTGACAGAGAATACCCGTGAAAAAGTGATGAAAGCGGTTCAGTTGGCTGGGTATCGGCCAAATTGGTTGGCGACTAGTGTTAAAACCGGTAAGTCTAATTCCATCGTGGTGCTGGTGCCTAACCTGGTGAACCCGTTCTTTATGCGCATTATCGAGGGTATTGAGCAGGCCGCACAGGAAAAAGGCTACTCAGTACTGCTCGGGGATACGCAAGGCAAAGCCAACCGTGAAAATGAATACGCCAGTATGGTACTGACCAACCGTGCTGACGGGCTGATTCAGCTTGACCACTCTTTTCCCTTCTCTGCCAATGACGCAACTTTGGCTGAAAAGGTGCCTATGGTCAGTGTCTGTGAGCGCATAGAAGGCGAGCGCCGTTATCCTTTTATCGAGCTTGATAACTATGCCGCTGGCAGAGCGTTGACTCATCATTTGATTAGCTACGGACATAGCCGCTTCGGCATTATTGCCGGTCAACGTACCAGTCAGATCCACCATGACCGATTGGCAGGGATTAAAAGTGTGCTGAATGAAGAGGGCATAGAGTTTTCAGAAGATATGCTGGTTGGCGGCAGTTACCGCATTGAAACCGGCATTGAAGGTGTGCAGGAATTACTGAAACGGGACACCCCACCCACCGCTATTTTTTGCTTCAACGATGATATCGCCATAGGTGCCCTGTACGAACTAAAACGCCAAGGCTTGCGCGTGCCTGCGGACGTATCTGTAACAGGCTTTGATAATGTCAAAGTCTCGGCTTATATGGATCCGCCCCTGACAACGGTTGATCAACCCGCCTATGAAATGGGCCGCCGAGCGGTGGACGTGCTTATCCAACTTATAAATCGTCAGCCCTTGCCGCGCACTAGAGAAATACTACCCTTCCAGCTATTGGAGCGCGGAAGCACGGGGCCGGCAAAGGCCTGAAGATCAGCGTTGCAGCTTATTTAGTGGTTGCTTGGCTCCACACAAAAGGTCGGCGCTGGATAACGCCAATCTAAGCCTGGCCAGCTATTTTTCTTCCGCATCACCGCCTGCTATGTTGAACCAAGGACTATTCAGGGGCAAAGATTCGGCCTGCTAGTCTTGGCTATTAGTAGGCTGAGTTTTCTTTATCTAGCCTGAAGTAACATTTTTAAACATCTTAATTTTCTTTCTTACTAATTTTTTACAATAAAAAATCCAATTTAAATCAATGGTTTGAGTCTATCTTGATTGCCGTATTACGTGGCGGTAGTTAAGGAATTGTTATTTCTCACCTTTTGGAACGTTGACAGGTTTTGGTCCTGGGGCTAGTATTTTAGCCAATTTGTAATCGATTACATTTTGGATTTGTGATTGATTGCAATGCGTAAAATCTAAGTAAAAGTGTAACTCACTGAAATTAAAGGCCTATTGAGTCTTGTTGTTGATTCTGTGTTTACGATTACATTAATGCAAGTGGAGAAGCCAATGGCTACCTGGAACACAACAAAAAATACCTCGCCCTCAAGAGGTTTTGCCAAATCCCTGCTGTGCTTATCGGTACTGACTGCTATTGGGGCAACAGCCCAGGCGCAGGAATCCAGCGAGCAACAACAAGCGCAAGAGACTGAGGTCATTGAGATTAGGGGGATCCGCGCCTCTGCCTCAGAAAACCTGGCGGTTAAGCGTCTTTCTAATGCGGTGGTAGATGCCATTACCGCAGAAGATATTGGTAAGTTTCCGGACAAAAACGTTGCCGACTCGTTGCAGCGTGTTCCCGGTGTGGTGATTCAGCGCGATGGCGGGGAAGGGGCAACGGTAAGTATTCGTGGTTTGTCTTCTGACCTGACCTTTACCCAGCTTAACGGCAACTTTATTGCCTCTTCTCCTGGAGAGCCATCCCGCTCCTTCTCCTATGCATTGCTGCCTTCCACCATGATTGAGCGAGTGGAGGTATTTAAATCATCTGAAGCCCGTCTGGATGAGGGCGGTATAGGTGGTACCGTATTGATGCACAGCCGCAAACCGCTGAGCATGGACAAGAATTCCGGTGTATTGAATGTCGAATACACCAACTCTGATATCACTGATAAGTATGAGCCGCAGTTTAGCGGTATCTATTCGTGGAAGAACGACGACGAAAACTTCGGTATGTTGTTCGGTTATACCCGCCAGGATCGTACTAATGGTTCGCAAAGCGCACGGGTAAATATCATCAATAAAAACTTCCTGTATCAGGAGCGTCAGGATAACCAACTGGTTGAAGGTGGGGCTAAAGGTTACGCGCCACAAAGTATGGTGCAGGAAATCTGGGAAGAGAATCGCGAGCGCGAAGGTTATCAGTTTACTGCCCAGTGGCGGGTAACTGACAGCCTCGAATTTGGTATGAACTACTTTAAGTTCACCCTTGGTCAAAATGCGATTCTGAACCAGTTGGAATACCCCGAGTGGAACAACAATGACAATTTCTGGACCGATATTCGCGTTGATGCCGAAGCAGAGTATGTCACCGGCATTGATTATTCAGTTGGGACGTCCGGTGGGCAACGATTGTCGGCCATTCCGAGAATTAACGGTGAGTACATAGTTGAAGAATCAACCTCAGATACCTTCGACTTCTTCGCCAGCTACGAGGGCGATAATTACAAGGCCAGGCTGACCTTCGGTAAGACGGAAGCCGAGGGTGGCCCGTCTGAAAAATACCGTGCGGCTTACTATGCCAACGAAGCGTCTTTGTTCTATGGCTACGACCTGTCCGGCCACCGTATGACCACCTATATGGATCCTAATATGATCAATAATCTGGTGGCAGGTATTGGCGGGGAAGCAGACGTAGGTGCAACCGATTCAAGCTTTGTCACTGGCACGCAGGAAGAGAAGTATGCAAGCCTGGATGTGGATTACTTTGTTGATTGGGGCATAGTTGACACCCTGCGTTTCGGTGCTAAATACCGTAACGGCAAGATTCACCGCGATACCCGTAATACCTTCTATCTGGCGCCAGACTTTGATATTGCTGCCGCAGAAGCAGATGGTGGGATTAATCTGGATGATGACTACTCGCGTAATGGCGGTATTCCGGATATCACCAAAGTGGTGAAGTCTGAGTCCCTTGGCAATCTGTCGGATGTGATCAACACCAACCTGTTCCCGGCCGTTGACTGGCACAAGTATCAGCAACATCTGGTGGACAACTTCGTCAAGTACACCCGTATCGAGCCTAACTATGTATACGGGGTAGAAGAAGAAATCACCGCGGCCTATATGCAGGCGGATTACCGCTACAAGAGTTTACGCGGCAACTTAGGCCTGCGTTTTGTGCGCACTACCACCACCTCCGGCTCGTCAGACAAGATTCGCTATCGTTTGGATTGGAAAGATGCCAACGGTGATATGTTGCCTGAGGATGATCAACGTGTAGAAGAGTTCGTCTACATTGAAAAAGAGAATACCCAGAACAAGATTCTGCCTAGCTTTAACTTAGTCTGGGATATTGATGACAACTGGGTTTGGCGTGTTGCAGCGGCCAAAGTGATGGCCAGACCTGGCTATGATGAAATCGGCCAGTTCCAGACGCTGACCTACACCTCTAACGAATACTCTGCAGACCGCTCGGCTGCTGATGACTTCGATACAATTCGTGATTCCGAGGGTTGGACAGGATCAGGTGGTAACTCCAATCTGAAGCCGCTGGAGTCAACCCAGTTTGATACGTCACTGGAATATTACTACGGCGAAGGTTCGGGCTTTGGTATTGCGTTCTTCAAAAAGGACGTAGACAACTTCGTCGTACCTTTGATTATCGACACTACCCGCAGCCTGCCTGAAGTGCAGTTCACCCTGCCACATGCCGGTGACAAGGTGGTTAACGCGGGTGGCGACAATCTGCTGATTCGCGACTTTAGCACAGTGGCAAATGGTACTAACGCCAGCTCTAAAGGTACCGAAGTATTCTGGCAGCACTTCTTCGACAATGGCTTTGGTCTTTACGCAAACTACACGCGCAACAACACCAATCAGGCCAACGTAGAACTGGATGGCCAGAAGGTGGGTGAGTCGCCTTTAATCGGCAGCTCCAAGTATCAATGGAACTTCTCCGCCTTCTATGAAGATGATTTATTCAGTGTACGTGCTTCATATAACAAACGGGGCCCGAGTGTAGGCGGCTATTCCGCTTCTTGGGAAACCAACTTCTACACGGCAGCTTACGACCAGGTGGATGTGAACGCCAGCTACAACCTGACCGACAATCTGGTGCTGTCAGCCTCAGTGATCAACCTGACCAAATCGGACACCTACCGACACCTTGGCAACGATACGGATAACCGCTTTATCCAGAATGCCTACAGCGGTCGTCGTTTCTACATGGGTGCTACCTACAGGTTCTAAGGGCCTGCCTGCGCAAGTGGGCAGCCAAAAAAAGATTCAGAGGAATTACAATGAAACATTTTAAAAACAACAAGTTGTATGCAGTAATTGCGCTCGCCATGAGCGGTTTATATGGATGTGGTGGCGCAGGCGAAGCCGATCCTGCCAATATCCCCGTGGTCATTGATACCACTTCTGCCGATATTAGTGGTTCTGCGGTTAAAGGCACCCTGAGTAATGCATTGGTGACCGTCACGCAAATGAACGGTTCTGATATCAGCATGGGCTCTGGGGACAGAACCGATGCCGACGGTAAGATCAGTTTCAGCGTTGAAGGAAAGCAGGGCTTTGGTATCAACGGCATGTTGAAAGTCGAAGTGAAAGCCGATGCCAGTACCAGTATGGTCTGCGATGCAATCAGCTGTGCCGGTGTGGATATGGGTGACATGCTTTCTGGTGCGCCTTTAGATGGCACCACCTTTACTACCCTGACTTACGTACAAGTACCTTATGCCAGCAATTCTGACGGTGTTGCTGATGCCAGCTTTCAAGCTAATGCCCTGACCACAGTGGCCTCAACCCTGGTGGCCGAGCAGGTCGCTGGTGGTCGCAATGTGTCAGTACGCCCACTTTACGAACTGGCCTTGTCTGATAACTCGCAAACTTTGCTCAAAGCTCTGGGCATTAGTGCCAAAGCTAACGTATTCAGCACAGAGCTGGTCAGTGCAGAGTCATATGAAAACTTTGTCACAGGCGAAAGCTGTGATGATGTGCCAAAAACTGATGCCGAGGGTAATCCTGTCACTGATGCTGAAGGTAACCCGGTTACCGAAGAAGTTTGTGTGGATACCTTGGTCAGCGGTGACATTATCAAACTGTCACTGGCTAACGCGGCCTTTGCCAACATCACTGAAGGAGAAAGCTTCAGCAGTTTAATGAGTGATGTGGCAGGTGCTATCACCATAGCGCAAGAAGGGGATGTCAGTGTACTTACACCATTGCGTGAGCGCATACTGGCCAGTATCAGCGCAGTGCCTTATCTGCCAGAGTTGGGTATCACGGCAGAGCAGGTAATCGACTTGTCCCTGGCTTTCCTGGAAAGTGATACCAGCTCAGGGCCTGTGCATGAAATCACCACTGAAGCGAATTTAGCCTCCGCGGTGATTACTGGTCGTAACCGTATCAGTGATGCAGAAGCCGAAGCTATGGTGTTTGACGGAAACGTTGAAACCAAGTGGCTGGATCATAATGAATGGAAAGGTGCGCCAAGTGTTGAAGACCCATCCTGGTTGCAAGTGCAGTTTGCCGAGCCACAGGCAGTAAGCAGTCTGTTTATTACCAGCGCTAACGATGCCCCGGCTCGTGATCCTGAGAACTTCCAGGTACTGGCTTCTAATGATGGTGAAAACTGGATTACCTTGGCCGAGTTTATTGGTGAGACCTTCGACGAGCGTTTTGAGCGTAAAGAATTCCGCTTTGTAAACGGACTGGAATTTACCCACTATCGTCTGAACATCACTAAGAACAAAGGTGATGACACCCTGATGCAAATTGCCGAGGTGGAGTTTGTTGGTCCCATTTATACCAGTGCTGACCACACCGACCCGGTAGGCAGCGCCAATATCACTGCCCGCAACCGCATTGGTGATGCAGAAGCCGAGACCATGGCGTTTGACAATGATGTGGAAACTAAATGGCTGGATCACAACGACTGGAAAGGTGCGCCTACGGTAGAAGACCCATCCTGGGTACAGATCGATTTACCCGAGCCTAAGGCGGTAGATACCCTGGTGATTACCAGTGCCAATGATGCCGATGCTCGCGACCCGGAAAACTTCAACCTGCAAGGCTCTAATGATGGTGAGAACTGGGTCACCTTATCTGAATGGATAGGTGAGAGCTTTGATGAGCGTTATCAGCGTCGTCAGTTCAGTGTGGCCAACAGCCTGGCATTTAGCTCTTACAAGCTGAACATCACTAAGAACAAAGGTGATGACACCCTGATGCAGATTGCCGAAATAGGTTTGGTCGGGCCCAAGTTGCCGGATCTTAACCATGCCCTGATGGACGGCAAAGTGGTGACCTTCCGTAACGCCATCAGCGACACCGAAGCGGGCGACATGGCTTTTGACGGCGATGCACAAACCAAGTGGCTGGATCACAACGAGTGGAAAGGTGCGCCTTCAGTTGAAGATCCGTCCTGGATTGAAGTGCAGTTCCCTGCGCCTGTTGCAGTGAATAAGCTGGGCATGATCAGTGCCAATGATGCTGACTCTCGCGACCCGGAAAACTTCAATATCCAAGCCTCAAACGACGGTGAGAACTGGGTAACCTTGGCTAGCTGGATTGGCGAAGGCTTTGATGAGCGCTTTGAGCGTCGGGTTTTCCCCTTTAGTAACGATCTGGGCTTTAGCCACTACCGGGTAGAAATCACCAAAAACAAAGGTGACGATACGCTGATGCAAGTGGCTGAGATTGAGCTGATTGGTCCGCAGTATCAGTCGGTAGATCATTCCGCAGCGCCTGGTGCCGTATTTAGCGCCAGAAACCGTATCGGTGATGCTGAAGCGGAAGCCATGGCCTTTGACGACAATATTGAAACCAAGTGGCTGGATCATAACGAATGGAAAGGCGCACCGAGTGAAGAGGATCCGTCCTGGGTGCAGGTAGATTTGCCACAGGCCAAGATTGTCAGCAGCATAGCTATTACCAGTGCCAATGACGCGGATGGCCGTGACCCCGAGAACTTCAACATCGAAGGCTCCAATGACGGTGGCCTGACCTGGACTCGTCTGGGAAGCTGGATTGGTGAGTCTTGGGACAATCGTTATGAACGTAAGCTGTTCGAAATGGGCAACGGCATAGCCTTTAACACGTATCGCATCAACATTACCAAAAACAAAGGCGATGATACTCTGATGCAAATCGCAGAAATTGAGCTTATTGGTCCTGACCTTTAAGCCCATCAGCCGGCGGCTATGCCGCTGGCTTTTCTGTTGTATGGATAGTCGCCGCACAGGGAATTAACCTGCTGCGGCCTTGTGTTTGATAGACGACCTGGAACAAATCGCAGGATCAGAAGCAGCGTTAAGCTGTCAGTTTTTTGCCTGTGAAATGGCGGTTCGGCGAATGAACCAAACAGCAATGAGGTTTGTGTGAAGACCAAAAACCAGCAAGAGCAAGATCTCCTCTTCATGGGCATTGATGGCGGTGGTAGCCACTGTCGGGTCATGATCCAGAATGGTCAGGGCATGGTATTGGGCCAGGGCCAGGGCGGTCCGGCCAATCCGGTGTACGGTGTACAGCAGTGCAAGGATTCCATTATCAAGGCCACCCGAGACGCGCTAAGTGAGGCCGAGCTGGATGATAAGGCGATGGCACACTTGGTGGTTGGTGGTGGTCTTGCTGGTTTGCACTTGCCGCAGATGCAAGCACAGATGCAGGCCTGGCAGCACCCCTTTGCAGCTTTGTATCTCACCACCGATTTGCATGCCGCTGCCCTTGGAGCCCATCAGGGTATGGATGGTGGCGTGATTATTCTGGGCACCGGATTTAGTTCTTTGGCGGCCTGTAAAGGCAAGCTGACTCAGGTTGGTGGTTACGGCTTTCCCATCAACGCAACCTGCAGCGGCGCCTGGTTTGGCCTTGAAGCCGTTAAAGCGGTATTGCTGGATGCTGACGGGGTAGGTTTGTCTACCAGCTTAACCCAGGCACTGCTGGAAACACGCAGTGCTACCGAACTGGCCGAGGCTTTTATGCATGCCACGGCTACCGACTACGCCAAGCTTGCACCGCTGGTGTTTGAACAGGCGGATGTGGGGGATAAGGTCAGTCTGGGGCTAATTCAACAAGGTGCGGCCTTTATCAATCAGGTGATCCGGCGTTTGCTGGCTTGCGGCGTGACTCGTTTGGCCATGATCGGCGGTATTACCGAACGCATCAAACCCTGGCTTGACCCGCAACTGGTGATGACGGTTGGTCCGGCACTGGCAAGCCCACAGCAGGGCGCCATTTTGTTTGCCCAGCAGTCCCATAAGCAGAAAAACAAGACTAAGGATCCCCTATGAGCTCAAGACGCGACTTTCTAAAACTATCTGCCATTACCGGTGCCGTTGGCATGCTGATGCCTAAGCTCGCCGGCGCATCCACCAAGGTCAACAAGCCCATTGTGGTGTCGACCTGGGAGCATGGTACCCCGGCTAATGAAGCGGCCTGGCAGATACTAGAAAAAGGTGGTCGCGCACTGGATGCTGTAGAAGCCGGTGTTCGGGTGCCTGAAGCCGATCCCAAAGTGCGTACCGTAGGTTACGGTGGCTATCCGGATCGCAACGGCAAAGTGACCCTGGATGCCTGCATTATGGATGAAAACATGAATTGCGGCTCGGTAGCGTTTTTGCAGGATATTAAACACCCGATATCGGTGGCGCGTTTGGTGATGGAAAAGACTCCCCATGTGATGCTGGTGGGCGATGGTGCCAAGCAATTTGCCCTGGAGCAGGGCTTCAAAGAAGAGAATCTACTGACATCTGAGTCTGAAGCCGATTGGCAACAATGGCTAAAAGACCAGAAAGTACAGATGATCAATATCGAGAACCACGACACCATAGGTATGCTGGCTCTGGATGAAGCCGGTAATCTTAGCGGTGCCTGCACTACCAGTGGCGCGGCTTACAAAATGCACGGACGGGTAGGCGACTCGCCGCTAATTGGTGCCGGTTTGTATGTAGATAACGAAGTCGGCGCCGCCACTGCCACCGGCATGGGCGAGCTAATGATTAAGACTGTCGGTTGCCATCTGGTGGTGGAATTGATGCGCCAGGGCGCAAGCCCGGAGCAGGCTTGCCGTCAGGCGGTGGAGCGTATCGCAAGAAAGCTTGGCGACTATGCCCAGTTCCAGGTGGGCTTTTTAGCCCTGAATAAACGCGGCGAGTACGGGGCTTACTGTATTCAAAGTGGCTTTAACTATGCGGTTCGCCAGCAAAGCGGTGCCCAGCTAATTGACGGTAAGAGCTTGCTGGGAGGCCAGGCTTGATGCGTGCAGGCTTGTTACTTCGACCTCTGATGTTAAGTGCCGCGCTGTTTGCCACTTCATCACAGGCTGACGGCAGCGGTATTACGCCTGACCAGCCACCTTTTGCGTTAACCATTTCGCAAACCAAGGCCTGGACGCCGGCAGAGGCCAGTGTTCAAAATGTTTCTACTGTGCCACTGGCCCGGCGTTTCCCCGCCTTACTGGACGGGCAACAAGCTTCGCCTGCTAAGGTGCTGTATGCTCCGGATGGCATGAACAACTTTGCCAATTACCTGCAAACTCAGCCGCAGTTTAACTTGTATAACTTTACGCACTGGTCACAGATTGATGTGCTCAACTGGTTTGCCGGTACTGCCGATTTAGGTATTCAGATCCCGGCCCGCCCTTGGGTGGAAACCGCCCATAGAAATGGCGTAAAGGTCATAGGTTCAGTATTTCTGGGGGTTGCCCAGTGGGGCGGCAGTGCCGATACCGTCGAAGCTTTGTTAGAGCAGGATGCACAAGGGCGTTTTGTGGTGGCAGACCGCCTGATAGAAATGGCCAACTTTTATGGTTTTGACGGCTGGCTGATTAACCAGGAAACAGACCTTACCGCGGTTAAAGATAACAACAACCAGTTGCTTAAAGGGCAAAAGAACGCTGCAAGAGGCGAGGCGCTGGCCGCGCGTATGCTGGCTTTCGTGCAATACCTGACCGCCAATGCCCCGCAAGGTATGGAAATTCATTGGTATGACGCCATGGTTGCCAGTGGCGAAGTGCGCTGGCAGAACCAGCTTAATGATCAAAACCAAGCATATCTGCAAGACAAGGTACGCTCATCCGACGCCATCTTTCTCAACTATTGGTGGGATCAGAAGATGGTCCATGCCTCGGTAGCCAAGGCCAAAAAATTAGGGCGCAGCCCGTTTGATGTATATGTGGGTGCCGACCTTTGGCCCAGTCGCAACGCCCAGCGTGCCTTTAGCCGCTATCAGTGGCTGGACTGGCTGTTTGAAGACGGCCAGGCGCTCGCCTCTATCGCCTTGTTTGCTCCCAATGTGAATTACAACTTTGCCGGCGAGTCGCATACCCCGGCCTTTAGCCAGTTCCAAAAAAATGCCGATGACGAGCAGGCCTTCTATACCACCGAGGTGCGGCTGTTTGCCGGTGACGATTTAAATCTGGCCAAAGTCGACAGCGAGGGTTGGAAAGGGCTGGGAGGTTATCTGCCAGCTAAATCCACCCTCAGCAGCCTGCCCTTGGTGACCTTTTTTAATACCGGGCAGGGCAAGCATTGGTGGCAGCAAGGCCAAAAGCAAGGCGGCCCCTGGACCAATATGGCCTATCAGGAGCCACTGCCGACCTGGCAATTTGCTAATGAGGGCGCCATAAAGCTGCACTTTGCCTTTGATGATGTCTTTAACGGTGGCAGTAGTCTGGCCGTGACTCAGTCCCAAGGCGACAAAGCATACGCACCTTTGTATGCCACCGAGTTGTTACTCAGTGGCACAAGTCGCTTGTTAGTTACCAGCCGTGGCCAAAGCAATGGCTTGTCGCTGTTGCTGGAAACCGCAGATGGACAAACCCTGTACTTGCCGCTTGATGCCGCCGAGGACTGGTCAACACAGACAGTTTCGTTGCAGTCATTGGCAGGTAAGAAGCTGGTTCGTATCGCTTTGCAGGGCGATGGAAAACAGGCCATTGAGGCGCGTTTGGGTGGTTTGGAGATCTTGCCATGAGAGGACTGGAAGTCTGTATTAATGCCGACGACCTGATGCACCTGGGTGAAGATGTGCGCGCGGCCCGCCTGGGCGGCGCGGTTCGTATTGAGCTATGCGGGCAGATGCAGCATGACGGCCTGACTCCCAGCAGTGAAGCCATGCAGATTGCCCGGGACGCCTTTGCGAATGTGCCCGGTATGCTCGTGATGATTCGCCCTCGCGGTGGTGATTTTTGTTACTCCCCTGATGAGCTTGAGCGAATGCGGGAAAGCATTTATCTGGCCGCTGAGCAGGGCGCTGACGGTGTGGTGCTGGGCATCTTGAACCAGCAGGTTGAAGTGGATGTGGCAAGCCTTAAACCCTTGGTTGAGTTAGCCAAAAAGTTATCGTTGCAAGTGACCTTCCACCGCGCCTTTGACGCCATTGCTAATCCTAAGCTCGCCCTTGAGCAGTTGATTGAACTGGGTATCAGCCGCGTGCTTAGCGCCGGTACTCCATGGGGTAGTGGTCAGGGCGCGTTGCAAGGACTGTCAGTGTTAAGCGCACTGCTTGAACAAGCCGCCGGACGCATTGAGCTGGTGGTGGGCGGCGGTATTCATACCACGGTACTGGAAAGCCTGCTTCCGGTATTGCAAAACAAAGCACAAGCCTGGTCGGTGCATAGTTATTCAGCCCTGCTGGATAAGGGCAGAGTAAATCAAAGCTGGGTGGCCGATATGGTAGCCCGGTGTCAGGCGGAAAGCCGGATGTGATCCGGTCACCGCAGCATTTTTATTTTCTAAGAGTATTATGATTACGAATTCATCTACGCATTATGGCCAGCGTCTGGATCTTTGTGGTGACTGGCAGTTTCGTCAGGCCAACACCGCAACCTGGCTTCCTGCCCAGGTACCGGGCTGCAACTTTACCGATCTTCTGGCCAATGGTCTGATAGATGAGCCTTTCTACCGCGATAATGAAACCAAGCTGCAATGGATTGAGCAAGAAGACTGGCACTACCAGAAACGCTTTAACCTAAGCGCCGATTGGTGGCAGTACCAGGATATTCAACTGGTTGTCGAAGGCCTGGATACCTTTTGCGACTTGTATCTAAACGGCCAGAAGCTGGCCGAAAGTCAGAATATGTTTATTGGACAGCACATTTTGTGCAAATCCTTGCTCAAAGAAGGTGAGAACCTGCTGGAGATACGTTTTCGCTCTCCCATCAAGGAAGTGCTACCGCAGTATCAACAAGCTGGCTTTGCTTATCCCGCTGAGAACGACAAGTCTGAAGATAAACTCAGTGTTTATTGTCGCAAAGCCCCTTGCCACTTCGGCTGGGACTGGGGACCAAGGTTTGTCACCAGCGGTATCTGGCGGCCTATTTATCTGCAGGGCATAACGGCCTGTCAGATCACCGATACGCATTTTGTTCAGCATCAGTTGGATGCCGCACAAGCCCGTTTCAGTTTTTCTATCAGTATGCAATCGGCACTGGCGGAGCAGGCCATCTTGCAGGTGGAATGTGCGCAGGCACCGCAGCTGAATAAACAAATCCCTGTACAACTGAGTGTGGGCGAAAACGTCCAGCGGCTGGATTTTGACTTAGCTTCACCAAAGCTTTGGTGGCCCCATGGGTTAGGGGAAGCTTATCTTTATGATTTCAGTTTTAGCCTGCTGATTGGCAATCAAGCGCTGCATAGTAAACAGCAGCGCATTGGTTTTCGTACCCTGGAAGTGGTGAACGAAGATGACGCCATGGGCCAGTCGTTCTTTATCCGCGTAAATGGCCAGCCTGTGTTTATGAAAGGCGCCAACTACATTCCCGGTGACAGCTTTGTGCACCGCATGACACCAGAGCGTCACGCGCAGGATTTCAAAGCGGTGGTGGATGCCAATATGAATATGCTGCGGGTATGGGGCGGCGGTATTTATCAGGATGAGGTGTTCTACCAATTAGCTGATGAGAACGGCATTCTGATATGGCAGGACTTTATGTTTGCCTGCACTTTGTATCCGGCCGACGAGGCCTTCCTCGCCAATGTAAAACGAGAGGCCGAATACAATATTAAGCGTCTGCGCAATCATCCCTGCCTGGCCTTATGGTGCGGAAATAATGAAGTGGATATGGGGATTAAACATTGGCAGTGGCCGGAAAAATTTGGCTATAGCGATGCCTTGTATGCCCGTTTAAAAGACGATTACATTCGTTTGTTTGACCAGTGCCTGCCAGAGGCGGTGGCACAGTTTGATGCCGGACGTTTTTATCTGCGCTCCTCCCCCATAGGCTTCTGGGAAGAAGATATGGATCATGTGGGTAATCACCATTATTGGGGGGTTTGGCATGGTGAAGAGCCGTTTAGCGAGTACCAGAAACGCATACCGCGTTTTATGAGTGAATTTGGCTTCCAGTCTTTTCCACTGGCCTCGTCCATGGCGAAGTTTACCGAACAGCAAGACTGGCATCTGGACTCGCAGGTTCTCAAGGTGCACCAGAAGCACCCGCGTGGCAACAGCCTTATCCGTAGCTATATGGAAACAGAATATAGCGCGCCGGAAAATTTTGCCCGTTTGCTATTTTTAAGTCAGGTGCAGCAAGCCGAAGGACTGAAATTGGCTTTTGAAGCGCACCGGGCGGCGCAGCCATTTTGTATGGGCAGCCTTTACTGGCAGCTCAATGACACCTGGCCAGCCGCATCCTGGTCCGGTATTGATTATTATGGTCGCTGGAAGGCCCTGCACTATCAGGCCAAGCGCAGTTTCCGCACCGACTTGCTGGTAATCGATGAGGTACAGGAAAGCATCCGTATCAGACTGGTTAGTGATCGCTTGCATTCAATTAATGCCAAAGTAGGTTTGACCTTGCTGGACTTCAGTGGCAATCAGCTGTGGCAACAGGAGCAGCCCATCAGTACACCAGCCAATGGCAGTGCTGAGGTGGCTGTGCTGCCTAGAACTGAGCTACTGGCTGCACATAACCCCAGTCAAGTGGTGCTGCAGGCTGTGCTGATTGATAGCCAGGGGCAGGAACTTACCGACAGCTTGTTTTACTTTGTGCCTAGCAAGCAACAAGCTCTCAGTGCGCCTAACCTTGAGGTGACTAGCCAGGTGGGCGAGCAAAGCCTGACCCTGACCTTGCAAAGCTCTACTTTGGTGCGCCAATGCCATGTGGAAATAGACGGCGCGGCAGGCAATTTTTCCGATAACTTCTTTGACTTGTTGCCCGGCCAAAGTAAGCGCATTCACCTGGCCTTACCGGGGGCTAGCCAAGCGGAGATTGAAAAGCTGGTTGTGAATACTCGCTATCAGTCTTTATTCAAGGAGCAAGGCCAATGACCCTGGCTTGGTTAGACCTACTGATCATCGCCGCGTACCTGCTCGGTACGCTGGGGCTTGGGATGTATATCTCCAAGCTGGCCAGCCGCGATATGAATGCCTACTTCCTGGCTGGCAAGCAGATCCCCTGGTGGGCACTGGGGGTGTCGAATGCCTCGGGGATGTTCGATATCGCTGGCACTATGTGGCTGGTGTCCATGTGTTTTGTTTACGGTCTGAAGAGTGCCTGGTTGCCCTGGATCTGGCCCATCTTTAATCAGGTGTTTTTGATGGTCTACCTGTCGGTCTGGCTGCGACGTTCCAATGTCATGACTGGTGCCCAGTGGCTGCAAACCCGCTTTGGCAGTGGACGCGGTGCCGAGCTATGCCAACTGGTGGTGGTTATTTTCGCCATTGTCAGCGCCATCGGCTTTATTGCTTATGCCTTTAAGGGTATTGGCAAGTTTGCGGCGATATTCTTCCCCTGGCAGTTGTCCCCCGATACCTACGCCTTGATTATCTTCGCCTTTACCACCTTGTATGTCATCAAGGGCGGCATGTACTCGGTGGTGTTCACCGAAGTCCTGCAGTTTGTGATTATGACCATCGCTGCAGTGGCGGTAGGGGTTATTGCGATTAATCTGGTCAGCCCGGAGCAAATTGAAGCCGCGACCCCGGCGGGTTGGGACAATATCTGGTTTGGCTGGCAGCTCGACTTGAACTGGCAGGGGTTGATAGACAGTGTTAACGACAAGATTCAGTCCGACAGTCTGGAACTTATCGGCCTGATGGTAATGATGATGCTGTTTAAGGGCGTGCTGTTTTCCATGGCAGGGCCTGTGCCTAACTACGATATGCAGCGGATTCTGGCTACTCGCTCCCCCAAAGAAGCAGCCAAGATGAGCGGCCTGGTGTCCCTGGTGATGTTCTTCCCCCGCTATATGATGGTGGCTGGTTTGACGGTACTGGCCTTGGTGTATATGGGCCCGGATATTCAGGCCCAGGGTGGTGCTTTCGATTTTGAGCAAATTCTGCCTTATGCCATCAGTAACTTTGTGCCGGTGGGACTGACCGGGCTGCTGATAGCCGGGCTGCTGGCGGCCTTTATGTCGACCTTGGCGGCTTCGCTGAATGCGGCCCCCGTGTACTTTGTTAACGATATCTACAAACGTTATTTTCGCCCCGACGCTGACAAGCAAACCTATGTCAGAGTGAGTTATTTGGTGTCTTTTGTACTGGTATTGGTGGGTGTCGGGCTTGGCCTGATGTTGTCCAGTATTAACGACATTATGCAGTGGATCTTTGGTGCGTTATTTGGCGGCTACGCCGCAGCCAATCTGCTTAAATGGCACTGGTGGCGCTTCAATGCTTACGGTTACTTCTGGGGTATGATGGCCGGTTTGCTGGCGTCACTGTGTTTGCCGCTGCTCATGCCGCACACCCACCCGCTGTTCGCCTTCCCTGTGCTGCTGCTAATAAGCCTGGCCGGTTCGGTGATAGGGACGCTTATGACCCCCGCAGAAGATGACAAGGTGCTCTGTGACTTCTACCGTCAGGTCAGACCCTGGGGGTGCTGGGGACCCATTCGGGCTAAGGTGCTTGCCCAGGACCCGAGTTTTGATCCCGATACCCACCCAGGCCGCGACATGGTCAATATTCTGGTCGGCATGGCCTGGCAAATCTGCCTGGTGGCCCTGCCTATTTACCTGGTTATCCAACAATGGACAGAAATGCTGGTGGCGTTGACGCTGGCCTTGCTGACCACCTGGTTCCTGAAGAAAAACTGGTTAGATAAGTTGAAAGATTAATGAAAACGAAAAGCTTGATTTTGGGCCTTGCGGCCTTACCGCTGATGTCTATGCTGGGGTGCGCCTCCTCTACTTCACAAATATCTGAAACTAAGGCATTGCCTGTGCAGCAGGTGCTGGACTTTGTGGACCCTTTTATCGGTACCGGCGGTCATGGTCATACCTTCCCCGGTGCCTTAGTGCCTTTTGGCATGGTGCAACTGAGCCCGGACAACCCTTCTAAGGGCTGGGACTGGACATCGGGATACCATTACTCAGATAACATTTTGCTGGGTTTTTCTCATACCCACCTTTCCGGTACTGGTGTGGGAGACATGCTGGATGTGCTGGTGATGCCCTTTCGGGGAGACTATCAAGCCCGCGCCAAAGATGACAAAGGGCGCATATTCACCACTTACGGCCATGATAAGGAAAGCGCCAGTCCGGGTTACTACAGCTTGTATCTGCCCGAAGAACAAGTGCAGGCCGAGCTGACCGCCAGCACCCGCACAGGCGTGCATCGCTACCGCTTTGATGGTGAACAGGATGCCAAACTGTTGTTTGATCTGGGCTATGCGCAGAACTACGACAAGCCTGTTGTGACCTTTTTACGGGTTGAAGATAAGTACACACTTACCGGCTATCGCCTGTCTACCGGCTGGGCCAAGAATCAGCCTATCTATTTTGTGGCCAAGTTTGATGCGCCCTTCAGTCATCAGTTACTGAACGACTTGCAAGCGGTGAAAGGCGACCAGCTGCAGGCCGAGAAAGGTAAGATTGTGCTGAACTTTGGTAAACCGGCTAAGGCCATCGAAGCTAAGGTAGCGTTGTCCTACACCAGCATTGCAGGTGCCAAGGCCAACCTGGAGGCAGAAACCGCGCAACTGGGCTTTGAGCAGGTAAAACAGCAGGCTGCCCAGGCCTGGGCAAATCAGCTGGGTAAATTCCAGGTTGAGGATGCTGATAAGACCAATAAAACCAAGTTTTACACTGCCCTTTACCATGCTTTTGTGGCCCCGCAGGTCTTCCATGATGTGGACGGCGCCTTCTTTGGCGCAGATGGCGCGGTGCATAAAGACAAGCATTATGGGCGCTATTCGTTGTTTTCTTTGTGGGATACCTTCCGCGCTTTACATCCGCTGCTGACCCTCAGCAATCCGGAGAAAGTGGACGATATGGTGAAATCCATGCTGGGTTTTTATGACGAGACAGGTTTGCTTCCCACCTGGGATCTGATGTCCAACGAAACCGACGTGATGATTGGCTACCACGCGGTACCCGTGATTGTGGATGCCTATTTAAAGGGCCTGACCAGTGCCGACCCTGAACACATCATGGCGGCCATTAAGGCCTCGGCTATGCAGGACAGATTCGGTATCGATCTGTATCGTCAGTACGGCTACATCCCATCCGAGCTGGAAGTGGAAGCGGTGTCTAAAACCTTAGAATATGCCTTTGATGACTGGGCCATTGCGCAAATGGCCAAGGCATTGGATAAGCACGACGACTATCAACTGTTCAGCCAGCGTGCACAAAGTTATCGTACCCTGTTTGATGCCAGCACCGGCTTTATGCGTGGCAAGAATAAGCAAGGTCAATGGGTAAGCCCCTTTAACCCTACTTATGTTGAGCACCGTAATACCGATTACACCGAGGCCAACGCTTGGCAGTACAGCTTCTTTGTCCCCCATGATGTACCCGGTATGATTGAACTCTTTGGTGGTGAAAGCCCTTTTGTCGCCAAGCTGGATGAGCTGTTCTCCACCAGCTCCAAGATGCAGGGTGATGTATCTCCGGATATTTCCGGACTGATCGGTCAGTATGCCCATGGTAACGAGCCGGTTCACCATGTGGCCTATCTGTATGCCTTTACCGCAGATAAGCACAAGGGCGAAGCACGTATTAAAGAGATCCGTGACACTATGTATCTGGCGCAGCCCGATGGCCTGGCCGGTAATGACGACCTAGGACAAATGTCGGCTTGGTATGTATTCAGCGCTATGGGCTTCTATCCGCTAAATCCGGTCGGTGGTGAATACGTGCTAGGCACGCCACAGTTTGAGCAAGCTACCCTGAGCTTAGCCAATGGCCATCAGCTAAGCGTCAAGAAAGAAGGTGAGGGAAGCGTGCAATCGGTCTGGTTAAACGGCGAAAAGCTGGTAAGCCCTATCCTGACTCACCAGCAGATCTTACAAGGCGGCGAACTGCGCTTTGTGATGGCACCCCGTTCTTAATTTAGTTTGCGGCAGGCTTGGCCTCTTCCTGCTTGCCGCTTTTCCATGACGTCAACGCTTTGTATTGCTCCTTGCTGATGGGGTAAATGCTGTCTATTGGGCAGCGTACATGGAATTTACCTGGCACATACACCGCATCAAATTTAGCATCCAATTGTGAACTGATAGTTTGGTCGGTGGCTAATGCCTGGGCAAAATCCAAATCCGGACAGCGCCCTCGTAGTGTCAGCAAGTAAGATCTAGACGGGCTAGTGCGTAGTATTAGATTCTGTTCACCCAAGGGATACCAGCTATCCAGTTTAAAGGTGGTAATTCGCTTAATGTCTTCAAGCTGCTGACTTTTTACAAAGTCATTCACCATAGTTTGCCATTCTTCTTCACTTGGATGGTAAGTGGCGCAGCCTGCCAATAAGGCTAAAGCCAGTACGCTTGCAATCAGCTTAGACATCTTTGCTCCTTTGCCGGACGATTGTGATGCTTTTAAAGCCTACTGCCTGACAGAGGCTTTTTCCAGCTGTTCTAAAAACCTTTAGGCTATGCTGTCCATCATTGGTATCGTTAGCGCCTCAGCAGCCCATTCGTCTTTCGCCAAGAGAAACTTTCTTGTCCAGTTATCACACCGGTTTTGTGCTTACTCGTAGCAACCTGGATTCCGCCAATGGAACCTTGCTTGAACTCTGGTTGGCTACCGAACAAGGGCCTGTGCGGCTGTTAACCGAGCCGCAAAAATCAGTGTTTTTCATTGCTCAGGATGATGCAGGTAACGCTGAAAACTTGCTTCATAGGGCAGGAGTTCGTTTTGGGTTGAAAGCATTGCCACTGAAGACTTTTGCCCAGCAAGCTGTCTGTGCCCTGTATTTTTCCTCGCAGTCGGCGGCTTTTCAGGCCAAAGATATATTGAAAGGCGCCGGGCTGACTTGCTATGAAGATGATATCCGCCTGGCCGACCGCTATCTAATGGAGCGGTTTTCCTACGGTAGTCTGGCTTTTACCGGCACCACTCATCAGCGCCAAGGCTATCTGGAAGTGTTGGATGCCAAAGTGCGGGCTGCTGAACAGCCTGTGCAATTTCGTTTGCTGTCTTTGGACATAGAATGCAGTGAAAAAGGGGAGCTGTATTCCATAGGGCTGGCCGCCGATGACTATCAAAAAGTCATTATGATAGGTGCGGTGCAAGAAGGCCCTGACTGGATTGAATGGGTGGCGGATGAAACCGCTTTGCTTAAAGCATTGGAGGCCGCCGTTGCTGATTACGACCCGGATCTCTTTATTGGTTGGGCGGTGGTGAATTTTGATTTCAAACTGCTGCTGCAGCGCGCTGAACTGAAAGGCATTAAGCTCAAGCTGGGCCGCGGTGGGGGTTTTGCCACCTGGCGTGATGGCCGTGAAGCCAATCAGGGCTTTATCAGCATGGCCGGGCGGGTGGCGCTCGATGGTATTGATGCGCTGAAAACCGCTACCTACCAGTTTGACAGTTTCAGCCTTGAATTTGTGGCGCAACAACTCCTGGGTAAAGGTAAAGATACCGAGGATGTGGCTAATCGTCTGGCCACCATCAAACATGATTTTCTACATAACAAGGTCAAGCTTGCTAAGTACAACCTGCAAGACTGCAAGTTGGTGCTGGAGATATTCGCTCATACGCGACTGATAGACTTCTTAAGATTACGCAGCCAGTTAACCGGCTTGGAACTGGATCGCAGCGGTGGCTCGGTGGCGGCTTTTACCAATGTGTATTTACCCAAGTTGCATCGGGCGGGCTATATTGCCCCCAACCTACCCTTGGGCGGCGGTTTGGCCAGCCCCGGCGGTTATGTTATGGACTCAAGGCCTGGCTTGTACCGTCAGGTATTGGTGTTGGATTTTAAGAGCCTGTATCCCTCTATTATCCGCACTTTTAAGATAGATCCTCTCGGCTTAATTGAAGGTTTACTTGCTCCGGACAAAGCCATCCCTGGCTTTCGCGGTGCGCAGTTTTCTCGAAATACGCACTTTTTACCTGACATTATCGCCGGGCTGTGGCAGCAGCGTGACGAAGCCAAAAAGCAAAAGGACGCCGCTCGTTCTCAGGCTATCAAGATACTGATGAACTCCTTTTATGGTGTGCTTGGCTCGGGGGGCTGCCGTTTTTACGATACCCGGCTGGCCAGCTCCATCACCTTACGTGGCCACGAAATTATGCAAACCACTGCTAAGTGGATAGAAGCCGAAGGCTATCAGGTGATTTACGGTGATACCGACTCTACTTTTGTCTGGCTGGGGGATGAGGTGGCAGATGAGGCGGCCACCAAGATTGGTCAACATCTGGAGAGCATGATTAATCAGCGCTGGCAGAAAAAGTTGCAGGATGAGTTGCAACTGGACTGCTATCTGGAAATTGAATTTGAGACCCACTACAAACGCTTTTTGATGCCCACCATTCGCGGTTCTGAACTGGGAAGTAAGAAACGTTATGCCGGACTTAAAGCCAGCGCTGAAGGTGAAACCCTTGTATTCAAAGGTCTGGAGTCGGTGCGCTCGGACTGGACGCCGCTGGCCAGGCAGTTTCAGAACGAGCTCTACCGCAGAGTATTCGCCGGGGAAGATGTGGCCGGTTACATTCGCGGTATCATCGACGATACCCGTAGCGGCAAGCTGGATAGCCAACTGACTTATCGTAAACGCCTGAGAAGGCCGCTGGCTCGCTATGTTAAGAATGTCCCTCCTCATGCCAGAGCAGCCAGGTTAGCGGATGAGCAAAATTATGCGCAAGGTAAGCCGTTGCAATACCAACACAAGGGCTGGGTTACCTATGTGATTACCCTGGATGGCCCACAACCAATGGAATACCAACATAGCGCTATTGATTACGACCATTATGTGGAAAAGCAGCTTAGACCGGTAGCAGAAGGGATCCTGCCGTTTGTCGACCTAAGCTTTGATGAGCTGGCCAGTAACCAAATGGGATTATTTTGAGCCCGTATTGGTTCGGCTAGGTCGTCTTCCCTTCGTGTTTTCTGTGTTCTTCGCGGTAAGAAAAAGAATTCAGATAAACAAGAGAACACTAAGAGGGGAAACTTAACATTCCCAAGGCATTGCCATAAACCATAGCACCATGAGTGTTAATACAACCTGTTGTTTCCCAGCGGTACTTCCAAGCGATTCCCTCCAGGTTTCGCCGGTTGACCGATCATTTCATCATAGGCGCTTTCATGGCGAAGGCGCATCTGGCCAACCTTGATACCGTCAAATAACTTCTGCAGGCTAAGTATATTGGTGGCCCGAATGGCCCGACCGGATTCATCGACCACCAAGTGCTCCTGGTGGTTAATGGTCACATAAAGCTGAAACACTGATAAATCCAGGGATTGAATGATCACCTTTTCAATATGCGTGGTTTTAGTAAGCTCAGTCAGTTTAATGGTCATGTGCGCTGGTCCGAATCATTAACACTCACTAGTTATACGGACAAATCGGCATCGGGTTCATATTCGTGTTACCAGTTCCCGCCATAGATCAAGATAATGCTGGGCAGCCGGTGTGGCTTTGGCAAAATCTGTGGCTGGCGCACGGTTTACTCCCATACGTTCAATATGTGAAGAGAATGGAATGTAGGTGCTCAGCAGCATGTCAGCATGCTGCTCCCCCAGACGTTGCATAGTATCAAGGTGCAACTTTTTACTTACCTGGACCATGGAGAAGAAGGCCAGAATCTTGCTTTTTTCCAGCTTATGCTGAGTGAAAAAGTCCAACAGCTGTTCTAAGGTGCGCTCCGATAAGGTACTGGGGATTACGGGTACTATTACTTTGTCGGCACAGCTAAATACCGATTCGGATAACATGGAAATGGTCGGTGGGCAGTCAAGCAGCACAATGTCATAGTCTTTCTTTACGCTTTTCAGAGTCTTCTTTAATGCCCCATGGCCTTTGGCCAACCGTGACAGGAAAATATCGAAATCACGAAAATCCATATTGGCGGGCAGTACATCGAGGTTTTCATAATCACTCCCCTTTATGGCTTTCAGCAGTTTGTCTTGATCGGTGAAAAAACTATCCTCGGTGAGCTTTTTGGCCGGTTTGAGGCGAAAGTAAAATGCCGAGGCACCTTGCGGGTCCAAATCACAAAGCAGTACTTTTTGCCCGGATTGCGCCATTAAATGCGCCAGATTAACGGCGCTGGCTGTTTTTCCCACCCCGCCTTTGTTGCTATAACAGGCAATGATTTTCATAGGTTGCTCCCTTAGGCGTGAGTTGGCTTACATAGTGGCCAGTAACTTAGATTGATGGATGGGGTCACGTAGCTTAGTTACATGCTGGTGTATCTTTAGTTTGTACTGCTGTTTTTGTGCCTGGTAGTTCAGCAGCAGTAAGTTCAGTGCGTGGTGGTAGTCAACGGATGTGCGTTTGTCTGCCTTGGCCTCCTCCAACCAAGCTTGCAAAGCTAGTTGCTGCACACAGGCATCATTGAACTGACCGAAGTCCTGAGTTAACCGCTTTAACCAAGATGTCAGCTTTAACAATGGCTTAGTGGTTTTCGTTGGCTGAAAAAACTCAGCAAGATAACGGGCCTTTTTCAGCGCAATACGCAACTGATGTAAATCATTATCAGGTGATTGCTCATCTAGCCGGTTTGCCAAGGTGAATATTTTGCCTAACTGCTTGAATAGCCGCTTACGGCCGTACTGGTAAGCATGCTTATGCCCTTTCGGGCCTAAGGTTAGTCGTGAAGTTTCCTCTAGCAGAGCTTGCCTCTCCCGTTGATAGCGGGAGGAATCAAGTAATCTCTTCACACTGCGCAGGGCGCTTTTGCGCTTATCGTGTAACCGGCGCTGCAATTCATCCGCTTGGCTTTGCAGGTGAGCGGGCAGTATCAATTTGTAGTTGCTTAAGTCTTGCAGGTGCACGTCTAGATCACGTAATGCATTGGTTTGTTGCATCCATTCTGTCAATTTTTGTGCAAAGCTCCGCTGCTGAGTTTCAACAAATATCCCCTTACATAGCGACAGCAGTGAACGTGCTTTGCGCATATTCACCCGGTATTGATGTAAATACTCGTTATCGACGTCCAAAATAATGCCGTGTTCATTACTACAGGCACCACTCAGCAAAGCTTTTAACCAACTCCTGGCCTGTACGGCAATTTCTGGATTGCCAGGGATTTGGCTAAGTTCTGGATTCTCTGCAACTAATGGGTTTGCTGCGAACAAGGCAGTAAAATCAAGGGCTTGACTGGGACATTCTCGTTCCAGCAGTTGTTGCCAGGCTTTCAACAACTTCTCACTTTTTCGAAATCCACGATAAGACCGGCAGAAACAAAAGCTAAGCGCGGCCTGGTTGTCTAATTTGATACTCAGCCAGTGAATTATCCCGCAAGTTTTTTGCATTTTGTTTAACAGCCGCCACTGCTGGTAATGGCCTTCGCCATAAGCTAATACCTGCAAAGGCCGCAGGCTGGGTAGGCTGGATAACCAGGCCGGCACGTCCACAAGGTTTCTACAAAGCATTTCAGAAGCCAGAGGGAAAACCAAGTGCTTCGCATGCGTGCGCTTAAGCTGGTGAAAGTCGGTCTGGCTGAGGCTTATCAATTCCTGTTCAATTTGCAGCAATAGCTTGTCTTGTCTGGCGATATGACAATCCGCGTTATCTATCAACCTTATTGGGCCTGAAAGCGATTCGGTCTGACAAAGAGTTAAGTCTCTGCTGGCCGCTTGGGTTGTCAGCCATGACCAATACTGAGGGATGTTTGACTCCCCAGACCATTGCCACGAACCGGCCATACTGCAGGTCCCCTTTCTGATGGTTTTTTACGCTATGTCTACCACTCTATCGTGGGAACAAGTCTTGGTCAAAGCAACTATCTAAGGGAATTTGCGTGTCTTTTCTTTAGCCGCATATGTTAGGTAACTGCTGATTAGTTATGCAAAATATGCTAACTTGTCAGCCACTTAACAGGGCAGGATGCGTGGTGTCCAAACACAAATAGGGTATGTCAGCCAGCTCCTGTTTACTTGTGTTGTTTATTATGTCGGATAGGTATTAATGAAAAGCCTGTGGCCAGGATGGCGCCGTATCCTGAATGTTTCTTCCAGTGCGTCCCTTGCCGGTGCGAATCTGACTCTATCCTTGTTGTTGTTGTGGTTTGCCGATGCTGCCGAGTTTGGCAGTTTTGCTATGCTGCAGGTCAGCACCGGGCTTGCTTATGGCATAAGTAATGCCTTGTTGGGCTCCCCCTTATTATTGTTTCTCAAAGAAAAACAGCCTGATGAAGGCCAACTGCGAGGCTTTTTTTCTGCCAGCTTGCTTTTAGCAGCCTTGCTGTCGGCCGGGCAAGTGTTGATCACATTGGGGCTGGCTGCCGCTGCACCTGTCATGTTGTGGGCATCCATGTTGGTGTTTTGCGGCACACTACGCTGGTTTGGTCGCAACTATGCGCTGAGTGTGAAACCTGCCCTGGCGGTATCCAGTGATTTGACTACCTCGGTGCTGATGCTGATTGGTGCGCTGCTGCTGTGGGCTATTGAGTGGATAACCTTGCAAGGTATGTTGCTGGTGTGTGCCATTGCCCAATGTGGTGGGCTCATAGCGCTAGGCCGAACGCATGCGTCATTATTAATGACGGCGCTGTTTAGGCGCGAATGGAACGCCGTTAAGCATGGCGTAAATCAGCAAGGAAAGGCGGCCCTGACTGGAGCGTTAAGCGTGGAGGCCACCACCAACGGACACAGTTATCTGATTAGTTTGCTGGCGGGGCCGGCGGCTTTTGCGCCTATTGCTGCGGCTGCGCTGTTGTTTCGCCCTTGCTTTGTGGTGCAGGGGGCCTTGGCTTCGTTTGAGCGTCCTCGCTTGGTGCAGTTACTGGCAGCGCAAGATAGCAGTGCTGTGCGTCTGGCTGCACGGCAAATGATGGCCTGGTCTGCCTTGCTGTGGGCGGGCAATGCCTTACTCGTTATTGCCTTGTTGATCTGGCCTTCGCACGGTTTGTGGGAAGCTAAAGATAACAGCATGATGCTTTATCTTTGTTTGTTGTGGGGGGCCATTGTATTGCTGCGTAGTGTTCGACTGACTCCCTCATTGTTTGCCCAGGCAAATGATCAATTCGGTCTGTTAGCGAAAGCCTGTGTTACCTCCGCACTGGTGACCTTGCCACTGCTGTTAGTGATGATTTTGACGGTCGATGTAAACGCCAGTTTATATGGCCTCATAGTTGGGGAAGTGATCATCTTAGCTTGGCTATATCCCACATATCGTCGTCTGCTTAACTCCCAGGCTACTGAGGTGCAATCTCTATGTTGAGATATGCAGTCATGCTCTGTTGTTACAATCGCAAGGAAAAAACCCTGGCTTGTCTGGCTTCGCTGTCAGCGCAGCAGTTACCAACTGATGTCAGTCTGGATATTTTCCTGCTCGATGATGGCAGTAGTGACGGCACATCAACGGCTGTAAAGGAGCAATTCCCCCAGGTTAAATGCTATCAGGGCCGGGGTGATATGTACTGGAATGGGGCGATGGCCTGTTTGTGGCAGCACGCCTTGCCGCAATCCTATGATGCGTATATCTGGCTAAACGATGATGTGCAGTTACAGCCTGATGCCCTGGCCAGGTTGCATTTTTGGCAATCATCCGTATCTGGCAAATTAGGTGCGCTGGTGGGCAGCATGCATGAACCAGACAGCACGGTCATTAGCTATGGTGGCAGACGCAGCAGGCATGCATGGCACCCGTTAGGGTTTGGCAAGCTGCTCTCTCCAGATGAATATCCCATTGAATGTGACTTTATCAATGGCAACTTGTGCTTTGTCACGAAAGAAGCTGTGGATGCAGTCGGCATACTGGATAAAACCTATACCCATGCCCTCGGCGATTTTGATTATGGTTTAAGGCTGAAACAAGCAGGGTTCGGGCTATACGTAGCACCGGGCTTTTACGGGCAATGTGCTTCAAATACTAAGCTGAACTCGGTATTTGACGCTTCGTTACCCATGTCGACCAGGCTGGCGCTATTGAATAACCCAGCCAGATTCGTGCCTGTTGGCGAGTGGATGCATTTTGTTCGGCGACACGGAGGTTTGGTTTGGCCTTTGCTCTGGGGCAAGGCGCTGATGCGCAAGTTGGCACCGTGCTTATGGTTGTGGTTGCGGGGGCGAAAGCCCGCTGACTTGGATGCTGACAGTGGGGCAAACGCCAAATGAAGCGGGTACTGATCATTCAGGATGTACTCAAGCAGTATCGTCTGGCTTTGTTTGATTCATTGCACGACGCGTTGCGATTACAGAACATTGAACTGACGGTTGCGTTTTCACTGCCGGACAACAAAGAACGCAGTAAGCAGGACAATATACTCACTTCACCTAACGCTTTTTATCAAAGGGTGCCGGTATTGAGAATGGGTAAGCTAACCTGGCAAAGAGTTGGCGGTCTTAGCAATTACGATCTGGTCATTGTAGAGCAGGCTAACCGACATTTGCTTACCTATGCGCTTATGATAAGCAGGCGCCTGATCGGACAGCCGAAGCTTGCATGGTGGGGGCATGGGCATAATCATCAGAGCCGTTACACTGGCTGGCGGGAGAAATTTAAAGCCGCCATGTTGACTCAGGCCGACTGGTTTTTTGCTTACACCGACAAGGTGGCAAGTTCGGTAGAAGCCTCGGGCATGCCGGCTTCACGCATAAGCTCAGTAAACAACAGTGTTGATACGCAGAAATTTGCCGAGCAAGTAAAAAATTATCGGCTGGCAGGGTTGCAACAAGCTGACACCGTGCTTTTCTGTGGCGCTTTGTATCAGGATAAACGTCTGGACCTGTTATTTGATGCCGCGGAGCATCTTTACAAACGTGGCGTAATATCGCGTCTGATTGTGCTTGGCGCTGGCCCGCTCGAAACCCTTTTAAAACCAAGCCCTTGGCTGGATTATCGGGGGGCCCGTTTTGGAGAGGATAAAGCCAAGGCATATGCTGAGGCCTCACTAGTGCTAAACCCAGGGTTAACCGGGCTGGCGATTCTTGATGCCTTCGCCGCAGGTTTGCCTTATGTTACCTGTGAATTACCTTACCATAGCCCTGAAATCGCTTACCTTTCTCCTGATGAGAACGGCCTGATAGTCTCACCATCAGCAACGCTGCTGGCTGATGCCGTAACCAACTTGCTGGAAAACCCTGAGACTTATCAGCATTGTGCAAAAGGTGCATTGGAAAGTGCCGAGCGCTTTGGAATGCCAGCTATGGTTGAGCGCTTTAGCCGCGGTATAGGTGATTGCTTGCTGGAAGGAGTCTTGAAGTGAAGGTGATCCAGGCTCATTGCTTCTATAGCAAACGTGGCGGTGAAGACGTGGTGGTCGAACGCGAGGCGTCGCTATTGCAAAAATCGGGCGTTTCTCTGCTTCCCTGGTATCTCAACAATCCTTTGCATCCCAGTACCAGGCAAAAGCTGAGGTTGGTGTTGGGTACAATTTGGCAGTCTGATGTCCGGCAACAGTTGGCTGCATTTCCGGTATCTGTCGGCGATATATTACATGTGCACAATTTTTTCCCGCTGTTGTCTCCTTCTATCTTCTATTACGCCAAATGTCAGGGACTGAAAACAGTATTCACACTGCATAATTTCCGGAGTCTTACCCCATCGGCCATGTTGACTGAAGGTTTGGTGGAATATTCGGTTCGCCACACTTTGCAGCAATGCTGGCAAGGTGCATATCAGGGCAGCAAACTTGCCAGTCTGGCCATCGGGGGCATGATTGAGCTGCACCGCTGGCGCAAGACTTGGTTAAAACAGGTGGATGCCTTTATCTGCCCCTCTGAATTTGTTCGACAGCAATATATAGAAGCGGGATTTGCCGCCGATAAATTGCGGGTTATCCCGCACTTTTGTCCAGACCCTGTGTTGGATAATCAGCCAACCAATCAAGTTGAACGCACATTTGCTCTTTTTGTCGGGCGAAATGCACCAGAAAAAGGACTAGATAGGCTGCTTGAAGCCTGGCACCAGGTCAATTTTCCGCTGGTCATTGCTGGTGCCGATAAGCCGCCGACGGCAGACGTTCCGCAAAACGTCCGTTTTGTTGGAGAAGTGGATGCATCCACACTCAGCAAGCTATATGCCCAGGCAAAATTGTTAATTGTTCCTTCGCAAGTGGCCGAAACTTTTGGCAATGTGGTTGTGGAAGCCTTTTCCCATGCCACGCCGGTATTGGTCAGTGCCAGAGGTGCATTGAAAGAGCTGGTGCAGCCAGGAGTGAATGGCGAATGGATAGAATTGGAAAGTGTTTCGGCTTTTGCAAACCAAATTAAACAGTTGTTGGCTGAACCTGAACGTCTGCGTCATCTTGGCCATATGGGCAGGAGACACTATGAACAACACTATACCCCAGAGGCGCATGCTGAACAGCTTATTGGCCTCTATAAGGAATTACATCAAGGTCAGGGAAGCACAGATTGAAGTCTTATATCGTTTCAACTGACGTGGCAGTGACGAGTTGCCAACAAGCACTAGATAGCATTCTGTTGATGTGTCAGACCGGCCAAAAAGGCTATGTTTGCCTGGCCAACGTACATATGTGCATGGAGGCCCATGATGATCCGGAATTTGCGTTGCTTTTAAGGCAGGCGAGGTTGGTTCTCCCTGATGGCAGGCCTTTGCTATGGATGCAGCGATTGCTAGGTTATTCAAAGGCCAAGCAAGTGCGCGGTCAGGACCTTTTCCTGGCAGTTTGTGAATTAGCGCAGGCTAACGGGATTCGCGTCGGAATTTATGGTGGTCAAAATAGTGTTGTTCTGCAAAGCCTGACTGACACCTTACTGAACCGTTATCCTCGTTTAAGGTTAGTTTATCGATATGCACCACCATTCAGGCCGTTAACTGCCGAGGAGGAGCAAAAAGTAGCGGCAGATATTCAACGTTTAGATGTGCAATTGTTGCTGGTTGGACTGGGTTGCCCTAAACAAGAAAAATGGATGGCAAGTCATCAGTACCTAGGCCCATTAATGATAGGCATTGGTGCGGCGTTGGATTTTGTTACTGGAAGTAAGCTGTCTGCCCCCCGTTGGATGCAAAAATTTGGATTAGAGTGGCTTTATCGCTTTAGTCAGGAGCCAAGACGACTTTTTTGGCGGTATATAAAGCACAATCCGCGTTTTTTACTATTGGGGATTGGGCAGATAGTGAGTTTTTGGTGGCAAAACTTACGCAAGAAGCCTGAACAGGGTGAATAAGGTGCAGCAAATATTGACGCTTTTATAACGAGCTTTAATTCTATATCGTGTGAGCATAAAAAAACGCCAGACTATGTCTGGCGTTTTTTGTAAAAAAGTCTGACAGTATTTATTTGGCTCTACGGCGCATTGCACCCAAACCAACTAAACCTAGTGCCAATGCAGCTAGCGTACCTGGCTCTGGAACTGCAGTAACGTTAACCGCATCCAGGAAACCACCGTATTTGTTACTGTCTGCATTGTAATAGTCCTGACCACCAACATTTACATCCCAGGCTTTATTGCCCAGTGCTTGGAAGCCCAGGAACATTTCAGCGGCAGAGGCAGTAAAACGGTAAGTATAAGTTGTCCAGTTCAGCCAGTTAGACCCATCGTAATCCACACTTACTTGGAACAAACTGCCGAACAAATCTTCAGTCTCGCCCCAGTAAACACCGATACCATTATCATCAGTATCCTGAGTACGGGCGGCATAAGCAAAAGAAAGCTCATAAGTCTGACCAATGTTTAATCCGGTCAGTTGCTGACGGATCCACGAGTTACTATTGGTTGGATTCTCGTAATCAAAGTGAGTATCCAGTTCAACGTAATAGTTACCGTCAAAAGCATTAAACTGTGTGCCGTTGGCAGCATCAACAATGTTACCGTTGAACTGAGCTTCGACACCTGAACCAGCGCGAGCTTGCCAGTTGTCTAGATTCTCATAGACACCCCAACGCTGCCCTGGTGCAGCTGTACCCAAATTATCGAAGGTTACATTGGGGTCATGTTTCCAAGATGGTCCGGTATTATTGAAAATAATCAAATCACCAGCACCGTCTTCAAAACTTCCGTTCGTGACGATTGAGGCGTGGGCGCCTGCTGCGCCAAAACTTAAAGCTAATACTAAAGATTTCAACAAGTTAGCTTTCAGCATCGAGAATCTCCTTATCTGAAAAAAAATTACAACATCTCCTGCAATTTGATAAAGCAAGAAATGGGCCACAAACTCATGCTATTGATATGTATGGTTTATTTCATTTTTCATTCTGACAGTCTGTAAAAAACCCTGACAAACACATGCTGTAAGGTAAAAAAAATCAGTAACCCCTAAAAAATAATATTATGTTTTAGATGCGCGGCAATTTTCTACTTGTTATCCTAGAAAAAGGACATCAAGAAGTGAGCAAATACGTGTGTTAACGCGATGTTAATGCGGTTTTTGGCAAGCCAACACGGAAAGTATCGGGTTCATGAAACTGAAACAAAAATGGACTTTTGGCGACAGGCTTGCACTTGTTGTTTTTTTGACGTGTTTGGTAGTGATAGCCGCTAAATACATACCAGGATGGGATACTTTACCTAAAGCTATTGAGCGATGGTTAGGGTCAGACCATTACTTGCATATGTTGGTTGGTTGCGGTTTGTCTCTGGCGTTAGCGCAGTTGCTCGCTATACGAAGGTATGTAATGACGCGCCAGTTGGGCTTCTTTGCCATCTTGCTGGTGATGTACGGCATTGATGAATTAATTCAGATCTGGGTTCCCTACAGGAAGTTTAGCAGTGCAGACTTTGGAGCATCGGCATTAGGCTGGGGGATGGCATTATTTTGTTGGTTTATGCTGCCCAGGTTTGTCAGAGCTAGCAGTATAATACTCAATCGGTAGTAAATTTTATTTATATAATTATGCGCTTAGCATAGCGGGATGCAGGTTCTTCTGTTTAAAAGTTGAACTGTGTAGTTTTTTTACTATAGGATCGGCCACCGCTAAAGCGCTTAACGGAATTTAGGCACTTCGTTTCAAGGATTTGAAAATGGATACCTCCTCATTGTTTAAGATTGATTCGTCGACACATTTTCTCTATCGCATCATAGATGTGTTTATCTTGGCGACGACATTGTTTTTAGCCAGCCACCTATATGGTGTGACCTTCTCCCGTGACTACCTGTTGGTATTGCTATCCTTGGTGCTTTTGTACGCATACATTGGAGAATCTGTAGCACTTTATCGTTCATGGCGGGTTGGGCGTTTTTCCCGCATGTTGATGTTACTCATCTTAGTGCATAGTGCTTGTTTTCTATTGATTTTCTCGTTGTTGTTTGTGTTGAAGGAAGGTGCCACCTTTTCACGTGTGGTGTTGCTAGGTTGGTATTCATCCAGTCTGTTGGCCTTGGTGAGTTGGCGAATCTCTGCCAAGCATATAAAAGCTTGGCGTCGACGCCGTGGTTTGAGCATGCAGACCGTCGCTATTGTTGGTATGACCAAGTCCGGTATGCAGTTGCATCAGCAAATGCAGGACCATATCGAGCTTGGGTTTGAATGTATTGGCTTCTTCGATGATCGAACAGCAGAAAGGCTAGGACAAGGTTATAAACATCTGCTGAAAGGTTCTATTGAGCAGGCTGTAGAAATGGCGCAGCAAGGCAAGGTATCTAAATTGTATATCTGCTTGCCGATGCTGGCGGAAAGGCGTATCGCAGACATTATTCAACGCCTTGGAGACACCACGGTCGACGTACTGCTGGTTCCTGACTTCTTGCTGAAAAACCTGATGCATGCGCGTATTGGCAGCGTGGGTGAGATGGACACGTTAAGTGTGTTTGAATCCCCGGTTTATGGCATCAAGGATTTTTACAAACGTACCTTTGATCTGTTATTTAGTGCATCGGTGCTGCTGTTGATTTCGCCCTTGTTGGCACTCATTGCGGTGGCCATTAAAGTCGATTCAACCGGTCCGGTGTTTTTCCGCCAGAACCGTTATGGTTTGGATGGCAAGGCTATCAAGGTGCTTAAGTTCCGCTCTATGCGTGTGCAGGAAAATGGTGCCAAGGTGGTACAGGCAACCAAGAATGACCCCCGCATTACTCGCCTGGGCGCTTTTTTGCGCCGTACTTCGCTGGATGAATTACCACAGTTTATCAATGTGCTTTTGGGTGATATGTCAGTTGTTGGTCCAAGGCCTCATGCCGTTGCGCACAATGAAGAGTATCGCAAGCAAGTAGCTTATTACATGCTCAGACATAAGGTTCGGCCGGGTATTACCGGTTGGGCGCAAGTGAATGGCTGGCGTGGAGAAACAGACACTTTGGAAAAGATGGAAATGCGAGTCAAGTACGACCTGGAGTACATTCGTCATTGGTCACTTTGGTTCGATATCCGCATTGTGTTTATGACGTTATTTAAGGGATTTACCGGAAAAAATGCTTACTAGGGGACAACTCATAATGAACAAACCTACTTATTTGAGCCTGCTGGTGGCTGCTACGTTGAGCAGTGCCGCTATAGCACAGGAACAAGCCGGCTACGTTATTCAGACGGAAAGCGGCTTTGACATAATGCCAGGTTTTGACGTCAAGCTTAAACACGACGACAACATCGCCAACACTAACGCTGACGAAGAGAGCAGCACTATTGCGGTGTATTCACCTACCATTGCTGCCCGTTTGTTGGATGGTGTGAATGAATACAATCTGCAAGCCGGGGTTAGTAAGGGGCAGTATTTTTCCAGCAGCATTGACAACTACCTAGATGTTTACGCTGGTGCTGATGCGAAATGGGAGTTTACTGATTCTCACCGTGTGTTTGTTGAAGCATCTTTCGCTGAAGGTCACGATGAACGCGGTACTGGCGTTTTTGATGCTAACGGTGCAACCCAGTTAGAGCCTACCGAACATCGTACGCTGGGCATCAATGGCTACTTCGAATTTGGTGCTCGTACAACGCCAGCGCGTATTCGCCTTGGTGGTGGTTACACGCAAAAAGATTATCAAAATCTGGAGGCTGTGACCCAATTCCGTGAGTTTAATAAAGCCAACGCGTCAGCGGCTTTCTATTACGACACCGGCGCGTTCACCAGTTTGGTTGCTCAGGTTACCCGCGATGATATTCGCTACGACAAAATTGATCCCGTCGGCGGTAATCGTGACAACATCGATACCCGTTATCTGGTGGGTATGGATTGGCAGGCTACCGCACTGACCAGCGGTGAGTTCCGTATCGGTTATCAGAAAAAGAGCTTTGACTCTGCGGGGCGTGAGGATTTCAGTGGTATCTCCTGGCAGGCAGCCGTGAACTGGCAACCTTTGTCTTACTCAACCGTAACCTTTGAAACGGGTCGTAAAGCCCGTGATCCGGACTTACGTGGTGATGTAATAAAAGAGAGCGCTCATGGTTTAGGGTGGGAGCATAATTGGAGTGAAGATCTGGAAACCAATCTGGTCGCCGGCTACGTTCGTTCCGACTACCAGGGTTACGATCAACAAGATAAATACTGGCGTTATGAAGCAAAAGCCAGTTATCGTATCAGCTACCTTTGGAAGTTAGAGGGTGGCGTTGAGATCTCTGATCGTACGTCTACCGATGATCGTTTTGAGTTTGATAAAACCGTCTTTTATGTCGGTGTAGGTATCAATCTGTAAGGGATAGCATGCGAATTCTGTATATTCTCGGAGCGCTGTTGTTCTCAAGCATAGTTCTCGCCCAAAGTGGCGAGAACTATCGTTTGGGACCGGGCGATAGCATAGAAATCAAAGTGTATGGTGAGGAAGAGTTAGATCTCAATACCCAACTTACCGACAGTGGAATTATCAACTATCCGTTTCTGGGCGCGCTGCGCTTAAGTGGCTTGACCTTAAAGGAAGTTGAGGTGCTGATTCATGATGGACTCAAAGGAGACTATCTGATTAATCCCAATGTCTACGTGGGCATAGTGGCTTATCGTCCTTTTTACATTCATGGTGAAGTTAAAAAGCCTGGTGCATACCCTTATCAACCGGGTATGACAGTTAATCAGGCTGTGGCCTTGGCTGGCGGTTTGACTGAGCGTGCGTCTAAGGAAGGCGTGAATCTTTCCCGCGAAGGTAATAAGTCGCAGCAGGAAACGGGAACCTTGAATAGTCGGGTGTTTGCCGGCGATACCATCACTATACAACAGAGATTTTTCTAGTCATGACGCCTATGGACTCAGTGAATATGCAGGAACAGGGAAGTAAGGAACAGGTGATCGACCTGCGTAAGACTTTTCTGGTTATTTTGAATGCCAAATGGCGCATTTTATTAATGGCATTGATGGTGACTCTGGTGGCTGGCCTCGTTGTGTTCGGTATGCCAAAAGTCTATCGAGCAACCTCAACATTGCTTATTGAAGCCCAGCAAGCACAAGCTATCAAAATCGAAGAAGTATATGGGTTTAATTCCACGCAGCAGGAATATTACCTGACGCAGTTTGAGATTATTAAATCCCGAGCAGTTGCCGAGCGAGTTTTTCATCAGTTCAATATTCTGGAGCATCCTGAATTCCAGGGTAAGTCTTCATTAACGGATGATTTAGTTAAGCTGATTAAGTCAGCGCTGCCGTTCTTACCTGCCGAACAGTCATTGGATCCTGAAGCTGCTGAGTTACGAAAAACGACTAAAACCCTAAATCGTTTTATAGATCGAATCAGTGTCAATCCAATACGCCGTACTCAATTGGTTGAAATCAGCTTTGAGTCCGAAGACCCTAAACTGGCGCGGGATGTCGCTAATGCTTTGGGGCAGGCTTATATCGAAAGCCAATTAGACGCAAGAATGGGGATTACGCAAAAGGCCAATACCTGGTTAGGTGGGCGTCTTGAGGAACTTCGCCAGCGTTTGGAGGATTCAGAAAAGCGTTTAGAAAGCTTTAGAGAGGCGAACAATCTGGTGGATGTGGCCGGTATTACCAGCCTGGACGCGCGTGAGCTGGAACAACTTACCGACGATATAACTACGGCTCGCTCTCGTAAGGCGCAAGCCGAAGGGCTATGGCAGTTGCTGGAACGCTATAAAAACAACTACCAGCGTCTGCAAAGCTTGCCTGAAGTTACTTCACATCCGTCAATTCAAAACGTGCGCAGGGAGCTTATTTCTGTCGAGCGTAAAGTGTCTGAACTCACGCAGGTGTATGGTCCTAAACATCCGAAAATGATTGCTGCGCAGGCGGAATTAAAGACAGTTCACGATAACTTGCGTCGTCAAATTCAGGAACTGGTTAACGGCATTGAGAAGGAGCTGGAGTCAGCGGATCAAAATCTGGTGGCGCTTGAATCTCAACTACAACAAGCACGTTCAGTATTTTCCGGATTAAGCTCAGTTGAAACCGAATATCGCCGTTTGCAGCGCGAAGTAGAAACTAACCGAACGTTATTCGATAGTTTCCTTGGGCGTCAGAAGGAGACCGAGGTTGTCGGTGATTTCAACTCCCCTGTGGCGCGTTTTACCGATTTTGCCACTATGCCTACCGAAGCGGTTAAGCCCAAGCGTAAACTGATTGTATTACTGGCTTTTGTTGCCAGTATTGGTTTGGGTATGGTTGTGGCTTTGGTATTTGATGCCTTGAACGATACTGTGAAGTCGCCCAAGGATGTTGAAACCTTGTTGCGTCATCGGGCCTTGGGGTATATCCCTAGATTGAAGAAAAAACTGGAGCAGAAAGACAAAACCTTTGCCTTCTTTGACGATCAGCAAAAGCTCTATAGCGAAGCAATACGTAGCATTCGTACTAGCTTGTCATTGATGGCGCTGGACAAACCCTTGAAGGTTATCGAAGTGACCTCCTCGTTGCCGGAAGAAGGTAAATCCACCGCGTCATTGAATCTGGCCTTCGCATTTTCAAGCCTCGAACGTGTCTTGTTGATTGATGCGGATATGCGTAAGCCAACGGTTGCAAACCGTCTGGAGTTGCCTCCTTATCAGCCAGGATTGGCCGATTGTCTCGGTGGCACTGAAGTGCTCGAAGATTGCATTATCAAAGATGTCAGAGGCATTGATGTTATGCCTGCCGGTGCTGTGCCGCTTAATCCTCTGGAATTGCTATCAGGCGATAAGTTAAGCGCTCTACTGGAGCAGCTATCTAAGCACTACGATAAAATTATCGTGGATACGCCACCTGTTCAGGCCGTCAGTGATGCGCTGGTGATCGCACCTAAGGCCGATGCTGTGGTGCTGGTTGTCAAAGCCGACAGTACCCGCAGCCCGGTGGTTCAGCACGTGTTGGCTAAACTGCATCAAGCCCATGCCAGGGTGTATGGTGTAGTAGTAAACCAGTTAGCCACAGATAAGCAGACCAGCTACTATGGCGGCAGCGCCGAATACGGATACTATCAGACCTATGAACAACCTGCAGGGAAGGCATGATTGATCTTCATGCCCATTTGATACCAGGTATTGATGATGGTGCCAGTGATTCGCAAGAATCACTGGCATTGTTGCGTATGGCGGCTGAGCAAGGTGTCAGCCGCATAGTTTGTACACCCCATTGGTATCCGGGCCGCTTTGACAACGACAGAATAAAAATTCTCGCAGGGCTCGGTCATTTACAGTCACTGTGCAGTGCGGAAGATATACCAATAGAGTTACGCAGTGCCTGTGAAGCACGAGTTTGCGCAGAATTGCTACCAGCGGTTGAGAAAGGCGAATTGTTGTTTCTAGGTGAGCTGAATGGCCATAAAGTGCTGTTATTAGAGTTCCCGCATAGTCACATCCCACCCGGTGCAGACCGGCTGATTAAGTGGCTGTGTCGACAGTCTATTTTGCCTATGATTGCCCATCCCGAACGGAATCGTGACTTGCAGTCAAACCCCGAACTTATCAGACCCTTTAAGCAAGCTGGTTGTTTATTTCAACTAACAGCTTCGGCACTGATTGGGGAAATGGGCGAAACAGCCCAGACTCTGGGGGAAAAGTGGCTCAGCGAAGGCTTGTTTGACATTATCGCCTCAGACACCCATTCGGTTAAACGTCGTCCACCAAGAATGCGGCAGTCTTTTGACAGGGCCTGCGAACTGGTAGGAGAAAACAAGGCCGAGCAATTGTTGATAACTACCCCGGGCAATATATGTCAAAGCTTGTTCTGCTAAAGAGCCACACTAGCCGACTATTTGCGGCGTTAATTCTGGTATTGCTGATTTGGCAAGTACCGGCTTTGTATCAGTCTGCTCAGGGTAATATTCAGTACTATGTCGTCGATGAAGCTTTGCAAAAGTGGCAAAAAGGTGAGGTTCCAACCGAAGAGGCTTATCAGCAAATCCTAAATGCTGCTAATCGTGCTTTGGAAAGTCAGCCGGAATCCGCTCATTACATACTCACCCTGGCGAAGGTACTCGAGTGGGGTATGCATTTTCATTTCGAGACTTCAGGTGCCGAGATATTAATACCGCTGTATAAAAAGGCTATCTCGCTAAGACCTGAGTGGCCGGTTGCTTATGCAGACTATGGATTTGTGTTGGCTTTTTGGGGAAATGATCTTCCAGGCGCAGTGAACCAACTGCAGCAGGCCGAATACTATGGTCCATTTTTGCCCGAAGTTTTACGTCAACAACTGGGGGTGGGATTGGCAAAGTGGGATGCTTTGTCACCAACAGATAAGGCGTGGCTGCTAAAAATATCTGGACGGGCGGCTGAAGGTCATTGGAGTTCTCTGGCAACACTAAGAGATCTCGTAGCAAAGTATCAGCGCGAGATTGTTGTATGCGCTTATCTATTTAATCGAACTCCACCTTTGGCCGACGAAAAAGTCAATTACCTTGGGCGACTTTGCGCTCACCAGGCAGCATCCTGACCAAATAAGCTAATGTCAGTATGGTCATAAACAGCAGACTGTTAGCCGGCGCCTGCAAACTAAAGTCTACGCTACTGTGCATTAGCATATGTACCCAAGCCATACAGCAGCCAAAGGCAACACCCTGATAGAGCTTGGTTTTACGCTTATTCATGACATACAAAGATTGCCATAGTGCAATGGCAAGCCAAGCACAAAGTAATACAGTTACCGGCCAACCCAGCTCAATGGCAAACTGTAAATAGTCATTGTGTGCGTGGTCGTAAAAGCCGCTATAGGATTGCTGTTGATAGCGAGGAAAGACAGTATAGAAAGTGCCCCCGCCAGTGCCAGTGAGCCCTTGCTCTTCCAATAATGGCAGACTGTGCATAACCACTTCATCACGGGCCTCACTGACAAAGCTGGTATCTTGCATGCGCTGTTTTACCTTTTCGACCCCAAACATTGAGCCAATCAACAGCATATCCAACACAAAAATACTGAGTACCAACCATTTAAGCAGTGGTGGTGGGCGACGATAAATAAACAAAGCCAGTACAGCAACTATACCTAAGGCGGTAAAGAATCCTGCGTTACCCATTCTGGAGCGGCTTAGCACTAAACCCACAACCATCAGAATGATAGCTAGACGCAGCAAAAGCTTGCGGCTGAGCATTAATTCCGCCAAAGCCCTTAGCCATTTAGCAAGGGGGACTTTCTGTTTGCTGGTGCTTAGCTCACTGAGCATCCACCCGATTGCAATGCTCAGACAAAGCGCAAGATAGTTTGCATAGTGATTCTGGTAAACAAAGCTGCCTCTGGCTTTTTCTCCTTCGGGAATGCCAAATACAGGGGACAACTCCAGCCCGCTTAGATTTAACAGGCTGCCATAGATCGCCTGTAAGCCACCGGAGATTAGGATGCAAATCAGAATGATCTTTAGTTGATGGTGATTGCGGCAGTTTTGGCTGAGTAAATAAGTAAATAGCAAAAGATAAAGCGACTTTTCCAACATAATATTGGTTTGATATGGGTCGACACTGCATATCTCCGGCAAAGCGCAAGCGAGCTGGGCGGCTAGATACATAGCTATAAGGACTGGGCCGAAGAGCAGCAGGAGTTGCCATTGTTTAGGGAAAAGTGGGGCTTTATTGCGGGCTACCTGAAACAAGTGCCAAATACCGCCCAAGGCTATCAGGCCATGTAATAACGCCCAGGCCCAGGGACGATTGCTACCAAGAGGGATGGGAGCCCAAACCAGAATAAACCCCAGCCACCATATCAGGGGAGTGCTGCCATAAAATCCTGACGTCGCTTTGTTCATAGATTGAAGCCGAATTACAGACTAACAAAAAAGGGCCTGTCGGCCCTCTTTACTGAATCTCACCAACTTAGTTGTTGGATGCGGTAGCGCCACCACCACCAGTGCCTGCACCAAGACCTAGTACACCAGGAGCCGGAGCTGGACCTGTAGCAGCACCTGGCGCTGCTGTTGCTGTATCGGCAATCAGGGTGCTAACCAGAGTAGGGTCAATACCGGCACCCACTGCGCTGGTCAGAAGCTGGTCTGAGGAAAAACCACTGGCAGATACAGAGTCCAGCAGTTCAGCCACTTGCTCTTGGTTGTCACGAAGCAAGGCTAACAGCGATGTCAGGGTTTGTTCTGCGTTGGCGGAGTTAGCAGCAATCATCTCGTCGGTCAGTACTTGCTGACGCAGATACTGTACGAAACTGATACCTTGATTAGCAGCCTGTGCATAGCCCTGTTGTAGTTCAGCCATATTCAGCGTTTGCTGAGCTTGAACGGCAGAAACAGACAGTGCAGCGGCCAAGAAAACTGACAAATGCTTGATTTTCATAATGGTCCCTCATTGATTACGACAAAAATCTGTTGCGCAATTCTAAACCAGCCGGGGTGTCACTGTATATGAAATTTTTAAAACAGTCGCTGATCGACGCTGTATCTGCAAAGCCTCTGCCTTGTATGCCATCTATATGTAACTGCAGACATTGTCTGGCTGTCGTAGCGTTTTCCACATGACATGCCAGCACCTTGACACCGACGGCGTGGCAAATTTGGGTGAGACTCTGCACAAAGAACACGTTGTTATGCTGATTCAGGCTGCGAATAAAGCTGCCGTCAATTTTCACAAAATCGATATTCATATTACCTATAGACTGGAAGCTGCTCAGATGCGCACCGAAATGTTCAATAGTGACCTGAGCCCCCAGCTCATGCAGACTTTGTATCAGGTCCTTCAAACGATGTCCCTGGCTAATTAAGGCGCTTTCCTTAATTTCAAATACTAATGGTGGTAACTGACCTTTTAGTGTTTTCAACAGCGTTAGGAGCCACTGCTGATGCATGCGGTCATGCACAAATACATTGCTCAGATTAATACCGACACGGTGATCCGGGTGATGGCGTAACTGCGATAACACATAACACAAAACGGCTCTTTCTAATGCTGGTCCAAGGTTTAACCTTTCTGCCATGGCGAAAGTTGCTGCCGTGGATAAACTGGCTTGTTGCCAATTGAATCTGACCAAGGATTCTGAGTAGATGATATTGCCATCTTTACCCAGTATGGGTTGCAGCATAAGTTCAAAATGTTTCGCCAGACTGGTGCTTAAATGCTCAAATTGGCTTTCAGTTTCAATAGGTAAGCCGGTTTGGGTAATGGCCGTATATTGCTTTATTACACCGCGCCAATATTGGCGGCTATGCCCTTCTGTTGTGTCTTCCAGGACGGCTGTGGGTTTCGCTTCATTATCAGTGAGGTGCAATGTATCCAGACGGCTGATGGCTTCTGAAAAGGATTCTTTCTCTTCTACTTTCGTGAAGTAAACCTGAGCAAAGCCCAGAGGATACAACTCTGCAGACTGCGTAACGAACTCGTTACTCAGGTGTTGCTGTAGTTGAATCAGGTCACCGGTATCCAGTCTGCACAGTATTGCCAGCTCTGAACCAGATAGGCGATAAAGGCGGGTATCCGCTCTTTTCGCCAGATGTTTCTGGACGATGGTGATGCACTTCATTAGGTACTGATCGCCACCCGTATAGCCTTCATTTTGGTTAATGTCGGCTAAAGAAGGCAAACGGATAAGGCCAAGTTGTAAGCTGTCGTTGTGTAATCTGGCATCTTCCCGTTGCGGTTCGAATTGCATTATCAGTGCCTGGCGATTGGGTAAGCCGGTCAAGCCATCCACATAAAGCTGCTCGGATAGCTGTTTGGCGTAGTTAGCTTGCTCTGAGAAACTGCGTTCTGTATTGCTGACCATTTGGTTAAAAGCGCTGACCAGAGCACGTAGTTCCAGGGTAAAGGGGCGCCGCTTAACCTGATGAAATTCTTTTCTCATCACAGCCAGAGCCTGACCTTTTAAGGCTGACAGCGGACTTAGCACCGCTTTTAAAATTAAGTAACCAATCAGCATGGCAGCAACCAGCAACCACAGCGTATTGAGCGAAAGCCCTACTGCACTTTGCCATAGTGCTTCGTAAGCTTGGCCAACGTGAGATTGCACGGTAAGTGTACCTCCAGGCACCCAGCCGTTGGCGACTTCACTTTGCATCTTAGGGGCGTGCAGCGGAAATCAATCTTGAAACCATTGGGGGACGTCTAGCTCACTGTTTTCATGCACTCGGGAGAAGCGCGTTTCGCCTTTATTGTCGACAAACTGAATTTGCTCATAGTAACCGGAATCAAATATGGCACTCGCCATGGTTTCCGCGAGAATTAAGCCGGGCTCGTCCAAATGCGGTGAGATAGCCAGACCCAGGTTATGCGCCGCGTCCTGAGCATGCGAGGCAAGTTGCTTAGCTTGATAGGCTCTTACCCCTTCAATGCTGGTATACAAAGCACTGGCAAAGGCCAGGGCTAACAGGGTAACCAGCAAACCATACAGCTGAGCCTTTAACGACAGGCCACCGCTGACATTGACTCCATCTTGTTCTGTCACTTTTTATTCTCCAAACATACCGCCCCAGCGATTAACATCAATCGCTCATTCCCCTTTCTCGATACGCTCTAGCAGCTTGGTCCAGCTGGACACGCCGCTGCTGTTTTTTACCGGTTTACCCAATCCTTGTGCTCTGGCCAACCAAAGGCCTTGACCATTAAAGGAGTAAACCGGGCGCAGATCCTTGCGTTGGTCTGCGGGTAAAATCTTATCGGTTAAATTATCCAGCACCAAAGGTAATGACTGTGGTGTCTCAAAATAGATCAACACCATATGCGGCTCATTTACGGTAGAAGCGCGCACGTACATCAGGCGCAGTTTATCTTCCGGAACACCCAAAGCACGTAAGGTGGCATATTTTAAAATGGCGTAGTCTTCACAATCACCGCGCTGAGATACCAAGCTCTCTATCGGCGTGGCCCAATAGTCATTTTGTCGCCAGTGTTCCATGTCGGTGGCATAGCGGATACGACGATTGGCAAAATAATTGGTGGCATTTAGCTGAGCGATGATGCCATTTTGTTGTTGCTCTTCGATCAAATTTTGCCAGGCTTTTACTGGGCGTTCTGCCCGCTCGCCATATCGTTGGCGGAGTTTAAGGTAGAATTCTTCATCGAACGGGAAATGTTCCTGTACTGCTGTTGCCAGGCCGCTGAGTAAAAGACAGATCAAAAGGCCACCAAGCAAAAGGTGTTTATTTTGATTGTGCTGCAACGTTTGAAACCCGTACATCTATTCCCGTAAGCCATCCAGGCTAATGTGGCGGCAAGCATAACCTAATCTCCATGAAGGGTTAACAGTTACTAGTCTACTTGGTTGATAACAAGTGAAATGTCCGCCAATAAAGGAATGTGAATAAAGCCTAACCAATGGGCTTTGAGAGTGATATTCTGGTTATTCACAAGCTGGTATTCGTTTAGCAATGCCCTTTCGAGGCTGTGATTATATTTTTGCCAAAATATAGTTTTCGAATGGTTTTCGCTTTGGGTACCGGGAGAATTTTTTGGAAAGCTTTGAAAAATAGTAGGTTTACCGGATTTGATCTGAAATTCTGTAATTTTCATTCAAAAAGTTGGCGTCATAATGCCGTCATCTGTGGCAGATATCGTATGAAAAGTGTTATTATCCGCCGCGCAAAAATTTGGATGTAACCCTTGTGGTTGTTATAAAAAAGTTAAAACGGACTTAACTTGATCCTGGTATTTCCTACCTTTTTCAGGCTGTCCGCGTTTAATTGATGAGGATGGCTTAAATGTTGAAAACTTCTATCACGGAAACTTCCCCGTCGTTGGTTACCAAAGCGGTAATTCCTGTGGCTGGGTTGGGTACGCGCATGCTACCTGCTACCAAAGCCATTCCCAAGGAAATGCTGACCGTCGTTGATAAGCCCATGATCCAATACGTAGTGCAGGAAGCCGTCGCTGCTGGCATTACCGAAATTGTATTAGTCACCCATTCATCAAAAAACAGTATTGAAAACCACTTTGATACCAGCTTTGAATTAGAAGCGACCTTAGAGAAGCGGGTTAAAAGACAGTTGTTGGATGAAGTGCGCAATATTGTGCCGAAGAATGTCACCATTATCTCTGTTCGTCAGCCTCAGGCCTTGGGTTTGGGTCATGCCATTTTATGTGCTCGCTCTGTTATTGGTGAACAACCTTTTGCGGTGATTCTGCCGGACGTAATGGTGGATAAACATCGCAGTAATCTGAAAAAAGATAACTTGGCTGCTATGGTCAAACGTTTTGGCGAGACTGGCCATAGTCAGATTATGGTGGAGCCTGTAGCCCCGGACTTGGTTAACCAATATGGTGTGGTAGATATAAACGGTGCAGAGATTCAAGCCGGTGAGAATGCTCTGATTAAAGACATGGTAGAGAAACCTGATTTAGATGAAGCCCCAAGCAATCTGGCGATTACCGGGCGCTATGTGCTTTCATCTGCTGTGTGGGATTTGCTTGAATTTACTCCCCCTGGCGCCGGCGATGAAATCCAGTTAACCGATGCGCTGCACCAACTATTGTTGCTGGAAAAAATCGAAGCCTACCAGATTAAGGGCAAGAGCCACGACTGTGGTAACAAAATGGGCCTTCTTCAGGCTAATCTGGAATACGCCCTGCACAGCGAGCGGTTCGGTCCGCAGATTCGCACTGTTATGGAAGGATTGCTTCAGGAGCTTGAAACAGGCGCGTTTCCCCACTTATTGCCCAAGCAATAACTATCAGAATTAAGAAATAGAAAAGAGTAAGGTTCAAGAATGCGCGTAACAGTATTTGGTATCGGTTATGTTGGTTTGGTGCAAGCAGCGGTATTGGCTGAAGTTGGTCACGATGTGGTGTGTGTCGACGTTGATGAGAAGAAAGTTGAGAACCTGAAAAAAGGTATCATACCAATCTACGAGCCGGGCCTTAAGCCTTTGGTTGAAACTCATTTTAAAGCAGGGCGATTGAATTTTACCACCGATGCGGCGCTGGGTGTGGAGCATGGTGAGGTACAGTTTATTGCTGTTGGCACGCCGCCTGATGAAGATGGCTCTGCAGATCTAAAATATGTGCTGGCTGTGGCATCGACAATCGCCAAGTATATGGAAAGCCACAAGGTCATCATAGATAAGTCCACAGTACCTGTTGGTACAGCCGACAAAGTAAAGCAAAAAATTGCAGATATTTTGACCGAGCGTGGCGCCGCTATTGAGTTCGACGTAGTGTCCAACCCGGAGTTTTTGAAAGAAGGTGCGGCAGTTAATGATTGTATGCGGCCAGATCGCATCATTATCGGTACCTACGATGAACGCCCCCAAGATCTGATGCGTGAATTGTATGCGCCGTTCAACCGCAATCACGACAAAGTCATCTTTATGGATGTTCGTTCGGCAGAACTGACCAAGTACGCAGCTAACTGTATGCTGGCCACCAAGATCAGCTTTATGAATGAAATGGCCAACCTGGCTGAAATCCTCGGTGCTGATATTGAAGCTGTGCGTCGCGGTATCGGTTCCGACCCGCGTATTGGCTATCACTTTATTTATCCTGGCTGTGGTTACGGCGGTTCCTGTTTTCCCAAAGACGTGCAGGCATTGATTCGTACATCCGAGCAGCACAGCTATCAGCCTGCCATTTTACAAGCCGTTGAAGCGGTGAATGATCGCCAGAAGACGAAACTGCCGACCCTGGTTGAGAAGCATTTTAATGGCCAGTTGGCAGGCAAAACCTTCGCCTTGTGGGGCCTGAGCTTTAAGCCAAACACCGACGATATGCGTGAGGCACCGAGTCGTGTTTTGCTCGAAGCCTTATGGGAAAAAGGTGCTAAGGTTCAGGCTTTTGACCCCGAAGCGATGGAAGAAACCCAGCGTATTTATGGTGTACGTGATGACCTTAGCCTGGTTGGCACTAAAGAAGCTGCACTTAAAGGGGCTGACGCGCTGATTATCTGTACTGAGTGGCAGCAATTTAGAGCACCAGACTTCGATCTTATAAAACAACAGTTAGGTGAAGCGGTTATTTTTGATGGGCGTAACCTGTTTGAGCCAAGTCGTATGACGCGTAAGGGCTTCACCTACTACGCCATAGGGCGCGGAGCTAGTGTAACTGGCTACTAAGTGTTTAAGGGCCATATAAGTGGCCCTTCTTTCCGATTGTTGTTTGAACTTCAACGAAATAAGGCAGATAAAATGAAATTTCTGGTGACAGGGGCGGCTGGCTTTATTGGCATGTTCACTGCTAAAGCGTTGCTGGAACAAGGCCATGAGGTTGTAGGAATAGATAACCTCAATGATTACTACGATCCGGCGTTAAAAGATGCGCGGCTTCAGCAGTTGGCTAACTACCCGACATTTCGTTTTATTAAGTTAGATTTGGCTGACCGTGCAGGTATCGCCGAGTTGTTTGCTAAAGAGCAATTTCAGCGGGTTATACACCTGGCGGCACAGGCTGGGGTGCGGTACTCACTCGATAATCCCATGGCTTATGCCGACAGTAATTTAACTGGCACACTGAACATACTGGAAGGTTGTCGGCATCATAAGGTTGAGCATCTGGTTTATGCCTCAAGCAGTTCAGTATATGGCAACCAACAGAAAGTACCCTTTAGTGAAAATGACAGGGTAGATACGCCTATTTCTTTGTATGCGGCGACTAAAAAAGCCAATGAGCTTATGGCGCATACCTACAGCCACCTATATCAACTGCCCACCACAGGGTTGCGCTTCTTTACCGTATATGGCCCCTGGGGTAGACCTGATATGGCACCTTTTAAATTTACCAAGGCAATACTCGAAGGCAAAACCATCGATGTTTATAACCACGGTAAGCTGAAGCGTGATTTTACTTATGTGGATGACATTGTGGAAGGTATAGTGCGGGTTCAGGAGCAGATTCCGGGCAGCGCGGATTATCCTGTGCAGGTGGCTGAAAATCCGTTTTATGCATTGTACAACATAGGTAACAACCAGCCGGTTGAACTTGAAACCTTTATCAGCGCAATAGAAAAAGCCTGTGGTAAAACTGCCAACAAAAACTATCTGCCCATGCAGCCCGGCGATGTTTATCAAACCTACGCAGATGTGTCAGCCCTAAATAAGACAACCGGATTTGCACCTAAAACCCCATTGGTTGAAGGAATACAGCTGTTTGTCGATTGGTATCGGACTTTCTACCAACACTAAGAATTTTGCTAACAAGAAGGGCTTTTTGACAAAGCCCAGGGAGACTTGTAATGAAAAAAGTACTGATCGTATTCGGTACGCGTCCTGAAGCGATAAAAATGGCGCCTCTGGTGCGCAGCTTTGCCTCGGACCCACGTTTTGATACTCGCACTTGTGTTACTGGTCAGCACCGGGAAATGCTTGACCAGGTGTTGGCGTTGTTTGAAATATCACCAGAGTACGACCTGAATATAATGCTGCCAGGACAAACCTTAGGGCAGGTCACATCCAGAATACTAAACGGTTTAGATTCGGTGCTAGCCGAGTTCGCACCCGATGTTGTGCTTGTACATGGTGACACTGCCACCACCTTCGCTGCATCTCTGGCTGCATATTATCGTCAGATACCAGTTGGGCACGTAGAAGCTGGCCTACGTACGGGGAATATTTATTCTCCCTGGCCGGAAGAGGCGAACCGCAAGTTGACCGGTTGCCTGACACGCTTTCATTTTGCGCCAACGGAAACTTCTCGGCAGAATTTGTTAAATGAAGGCTACGCTGATGACAACATTCACATTACGGGTAACACCGTAATTGATGCCTTGTTTTTGATTCGTGAAAAAGTCAGATATGACCAACAACTGCAAGAAGCGCTTGCCGCTCAGTTTCCGATGTTGGACACCAGTAAGCGCCTCATTCTGGTTACCGGACATAGACGAGAAAGCTTTGGTGGCGGTTTTGAACGTATCTGTCAGGCGCTGCTGGATACGGCCAATGCGCATCCTGATTGTCAGATAATCTATCCCGTGCATCTTAACCCTAATGTTCAAGAGCCAGTAAACAGGCTGTTGAAAGGGGTAAACAATATCCACTTGATAGAGCCTCTTGAATATTTACCTTTCGTATATTTAATGGATAAGGCCTATCTGATTCTGACGGATTCCGGAGGGATCCAAGAGGAGGCACCGTCTCTAGGTAAGCCGGTACTGGTGATGCGCGACACTACGGAACGCCCTGAAGCTGTTCAAGCTGGAACCGTAAAGTTGGTGGGTACTGACGCTTTGGTGATAACTGCCGCCCTCAATGAACTGCTGCAAGATGAACAGGCTTACCAACAAATGAGCCGCGCGCATAACCCTTACGGTGATGGCCAAGCTTGCCAACGAATACTCAGTGTTTTGGCTGATTCTCTTTAATTACTTTTGATGGAACAGGTTTTTTCTATGGAATTTGAGCGTATTTCTGTAATCGGCTTAGGCTACATCGGGTTGCCTACCGCCGCTGTTATTGCTTCTCGTGGTATCGAAGTCATTGGTGTCGATGTTAATCAGAAGGCGGTGGATACAATTAATGCCGGAAACATCCACATAGTCGAGCCAGATTTGGATATGGTGGTCCGCAGCACCGTAATGACAGGCAAGCTTCGCGCTACCACGCAGCCAGAACCGGCACAAGCCTTTGTAGTGGCGGTGCCTACGCCATTCAAAGGTGAAGACCATGAGCCAGATTTACGCTATATCGAAGCGGCCAGTAAAGCCATTGCGCCCGTATTGGAAAAAGGTAACTTAGTTATTTTGGAAAGTACTTCTCCTGTGGGGGCGACTGAAAAGATGGCTGCCTGGCTGGCGGAAGCGCGTCCAGACTTGAGTTTCCCGCAACAGAAAGGTGAAGAAGCTGACATCAATGTCGCTCACTGCCCTGAAAGGGTACTGCCAGGTTATGTGCTGCAGGAGTTGGTCAGCAATGATCGTGTGGTCGGTGGCATGACTCCGGCATGCAGCGCCAAAGCCATTGCCTTATACAAAACCTTTGTCAGGGGGGAGTGCATTGTCACTAATGCGCGAACTGCGGAATTAGCGAAATTAACCGAAAACAGTTTCCGAGATGTGAATATTGCCTTCGCTAACGAGCTTTCTCTGATTTGCGACAAACTAAAAATCAACGTTTGGGAATTGATCAAGCTGGCTAACCGCCACCCGCGTGTAAATATTCTCAATCCTGGCCCCGGTGTTGGAGGCCACTGTATCGCAGTCGACCCTTGGTTCATTGTTAATAGCTGCCCTGAAGAAGCCCGTATTATTCGCACAGCTCGGGAAGTTAATGATCACAAGCCTCACTACGTATTAGAACAGGTTATTAAAGCTGCTGATCAATTCAAGCACCCGGTAATAGCTTGTTTAGGTTTGGCATTTAAAGCTGATATCGATGACCTACGTGAGAGCCCTGCGCTGGATATAGTCAAAGACCTTACCAGTCGAAATGTTGGAACTGTGTTGGCTGTTGAACCCAACATCCATGAACTTCCAGAGTCGTTGCAAGGCGGCAATATTGAGTTGGTTTCACTGAATACCGCATTAGAGAAAGCTAATGTAGTGGTTGTATTGGTCGACCATAAGCAGTTTAAAGCTGCAGATAAAAGCGAACTTGCGCGCAAAGTGGTGATCGATACGCGCGGGATAGTCTAAATGAGTGAAGAGAGACCGACACTGCTGCATGTAGTGACTGACTACCCTGATGGGGTCAACCCGGTTTCTACCACTGCTGTGAAGAACCTGATCGATGCATGCCCAGAGCTTGATCACAGGGTAATCTCGGTTGTGAGAGAAAGTAGGCTCTCGTTCAATTTGGAAACCCGTGGTGACTTGTTGATATATCGGATTCCGAAGCTTCCTCTTGGACTTTTCTCAAGCGAAATTTGTCTACTGGCTGGCTCGTTGCTTTATCGAAAGCTTAAAGGAATAACAGGACGGGCAACGGCAATCCACGCTCACAAGCTCTGCATCGATGGCATTCTTGCGTACGTCCTGGCACAAAAGTCAGGACGTACTCTGATAACGAGTGTAAGAGGTACCACAGATGAAAAGTGGGTTAGACGTAAGCTTCTCTATCGCTGGCTGTATCGGAAAGTACTAGAAAGATCTGAAACGATTTTCTGGGTTAGTTTATGGCCGAAGGAATCGATCCTAAGCATGTTATCTCTCCCCCTCACATACAAGGGACAGGTGCTTCCGAACATCTGTACCATGGATGTGTCTGTCACTGACCCAATTAATTCAAAAGGAAAGTTCCTATTCGTAGGTAGATTAGATGATGCCAGAAATAAGGGATTGCTAGATGTTTTTCGGGCTCTGCAAAGTCATAAAGAATGTACTCTGAATGTTGTTGGTGGGGGGACCGATGAAACATTGGCATTTCTCCAGAAAAACGTCAATGAACTTGGAATTGGTGATAGGGTTTCTTTTTCTGGAAAGCTTAACCGCGAACAACTGCAGAAGTGCTATGGCGACCATTGTGCGATGCTGATGCCGAGCTTTCCCGAGACCTTTGGTATGGTTTATATAGAGGCTTTAGCGAGTGGTTTGCCAGTGCTGTGCTGTAAATATAGTGGAATTTATGGCTACTTTACTGATTCTCCATATGTACAGTATGTGGATTTTGGCAAAATTGACCAAATAAACAATGCAATATCTTTCTTCAGTACGAATGAAATTAAAGTAAAAGATAGATTATTGCAGGATATTAAACGGGGGGAACTAAATAAGTTCTTTGCAAAAGATATAAGCAACACTTACCAAGATGAGGTTCTGAAGATACAGGGATCCTACTTATGACAAGGGAAAAACTTGATAAGTATGTCGTACTAGTTGAGCAAGGTCTTTCCTCTCTTTTTAACTTTGCTATGGTGATTTTCCTGTCAAGAGTAGAGCCAAGCGCGGTTTCTTTGTATGGAGTCTCTTACGCAATTTTTCTCCTAGTGTCTGGTTTTATCAGAAACTCTGTGTTTAACCCTATACTTGTTAATGGTGTATACGGCAGTAAAGCTTTTTTCTTCCTCCTGAAAGATACAGTTAAAGAGATGCTATTTATTACGTCTTGTATCGTTGCAGTTATTTATATGATAGCAACTGATATTTACTCAGGGCTGTTAGTGGTTTTATTTTTTCTTTTCAATGAGTTTTCTAGAGTTCTGGCTATCGCAAATAGAAGGACTATATATTTTCTTGCTGCTTCATCATTTGCATATACCTTAGTACTTTTTACTTCTTACATGTTAAATGTGGAACTAGGGTTTGCTACCGGACTTATATTTTCCGTGGTGTATTTATTAGTTTCATCTAAGTACTACACTTCCAACTCCGACGAAGATGTAAGCCGAACTTCAGCTCGAAGCTCCTTTGTACTCACTGCATCTTACTTTACGGTGACAAATGTTCCGTTGCTCTTTCTGCAAGCAATCTGGCCAATAGGCGCTGTTGTTTTTATTCAGGTTAGGTCTCTTTTTCAGCCGCTAATGCTGTTAAGTAGAGTTTTTGATTTACTCGACAAGCGAAGTGCGGCAAGTCAAGAGAAGCTCGATTTTTCTAGCTTGAAGAAGCGTTTCATGATGTTCTTATCATTCTCTCTAATTGCTTCATTTCTTATGTTCATTATTTCTATCTACTTCTTTGATTATATATTTGGCGAGGTGGGTGTGAATCATGTGTATGTCTCGCTGGCATTCATGTTTGTTATCGTTTTGATGTTTGTAGTCAAACCGATTGAGACGTTCTTTTTCAAAAATGCAATGGTGTCTTCTTTGAGTCTAAGCCGGATAATAGGAGCTCTGATATGTTTTGCATTATGTATGGTTGCCTTTTTTATTCCTAAGGAGCTGGTCTTAGAGTATTTAACAGTTTCTATGTTGATAACTTGGGCTTCGATATTTTTGATTAATTTGGTGCAAATTAATGATGCTAAGAGATGTGGGGGAAGCAGTGACTAGAGTAGTTTTAAGTGATAGTTATTCCATCTCTCTGTCGTCTGGATGGATAAAATACCTTTTCCTGATCCTAAGCGTTGTTCTATTTCTTGGTGCTTTTACCGATCACTTCGTTTTTGGCGTCGGGTATGGTGCAGATCTAAGTAATACCCCTAAGATAATTAATAGTTTGCTGAAGTTCCCTCTCTACTTCATTTCTTTGTATATGATATTTAGGAATTATAAGTTTTTCAGTGAATTTGTTTATGAGATGAAGTATTACTTGGCTTTTGTCTTTTTATGTATGATTTCAACTTATTGGACTGCAGACAAATTCGACGCAATAGTTACTATTTTTTCTTTGGCTATGTGTTTGTTGGTAGCCTTTGGGCTAGCCCAATACTATACATTGGAACAAATTAACACCGGTCTCTATTGGACTTTCTTATTTCTTTGCTTGTCATCAATATTTTACGTGTTTTTTATTCCATCTTTAGGTCTGATGTCTGCCGGAGAAGGGTTTGAATATACTGGCTTGGTTGGCGAAAACCAAGGGGTGTTTAAACATAAAAATATCTTCGGAGGATTTGCCGCCATTTCATTAGCTTTTTCTGTTGTTTTTTATGAAGGGAGTAAATTAAGTAGAGCGATAATTTTTACTTCTTCGCTAGTTTGTTTGTTTTTGGCAAGCTCATCTACAAAGATATTTGCCTTGGCTTTTGCCTTTGTTTTTTACTATGGATTCATTTTTTCCGCAAAGGTAATGAAAAGTAAGAGAAACGGCGTAGCATTATTCTTTACATCATCCAGCGTTCTTATTGTTATTTTTTTAGTATCAAACTTGATTGTTTACTTGATCGAGTTGGCTGGAAAAGATCTTACATTTACAGGTAGAACAGTCATTTGGGAGCACGCGCTTTTACTTATAAAAGAAAAGTATCTTATAGGTTATGGTGTTAGCTCTATCTGGTCAACTGACTTGGGATATATTCCTGAGATACATTTTTTTATTCCAAGCCATTCGCATAATAGTTTTATTGAAATTCTTTTGATGGTGGGAATTTTAGGCTTATCTCTAATGATGCTTTTTATATTAAAGGGATTTTGGGACGGATTTGTTCGATTCTTTAGTTTCGGACGAATGTCCAGTTTTTTTGTGGTGGTATTTGTATTCGCTTTATTAGATTCTTGTTTTGAGTATACATTCTTTAGGGGTAATAATTTCCTTTTTATGTTCGTATTGTTCTTATATTCATCCGTAATAATTCAAAACCTTAGATTAAGTAATCCAGGGAGGGTTTAGTTTGGCCAAGGTCTATGCTTTTATATATTATTTTATTATTCGGAAATTGCCAGATTCAAAATATCTATCTTTTTCTAACAAGGTCAGATGTTGGTATTTACACAAAGTCTTAAATATTTTATCTGGAACAAAGAGTACAAAGGTAGAAAGTAACGTCTACTTAGGAAACTTAAAAAATGTAAAAATTGGCGAAGGCAGCAGAATTAATGAAAATGTTTTCATTCAAGGTGCCTATATTGGTAAAAACGTCCTTGTTGCGCCGAATGTGGCCATTTTGTCTAAAAATCATGAGCACGGTCGTGTCGATATACCAATTGTTGACCAAGGTGAAACAGAAGCAGCTCCGCCAATCATTGGCGATGGAGCATGGATTGGTAGAAATGCAGTTGTGTTACCAGGAGTAAAAATTGGCGAGGGAGCGATAGTGGGGGCTTGCTCATTTGTTAATAGAGATGTTGAGCCATTTGCGGTTGTCGGAGGAGTTCCTGCTCGATTTATCAAGTCACGAATCCCCGACAATGCTGAAGTGGAAAGGAAATAGCGCATGGATCTAGGAATGAAGAAAATCAGGTTTCTAGGTGTAGAAATGCATAACGCTTCTATGCAAGAAACCACTAAAAGAATAAAAGAATGTATTAATGAAAAAGCATTTACCCAGCATGTTGTGGTTAATGTTGCAAAGCTAGTAACCATGCAACGGGACCAGGAGCTGGCTGAGTCGGTGAAAGCATGTGACATCATTAATATTGATGGAATGGGGGTTGTTTGGGGTGCACGTTTTTGCGGGCACAAGGTGCCCGAACGAGTTGCCGGAGTGGACCTGTTTCACAATTTGTTGGGCATGAGTGCTGCAAATCAATTTCCTGTTTTTTTGCTGGGTGCAACACCAGAAGTGGTTAAAGCGACCGTCGATAAGGTAGAAGCATTGTATCCTGGCCTGCAGGTAGCCGGCTATCACCATGGTTATTTCTGGGACAGCGAAGAAGAGGTTGTAGATAAGATTGCTAAGTCCGGCGCTCGATTACTGTTTGTGGCCATTACATCGCCCAAAAAAGAGAACTTTATTAACAAGTGGAAAGATCGCCTTGGCGTTGACTTTGTCATGGGCGTTGGAGGCACTTTCGATGTTGTTGCTGGTAAAGTTAAGCGAGCACCAGAATGGATGCAAAATGCGGGTCTGGAATGGCTATATAGGGTGATTCAAGAGCCGGGGCGGATGTGGAAGCGCTATTTGGTCACTAACAGTAAATTTGCCTACTTGTTGGTACGAGAAAAGTTTAAAGCAAAACGAAATATTCAAGGAACTTTATAGAATATGAAATTAGCAGTTATTGGCTTGGGTTATGTTGGGTTACCTTTAGCCGTTGAGTTTGGTAAAACACGTGCAGTTATTGGCTTTGATATTAACAGCAGCAGAATTCAGCAGCTAAGAGATGGTGTTGACCATACATTGGAAGTTAGCGCTGAAGAACTCAAGGAGGCCACTCAGCTTACCTTCGAACATGAGCTGGAGAGACTAAAAGAAGCAACAATATTCATTGTGACTGTTCCTACACCCATCGATGAACATCGTCAGCCGGATTTAACCCCTCTTATTAAAGCCAGTGAAACTATCGGCAAGGTGCTGAAGAAAGGCGATATTGTTATCTATGAATCTACTGTTTACCCTGGGGCAACGGAAGAAGATTGTGTTCCAGTACTAGAGCGTGTGTCTGGTCTGAAATTCAATCAGGACTTTTTTGCAGGATACAGTCCTGAACGCATTAACCCTGGTGATAAAGAGCACAGGGTAACTACTATCAAGAAGGTGACTTCTGGTTCTACACCTGAAGTAGCTGAAAGAGTAGACGCTTTGTACCGCAGTATCATTACCGCGGGGACTCACAAGGCGAGCAGTATTAAAGTTGCCGAAGCCGCTAAGGTTATCGAAAATACTCAACGAGATTTAAATATCGCATTGATCAATGAATTAGCGGTAATTTTCAACAAACTAGGCATTGATACCGAAGAAGTACTATTGGCGGCAGGTACCAAGTGGAACTTTCTACCTTTTCGTCCGGGACTAGTGGGCGGGCATTGTATTGGTGTTGACCCTTATTACCTCACTCACAAAGCGCAAGCCATTGGCTATCACCCCGAAGTCATTTTGGCAGGTCGTCGTATCAACGATGGTATGGGGCGTTATGTGGTGAGTGAACTGATCAAGGCCATGTTAAAGAAACGTATTCAGGTCAGTGATGCAAAAGTTTTGGTTATGGGCTTAACCTTTAAGGAAAATTGTCCAGATCTCAGAAACACCAAAGTAATTGACATTGTTGACGAGTTGCAGGAATACGATGTGCAAGCTGATGTTTATGATCCTTGGGTGGACCCTAAGGAAGCGATGCATGAATATGGTATACAGCCTGTTACTCAGCTTGTGCCTGGAAAATACGATGCAGTTATTCTGGCTGTGGCACATCAAGAGTTTAAAGCCATGACTCCAGAAGCCTTTAGAAAGCTATTGAAAGCTGAAGGTGTTATTTACGATCTTAAATACGCTATTTCTAAGGAGAGCGTGGATCTAAGACTCTAATAAAAGGATTTTTATGAGAATTTTTTTACTGATCTTTGGACTTGTTGGGGCTGTAAATGCTTCTGAATTGTGTAGTAACAGTACTAAGAAAGAAATATACAAATTTGACTTCGAGGATATGTTTCAGGGCTTGAGAGGCGTTGAGGCATATGATGACGAGTCAATCAGTATTGTCCCTGACCCTGCAAACCAAGATGCCAAGGCTTTGCGATTCACCGTAAAATCAGGAAATCTGGTGAATAACGGAAATCGCTCTGAGTTGAAAGTTTCTGAGTACCTTAAGGGCGATTATATATTTCACTATTCGGTTAGCTTTTTATTGCCTTCTGACTACGTGTCAGAAGGTGAATGGCAACTTTTCACACAGTGGTTGGTACAGCCTAACTGGGCTGAGGGACAAACTTGGAAAACTTTTCCGGGAAGTCCTCCTCCGGTGGGGATGTTTTTCGAGGATGATTCAATCTTCCTGACTCATCGCCCGGAAAAGAAAACCCCTATATATAGTGAAAAGGTCAAGATCGAGCGGGATGTTTGGCACACGGCTAATTTTGCTATGCGGTGGTCTTTAGATGAAGATGGTTGGATATCGGGTTCAGTTAACGGCATCCCTCTGAAAAGGAAGTCAGATGGTAGTGAGATATTCACTGGCCCCAATATGTATAATCCTGAAGGAAACTACTTCAAATTTGGCATATACCGAGGCAGAGACGCTGACTCTACAAGTAGCATTTATTTTAAGGACGTTAGCATCCATGTAGAGTGTATGGAGCCTAAAAAGAGCTAAGCAAGGTGCCTGACAGTGGTCTTCATCTGTCAGGCACAATCTATTTATTTATAAATAGATGATATGGAATGCAAACTTGTCTGAGTAGACTTATCTCTGCGTAAACTAGTTTTCTAGGCATACAAAGAAGCCTTATGAAAAGTCCGACTGGTCCTAGGGCTATGCCTTTTGAGTCCGGCAATGCTCCTTTTCGCTTTATTACCTATTCCATGATTCAAGTGGTTCCAACGTCGCTGTAATTTAAAGCTGCAACGAGCAAGCGGTTGCCTTGCTCGTTGCGTTTTCATACTAATCCGGTGATCAGTGTAGCGGCGACATAAGCTTAGGATGCACCACCAACTTGCGCACACCTTGGGCGTGATCTTCCTCAAACTCGTTGTTTTCGCTCCACTGGCTGAGGCTGTTGATGTCTAACTTGGTGCATTGTGGTCTGGCGCTCCAGGTTATCTGTAGTGCAGAGCATTAGTGCTGTTCATATTTGGGGCCAGTGGCAGAACCTAAATATTCAACCGGTGTGCCGGTATCTATTGGTAGTGTCTTGGGCTGATGGTAGCCCGTGGCTTGATAAGCCTCATAGCCAAACTCATTAAAGTTGGCCGCTCCAGTGTCGTTCACCAGAGTGAATACCTGAGTTTCTACTCGCAGATTCAGGTTAGTATTGTTCGGTCAAACAATAGCCCAGGCCCGTCCTGGTGTAGCGTTGCAGGAAGTATGAACCCAATACACTTCAACGGTGTCACCTGGCTTAGAATCTTTGAAGTGGGGTACAAGTTCTGTGGGGGCAGGTTAGCTTCATTTTATTGCCGTTATACACGGGTCATACATCTTAGCTACTCTAAAATGCGTGCCGGTAGCCTCAAAACAATGCTCTCTTCTGATTTTTCACTTATTACTAGTGGTTATTTTAGGCAAATCATCTAAGCAGGCTTTATTAACGAACAGTGTAATTGGGGTTTCCAGCAAAGTATTTTCTGACATCTGCAGTTTGGCTTTGTTATCGCGTTCCAACCCGGCAAAGCTGATGTCGTCCAGCATCGCCATATACACTCTGTTTAGCAGAACCATCTGTAAGCCGGCTTGTACGGATTCAACATACACGATTGGTATTTCTGCATCTTCGAATTGCTGAACAAACTCTGAGCTCTCTCCTGTGCGTAGCAAAGCTAAGCTTTTTCCCGCTAATTCGCTTAGTTGCGTCCAGCCGAATGAGGATGTTTGTGACAGCCTGACTAATCTGATTTTAATCGGCTGCTGGGACAACTCTACAGTGAAATAGTCCGAAGTCTTATTGGCCGGATAAAAGCTAGCGCACCAATGGCCGCTGTCGATACTTGCATAGGCCCGTTTGGGAGGCACAAAGAGCGGTTTCCATTGTCGCTGTGGGATGGCCGATTCCAATAATTCAAACGCCAGGCCGCCCTGAGGATGGGTAATGGTCGTAAAGGGGGGATATTCTACTGCCAGTACTTCAATGGACTGATATTGTGCCCGGAGCTGCCAGGAAGTGGTTAGCAACAAGAGTAAAAACAGGTGCTGTACGGCATATTTCATGATGACAGGCTAATCCACGGCATAATATCGATGAGAGTCTTGTATAGCATAGCCAAGGATTAAGCGGCGATTCGACTTTAAAGGTAATCAATACATGTTGTTTATGGAAGGTCTGTCTGAGCTGGAAATTAGCGGGGTGTCTGGGTAATCAGAGAGGCTTTCAGGTATTTTGAGCTAGCATGGCGATAAGTCACACAAGCAAGCAGTGATAAACCGAATACCAGAGGGATTTGCACTAACATCTTCGTGATGTCACCCAACATGAATTTTGCCATCAGCATCTGACTGATATCGAGGAAGATGGGATGCACCAGATAAATCCCAAAGCAATAAGGGGCTAAAAAGCGAGTGTATGCGGCGAGCTTTTGATGAGGTCGTTTAAATAGATACCAGGCGCATACACTGGCTGCCAACACAGGCAAACTCAAGTACTGGTAGCTATAGATGGCGCCCAATGCGGGGTATTCGCTAAGTTGAATATGTGCCAGACGGGCAATAATAACTACCATCAGAACAAAAGCGGCCAGCAACGCCAAGCGCCCCTGATTGCTGGGGCGTCCCCACATGGCGGCACCCAGCATGAAAAGTGGGATATAACCAATAAACCACATGGGCCATGGCCAGTTGTCACCAAACCACTGGTAGCCAAGGGTATAGAGGGTAGAGGCAGTTACCGCTGTGGCCAGATAAAAGCTTGAAGAAGGCGCATGGCTGGCTTTTAGCAACATCATCAACCAGCGAATCAGCGGCGTGGCGGCGTATAAGCCAACCAGCATAAATAAATACCAGAGGTGAAAGTAGGGCATACCGCCCAGCAGATTATCCAACAGCTGTGAAGGCGGCACAGGTTGGTGTTTTACCTCGCCTTTAAGCAGTGTCCAGCCACTGTAGAACAAAGACCACAAGAGCAATGGCACAGCAATACGGGCAACCCGCTTACGATAGAAATTGGCGACTGAATCAAGGGGAGGATGCAGTAGCAGGGCTCCCGAAAGCATCACAAACAGTGGAATGGACACTCGACTGAATGAATCGAGCAAGTTCGCCAGCCACCAGGCTCCGCTATCCAAAGGTAAACGACTGACGCCACTGGCACTGACATGCAAGACAATTACCGCAATGGTAGCAACTACCCGGATTTGGTCAGCAGAAAGGGAGTACTGGTTGTCTTGCATGGTCTGTTTAGTGATTCAGTCCGTTGAGTCTGTGGGGTAATCCTCGGTTATTCTGCCAGAAGCCTTTCATTATCTCTATGGTGCCTCACACATAAGGGGCGAATTGGACATCATCAGCACGCGCTAGTCAGCATATTTTTAACGTAATTTTTTCATTCTATTCCCAAATTGCTTGTTTGGTTCGTTTTAACAAGGTCGGCGAATAACAGCGTTCGCCAATAATCCATAAACCTTGAGAGAAGAACATGCATCAACGGAATCATAAAGCACACCCACTCAACCCCATTGCCAGCGTTCTGGCTCTGTCTTTATTGGCGACGCCGGTTGCCTTGGCTCAGCAAGAGGAAGTGGCGGAAACTAAGAAGCCACCCAGCCTGTTGGATCTAGAGCGTATTATCGTGACCGGTGCCACCGGCCGTGGCCAAACCAAGCTGGAGTCATCGGTTTCTATTACTACCTTAAATGCAGAGCAGCTTGAGCGTGAGCAGCCACTGGGGACGGCGGATTTACTGGAAGTGATCCCGGGTTTTTGGGTTGAAGATTCCGGCGGTGAGACCAACAACAACGTGGCTCCCCGTGGTCTGCGGGGCGGCGAAGGTTTTCGCTACATCGGCGTGCAGGAAGATGGCTTACCTGTCATCTATGACGGCATCTGGGTAGACTTTTTCCAGCGCCAGGATATCACTATTGAGCATATGGAAGCGGTTCGCGGCGGTACCAGCGGCTTGTTAACCACTAACGGTCCAGCGGCCTTGGTTAACTTCATCACTCGTAAGCCAGGCGAACAAGCTGAAACGTTGTTAAAGCTGTCCACGGCTGACTATGGAATGTACCGCGCTGATTGGTATTACGGTACTCCTATCAATGACGACTGGAAGATGTCGGTGGGGGGCTTTTATCGCCAGTCAGACGGCGTGCGCGACACCGAGTTTACTGCGGACAAAGGTGGTCAGGTGCGGGTCAATCTGATCAGAGAATTTGAGCGTGGTCAGCTGACGTTATCCGCCAAGCATTTGGACGACCACACCACCTTCTATGTACCTATTCCATTGCAAGACCAAAGCAACCCTAAAGGTATTCCTGGGGTAGATCCTCGTCATGGCACCTTGCTGGGTAAAGATCAGCAGAAACTGCGTTTCTTAAAATCCGACGGCAGTTATCTGGAAAGAGACTTGGAAGACGGTCAGCACACCAAGTTCACCACCGCAGGCTTCAATCTGGATTGGGATCTGTCTGACAACTGGTACATGACGGCCGCCGGACGTTACTCCAAGTTTGAGAATGACATGTACATTCTGCTGAACTTTGATAACTCCACCTTAGTGGATGCCAATGCCCGTTTGGGGCAGGCCGATGTGACTGGCATGTTGTCACAGTTTGCCAGCCAAGGTGCCGTGCGGGCTGCTTATCGTTATGTTGGCTCAAATGAACTGGTGGATGATCCGTCCAGCATGAACGGCAATGGTTTGGTGACGACGACTTATCCTTTGTTCTCTCGCTTTGAAGGCGATCAGTGGGTTAACAAGCTGAACTTCACCTATGAAAATGAGCGTCATAGCCTGACCATGGGCTGGCTGTACGCCCATGTTGATGCAGACGATCTGCCGGTGGATAAGTGGGAGTCATTTTTCCTGACTGAGGTCAGGGATAACGCCAGACGTTTGGATATTGTGGCCCTGGATGCCGCTAACAATGTTGTAGGCCAACTGACCGACAAGGGTTCCACGGGTTATGCCCCAAGTTGGGGACAAGCCACTGCATTCGGTACGTCCAAGTCTCACTCTTTCTATATCAACGAGGAGTTCCAAGCCACTGACAACCTGCGTCTTGATGCGGGTGTCCGGGTGGAGCGGCTGACCCTTGACAGCACCGGCTCTGGTACTTTGTTTGCTCAGCCGGTTGCCGGTGCCTTTGATGCCAATGGCAACGATGTAGACAACAACCTGGCGAACAATTATACCGACATGCCGTCGACGACGTTCTACAGCAAGAGTATGTCCGAAACTGAAACAGCCTGGACGGTCGGTTTTAACTACACCTTTAACGATGGTGTCGCCATGTTCGGCCGTTACGCCGATGCGTTTGAGATGCCACGTTTGTTGAGTCACGGGCAAACCATTCACGCCGGTAACGACGCCAGCTTTAATGACACCATCAAGCTGACGTTTGGTGAGTTAGGTTTGCGTTATGCAGGTGAAACCATTGGGGCCTCTGCCACCTTGTTCAGAACCAAGTTTAACGATCTGACCGAGCGTAACTTTACCGGCAGTAATGGCCAGGTAGCGAATCAGACTATTGATACCGTCACCGACGGTGTTGAGTTTGAGGCGGTCTGGGAAGTGCATGAAGACTTCCGGGTTGATATTACCGGGGTGTATCAAAAGCCAGAGATGGAAGGCTTTGAAGGCGAGTATAGCCACTGGGAAGGCAACCAGGTGAAACGCACACCCAAGCTGCAACTGCGTGTCACACCCACCTACTATTTTGATAAAGGTGATGTGTACCTGACCATGCATCATTTGGGCGACCGTTACTCCGATGGTGAGAACCGTTTTGAGTTACCGGCTTACACCACATGGGATGCGGGAGTGAATTACCGTTTGGCTGACAACATTCGACTGCATGTGAAAGCCACCAACCTGACCGATGAGATTGGTCTGACTGAGGGTAATCCACGCGCCATTAACGATCAGCAGGCCGGGTACGAGTTCTACTATGCCAGGCCGATTCTGGGTCGTACTTTTAGTGCGTCGGTTACGTTCGATTTCTAAACAACGGATAGCGGCGCAGCAGCGCCGCTTTTTTCAAGGAGATAAGAGACAGTGCGCTCTATAACTAAAATCCTACAGGTTGGATTTTGCTGGTTGATGTTAGGCACACCGGCACTGGCTGATTCATCCATAGACTTAATGCCTTTGCCTCAATCTCTGACCTGGCAATCCGGTCAGTTTGAGGTAAACGCGCAAACTCGTCTGGTCTACAACAGCCCGCAAGCCCAGGAAGTGGCCTCGCTGTTTTCAACCTGGCTGCAACCTACCACGGGTTACCTTTTGCCACTGACCAAGACGCAAGATGCCAACACTATTGCCTTTGTACAAACTGAGGGGGATGGCAAAGATGAGTCGTATCGTCTTAGTGTGACGCCCAAGCAGATTACTCTGACTGCCAACAGCCGGGCGGGGCTGTTTTATGCCATGCAGACGTTAAGGCAACTAATGCCAGCTGAACTGGAAGGCATGCAACCTATCAATCGTGCTGCCTGGCAGGTGCCCGCCGTGCAAATTGACGATGCCCCGCGTTTTGCTTATCGCGGCATGCATCTGGACGTCAGTCGGCATTTCTTTGATATCGCCTTTGTTAAACGTTATATCGACTGGCTGGCGCTACATAAATTCAATCGTTTTCAGTGGCATCTGACTGATGATCAGGGCTGGCGAATTGAAATCAAAGCCTATCCTAAACTTACTTCGGTGGGCGCATCGCGCAAACACACGGTGGTTGGGCATACCTACGATTTTCAGCCGCTGTTTGACGACAAGCCGGTAAGCGGCTTCTACACCCAAGAGCAAATTCGTGACCTGGTGGCATATGCTGCCGCCCGTCATGTGGAAGTGATCCCTGAAATTGATATTCCAGGCCACAGCACCGCAATAGTCGCGGCTTACCCAGAGCTGTCCTGTCATGGGCAGCCGGTTGATGTAACCGGGCAATTTGGTATTTTTGAACAGGTACTTTGCCCTACCGAACAAAGCTTCAACTTCCTGCGTCAGGTCTATCAGGAAGTGGCTGAGCTATTTCCGGCGACCCGCATCCATATTGGTGGTGACGAGGTATTTAAGAAGCAATGGATGGCCAGTGAAGAGGTGGCCAAGCTGATGCAAGAGCAAGGACTGGAAAGCCCTGAGCAGGTGCAAAGCTACTTTATCCAACGGGTAGCCGATATTGTCACCGACCTTGGCAAGATTCCGGTCGGCTGGGATGAGATCCTCGAAGGTGGCGCAGCCAAACAGGCCAACATTATGTCCTGGCAAGGGGAGGAAGGGGGCATTGAGGCGGCCAGACTGGGGCATGACGTGATTATGAGCCCGTATCAGTGGTTGTATTTTGATGCCTACCAATCACGCTCGCTGGATGAACCTAAAGCCATCCACGGTTTAACCCGACTCAAACAGGTTTACGATTACGACCCTCTGCCGCAGAGTTTAACCGCAAAGGAACAGGCCCGTATTCTTGGCGCACAGGGAGCACTTTGGACCGAATACGTAAAAACGCCAAGGCATGCTGAGTATATGGTGCTACCGCGCCTGGCAGCGCTGGCCGAGGTGTTATGGTCTCCAGTTGGGCAGCGTAGTTGGTCATCTTTTAGTGCTCGCTTGCCGGCTTTACTTAAGCGCTATCGCAGCATGGGATTAAACCCTTCGGTGAGTGCTTACTATCCGATAGCCACTGCACAGATTAATGCCCAGGCCAAGTTGCTGGTGGACTTGCATACCGAGATAGCTGGATTACCTATTCATTACACTTTGGATGGGCAAGCTGTTGCCATCGGCTCACAGCGCTACACCGCGCCTTTGCAAATTGATAAGCCCACGACATTGCGCGCCAGTGCCTGGGTTGACGCCGAGCGCAGCCTGTTAGGTGAGGTACAACTTAGTTTGTCGCCTCATAAAGGATTGGGCAAAACGGCCCGTTTTGTTCATGCCCCGGCCGAGGGCAGTGAACAGCGCTTGCTGGACGGCGTGCTGGCCAGCGACCAGTTTTATGCGGTGAACGATTTTACCCTGCTGTACGGGGTGGATTTAGATGTCAGTGTCGATCTAGAAGAATCTACCGCCCTTAGCAAAGTCATACTGGGCGTAGATGCGGGCATGCATCGGCAATTGCATCCACCCAGGCAGGTGAAGGTCTATTTGTCTGATGATGGACAGCAATGGCAACAGGTTGCGCAGTTGAGTGAGGCACAAATTCAGGGGCCGGTTCTCAGCCTGACTTTCCCCACCCAACAGGGACGCTTTGTTAGGGTGTTTGCCGAGAACCGCCAGGACTCCCATGATCCGCAAATCCCTTTACTGCCACTTTATATAGATGAATTACAAATCTGGTAACGGCTTGAGATACCAGATGGGTTAAAAGTTGCCCTCTAGTCAGCCGGTTAGCCTTTATTGCTAGGCGGCTGACATTTTTCTGAAAAAATCTTACTCTGCCATTCCCAAATTGCTGTGTTGCTTCGTTATAGTCCTTACCGGTATTAGAAAAAAGAGAGCCGTATGTGTTGGAGTGGAAGGATGTTGTCGGGGGGAACGTATGGCGTTAATTGATTCCTCGTCATCAGCCAGTATCGACCACAACGAAGAAGTCAGCCGCCTGTATAAGCGTCACCATCAGCAACTGGTGCGTCATATTGTGGCTAAAGGCTTACCGCTGCGTGAAGCCGAAGAGGTGGTGCAAGAAGCCTTTGTAAAGCTGTTGGGGCTGGATGATCAGAAGGTGCAAAGTTACATCCGCGCCTATTTGTATAAAATTGCCACTAACCTGGCTATCGACAAGTTACGTAGGGCTGCACGCAGCCCCGAGTGTCAGGAACCGGGCCTGGAGTTGGCGGATGCCGCCGACCCGACTGATTCCCCGGAACAATCCAGCCATAACCAGCAGCTTCTTAGAAAGCTGTCAGTTCTATTAGAAGACTTGCAGCCCAAATGTCGCCAGGCGTTTTTGCTGTATAAGGTCAATGGCTTGGATTACGACGTCATTGCAGGCCAGTTGGGCGTATCGCCCAGCATGGTCAGAAAGTATGTATTACAGGCTGTGCGTTATTGTTACGACAAGCTTCAGGACCAGTTATGACAAGCAGGAAATCGCACCCATGAATGATGTGCAGTTTGATAAAGAGAAAGTGGCTGATGAAGCCGCTGAGTGGTTATTGCGCTTGGAAGAACAGGATTCAGTTCAAATGCAGGAGGCATTTGAAAAATGGTATCAAGCATCACCTGCGCACCAACAAGCCTTTGATAAGATGCAAAGTCTCTGGCAGTTAGCAGACCAACTGCCGTCTGTGGAGCTGCAAGCTCAACAGCAAACCTCTGTCGTGCCCCTGAATACGAAAGCGGCGCGCAAGCCTCGCAACTGGCAGTTAGGATTTGGACTGGCTGCAGGGCTGGCCTTGGTAATAGGTTTTACGCTGTTTTCTACTCAGCAGCCAATACAATCTGTGCCTTTGGTCGCCAATAGTCAGCCGCAAACGCTGCGTTTCTCAACCGATGTCGGCCAGTTAGACAAAGTGCAACTGAGCGACGGCAGTTGGCTGCAGTTGGGTGCCCACAGCGAGCTATTGGTGAACATCAGTGCGCAGCAGCGTCATATCGAGCTCCTCAGCGGTGAAGCCCGATTCGAGGTGGCAAAGGACACCAGCAGGCCTTTTATCGTCAGCCATCAGGGGCATCAGGCCATCGCCCTTGGGACTATCTTCGATGTGAAGGCAGCAAGAATGGCAACTCATGTCAGCGTATTGGAGGGCAAAGTATCTGTTGAAGGCGGCATAAAACAGGCTCCGGTGACATTACTGACCGCAGGCCAGCAGGTGTCGATTGAGCAGGATGGCAGGCTGTCTGAAGTGATTAAGAACAGTCAGTCTTCTGACTGGGTGGTAGGGCGCCTTCGCTACACTAATGCACCTTTGGCAGATGTGCTTTTTGATGTGCAACGTTACAGTCATCTCTCACTGCATATCAACAGCGCTAAGGTGGCTGCCTATTCTTATACCGGCAGTATAAAAAGCGATGGCATTGAATCCTGGCTTCAAAGTTTACCCAGGCTGTATGAACTGAGTTTGCAGCAAAGCGCCGATACAGTGGTATTAACCGATCGGATACCGTGAATCTGGTATGCCGATATGGTAAAAATACTGTTTATCAGTGGTTAAGCGGGATGATGCCGCGTTGTCCGGATTATGAGTGGCTTGTGCAAGCCAACGCCTAGATGGCGGGCTTTATTGCTCGGCAGCGCAGTGCTGCTTGGATGGCCCAGCCTTTCCCTCGCCGAGCCACAATACTTTGAGCTGCCGGCAGATCAACTGCCGCAAACCTTGATTCGCCTTGCCGAGCAAGCGGATCTGCAAATCAGCATTCGTGATGCTGCCATGCAGGGCACAACCCCCGCGCTTGCAGGACATTTCCGCCTAGCTGAATTACTGGATAGGCTGCTGGCCGGTAGCAACCTGACGTTTGATATTGAGCAGGGCCATATTCTGGTATTTGCCAGACTCGCCGAGCCCCCTAAGGATACGCAGGAAAGCTGGAGTCATTTGCTGGTGACCGGGCAGAGCTCGCAGCGACGCTCTGTACTGGACTCTTCGCTTTCTGTTACTTACCTGTCCAGCGATACCCTGCATTTATTGGCCCCGGTCAGTACCGCCGAATTACTGCAGCAGACCACAGGCTTTTGGGTCGAGGATTCGGGGGGCGAAGCCAACAACAATGTCGCGCCGCGGGGGCTTAGAGGTGGCGAAGGTTTTCGTTTTATTAGCCTGATGGAAGATGGCTTGCCGGTGGTTTACGACGGTGTTTGGTCAGATTTCTTCGTCCGTCAGGATCTGATGACTCAAGGGGTTGAAACCATCCGTGGCGGCAGTAGCGGTATTTTTACCCTGAACGGTCCTGCTGCCATGGTGAATTTACTGGGCTATCGGGGGGGCTCTCAGCATGCCGGGAATCTGCTTTACCGACAGGGAGTGGATTATGGCTACTCCCGACTTGATCTCAGATTCGACGGTCCGCTTGGCGGAGACTGGCACTACGCTGTAGGTGGGTTTTACCGTATCGCCGATGGTGTTCGCGACCCGGGCTTTAACACCGACCGGGGAGGACAAGTCAGCGCCAGAATCAGTCTGCTGCAAGACGCACAAAGTCTGGAATTGGTTTTCAAACATCTAAACGACAATACCAGCTTTTTTGCGCCGTTACCGATGAAGAACTTTGATTCTCCAACAGGGGTTGAAGGCGTTAACGCCACGCACGCCACTATGCTAAGTGATGATCTTCGAACCCTGCGATTTGAAACACCAAAAGGCGAGGTTTTTCGCGATTTGACCGATGGCCAACATACAAGAATGAATAGTATCAGTCTGTATTATGAGCGGGATCTGGCTGAGGGCTTAGTGCTAAACAACAGATTGCGTGCGTCGGATCTCTATAACAGCCTGTATACCGTTATGAATCTCGGTAACGATACCTTGCTTGATGCTAATGCGCTGCTTGATGCCCCGGTACTCCAAGACTTTCTGACATCCATACCCCAAGCCACCGCCTTGAAATATCGCTATACAGGTAGCGGCGAGTGGGTGGACAACCCAGGGCTGCTCAATAGCAATGGCTTAGTTACATTCTCTTATCCCTTGTATTCTGAATATGCTGCGCACCAATGGTTGAATCACCTCAGTGTGGATTATCAGTGGCAGGAACACAGCCTGACGATGGGGCATATATATGCGCATAGTCACTTTGATGCATTGCCACTTGATCAGTGGCAGGGCAAAGTGCTTACCGATGTGCGTCATCGTCCCCGGCGTTTGGATATTGTGGCGGTTGACGCAAGTGGCTCGGTACTGACCAGTTTCACTGATCGGGGGATGTGGGACTATGCCGGGCCAGCTTATTTGCAAGGCAACGGGAAGCTAACCTCTCAATCAATATATGCCAACCTCGAATATCAATGGAATGATGCGTGGATTTGGGACATTGGCGCCCGGCATGAGCGCTTGTCTTTATCATCCGAAGCCTACACAGATAAACTTTTCACCCTGCCTTCAGGGCAAGTCTCTCGTTATTTAAGCGGCTCGTCATTTAGCCGCTCGGCCGAGTTCCGGCAAACGGCCTGGAGTTTTGGGGTGAATCATAAATTGTCTGACTGGTCGGCAACTTTTATCCGCATGGCCAGTGCCTTTGAGATGCCGAGGTTACTCAATTTTGGTAATCAGTTGGGGTGGGGAGACTACGAACAGACTATTCCTGATGACCTGGGCTTTGGCAGGCCGATTAAACTACAGTTTGTCGAATGGGGCGTGCGTATGGCCGATGCTCAATGGAGTCTCGCTACTACCTTGTTTCAGACCCGCTTTAATCCACTCAACTTTACCGTTTACCGAGGCGTTGAACGTGAGCAGCAGAGCGTCATGATTGATACCCGCACCATAGGTCTGGAATTTGAGCTTGGTTACCGAGCGAGTGAGTCCTGGCAGGTGGACGTGCTGGGCGTATGGCAACAGGCCCGTTTTGACGGTATTCCCGACTCCTTGCCCGAGCATGTTTATAACGGTAATCAGGTAACCCGGACCCCGGCTTTGCAACTACGTGTGATGCCACGCTATCGGTGGAATGACAAAGAAGCCTATCTGGTGTGGTCTTATGTGGGAGAGCGCTTTTCCGATGTGGCGAATGACTTTGCCTTGTCGGCCTATCAGAAGCTTGATGTGGGGGTAAGTTGGCAGTTTCTGCCTGAACTTAAGTTGTCATTGTCAGCGAAAAATCTCACTAATACCCTGGGACTAACCGAGGGAAATCCCCGGGATGACTTGAACCAGCGAGACAGTGCGTACTTTTATGCCAGACCCATATTCGGTCGGCATATCAGTCTGGCGTTGGATTGGCGTTATTAGGTCAACAACCCCTGGTTGTTGACCTCTGAATCAGCAGGCAATGCCGCTGGGCTAGCAGTGCTGTGGCTGATAACTTTGCGTTAGCTGCAGCTCAAGTCGGTTTCGCAACCATTGCTGACATTTGCCAGCTTCGCCTTCTCGTCGCCACATAATGTCCAGTGAGTGCGGAAAGGATGTAGCCTGATGGTGGCTGTGCAGGTGAACTACTTGCCCACTTTGCAGCTCTTTTTCCACCCATGGCAAGGGGAGATCTGCCCAGCCAAGCCCCATCCTCAGCATAGAAAGCAGGGTCTCTGGTGCGTTGCAGTACCACGCATTGCTTCCACCTGGACGGTTACTCTCTCCGTGCGCTTGTGTGTCAACAAACTTTAACTGCCGATGTTGCTGCAAATCCTGATCACTTAATTCCTTTAGTTCTACAAGTGGGTGGTCGGCACTGGCCACTTTGGCAAACTGCACCTGTCCAACGCTTGCCACGCCGAAACGCGCTGCACTGTCGGGATGTCTGAGGCCAATGGCGAGATCCACCTTGTGCTCGTCAAGCAACCTGTAGGCGCCGTGTTGGGCAGCATGCAGTAACCGCAACGAGGTGCTGGGGAATTGTTGTTCAAAGTCATTTAGCAGGTGCTTAATCTGCTGGTCGTTTATCAATTGGTTGTCATAGGCCAGGCCAATTTCCAGCTCAACTTTGTCAGTGAGGTTGCTGACCCGGTAACGAAGATGATTGTGGCTCTTTAGTACAGACTTGATGTCTTCCATCAGAGCTTGGCCTTGGCGGGTTAAGCGGGGTTCACGGGTGCTGCGATCAAACAAAGGTAATCCGGTGTCAGACTCCAGATTGCTGATTAAGCCACTGACAGATGACTGCGCTTTACCCAACTTGCGGGCGGCGGCAGAAAAACTGCCGGTTTCAACGGCAGCCATAAATGCTTCCAACTGCTCCAACGAAAGTGCCATAAGTCCCTACTCCTTAGCTGACTTTACCCCTGGCAGGTAAAAATAATCGATTATTATTCGTTGTCGAATAAGTAATACTTTATTGTTTGTTGGCGGTAAGCGAAAGATATTCTCGATGGTCTGAACAAAAAAGGCCGCGAATTACGTGGCCTGCAGGGGAGTTAGGGGGCTGACCGCCAGACGTCGCGGATTTGTTCAATTAATTCAACACCAGCACTGAAGCACAAACTATCTTCGGTTAGGGTGTTTTCTCTGGTAACTCCATCGACACTGCCACGCTTCGACAGATAACTGAGAATTTGCTCAGGCTGTATGCCTTCCAGCAAATCCATGCCGCGAAGTTTACCCAACAAGGCAAGAATACCGTAGGCGGCCCAGTTCGATACATCGGCCACCACCAGTTCATCGCAACTGGTCACCGCTGGCACTATGTTGAGTGATTTCACTGCGTCCAGCACTTTACCCATACCTATCTCGTTACCACCGTCACCAATAGCGATAGTTGGGCATTGGGAATCAATCAGGAAATAGTCATAGCATGCACAGCGGTCACTGATATCTTCGCTGCGCATGTTGTAATAACGTCCGTCTGCACTAAGACCCGGACGTTCAATGGATATCACCAGACTAGGGGCATATTGTTCCAATAGCTGACGAGTCTCACGGCGAGCTTCTGGGAGCTCATTGTCTCGAATCCGAATGCACTGATAGTCGCTGGATAAAGCGCTGAACAGCGGCTCGCCGCATACCAATACCGGGCTGTAGCCGAGGGTTAACAGGGCGTTGTAAAGTGCAACAGCGCCAACCGGGCCGTCGGTTTCAAAGGTATCAGTAACCGGAAAACCTGTGCCTATTAATACGGTGCCAGGATTTTCGTTTAGTAAGGTTGCGGCACGCAACAAATAGCCTGGCAACAACGCTGCCTGGAGGCTCTGCATACCACGGATATTGCGCGCAACCAGCAGATCTTCTATCTGACGGCTAAGGTGAAGTAGAGCGTCACTCATCAAGTTCTTCCAGATGTGTCAGCAAGCGTTGTTGGCGGGCGTGGTGAAGCATAAGTTGATTATGCGCCTGCTCCAGGCTGATTAGTTCAAATTGAATAGTTGCCCCTGGGCGACACTGGCCCAGCCTGGCGCAATCTAGGGACAGTACAGAGCCCAGTTTTGGATAGCCGCCGATGGTTTGGCGGTCATTGAGTAATACTATGGGCTGCCCGTCAGCAGGTACCTGTACAGCGCCCAAAGCTATGCCTTCTGACAGCATGCTATGGGTATTACTAGCGACACTAGGCCCTTGCAGACGATAACCCATGCGGTCGGCTTGGTTGCTGACCTGGTAGGTACTACTAAAAAACACGGCCCGGCTGGTGGCAGAAAACGCCGCATATTGGTAAGCGGGAATCAAACCTACTGTGATGTTTTGCTGGTATTGGGGAATAGCAGATGCTGGCAGTTTTTTGCATACAGCCTGTTCGACCGCTTCGCCAATAGGCAATTCATCACCTGCATTCAGTTTGCCACCGTTCAATCCACCAATGCCTTCACGCACAACGGTGCTGCTACTGCCAAAGGCGGGTGTGATGTCAAAGCCGCCGTGAACCGCCAGATAAGTGCGCAGTCCGGCTGTTTGCATACCAAGTTCTATGCGGCTACCGGCTTTGACCCTGATGCTCTGCCATAGCGGTTGCGGCTGTTCATTGACTGTTAGTTCAAGCGGTGCGCCCGTGACGCAGATAAGTGCATCCTGACGCGCTTCAAGCTGTAAGCCACCGATGGTGACCTCCAATGCCGTGCATGGCGCAGTATTACCCGCCAGAAAATTTGCCATACCAAAAGCAAAAGGATCCACCGGCCCACCCTGGGTCAGACCCAGGCCAGCCTGGCCAAAGCGACCAGCGTCGGTGAGCAGGCTCATCATGCCCGGCTTCAGTACCCTAAACATCAGCTAATGCCTCCTGCCAGCTGTGAAAGATCGCCACCCAGTCGCACAAACTCATCCTGACTGATTGCCACAAAGCGCACTCTGTCGCCCACTTGCACTGGCATATGGGGCTCGCCAAGCGGATTGAACATGGGCGTAGGGCATAAGCCCACCAGATTCCAACCTCCAGGCGACATGGCCGGATACACCGCGGTCTGACGGTCAGCGATGGCTACCGCGCCTTTAGGAACTCTCTTGCGGGGGGTGGCTAAACGTGGGGCAGCGATGCGTGCATCCACTTCACCCAGATAAGCAAAACCCGGCGCAAAGCCTATGGCATAGACACGATATTCCTGCCCCTGATGAATGTCGATCACGTCCTGAACGGACAGCCCTGCCCGCTGTGCAAGGGCTGATAAATCAGGACCGCTTTGCTCGCTGTAGTAAACCGGCAGTTCAACCAGTTTACCGGCCAAACTGCTGCTTTGCTGTGGCTGGCCCAGCACTTGATGAAGCAGGGCCCTGGCCTGAAAATGATCAATCTGCAGGCAGTCATATTGGATCAATATGGAGTTGTAAGAGGGCGTAACGTCCACCAGGTAACGACCAAACATCGTTCTCAAGCCAGGCAGTAAGGCGGCAATCTGGTTCGCCACGTCGGGGCCGGACTGCTCTGCCACATAGAGTATCAGGCAGTTCTCGCCCGCTGTCTGGATCATTGGATACTGGCTCATCGTGGCAACAGATCCCGGATCTGTCTGACCATGGCCAGGGCATGAGGATTATCACCATGCACACATAAGGTATCAGGATTTAATGCCAGCTTACGGCCGCTTTGGGTGATCACTGTGCCTTCCGCTGCCAGCAACTTTACTTGCTGCAGGGTCTGCTCGGTATCCAATACAGCATCCGGCTGACTGCGAGGGGTGAGATGGCCGTTGTCCTGATAACGTCGGTCAGCAAATGCCTCAAATAACAGCGCTACTTGTCCAGCCGCTTTTTGATATTGTTCGGACTCTGCAGTAGCAAGAATCATCAACTTCAGTTTGTGCGGGAAGCTGTCAATTGCTTCAACCACTGCGTCAAACACCGCAGGCTTGGCCATCATGTCGTTGTACAAGGCGCCGTGGGGTTTTACATAACTCAGTTGCATACCATGTACTGTGGCCATGGCACTGAGTGCGCCAATTTGGTAATGCAACAGGTTGATGATTTCCTGACGGGTGAGTTGCATAGAACGGCGCCCAAAACCCTGTAGATCCAGATAAGCGGGATGTGCACCTATGCTGACTTGATTTTGTTTCGCTAACAGCAGTGTGCGATGCATCACATCCGGGTCACCAGCATGGAAACCACAGGCTATATTGGCCTGATCGATGAAGGGCATCACCTGGTCATCCAGACCCATTTTCCAGTTGCCGAAACTTTCACCAAGATCGCAATTCAGCAGCATAAGTCACCTACAGGATAGATAGCCGGCTGTTAAGCAGGTCTGTAACCAGCATGCAGCCAGGGCTATGAGTAATACAAAAAGGCGGTTTGGCATGACGAATGGCCATTTGTGGTGTTACGCCGCATGCCCAGAAGACCGGCATTTCACCCTCTTTAATAGTGACCGCATCGCCAAAATCCGGCTTGTTGATATCCGCAATGCCGATTTGGGCCGGGTCACCCAAATGAACAGGCGCACCATGTACAGCAGGAAAGCGACTACAGATTTGGATAGCACGGATGGCATCGGCTGCTTTCATCGGCCTCATACTGACCACCATGTTGCCACCGAAGCGCCCAGCAGGTTGGCAGGCAATATTGGTGCGGTACATGGGCACGTTTACTTTTTCAGTAATGTTGCGAATTTCCAGGCCATCAGCCAGCAAGGGCTCTTCAAAGGAAAAAGAGCAGCCGAGCATAAATGTCACCAGGTCATCGCGCCAAAAGTCGAGAAGATCGTGAACCCGCGCTTTGTGCTCCCCGTGCTCAAAAATTTCATAGGCAGGTACATCGGTACGGATATCCACATCCTGGCCAACCTGCGGCAGCATAAAATCCCCAGGCTTATCTGCCATGCCTATCAGCGGGCATGGCTTGGGGTTCAACTGACAAAAGCGCAGAAACTCATTGGCATAATCGGCCGGTAAAATCGCCAGGTTGCATTGTACATACCCGGCAGCCAGCCCAGATGTGTTGCCCTGATGCATGCCCTGACGAATTTCCTGGCGCAGCTGATAGGGACTTAGCGTGGCTTTGAGTTGAGCAGACAATACATACTCCTGGTTGAAAATGGACGACCAAATTATGGGCCTGACCGCGACTGGCGGCAATATACCTCAATTCTGACGCTTTCCTGCCTTGTGACCATTGCTTGTTTTTGCTCGTCGCATAACCACCATGCATGGGGGAAGAAGGATAGGGGCCGCCAGGTTATGTTGTGGCAGCTTGCGTGCATTGCTCCAGACCGCCAATTGACTCGAGTTTGATGAGTTTTCAGACGATCCGGTAAAAATACCGGTCAGGAATAAAATATTTCATAAACTTGCAATATTTCTATGTTTAATTATTCTTGTCATGTTGTTGTTTTGATAAGCGGTTCAACCGGGCTGGATGCTCAGTTGATTCCGCCCCCTTGCCCTCTCGGGGCGGCTTGTTCGAATTTTCGCGCTGCCGCCCTTTTTTTATGCCTTCGATCATCTAAGCGATCAGGATACATCCTGGCGTTTAAGCAGGGTGCCGGGAGGGTGGCCGTAAAATTGACTGAAGCGGCGACAAAAGTGGCTGGGGCTAACATAGCCAACCTCAAAGCATACCTGTGTGACAGACTTACCGCTCTGTAATAGCAAGCGGGCCTTTTCCAGGCGGCGTTGCTGAATATACTCCCTCGGACCGCAGCCTAATGCCTGTTTGAATGCCTGGTATAGTTTGGAGCGGCTCATGCAGGCTTGCTTACAAAGGTCGTCAATTTCGAGGTTATCCCCTAGATGTGAGTCGATAAAGGCCACTGCGGCGTGCAGCCCGCTATTTGTTGGGTTTTGTTGTGCACAACGTTGCAAAAACTGCCGGCCATTTTGTCTGAGCATACGGGTGAGCAGTTCTGTTATACCCAGATTCAAGACTAAATCGCGGTCATCATCTCGAATCAGGAAACTATTGACGATGCGTTCCAGCAGCAATTGAGTAGACTGGGTGTGATAGATGTGAAAAACATGATCGCTATAACCCATATTGGGCTGCCATTCACAATTCTTCATTGGCAGCGGGGTATGTCGGTTCAAAAAGTCACAGACTTCCTGCAGCTTGTGACGGCCAATACCCAGGGTCAGGCAGGTGGTTGGTTGATTGGGATTGGCTTCTGGAAAGTCGATACTGATTTTCTCGCCCGGTGCCATAACAAAGGATTCGTGCGGTAAAAATTCGCCGTCATAGTGGTTGCCATGCAGTACCTTGCGGCCTGTCAGCATACCGCAATACAGCACTTCCTCGGCTTCCAGCCCTACCCGCTGTGCCTGTTCATAGGTGTCATACACCGACAGTTCGGCCTCGTGGCTTTCAAATACTGTGCGGTTCTCAATCAGTTGACGTACCGGTCTGGCTGCATGGGCCAGCGCTGTACGACGGATCAGACTGCTAGTCATATTCGGCTCACTATCAATAACCCGCCTATAGTGGCAGCGCAACCCCGTGTTATCAAGATGTAAAAATGGACAAATGGAACATCAATTGAGACAGCCAGACAAGCAAAGCGGCCTTTTAGTGACTATGGTTTCTCTGCAACAAATTATTAACAGGAGAATGTCATGCGTTATGAAAATCCCGGTATGCCCGGCGCGGTGGTGAGCTTCAAAAAACAATATCAGAACTACATCGGTGGTGAGTGGGTTGCACCGGTCAACGGTTTGTATATGGACAATGTCAGCCCGGTAAACGGTGAAGTGTTTTGCCAGGTGCCTCGTTCTGACTACAAAGATATCGATCTGGCGTTGGATGCAGCGCATAAAGCTAAGAATGCCTGGGGTAGCACACCTGCGGCAGAGCGCTCTAACGTATTGCTGCGAATTGCTGATCGTATTGAGCAGAACATTGAAATGCTGGCGGTCGCTGAGACTTGGGATAACGGCAAAGCCGTGAGAGAAACCCTGGCCGCGGATATTCCACTTACGGTAGACCATTTCCGCTATTTCGCCGGCTGTCTGCGCGCTCAGGAAGGCAGTATGGCAGAGATAGATGCTACGACCGTGTCTTATCATGTGCACGAACCTCTGGGTGTGGTTGGACAGATCATTCCCTGGAACTTCCCCATTTTGATGGCGGCCTGGAAATTAGGGCCGGCTCTGGCCGCGGGTAACTGCGTGGTGCTTAAACCCGCTGAGCAAACCCCGGCGTCAATTCTGGTTTTAATGGAACTGATAGGCGATTTACTGCCCCCCGGTGTGATCAATATCGTCAATGGTCTGGGTGAAGAAGCAGGACAAGCGCTGGCACAAAGTAAGCGGATAGCCAAATTGGCTTTTACCGGTTCCACCGCAGTTGGCCAGCATATTCTTAAATGTGCCGCCGAGCTCTTGATCCCAAGCACGGTTGAACTGGGTGGAAAATCACCGAATATCTATTTTGAAGACGTAATGCGTCACGAAGACGAATACCTGAGCAAATGCGTTGAAGGTATGGTGCTGGCCTTCTTTAACCAAGGTGAGGTCTGTACTTGCCCTTCTCGCGCCCTGATTCAGGAGAGTATTTATCCTGACTTTATCGCTATGGTGCTCAAACGTGCAGAAACTATAGTACGGGGTCACCCTCTGGATACCGACACCCAAGTTGGTGCGCAGGCTTCAATGGAACAGTTCGAACGGATCATGAACTATATCGAGGTGGGGCGCAGTGAGGGGGCTAAGGTACTGCTTGGTGGCGATGTGGCCAGAGTTGGCAGCGGCCTGGAAAAGGGTTTTTACATCCAACCAACCGTGTTGTTGGGGGACAACAGCATGCGGGTGTTCCAGGAAGAAATCTTCGGCCCTGTTATTGGTGTGACAACCTTTAAAGATGAGGCCGATGCGCTGCGGATTGCCAATGATACGGAATATGGACTGGGCGCCGGGGTATGGACCCGTGATTTGAATCGTGCGTTCAGGGCGGGTCGTGCCATTCAAGCCGGACGAGTTTGGACTAACTGTTATCACGCTTACCCAGCCCACGCCGCCTTTGGTGGTTATAAGAAGTCGGGGATTGGCCGGGAAACTCATAAGCAAGCGCTAGAGCACTATCAGCAGACCAAGAATCTGCTGGTGAGTTACAGCACCAGTCCTTTGGGATTTTTCTAAGGATGTTGGGGCAGGTATATCCTGCCCCGTGCTCTCAGTCTTGGCTGGAGCTTGTTAGCTTGGCTACTTTATTTCAAGCCGGGCAACCATGCCCGATGACGCCGCCTCAACACTGAAACCATTTTTCCAGTAGTAATTGGAGGAGATAATGCTCAGATTGTCGTTGAGGAATGCTCCATCATCCAACTGCGGTGGCAGGCTATCCTTGTTTTTTATTGCAGATGATTGTTGTGGTGGCTCAATAAGTTCGTCACAACGTCCTTGATACAAAGCAGTATTAAAATGTCCATCAGAGGCAATAAACTGATTATCTGAGAAGCGGCTGTCGCGATCCTGACCGAACAGCCACATGCATGCCATCATTAGTGACAGAGACGCACTTGAGATTGCCAGCACGGTGAACAGGAAACGTTTAAGTGCCTGGGCAATTTCTTGATGGTCTTGCTGCATAACACATCCTCTGTATCAGACTTTCCAGAACCAGCCTCGCTTGTACATCCAATGCATTACTGTATAAGACAGCGCCAGGAAACACAGCGCAAAGGCTAACGAACCGTTGTAGTTACCAAACAGGGGCTGAAATACTTGTGTGTATAGCCACCCCTTAAGACTGGTGTCACCCACGCTTAACATCAGCAACACTCTGGCAACAATGGCAGCAAACATATAGAACGCAATGGCATTTGCGCCGAATACGACAAAAGGTGCGGTCCATGCCTTTATTCCTTTGTGATCGATAAGCCACAAACACAAGCCCAGGGTTAAACAGGCAAAACCTGAAGACAGCAAGACAAAACTAGGTGTCCATAAGGCTTTGTTGATGGGCAGCAGACTATTCCAGACTTCGGCAATCAGCACTGAAGCTAAACCTACAACCAGTAATCCGCCAATGCGTTTTAGTAAGGCTATTTTGTCGTTCATCAGAAACTGCCCGGCTAACACGCCTGTCAGGCAGCCTGCAATAGCGGGCAAGGTACTGAGTATACCTTCCGGATCCATAACAAAAGGTGCGGCTTTCTTGTCGTACACATGAGCAGCACCCAGTAGCAACTGATCCAGCCATGACGCCAGGTTGTTGCCATAGTCATACAAGCCCTGATATTGGTTTCCGGCTGTGTCACTGTATGGCACAAACGCCAGCATCGCCCAGTAACCAAAGGTCAGCAGCAGGGCCCAGATCGCGCGTCCTGCGGTGCGCCAATACAGCACTATCAGGACGGTGAAGAAATACACCAGACCAAGCCGCTGCAATACGCCGGGTATGCGCATGGAGAGCAAGCGATCATTTATCCAGCTAAAGGACGGATCGCGGAAATTGTAGAAAAACAAGGCGAGGAACCAACCAAGTAAAACCAGCTTGGTCATGCGGATAAAGGCATGCTTGATAATAGGAGCGCGGGCATGGCCGGCGGCCAGTTGGCGGTCAATGGCAATTTTGATAGATAAGCCGACGATAAATACAAAAAACGGGAAGATCAGATCTGTGGGTGTCCAGCCATGCCACTGCGCATGTAGCAGGGGCGCATATACGTAACTCCAACTGCCGGGATTGTTGACCAGAATCATGGCAACTATGGTTAAACCTCGAAAGGCATCAATAGCCAGTAAACGATTAGGCGGCAGGCCCTGCAGAATTCCGTTAGCGTAGCGACTTAGCATGGAGGATCCTCATTATTATTTTGTAATCCGATGGCCTGAAGTTCGGCTCAGAACAGGCATTATTAACCTGAATGTAAAACCGGGCCAAGAGGATAGGAGGTATCCCATTTAGCCCGGTCAATGTACACATTAGATGGAGGCTTAGTCTTGCTTCACCGACACTGGTAAGTGGCCGGTGGCGGATATCTTTCCGGCCAGGAAGCGAGCCAGAGTCTCAAATGCCGGACCATAAATTTGTGGCTCAGCCTCTGTGCCGGGGATGACATAGCTGTTGTAGGCATAAGTGGCCAATACCAAATCGGCTTCCTTAGCCAGGTGAGCCGTTTCATATGGTGTACGCAGGCTCACAAAGGCAACGGCTTTGTTCTGGCTTTTGGCCTGTTTTATCAGGGCCGGAATCAATGCCTGCTGGGCCTGGTGATCCAAAGCATCGGCTTTTACCAAGCTCATGTCTTCCATACCGCCACGCTCCACTGCACTTTGTGCCGGTGTGATACTGGCAATCAACAGCATGTCGGCATTTGCCATTTGCGACTGATTTAGCTCGGCGTCGAAGCCTTGCAGGCTGGCACAGCTGGAAGATAACGAAGGCAAGTTGCGGCTCAGAGCCTGTTGCATGGCCAAGCATTTGCTTCTGTCAGGCATAACCAGATGTAGCGATTGGATGTTGTTAACCACGGAATCCTGGGTACCACGAACCAGTGTTAGCGCATCATCACTCAGTGCTTGTTCAAGAGCCTTGTGCTCATCTGCACCCACTACAGCTTCGGCTTTGGCAATAGCGTCTGCTTCGCTTGCTTGGTCCAGTTTCACATAACGGGCTTTGCTGGCCCTGATTCGCTCAGCAGAGGCATGTACCTCCTCGGCCGATAATTCGCCAGACTGGATGGCGGCCATCAATGCGTCGATCAATTCTGGTAACTGCTTCAGTTCTTCTTTGCTGTGCAAACGTACCGGCATCAGGACCATATCGGTACCGGCTTTAAAGGTTTCTATCACTGCCTGGGTGGGTTCGAAGAAATGCGAAATGCCGGCCATGTCCATGGCGTCCGTTACAATTAGCCCTTTAAAACCCAATTCACCACGCAGCAGGTCTGTCAGAATGGCCCGAGACAAGGTAGCTGGGCGTAAAATTAGTTCACCGGTTTTGCTGACCAGCTTGGAATCATCCAGGGCAGGGTACTGGATATGCGCTGTCATGATGGTTTCCACCAGACCTTGCTCTATGGCGCGACGGAACGGCAACAGATCAACTTTGTCTATGGTGGCGCGGTCATGCTCCACCAGGGGCAGACCGGTATGGCTATCCACAGCGGTATCACCATGTCCGGGGAAGTGTTTCAGTGTGCCAATTACCCCTTGTTCCTGCATGGCTTGCATCTGAGCAATACCCAGCTTAGCAACCAGCTCAGCATCTTCACCAAAAGAGCGTACATTGATGACCGGGTTGTCTGGATTGACGTTGACGTCCACTGTAGGTGCATGGTTTACATTAAAACCCAGGGATTTTAGCTCTTTACCTAACACTGTGCCGGTCGCTTTGGCATACTCCAGACCGTGTTTCTGATAAGTGGCGCCGATGGCCATGTTTCCGGCAAAGGCAGTGCCTAAATGACGCGGCACCCGGGCAACCCGCCCGCCTTCCTGATCCAGGCTGATAAACAAAGGTTGCTGGCTTTTTGACTGGCTGGCGGCCAATTGCATGGCGCGATTCAGTCTGACCATTTGTGGCACGTCGGTAAGATTCTCGGCAAACAGAATAACGCCACCTACACCGGTATCGCGAATCAGACCGGCCAAGTCGTCAGGCAGTTCGGTCATGGGGGTGCGGCATAAGCCTTTTTCTGGCGTTTGCTCACAATAGTAACGCAGATCGATCATTATCTTCTGCGCCAAGTCATCGCGAAGTTGCGCATCGCTGAGTTTAGCGGCAGGCTGAGAAGCTGGAGAACAAGATGTCATGGTTAAGATAGTCGCCACAATACAAATGAGTTTGCCGCGCTTAAGGCGACGTCCGATTGGATACATAGATACTCCCGTTGGAACTTTATCACTCCCGGTGCCGACAGCAAACTTTACGGCAAGACCAGTGAAAAGAATAATTTTTTACTGGCTTTCGGAATTAATTATTCATTAGAATGAAATCATATCAGTATAAAAAATTACATCAATGGGAAATCCTTATAAGGTATTTCCAGATTAAGTGCGATAAGCGAGGTTCGAATGCATAGCCAATTTGCCTGGCAGGACTGGCTGGTATTTGCCGCCTATTTTGTTGTGATGGCCACTACCGGCTGGTACTACAGCAGACAGAAGGCGGCTACTACCGCCGACTATTTTCTTGGCGGAAATAAGATGCCCATATGGATGGTTGCCATCTCTGTGCTGGCTACATCCCAATCGGCCGCCACTTTTCTGGGGGGGCCGGATCAGGGATATCGCAACGATTTTAGTTATCTTGCCACCAATATCGGCGCATTTATTGCCGCTTTTGGTGTGGCCATATTCTTAATCCCACGTTTTTATCAATTGCGCGTCACCACAGTATACGAACTGCTTGAACAGCGCTTTGGCGCATCGGCCAAGCGTCAGGCCGGTATTATGTACCTGTTCGGTCGCGTGTTTGCCAGTGGCGCCAGATTGTACATGGCCGCCATAGCCGTCGCCATGATTCTGTTCGGTGATATCCAGGCTGGCAGCGTTATCAGCGCTATTGTCATTTTGACGCTGGTGGGGCTGGCCTATTCCTTCGTGGGTGGCCTGAAATCCGTTATCGTCAGTGATGTGATTCAGTGCGCCGTGTATGTGGGGGCCGCACTATTTGTTATTTATTTTCTGGCGGTCAGCATCCCGGCCGATTGGTCAACCATCATGGATGCGCTGGCGAATCCAGCAGACCGTGAAATGTCAAAGCTGACCTTGTTTGACTGGCGTTTGGACTTTGGCCCTACCGGAGTCTTTACCGTTTGGTCGGCCATTACCGGCTTTGTGCTGCTTAACATTGCCGCCTTTGGCTTGGATCAGGACATGACGCAGCGCATGCTAAGTTGTAAAGATGCCAAGCAGGGGGCCTCTGCCCTGATTTGGTCGGTGGTGATGGTTATCCCGGTGATGGCGCTGTTTATTATTATTGGTTTGCTGCTGTATGTGTTCTATCAGCGTCCTGACTTGATGATGACAGATGCCGGACAGCCCATAGTGCAAAGCTTCGAAGGTGAGCAGATCACTATCTTTATGTATTACGTGTTGAATGAAATTCCGGTGGGGGTCAGAGGATTAGTAACTGTCGGTGTGATTGCCGCTGCATTATCCACCTTAAACTCCGGCCTGAATGCCATGTCTTCCGTATTGGTTCAGGATTTGTATCGCCCGATGAAAGAAAAGCGCGGCGAGCATAGCGAAGCGCACTTTGTCTGGGCTGGCCAAATGGGCATGGTGGTCGCGGCGGTGGCGCTGTCGGGTATGGCTATTTTGTGTTTCTACTGGCAACAATATTCGGATATGCCGCTGCTCGCCTTTGCTCTCTCTGTGATGGTCTTCTCATACAGTGGTTTGCTGGGCGTGTACTTCACCACCCTGTTTACCAAAGGCGGCAGCCCGCGTTCGGTGCTGGCAGCTTTGATAACAGGTTTTATGGTTACGCTGGCGATGCAGCCTTATATTCAAGGTCTGCTGTTACCTGAAAGCTGGCAGTTTAACCTCGGTTTCACCTGGCAGTTGTGTATCGGTACCGCTATTGCCTTTACGGTTTGTTGGGCGGGCCGCAGTCAGCAATCGCCAGCGCAGGTAAGCTGACATGCAGACTCAGTATATTTTAGGTATAGACGGCGGTGGTAGTAAGACTCTGGCACGATTGGAGCATCTTGCCAGCGGAAAGCGATGGGAAGCGAGAGGTGAAGCCTCATCGCTGAGCCTGGGTGTACCGCAATCGGTCGCACGAATTCTCTCCCTGGCCGAAGAGCTGGCCGAGCAGGCTGGTTGCCGAACTCAGGATATAGTTGCTCTGGCCGGTTTGGCTGGAGCCGGGAACCCACGTTTTTGCGCCGATGCCATGGCGGGGTTTTGTGGGCATTTTAAGCATATAACGCTCTGTTCTGATGCCCGAACTTCGGCCTACGGTGCCAACCTTGGTGAGCCTGTGGTCGTGGTGGCGTTGGGTACAGGCTCAGTGGCCATGGTGCTGGATAACCATGGGGGAGAGCGCCAAATCGGCGGTTGGGGACTGCTGGTCGGCGATCAGGGTAGTGGCGCTCGCTTGGGCGTGAATGCGGTAACTACCTTGTTATGGGAACTTGATTTACACGGTGGTCATGCTGAATCCAAGCTGGGCAAAATGCTGAAGTCTCAACTGGGGCAGGATAAGCCGACTATTTTGCAATGGCTGGCTGCCGCTACCCCAACCCATTACGCGGCTTTGGTACCCATGGTACTTAGCCTGAAAGACCAATGTGCGGTAGCAGGACAGCTTTTTGCCGCGCATTTACAGGAAGTGCAGCGATTGATTGCGGCCAGTCGACAGCATGACCAGGATTTGCCGCTGGTACTGACCGGCGGGCTTGCCGAGCCAACCATCACTGCCTTAGCTGCAGATAAAAACATGAATTTAATTCGTGCGCGTGGGACTGCCCTGGATGGCGCCTGCTTGCTGGCACGGAAATCTGAAGACGTTACTTTGAACAATGAGGAAGCCAAATAGATGGCATCAACCCAAGATAAGCTGAAAAACGAATCCGTTTTGCTACAACAATTGGATCAAATGGTTTCTGAAGGACGCAACCCTGAAACCTATGACATAGATTTGCTAAGCACCGAAGAGATCCTCGACAAGATCAATCAAGAAGATCAGAAAGTGGCGCTGGCGGTTCGACAAACCATTCCTTTGGTGGCCCAGGCAGTAGATAAGATTGTCGAGTCCTTCGCTAAGGGCGGGCGACTGATTTACATCGGTGCCGGCACCAGTGGTCGTCTTGGGGTGTTAGATGCGGTGGAATGTCCGCCAACCTTTAGTGTCTCGGATCAGCAGGTCATTGGCATTATTGCTGGTGGTGAAGGTGCTATGTACAAAGCGGTGGAAGGGGCGGAAGACGACCCTGAACTGGCCATCAGGGATTTACAGAAAGTTGGCCTGAGCGGCGACGATGTGTTGGTGGGAATTGCAGCCAGTGGTCGTACACCTTATGTGATTTCTGCTTTGCAATACGCCAAGCAACTCGGCGCACCGGCGATCAGTGTCACCTGTAACCCTAATTCGGCCGTGACCCTGGAAGCCGATATTGGTATTTGTGCCACTGTAGGCCCCGAGGCGTTAACTGGCTCAACTCGGATGAAATCGGGCTCGGCGCAGAAAATGGTGCTGAATATGCTGACCACCACAGCCATGATCCGTAGCGGCAAGAGCTATGAAAATCTGATGGTGGATGTGAATGCCAGTAATCAGAAGCTTTATGCCCGTGCTATTCGTATCGTGATGCAAGCCACTGACTGTGACCATGAAACTGCGCGTGACGCCCTGGCGAAAACGGGCTTTAAGGCGAAGTTAGCCATTTTACACGTTCTGACCGGTTTGGAGCGCGAAGAAGGCCAGGCGCTTTTGGATAAGCAGCAGGGCTTTTTGCGTAAAGCCGTTGAGTCTGCAAGAGGTCAGAACTGATGTTTAAGTGGCTGGTTACCTTGTTGATGGCAACGAGTTTGGTGGCTTGTTCCAGCCATGTCAGTGCACCTGCAGATAACCTCAAGGTGGGCGCTGAGCGTGATGGACTGTTTTTACCCAAACTGGCCGGTAAGCGGGTCGGCTTGATTGTTAACCAAACCTCTGTTGTTGGTGAGCAGCACCTGGTGGATCTGTTGCTGGAAAAAGGGGTAACGGTTCAACGTATCTTTGCCCCTGAGCACGGTTTTCGAGGTGACCATGATGCCGGCGCCAAAGTGGACTCATCCATTGATGCAAAAACCGGTATTCCACTTTACTCCATTTATGGCAAAACCCGTAAACCTGAAGCCGAAGCCTTAGCCGATTTGGATGTCATTCTATTTGATATCCAAGACGTTGGGGTGCGCTACTACACTTACATCAGTTCCATGCACTATATGATGGAAGCCGCTGCTGAAGCGGGCCTGCCCTTTATGGTGTTAGACAGACCCAACCCCAACGGTGATTACGTTGACGGCCCAATGCTTGAGCCCGAATTTCGTTCTTTTGTGGGAATGCATGAGATCCCGTTGGTGCATGGCCTGACCGTGGGTGAACTGGCCCATATGATTGTCGGAGAAGGTTGGCTTGAAACAGATAAATCCCTGGCATTAACCGTTATCCCTATGCAGGGTTACCGTCATGATATGCGCTATGAGCTGCCTGTCAGACCCAGTCCGAATCTGCCCAACTATGTGTCAATCCGTCACTATCCGTCGCTGGGCTTTTTTGAACCCACGCCGGTGAGCATAGGGAGAGGGACAGATTTCCCCTTCCAGGTGATTGGCCATGACAGCTTGTTTGTGAGTGCCGCCGAGCCATTCAGTTTTGCGCCTCGTTCTATTCCGGGGGCGTCTACTCATCCCAAGTTTGAAAATGTCACAGTGCAGGGCATGGATTTACGTGGTATTGAAGCCAAAGGCTTAAACCTTAATTATCTGGTTGAATGGCATCATAAATTTGCAGAGGCCGGTGAGACCTTTTTCACCAGTCCGAGCTTCATGGACAAACTGGCCGGTACTGACAAACTGCGTCTGGCCCTAGCTGAAGGCTTAAGCGAAGCACAGATCCGCGCTCAGTGGCAGACTGATTTGCAGCAGTATATGAAAATGCGTCAGGGCTATTTGCTCTACCCTTGAGGTTGTTTGAATAGGCAAACAGGTATCCAGGCTGGATACCTGTTGAACCGCTTAGCGGCCGCTGGTGCGAAACTCGCGTATGGCCTGGTTGGAAACTTCGAGTAGCTTTCGGCCCTTTGCGGAAGACTGGGTAAGCAGGATAAACAAGGTGTCTATAACAAACTCTTGCGCCGTTCGCGCGAGAATAGAAGATAAACGCGCCGAGTTTTCATCAGACACTGTGTAGAGTTTGACGTCGGCCAGTTTGGATATGCTGTTGTTGCCATAACCGGTGAGACTGACAATTGTCACCCCATGTTTTTTGGCCAGTTCAGTGACGGCTACTTCTTCACGGGTTTCCCCCGATTCACTGATAACAAACAGCAGATCCTTACTGGTATAGTTGGCCACGTTGGCCATTTGCACATGGTTATCGCTTTCCGCGAAGGCTGACATACCGAGTTTTTGCAGTTTAAACGACAAATCCCGGCCGACCAACGCTGAGCCACCCACGCCGCATATGAGTATGCGATTGGCTTTTTGCAGCATGGCTTGGGCTTGCTCGTAGGTGGATTGCTCATTGACGCTTTTGGTATTGGTCAGCACGGCAACTTTGCTGGAGAGTAATTTTTCTGCGACAGCAGAAAAAGTGTCATCCAGGGATATTTGCCCATGTAGTCTGGGCGTGTCATTTTGCTGGGCTGAACGCAAGCTGTCGTTGATGGCAAATTTAAAGTCCGGATAGCCGCGATAGCCGAGTTTTTGGGTAAATTTCACCACACTGGATTGACTGACGCCGGCCTGCTGAGCCAGCTTCTGCGAGGATAAGTCGCGGATGCTCTCTGGATGGGACAATATATAGTCCGCCAAGGCCAATTCACTGGTGGAGAGGTTGTCGCGCATGGCTTTGATTTTTATGAATGTTGACATGAAGCGCCACTCTGAAAGGTCAATAATAAGCTATTCGATACATATTAAATGAATACGAATAATTTTCACAACTCGCAAACCAAAATGGGGCAGATGATGCAGCAAAACTCGGAAAATAAGGCTGACTTTCAACGTTTTGTGGATGAAATACAGACCTTCTTGGCCGCGACCAATATGTATTCCGATTTGCCCCGGCGACTGGCTTATGCCGGTGATGCCAGCTTTTATCGGCTTATTCCCAAACTGGTGGTGAACATCGATACGCTCGAGCAACTGACCCGTTTGGTTGCCTGTGCCAATACCCACAAAGTTGCTCTGACGTTTCGTGCCGCCGGTACCAGCTTGTCAGGCCAGGCCGTAACCGACTCGGTATTGGTTTTGCTGTCTGAGCATTGGCGCGGTGCCAAGGTGTTGGACGAGGGTAAAAAAATCTGGCTGCAGCCTGGGGTGATTGGGGCGCATGCTAACCAGTTGCTGAAGCCACTGGGACGTAAGATCGGGCCGGATCCAGCCTCAATCGACAGTTGTAAAATTGGCGGAATTGCCGCCAATAATGCCTCGGGTATGTGTTGTGGGGTCAAGCAAAACAGTTACCACACGGTGGCTGATATTCATGTGGTGCTGGCCGATGGTAGCCGCCTGGATACTGCCGATTCCACCAGCGTTCAGGCCTTTGTGGCTAAGCGCCCACAGCTGCTTGATGGTTTGTCTGAACTGGCGCAAAAAGTAAAAAGCAATCCCGTGCTCAGTGAAAAGATCCGGCACAAGTACCGGCTTAAAAATACCACGGGCTACGGCATTAATGCGTTGCTGGACTTTGACCAACCTCTAGAGATTCTCAAACACTTGATGATTGGCTCTGAGGGGACGCTGGGATTTATTGCTGACATTACCTATCACACAGTGGTTGATGAGGCGTTTCGAGCCACAGGGCTGTTTGTTTTCGCCGATATCCGCGCCTGCTGTGAAGCCGTGCAATTACTGGCATCGGCACCGGTTAGCGCAGTGGAGCTGATGGATGCCAGAGCGCTACGCAGTGTAGCTGAAAAACCCGCCATGCCAGCTGGCATGGCAGCGCTTAAAGACAATGCCGCGGCGTTGTTGATTGAAGTTGCTGGTGAAGATGAAGCTATGCTCGCCGCTCACTTGCACGCGGTGTCAGGCATTTTGGCAGGATTTGAATCGTCCATGCTCGCGCAAGTGTCATTCAGCCAGGAGCCTGCCCGCAACCAGGCGCTTTGGGCTATTCGTAAAGGTACTTTCCCAGCTGTGGGCGCGGTGCGCCCGGCTGGCACAACAGTAATTATCGAGGATGTGGCCTTTCCGGTCGCGCAGTTAGCCGAAGGGGTTGAGAAGCTTCAAGCGTTGTTGGTGCGTTTTGACTATCCGGAAGCCATTATTTTCGGTCATGCGCTGGAAGGGAATCTGCATTTTGTCTTCACCCAATCCTTCAACCAGCCCTCAGAAGTACAGCGTTATGGTGAGTTCATGCAAGCGGTAGGTGAGCTGGTTGCGGTGGAGTTTGGCGGCTCACTTAAAGCTGAACATGGCACCGGACGTAATATGGCCCCCTTTGTAAAGTTGGAGTGGGGCGAAGATGCTTACCAATTGATGGAAGATATTAAGGCCTTGTTCGACCCATCTGGCGTATTGAATCCGGGGGTTATCATCAATCATGATGCTAACGCCCACTTAAAGGATCTGAAGCCAATTCCGTCGGTGCATACTGAGCTGGATAAATGTATCGAGTGCGGTTTTTGTGAGGCGGTATGTCCATCTCGTGAATTGAGCCTGACGCCACGCCAGCGAATTGCCTTGCATCGGCAGATCCAGGATGGTGACAGCGCATTAACAGGTGCCGAGAAAGCCCAACTAAAAGAGGCTTATCAGTATCTGGCCGTTGATACCTGCGCAGCGACCGGTTTGTGCGCCATGCGCTGCCCGGTTGGCATCAACACCGGCGACTTTATTAAGTCGTTACGTGCCGAGCAGCCAACAGGAAAATGGCTGGCAGGGATGGCGGCCGAGCATTTTGCGGCGGCGGGCGTGGTGGCGCGTTTTGCACTTAACGCCAGCAAGGTTACCCACAATGTGCTGGGCGATTCGGCCACCGGGGCTTTATTCCGCGGTCTGAACAAGGTGACTGCAGGCGCAGTACCAATCTGGTATCCAGCTTGGCCGGGGGGAGCAAAAGGTAGCGATATTCCGGAACACCCTGACGCCCAGGCGGTAGTGTATTTTCCTACCTGCGCCAATCGCATGTTTGATGCTGACAGTCATGCGGAGGATCGCCGCCCTTTACCTGAGGTAATGGCCAGTGTGCTGGCCAAAGCTGGCTACAGGGTGCTGATCCCGGATAATCTGCAACAGCTTTGCTGCGGTATGCCTTGGGACAGCAAAGGGCACCAAGCACTCGCTAAGCAAAAGCGTCAGCAAAGTGCAGAGGCACTGTTACAACTGGCAAAAGAGCGGGAATTACCCATAGTGGTCGATGCTTCGCCTTGTGCATTGCAGTTTAGTCAGGAAGGTTTGAATGTGCAGGAGACCGCCCAGTTCCTGCATCAGTATGTGCTGCCAAACTTACACATCCGCAAACAGCAGCAACCTGTGATGCTGCATGTCACCTGTTCCAGCAAGCGCTTGCATGCTGAGCAGCAATTGGTGGAGCTGGCCAGAGCCTGCGCCGAAGACGTGGTGATCCCCAAAGATATTCAATGTTGTGGTTTTGCCGGGGATAAAGGCTTTTTTACCCCAGAGCTCAATGCCAGTGCACTTAAAGGCTTGAAACAGCAAATTCCGAGCGGTTGTCATCAGGGCGTATCTAATAGCCGCACTTGTGAAATCGGTTTGAGTCAGCATAGCGGCATTCCCTATCAATCCATTTTGTACCTGCTGGATAAAGTCAGCGAGCGGCAGGTGGAAACAGCTTAATTTGCTAATTAAAAGTGGGTAGTCATGGATGACACCTGCAGAGATTTGAAAGTTTTGTGTTTGTGCCGCTGTCTTGATGCATACTGAGGTTATTCAGGCATGTAAGCGGCGGCGAACAGGCTGCCAAGAAGGAAAGTCATCATGTTGAACTGGGCAGATGTGATTAATTTCGCTATTCAGGGCAACCCTAAACCCTCGCACAAGATTCAAAAATCTGAGCAGGAGTGGCAGGAATTGCTGGATGAAGAGGTGTTCAGGGTAACTCGCCAGCATGGTACGGAGAGACCGTTCAGCTCTGCCATGTGTGCCAGATTTGAACCCGGCTGCTATACCTGTGCATGCTGCAATACCTTGCTGTTCGATGCGGATCATAAGTTTGATAGTCACAGTGGCTGGCCGTCATTCACTCAACCCGCCAACATTGATTCCGTTGCCTATGTCATGGATGAGTCTCATGGTATGCGGCGCATTGAAACCTTATGCAATGTCTGTGATGCCCATCTGGGACATGTCTTCCCCGATGGACCTCCCCCCAGTGGCCTGCGCTACTGTATCAATGCCGTGGCCTTGAAGAAGCTCTAGTTTATTTAATCCAGTAAATTTACTAGCGATAACAAACTCAGCCTATTGATACGTTATCACATTTCTTCTGGAGTCTGTTATTGTAATGTTATAACATCTTTGTTTTGCGGTCGAAGTGACATACAAAACAAAGGGTAACAATAACCATGATAGAACTCAGGCACGTCAGTAAAGCCTTTGGCGGGCATCTGGCGTTGGATGATCTTAGCTTTAAAGTTCAGACCGGGGAGGTGATGTGCCTGCTTGGAGCAAATGGGGCGGGTAAAAGCACAACGCTAAATATCCTACTGGACTTTGTTGCGCCAGATAGTGGCGAAGCATGGGTTGAAGGCATCAATGTTCAGCTTGAGCCACATAAAAGTAAACAGCGTCTGGTGTATCTGCCGGAAAACGTCAATTTGTATCAAGAGTTCAACGCCATTGACAACCTGAGCTATCTGGCCAGGTTGTGCGGCAATTTTGCCGATCTGAATGAAATCAAAGATGCGCTGCAGAAAACCGGTTTGCAGGAGGACGCCTGGCTGCAACCGCTGGCCAGCTATTCCAAAGGTATGCGACAGAAAGTGGGAATTGCCTTTGCGATTTTGCGCCGCGCTAAAGTACTGCTGCTGGATGAGCCGACGTCTGGCCTGGATCCCAGTGCTACGCGTGAATTCATCAAAATCATCGAGCAGCTAGCTAAACAGGGGGCGGCCATACTAATGGTGACCCATGATTTGTATTGCGCCCACACTCTGGCCAGCCATATCGGCATCATGAAACGCGGCCGACTGCTGGACGTGCTGGCCAATCGACAGCTTTCACTGGACAGTCTTGAGCACCTTTATCATCAACATATCAGTGGTATTTCCCTGGAAAAAACGGCCTGAATTCTCATATGACACACAAATTCAAACTATTGGCCAGCACCATGCTGGCTTCTTTTTATGCTGGTGCTTCGTTGGCCGATGAAGCACCCGATGGCAGTTCTCTAATTGTGATTGGCGAGCGCATTGAAGTGATAGGTCGTCAAAATGGCGTGCAACAATCCAGTCTCGCAGGCTCGGTGGATCTTATTAATCGTGATCAACTGCAAAACGAACATGTCAATGTCACGGTGGATTTACTGAAGAAAATACCGGGTATTTATTTTGCGCGTTTTAATCAGGGCATAGTGTCTACCGACTTTGCCATTCGCGGTTTTAATGGTGAAGGGTCAATGCCTCATGTGAAACTGCTGATTGATGGGGTGCCGAGTAACTTGCATCTTGGGCTGGCTGAAATGGATGCGCTGTTTCCCATGGAAGTGGAGCGCATGGAAGTTGTAAAAGGTAATCAGGACGTTCGATACGGTCTGCACAACCTGGCTGGATCCGTGAATATGCATAGTCGTCGTGACGAGGCTAGTGAAGCCGAGGTGTTGTACGGCAGTTTTAATACCCGCGAAGCGCAGTTTTATCATGGTCACAACGGCGAGCGCTTGTCCCAACACTACTTTGTTGGTCACAGGCAAACCGATGGCTATCGGGATCACGCTGAACTGGAGAAGCAAACCTTCTCAGGTAAATGGTTTTATCAGTTGTCCCCCCAAACTGAATTTGGCCTGATTGCCCGCTATTTTAATTATGAGGCTCAGGCGCCGGGTTATCTTACCGAGGCGCAAAGTCGTCAGGACCCTAGCCAGTCTGCCAGCTATGCGCAAGACGACAGTGGTGACAAACAAACCCGCCATATCAGTTTGCACTGGCAGCATGACACGGGAGCCTACTGGCATTTCAATGGCAAGCTGTATTGGCAGCAGTTCGACCGTCACCGATATCTGCAATATACCGCGACGTCTCCACAGCAAGAGCGCTTAGAAAAAGATCAACAGCAGGGTGCCATTCTGCAGCTAAGCCGTAACTTGGGAGACAACTGGTTATTCCTGGCGGGATTGGATTATCAGGCGCAGGACAATCAAAACAGTCGTCATGTGACGGAAAAACGTGTGCGCCAGCGCACCTTCCGAAATTGGGATTTTAGTTACAACAATTGGGGGGGCTATAGCCAGCTTCAATACCGTGAGGGGCCCTGGACGATTAGCGGTGGTGTGCGGGTCGACAGATTCAGCGGCGAGTTGCTGAATCTGCTTAGTCAGCAAACACGTCATCTGAATGACAATGGCACCACCGTATTGCCTAAATTCAATCTGTTGTATCAGGTCAATGATGACTTGAATCTGTTCGCCAACTACGGGGTCAGCTTTCAGGCTCCTACGGGGGCAGATGCATACGTTAAGGCTGGCACTGAGCATGAGCTTTCTAAAAACTATGGCTATGAGAGCGGTGTGCATTGGCAACCCACTGCATGGCTGAACAGCCGTTTATCTTGGTGGCAACAAGACGCCAAAGACGAGTTAACCCCGAAAACCGACGGCTCAGGCGACTTCGAAAACCTGGGAGAAACCCGTCGCCGTGGCTGGGATTTGGCCCTTAGCGCAGACCTCAATGCGGATTGGTCAGGCTTTGCCTCTTATACCAGACAAAAAGCCACATTAACCGAACCTGGGCCTGGAAAGGTCGACAGCAAAGGCAACTGGCTGCTAGGGGTTCCTGCCTATACCGCCACACTGGGGCTGATATACAGCGGCCTGGATAAGTTAAATGTGGCGTTATACGGCCATTGGCAGGGAGATTATTATGTCTCCAACTTTGTGCAAGCGCAGCGCTATGGCGACTACAGGCTGATTGATCTGGCATTTAACTATGATTTCGGTTGGGGAAATGCCGGTCTTCGTATTAACAATCTGTTTGATACTTATCACGAATATGTCTACCTGGTCGGTGCTGAAACTATCCATTCACCCGCTGATGGCCGGGGGGTAAACCTCAGCCTGTCCTATCACTTTTAGGAGCTGGGGATGAGTATCAATTGGACAGTTTGTTGCCACGAGCTAAAGCGAAAGTGGCATAACCAGACACTTAAGTTGTTGTTTGTGTTAGCGCAATTTTTGCTCGCGCTGGTACTATGGAACAGTTGGCAGCAGTATCAACAGAGTCTGGTTGTGCAGCAAAATGCGCAGACCATGGTGGAAGAACAATGGCTAGCCCAGCCAGACCGCCACCCACATAGGGTGGCGCACTTTGGTCATTTTGCATTTAGGCCGCCGGGCATGTTGAGTTTCTTTGATCAAGGCGTGAACAGCTGGGTAGGGCACAGTATCTTCCTGGAGGCGCACAAGCAAAACAGTGCCAACTTCTCAAAAGATGACAATGCCGAGCTGCTACTCAGGTTTTCCGAGTTGTCGGTGGCCAATACCTTGTTACTGATATGGCCATTACTGTTAATTGCCATGGGCTTTGCCAGCTTAAGTGGTGAGAAAGACAGTGGTACCTTACGGCAACTGGTTTCGCTGGGCGTGAGTTTCCGACAATTGCTGGTGGGCAAAGCGCTGGCATACCTGCTGCTTTCGCTGGCTTTTATACTGCCGGTATTCTGCGCGACCTTGCTGCTGGCGGCTTTTTCTGAGGTGGGTACTGACATCCAGCAGTGGTGGCGTTGCTTGTTGCTGTTGGCCGTTTATCTGCTGTACTGCCTGATTTGGGTGGCCTTAATTCTGCTGTGCTCTGTACTGTCATCCACATCACGTCAGTCATTGAGTGTATTAGTGACCTTGTGGTTTGTGTTAACGGTTCTGATGCCGCGCGTACTTGCCGATAGTGCTGAGACCTTGTATCCGCATTTGAAACGAAACGATTTCACCCAAACAGTAAAATCCGAAGTGCGTAAAACTGGTAATAGTCACAATCCTCACGATCCGCATTTTAACGCGTTTAAGGAGCGCATACTGGCTCAGTATGGGGTGACGCGCGTTGAGGACCTGCCGGTTAACTACCGAGGTTTGGTGATGCAGGAAGGGGAGCGGATCACCGCGGAGATTTATGACCGCCACTACCAGGCACAGTTGCAGCGATTTGCCCAGCAACAAGCCTTTATAGGCCACTTTTACTGGTTGAATCCCTATCTGGCGGCGCGAGATTTGAGCATGGCGTTAAGCGGCACCGATAGTCGTCACTTCTTCGACTTCGAGCAACAAGCTGAGTCGCATCGCTATGCCCGCATTCAACAGCTGAATAAGCTGCATGTGGAAGAAGTGGATTATCACGATGACCGTGGGCAGCGTCTGTCCGCCAGTTACTGGCAAGCTTTTCCCGCCTTTCACTATGCCTTTCCTGCCTTGAGCTGGTCTCTGTCTGGAATGGGCAAAGCAACCTTATCTGCGTTGCTGCTATTTGGGATGTTGCTGATATTGCTGTGGTTGCCGACTGTACAAAGGAGGTCATATGTCCGTGTTTGAATTTGAGCTCAGACGCATGTTCAGCGGCAAGGCCAATAACCTCAGCCTGCTGGTGTTTTTATTAAGTGGCCTGCTGGCGATTTATTTGGGGGCGCTAAACTATGACAGGCAAATGCAGGATCAACAGAACACCGCGTTGATTTTTGATAAGGAGAAAGAGCAGATCAGTGGTGCCGCGCACATCCCGGAAGTGGGATCACTGGCCTATTATGCGTCGGTACCCACTCAATGGCAGTTGTCACCCTGGGCGGCACTGTTCTCAGGTCAAAGTCAGTATCGACTCACGGCCATGCGTTTACAGGCTTTAGCCTTACAGGGACAGATCTACGGCCGCGAACTGATCAATCCAGCCAGAAGCCGGGCGGGTGGCTTTGACCTGGGCTTTGTGCTGGCCTATCTGTTACCCATTCTGATCGGCATTGTTACGGTTAGTTTGCTGTCGGAAGAACGGCAAAGTGGCCGCTGGCGAATGCTTAATGCCTTGTCAGCGCATACCGGAGCACGGCTTATCATTAGGGCGCTGCTGCTTCGTTTTGCTCTGATTGCCTTGCTGGTTTGTCTGCTGTTCGCTGTGGCTGCTGTGGTGGTAGGGCTACCGCTGGACGGCCTGTTTGTTGCCTTTATCGGTATCAGCTTGCTCTATTGTTTGCTGTGGTTTTTGATCGCAGGGCTGATTATCAGCCTGAATCGTGATTCTCTTTACAACAACCTGGCATTTCTATCTGTGTGGTTGGTTTTAGCTGTATTACTACCGGGATTGGTGCACTTGCAGCAAAGCCGCTCGTTTGATGCGCAGCTACCGTTGAAAGCGGCGGTCGAACAGCGCCTGGTGATGAATAACGGTTGGGATCAGGATATGCATCAGGCATTGGTTGACTTTGCTGAGCATTATCCGCAGTTCACAGAGCAGCTTGATTTCAGCGGACGCTTTCACTGGAAGTGGTACTTTGCCATGCAGCATTTAAGTGACCAGGCGGTTGAGGATAAATGGCAGGCTTATCTGATGGAGCATCAGGCCAGAGATAGACAACTGGATAAGATAAGTTTGCTATCTCCCAGTCTGTTGTTGCAGCGCTACCTGTATGCAATGGCTGGAACAGATAGTCAGGCGTATTTTGCGTACCTGCAACAGATCAGCGACTTTCATCGCCAATTACGCGAGTTTGTTTACCCTTATCTGTTCGCTGATCGGCAAATGGGCGCTGATGATTTCAACACCTTTCCTGCGTTTGTGGCGAAACCAACGGCACAATACCCTTTACCTCTGATGTTGGTCTTAATAGTTATAGGGTTAACGGGGTTGTTGAGCTGGCGTTTTCGTCGTCTGGCAAAAGTCTAAAAATATGGGGCGAACGTGTTCGCCCCTGAGCTACAGGCAAACACAAAAGAACACAAACTGATAAGGTTTTTCCCTTGCCTTCCACTTAAGCTTCTCTCCCAAGTTAATTCTTATATTTAGTGGAAAAGCGCAAATGAAGTTATCGCGTCATATTAATTTTGTTCTGGGAGCTGGGTTGCTCACGTTATCAACCTGGTCAGCACAGGCAACAGTGGTTGAAGTACAAACTGTGATGGGCAACTTCCAGGTCAACCTATATGACAGCAAAACCCCAAAAACGGTGGAAAACTTCCTAGGCTACGTTAAATCCGGCGCTTATTTTAATAACGTTGTACATCGTTCAATGGACGACTTCATCATTCAGGCGGGTGGCTATCAATTCGATGGCGAGTTGCCCCTCAATGAGCTAAGCAAAGCGGCATCTGTGGTCAATGAGCCTAAGTTGTCAAATGTGCGAGGCACTATTGCTATGGCTAAACTTGCGAATGACCCCAACAGTGCCACCTCTGAGTGGTTTATTAATCTAAAGGACAACAGTGCTAATCTGGATCTGCAGAACCATGGTTTTACCGTATTTGGCCAGGTTCTAGGGAATGGCATGCAAGTGGTGGATGCCATTGCTGCACTACAGACGTTCGACAAAGGGCCAGCGTTTCGCAATATTCCCCTGCGTAACTACAGCGATGCCAGTCAGGACGTAAAAGGTGAGAACTTGGTACTGATTACCGACATCGTGATAGTGGATGCGGCAGTCAATACTCACCCCGAGTTGAATCCCGTGCCTAATACCCTGATTAATAAATTACCAGAATCAGAAGGTTCAAGCTCAGGCGGTAGTTTAGGTTTTGGCGTGCTGTTGGCCGGTATGCTGGCTGCCTTTAGCAGACGCCGTTTCAACGCGAAATACTAATCTGTTGCGTAGGCGATTGGTTTAAAACCTGACTACGATACTGGTGCCAGAACGCAGGGCTGGCATCAGCAAACCAAAATTCCAGATTACGCATATAGGCTGCTGAGCGGAGTACACTCGGCAGAGCTTGGTTTATTAACGAAATAGTCTGATCACCCCATGGACTATTGCTGCATCCCACTGCACCTATGATGGCCGTTTGCTGGTTTTCGGCTATGGGTAAGTAAGCAAGTTTATGTTCGCTAGTGAGTTCGAAGTATCGACCAATAACCGGGTAGTCCAAGCTGTAGTCCAGTTTCTTGGCGGTAATCAAGCGAAGCATTGTGAGGGTTGGTGCTTCACCAGCCAACTGAATGTGGTTTTTATTCTTGTCTGCATACTTATCCATTAAAGGCTGCAAGTGTTCTCCGTATTGGCGGCCTAGCGGTCTGACAAAAGAGTATTCAGAGTCTTGCAGTAAGCTGGCCAATAGTATGGGCTGGCCATGTTTAGCCTGTAATTCTGATGCTAAGTCCGGGCTGGTAAATAGCTGGTGGGCTTGATAGTAGAGAGTCGCACGCGAATACGTAGTATCTTGTGTGTCAGCCTGTTTGATCATACAAGGGAAGCACAAAGGGGCGCCTTGCTTACGTAGTTTGGCAATTCTGCCGGGGGGCAGATAAATCACTTCGTGCTTGCCCTTCAGTGAATGCTTTAATTGCTCAGTGAGTACATCGCAGAATCCCTGGCCTTCATACTTGCCTCGCATAATATGAAAGGGCGGCGCGTCATTTATTGCCCAAATGAAATGATGTTCGGCAGGTAGTTCCTGACCAAAGACATGCAGACTGATAAGTCCTGATATCAGGGAGATAAAAGCGGCACGCATCCCAATCTCTCCAGCTTCCCTGTTTATCAGGGTAGTAAATAAAATCGGGATTGCAGCAAATTCCGCCCACTTCATCCTTTTTACTCGACCATTGGCCGATTTATTTTGTTCTGACTGGTTATTTTTTTGAGTTTAGTGCGGTAGGCTGCGTCTTTGGACCGGGACAAAGGCGCCGAAGAGCAACCCAATCCTGGATACCGTCATAATGCCAACAAGTTTTTTGGACATCCCATGTTAAGACCATTGTTAATCTCAGCAGCCTTGCTTTGCAGCTTGCAGGCCAGTGCTGACGCGATCCGTCAGACTAAAGGCGATTTCGAGGACAAATTTCGTCAACTAGATGAAGTGTTGCCCACTCCCAACGTGTATCGAAATGCTGCAGGAGAGCCAGGTCATCAATACTGGCAGCAGCAGGTAGATTACAAAATTCAGGCGAAGTTGTTGGAAGACAAGCGCCGACTGGAAGCAAGCCAACAGGTGACTTACCAGAATAATTCACCGGATACCCTTCGTTATCTTTGGCTGCAGCTGGATCAGAATATTTTCAAATCCGATTCTATGGCCGAGCTGACGACAGCTTTTGCTGGCATTGGTCGTCGTGGTCCGGCGACGTCTGCGGGAGATGGTAAAAAGCCGGCACGTCTTAGCCTGGATGAACTGCGCCGCCAACACTTTATGGCCGACAATGAATTAGGTTATGTGATTAAAGACGTTAAGGACGGTAATGGTAAGCCGCTGAAAGTGACCTTGGTGGGTACCAATATGCGTATTGATCTGAACCAGCCGCTAAAGCCCGGTCAGTCCACTCAGTTCTCGCTAACTTACGCTTACAACATAGTGGAAGAGAATGCAGTTTCGGCTCGCGGTGGTTACGAGCATTTCCCTAAGGATGCGCGTGAGGGTGGCAATGATATTTTCCAACTGGCCCAATGGTTCCCGCGTCTGCATGCTTACACTGACTATGAAGCCTGGACCAACAAAGAATTCCTGGGGCGCGGCGAGTTCACCCTGGAGTTTGGTAATTACGACGTAGAAATTACTGTACCTGCTGACCATATCGTAGCCGCCACAGGTAGTTTGCAAAACGCGGATAAGGTATTGACCCGCGAGCAGAGAAAGCGTTTGAAAGACGCCGAGAAGGCTAAGCGCCCTGTGTTTGTGGTGACCGAAGAAGAGGCGCTGGAAAACGAGAAAGAAGGCACCGACAAAACCAAAACCTGGCGTTTTAAAGCAGACAAGGTAAGAGATTTCGCTTGGGCGTCGTCGCGTAAGTTTATGTGGGATGCGAAAGGTTATCAGCAGGGCGGCGACACACAGCCTCTGGTCATGGCGATGTCTTTCTATCCGAAAGAAGGTGGCGATCTGTGGAAGAAATATTCCACCGAAGCTGTGGTGCATACCATGGAAGTATACTCACGCTTCTCCTTTGACTATCCCTATCCCGTTGCTCAGTCGGTGAATGGCCCTGTAGGTGGCATGGAATATCCCATGATTACTTTCAACGGCCCGCGTACCACCTTGCAAGATGACGGCAGCCGCACTTATACCCAGGCGGAAAAACGTTTCCTGATCGGTGTGGTTATCCATGAAGTAGGGCATATTTATTTCCCTATGCTGGTTAACTCGGATGAGCGCCAATGGACTTGGATGGATGAAGGCCTGAACAGCTTCCTGGACGGCGTGGCTGGCCGCGAATGGGATTCAGATATGCCCTGGGGTATCGAACCTTCTGAAATTGTTGATTACATGGTGTCCAGCACCCAAGTGCCAATTATGACTCAGTCTGACTCCGTGTTGCGCCTTGGCCCCAATGCCTACACTAAGCCAGCTGCGGCACTGACCATTTTGCGTGAGACTATCCTGGGCCGTGAACTGTTTGATTTTGCCTTCAAAGAGTACGCGCGTCGCTGGCAATATAAGCGTCCGACGCCGGCTGATTTTTTCCGTACGATGGAAGAGGCCAGCGGTGTTGACTTGGATTGGTTCTGGCGTGGTTGGTTCTACAGCACTGACCACGTAGATATCTCATTAGATAAAGTCTACAAGCTGCGTTTGGATACAGAAAATCCAGACATCGATTTTGCTCGTGATAAAGAGCAGGATCTGGATAAGCCATTGTCCATGAGCTTGGAAAACAACCGTAAAGAAGGCATCCGTGAGTGGCGTGAACTGAATGAAGACCTGAAGGACTTCTATGACGAGCATGACCGCTGGACTGTGACCAACAAAGAACGCAACAAGTACAACAAGTTCATGAAGGATTTGGAAGACTGGGAGCGTGAAGCTCTGGAGCGTGCGGTAAAAGAAGACAAGAACTACTATGTTCTTGAATTCTCAAACCTTGGCGGTCTGGTGATGCCGATTATCCTTAAACTGGATTATGCGGACGGCAGCAGCGAAACCATGCGTATTCCCGCCGAGATCTGGCGTCGTAGCCCGAAAGAGGTGAAGAAACTGATTGTCACCGATAAGGGTAAAGAGTTGACGCAGGTTGAAGTGGATCCGCGCTGGGAAACTGCCGATGCGGATATAGAGAACAACCTCTATCCACGCCGTATAGTGCCTTCTCGTGTTGAAGCTTATAAGTCTGAGAAGTCTAAGGCTAAGATCAGCCGCGATATCATGCAGGACATCAAGACCAAGCTGAAGACAGATGAAGACAAGGACGATAAAGCTAACTAATGATCAAACAGCACTTTAAACTGCTGGTTGCCGTCAGCCTCGTGCTGGCGGCATTTGCCAGTCTTGCCCATCAGCAAAAAGCCTCTGTGACCAAGGTTTTGTTTAATCCACGCACGCAGCATATTGAAGTGATGCATCGCTTTTATCTGCACGATGCCGAGCATGCGGTAAAGGAAATTTTTGGCAAAGATGCCGATATTATCGGCTCAGAGCAAACCCAACGTCAGTTTGCCGAGTACGTGGCTGAGCGTTTTGCTTTATTGCGTGACGGGCAGCCGTTGCCGTTGGGTGCGGTAGGATTTGAAACAGAAGGTAAGTTTTTCTGGGTTTATCAGGAAACCCCTGTTCCCGTTACCCTCGAGGCGCTGTCGGTGAAGCATAACGCCTTGCGGGACATCTGGCCGGAACAGGAAAACCTCGTTAATGTTGAAAAAGATGACGAGGTAAAAAGCCTGAACTTCAATGGCAATACGGAGTTGTTAGAAGTGCATTTAGGTGGTCATCACCATTGATTCAAAGCGGGGCCAATCGGCCCCGTTTATTTTTCTGCTTCTTTGCTTAGCAAGCAATTTTTCGCACAGCCGGCAATTCAGTTAATATCACCCGCTTAGACCTATAACAGAGAGTAAGTATGACAAACATCAGTATCAGGGCTGCCCAACGTGACGATGCCGCCACCATATTGCACTTTATTCGTGAACTGGCCATTTATGAAAAGGCCGAGCATGAAGTCAAAGCGACGCTGGAAACAATTCAAACGAGTATGTTCGGCGAGCAAAGCGGTGTGCATGGCCTGATTGCTGAGGTAGAGGGGCAAGCGGTTGGCTTTGCGGTGTACTTCTACAACTACTCTACTTGGCTGGCTAAACCTGGTCTGTATCTGGAAGACTTGTATGTGTCTCAGGCGCAAAGGGGTAAGGGCTATGGTGTTGCCTTACTCAAGCATTTGGCGGGTATAGCGGTTGAAAAGCAATGTGGACGCTTTGAGTGGAGTTGCCTTGACTGGAACACACCATCCAGGGAATTTTACGAATCATTGGGTGCTGAACCGCTATCTGAATGGATCGGTTATCGAATGTCTGGTGAAACGTTGCAACGTTTTGCTACCCAGTAGTTCAGCCATCTTGCACCAGGCTGGAAATACCTATAAGTAGTGGGCGGCAGTGAACTTTCCTGTTAGCTGTGCATCTACATTGGCATGTTTTTTTGTCACTTGAATTGTTTTGCAGCAGGAAGTTAAAAATAGCGCCAAGCCACCATCATTGTTGCCATGGATAGGTATATCCGTGGTCGCGCATATGTTGGTGGTTCTTGCTTTGTTGCAAAAAAATACCCTTCCTAAGCAAAAGGTGGCTGAAACCACTATTAAGGCGAAGCTTTGGACAATGCCGCCAAAGCCAGCGCCTTTGTCATCTGAGCCTGTTGAACAGCCTGTCGTGACTGAATTGCAAACCGAACCAGGCACCGTTTCTGAAACTGTGGAGCCGGTGCCGGCGCCAGATATTGACGAACAGATCCCCCCCCTTCCTTCGGAGCAGAAAGATACCGAGGTGGCTACAGTTGATGCAACAACGCCAACAGTGACAGAGCCGCCCCTGAGTGCTGAAAGTGGAAAAGTGCTGGGGGGGAATAGTGAACATATGTCCATGGCACAGCGGCACTTACGCAACTGGCATTCCCAGCAACAACAGCAAGTGGCTGAGCGGGCTGCCAGGCAGTTTCGGCAACAACAGAATAATCCTGTCGGGGAAATTCCTGACTATAGCGAGCGGCTCAGTGAAGATGAACAGCGGATGCAAGATTTAATGGTTGAAGCCAATTGTGACTCAACTAGCAATAAGGTGGCTGCCGTGCTGATGGGCATTGCCGGAGGAATGGTTAAATGCAGTAAGCCACCGCCCATTCAGAAATTTATAGATGAACGTTTGAAACGTAATAAAAATCAATGAGATAAAGCGCTCTTTGGGTTGTGTTTCAATGCCATGTCTTAGCAGTTCACGCCTTTTCGAACTTAAACAGTTTCAAGCGACTTTATTTTCCGGCTCCGCATCCACTTACATTCATATTACTTAGATAAAATTTGGCATGCCTTATAGCGAATATTTTCATTGTAACAGGGGGAATAGACGCTATTATGCTTGGCCCAGACCCTAGTGCGAGTAGAAAGAGTATCTTTTTTACGTTGCATAAAATTTCATTTTTAGTGAATGAAAATTCTTCTGGGTGGTGGCTCAGTAACGTTGCCGGGCTACCACAGTGCGCCGAACATCGGGATGAATTTGTTTGTGGGGGGAGCTATGTCACTCAATATTGCCAAATTTGGCGGAACCAGCGTCGCTAATATTGACGCGATGCGCAACTGCGCGCGTATCGTTATCAACAATCCTGCAACCCGGGTTGTTGTGGTCAGTGCGGCCGCTGGTGTTACGAATTACCTGGTGCAGTTGGCTAATGAAGAACTGACCTCTGAGCAAATCAATGAATTGATTGCCAAGGTAGAAGAGATCGAATTTTCCATTCTTAGAGGCTTGGACTCGCCGGCACCCGTTGCAGCGAAGCTGAATGAATTGTTGGTGCAGTTACGCGAGCTGGCAAGTCACGAAGAGATTTTACATCGCCCAGATTTGAAAGATGCCATCCTGTCGCTGGGCGAGCGGATGTCATCACTGATGTTTGCTGAGCTTTTGTGTCAGATGGGACACGCCGCTGCAAACTTTGATGCCCGTAAAGTGATAAAAACTGATAATGAATATGGTCAGGCTGAGCCTGTTATCGGTCTGATTGCACAACAGGCTGAAAAACTCATGAAGCCGGAGCTGGCGAGTACTGTGCTGGTTACCCAAGGCTTTATCGGCTCCGATGAACAAGATAATACCACCACACTTGGCCGCGGCGGCTCAGATTACACTGCTGCGTTGTTAGCCGAATCGCTGGATGCAGACACCTGCGAGATCTGGACCGATGTTATCGGGGTATACACCACTGATCCGCGCATTACCGACAAAGCCCGGCCTTTGCCCGAATTGAGCTTTGAAGAGGCGGCGGAAATGGCCACATTTGGTGCCAAGGTTCTGCACCCTGCCACTATGGTTCCCGCGGTCAGAAAGAACATCCGTGTGTTTGTTGGTTCCAGTCGGGAGCCGGAGAAGGGCGGTACCTGGATTGCAAAGAACTGTGACCACGAACCCTATTATCGGGCTTTGACTCGCAGAAAAGACCAGGTGCTGGTAACAGTTAAAACACCCAGCATGCTGTATGCCTCTGGTTTTTTACAGCAGGTTTTTGAGATCCTGGCTAATCATAATCTGAGTGTCGATCTGGTGACCACCTCAGAAATTGCCGTGTCACTGACCATTGATAATCCACCCAATTCGGTTAGGGCCAGGCTGAATAAAGCCACTATCGAAGACTTAAAAGAAATTAGTGAAGTCACGGTGGAAGAAGGCTATGACCTGGTGACGGTGGTGGGCAACAACATGCACAGTGCTGCTGGTGTCTCCAGCCGGATCTTCAATGCAGTGAGCGAGTTTAATCTGCGCCTGATTTGTTATGGTGCCAACCCTCACAATATATCCTTCCTGGTGAAGGACGAAGACAGTACCGACGTTATAAAAGTCTTGCATCAGGACTTATTCGAGTCTTGATGCGAAGGGCAATGGTGTCTTATACACCATTGCCTGTTCCCCCTATTTTTTTCCTTCTGTTTACACCCTGCAGCGCAGCTTTTGTCCCTCGATACTGCCTATTCCTCACACAGGACGATTTTTTAACATCTGAAATGGGCTATTCAAACTCAATACTGTCTGGTTTGTCACTGATTCAGCTTCTGCGTTTGGCGCACTGTTAGCGTTGCCATAATCGGCGTAGTTGTGCGTCGATGGAAACGAATAATAACTCCACAGGAGATGTGACATGAGAGCAAAATTCAATAGGCGCATGACTGCATTGGCAGTTGCCGCTGCATTGAGCTTTTCAACCAGCGTATTGGCTGATACGGGTGGTTTGCGTATCACTATCGTTGATAACAACGGTAACCCAGTAGCTGGTGCAACGGTTAAAGTTAGAACCCCCGACAGTTTGACAGAGAAGGAAGCGGTTTCAGACGCTGAAGGTAATGTGCGTTTGGTTGGTTTGGATGCGTCGACCAAATACCAGGTAAATATTACCGGCCAGGGATATCAACCACTGGTTGCTAATAACGTGCGGGTTGTTACTGGCAAGAGCCTGAGCTTGAGCTATCAGGTATCCAGTGAAAACTTTGAGAAAATCGAAGTGACAGGCAAGCAAGTTGCGGCAATGGACACAACGTCTGCTGTTGTAGCAACAGATATTACCCTGGATCTGACAGAATCACTGCCTACTGCGCGTAACTATCAGAGCTACCTGCAGTTGGCTCCAGGTGTTAAGCCGAGTAATGGTGGTAACCCATCTTCCAAATCAGGTGTAAACTACTCGGACATTCCTGATTCACGATATGGTAGTGCAGGTTCATCGTCTGACAACGTTTACTATATCGATGGTGTAAACGTGACAGATAACTCTGCTGGTACCTTTGGTGCCAACTTTAACTCTGAGATTATTCAGGAACAGCAGATTATTACTGGTGGTATTCCTGCTAAATATTCAGGTGGTGCAGGTCTGGTCTCTCGCGTAGTTACCAAATCAGGTAGTAACGAGTTCCATGGCTCCATTAACTACTATATGCAGAATGACAGTCTGGTGTCTGATTACAAAAACGACTCTACCAGAGAGAAGAGCTTCAGCAACTTTGATACAGCTGTCACATTAGGTGGCCCGATTATCAAAGACAAATTGTGGTTCTTTGCGTCTTATCAGTTAAAGAAAGAAGACACCGATGTACCAGATCCAGACAACAATGGTGCAGTAGCGCGTTCAGTTGAACGTGAAGAAAAATTGGGCTTTGCCAAAATTACCTGGCAAGCAACTGATGATGATCGTTTGACCTTTACTTACTTCAATGACCCAACCGAAATTTCCGGTACAGACATTGCTAGTACGCCAAATAATCGTGACCGCGTTCGCAAGCAAGGTGGTGATAACTATAAAGTTGATTACACTCACTCTTGGGACGATCTAATACTGTCTGCTGGCTTTATGTCGCACGAAGGTGAGTTAAGTGATATCGCGGTAGATCAAACTACCCGTAACGATGTTGCCTATATCGGTGGTAATCCGACTAAGGCAGACTTGAGCCGCGGTGGTTTGGGTTCTAACACTACGCGTTTCCGCAACAAAGACAATGCGTATATCAATCTGGAATACTATCTGTATACAGATTTTGGTGAGCATAAGTTTGAGTTCGGCTACGAAAGAGAGAAAAACGAAAACTACAGCAACCAGATATATACCGGTGAAGGTGCACAGTATACCTCTATTGCTGCCGCTCAAGCAGGTATCACGCTGGATGAGTATATTGCTGCTAGCTGGACAGGTGAGAAAGAGTTCAGTTCCGGCGACAGAGCGCGTTTTATCAATGCAATCAATAAAAGTGCTGATAAAGACTATTTCTTAGGTTTGCTGGATACCGACAATGACGGTGCTGTTAGCCAGGCTGAAATCGGTGCAATGACCTTCGGTACCACTTCAGGCAACCCTGATAGCCAAGTTAATGCCTATCGCGCATTGTTGTCTTTCCAAGCCCCGTCAGAGTTTGTAACAAAAGGTCAGGTTTTCTATCTGCAAGATACCTGGACTTTGGACAACCTAACGGTTGCTGGTGGTATCCGTGCCGAGAAATGGAACCACTATGCTAACGATGGTAGCAAGATCTTCACCTTTGATTGGGAATATGCTCCGCGTTTGAGCGTGGTTTATGACATCAATGGCGATGGTGAAAGTAAGGTTTGGGCATTCAGTGGCCGTTATTACGACCCTATTCGTACCAACATGACCTCATTCGCGGGTAATGTGAAGGGTAACGTTCTGGATGAACAGGTCTTTATTGGTGATAAGTGGCTGACTTACCGTACACGTGGTCCAGCTGATGCGATGTTTGCACCTTCAACCAAGACTCCGTATACCGATGAGTTTATGATCGGTTATCAGCAAAGCATCTTGGATGATATGAGCGTGTCATTTACCTATACTGATCGTAAAACCAAGGACATTCTGGAAGATTATGACTTGGGTTTGTACTCAGAGACGGGTGAATACGCTGGTACCTTCCTTGAGTTGCCGTTGTCTTACTTTGGCTTCTCTGAAGTGCCCCGCACCAACTATGTGATTGCCACATTAGAAGGCGGTATCCGTAAGTATAAAGGCTATGAAGTAGCCTTCCGTAAGCATAAAACTGACAACTGGCAAATGCTGGCGTCTTATACGCACAACGATGCAGAAGGTAACACCAACTCAGACAGTAACGCTGACTACCAAGGGGACTGGAGTGTTCTGGATCCTCGTGCGCCTAACCAGTATGGTAAGCAGCCAGGTAACATTGATGACCAATTCAAGGTCGCTGCGTCTTACTTCTTTGACAATGGCATAGAAGTTGGTGCGGTATACAACTGGAACTCTGGTGTACGTTACAGTGAAACTATGGCGATTGGTGGACGACACTTGCCTGTATTGGTTGATGTACCTTATGAGTTCGGTGGTTGGACTGATACCTGGATCAAAGAAGGTGCGGTGGGTTCACACACTACGCCGTCTTTTGGCACCTTAGACCTGCGTGTGAAATACAGCATGGATATCGATATCTACAAGGCTGAGTTCTTCTTGGATATCTTTAACGCGCTGGATGACCAGGCCGTAACACGTGAGCAGGACTTGCTGTCTGGTGACGGTACTTACCAATTTGGTGAAGCGATGAACTGGGTTGAACCTCGTCGTTTCTACCTGGGTATGAAGCTGTCATTCTAATCTGTCACTAACTGTAACAACAAAGCCAAGGCCAGCGCCTTGGCTTTTTTTTTACCCTGTTGCAGAATCAGGGGGATGTAAAAAGTGCTAAATCGACGCGTATCGGCAGGTCAGACGGGCAATGTGGGTAAATTTTGCGCGCTCGCAACTGGCTGCAAAAATCTACAAGATCGTTTCCGCATGTTGAAGAAACGCATGGAAATTCGCAGTAACTGAAATTGAGAGGGGAATCATGTTCACTTGCATGGTGGTTGATGATGAGGAATTGGCCAGAGAACGTCTTACCAGGCTGATTGCTCAGCGCGGCAACTGGAAACTTGTAGCTGAAGCTGATAGTTACCAGGAGGCTCGCACACTATTGCTTGAGAAGCGACCTCAGGTTTGTTTTATGGATGTGGAAATTATCGGTGGCAGCGGCATCAATTTGGCCACAGAACTAAGTTCGGAGCTAAATACGCGCTGGGTGTTTACCACGGCTTACTCTCAGCATGCTCATAAGGCCTTTGAGATTGAAGCGGATGATTATTTGCTTAAACCCTTCGATGATGAACGCTTTGAGCGAATTCTGGAGAAGCTCCAGCGTAAACTGATATTAAGTACGCCAAACCGGGACATCCTGGCGGTGCGTACTAATGGCCATGTACAATTTATTAAAACACGGGACATCATCTGGATTAAAGGTGCGGGTAATTATCTGGAGCTACATTGTCAGAACCGAACCTATTTGCACAGAGAGTCGATGACCGGTATTGAGCAGCACTTGGATCCCTCAAGTTTTATTCGTATTCATCGCTCTGCCATCGTCAACATTAACTATCTGGATGCCATTAATAGCGAATTGGGTCGTTACAGTACCCTGGAAATGTCTAATAAGGACGAAGTGCGTATCGGTAATACCTACCGAAAGCCATTATTCCAAATGCTAGGGTTAGATGCTGGTGAATGAGTCTGTAACAAGCTTGAGTTCGCCAGATATTAACGAGTCGTTGTTTAAAAAGCCTAACTTTTGGTTGCTGCATATCAGCGGCTGGCTTTTTTATTATTTGGTGTTGGTATTCGACAACTTGTTTTTATTTGGTAGTTATAACTACTTTGGCAACAGCATTGTTTATTTGCTTATTCCTATTACCCTGATGGGGATGCTACTAACGATACCGCTGCGCTATCTGTTTCGACACTGTATGCATATGCGGCCTTTATGGCTTGGCGTTATGATTCTGGGTGTTAGCGCCTTACTTTCCGTGCTTTGGACTGTGCCGAAAAATCTGCTCCTGCATTACGCCAGAGGGGAGGATGTGTTCGCTTTGAGCAGTATTCCCGGTTTTGAATGGGTGCATTTATTTATGATGGTCAGCACTTCATTTTTTATCATCATGGTCTGGTGTAGTCTGTATTTTGGTATCAACTACCACTTTCGCCTGGTGGATGCTCAGGGGCAGCGCTATGAGGCTGCGCGGCTGAGTCATTTGGCTCAGATTCGTATGCTGCGCTATCAGATTAACCCTCATTTTTTGTTTAACAGTTTAAATGCGGTATCTACGCTGGTGATGCGTGATGATAAACAGCGTTGTAACCGAATGCTAAGTCAGCTTTCTACCTTTTTGCGTTTTTCCCTGGATACCGATCCTGAGAAAAAGATCCGACTGCATGAGGAGATTCGCGCCCTTATGTTGTATCTGGATATTGAAAAAACCCGTTTCGGTGAGCGATTGGAAGTTAAGTTACATGTGCATCCAGATGCTGAATTTGCTCTGGTTCCTAGCTTGTTAATACAACCCCTAATTGAGAATGCAATAAAACATGCTATTGCGAAAATGTCCCGGGGCGGAAAGATCACTGTTAGAGCATGGTTAGAAGAGACGGATTTAATTTTGCAAGTGGAAGACAATGGGCCACTCACAGATTTGGCTGGGATCAACAAGGATGGGGTTGGGTTACAAAATATTACGGACAGGTTAAGAGTGCTGTATCAGGATAAACAATCACTGAAACTCTATGTGGTTAATCCGAATGGTTTTGGCGTACGGATCAGCCTTCCATACGAAGAGAACTGATGAACAAGGTATCTGTCATTATTGCCGATGATGAATTATTGGCCAGAGAAGGATTGACAAGTCTCCTATCGATGTTGCCTGGAGTGTGCATTGTTGGAGCTTACGCCGACGGTAAGCAAGCCTTGGAAGGGATTCGTGCCTTGCGCCCGGATGTGGTAATCCTTGATGTTGAGATGCCTGAGTTACGTGGTGATGAAGTGCTCCAGATAATGCGGGCTGAAGGCTTATCGACCTCAAAAGCAGTGTTGGTTAGTGCCACAGACTTGCGCCACCGCTATTTAAATTGCTGCGATGATTACTTACTTAAACCCCTGAGCCCCCAAGTTATAAGCGATCTTATTGGAACAGTGGCTGCCGGTAGGGGAATCGCTGAGGGGCGTTTGCGATGCGTTGGGGACGAAGGCGGCACGCTGATGCTTGGTGAATCATCTGAAGATACGGCGAGTGAATTTGTGCGACTAAAAACCGGCGATCACTGGCGCAAGGTGCCTCATCACCGGATTAACTGGGTGGAAGAAGCTGGAGATTATGTGTGTTTGCATACTCCTTATGAGTCTGTGGTAGGTCGGCACAGTATATTAGGCGTGGAAAGGCAGCTTAACCCGAAGACGTTTTGTCGAATTAATGCATCAGTGATTATCAATCTGACACAGTTGCAGAAAACCTCAGCGGAAGGAGCGGGGGAGCTATTGGTGTTTATGAAATCCGGCGACAGATTTAGAGTCGATAATGCCTACCGTCGTCGTTTTCAGCTATCGGCGACCTGAATGACAGGCCGCCTGTCAGGCGGTTAATTATCAAAGAAGTGGACTTGTCCGGTTTCCAGTGAGTATTCGGCACCCACTACCATCAGTCCGTCATTTTTTATCAGGTTTTCTAAGACTGCAGAGCCCGCGCTAAGTGTATTCACTGACATTCTCACATTGGCGCGAATGGCTTGCTCAGCCAGGGCTTTCTGATCGTTACGTAAATCGGTGTAGACCAATGCTTCAACGGCAGGACGAATGCGTTTGACGATGGAGCCGAGGTTTTTCGAAGGGGCATCTGTTGGACGTTGTAGCTGTTCCAAGGTGGCATGCACTGCGCCGCATTTGCTATGGCCCATCACCACAACTAAGCGAGTGCCAAATTGCTCTGCGGCAAATTCCACGCTGCCAATCTGTGATGGCGCAACAATATTTCCTGCCACCCGAATAACAAATAAATCTCCCAGACCCTGATCAAAAACGATCTCAACCGGCACTCTGGAGTCGGAGCAGCCTATGATAACTGCGAAGGGAGCCTGACTACTGATCAACTTGTCACGGCGGTTTTCATTAACCAGTTTTTCCAGTTGACTATCGCCTTCAACAAAACGTTTGTTGCCTTCTTTAAGTCTTTCTAACGCTTCAATTGCGGTAAGCATAAGCTCTCCCCTGTTATTGAAATAAATACTGATGCGAATCTTATAGACATAATCCTTACTTGGAAATCCGATATGATTGGCAACCGTAAAATTGTTCTATTGTTAAGGTGCTTGTTCAGGGCTGATTAAGCCTGATGAGATAACCTGAAGCCGTATTCGCCAATAGCTAGGAGTTTTTTATGCGCAAAGCACTCATTCTTTTCACTCTCTCTTCTCTGGCCTTAGCTGGTTGCCAGACTACTGCAAATAACACGCAAAAAGGTGCTGCGATTGGCGCGGTTGCCGGTGCGTTGTTAGGTAAAGCGACTGGCGATAATGCGAAAAGCCGTTATGTTTGGGGCGCAGCGGTTGGTGCGCTGGCTGGTGCTGCCATCGGCAACTATATGGATCAGCAAGAACAGGAATTTCGAGATGAGTTGGCCGGTAGTGGTGTGCAGGTGTATCGCGAGGGTGACAATTTAAGGCTGCAACTGCCTGGCAATATCACCTTTGCAACTGGCAGCGCTGGTATTTCTCAGGGCTTTAACCCTGTTCTGGAAGATGTCGCCAAAGTACTGAACAAATATCCGAAAACAACCTTAATGGTTGAAGGTCATACTGATGATGTGGGCAGTGCCGAAAGCAATCAGAAACTCTCTGAGGCGCGGGCCAATTCGGTGAAAAACTTTCTGTTAGGTCAGCAGGTTGATTATCGCCGTATCACCACCGTTGGCCTGGGTGAGTATCAGCCGGTGGTTGATAACTCAAGCGATGCTAATCGCCAGCGCAACCGTCGGGTTGAATTGAAAATATTACCCCTGCAAGCTGGATAAAAGAGCAAAGGAAAGTTAAGCGGCGCCGATGGCGCCGTTTTTTTCACAATGAACGGTATGCCACCATCACAGGGATGCAAAAGAGCGGAAATACGTAAGGTTAACATACAGATAACTGCTCACCTGAGTTCGTCCCTAGTCCCTCTGATGGAATTGTACATTTTCGCTGCTTCTTTATTTCCTTAGTGACCATATAGGTTCGGATGCATTACGACATGCCTTTTATCATGAACTGTCGTGAATATCCCCTGGGCTGAATGGTTAGTCACATCTCGCCTACGGAGGATTTTATCCACTGCTAGTGTCTCGCTAATCGGCCTTATCTGGCCGGGATAACAATAATGGAGACGCGAGATGAAAAAGACATTCAACAGGCACTTGGCTGCACTTGCTATTGCAACTGCGTTTGGCGTATCAACATCGGCACTAGCTGCGGGGAGTTCCACCGGCAGTATTACAGGCTCTGTATCCGGTTTACACTCTGGCAAGGTTTCGGTCCTGGTCAGAAATCCAGCAACGGGGTTTGAACGCAATATTGAACTGGATAGTGATGGTTCTTTCCGCTTTCCACAACTGGCCATTGGTGATTATGAAATATCTGTGTTGCAGGCGGGAGCTGTGTTGGATACCCGCGCTATTCGTGTGACGGTCGGGAGTACTGCTGATGCACGTTTTGAGCTGGCTAGAAATGATATGGAAGTCATATCCGTGGTTGCTGCACGTGTGTCGGCCGTGGATATGAATACATCGGATTCCGGTTTGACTATTGGTGAAGCCGAGTTTGACCGCCTGCCGGTTGGCCGAACCGTTACAGCCATTACCTTACTTGCTCCCGGCACCGTGCAGGGTGAAGATCGTTTTGGCAATTTGGCATCATTCTCAGGTTCTTCGGTTGCTGAGAACGTTTGTTACATCAATGGAATGAATGTAACTGACCCTGAAAAAGGGTTGGGCTGTGGCACAGTGCCATTTGAATTCTACAAAGAATTTCAGGTAAAAACCGGTGGCTACTCTGCCCAGTATGGACGTTCAACCGGTGGGGTTATAAATGCTGTGACCAAGTCTGGCACTAATGAATTTGAGTTTGGTGCTACCGCTTATTACACCCCTGATTACCTTGGTGACGGCCGGGTGGTGAAGAACATCAACGGTACGGTTTATAAGGACACTACTTCAAATGAATTTACAGAGTTGAATGTGACTGTGTCCGCTGGTGGCCCTATTATAGAAGACCATCTGTTTTTTTATGCCATATACAACCCCCGTAAATCTGAGCGCAACTACGCCTATCCGTCACGAGTGGGCGGTCTCAGAACCCAAGCTGATACTTTCTTCCATGACGATGAGCGTTCTGATGCGTTCTGGGGATTGAAACTGGATTGGGAAATCAATGACAGAAACCGCTTATCTTATTTCGGTTTTTCTGACGACAGTACCAATGAACGAACTCGCACTGCGTATGACACCCAAACGCACGCAAAGGATCCTTCTGCCTCTCCAAGTCTGGTTGAACGTAAAGAAGGGGGCGACACTCACACTTTGACATTTAACAGCGACATTACCGATGATTTCTCTCTGTCGGTATTGGCTGGGCGGTTTAAAACTGACCTAAGTATTATTCCCTCGGACGCTGATTGTCCGTCCGTGGCAGACAACCGACCAGTCCCCAGCGTTGTGGGGTGTGGCTCTGGCTCCCCTGTTGACAATAATGAATTACAAAGAGATGCCTTGCGTATCGATTTTGAGTGGGCATTGGACAATCACCTGATTCGTTTTGGTTATGATAAGGAAACCATTGAGGCTGAGCATACAACAGTGCCGGCAGGTGGGGCATCTTATACTTATGGTCAGGTTGGAGTGGGTGCCATTATTCAAGGTACTGACTACACAAACAATACAGGTGCCCCCCTTGATTATGTATCCAAGCGAGTATTTACCGGAGGTGGCAAATTTAAAACTGAGAATTATGCCTATTACATAGAAGACGTATGGAGTGTTACCGACCAGCTAAACCTGACGCTGGGGATTCGTAGTGATGTGGCCACCAACTACGGTAAGACGGGGGTTGCGTTTGTGAAACTGGACAACCAAATTGCCCCGCGTCTTGGTCTGACTTATGACCCTACAGGGGATGGTTCGTCAAAAATCTTCGCTAATTATGGCGAGTACTTCTTCCCAGTGCCAATTAATACCAATTATCGTACGGCTTCAGGTATTGCTGATATGACGGAATACCTTACCTTTACTGGAATTAACGGAGCTGACGGCACGCCATCCGGCACGACCCTGTTGGATACTAATATTAATGGCACAGGTTCAATACCTGATCCTGGTTTGTCCGCTGCACCCGAGTATTCAGCCCAATCCTTGCAAGAGTACATCATTGGCTATCAGACCGAATTTAACGATGAGTATTCAGGAACGGTTAGGGCTACTTACCGCACAACCAACAATATGGGTGATGACTACTGTGGTGAGGAAATAGATCCAACCAACCAAGGCTCTATTTGTACTTTATTCAACCCAGGCAAAGGGCACACCTTTGCACAGGATGTTGATGGTGATGGCAAGATTGATCCTGGTAGCCAGAAGTACTACAGCGCTGAGGAACTTGGTATTCCAGAAGGCAAGCGGGATTACAGTTCAGTGCAGTTTGAGCTGGTGCATCGCTCTGAAAACCTGATGTGGACGGCCCAATATGTTTGGTCTCACAGTTATGGCAACAATGAGGGCGGAGTGAACTCTGACAACCTGCAAACTGATACCGGCGTCAGTTCGTTCCTGGACTTTAAAGCTAGTGCCATTGGTGCAAATGGTAACTTGCCTAATGATCGTCGCCATGCCTTTAAGTTTTATGGTTCCTACAGTATTAATGACGACCTATCAGTAGGTTGGAATGCTTCATTGATTGATGGGCGTCCACTGAGTATTCGTGGTCGCAGCTTCCCGACCGATCTGGGTTATCTGCAACCGCCATACGGTGATACCTATTATGTGTTTAACTCCGCTACACAGCAGTATGTGTTTAACTCGCGGGGCAGCAACGGCAGAAGTCCTTGGGTGTTCAGTTTGGACGCTTCAATGACCTACAAGTTCAGCATTGGGGAAACCGATGGCAGGATCTCTTTGGATGTGTTTAACCTGCTCGATACCTCTCAGACTTTGGCGATCAATGAATTGGCTGAAACACAATCAGGCACACCTAACCCTTACTATGGACTGCCTATGACGATGCAGACCCCAAGGCAACTGCGATTGGGGCTTAACTTGGCTTTCTAAGCTCGGCAGACAGCGGTGAACGTAAGTTTACCGCTGTATTTTATCCAAATTATCAAAATATCTAATGGCTTCGACTCGGTCTTTAAGTGACTAACTATCCGCTAAGGTGGCTGAGTGATTGCAGGGGGCTTTGATGCGAATGTTAATACTCTGTTGTTGCCTGCTTGTAGATTCTGCATTGGCTGATATTCAGGTTAAACGTTTTTCGACAATGGAAGCCGACTGGTCGGCAAATGCATACTGGCTTGCCAGTGAAGGGCAGATTTTATTAGTAGACAGCCTGCTAAGACGCTCGGATGCGTCAAATTTTGCTGCCGTTATTCAAGCTCAGCACAAAGAGGTTGTTGGGTTGTTGTTGACTCATCCGCACCCTGATCACTATATGGGCATAATGGCCATGAAGGCTGTGTTGGGCGCGTTTCCGGTTTATGCCTCCCAGGTAACCGCGGAAAATATAGATAGGGATTTCGAACAGTTTAAACGCCGGGGGGCCCGGCAGTTTGGTAAGGATGTTTGGCTGACAAAACCACCTCAGGTACAGGAGCTCTTACCCAGTAAGGGACAAGTACGAATAGGCGATTTCAACTTGGAGGTTGAAGACTTCAATGGCGGCGAGTCGGTTAACGCTAGCGTTTTCTATCATGCAGCTAGCCGCAGTTTATTCGTGGGCGACCTGCTGATGGCGCATCACCATTATTACGTAGGTGATGGCGATCTACCCCGAATACTTGTCCAGTTTGAGAGGTTGCAGGCGAACTATGCTGGCAAGGTGGATACCTTGTACGGTGGGCATGGTGATAGTGGGGGTTTTCAATTAATTGAAAGTCAACGGAATTACCTGTTGGATCTTAGTCAGTTGGTTGATGAACGCCTAATCAATGCAGATGTCAGCCAGCGTCAGGCAAACTCTCAACATATCATCCAGTTCATGCTAACGAAGTATGCGCATCTTGGCGACTATGGCTATCCGCCCGGTACTATTCTGAAGTGGAACCTACAGGCAATTCGCAAACATCATCTTAATTAAATTCTGGGTTTCACCTTTTGTCGCCGTATTCCAACGTGCTGAGGTCGTATGTACGGAAGCAGCGCTCTTATATTGAAGATCCAGCGAAAACTTCCTGGAGGTAACATGTACGATTGTGTGATTGTAGATGATGAAGTGTTGGCAAGAGAGCGGGTTGCGCACCTGCTTAATGAGCGTCCGGGATGGCATGTTGTTGCTGAGGCACGAGAGTTCACAGAGGCTAGAGAGGTACTCTTACAGACAAAGCCATCTGTATGCTTTATGGACATCGAAATTATTGGCGGCAGTGGTTTTCAGCTTGCCAATGAACTGTGTAGCTATCTTGATACCCGCTGGGTTTTTACTACTGCCTATGGCAAATATGCTGTGAAAGCTTTCGAAATTAATGCTTTTGATTATCTGCTAAAACCGTTTTCTGCTGAGCGAGTAGATAAGGTATTAGATAAACTGGAAGCGCAGCTTGATAACCGGGCCAAACCACTGGAAGTGTTGTCCATCCGCTCTCTTGGTAATGTACAGTTTGTGCGCACCACTGACATTCTATGGATTCGTGGTGCGGGTAATTACATGGAACTCCATTGCCACGATAAAACTTATTTGTACCGGGAATCGATGACGGGAATGGAGGCTTGTTTAGATCCTTGCCAGTTTATTCGGGTACACCGCTCAGCGATGATCAATCGTCACTTTCTAAAGGCAATTACCAGTTCCATGGGACGCTACAATAGTCTTGAGATGGTCAATGGTGATGAAGTACGTATTGGTCAGGGGTATCGACATGTGTTGTTTCAGCGGCTGGGGCTAAATTTACATGAGTGATCTGTCGCCCCCTAGCACTGTGATGAAACCATCTTTTTGGTTATTGCAGATAAGTGGTTGGCTGTTCTACTACCTGCTGATGCTCGCCGACAACATGCTGTTCATTGGAAACTATAACCCCCTTGGTAGTCAGATGTTCTATATTCTGATGCCAGTTACTTTCCTTGGTTTTGCCCTGACACTGCCTGTTCGTTACTTGTACCAGCGGTGTTGGAGTTTGCCTTTCTTTTCGCAGGCCGTAGTGATTTTTATTATAAGTGCGCTGCTTGCGTTGTTGTGGATTGTGCCAAAGAACTTGCTGTTTTATTGGGTTGACGGGGAAGACATCTTCCACCTTAGCGCCAATCCCAAGTTTCATTGGAAATATCTGTTTATGATGGTCAGCAACTCCTTCTTTATCATGATGGTATGGAGTAGCTTGTATTTCGGCATTAACTATCATTATCGTCTTGTGCAGGCGCAAGAGCAGCAACTGCGCTCAGCCCGACTTAGCCACCTGGCGCAGATTCGCATGCTCCGCTACCAGATTAACCCCCATTTTTTATTCAATACCCTCAATGCGTTATCAACTTTGGTGATGAAGGGGGATAAGCCGCGTAGTGGCAAAATGATTGAGCAACTAGCGACCTTCCTGCGTTTTTCCCTGGACAGCGAACCGGAAAAGAAAATACGTCTGTATGACGAAATTAAAGCGCTGATGATGTATCTGGAAATTGAGAAGGTCAGGTTTTCTGACCGCCTTGATGTCGAGGTCTCTGTCACCCCGGAGGCGCGAATGGCTATGGTGCCAAGCATGCTGCTGCAACCACTGGTAGAGAATTGTATTAAACATGCCATTGCCAAAATGTCGGAAGGTGGAGTGATCAAGGTACAGGCTTGGCTTGAAAACAAGATGTTACATTTGCAAGTTGCGGATAATGGCCCTTTGACGGATGTTAATCAGGTGAACCTCAGCGGTGTTGGCCTGCAAAACATCATTGAGCGACTAGAGGTGCTATATGGTCAGCACCAAAAGCTCAGAATGGATGTGCAAGGCTCTCACGGTCTGAGGGTGACTCTTGTTATTCCATTTGAAGAAGAACCATGGACAGAATTACCGTTGTCATAGCTGATGATGAGTTGTTGGCTCGGGAAGGTTTGGCGATGTGTTTGCAAGAGATTGATACGGTTGAACTGGTTGCCAGTTGTCGTAACGGTCTTGAGGCACTTGATGCCATCTCAGAACATAACCCGGATCTGGTACTGCTGGATATTGAGATGCCCTATGTGAGTGGGGTTGAATTAGTGAATGCGCTCAAAGCACGGCTGCAAACGCACACTGAGGTTATCTATGTGACCGCGCTGAACCAGTTTGCGGTGGATGCCTATCAGCAGGGAATAAAGGATTACATTCTCAAACCTATTAGCGTTGAGCGTGTGCGTAAAAGCATTGAGGGGTTTATTCACCGCCGTGCCATGAGAGAAGCAGGGCAGTCACTAGCGCAGTTTGATCAACTGGTCCGTCAGCGCACCGGTAAGACATTTGCGGGCATGCTCGAGCAGTTACAGCAAGATACAGATCGTAGTCTTGCCACGCTGAATCCCTACCTTTCCTTAAAGAACGGCAGTCAATGGCTGCGGGTTAAAGTTGATGAGATTAATTGGATAGAAGCGGCTGGCGATTACATTTGTGTGCATACCGATAATGCCGCACACATCGCCCGTCACACTCTTAGTGGTATTGAAGCTAACTTGGATCATCAGCGCTTTTGCCGGGTTAGCCGTTCGGCGATTATCAATCTTGAACAACTCACGCGTCTGACCCCCAATTCTAACGGGGAGTACCACGCTATGCTGCGCTGTGGAGAAGAGGTTAAAGTGAGCCGCAATTATAAAGGGCGACTTAAAGAGCTACGTGAGGAAAATTAAGTCGCCGAATGTACTAAATTCCGAGTCCCTGTAGCATGCTCATCGCCTCTAAAATGATGGGAATAGCAAACATCGTCGTTAATGGGTACATAGTGTCTCTCCTTAATTGAAACTTGTCGTTTCAGCCGTCTAGCCGCTGCGGCTGTCCTTCTACTCAAAACCATGTAACTTACGATTCACTATATTAGGTTAGATAACGCTTTTGACAAGCATAATGCTATCCGAAGTTGAAAGTGCAGGGTACATTACAATTATTCACAAATTGTGCCGTGATAACAAAAGGTTGCAGGGATTAAGCTAAACATAATAAAGGGAGAAATCGAATGAATTATGCCACTCTTCGCCGTTCTGGATTGTTTATTGTTTGTTGCGCACTGCTGTCGGCCTGTGGTTCGGGCGGCGGTACTCTTGAGGAACCCAAGCCAAACCCTCCGCCAACCGTTTCTCAGCCTGCTTTTGCGCAAGTCAGCTTACAAGGCAAAATTATCAACCAATTGATGGCCACCGAATCTAGTGTATATGCCGCAACTGATGCGGGTGTTTACTTACTTGAGGATGGCCAGTGGCAGCTTCGCAGCCAGGCCGATTGGCATGTCTTGAGCATGGTGCGCTACGGCGAGCGGCACTTGCTTATTAGCGCCATGCAGAAAGATAAAAGCCTGTTGGCTGAAAGTAAGGATGATGGTCTGAGTTGGGAGGTATTGACTCACAACTACAGTGATATGAGCGGGGAGCCTGCTTTTAAGCTTGCACTGCACCAAGGCAAGCTATATGGCGTCGGTTATGACGTGCTGGCGGTATCGGAAGACAGAGGCCGTAACTGGAGTCTGTTAGCCGGAGGCTGGAACGGTTTTGCCCGTGGCATGTCGGCGCTAACGGTGCATCCCAGCAAGCCTGATGTTTGGTATGGTGGCCAGGGCGCCATCGAGAATATCGTTCTGCGAAAATTGGATACCGAGACGCTGGCCGAAGAAAGTTATCCGGATATTGTCGACCTGCTGCCGGCCCCCAGTGTGGTGAAGTCAATTGTTATGCATCCCTCTAATCCTGAACGCGTGTTTGTAACAGGTGAAGGGGGCTTGATCCAAAGCAGCGACTATGGGCAGAGCTGGCAGGCCTTGCGTACCAATGACAACTATCGCTTTTACTTTGGCTTGCTGCTGGACAGTCAAAATCCGGATGTGATGTACACCGCCGGCTGGAGTAAAGATTACGACAATCCGCAAAGTCTTATTCTTGAGATAAGCCGGGATGCTGGCAAAACCTGGCAGAACTATCAGCATCCGGATAGCAGTTTGTTTGGCGGTGTTTACAGTATGGCCAGTCGTCGAGAGCAGGGTAAGGAAGTGTTGTATCTTGGTCTGTTTAAAGGTGGTGTGATGAAAGTGGTGTTGGAATAACATCAAATAAGGGCCGCTGGAACGGAAAAGAGGCGGCCCTGACCATTGACCCTGTCAGAACTGGTGATAAAATGCGAATCCTTCTCATTAATGGTTTCTTTCCATGTCTGGCAAATTTCTTGTTCCACTTCTCGCCGTCACCACAGTTGTACACGCAGCGGATGATATTGAACGTGTATCGGTAACGGCAACCCGTGGTGCTTACCCTGTTAGCACCGTGCCAGCGGCCATTAGTCTGATTAGTCAGGAAGAGATTCAGGCTCAGCTCGCGCATACCCAGGATTTATCGCAAATATTGGGTAACTTGTTACCCGGCTTTTCACCCAGCCGTCAGAAATTAACCGCCGCCGGTGAAACTCTGCGTGGCCGTGAACCTTTGTATATGATTGACGGTGTTCCTCAATCAAACCCTCTGCGCAATGGCTCCCGGGATGGTAAAACCATTGATCCGACCATGATTGAGCGTATCGAAGTGATTCGCGGGGCCAATGCTATTCAGGGCATGGGCGCCAGTGGCGGTATCATTAATATTGTGACTAAATCAGCGGGTGAAAAGCCCCATCAGCTCAGTGCCGGTTTCTCAACACCGAGTGGCAGTGACAGTCAAAGCTACAAGGCCAGCTATCTGTTTAGCCATGCCGGAGAGTCAACCGAGCTTGTGGCTGGTGTGTCTTTAACCAGCACAGGTATGTATCGTGATGGCGATGGTGAGCTTATTGGTGTGGATGGTACGCAGGGAGACACCCAAGATTCCAAAAGCCAGGATCTGTTCGTTAAAGTCCGCCAGCAGATGACCGAAGAGCAAAGCCTGCAGTTGATGGTGAACCATTTCGATATTCAGGGAAATGGCGATTATCTATCCGTGGCGGGTGATCCTGCTCTGGGGCTGCCGACCTCTGCGATTAAAGGGCAAATTGATGGCGATGCCCCGCAGAATAAAGTCACCACTGCCTCCCTCGACTACCAGCACCAGGCGGTTTTTGGCGGGCAGTTAACCTGGCAATTGTTTGTGCAGGACTTTGCGGCCTTGTACGGCGGTGGCCGTTTCGCCGCCTTCCAGGATCCTGCCTATGGTGACAATCTGTATGACCAGTCACAGAACAAGTCCGAAAAATACGGCAGTCGCCTGACTTGGTTTAAGCAGAATCTGGCCGGTACGGATCTGGATCTTGTCACCGGATTAGACTGGCTGTCGGATGAAACCTATCAGGAGCTGGCGCTGACCGGTCGTAAATGGGTGCCAGCGGCCAAATTTAATAACCTGGCACCTTTCGTTCAACTTCGTTATGACGGTATCGATGACTGGGTATTTAATATTGGTGCCCGCTACGAATACGGCAAGCTCAAAGTAGACGACTTCACCACCTTAGCCAGCTACAACAGCACCTTTGTGGAAGGCGGCGAGCCGAGTTTCAACGAGCTGCTGCAAAATCTGGGCGTGGTGTATCAGTTAACCCCTGAGCTGCGTTTGTTCGCCAGCTACAGTGAAGGCTTCAGCATGCCGGATGTGGGTAGGGTGCTGCGCGGTATCAATAAGCCGGGCATGTCGGTCACGTCCTTCCTGAGTTTACAGCCTGTGGTATCTGACAACCGAGAAATTGGCCTGGAATACAGCAACAACTGGCTGAATTTACAAAGCAGTTATTTTCAGTCCGACTCAGATTTAGGCTCACGTTTGCAGCCGGATGCCGATGGTATTTTCTCCGTTAAGCGGGAAAAAACTGAAATTTCCGGCTTTGAACTGCAGGCGCAGGTTTACCTGAATAGCCACAGCCTGATTGGCGCCAGTTATGCCCGCACTCAAGGTCAGTATGACAGCGATGGTGACGGTGTGGTGGAGTCGGATCTCGGAGGCGTGAATGTGGCACCCGAGCGCTTAAATCTGTACTGGCAACAAAGCTGGACGAGTGAGCTGAGTAGCCGCATTCAGATGAACCGTTTGTTTGATATGGACTTTAATGCCAGTAATGATTTTGACGGTTACCTGACGTTGGATGCCTCGCTGCGCTATCAACATGCGAAGTGGGGGAGTCTGACGCTGGGCCTGGATAACCTAACCGACAAGCAGTACATCACGTATCACTCACAGACCAATCCGGCCGCTAGCAGCCATTTTGCCGGTATGGGCAGAACACTTAGCCTGACCTGGCAGCACGCATTTTGATGGCTGTGATGGCGGCGGGATACCAAGTTAAGGGGCCGGTGTTTTCTTGGCAGGAAAACACCAGATGACCGCGCGGCAACTGCACCGTTGGTTAGGCTTAGGGCTGGGCATTTACTTGGTGCTGGTTAGCCTCAGCGGTGCTTTGCTGCTGTATAAAAATCCCTTGCTACGTTTTCAATACCCTGAGTTAAGGGAGATTGAATTGGTAGCGGATATTCGTATCTGGGGGCCGCTGGTCAATCAACTGCAAGCCGATCCCCGCTTTCGCTATATCAAATTGCCGGAGGCTGAGGCTCCCTGGCTGGAAGCGGTTACCCATAGTGATGATCGCCATTATTATGATCATCAGGCTAATCTCAGGCTGATACGACCGGCCCACAACGACCTTATCGGTTGGTTATACGATTTCCACTTACATTTGCTGGCCGGTAAGGATGGCAGGCTGGTTATGGGTTATCTGGGCCTAGGCGTATTGGTTATGTTTGTCGCAGGGCTCGTACAGTGGTGGCCGCGGCATTTTCGCCGTCAATTGTGGCGCCTGCCCAAGCCGAAAGCCGACTTACGTACAATGCGACAGTGGCATACCAGTGTCGCCAGCCTTTCTTTCCCCCTGCAATTACTGGCACTGTTGACGGCGTTGGCGCTGATTTTTTCCGCGCAAGTGCGTCCGGTTTTCAGCTGGTTAATGAATGATCCACCAGAGGGTGCTCAGTCTGTTACGGTTCAATCCCAGCCGCTGGCTGAAACAGATTGGCAAACCGCGTTAAATACGGCTGTCGAATATTGGCCAAAGATGGAGTTCCGTCTTCTGAGCTTACGTAGCGCTGCATCAGATGCAATTTCAATGCGAGCCAAGTCAATAAACGAGTGGCACCCTAACGGCCGCTCCAGGCTTATGCTGGATGCTGAGGGTAAGCAGATTGTAGCCAGCCAATTGGCCGATGACTTTGGTACCGGCCAGCGCTTTTACAATTTAATGTATCCGCTGCATATGGCAGCAGTAGGGGGAGAGGGCTATCGATTGCTGTTGCTTGCTGGCGGCCTGATACCGCTGCTGCTGTTTATCACGGGGTTGTGGTACTACTTGTTAAGAGGTCGTCGCCAGCAAGGTAATTAAATTACAAATAGTAAGGAGAGGTCAGAAAGCTACATCTCCAAACGTCTAGTCATGAAAGGGTTTAACTGATTGTATATTATGGTTTATCTATCATTTGTTGGCTTTTTGTTATCTGTGATCAAAAAGATAAAAAACAAATAACTGTAATAAAACAACAAAATGCTGAGTTTTAAGTAAACTATCAGGCTATCAATACTGAGGTTGATCTGAGAGGTTTTATGCAGCAGGTATTCGCATTTTATGCACGTATTTTCGCCCTGACACAATGTCGTCGTGTCGGGCAGCCTTTCGCCGACGCGTGTAAACCCAAGCCGGTTGAATCCCCTCAGGGCTGATTTATCGTCTTCTTCGTATAGTAAGCCTGCGGGAGTTCTTTCTTATGAATTACTCTGCTTGGCGCATTAGGTTAGCTCCGTACAATCCCCTTTGATATGCTCTTGGTCGCAATAGTGATTTGCTATCAAGGACAACAATGAAAAAAACTATCCTGGCACTGTTGGTGGCGTTCTCTGCTCCGCTGGTGGCTGCACCTCTACATAACGACAATATTCAGGCTCTGGGGCCGGTTGATGCAGGTTTGCTGCAGGATGGCCCGCATCAGGACGCCATTTATCATAATCTGCAAACCCGTTTGGCCAATGATAAGGCGAGCAAGGTTAAGCTGTTCGGTAAGGCCTACAACTGGCAGTCATTAAGCCAATTCACCCCCGACGAGAAAGCCCTGTCACTGTATAAAACGCAGTTAAGCGTTGATCGCTATACCCAGGGGGAACTGGTGGTAACGGGGCTTGAAAAGCCCAGCCTGTATCTTAACGGTGAAAAGCTGGCAAAAGGGGATAAGGGCTTTAAGCTGGCGATGACCACAGGAGAGCACAGTTTGTTTGTGCTGGCTTCTGGTTCCAAGACGGATGAAGCCTTGGCATTCGACTTTGTCGGCAAAACCGACAGCGATCAAGTCAGCCAAACCCAAGGGAATAAGCGTTTGTCGGCCAAGCAGCTTTTCGATGCGGAAGTAGTCTCTGGTTTGAGCCTGTCTGATAACGGTGACTATGCACTGGTCAGTTACAAAAGCTTTAATGATGACAAGGGTGACAGCCCCGATAGCCGCACCGAATTGGTAAAACTGGATGGTATGCAGGTTGTGCAGCGCTGGGACGGCAGCCCTTCCGGTGCGGTATTTAGTCCCGATAACCAGCACTTGTTATTTAGCAAAGACAATAAGCTGCAATTACTGAATCTGAAGAATCAGCAACAAACCACCCTAACCGCAGAACTAAAAGACGCCAGCGGCTTTACCTATGTAGGTAATGACAAGCTGGTGTTTAGCTGGAATAAAGAAGGTAAAGACGACGGTAAGCTGGTTAAGCACTTCCAGGCGCTGGAAGATCGCTGGAGCGGTTGGCGTGACAACAGTCAGTTGTACCTGTTGGATATTGCCAGCGGTATGATTCGACAGTTAACTAAAGACAGCGCCAGCAGCCATCTGTTGGATGTTGATGAAAAGCGTGGAGCCTTGCTGTTTTCCCGTTCTGTGGTGGATTACAGTCAGCCGCCGCACGGTAAAACCGCGTTGTTTGAATTGGAGCTGGCGAGTGGCACAGAGCGCAAGATTGGCGACTATCTGGCCTTTAACGATGCGAAGTATGCCAAAAATGGTCTGTATGTGATTGGTGGGCCGAACTTTGCCGGTGGTGTTGGGCTAAACGTCAGTGCTGGCTTGGTTGCCAATGATTACGACGGCCAGCTGTATCATATGGATTATCAGGGCGAGCAGATTAAAGCTTTATCCAAAGACTTTGATCCTGCCATCAGTAGCATGCAAGTACAGGATAATGATGACCTGCTGTTATCGGTATCCAAGGCTGACCGCTCACCACTGTTCTTGTTCGATGTGAGTAAAGGCAAGTATCAGGAACTGACTGAACAGCTGGATGTGGTGCGCTATTGGGCAGCAACGCCAGATGATAAAGCCGAACTCCTATATGCAGGCACAACAGCCTCTCGCCCGCAGGCCCTGTTTAAGCAGCGCGTTGGACGCAAAGCAGAAAAGCTGTGGGACTCAATGGGCAGCTACACCGATACCCGTATTCCCCAACTTGAGGAATTTAACTTTGTTAATGCCGAAGGTGTGACTATTGAGGGGCGGGTATACCTGCCGCATAACCTCGATAAGGCCGCTAAGTATCCAGCCTTGGTGTATTACTACGGTGGCACCGCGCCGGTCAGCCGCGCCTTTACCGGTCGCTACCCCTTTAACCACTGGGCAGCCAATGGATATGTGGTGTATGTGTTGCAGCCCACCGGCACATATGGCTTTGGTCAGGACTTTTCTGCCAAGCACGTTAACGCCTGGGGTGACTATACCGCTAAAGACATCATTGATGGCACTAAGGCCTTTTTGGCCGCGCATCCCTTTGTAGATGCCGATAAAGTCGGTCATCTGGGTGCATCCTACGGCGGCTTTATGACCATGTATCTGGCCACCCAGACGGATATTTTTGCCGCGTCTATATCCCACGCCGGCATCTCAAACCTGACCAGCTATTGGGGCCAGGGCTGGTGGGGCGCTATGTATTCGGGTGTGGCGTCGCGTGGCAGTTTCCCCTGGAATAATACCGATCTGTACAGCCAGCATAGCCCGGTATTCCATGCTGATAAGGTCAGCAATCCTATGTTACTTATCCACGGTGATGCGGATACCAATGTGCCGCCTGGCGAGAGTCAGAATATGTATACCGCGCTGAAGCTGTTGGGCAAGGATGTGGACCTGGTGGAATACAAAGGCGACAACCACCATATCCTGGCCCGCGAAAAGACCTTCCATTGGTGGGCAACTATGTTGGCGTATTTTGACAAACACCTCAAAGGCCAGCCGCAGTGGTGGGATAGCTTGTACCCAGCTGCAGAGTAATGGCGGTATATCCGCTTAATTTCTATTATTAAGCTGCTATTGAAAGTAAAAAATCCGGCTACCTTAGGGGGCCGGATTTTTGTTATCTAATCACATCAAACCGGCGCTGGTTGTGGTTTCACCGTTGTCACAGAGGTTAAGGTGTTTAGTCGTAAAAAGGCGCTACTAGATGGTAGATGTTTGCAAGACCTGATAACAAACGAGTTTGAGCGAAAAGCAAACCTCCAACCTAGCCTTCTGAGGTAATCATTTAGCGACAAGTACCTAACAACTCTTCACTAGGAATGGCGGTGCATTTGTACAGTGATAAGTTGCACTCGCTCGCTTTTCGAGATTAATTCTCGGTTTAGCGCAGCCAGTGTCTCGCTTTGTCCATTTTGACTGGCTATATGTCTTTGAATTGAATGATATTTATATCCAAAGGTTTGGACATACAGAGACCTATATAAATCCCAATTCTCGCTTTCACCCATGTGTGCTGGGGCTAAAAGCGCTGGCAGACTTCGCTAAGGTGTTGTTAGTATGGAAAAAATCAATGGGAACTGTGACTTCTTGGCGTTTTTCAGTTTGCGGTATAACGCGAATTCACAGTAATACACTGTTAGGGCTCATTGCAGTGAACTTGCATAATTTGGAAAATAATAATGAAGGAATGGTCCAAAGAAACATTTAATAGATTGAACCGCTATCTAGATCAAAAGTATCCCGCTTTTGAGTCTATGTTCTCCGAGGCCAACGAAGATAAAAGAAGTCTCAGCCTTAATAAGGTGTTGTTTAAAGTTCTCTCGTTTGCAGTATTGAGCGCCGGACTGTTATTGATAGTCAACTTACTTTTAATATCCTTTACTGATCGAGGAGGAGTTTTCGGCGATTTCTTAGGTGGAGTTCTAAATCCGATATTAACTTTCTTTACGTTGTTCGGACTAATAGCCACCATCGTAATTCAGCGGCAAGAGCTGCGTCTGGCCCGACACGAATACGAAAAGACTGCCGACGCTCTCAGTACGCAGGCAATCGAAACGACCTTTTTCAATATCCTTGATCTGCACCATAAAATTGTTGATAACCTGAAAGTTGACTTGGAGGAACTTAGTTATAGGAGTGAGGCAGAAAAGGCTCTTAAAGGTGTTGCCGCATCTTTTATTAACTCTCAGTTAGGTGTGAGCGCCTCTTACAATAAGCCTACAGGTAAGGTTGAAGGGAGGGCTGTATTTGAGGAAATCTTGGCTTTCTTGTCCATCGAGGCAAAAACCCCTGAGGATGCTCTTGAGCGCTATAAAAATATTCAGAAGAATCACAATCATATATTAGGCCACTATTTCAGAAATTTGTACCAAGCCCTGAAAGTTATTGATGGTTACGAAGAAAATAAATTGACGTCTGAAGAAAAGAGAAAGTATTCAAGCATACTGAGAGCGCAGCTTTCTACAAAAGAACTCGCATTGCTCTTTGTCAATTGCCTAGAAGGCGTTTCAGACTCTGGGCAGTTTAAGAATCTTCTTATTGAGTTCCAGATGTTAGAGCATTTACCAATACAGAAGCGTAAGAATGGCTATTCACTTGCAGGGTCAAAAATAGCGATAGCTAATGAAGATATGCTATTGCAGTATAAAGTGAAGAAAGATATAGGCGTTAATTTGAAGAAGTACTATGGCGGTGCCTTTGGCACCAATGGAGGCGTTCCCTATGATCTCGGCCCTAACAAATCAATGCAGCAGACCGCTAACGCGTCTGCAGATTGAGGCGTTAAGGCTCTTATGCGAAATTTTCGGAATCTTACAAAAATAGAAAATGAAGAACTTTCTAAGAAGTTTTCATTTCTTTTGAAATACAATGAAGATTGTACAGTTGAAGACTTTAGCTGGTCAGCGATAACTGTATTTGATCATTGGCTTTATGAATCCGACTCATTTAGCATCATTACTAACGCAACTGAAGATCAAAAACGTTCTTGGGATAACGCCATAAAAAGTTTTTTGGCTCAACTAGTAGAGTTAGAGAGACCATTTAAATACAAGTATATCGGTCGTAATTCAAAGCAAAAATTACAGTTTTCTCGCTTTGTAAGTGACGATGACTTCGGCCTATATGTTTCGAATCTATTTGATGAAGTATATTCACCAAATTTAGTTTTTAACTGTTTAGGTGTTGAGCTTTGGTTTGAAGATAATTGGACAATTCACTTCAAGTATAAAAAACAAGACGAGTGTCTAGGTATGCTGAAGTTAGCATCCAACTTAGGTCTATTTGTTTTACCAGCTTATTCAGCAGATCATTTAAATAATTATCAGGCACTCTCAAAATATTTGGGGGAACAGGGCCTTAACAAGTCACTGCATCGGAGCGCGAACGCGGCCGCTGAGTGAAGCGTTAGAAAGCCTATGAAGAATTTGAGTTACCTTTTAGCTTTGTTGTTTTTATTTGGGTGTGGAAAGAAAGAGCCTGATCCTGTTTGGGATTGGGGGTATTTACCTTCGTCAGAAATATCGAACACTAAACGTGAACAATGTGCTCATGAGTATTATCAGTCTTTTCCAATTTCGACAGATAATGGAGAAAGCCTTAGGATTGGACAAAGTTCTATTTCTGGCCGTTCTCATAAACACTATATTGGTTCAGGTTGTATGGTTGCTTCTGTAAGCACAAGAGTCTATTTGGATGCTGACAAACAAGCTAATAATTTTTATTCGGTTTCTGTCTTAATGCCAACTATAGATGACAGGTGCATGAGTAACTCTGACTTACCAGCATGTAAGGAAAGCTCAGTTAGCTACACCGTCTTATTTTCAAGAGATATTTCAGCTAATGAGATTGGTGACTATTTTAAAAGCAAGACTATGAATCAGATCGTAAATTATGATGAATCTACTCGTCTAGTGACATTCCTGCTCAGAGATAAAGCTCTAGAGTATGCTATTCCGACTTTCTAACAAGTAACAGTGGTCCCAAGTCAATAAATTGAGCGATATTTTCACGCCATTTCTCCTCGTTTTTTAGCATGGTATTTAATATGACAATCAGCTTCCTGAGACCGGCAATGAGAGCCACCTTGGGGAGCTTTCCTACTGCTTTTAGGCGTTGATAGTACCGCTTGGATATCGGATTGCATTAGGAGCAAGGGGGCAGGTTAGTTTAAATTTCGCTAGCTAGTGCTCGCTGGGATTAAGCATACCCGCTTCGGGCCGTTTACTAACTTTATGGTAAGCGTGACATGTTGAATGTCTCTTTCACCACAAAGGCCGTATAGACTGCAAAAAACACCTTAGATCTGTGGTGGTAGCTGTTCCGCCCTTCGTGTATTTCGTGTCCTTCGTGTTAATTTGAATTCTGTTTCCTCACCACGAAGATCCGAAGAATACGAAGAGTGGGTAGTCATCCATTAAATCAAGCACTTGCCTATAGCCTGGAAAGCGATATCACTTAACTTGAGAATTCCATCCCCGACAAATGTCTCACAAGTTGATACCGCCCTTGTTTGTCAGGAAAAGACCATATCTTTGAAAATGCGAGCCCATACTGCTACTGACAAATACTCAAATAAAGCTGGTCGGCTAGCTGCTGTAGCACCTCGCGCTGCGGATGGGTTTGCGCGTAGGTTCTAAGGCCATAGATACCCATAACCAGATAACGGGCAAGCACTTCTGGGTTTTTACTTGCGGCCAGTTCGCCCTGGTCTTTGGCGCGTTGAATTTGCGCCTCTAAGGCCGCCTGCCAAGACTCCAGACTGGTGCTCAGCTCGGCTTGTAATTCTGCATCCTGGTCGGCCATTTCATTAAGTGCCTTAACCAAAAAACAGGCGCGGCTGCTGTCACAGCTGTGGCATTCATTAACCAGTTCATCAAGATAGTGTTTAAGGCAAGGTAAAACCGGTGCATCGCTTGGAAACGTCGCCGCAAACTGAGCGTCTCTGTCCTCTTTGTACTGCTCCACCGCTGCTACCAGTAAGCCGCGCTTATTACCAAAGGCACAATAAATAGAGCCGGGGTGTAAGCCGGTTGCCTTGGTCAGATCCTGCATGCTGGTTTTGCCATAGCCTTTATTTAGAAAAGCTTTCAGGGCACTTCTTAATACCTGTTCACGATCAAATTCAGCCTGGCGCATCTTCATCTCCTCTATCGGGGCGATTATATATCTATATTTGAGCGTTTGTTCAAAAAAGTTCTTGAGTGATCGTTCAAGAATGTCTATCTTGAATGCTCATTCAAAATAGGAGCCCGTTATGTCGGACATTCTTTTTCATCCTTTTCGTCTCAATGCCCAGCTTGAGCTAAACAACCGCATTCTGATGGCGCCGTTAACCCGCTGTATGGCCGACGATGACCTGGTGCCTACTGCTGATATGGCCGCTTACTATGCACGCCGTGCCGATGCAGGCCTGATTATCAGTGAGGCGACCATTATTCGTCCCGACGGCCAGGGTTATCCCAATACGCCGGGGTTGTATAGCGCGGCACAGATTGAGGGCTGGAAGCAGGTCACCGGTGCCGTGCATCGTGCTGGCGGTAAGATATTTGCACAGCTTTGGCATACCGGCCGGGTGGCACATCCGCATTTCTTTGGTGGCGGTGATGTATTAGCGCCCTCGGCTGAAAAAGTTGAAGGCACAGTGCCCCGTCGTCGTGACCTGACTTATGTCACACCTAAGCCCGCCAGTGTGGAAGAAATACACCAGTTAGTCGAAGACTATACTCAAGCCGCCGCCAATGCCATTGAAGCCGGATTCGATGGGGTGGAAATTCATGGTGCTAACGGCTATCTGATTGACCAGTTTCTGCATTACGATAGCAACAAGCGCACGGATGAATACGGTGGCACGCCAGAAAATATGAGTCGCTTTGCACTGGAAGTCACTGACGCTATTGCTGCGCGTATCGGCTGGGAGAAAACCGCCCTTAGAATCTCGCCAGGGGCCTATTTTAATATGCAAGGTGATGCCCGTGACCGTCAGGTATTCGATTACCTGCTGAGCGAGCTGCAAAACCGGGCACTTGCCTATCTGCATATCGGCATTTTTGATGACAGCATGGAGTTTGACTATCTGGACGGTCGTGCCTCAGCCTATGTGCGTCAGCGTTACAACAAAACTCTGGTGGGGGTTGGCGGTTTTAGTGCACAGGGCGCCGCCCAAGCGATAGCCGATGATAAGTTTGACCTAATTGCTATCGGCCGTCCTTTTATAGCCAATCCTGATTATGTAGCTAAGGTGCGTAAGCAGGAGGACCTTGTCGAATACCGAGATGATATGCTGGCTACCCTGGTCTGAGGGCTAACAGCGGCGTTCGCTGAAAAATCACGCGTATAGGCCCTGTTGCAGCACAACAGGGCTTTTCCCCTTTGTCTAAATTGGGTATGGTGAGCGTCCTTTTTCGCAAGGACAGAAAATGAAAGTTCAGTTTATTGCCCCCCTGCTGTTAGTACTGAGTGGATGTGTGATAAGCGGTCAGGATACCGCTTCCCAACCCCTGAATACTTCAACACCGCCTGTTGAAAATCCGGCACCCACATCGCGCTCTGAGCTGCTGGCAGACCCGGATTTTCGTGCCGAGTATCAGGCTTATACCCCCAGCAGAGATGAACTGCGGAAGATGGCAGCATTGCGTGGTAAAGGCGTATTAGTGTTTTATGGGAGCTGGTGCCATGACAGTAAGCGCGAAGTACCCAGACTACTGAAACTATTGGATGAGTCTCAGGTTAACCCAGCGTGGTTACAACTGGTGCCGGTCGATAGGAACAAGCAAGAGCCCACGGGTTTGTATAAGCAATACAAGTTGCGATATACCCCAACCATTATCGTGCTGGACCAGGGGGTAGAAACTCATCGTATGGTCGAACGCCCCAAACGTAGTATGGCGTCGGATCTCACCGGTTTATAACGTATTTTGAGCACAGTGCTCTTGTGGCAAAAAACACAAAGCCAGCGCTATGCCAGCTTTGCGTGCCAGAGGTCTCTAAGTTAACGTTCTCTTATATTGCTCAGTTCTACGTCCCCTGAGCCATCACGTTTTAGAACAAAACGCTGAGCGTCGTTGACCTCGATATCACCACTGCCGTCTTCGACCTCCACCAGGCCAGTGACCTTGTCCACTTCTATATCCCCGGAGCTGTCAAACAGCCTGATATCGCCTTGAACATCCTGGATCCAGATACCGCCCGACGCATCTACCAAGTGGATGTCACCCTGAATTTCACTTATGCGCACTTCACCTGATGCATCCTTTGCTTCGATTGAACCTGCTACCTGAGTGATATGGATGTCACCTGAACCATCATTGATATGCATCTCACCGCCAATCCGACTGACTCGCATGTCGCCGGAACCATCTTGTATCTTTACCGCGGCTTTAATGTCACTTACCTGCATGTCACCAGAACCATCCGCAATATCCAGCATTAGGTTGGCTGGCATTCGCACAACCACATCAATATAGGCATTGCTGATGTGTGGATTGGTTTGGGCGATTAACCGGGCAGTACCTTTCTCGGCGGCCAGGGTGAGTTGGTAGTTCTCTGCCTCCAGAGGCTCACCGGAATGATATCTGGCCTTGGCTTCGACCTGAATTTGGCTCAGACCAGCCTCGCCCTTAACTTGCAAGTCGCCGCTGCCCGCTTCAATTTTAAATTGATGCAGACCTTGGGTATCGAGTTGCAGTGTTTGAGCAAAGCAAAACGGGCTAAGTAATGACAAGCCGAGCAACCATTGTTTGTTCATTGTTGTTCCTTTTTGTGCACTTTGATACTTAGTCGGTAACGAATAGACAAAGGTTTAAATTGCTTAAAAGATTCTACCCGCATTTTTATTAAACTATATCGTCAGCCGTTATCCACCAGACAACTCATTGGCAGCCGCTGCACGTGACACGGTTGCCAAAAAACAGCCGTGGGTTGGCGAGTGTAGATGCAGATAGGCAATATCGGGATTGTTAAGTAACCGCTCGATACACAACCTCAGTTCCTGTTCACCCTGCACCATTTCACCGGCCTTAATGTGGTGGTGTTTAGACAAACCCCGCACTGCAACTCGTTTAAGATTAAACATCTCAGGAATTTGCCCTACGTTAAATTGGCCCGTGCGTTGGCCTTCACGGATATAGATGGCGTGACTCGAACGATAGGGGCTATCGACATCCAGATGGGCGTAGTTTAGCAACAGCACTCGCTCTCCGGGTTCTGGCAAGGTGAGGCTAACGCGGCAGGGAAAACCGGCTGGGCGTTCCACAATGTCGGTGAAAATCCCATGTTTGGCTAGCTCCTGATCACTTAGGCCATAAAAAGGAACAAACTGTTGGTGGTCCAGCGCATGAAATTGAAAACTCATAAGTAAAATCCTTATTGGACAGAAAGAGCACTAAGCCTAATCAGGCAAAGCTACCTAGACGATCCGGTTCTTGTGCTTTCACGCTTTGGCATTTTCTTGCATCGAAGCCTGCTCAGGAGGACTAATACCGCAAGAACCGGACAGCGATTTTCCTGTTGGTGCGATAGCCTTTAGACTGTGGTTATTCACTGAGGTGGTATATGACAGAAGCAACCGACAACAGGGTTTTACAGGTGGCAGGCTATATTGAAGCGCATGCCGAACAGCCCTTATCTTTGGCTGAACTGGCGGAGCGTGCGGCCTTAAGTAGTTTTCACTTTCAGCGCAGTTTTAAAGCCTTGCTGGGCGTTACCCCAAAACAGTTTCAACACGCCGTACGTTTGCAAAAACTCAGGCAGTCTTTGCAACAAGGCGATGCCGTGTTGGATGCCATTTATGCGGCGGGCTTTGGTTCAAGCAGCCGGGTGTATGAGAAACTACCAGAGAATTTGGGGGTGACTCCCTCGGTATTGCGTCAGGGCGGTAAAGGACTGGAAATCTATTTTGCGCTAAGAGAAACCCGCTTTGGTCATTTGCTTATGGCTGCAACCGATCGCGGGGTGTGTTGTGTGCAGTTGGCTGACAGCTTCACGGAGTTACTTGAAGCCTTACATCAAAGCTTTCCCAATGCTGAGCTTATGACAACACCCGATAGCATGGACACTGAGCTGGATAAATGGATGGCTGCCCTGGAGGCTTTTTTACAGCACGGCGGGCCGCAGCCGCAGGTGCCGGTGCAACTCTTTGGTACCGCGTTTCAAACCCGGGTTTGGCAATTTTTAACCCGTATTGGTTGTGGTCAGCATCTTAGCTACAAGGAGGTGGCACAAGGAATCGGTGCGCCTAGCGCGCATCGTGCTGTGGCTAACGCTTGCGGTGCGAACAAACTGGCCGTACTCATACCTTGCCACCGGGTATTGCGCGGCGATGGCAGTTTGGGTGGTTATCGCTGGGGTGAGCAACGCAAACGTGCCTTGCTGGCCATGGAAGAAGGACTGGCCTGTGAACATTGATACATTGCAAGGTCTGTCTGCCGCCAAACCCTTAGCCTTGTTAGACGCGGACTTAGTGGCGCATAACTACAGCGTCATGCCGGTACAGCTGGATGCGGGAACGTGCCAGACGCTGTCTGCCTGGTTTGATGAACGGCAGAGGTTTCGCAATGAAGTACGGATGGAAAAGCATGGCTTTGGTCGCGGCCGTTATCGCTATTTTGCCTATCCGCTGCCCACTGCTATAAAGCAACTGCGGGAGGGGTTTTATGCGCAACTGGCACCGCTGGCTAACTTGTGGGCAGAGCGGTTAGGGTTAGATGTTGATTGGCCTCCGACACTGAATGAATTTCTGGCCAGCAACCACCGCGCGGGCCAAACCAAGGCAACGCCTTTGATGCTGGATTATGGGCCAGGCGATTATAACTGCCTGCATCAGGACAAATACGGCGAGCACTATTTTCCCTTTCAGGTACTGATTTTACTTAGCCAGCCGGGACAGGATTTTCATGGCGGGGAATTTATGTTGGTGGAGAATCAGCCGCGTAAACAAAGTAGCGGCATAGTAGTGCCACTGCAGCAGGGGCAGGCCGTGGTGTTTCCTAATAGTCTGAGCCTGGTGTCCGCTAATCTGGGCTTTAAGCGTGGTCAGCTGCGCCATGGTGTGAGTAAAGTTCTGCAAGGAAACAGACGTAGCCTGGGGCTGATATTTCACGATGCGTTGTAAGTTGAATTCTTCTTGCGTTGCGTCCCCGCTATAAAAAAGCCCTGCTTAGCAGGGCCTTTACTGAGGTTAATTACTCAGGACAACTTATCGCGAAAATCTTCATAGTCGAATTTCCGCACCAGCTTAAAGCTGCCGTCTTTTTGCAAAATACCAATGGAAGGATGCTCCACCCCGTTAAAAAAGGTGGTTTTGACCATAGTATAGTGAATCATATCTTCAAAAATAATGCGTTCACCGATTTGCAGCTCGTGATCGAAGCTATACAGATCAATCACATCGCCTGCCAGGCAGGAATTACCGCCAAGCTTATAGGTAAAGGCTTTTTCCTGGGGCAGACCGGCGCCGCGAATGGCCGGGCGGTAGGGCATTTCCAGCACATCTGGCATATGCGCAGTGGCGGAGATATCCAAAATAGCGATAGGGCCTTCGTTATGCACAATATCCACTACTTCGGCCACCAGAGGACCGGTTTGCCAGGCCACGGCTGAGCCTGGCTCCAGAATGATTTCCAGGTCGTATTTTTCACGGAAGGCTTTAAGTGTGGCAATCAAATGGTCCACATCATAGCCCTGGCGGGTCATCAAATGGCCGCCCCCTAAGTTCAGCCACTTAAGTTTGGGCAGGTATTTAGCAAAGCGCTGCTCTACGGCTTTCAATGTACGTTCGGCGGCAAAGGAGTCACATTCACATAAGTTGTGCACGTGGAAGCCTTCAATACCTGACAGGTCTACCCCTTCCAAATCCTTAGCCATAATCCCTAAGCGGGAACCAGGCGCGCTGGGATCATAGAGTTCAGTTTCTGCTTCACGATGCTCCGGGTTAATGCGTATACCCATAGAAATACCGGCAGCGGCCACCTGATCTTTATAGCGCTGATACTGACCCAGGCTATTAAAGGAAATATGGTTAACCAGCGTCACCAGCTCATCAATGTCAGCTTGCTTGTAGGCTGGGGAGTAAGCATGTACTTCCTTACCCATTTCATATTTAGCCAGCTTGGCTTCCCATACTGAACTGGCGGTACAACCTTGCAGATACTGCCCTACCAACGGGAAGGTGGACCACATGGAAAAACCTTTGAGAGCCAGGATGATATTCACCCCGGCTTCTTTCTGCACCCGCTCCATCAACTGCAGGTTGGCTTCTAGCCTGGCTTCCTCACACACATAGCATGGCGAGGGGATTTGTGGATTCATGATCGGATCGTTCAAGGCCGCATCCTCGGTTATGTTCTGTTCACTGACCAGTATTCGACTTTACATTAGGTTAGTCGACTAACTAAAAGGGCGAATAAATTCGCCCTTTTTAACCCTTACTTTTTAAATGGGCTGTCGCACTCAATCACATGCCAAGGCAGGCCGTGCTTGTTAAGCATGTCCATAAAGGGATCAGGATCGAACTGTTCCATGTTCCACACACCAGGTTTTTTCCAGGTGCCGTTTAGCATCAGGGCTGCGCCGATCATAGCTGGTACACCTGTGGTGTAGGACACTGCCTGTGCACCCACTTCTTCGTGGCAGGCATGGTGGTCACAGTTGTTGTAGATAAAGATAGTCTTCTCTTTACCATCTTTAATACCTGTGATGTAGGTACCGATACAGGTTTGACCTTCATAGCCTTCAGACAGTGAACCAGGGTTTGGCAGCACGGCTTTGAGGAATTCCAGTGGCACAATTTGCTGGCCCTGGAAGTCGATAGGCGCAATGCTGGTCATGCCGATCCCTTCCAGCACGCGCAGGTGGGTCAGATAGGCTTCACCGAAGGTCATCCAGAAACGCGCACGCTTCAGGGTAGGGAAGTGCTTAACCAAAGATTCCAGCTCTTCGTGGAACATCAGGTAAGAAGCACGAACACCGATATTCTGGTAATCCAGATCTTCACGTACTGACAACGGATCGGTTTCTTTCCACTCACCGTTTTCCCAGTAGCGGCCGCGCTGGGTGATTTCGCGGATATTGATTTCCGGGTTGAAGTTGGTGGCAAAGGCCTTACCGTGATCGCCGCCGTTACAGTCAACGATATCCAGATAGTGAATTTCGTCGAAATAGTGTTTGGCCGCGTAAGCGGTATAGACGTTGGTCACGCCTGGATCAAAACCGCTGCCCAGCAGTGCCATCAGGCCAGCTTTTTCAAAGCGCTCCTGATAAGCCCACTGCCAGGAATATTCAAACTTGGCTTCATCTTTGGGTTCGTAGTTAGCGGTATCCAGGTAATCCACGCCGGTTTCTAAACAGGCATCCATAATCGGCAGATCCTGATAAGGCAGGGCCAGGTTGACCACCAAATCGGGTTGTACCTTGCGAATAAGTTCGGCAACTTGTTTGGCATCGTCGGCGTCTACGGCGAATACGCCCTTGACCCGGTCAGCGCCACATTCCTGCTGCAGCGCTTCACATTTCGACACAGTGCGGCTGGCCAGATAAATTTCATCAAAATGCTCAGGTAAACGAGCACATTTTTTGACTGTTACGGTACTGACACCACCGGCGCCAATGATCAAAACGCGAGACATAGGGCATAATCCTCTAAAGTTGTGTTCCGGCGCCCTTGTTAGACGCCATCCTGCCAGTGGCAGAACCATTTTGAACAAGGTACGGGCCTGTTACCAGGCGAAAACCGCTGCATGCTATCAGCTATTTGCAAACTGGCAAGTATTACTGAGGCGATCCCTAGTCGGGGGCACACTGATTGCCTTTAGCACCTGCGTCTTGCCGTGAAATGCTAATAACCTGTGGCAGTCATTTCCCTGTCAGGCAGGGAGTAACCTTAGAATATCAGCACGCGGTCAGCAACAGATGACAAAAAGATGTCTGCCGTAAATGCCTGGGGAAACGAGCAACTAAGTTGTGCTGAGACGCCAGATACGCAGAGTACTGGCGGTCTTCTGCCTATCTGCACTTAGGCACCTGGCAACGTCCGGTTTTATTCAGGGGTTTCATTACTTCTGACCAGGGCACTGGCGGGTGTCGCATCCAAAGGGCGGATTTCATATTCCAGCCCACAAGCCATGCAGGGATTCTGAGCGGCCAATTTGGCGGCTTCATCTATGTTGTCTGCCAGAATAAACCAGTACCCGCCAATGATTTCTTTGGTTTCGGTGAATGGGCCGTCGGTTATGCCCTGACTGGATACTTTGCGGATCTGTGTGTCCAGCCGTGAGCCCGGACCAAAATGGCCCTTAGCCAGATTGTCTTCATACCAAAGATAAAATGCGTCGATAGCGCCTTGAATGTCTTCGGTTGATTGGTCCTTATGCCATTGCCCGCGGGACAGCAGTAGAAAGGTTTGCTTATTCTTAGCAGCCACAAGTCGTTCCCTAGTTGTGGATGTCTATCATCACTATGCCCTAATCGCCTTTGCTGTAAAAGCATAAAGGAATCACAGAAAGTGGTTTATTTGACCATTATTTGTGCCGAATAACCTTATGGCTCAGTTTGGGTTTTTGTAATCTTTTGATTAACAAGGAATTTACTTTTGGTGTGGGAATTGCTTGTTATCGCAGCGGTTTAAGTCATTTATTAGCCACAAGGATGCTAAATATGTCAGTCCCTTTGCAAGATCAACCCATAGAGCAAGTACGTGAACAGGTCATTGATAAGCTTATTTATAATTATGGGCAGGGGGTGTTGTCGCTTGAAGCCTTTGAGCGGCGCCTAGACATTGTGATGGAAAGCGCGGACGCGACTGAAATCGAAGCGCAGGCACAGGATTTACCACATCAGATTTCCAAGGAATATGAGCGCAGTCGTAGCAGTGCCTTTGATGTCACTTACGATGCAGGTCGGCGGACTGAAAAAGAAACCATTTTTAGTGTGCTGGGAGGCAGCACGCGAACCGGGGCGTGGGTTGTGCCCAGTGAGATCACCAGTGTCAGTATTATGGGAGGCTCTGAGCTGGATTTTAGTCAGGCAGTATTCACCAGTCAGCAAGTAACCATCAGAGTGTTTTGCCTGTTTGGTGGTGACAATATTTATGTGCCGGAAAACGTCAACGTGGTATCCCGAGCTTTCTGCATTCTCGGCGGTAACACCATAGATCTGCCCCCGGTCATACATAGGCGCCAAGTACCCACTATAGTGATTGAAGGGTTGGTCGTGTTTGGCGGTATTGACGTCAAAATAAAGCGCAGTATAAAGCAGCGCTTAGTTAACTTTGCGCGCAGTATGAAGCAAATGCTGAATGCCGAGAAGTAGTCGTATTGGTGGGCAGGAGAGCGATGCCGAGGCTGAAAATCTATTGGATGAAAGCCTGGCATCGAATCTCTTGTGTATTGCAACGAACACGGATTAGGGCTCGGCTTCTGCCAGGATAACCGCAGGTATCGCCATCTGCTTGGTTGTTCAGCCCCCACAGCTGTTTCTCTGGCTTACTCTTCGGCTCCCGCTGGCTGAAATTGAAATACGGCCTCGAGGGGCTGGTTAAAGACGCCCGCGATACGAAACGCCAGTTCCAGGGAGGGGGAATATTTGTTTGCTTCCAATGACATTATGGTTTGCCTGGTTACCCCCGCAGCTTTAGCCAGTTCGGCCTGAGTCATTTCGTTATGATCAAAACGTAAGCGGCGGATCTGGTTAGTGATATTGCCTTTATTCGCAGCCATCAAATACCCCTTCGATACATCACTAGTTGGCTTAGGTGTTTGGCGGTGGATGCAATTAACAGACAAAGCAAAAGAGCATGAGCGCAGACCAAGGGGGTAACCTGGCTGTAGGGCAACAGCTCGGATTCAAAACCCAGAGCGCTGAGCACCAAATGGCCGATGAGCAAGATTATTGCGCCGATCAGTACCCCGTAGCCTATGCCGTTCCCCCTAGCAGCAATAAATTTGTCTCTTTCATCAGCGGGCTCCTGATCACCCAGGCGCCAGTTTATCAGCCCGAATAACAATGCCGCCCCGATCACGGCAACAATAGTGATTTGTATAATAATGCCGGCCAGAGCTGCGCTAGGTGCTGCGAGACCATCGGGTACCGACGCCAGTTTGCTGAAATACAACACAGAAATAGCCAGATCCAGTGCCAGGGTCGCCAGTACATTCCACTCCCTGTTGGAAAAGTGACGTAGAAATTCCATCGCCTTACCTTGTTACGTTATTGGAGTGCAAAAAGTAGTCTAAAACTTTCGTAAGGTAAAGTATTTTTTACTTTTAGTAAAAAATACATTTTCTTTGGTTCGGTTTTTTATACATTCAAACTTGCCGCTGTACTATGTTCTTCGCGTTATAGACGGGCCTCCCGTGCATGGATATGCGAATGATGCCAACGCTGTTGTCGCCAGCGCCGGTAAAACAATAAGGCGCGCCCAGATTCATCTACCACCGCGGAAATCAGTAGCCCCAACAACCCCAACTTCAGCACAAAGGCCAACAGATAAGCCAAAGGCAGGGCAACCAGCCAGGTAAACAACAAACCCACAGCGGAGATATACCAGCCATCACCTGTGGCTCTAAGATTTAGGCCGGTCATAATATTCACTGTACGCCCAGGCTCAGACAAGCCAGCCAGCAAGAACCACCAGAATGCGCCAGCCAGTATCCATTCATCCTGAGTGTATAGCTGCATGATGGATTGGTTTAATGTAACCAATAAAGCCGCAGTCAGGCCGGTTCCCAGCAAGGCAATGCGAAGACTGCGGCGTAGTTGTTGATCCGCTTGTTGCAGCTTCCCAGCTCCGACTTTCTGAGTGACTAGAATTTGTGTCGCGGTTGTTAGCGCCACTGAGATAATTAAACCCAGCATAAAGGTGTTGAAGGTGTAGACCTTGGCCGCCAGCGCCAGTGCCCCCAGTTTTGCGGCCATGCTATTGAGCACCACCATATTGATGTCAAAAGACAAGGGTTCGATAGCGCTGGGGGCGGCAATCCGCAGCAGATTCTGAGTAACGTTAGAAAAATTCTGGGTGAATTGTGAGAGTGTTATCTTTAGGGGCACGTTAAAAGTGATAGCGGTGAGGCTGACCAACACCCCAAGGCTGGAGGCAATAACACTGGCCCAGGCTACCCCCGTGATGCCGTAATGGGGCAAGCCAAAGAGTTGATACACCACGATGGCATTGCCAGCCAGATTGGCCAGGAAGTACACCAAGTTGGCAAGCAAATTCCAGCCGGGTAAACCATGCATATTCAAGATAGAGTGGCAGACCCCTTTTACGGCCCAGACAATCACCAGCGTGGCGGCGATGTGCAGATAATCGTTGGCATTGGCGCCAATATCGCCATTTAGTCCCATAACGCTGGTGATCCAGGGCGTAGCGACATACAGCCCCAGCGCAATCAATATGCCAAGCAATATGGACCACAAGGCATAGATCCAAATGGTAGCCTTGGCTCTTTCGAGGTTACCGGCACCGAGGCGCTGATTGGCGATACTGGCCCCGGCAAATACAGTCACCCAGATAATATTTCCACACAGAAACAGCACAGGGGCCAGGGCACCGGCAGCGGAGGCTGCGGCGTCACTAAGTATGGCCAGAAACAGGGTATCCATTAACGGCACACTGAATTGTAAAGCCTGCTCGAGTAAAAGCGGCTTACTTAAGCCCCATAAACCTTGTTGTTGTGCTCTGGTATTCACATTGCCTCTTAAAAGCGGTTGCAACCCGGCTGGCGTTCAATATCATCTGCCCATTGCCAATGGCCGGATATCAATGCAATGACAAGCAGTGCAGCACTTATACAAGCTACCGAGAAATTTGCCTACTGGATGCAAACGTATGCATTGCCGCTTTGGCAACAACAGGGTATTGAAGCTTCCTCTGGTGCTAGCGCCGAATCCATGAATGAGGATGGCCTGGCTGCATTTTCGCTGGACAGACGCACCAGGGTACAGGCACGTCAGATGTTTACCTTCACAGCCGCTTATCAGCAAGGCTGGTGCTCCCAAGGCCGTGAGGTGGTTGAGGGTATTCAGCGGTATCTGGACACCTATGCCCAGCATCCAACATACCCAGGTGCTTATGTGTTTAAGTTGGATCCTGCCCATCAAGTGGTGGATGACAGCCTGGATACTTACGACTGTGCGTTCTTTTTACTGGCCTGGGCTTATCAGTTCAGTGTATTTGGCGATATGCAGGCGAAAGCGCGAGCCGACCAGCTGCTTTCATTGCTGGATAAGCAGTTTAAGGGAAAGCCTGCAGGTTGGTTGGAAGGCAGCCAGGGCGGTACACGCCGGCAAAACCCACATATGCATTTGTTCGAGGCTTTTCTTGCCTGGTTCGAAGCGAGCAAGGATGCCAAATGGTTGGCCAGAGCCGCCGAGATATTCAGTTTATTTGAGTTGTGCTTTTTTGATCATCGTCATGGCGTACTTTATGAATACTTCCAGCAGGATCTGTGCCCCTTGAGTTTTGCTGAAGGGCAGGTGGTAGAGCCTGGCCATCATATGGAATGGGTGTGGTTGTTGCGTCGTTATCAGTCTTTTACTGGCGCGCCAGTGGATGATTATTGCCATACCTTGTATGAGCGCGGATTGCAGTTTGGGCAGGATAGTAATGGCCTGCTGTTCGATGAGGTGGACAATCTCGGTGGTGTTAAAAAGGCCTCTAAGCGTTTGTGGACGGTGACCGAGTTGATAAAAGCCCATCTGGCCGAAGCACGCCATGGCAGGCCTGGGGCTGAGCTTGCGGCAGCCGAGGCTATTGAAGCCTTGTTCAATCAACATTTGAATACTGCGGTATGCGGTTTTTACATTGAGCGGCTGGATAATCACAATCAACCTTTGGCCCAGCAAGCCCCGGCCACCTCAATGTATCATCTGATGATGGCCTGCCTGGAAGCCTGTCAGTATCAACGCGATTTACTAGTGTAAATGTTTGGAAATAAGACTCTTGTTGCTATTTTTAGACAAGTCTGACCATTTGCAATGTATTGGCTCTGTAGCGCTTGCATGCTGGAGTTGGTGCTGACATATGAATGTTTTAAATGCTTGCTACAAAGGGCTTTTTTAGGATTGGAAGCCACTGGAAATGACGCTCAATCGTCAAATTCTGACTTTGTCTGGTTTTTTGCTAGAATATGCGGGATTCATCTAAAAGACAGAAACTGCGAGGACATCCTTTGCTAGCAGAAAATACCAATAGCTCCGTCAATAAGGAGCAGATCAGAGGTGGTTGGTTTAACCGCTTTCTCAGCACCGTGGAATGGCTGGGTAACCTGCTTCCGCACCCTATTACCCTATTTGCCTGTTTTTCTCTGTTTATCATACTGTTAAGCGGCATTCTCGGTTATTTTGAGGTCAGTGTGCCCGACCCCCGGCCACTTGATGCTGCCGGGCGAGATCCTGACGGTATGATAGAAGTCATCTCTTTACTCAGTGCCGAAGGTTTGCAGCGCATCGTTGGCGGCCTGGTCACCAACTTCACTGGTTTTGCGCCTTTGGGCACGGTATTGGTGGCTTTACTTGGTGTGGCAGTGGCTGAGCACTCAGGCTTGTTATCTGCTGCGATGCGTGGATTGGTGTTAAAGGCACCTGCACGTTTGGTAACTTTTACCGTGGTGTTCGCCGGTATCTTATCGAACACGGCAGCTGAACTCGGCTATGTGGTACTGATTCCTATGGCTGCGATGATTTTCCACTCACTAGGGCGCCATCCTTTGGCCGGTTTGGCCGCTGCCTTTGCCGGCGTATCCGGCGGTTATAGTGCTAACTTGTTCTTAGGCACTATCGACCCTCTGCTGGCGGGTTTGACCACTGAAGCGGCGAAAATGATTGATCCCGAGTATGTGGTGGGTCCCGAGGCGAACTACTTCTTTATGTTTGTCAGTGTGTTTCTGATTGCCATTTTAGGGGCTGTGATTACCGAAAAAATCGTTGAGCCGCGTTTGGGCAAATTCGACCCCACTCAAGCGGAGTCTAATTTGGAGAAAACCCAAATGCAGGCTCTGACTTCCACAGAGCGACGTGGCTTGCGCAATGCCGGTTTGGCGCTATTGGCGGTTGGTCTGGTGCTGTGTATCACTATTATTCCGCAGTTTGGTGGTGTATTGCTACACCCTGAAACCGGTCAATTAAAGGGATCGCCGTTTCTAAAAGGTATTGTGGCCTTTATTTTCGTCAGCTTTGCTATCCCGGGATTTGTTTACGGCAAAACTGTGGGCTGCATGAAAAACGACAAAGACGTGATCAATGCCATGTCGCAGGGCATGAGCACCCTGGGTATGTATATTGTTCTGGTGTTTTTCGCTTCCCAGTTTGTCGCCTTCTTTAACTGGACCAATTTGGGCACTGTACTGGCGGTTAAAGGCGCCGCACTGCTCACGGCATTAGGGTTGGATGGCCCAGAAGTCTTTGTGTTCTTTATTCTGATGTGCGCCATGGTTAACCTGTCTCTGGGCAGTTCGTCTGCTCAGTGGGCAGTAACGGCACCTATTTTTGTGCCTATGCTAATGCTGGTGGGCTTTGCGCCTGAGGTTATCCAGGCGGCTTACCGCATAGGTGATTCTGTGACAAACCTGATTACCCCCATGATGAGCTACTTTGGTCTGATCCTGGCGGTGGCCAGTCGTTATCAGAAAAATCTGGGTATTGGTACGCTGGTTGCTACTATGTTGCCGTACTCAATGATCTTTTTTGTAGGTTGGACACTACTGTTTTATTTGTGGGTATTTGTGCTGGGCATGCCGGTTGGACCAGGTGCTCCCACTTATTACACTCCCTAAACTATGTGACTGAGGATGTTTATGCGTTATCGCAACAGTGACAGCTTTCGCCATGAGCAATCTGACAAAATCGGTGTGCTGGTTACCAATTTAGGTACCCCGGATGCGCCGACCAAACCGGCCCTAAAACGCTATCTGCGAGAGTTTTTATCAGACCCTCGTGTGGTTGAAGCGCCCCGCTGGTTATGGTGGCTGGTACTGAATATGGTCATCCTCAATTTTCGCCCGGCGCGCAGCGCCCATGCTTATCAAACGGTGTGGACGGAACGGGGATCACCGCTGTTGTTCCACACTGAAGATCAGGCCAATGGTCTGCGCCAAGCGTTGGCTGCACAGTGGGGGGATGATCTGGTGGTGGATTTTGCCATGCGTTATGGTAATCCTTCCATCGACAGTGTTGTGAATCGCATGCTGGACCAAGGTGTGCGAAAGATATTGGTCCTGCCTTTGTATCCACAGTACTGCGCTTCAACCACCGCTTCGACTTTTGATGCATTGAGTCGCTGTTTGCAGCAACGCCGCTGGATGCCGGAAGTCCGTTTTGTCACTCAATATCATGATGATAAAGGCTACATTCAGGCGCTAGCCGATTCGGTTCAGGCACATTGGCAGGCTCATGGCCGTGCAGAGCGTTTACTATTTTCCTACCATGGTATCCCGCAGCGTTATCTGGATAATGGTGACCCTTATCATTGCCAGTGTCTGAAGACATCCAGGTTGGTGGCAGAAAGGTTGGGATTAGACAAAGGCCAGTATCTCACTACCTTTCAATCAAGGTTTGGGCGTGAAGAGTGGTTAAAACCCTATACCGATGAAACATTGAAGGCATTACCTGCCGAAGGGGTTAAGTCGGTTCAGGTTGTTTGCCCTGGATTTTCGGCCGACTGCCTGGAAACCATTGAGGAGATTGGTGTTGAGAACCGAGACTACTTTCTCGAAGCCGGTGGTGAGAGCTATCAATATATTTCTGCGTTGAATGCTGAACCAGAACATATCCAGGCGTTGGCTGCCCTGATAAGTAAGAACTTGCAAGGTTGGCAGATATCCAATGCCGAAGAGCGTAAACAACGGGCAGACGCACATTCTAAACAATAGGGCGTAACAGTGGCACAGTGTCAGATGACTGTGCTACTGTGTTTGTGAACTCATTCTTCAATCACAGTGGACGTATGAAGTGTTTATGGGGCCTGCTATTGATACTCTTGTGTGGTCAAGTACAGGCTACTCCCGAGCTGGTTATTTATACTCAGAATTTAGAGCCTTACCACTACATGGAAGACGGTAAGCCACGGGGTATTAACTATGAACTGGTGCGCCGAGCACTTGACGATGAGGGGATTCGCTACCGTATAGAGCGGATTAACTGGGCCCGGGCTGTCAAACTGGTGCAGGAAACTCCTAACACGGCTTTACTTACCTTACCGCGCAATATTCATCGTGAAACCCAGTTTAAGTGGGTGGGACCGCTACTATCCTCTCAGCCCTATTTTTATCGTCTTAAACAAAATGACGAGATCCAACTAACTACACTTAATGATGCCGTGAATCTGCGTATCGCTGTTGTCAGGAATGGTGAATGGCATCAGCGTTTGTTGGCATTGGGGATGAATGAAGGTGAGTTGTTGTTTCCTGTTACGCATATTTCTGACACTTACAATATGTTGTTTCTGGGACGGGTCGAGCTAATCCCCGGTTCAGACATTACTATGCCTTTTATGGCGCAGGAAGCGGGTTATGGGGCTGAATTACTAAGCCCGGCGTTAGCTTTGCCAAAACGTTCCACCGGTAACCACTTAGCCTTAAATCTCAGTATCAATGAGCAACTGGTGAAAAGGCTAAACCAGCGAATTGAGCAGCTAAAAGAGCAAGGGTTGCTGGATAAGTTGAAAAGCACTTACCAAATAAACTGAACAGTCTGGCACTGGATTTGCTCTTTGATGAGTAAGACAACATGCAGGACGCCGACATGCTCATCACCCCTTACGCCGCGGCGCTTCAATCCGATACTGCAGCGGCAACTTCCGGCCAGGTTGCCGCCAGCCAGCGGCAAGATGTTTCAACTAATACGCCAAACAATGAAGATCAGGTGTCATTGTCAGAGCAATCCAAGCAACAAGCATTTATGCAATCCATGCTGGAAAATATGCTGGCCAAAAGGTTGGGAATTGATAAAGAAAAAATTGATGAGCTTAAAGAGAAAATTCAGGATCTTGAGGACGCCATTGACGGAATGAAAGCAAAGGGGCCACTCAGTGCTAAACAACAGGATGATTTGAATGTCATGGAGCAAAAGCTCGACGATCTCAAGAAGATGCTCGAAGAGTTAATCCGTGAAGCCGCTGAGCGAGCTGCTCGTGAGGAAAGAAAGAACGACACAGTGGGCGATAAATTAGCGGCTTATAAAAGTATCTTTTCCCTGGGTTGAGTGGCGAAAAAGCAATGTTTGGTGCGTTAGGCAGCTCTATCAATGACCAGTCTGTTGCGCCCGGCGTCTTTGGCTGAGTAAAGGATTTTATCGGCTCTGGCCAGCAGCTCTATGGCACTACGAGGAGGAATATTACTCACCAATCCAATGGATATTGATACTTTAAGTTCATCAAGTTGCATGGTTTCAGCGATTCCTTCACAACGTTTTCTCAGCCTTTCTAACAGCAACGCAGCATCCTGTGCATTGGTATGAGGTAAAGCAATAAGAAACTCCTCCCCACCGATACGGCCCACAATGTCGGTATGTCTTAAGGTCTGAGAACATAGCCTGGCAAAGTGTTTGAGAACTTGGTCACCGCCCTGATGGCCCAGACTGTCATTGATTTTCTTGAAGTGGTCCAGATCCACCAATGCTACACAGAAATCAATCTGGTGGCGTTTGGCTAAATCTGCCTGTAGCTGGAGTAATTCCAGAGTTTTTCGCCTGTTTAATAATCCGGTCAGAGCATCGGTATCTGCCAGTTGTTGTAGTGCTTTTTTATGCAGCCGTTGGCGGTGAAACAAAATCAGCAACAGGCATAGGATTAAACTCAAACTGACAAACAGAACTTGTAATAGCCTGTTACTGCGTTGCTGATTTGCCAGTTGGGCAAGCTGTAACTGATTCTGAGCTTCTAATAATTCATTCTGTTGGGCTTGTGCCTCTAGTTCGTAACGACTACGCAACTGATGAAGTTGTTTAGTACTTTGCTTTGATAGAAGAGTTTGGTGCTCAGCATTGGTGATGTCTAAGGTTTCATAAGCCTGCTGGTATTGACCTGTGGCAGCCATAATCCGCGCAGCTTGCTCTTGTAGGGCTATCTTCTGCAGCGGCATACTATCTGGATTAAGACTCTCGCGGGCCTTTTTCAAATACTGGTTAGCTAACTCCGTTTGTTGCTGCGCCAGATAAATGCTGGAAAGCAACAAGGCGCTGTCAAGTATCATGTAGGCATTGTTGCCTTGCTCGAACAACGCCATCGCCTGTAACGCCGACTGTTTGGCCAGCTCATGCTTACCACTTTGCCAGTCTAACCCTGCTAACTCCTTGAGAGCATAGGCGACGCCCTGGCTGTCATTTATGTGTTGGGACAGGTCGGCAGACTCTTGCAGTTGTGCCTTGGCCAGCTCGAGGTTACCGGTATTTTTATTGGCGCGCCCCAAGCCGTATAGGTAGATGCTTAAACTTATCCAGCTTTGTTGTTCCCGATAGTATTCCACAGCTTCAGCAAAGTAAGGCAGGGCCAGCGCGTCCTCCCTGCGGTATTCGTACACTAAGGCGATAGCACCGGCTAAATCTGCTTTGACAACCCATGCATCGCGCTGTGGTGCCAGATTATACGCGCGCTGCAGGTCTGCCATCGCCGCGATATAGTCACTCAGGCTGGTGAGCAGAAGGCCTCTCGTCATCAGGGCTTCCAGGGTGAGATCAATGTGGTCATAAGATTCAGCCCATGCTATAGCATCATTGACTTCATCTAATCCTTTAGCTGGTGTTCCATGTAAGTCCTGGGCGAATGCCATACTCAAATGCAATTTGTGATAAAGCCAGGGTTGTTGATAGGGAGAGAGCAAAGCGAGCCCGCTTTGTGCTTCTGCGATGGACCGCTCCGCTAAGACTAATGCGGCGTATGCCTGGCTCTTCAGCAGGTGATATTGCACAAGTGCTAAGCCTGACATTGGCGATTGAGCGTCTAGAATCTCAAGCAATTGGTCAGGATCTGATTTAATCAAGCTTTGCCATTTATCAAATGGGGCATTTAACTGGGTTAATCCCGGGGTAGGGGTAGCTGAAGCCAGCCCTGCTATCAATAGTAATGCCACAATGCTGGCTTTTAATAAACTATGCACACTGCAACTCCGTCGTCTCTGGTCAATATCCCGTTGTCCTGCTGCAGCGTGTTAGTCTGGTTCAGGCCGTCGTGCCAAGAAGCTTATCAACAATGGCTTTAATTTTCTGCAAATGAAAGGGTTTGAGAATAAACCCGGAAGCGCCAAGTTTAATTGCTTCAGTGACGTAATCCATACTGCCATGTGCGCTGACCATTACGATCTTGGCATTGGCGTCTAATTGCTTAAGCTCAGCCAAAATGGCTAAGCCATCTTTACCAGGCATCTGAATATCTAAAAAGACAATATCGGTTGGATTTTTTCCGTAAATGCCTATGGCTGTATCGCCACAGGACGCCTCGAGCAGATTGCAATCAAACATGCTTCTTAGTGCTGTACGAAGAAATGCTCTGACATCAGCATCATCATCGACAATCAGGGCAGTCATATCCTGATATGACATAATACACTCCTTGCATCAATCTATGGATAAACTATCCGTGTTGGCGATCAGTTTCTCAACTTCAAAACTGAGATCCTGCAGGGCCAAGGGTAGTTTCTCTATGGGCATATGATGTTCCAGTTGCCTGGCCATCTCGCTTATTTGTTTAAACTGGAATAAAGCGGCGGTGCCCCTCAGCTTATGCGCCAGCTGTTCCAGTTGTGACAGATTGTTTTGCTGATAGGCTAATTTTATTGCTTGCAAGTGGGCTGGCAAACCGCTGACAAATTGTGACATCAACTGGCGCATTTCGTCGTTTGGCATGGCCAACTCATTTTGCTCTGAAATATCAGGTAAATGCTGTTGTAACAGCCTAGCAAACTTCAGACGGTCAATGGGTTTTGATAAGTGCTCGGAAAATCCCGCGTCCATGTACATCTGAATATCTTCGCTCATGACATTGGCGGTTAGTGCGACAACCGGTGTTTCTACACCCACAGCACGCAGCAACTTAAGTGCTTGCAGACCATCCATGACGGGCATATTAATATCGGTGAAGATCAGGTCAAATTCCTCAGCCATCGCCGCTTCCATCAACTGCTGGCCATTCTCAACCGCTCTGACGTCCAACCCCTGACTTTGCAGCATGCGAGTCAGTAATTGGCGACTCTCATTGGAGTCTTCGGCCAGTAATATTTTGCCCCTCAGCTTGCTTTGTTGGTCTGGTTTTTCCTCTTCCATACTTGGGATTTCGCATAGTTTTGCCTGTATGGTCAGGGTAAAGCAACTACCGATTCCAAGTTCACTCTCAAGGCTTATTTGGCCGGAAAGCTTGTTGGCCAATTGTGCGGAAATGCTCAAACCCAGACCAGTCCCACCAAATTCACGAGTGATTGTTGAATCGCCTTGGGTAAAGGGGGCGAAAAGTTCTGCCTGGCGTTTTTTGTCAATACCTAGGCCGGTGTCACTAATCTTAAAAAACAGTTGCTCAGATTCGATGCCAACATCCAGAGTAACCTTCCCTTGCTTGGTAAATTTAATGGCATTGGAAAGCAGATTTACCAAAATCTGTTTAAGACGGACAGGGTCAGTATAAATGTGTCGGGGCAACGTCTCGCTGATACTGACGGCAAAGACAAGCTGCTTTTTCCTGGCACTATCTTCGACCAGAGTTCGGACTTCTTCAATTAGCTCTAGCAGGTTAACCGGCAGCAATTCAATTTCCATCTTTCCGGCTTCAATTTTGGATAGATCCAGTACGTCATTGAGCAAGGTTAATAGATGTTTACCACTTATGCTGATGGCTTTGATGGCTTGTTTCTCTTCGCCTTTAAATTCATCAGCCAGCAGCGCCTCCGCATAGCCAATGATGCTGGTCAATGGGGTGCGAATTTCATGGCTCATATTGGCCAGAAATCGGCTTTTGGCTTCACTGGCTCGGCTTAAATCCCGGGATAATTGTTGCAAAGCCCGGCGTTGTCGCACTATTTCTAATTGGGTCGCAATTCGAGCCTTTACTACATCAATATTGAAGGGCTTGTGAATATAATCCTGAGCACCTAAACGGAGTCCTTCCTGTTCTTTTTCGGGATTATCCAGGCCGGTAATAAAGATAATGGGAATGTCGCTGGTGGAGGGGATGGACTTAAGGGTGCGTAAGGTATCGAAGCCATCCATGCCAGGCATCATAATATCAAGAAGAATTAAGTCAGGTTGCATGGCTACGGCTTTTTCGACAGCCTGATTACCGTTTTGCGCCAGGATAATCCCGGTGTCCTGGCGAAGAAAGTCACTCAATAATCTTAGATTGGCTTTTTCATCATCAACCAACAGTACCGTTGGGCGAGCTGTTGTCATGCTGGATCACTCCCTGTTCTTCACCAAACCACAAGACTCTGTTTTTCCCCTGGTGCTTGGCCAGGTAGAGCATATCGTCAGCCAGTTTTAAGGCATCCTCTGGTCTTGTGTTCATACTAGGCTGACAGGTTACGCCACCGATACTGACTGTAACCTTATGCCTGGATTCGCTGTATGGTTTTTCCAACTGCAGAGCCTCAATGGCTCGGCGACAACTTTCCATTACATCTATGCTGCCTTTTTTGTTGATTTCGGGCAGCAGAATCACGAATTCTTCGCCCCCGTATCGGGCGACGAGATCTCTGGGGCGCTTTAGCTGTGCCAAGAGTTGCATAGCGACTTCCTGCAGAATCTTGTCGCCGATGGCATGTCCGTGACGGTCGTTGAACTGTTTAAAATTATCGATATCTACCATCACTAGCGATAACTCTGACTTATTTCGCATAGCAACACGCCATTCACGATGCATGACTTCATCATAGCGACGGCGATTGGCCACTGAGGTCAATGGATCAATATTAGCCAGTTTTTCCAACATCACCCTCTGCCGAGCAAGTTGAAGATGCAGTTTAATCCTGGCTAACACTACCGCGGCGTGAAATGGCTTCTGGATATAGTCGCAGGCACCCAGCAAAAGTCCTTTTTCTTCGTGACTAACATCGCCTAGCGATGTAATAAATATAACCGGAATTGCACAAGTTGCAGCATCATGCTTTAGGTGGCTGATGACTTCAAAGCCGTCCATATCCTGCATAACAACGTCCAGTAAGATGAGATCAGGAGCAAACTCCCCTGCTTTACGTATTCCCTGTGGTCCATTTTTGGCCAGCACGATCTCAACTTCATCACGAAGTATATCGCTAAGTATTTTAAGATTGGTCTTTTCATCATCGATGATAAGTACCCGCTGTTTCGCCAACATGTGTTCGGGTCCAAATTTAAGAGTTAATGACACTGCCAGTGTTTATATTTTCTTGTTCCTGCAGCTCGCTTAGCAGAGTAATGGTCAAGCTGGCTGCGCGTTCATACTCCACTTCATCTACCTTCTTTGCAATACGAGTCAGAGTATCCTCAAAGGGGGTGTCTTTCATTATCTTTATAAGCGTGGCTAACTTATCTTCGACCGTAAAGTCTGATTGCTTAAGCAATTCTAAAATCTGTTGTAATGCATCTGCCAAGTTTGAATTGGATAGTGGTTTATGCTGCTCTATTTGCTGTTTTTTTAGCATTGGCGCCAGACTTGTCAACAGGCTTTCTAACTCATCTGCGATGACCAGTAAGGCTTTCCGATCGCATGGGCCGTGTTCAAGTATCGGCTCCAGTGTACTGCACTTAGCCGATATGCCAAGGGCACCAATATAAGCACTGGAAGATTTAAGAGAATGTACCAATCTGAACAGGACATCGAATTGCCCATCAGCTAGATGTTGTCGTATCTGTGTTGGCGTGTCTTGCTGGTCGCTGTAAAAAGAACACAGCAAAGCTTGATAAAGTTCAGGGTTGCCGCCCAATCTAGATATGGATTGTTGCACGTCCAAATCTGCCAGTTGCTCATTTTGCCAACCTTGCAAACTGTCAGTCGGTGCTTCTGATATTGCTATGGTTCGCTCTGTAGGTAGATGTTTCGCCAAGATGGAAAACAAACTGCTATTGTCGAACGGTTTTGCTAAATGCCCGTTCATACCGGCCTTCAGACTTTTCTGGCGATCAGTTTCCATAGCATGTGCGGTCATAGCAATAATAGGAATTTGCAGTTCCATATCCTGGCGAATAATAACGGCTGCTGTGAGTCCGTCCATGACCGGCATTTGAATATCCATCAAGACGGCATCAAAAAACTCGTCCTGCAATTTGCTAATCGCTTGCTGGCCATTTTCAGCTACTACCACTTCAATCTTAGTCTTTTGTAAAATGCCCAGCGCCACCCGCCGATTGACTTCATTGTCTTCTACCAACAACAATCGGTATTGCGACCAATCGGGAATAGATGTTTCTTTGGCCAAAACGGTAGCTTGCATACTAGCTTTATTGACTTGTGCCAGAGGCAGGGAAAATCTGAAGCAAGCGCCTTCACCAGGTGCACTCTCAATCCAAATCCGACCATCCATCAAATCACAGAGCTGTTTGCAAATTGCCAGTCCCAGACCCGTTCCTCCATACCTTCGGGTGATAGAGTCATCCGCCTGACTAAAGCTTTGGAATAGTGCATCTTGCTGATCCTGGCTCAGGCCAATCCCCGTGTCACGGACTGCACCCTCAAGTAACACAAGATTCTGATCGTCAGGTGACTGATGCGCAGTTAACTCTATAGTAACTTCACCACTGTCGGTAAATTTAACGGCATTACTCACTAGGTTGTTTAAGATCTGTTTTATGCGCCAAGGATCGCCTAACAGTTGCGTAGGCATGTCTGGGGAAATCTTTTCAATTAATTGCAGGTTTTTAGCTCGAGCCTGAAGCATCTGCATATTTAGTGCACACTTGACCACCTCGCGGGGGGCGAAAGGAACAATATCTATGGTTAGCTTTCCTGCTTCTATACGTGAGAAATCCAAAATATCATCCACCAAACGCAACAGGATTTCCCCAGCATCCAATACGTTCAACAGATGGCAACGTTGCTCGTTTGTTGAGCGAGTCTCCAATGCCAGTCGACTGAGGCCGGTAATAGCATTGATAGGGGTGCGGAGTTCATGGCTCATTCTGGCCAAAAATGCAGATTTGGCCTCAGTCGCAGCTTCAGCTTCATGTCGAGCAACAGCCAGTTGTTTGCTGAGCCTGGCTAAACGGGATTTCTCACGTTGCATGTACATGGCCCACAATGCCAGAAAGCCCAATAAACCAAGCAGTAGTGTTGCCGTTAACCAAGCATTTTCACTGCGCTTTTGGCTGATTTCCCGTTCTAAATTTAGCAAGCGATTCTGTTCTTCCAGGTCAGCAATCTGCGCTTCCTTTGCTTCGCTTTCGAATAAAGCCTGCATCACAGCGAGCTGGGTCGAAGTTTGCTTGCTTTGGAATTCTTCTTGAACTTCAATGGCGTCTTTCAGTGTTTTCAGGGATTTAGATATTTCACCATCTGCCTCATAAACCGCTGATAAAGTTCTTAAACTTGACGCGTACTCATCTTTCTCACCTGAACTTTCATCTAGCTCGGCTGCTAGTTTAATAAATTCCTCAGCTTGCTTGGTATCGCCAAGCACTAGCAATGCATTTGCTTTTCGTCTCGCCGCCGATGCTGTTACATAAGTCAAATTGAGCCTTTTTGAAAGCTGTAGCACTTCTTCATATAAGTCAATTGCTTGAATAACATCATTGTTCTTTAAAAATGCGTCTCCAATGCCATTTTTTGCTAAAGAAACACCAAGTGGGTCGTTAGCTTCTTCATATTGCTTTATTGCCTCATTATAAAGAATTATGGCATCGTCAATTTGATTTGTTGCCACCTGCACATCGGCTTTTCCCTTTAATGCACTCGCATAGGAATATCCGTTTAACTGGGCAATTTTTATGTACTCATTGTAATGGTATAAAGCAGGGGAATATTGTTTTGCGCGTTTGTAGGTATTGGCTATGTTGTTGTAGCAGTAGCCTAAGTATTCTGCATCACCTATAGCTTTATAGGCTTCTATTGATTCCTTATATTGCGATATCGCTCGAGAATATTCTCCGATTGTTTGAAGTACATTTGCTTGTAACATCCAAGATCTGGCGAGAACAGCAGTATTTTTTTCATTTTTGATAATATTTTCTGCTTCTCTTGCCTTAAGCATTGACTCTTCATACTTTCCTAAAAAATAAAGAGAGTACGAGCTAGCATTTAATAATCTGGCTTTTAGGTTTGGAAATGAATTTAATTCAGGATTATTTTGAATGCCGTTGGCAAGTTCAAGGGCATTGTTCGGGTTGGAACGGGCAAGGTCCTCAACTTCTTCAATAGCGTGCTTTATCTGATCGGAAGTAATAGGCTGTACCGGAAAGCTCTGCTCAGCAAAACAGCTATCATTGATAAACAAAGAGCTAAAGCAAAGTAAAACACAAGCAATCCGGCACATGGTCTATCAGTCTCTTTAATCAGTGGTTCTGCCGACCAATTCGACCGATATTGTTTTTGTTATCTTCATTTCCAGCAGTTTTTTCAAGCCCCTTCCAATCACCGGTGGCGGCAATTAATGTATTGGCTAAGTTCTTTCGTAGAGTCTCACTATCCATAGATAAGAACTGCTCAGCGCTTTGTACGCCAGCTTCAGTTAACAAACGTTTACGGTTAGTGGCCAGTTCGGCCGCATTATTACCGGTATTGAAGGCCTTCAGTTTGCTAGCGTCGGTGGCTAGTTCCAGGTAGAAACGACTTAGATTATCCATAATGTTTTCCTTTTGTTGTTATGGTTTAGCTTTCACTTTCTACTTCTTCATACTCATCCCAATGATGAATATCCTGTTCCGTCAGACCGAGCCAACTAAGGCGGTCTTCAGCAAACTCTGGTGTTTTACAAGCCGGCACATATAGGGTGGTTACTGTGTTCACTTCTGCTTTGGGCAGCTCAGCCAAAGCAACCCAATCCCTTTTTGGTTCGAAACCTGGAAATATCGGCGCCTCGTATAGACATACCTGGTGATCGGGCGGATAGCTTTGCAGCAATAACTTGGTCAGCGCGTCTAGCCCTTTCTCGCCAGGTTTGAAGTGGTCCATACTATGTTCACCGGTCAGGCCGATTTGCCACAATATTAGTGCAGCGCTGGTATCTACTTGGCGGCGGGTTAATAAAAAACGGGTAGATTCATAAGATTGGCAACCTGTATCGGCAGGATCCAGATCTAAATCAGCGTATAAACAGGCGTCGGCTGAAATTCCAGGTAGCATTTTAATTTCGTGGCCCAGAGGTTTAAGCACCCGGCTGGCCATGCGGGTAGAAGAAACAAAAACCCCGGGGTGACCATAAAATACGGTGCAGACGTCCTTACCATCGGTGACCAGCTCAATGATCCGTTTGGCCATCTGCTGATAAATCTCAGGCCTGGAGTAGCCCATAGTATAAAAACGACCCAAATGTTCGGTATTCGGATTAAGTTGCAGAATGTGCTGAATGGAGAGCGGATTGGGGGCAACTAAAAGAACCACTTCTGCCGTCTGGATTAGGCTTTGTGTTTCTAAGGTCATATGGCCAGGATGCAGGCCGCAACCTGCAATTGTAAGACGACCCTTTGTCATAGACGTTCCCTTTGTGTTTTTATTTATTGTTGTCCTTATCAAGCAAGCATAAAAAACAATCATGCCTTGCGCAATAGGCGAAAGTTCAAGTTAACACCATTCTCTGTTTGGTAATGAACTGTAGTGGCAAGTTAATCTGGTGTTAACTTTTGTTTAGCTGTTCGATTAACTGACCCGCCATGCTTGCAGCCTTCTCGTATTCAATATCTCCTACGCGCTGATTGATAGTGGCGAGCTGTTCGGCAAATGGCGTATCCTGAGCCAGACTTATCAGGTTGGCCAAATACTGTTCTGCAGCGAAGTCGGATTGCTGTAGTAAGGGTAGCAAGCGATTTAATTCATGTTTGAATTGTTCTGCATTGAATTTCTTTACTGTCTCATTGTCTCGCTGATCGGCATAAAACGGACTTAGCTCGTCTAACAACTGCTCCAACATCTTACAAATAGTGGTCAGTGCTTTTTCGTCGCAACTTTTTTTCAGCAACAGGCTTTCCACTTCTCCGCAGCGTTTGGATATATCGAAAGCGCCAATATAAGCCGAGGTCGACTTTAATGAATGTACCAAGTGCAGCAGCTCCTCTAACTTTCCGGCCAACATAAGTTGCTGCAGTTGCACCGCAGTTTCCTGCTGCTCGTGATAAAAGTCATGCAACAAGCTGAGGTAAAGCTGAGATTTACCACTCATATTGTCTACGGCTTTCTTGCAATTCAATTGCTTAATGCGTGAAATTTGCGTTAGCTCAGGCGTGTCAGCGATTAGCTTTGGTGCCACAGTCTCAAGGGTCTGCAAAGACGGCGAAGCTTGTAATTGATCGACTAATACTTGGAAGAGAATGTCCGGATCAAGAGGCTTGCAGATATGCTCATTCATTCCTACCTCCAGACTTTTCTGCCTGTCGGCTTCCATAACATGGGCTGTCATGGCGATAACTGGCAGCTTTGTGAGCTTTAACTGGTGGCGGATAAGATTGGTGGCTGTTAGGCCATCCATATGTGGCATTTGGATATCCATTAGTACCAGATCAAAGTCGTGCTTCTGCAATTTCTCAAGGGCAACTAAACCATTCTCCGCTGTATCTATCTTCACGCCGGTGTCTTTTAGCAGCCCCACGGCGACCTGCCGGTTAATGGCATTATCTTCAACCAATAAAATTCTGTAACGGCTTAGATCTGGTATTCCAACGTATTCCTTAGTGGATTCAGGGTTGGGCAATTGACGCTGCCCTGCAAGTACGTTGGTGAGAGCATCCACCAAGGTCGAGTGGTTAACCGGTTTCTCTAAAAACTGAATTATTTGGGTATCGCCGAGCTGTTTTCGTGCATCCTGCTTATCGTAAGCCGTAACCATCAGGATCCGGGGGGAATCTGTCAGCCCAAGTTGTTGTATACGCCTGGATGCTTCAATACCGTCCATATTTGGCATACGCCAGTCCATTAGAATGGTATGGTAGTGACGCTTCTCCATGGCCGCCTGGCGCACCATTTCGATGGCTTGGGTGCCACTGTCAGCCTGGTCTGCTTTGATGCCTAGTTCATCTAGCAGTTCTAACAGAAGTTTCCTGGCCAGAGACACATCGTCAACCACCAGTACCCGCATCTGTGCTATGTGCTTGGCACTGCAGCTTGGCTGGATTTCTGACTGATTTGCACGCTGAAGGGGAAGGCTGACGTGAAAGGTTGAGCCCATCCCCAGTTCGCTTTCTAGCCATATTTGCCCATTCATCAACTCACATAGTTGCTTGCTGATGGTTAATCCCAGGCCGCTTCCACCGTATTTACGGGTGACAGAATCGTCGGCCTGAGTAAATGACTGAAACAGCCGGCTTTGCTGCTCTTCTGTCATACCTATGCCAGTATCCCTTACGCTAATATGCAGTAGCAAATTAGCGTCATCTTCAATTTGCCCGGTGATGCGAAGATGGACTAACCCATGTTCAGTAAATTTGATGGCATTACTGAGCAAATTCACCAATATTTGCTGAATTCTTAGCGGATCACCCAAGAGCCCGTCCGGCAGCTCTCTATCTACATCACATAGCAGTTCCAGTCCTTTGCTATGAGCACGAAACGCATTGAGATTAATACTGCGCTGAAGCAACTTATTCAGCGAGAAACTGCAATGTTCAATGGTCATCTTGCCGGCTTCGATTTTCGAGAAGTCGAGAATGTCGTTCACCAAGCTCAGTAAGGTCTCACCGGATTCCTGAATATTATTAATGTAATCCAGTTGTTCTTTATCCAGCTCGGTCTTCATTGCTAAACGGCTCAAACCGATAACGGCATTGATGGGGGTGCGTATCTCATGGCTCATTTTGGCAAGGAAAGAGGACTTTGCCTGTGTAGCTTCTTCGGCCTTCAGTTTAGATGCCGCGAGTTCGGCGGTGCGCTGCTGGACCTTTCTTTCAAGATTACGATTGGCTTCAATAACTTTATGGTAAAGACGGGTGTTGTCGAACATCACTGCAGTTTGATTCGCCAGCAACTGCAATACATTGACCCGGTCAAAGGGAAATGCCCCTGTCATACTAAGATGTTCCAGATACAAAATTCCCCGGTAACTGCCTGCAACGATAACTGGTATACATAACAGTGACTGTGGACGTTTTCGTTGCAGGTAAGGATCTTTTGAAAGGCTGCCAGCCTGACTAAGATCATTAACTAACTTGGGCTTAAGTGTCCGGCTAACTAAAGTCAGCAAACTCTGTGGTAAATCATCCTGATGCCTAAGCTCGGGGTATCCAGCACGGTTCTTCAATAGGCCTTCGTCGTCAACGAACAGTAAGCTTCCTGACTGCGCCCCTGCATTCTCAACAATGATATGGATCATTCTGTCCAAATAGGCTCGCAGGTTGACTTTCCCACTCAGGGTTTCTGAGGCCTTAAGTATCGAAGCCAAGTCCACATCATCGCTATGCTGTAAGTTACTTATCTCCGTTGTAAGTACGTTACCTAAACGCACACGCATATGGCGGGCTTTACTGTTTGCTCCCCAAAGTTGATAACTCTGATAGGCTTTGGACTGTTGCTGTTTGGCAAAGTCGGGGTTGCCCATCTGTGTCCAAAAGTCCGCGTAGCGTTCTTCAGCGATAGCCTTATGCTGTAAAAAACCAGCTTGCTGGGCTGCAACAATAGCAGTTTCGTATTTTTGCCAACCATCAGCTTGTCTGCCCAATCTGGCTAACTCTGCGTCTAATAACATGACTTTGTGCAGATGATTATCTGGTGTGCTGTTCGCCCAATTGTTTATTAAGGCGCGCTTGCTAATGAGTATTTGGTGCCATTCATCCTCTTGGCTTTGGCTGAGTCTGGCTGCTAACAAGGCAGCAAATAAGTGAAACTCGGTTTGGTGATAAAGTGCAAATGCGACTGAAGCTAGAGGTTCAGCTGCGTGGTAGTGCTTAGCAGCCATTGCTAAATCGTCGTGCAAATAAGCCAGGATTAACTTAGCGCTGTGATAACAAAACAGTATGGTCAGATTTTGCGTTTGCTCCAGCACCTCAACCTGGGTGGTTTCGTCAAAAGCACTTCCGCATAAGAGCAAAGGTTGCCCTTCATCACTGCGTAAATTTATTACGCACTGACGCCACAAGTTTATGAACTCCAGATTGTAGGGAATGCGCTTGTCTGCGATGAAACGCGCATATTTATCCATTTGCGAAATCACCCTGTCCAAGGGGGTGCCGCTCAGGCACAGATAGAAGCTATAAAACAAGGCAGAATGCACGGCAAATTCGATGTTAGCATCGTCCATTGCTACATATATATTGCTCTCTAACCTCTCCAGACTATCACTTAATGGTGCAACCCAAGGTAGTACGGCTGCTGCTTTTTGGAACTGTACTTCAGGGGTGTAGCGGTGCTGATACTGTTGGTCAACCTCAATGGCCAAATTTGCAAATTGTAGTGCTTGCTGATATTGGCCGAATGCACCGCACAGAATGATGGCATGGGATCCAAAGGCCCGGCTGGCTGGTGCCGAGTTACCTTGTGTGACGCTCAATTCAACCATGGCATGGGTTACCATCAGATAGTGCTCGGGACCCAATATAAACGCGGCGGTAGATAAAACGTTCAAAGCCTCAATGGCTAGTTGCTGAACTTCGTCCGTCAATGCAGGTTTGCTCAGCAAGGCGTGAATGTTCTGCTTGTCGTAGTATTTCTCTAAATCCAGATAACGTGCACCAATACCGCTTGGGTCGCGAATGTCGAAACCGGCTTCAATTAATACCTGAGCACCCAACTGGTAAACTTCAGCTAACTGGTTTTGTCCGAATAGAATTAGCAGTTGTAATTTGGTGACCCGCAGTTTGTCTGTGAGTGTCTGTACTTTTTCAATCAGGAATTGGCACAGATGGTTAGCTTCTTCATAAGCTTGAGTTAGGTAAAAACTGCTGGCAAGCGCCAGATAGATCCTGAAACAAAGCGCATAATGCAGAGGCCAATCGCTATCTTCCAGAAAGCTGGCCGCTAGCTCTAAATAGGTTCGCGCGGCGGCATAAGCGTTAGCAGCCAATGCCTTTTCACCTGCCATAAAATTGAATTCGGCCAGGGTCAATTTGTCTCTATCAATCAGATAAAGATCGGCGGCGGCATTCAGATGACCAACAAAATCCAGCACCAGTTCGGCTTGTTGTGTTTCAGAATAATGTGCTAAGTAGTAATTTCCTATGGCGAGATGGATACGTCGCCTGGCATTGCCGTCATTGAGCTTGAAAGCTGTCTGTTGAAGCCTGTCATGGTTGAAGCGCAGGCTGACAATACGAGTTCCTTTGCTGTCGGTGAAGGCGGTCATAATGCCTTCATCAACAATTTCGGCTATATGGTTTTCTAATTCGATAGTGGATAAATTCAGCAGTGCGGCAAGTAAATCGCATTGACTGTTGCTGCCTAGTAGCGCGGCGACACCTAACAGTTCCTTACTGGTGGAAGACAACCTGGCAAAGCGCTGGGTGGTGAGTTCAACCAAATTGTCAGTGATTTTCTGCTGCTCAATATCCATGATATTCCAACACCACTGTCCGTAATCGTTACGCTTTAGCAATGACTGGTCGTGGAGCGCTAATAAAAACTGACGAACAAAAAACGGGTTGCCGTTGGTTTTTCGCATCAGCAAGGTCGCCAAGGGGCCAAGTGTTTCCGGCGACTGGTCGAGAGTATCTGCCAGCAATTCGGTAATGCTCTCAGGCGGCAATGGGCTGACTTGGATATCTTCTATATGACCACCTTGGTCGCTTATCTGTTGAATACTGTGGAGCAATGGGTGCGGGGCAACAACTTCATTATCTCGGTAGGCCAAAACGACAAGCAAGTTATTAATCTGTTTGTCTTTAAACAGCTCCTCCAGCAATTTTAAACTGGCGGAATCTGTCCATTGCATATCGTCAAGGAACATCACCAACGGCCGCTGTTGCTGTGCAAAAACTTTAAAAATGCGCACTAGCAGCTTGCTGAATCTTGCATCCTGATAATCATTACTCAGACTAGTGCTGCTGGAACCAGTAATGGGTTGCCATTGAGGCATAAAGGCACTGAGTAAATAAGCATCGTCACCTGCAGCAGCTCTAAGGCTTTGTTGCCAGTTAGCTAATTGTTGCCCATCTTCCAGTAGCAACTGTTCGGCCAAATCAGAGAGTGCTTCCATGACTGCGCCGAACAAACCATCACGTTGGTATTGCTCACATTTGCCTCTGATGAAATAGGCATTTTTAAGCAACTTGGGATGGTCGAGCTGGTCAATGATGGCTGATTTTCCGATTCCGGAATATCCCTTCATGCACAGCAGACGGCTGGTACTTTGAACCTGTACTTGCTGAAAAGCACTTAGTAACTGATTAACTTGCTCGTCCCGACCATAAAGTTTGCTGGAAAAGTGCAGACGTTGACTACCCAACGCAATTGACAGTGGAAAGGCTGGGATGCTTGCTACAGACTGCCACGATGTAAAGCATTTGGTTAGATCTTCAACTACCCCTCTGATATCTCCATAGCGGTCATTTGGATTTTTGTTCAGTAAGCGTGAAATGATCTTACATAGCTGCACGGGCAACGTGGGATTCAACTCGCGTAATGACGGTGGTGTGGAGGCAATATGGGCATGAATCAACTCCATGCCATCGTCTGTTTCAAAAGGAAAGTGGTCAGAAGCCAGGAAATAACAGAGGGTGCCAAGGGAATAGAGATCGGAGCGGTTGTCCATGGGACAGTTTACCCGACCAGTGGATTCCGGCGCCATGGCCCGCAATTGATTGATATCGAGTTGGGTCTTAGGGTTATGACGGCTGACCTGACTGACAACACTCGGGTAACCGAGATCAATCACACTAAGGTTTTCACCGTGTTCTGACCAATACATGGCGCGAGGATTAAGATGACCACAGATCAGTTTATGGTTATGAATTTCCTCCAGTACCTTAGCCATGCTGAGCATGGCTTGCAGTCGGATACCGACATCTTGTTTGGCTAAGCGAGCGCTGAACTGCCAGAGATCCAATTTGTTGTCAGGTGCGGATAAAACGTCAAAGTGATGCCCTGCTTCCGCAAAGCTGGCAATTAATTGGGGGCTGAAGCTAAATTGGGGAAGCTCGGTTTCTGGTACTTGAGAAGAGGAGGCCCCATTTATCCGTTGTTTAATAAAGACTTTTTCACCACTAGGTGCCACCGCTTTGAACAGCTTAAGGTGAAAGTTTAAAGCTGGCAGTTCGCTGAGGCTTGTATACTCGTTGAATTTTTCCATGCCTATACCAAAACGGACTGTTGCAATATGAAGAGCTTAATGGAGATTAGGTGTCTTGTTAAGATACTCACTTAACGCTTTTTTCGACAGGAAATTAACGTTTTTTTAAATTGTTTTATCCTGTTGCAACAAAGTGTCATGGAAATCTGCTAGGCTTCCATCAGTAGATTTCTAGGGATTTACCAGCCATTCGCATATGGTCTGTTCAAAGGGAAGCGTAATTCGGCGCTAGTGTCAGGTTGACTAGTTTAAAGCGCATTATTCTAAGTTTTCGTTTGCTGGATCCTGCATGTCATTAGTTAAACTCCTTTATGGCTCTGCCGCTATTTTTGTTTCCAGTCCTTTTGCAGGGCATGCGGCATCCGTGCCTGAAGAACAAAACATCGAAGTCATTCAAGTGAAGGCGCAAAAACGCCTGCAGGATATTCGTGATGTGTCGGTGGCCGTTACCCTAGTGGACGGCGAACAAATCGAGCGCCAACAGATTAAAGATACGACACAGTTGGCCGCGCTGGCTCCCAACGTTAAGTCCTCTAAGGTTGCCGGAGAAGGTACGACGCCCTCGTTTAATATTCGTGGTATCGGGATGTTCGATTACAACACCTCGACGATTTCGCCAATCGCTATTTATGCAGACGATGTGGTGAGCGGAGGTGCGAATTTTCTCGATAGCAACCTGTTTGATATTCAGCGAGTAGAGATACTTCGTGGGCCTCAAGGCACTTTGTTTGGCCGTAATACCACAGGCGGTGCCATTCTTATTTCCTCAAGGCTGCCTGAAATGGAGTTCGGCGGATACGCAGGTCTGTCGCTGGCGGAACATGACTATCAGCGAGCCCAGGCTGCCGTCAATCTGCCGTTGGGGGAGCAAACTGCGGCTCGTCTGGCAATCAACCATCTGGACTATGACTATTCTATGCAAAATCTTGCTCCGAATGGACAGGATGGTGGCATGCGCCAGGATAGTTTGCGCTTGCTCGTTAGCAGTGAATGGGACAATTTTTCCGTTTTATTCAAACTGTATTCCGAAGATTGGCGTGGTGCTCCTAAGCCAATATATAGCGCCGGTATTCTGAAGAACCCGGTAAGTGGAGAACGCTGCTTACCGGCTGATTTAGGTAGTCGGCAGTGTGTCGACAGCTTCGGTTTTGCACCTGCTACGGATGACTTCTGGCAAACTGAAGCGGATACGGCGGACAAACGTCACGATACAGACAGTTGGGGGACCAGCTTGCAATGGCAGTGGCAGCTAAATCAAATCTGGAGTCTGAAGTCCATCACTGCCTATAAAGACTTGCAACGCTTTCATTCCTTTGATTCAGATGGGCCAGGTAATTTTATTGAAGGGTCATTGGGATCAGACAGTGAGTTCTTTAGTCAGGAGTTAAGTTTAAGTCGAGAGGGGGAGTATAGCTTCTGGCAAATGGGGCTGTTTTACTTGCAAGAACAGCTCTCACAGGACAGCGATCTCGATTTGTTCCGCGATTTTAGGGCTATACCTAGTCTAGCTGCCAATGCCGCGCAGTTTTTCTATCACAACAAGCTGGATAATCACTCTCTATCAGCCTACAGCCAGGTGGACTACTACCTAAACCCGCAATGGATCCTGACAGCAGGTTTACGTTTTACCGATGAGAGTACCGAGTACCACGCGGTAAGTGATCTGGATGTAGAAGGGGCATTTATCCCCTCTTTGTGGGATATCAAAGGCGAGGTGGAAGATGGCGAATGGTCTGGGAAGCTAGCTCTGGTACAGAAAATGTCAGCGCAAACCAGCCTTTATTACAGTTACTCACGAGGATATAAGAGCGGCGGTTATAACGGTGGCTACTCCACCAGTGCTGAGCAGGCTGCAGATTCAGAGTATGCCCCAGAAAGGCTGAATGCCTGGGAAGTGGGCGCCAGATTATATCTGCCTGACTGGAATATGAATCTGGATATGGCAGCGTTTTGGTACCGCTATCAGGATCAGCAGGTGTTTGTTAACCAGACCACAGGCTTGAGTCCATATCACGTACTTAAGAATGCCGGTGATTCCAGGATTTATGGTGTTGAGCTAAGCCTGGCATATACTCCTTTCAGCCAACTCATGCTGGATTTTAATCTGGGCTACTTACCCAAAGCCGAGTTAGGCGAATACCGAGAGGGCGACATTTATGTTGCAGGCACCCAGTTACCTTTTACGTCTAAGTGGAATTTCAGCGGCCTGATGCAATATGAAATGAACTTGGCAGGCGGCCGGATGCTGGCGCAATTGGGCTTTGATTACCAATCGTCGTTTTTCTTTGATCAGAATGAAAACCCCTACCTTGAGCAGTCGGGTTACAGTATTTGGCACGGACGTTTGGCGTATCAGCCAAACGAAGCTTGGGAACTCGCGTTGTGGGGAAAAAACCTGTTCAATCGTGAATATAATGAACTGCGTTTTGATTCAATTGCGGCTTTGTCAGCAGTAACTGAACTGCGTGGCGAAGCTCGTCAGCTTGGGGTTGAAGTAAACTACCACTTTTAGCCTTAACCAGGTGTTCAATTGAACACCTGTTGCCAGTCTCGCAGCATGTCTACTCTAGTCCAGCCATGTGCAATGGCTGCTGCCAGGGTGTCATCTCCCGGGGAATAGCGATATTCGCGGATGTCATCCGTGTGTTCAATCAATACACACAAGGAGGTGGGGGATGTTCCGGCCCAGCGCAGCATTTGAATATCACCGCTGCTATTGCCAAAGGCCGCTACAGGTCGCTTGGCTATCTGACTTTCAATGGCTAGAACCTTGCCGGCACCATTGTCCAGAAACCAGGGAACTGGGGCCATTTCAACGGCCAGGCCATCGGGCTTATCGACTAACCGGGTTACCAAGCGGCTGCCAATAACCTGTTCTGGCGGGATACCATAGGTTTGCTGGCTCCATGGACGGATAAAGTAGCAGCTGCCGCCTGAAACTAAATAGTTTTTAAAACCAGCTTGCTGGAACAGATCTAACACTTCCCGCATGGGTTTATAGGTCAGTTCCGTATAAGGGCGCTTAAAGCGAGGGTGTACAGCTTTTTCCAGCCAGGCAGACACCCAACCATGGTACTCATCGGTGCTGATTCCATCACGAAATTCTTTAATTAACAGGCTGGTATCTTCAATCAATTCATCATGAATGTGGTGTAACCAGTGCTTGATTTTTTGCCTGAGCCCTGCGCCTATTGGCAGTGACCTAGGTTCATCAAAACGCATCAGATCCTTGAGAAATACCAGCTCGGTAATATTCGGCTTTTCCGGCCACAAGGTGCCATCGTTATCGAAGGTTGCTATACGTTGCTCTTGGGGCACAAAATCCAATGATTCTGGATGGGTAACCCGTTCGATAAATTCCAAAATGGCATCACGTGCCAACCCAGGTTGCCATGAAGGCAGAAGATTTTTGCTAGTCAATTGCTTAAAATTCCCTCAAGTCTTTGACGAAAAAAGAATACCTGTGGCAGACTGAAATTCAATGTTAAAAGGATGTTATTGGAGCAACTAGATGCGATTTCAATTGATCTGGCCGGTTTTGCTGACTTTGCTCGTACCACTTGCTGTAGCGTGGTTTGTTTACCCAGCTCACCTACCACCTGGATTTGGTGTATTTCCTCCGCAGTTTGTTGAGCAGGCTGCAGGTTTTAATCTATGGGTTTTTCTGGCTGTTGGGGCTGGCGCAGTCTATATCAGCGGCTTAATTCTATTTCCTAAACTATATGGCTTTAAAGGCGCCACGCCATTGCCACAACCCGCCAAGCAGCCATTACCTTGGTGGTTCTGGTTGGGGCTGGTACTTAATTTATTTTTCTGGTGGTTGATGTGGTCCCACTCTAAGGCGTTTGGTGATCTGGTTTATTGGTCATTCACGCCCTTATGGTGGGGATTTATCCTGGTATTGGACGGGCTGGTTTATCATCGCAATAACGGTAAGTCGTTATTCGCCAGCAGACCAACCACACTGTTTATTGCGGCGCTGGTGTCCATTGCCGGTTGGGCTTACTTTGAATATTACGACTATTTTGTACTGGGCAACTGGTATTACCCCGATGCTCATCAGGCTCCCTGGCCCTATCCTGTTCTTGCGTTGGAGTTTCTGGTGACATACAGCACGGTCACGCCGGTATTATTTCAGTGGTACAGTCTGTTCCAAACCTTTCCTGCCTTGCCAGCTCGCTATAAGAACGGCCCAAAAATGCCGCTTAACGGCAATACCATGATAGGTATTGGTACGGTTCTTATTGGACTGATGGTGATTTGGCCTTACCCGTTTTTCTGGGTTGTCTGGATAGGCCCTTTTGCCGTTATGACCGGCATCTTGATGCGCCTGAATATCTGGAACCCCTTTACCGATATTGCCAAAGGAGACTGGAGCGCTGGCGTACTGATTGGTGTTGCCTCTTTGTGTAACGGTTTATTTTGGGAGTTTTGGAACTTTGGCAGCCATGCGTTTCATGCCACACTGACCAACCCCAATTATTGGGTTTACAACATTCCCTATGTGAATGTTATCCATCTGTTCTCAGAGATGCCGCTGCTGGGCTATTTTGGTTATATTCCTTTCGGCGTATTGGTATGGCAGGTGTTTATCTGGAGCGGTAATCTGTTGGGATTCAATACCGATATCCGCTTGGATAATGTTGAGCATTTGGATGAACAGATTCAGGTGGTTACTAAGTAAAGGCGGTATCAGGCATTGTTGCATCTGCTGGTACTGTTTTTGAACAAGAGGTAAGTAAAAACTATATGCAAAAGATGCAGCGCAGCACCGAAGAGTGGATCTTAATCAGCATCAGCCTGCTGGGTGCGTTGATCATTCTGACTTTTGCCTTGCTGCGTTTGCTGCGTGGAGATTGGTTGTTGGCCGCACTCGACGGTTTTGCTGTTGCAGCCATGTTTGGCATTTTTATACGTGTCTACTTCAGCGGCAATACGGTTTTGATGAGCCATGTATTTGTCGGTCTTTGTCAGCTGGTGCTGGTCATGACAGTGATGCTCAAAGGCGCAGATCAGTTGTTCTGGTTCTATCCTGCCGCTCTTGTGGTGTTTTTCCTTTTACGTCCCTGGTTAGCATTGGCTATTGTAAGTCTGAGTATTTTGGTCTTGAGCACTTTGCTCTGGTCTCAGATAACCATGCTACATCTATTTGGCTTTGTGTTATCTGCTCTCGCGACTATGGGGTTTGCGTTTATTTTTGCCTGGCGAACCAAAGAGCAACAGCTCAGATTACTCAGGTTAGCAACTAAAGACCCTCTCACCGGTGCCGGTAACCGCCGCGCATTGGAGGAAAAATTACTACAGGCAGTGCACCATTTTCAGCGCGTGCATTTGCCCATGTCGCTAATTTTGTTGGATCTGGATAATTTCAAGCACTTTAACGACAGTTATGGTCATGATGAAGGCGATCGCATTCTGGTCGCGGTGACCGATATAATCCAACGCCGGATACGTCGTAGTGACCACTTGTATCGGTTTGGCGGCGAAGAGTTTGTCGTGATCACGGATAACACAGGGCTGCGGGAAGCCTGCCTGCTGGCCGAAGAATTACGCAGCGATATAGCTGGCGCCACCATCAGTGATTGTCAGGTGACGATTTCCCTTGGTGTTGCTCAGTATCAGGATGGTGAGACTGGCTATCAATGGCTAGGTCGGGCTGACCAAGCCATGTACAGGGCGAAGGGCAATGGCCGGAATCATCTGTGTATCAGCGAATTTCACGACGACCAGTTAGCACTTACTGACAGATAAAGCGAACGGGGCTGGCCAACAAAGTACCTATATTGTCCGAAACCTATATCTGCGCGTTCAGCGTAGTCACGGTTGGTGAGGTTGATAAGCCTCAAGCCGATTTGCCAGTTTTTACTTAGTGGATATTGGGCGCGCAGATGCAGTAAGCTATGGCCTGGATAGCTGGCGCTATTCTGTGGATCCAGGTAATAGCGGCCCATATGCAACCATTCCAGTTCCAGCACCGAATCATCAACACCGCGTCTGCCTACACGTGCTGAGAATTGTTGGCGAGGCGCAGTATCCATGTCGTTTCCTGCGATATTCTCGTTGGCCAGTTTTACCGCACTTTGGTAAGTATGCTTGGCTAGATTGCCAGTGGCATGCCAGTACCACTGGGTGCTTAATTGGCCCGCCAGTGCGATTTCAATGCCCTGATGGCGGGTGTGTCCATTACTGACATTTTGACGTTCAGTGTCCTGAAAGATCAGGTGCTGCTTATCCATCCAATATAGTGCCAGATCGTAATCCAGGGTTCCCCAGTTGCCGCGCAGGCCACTTTCAATGCTGGTTAATTGCTCGGCATTCAGATTGGCAGCTTCCTGGCCATCCTGTAAGCGGAACAGCTCAGTTGCTTGCGGAGCGCGGTAGCCACGGCTGACCCGCGCATAAACATGACTTGATGCACTCAATGCGTATTGTGTTGCCAATGACGGTGACCATTGCTGGTAAGTCAGAGTCTGGCTATCAGGACGGTAAAAGCGGCAAACGCTGACCGATTCGGCGCAGGCGCTGCCTTCACTCAAGTGATTGCGATAATCGTATTGTTGCAGGTCAAAACGCAGACTGGCGGTAAGCTGCCATTGCGTATCGGTTTGCCATGTCAGGCTGGCAAAAGGGGACAGATTACGAGCGATTACCCGATAATCGTAGTGCATTCCCTGAGGGATGTTTGGGCTGAAAGGCTTATCCTGGAATTCCTGCAATTCACCTTCACTGACTTCGGCATCCATACCAGCTTGCCAGTTAAGCTTTTCGCTTTCGAATAAATACCGGGTTTGCAAGCCAACACCTTGCTGGCTATTGTCTTCACGGGCCTGCCATGGCACATAGTGTTGCAGAAAGTCCATTTGCTGCCAGCGCACATAAGGGCGAATCTGCCAGCTTTGCTGCTCATCAACCTGATGGCTGAAGCTACTAACAAAGCGCAGGGAGGAGGCGTGTCGGTATGCATCAGGATTGTCATTAGTGCGACGTAACTGAGCATCCCGGTACGCATCATAGCCACTAATATAGCCAGCGGTTTGCTGATTCAGGTGGGTAGCGGCCAGGCGATGGACTATATGCCATTCGCCCAGCGTCTGTTGGTAAGCCAGGTTGATTTTTTGCTGTTCATACCCCGACGATGCTTGATAGCCACCATCATGGACGAGATTTCCGTACGCCAGAAAATCCGGATTGCCAAGTGCGAAACTGCCTCGCTGATATTGATGTGGGCCTGCCTCTATCTTCACTTCTGAGGTGGCATACTCAGGCAAAGGGCGGCTAGTCAGATTGATAATCCCATGTACGGCGTTGGAACCGTACCAACTGCTGCCTGGTCCACGGTATACATCAACAGCATAAGCCTGCTCGCTATTCAGCTCAAATAGCTGATTGGCGTTGCAAAAGCCACTGGCTCTGATGGGAATACCGTCTTCGCTTACCAGAAATGCTCCACAAGCGCCGGCGCCGGTTAAGACTGGTGAGCGAATGGCAGTGAGATGCTCCTGACCATTGCCACGGCTGATCCATACGCCTGGCTGGCTGGCCAGAGATTCGGCAATGTGTGTCGCCCCAAGCAGGGACAGCTGTTCTGCATCAATGCGGCTATGGCTAAGTGGCAGTGACTGTGCTGGCTTTGCAGTGACGCTGATGCGCTCCAGTTCGTTGGCAGACAGGCACAGGGGGAACACAGAAATAATCGCAAAATGACGCAGCATACAAGGGAAGAACGGATGAGAATTGCCGACAAGGTTAACACAACCACTCACGGCTTACTGTACTTGCAGCTTTTGCAGACAAAGAAGATGATAGCTCCATATCCCCTAATAATAAGGAAAATGGAATGAAGTACGCTTTAGCTAGTTTGTTTCTACTAGCCGCCACTGCCACTGCCGATGAATGGCGCACCCCACAGGCGGATAACCTGGTTTACTTAGAGTTAGACCAAGGGCCGGTTGTATTGGAGCTGGCACCCTTTATGGCTCCCCAGCATGTTAAACAATTTAAAGCGCTGGTAAAGGAAGGTTACTACGACGGACTGGATTTCTATCGGGTGGTGGAGGGTTTTGTGGCCCAGGCCGGCGATGTCAGTGAAACCAGAACGTCTGAGCATAAGCAAAACCTGCAAGCCGAATTTACCCGGCCTATAAGCCAAGACAGTGATTTCAGCCTGGTGCAGGCGCCGGACTTGTTTGCTGAGCAAACCGGCTACTTAAAGGGGTTTGCCGCCGCGCGAGACCACCAGGATAAACAGGAGTGGCTGGTACATTGTCCCGGCACACTGGCGATGGCCCGCAGTACCGACGCGGATAGCGGCAGTACCGATTTTTATATCGTTATTGGTCAGGCACCCCGTCATCTGGATCGTAACATGAGTGTGTTTGGCCGCGTGCTATGGGGCATGCCACTAATTCAGAGCTTGCCCAGAGGCAACCCGGAAGTCGACATGGGCGTTATTGCAAAGGATCAGCCAAAGGGCAAAATTGTACGAGCCAGAATCGCCAGCGATGTACCTGCTGAGCAGCGGCTGGCCTTGCAAGTGCAAGAACAGGACTCTCCCGCTATGCAAGCCCGGTTGAAAAGAGGCCGGGATATGGACAATGCGTTCTTTCATTTCAAAGGCAACGGCAACCTCGACATCTGTTATTACCCCACCAAGGTCAGATTAACGCCCGAGGGTTAACTATTTTGAATGGCGGGGCAGGCTAAGCACAAAGCGGGCGCCCCGCATTGTACTGCGATCCGCTCGGATGCTACCGCCATGCCAGGTCACGACTCGCTCCACAATAGCCAAACCCAGTCCATAATTGTCATTATTGCGCTGTCGATTTTGCTCAAGGCTGACAAAAGGCTTAAACACATCCTGTAGTTTCTCATCAGCGATGCCTGGGCCGTCATCTTCAATATGAATTTCTAACCTTTCTTTAAAGCTATGCAGGCTCATGGTGACGCAGCTATTTGCATAGCGAGTGGCGTTACTAATAATATTGCTGATGGCGCGATGCAGCCATATGGCATCACCCATCACCCAACGAGGCTCTTCACCAATGTCAGCATTGAGCGTCAGCTTGTTTTTAAGCGCTAGCGGGGTGTTTTGCTCCGTGGCATCGGTAAGCAGTGTTGTCAGGTTTAAAACCTTGGGCTGTATTTTGGCGGCCTGGCGCTCAAGGCTGGCGAAATCAAGAAAAGCCGCAACCAAGTTTTCCATCCGCTCCAGATCGTTTTCTAATCTGTGTAAATAGGCATTTTTTTCTTCATTCTCCTGGCTATCCAGTGCGGCTTCCAAACCAAAGCGGAAACAAGCCAGCGGGGTGCGCAAATCATGGGACAGACTGCTGGCCAACAGTCGGTTTTCAGCTATCAGTTGTTCGATGCGCTGAGCCATTTGGTTAAAGCTGAACTCCAGATCCTGAATATAGGACAGTGAGCTGGCCGGGACTCTGGCATGTAAATCTCCCTGACCAAACTGATGGGCGGTGCGGGTTAATAAGGATAAGCGTCTGGTTAAAGGTAGTAGCCAAATGCCCATCATCAGTGCCAGGCCCAAATATACCGCAAGGGTTAGCATAAGATCGCGGTCCATATCTCCTTGTTCGACCGGCGGTAGCGCCATTCGCAATAAATAGTCGGGGTGAGAGGGGAGTTCGGCTAACAAATAGGGGCCATTGGCAGAGTCCAGCAGCAAGCCGCCTGGCTGGCGCAGTGCTTCGCGCAAATCTTTTGGAAAGGCCAGGTTTGATGAAGACTCCAAGGTCAAAGGCACAGGAAGGAACTGGTTCAGTTGTTCCACCTGTTGCTTCAGATCTGTGTCGCTTTGCGCAATTTTTTCTGTTAGCGCGGCAAACATTTGACTGAGGTGAGGGTAGTCTTGCGGGTGTTGGCTTTCCCTGTGTTGTTCAACCCAGTTATCAATACCCCAGCCCAGTAAGAACAAGGTGAGCAGGGCAGTAAACAGCAAACTGATATAAATACGGCTCATTGACAGATCTGCCGATAGGCTAAATTAAACGGCGTAGATGAGCTGATCTTAGCGAGTTGTGATCCACTATGTTGTAAATAATTGCGAGGAACTTGCAGGGATATGTGGCTCAACCTGCCACATCCCAGGCATCAGCGACAAACAGATAACCCTTCCCCCAGGCTGTTTTTATGCGCTTGGGAGGATCGGTATCGTCCCCCAACTTCTTGCGTAGCACGGAAATCATGACATCAAACCAGCGATCTAAACCGTCATATTCGCGGCCCTTGAGCTCCCGGAACGCTTCTTCGCGATTGATAATTCGTCCCGCGTGGCTGGCCAAATACCAGAGCATGGCGAATTCGTTGCTGGACAACTCAATTTCTTGACCGTCGAGCAGGGTACGGTTTGCATCTCGGTTCAGGCTCAAGGTACCAAATTGCAGAATGTGATCCTGGCTGTCTTTGTCATTGCTTTCACTGCGCTGCAACTGGCCTTTAATACGGGCCAGCAAGGCCCTGGGTCTGACAGGCTTGACCAAGTAGTCATTGGCACCGACTTCCAGGCCAATCACTTCATCAAGCTCTTCCCCTTGGGCGGTCAGCATGATGATAGGCACCTGGCTAAGACGGCGGATTTCCCTACACACGGAAATGCCATCTAAACCCGGTAGCATAAGATCGAGCAAAATAAGATCTGGCTGACATTGACGATAAGCTGCGATTGCCTGATCGCCACGGGCTTCATGGTAGACCTCAAAGCCCTGATTTTGTAAGTACTCTAATACCCATTGCGCCAGTGATGCATCGTCTTCCACCAGCAAAATTTTTCCATAAAGCTGCATCGTTAGCCCTCTTAAAACAAACGCCAATTGCGCTTTCTGCGCTGCGATTCATACACCCAGTTAACTTGAATTTCCTGTCTTAGCAAAGTATCGCTACCCTGTTTGAGCAACAATGTCGTGCTGGTGGATGAAGAGAATTCAAATTGCCATTCCCCTTGTCGCCGGTTCTGCCAGCACGCCAAAGGGTCCGTTGAACCTTCCAAAAACAAGCAGTAGTCGCCCTGATGCGGTAACTGCCAGACGACACTGATATGGGTATAGCAAGTGCGTCCTTTGTTGATGGCAACACAGGTATCTGGCGAAACTTGCATCTGTTCCGGCAAAGGGGATTGCGACGTTTCAGCGTGTAGCCCGAAGGCCAGTACTAATAGTACTAATCCCTTAAAATACATAGCGCACATTGACCATGCCGAGGGTTTCCATATCACTCGCCACTATTGGGCTATCGGATACGCCCCGACTGTATTGGCTTACACCAAAGCCCAACTCAAGTAACCATTTCTCGTTTATGGGGTAAAGACTGGATATACCAAAATGCAGTCGATAAGCGGCTTTTCCTTGATAGACTGGCCTGGTCGGTGTGGCTTCAGAAGGGCGAATGCCAAAATAGTAGTCAACCAAGTCACGGCTATAAAGATTAAGCCCTAAAGTTAGTTGAATATCCCAGTTGCGCGCTTGAATAATATAGTTGTAGTAAGCCTGCAGTAAGAAGTCGTTATAGCTACCACTGAAATCCCGCGCGATTTCAATGGAGTAATGCCTATTTGCGTCAAAGCGCTGGATCCGAATGCCGAGACTGCCGTCGGAGTCTCTTTCTTCGATGCCTCTTAGTTCCTCTATCACCTCCAAACCGTGTTGCGAATAGCCTGTTTCGCTCAGAATTGGCATGTATGAACCATTGATGGCGTCGATTTGCCACTGTTCATCCTGATAGATATGGTAACCCAACAAGGCGTAATTGCTTAAGCTGGTTAATCGCCTGCTGGGTGTTTCGACAAAGAAATCCTTATAACTGACATCGATCTGTAAGGTAGGTAAAACAGGCAGTTCACTATTCCCTGGGGAGCCTTTGAGTAACGATTTTTCATCCCAGGCGGATAAGCCCAGGGATATCTGCCAGCTCCAGTCACTTTGCTCCTTGGGTTGTTCTTCGGCCAGCACTGGCAAGGCGAGACAAGCCAGCAAGCATGCTGCCGCAGTTATCCTTCTCAATGCTGTGATTCCTATCTATCTGTAATTGCGCCGGATTGTATCAAAGCTGTGTTTGCAGGGGAGCGTTAGGTTCCGTCTAAATTGTAGTGAAATTGTAAAACCTGATGACAAGTTTACTTTGTACCGAGGGCGAAATACGAGGGAGCAATCTTTAAGTGCTTTTATGAGTATATTCTGGCCACAACAATAACGAAGAGAAAAACCCGGGCGGGCCATGGAGAACCCGCCCGGTAAGAATCCCAAGAAAGACCAGTAGACTTGGGTGTGTAGTGCAGGGTTATATTGCAATAAATGAGAATGATTCGCAATAATAATTTTTAAGAAAATGTCAATCCTTTGATATTTATAGTTTTTAGGCGGCTGTTAGTAGTATTGCTAGCAGGCTGAGATACGCTTTGGGTCGGCTTCAGAATGATGCGGGCTAATAGACAGTCACTGTGGCTAAATGCTGGTGTCTGTGTCCAGGTGTTTAAACAAAAAGCCGGACAAGTGTCCGGCTTACTTTTGAGGTACTGAGTTTGAGAGTCGGTTAGCAGACTTTGGTTAGCCAGCCGTGCTTGTCTTCGGCCTGACCCCATTGAATTTCATTCAGCGCCTGACGCAGGGCATTAGTGGTGGGGCCGCCAAGGCCGTTACCCACAGTATGCTCTTTTCCATCATGAATTAAGGTGCCCACTGGGGTCAGTACTGCGGCAGTACCAGACAGGGCGGCTTCCGCACCGGGTTTGGCTGCACGTTCCAGTAATTCGTCCACTGTTAGTTGGCGCTCTGATACTGTCATGCCGCGATCGCGAGCCAAGGTCAGGATCGAATCACGGGTGACACCATGCAGGAAGCTGGCATCCAGTGCCTTGGTGATAATTTCGTTGCCATCGATAAGCAGGAAATTCGCCGCGCCCGTTTCCTGTACGTCACCGTTGGGGCAAAACAGAACCTGATCGGCTTGCACAGCCGCGCGGGCTCTCATGATAGGTTGTAATGCACTGGCATAGTTACCGCCGCTTTTCACCATCCCCATATGCGAGGCACAGCGGGCATTATCTTCCAGCAACAGTCGCAGTGGCTTGGCACCACCGGCAAAGTAATCGCCCACAGGAGAAAGCAGTACATACATTAATGACTGCATGCTGGGGGCAGCAGCCTTTCCTATGGAAGGTTCTGTGCCAATATGAGTCGGGCGAATATACATAGAGCCCGGAGGATTAGGCACATCAGCAGCATATCGACGAACTATGTCAGTGATCATATCGCTCAGCATAGCCTGATCAATTTTTGGCAAAGATAACAATTCACTGCTCTGCGCCATGCGAGCGACGTTTTTGTCCATACGGAAAACATAGATGCCGCCATCAGCATGACGAAAGGCTTTCAAGCCTTCAAAACAGGTGCTGGAGTAATGAAGCACGTGGGCTCCAGGGTGCAGAGTGATACTGTCTGATTTGACAGTCTGAGGTGTGCTCCAGCTGTTATTCTCAAAACGGGAGATAATCATCTCCGGGGTAAATACTGTGCCAAATGCTGACATATTTCTTAAGGCTCCTGACATTGTTCTACTTTCGAGATCGGTTTTAACACACAGAGTTAACCAGGTTAAGTTGTTGTGTTGCACCAGGGAATAGGCGGCAGCAGACCTGCCTGCCGGCTCGGCGCATATATGTATTTGCTTATTTGCAAACTTCAACCGCGTGCTGGCTTTTGATTGTTGCGGCTATCATAGCAGGACTACGGGCGCAGAACATGGAGAATTATGGCTTGGGTTCAACAAGTTTTTGATTAAACTATGGGGAAGCGGGGAACCGAGGGAAGCTGACTAGGTTGCCCTTATATACATTTTATTGCGCGTTTCAAACCCTGTGGCCATAGGAACTTTTGCAAGTACTAAACAAAGCTAAAATGCTGTGATAACAGACGCACACTAACTACTGCTGCTATTTAGCTGCGTCTGTCCTTCAGCTAGCCCGTCCCCTGAAACGGGCAGTGATAGCAGTATGTTAACTGCCACTGACGTGAATAATCTTATCTACCTTTGCTTCTCCTTGTTTGGCGATATCCTGGATTTCCGTATAGGTGGCGCTGGGGTTTAGACGGTTCAACCGCTTCGCGATTTTAGTATTGCCAGCTTGATAAGCAAATTCACCGATATTCTTACCATTACATTGGACATCGTTGGCAATGTGGCGGGCACTCAGGCCTGAGTGCTGTTGAAGAATGTGAAAGCGAATCGGTGTGTCCATTGCAGCGCTAACGCATAGCTTAGTGGTTACCATGTCATCTGCTGCGACATATACATTCTTAGCGGATGCGCACAAAGGCGAGAGTAATAATACAGTGCAAGTGAGTTTTTGCAGGGGCGACATATCTAATTCCTCAAATAAACGGGCACATTGCCCACATATAGTGTCGCTGTAATTGGTGAAATAGTTGTTAATGGTCCATGTGAGTTTGTAAGTGTCCGTACAAATGTGTCCGCGCCGGACAGTTTTTCTGTCCGCGGACAGCATTAATTAACTTGGAAAATTAGAAATATTCATATTTAACAATTGGTTATCTTTCTTTATAAAGTTGGCACAAGCTTGGCTTTAAGTATTTCAGAACGGAAATGAAATTGGAGAAAGCTATGCAACTGTTAGCCATTTATCTCACTGTCCCTTTGATGCTTTGCCTTATCGCCCCGGTTATCGATCTGTGTATTGAGTTAACCGGCAGGGGGCAACAATGATTCGCGATACCAGTGGCCAGGATACCCTGATCAGTAGCTCTATCACGCAACGCTGGCGCAAACCTTTTGCACTAGCAGCTGTGATGTTGGCTGCAGCCGGTACAGTGGTATGGCTGGGCGGCCGGGATGCCAGCCAGTCAGTTGATGCTTCACGTTTAGTTACGGCGAAAGTGGAACGTGGAACCTTGATAAGGGATGTCGCGGCGACCGGCCACATCGTGGCGGCTAATGCGCCGATACTCTATAGCCCACAGTCCGGTCATGTGCGCCTGTTAGCACAGCCAGGAGATCAGGTGGAAGTGAATCAGGTGGTCGCAGAGGTGAATAGCCCTGAACTGGCCAACAGTCTTCAGCAACAACAAGCCGTGTTGGCTTCCTTACAAGGCGAGTTGGAAGGTCGTCGTTTGGACGCCAGAGCGCAGGAACTTGCGCTGACCCGCACTTTGGAACTGGCCAAAGTGGACCTGGATGCTGCCCAACGCGAAGAGCGCCGCGCTCAGCAATCCATGCAAAAACAGCTGATTAGCCAGCGTGATTTTGACCAGGCTATTGATGAGCTTGCCAGGGCCAAACTCAACTACAGATTGGCCGGACAGGAAGTGCAAATAGCCAAAGACACTCTGGCGTTTGAATTAAGAAGTGCAGGTATTGCCATCGAACGTCAGCAGTTGGTCGTGCAAGAACTTGTGCGTCAGGTGGATAGCCTGGCAATTAGGGCGCCGGTGAGCGGCATTGTTGGTAATCATTTGGTTGAACAAATGGCAGCCGTGAGTCAAAGCCAGCCCCTGATCACCTTGGTGGACTTAAGTGCCTTTGAAGCGGAATTGCAGGTGCCAGAGAGCTATGCAGACGAACTTGGCTTGGGTATGGACGTTGAGCTTCAACTGGCTGGCTTGAATCTGATTGGGCAGTTAAAAGCCATTTCTCCTGAGGTTCGTGACCGCCAGGTGACCACCAGGGTCAAGTTACTGGATCAACCTCAGGGATTACGCCAGAACCAACGCCTGTCTGCGCGCATTCTGCTGGAGAATCGTCCCAATACGCTGATGGTTAAACGCGGTGCCTTTTTACAAAGTGGCGGTAGTTTGAGCTATCGGGTGGATGGCGAGACCGCCTATCGTACTGCCATTCGAACTGGCGTCAGCAGCATCAGCCACGTGGAATTACTAAGCGGTGCCAAAGAAGGTGACACCCTGATTATCTCCAGTCTGGATCCCTTTGAAAATCAAGATAAAGTCATGCTGCGTTAAGCGGCATGACAGCAACGAACAACAAAGTTAAGAAGGAAAACTCATGCTATCTATGACTAATATCAGCAAGGTATATCGCAGTGAAATGGTACAAACCAATGCCCTGCGGGATTTTAATTTACAAGTCAACGAAGGCGAGTTTATCGCCGTGACAGGTCCCTCCGGTTCAGGAAAAACCACTTTTCTGAATATCGCTGGCATGCTGGAAACCTACACCGGCGGCACCTATCAACTGGACGGCATTGATGTGGGGCGCCTGTCTGACAATGGCCGCGCTGAACTGAGAAATCAGAAAATCGGCTTCATTTTTCAGGGCTTCAATTTGATCCCGGATCTGAACCTGTATGAAAACGTTGAAGTACCGTTGCGCTACCGTGGTATCAAAGCGGCCGAACGCAAGCGTCGTATTGAGCGTTGTCTTGAGCAGGTTGGCCTGGGCGCCCGCGCTAAACATGTACCCGCGCAGCTTTCTGGTGGTCAGCAACAACGGGTGGCCATAGCCCGGGCGCTGGCTGGCGAGCCTCGTTTCCTGCTGGCGGATGAACCGACCGGTAACCTGGACAGCTTGATGGCCCGCCAGGTGATGGAACTGCTTGAGAACATCAACAAAGACGGCGCCACTATTATTATGGTCACCCACGATCCTGAGCTGGCCCGTCGTGCCCAGCGCAATATACAGGTAGTAGACGGTCAGATTTGTGACTTCAAACTTTATCAGGGTGGGCTGGAAAAGCAGCGCGCCGGTGCGGAGGTCTGAGATGTTCTTGCACTATATTGACTTAGGCTGGCGCAGTTTAAGACGTACCCCGGTGGTGAGTTTACTGATGCTGCTGGCTATTGCGATTGGTATTGGTATCACTATGACCAGCTTGTCGGTTTACCACATGATGTCGGTTAACCCCATGCCGCATAAAAACGACCAACTGTTTGCTGTACAACTGCGCACTATGGACCAGGGAGCCGACTGGTGGACTTCGGATAACCTGCCATACCAGCTAACTTATCAGGATGCGATGAATTTGCGTAAAGGCTCGGTGCCTCTTCGCCAGACTGCGATGCTGAAAACCGGCTTTGGTGTCAAACCGGCCAATCCGGATATTCCGCCTTTTATTGAAACGGCCAGAGCGGCTGACAGTGACTTTTTTGCCATGTACGAGGTCCCCTTTGCTTATGGTGCCGCCTGGGACAAAGCGGTGGACCTACAAGGTGAAGCTGTTGCGGTGATTGGTGATGAGCTTAACCAAAAGTTATTTGGTGGTGGCAACAATGTGGGCAAGGACATTGTGCTGGACTCAGTGTCGTATCGGATCGTGGGTATTCTCAAATCGTGGAAGCTGGAGCCGCAGATCTACGACCTGAACAATGGTGCTTGGGGGCAGAATGAACAGCTGTTTATTCCTTTCTCTCTGATACCTATTCATGAACTAAAAAGCTGGGGCAATAACAACGGCTGGAAATACGAAGAGGAGAATACCTATCAGGATAAGCTGAATTCGGAAGTAGTTTGGCTGCAATACAAAGTGGAATTAAAAGATAAGCAGGCGCAACAGGACTTTCGAGATTATATGGCCGGCTATATTAAGGAGCAGCAGAAACTGGGTCGTTTCAAGCGAGATGATGCGGAGGGGGATATTAAGAATATTAGCCAGTGGTTGGACTATCGCCAGATTGTCAGTGCTGATAACAAGATTCTGGTGGGCTTGAGCTTTATGTTCCTGTTCGTGTGTCTGGCCAACATTTTAAGCTTGCTGTTGGCCAAGTTTCTCAAACGCGCTCCTGAAATTGGTGTACGCCGTGCCCTGGGGGCCAGTAAAACCCAGGTGTTTGCTCAGCACCTGGTGGAAGTGGGTATGTTAGGTCTGGCAGGAGGGGCGCTGGGATTGCTGATAGCGCAGCTTGGTCTGTACCTGCTGCGCAGCGGTTTCAGTCGTTACGAAGCGGTAGCCCAGATGGATCTCACCATGTGGCTGGCTGCGCCGACTATTTCTATTCTGGCCTGCTTACTGGCTGGCTGCTACCCGGCATGGAAAGTCTGCCGCACTACCCCAGCCTTGTATCTGAAAACCCAATAGGAGCGCCGCTATGTCTGAACTTAAACCCATATTTAACGCCTTGTGGCGCAGTAAAACCGGCGCGCTGTTACTGATAGTACAGATTGCTGTAACCCTGGCCATCGTTAGTAATGCTGCTTTTATCATCCATGACAGGGTAAGCTTTCTGAATCAGGATACCGGTCTTGAGGCCGAAAACCTGTTCAGGTTTAATCTCTACACCTTTGGCAAGAATGTCGATATTGCCAAACAGCAAGAAATAGATGAAACCTTGCTGCGTGCCATTCCCGGTGTGGCAGACGCGGTGGTCATCAATCAGGTGCCTTTGTCAGGCAGCGGTGACTCAACCAACTTCCATCTTAAGCCAACGCCACAACAGAGCAGAGGTGCCCGTGCAGCCTTCTTTATGGCTGATGAGAACCTGCTCAATACGTTGGGCGTTAAACTGGAAGACGGGCGTAATTTTGAGGCTGCCGATGTGGTTTACTCCCAAGGTTTCGATAAAACCGCCAATGTTCTTTTGGCTACCCGTAGTTACGTGAATGAACTCTTCCCTGACGGTGATGGATTGGGGCAGACCATCTACCTTGGCGATAATCCTTTTAAAATCATCGGCATTATTGCGCCAATGAAGGGGCCTTGGCTGGACGATGAACAGGCCGATAATGTGGCTTTGATTCCACAAGTGATGGCGGCACCTTTTAAGCGGGTTTTGATTAGAACTGAATCAGGTCGTCGTGGTGAAGTAATGCAACAAGTGGAAAAGGTGCTGTTGGCCTCTGAGTCGGAACGTGTGGTTAGCCGTATCACTGGTGTTGATAAGCTGTTACTTGAACAGACCAGCCAGGACCGCCTGATGAAGAATATGCTGTTGGTATTAATCACTGTGCTACTGCTGGTTACGGCATTGGGTATTTGTGGTCTGGCGTTGTTTAACGTTGGCCGTCGCACCCGTCAGATTGGCACCCGTCGTGCGCTTGGCGCGAAAAAGTCGGACATTGTGCGCTACTTCCTGCTGGAAAACACCCTGGTGAGTTTGATTGGGATTGTGCTGGGGGTTGGACTGGCGCTGGCCATGAGTGATGTATTGATGCGTCATTACTCTCTGCCCCGTCTGGATAATTGGTTTATCCTGTACAGCCTGGCTGGCATCTACTTGATGGGAGTATTGGCAGTGTATTGGCCAGCGCAGCGTGCCACGTTGATTTCACCCAGTATTGCTACCCGTAGCGTATAACGGCAAAGTATTGAACAGTCATAAGAGTAGCCGGGTACGCCCGGCTACCTGCTAATGAATAGAGAAAGTTAAGAGATAATGGAAAAAATCCTCATAGTGGATGATAACCAGGCGGTGTTGCAGGCCCTGAGTTTGCTGCTGGAAATTCATGGCTATCAACCTGTGCTTGCCAGTAACCCTGCCGAGGCTGTGCAAGCGGTCATGTATCAACGCATTGCCCTGGTTATCCAGGACATGAATTTTACCGCCGATACCACCTCCGGTGAGGAGGGCAAAGCACTGTTTTACCAACTGAGGGAGCTAAATCCCAACCTGCCGATTATTCTGATTACCGCCTGGACCGAACTGGAAAGTGCAGTATCACTGGTAAAAGACGGTGCGGCAGATTATCTGGCTAAACCCTGGGATGACACCAAGCTGTTAACCAGTATCAGCAACTTGCTGGAACTGGGTAATGCCTTAAAGGAAAATCAGCATTTTCGCCAACGTCAGCGTCAGCAGCAGGCTGAGCTTAGTGAAAAAGACCTCTGTGGTTTGGTCTATGGCAGCCATACCATGCAACGTTTGGTAGATATGGCATTACAACTGGCTAAATCCGATGTGTCGGTGTTGATTACCGGCCCCAATGGTGCTGGTAAAGATAGGATTGCCGATATTATTCAGGCCAATTCCCCGTTAAAAGACAAGCCCTTTATCAAAGTTAACGCCGGGGCATTACCCCAAGAGCTGATTGAGGCAGAGTTATTTGGCGCTGAAGCAGGCGCATACACCGGCAACAATGCGCGTCGGGCCGGGCGCTTTGAAGCGGCCGATGGTGGCACTTTGTTTTTGGATGAAATCGGTAATTTGCCTTTATCCGGACAGATTAAACTACTGCGTGTGCTGCAAACTGGCGAATTTGAGCGTCTGGGCTCTACCACTACACAAAAGGTGAAGGTGCGTTTGATTTCGGCCACCAATGCCGATTTACAGGACGATATTCAAGCCGGTCGTTTCCGAGAGGATTTGTATTACCGGCTGAATGTCGTTGAGCTCAGTTTACCGCCTCTGGCTCAGCGTCCTGACGATATTTTACCCTTAGTTGAGCATTTTTTGCCGGGGCGGGAGTGCTCTTTGTCAGCAGAACGGGCATTGTTGGCTTATAGCTGGCCGGGTAATGTGCGTGAATTGGAAAATGCCTGCAAGCGGGCCAATGTGCTGCATCCTGTGGGCGTTCTGGAAGCCGAGCACTTTGCCATTCAAGGGAAAAATGTGCCGCTACAGCAAAGCCTTGAACCTGGACCTGTGGAAATTCAGCAGGCCATGGACAAACACAAAGGCGTAGTTGCAAAAGCCGCCCGTGAACTGGGACTAAGCCGCCAGGCTTTGTATCGCCGGCTTGAGAAATTTGAGCTGCTATGACGTTTAAGCTTAAGTACCAACTGATTATTTGCACCCTGATTGCGGTATGGGCCAGTGCTGCGCTGTATACCTTGGTGTTGGACGTTTCTTTTGCACAGTTATTGCTGGTGACGGGGTTTGCTTCGTTAGTTGCCATCGTGCTTTGCCATTATGTGTTTGATGGGGTTGCCAAGCGCTTTGTGGCGCTCGAAACGGGATTGCTGAATTTCCGCGACAATGAATTTGGTGTCAGCCTGGCGGTGGATGGTAAGGATGAAATCAGTCACCTGGCTGCCTTATACAATGAAACCTCGAATAAGCTACGCCAGGAGAAGCAATGGATCTATCAGCGCGAACTGATGCTGGATAAGGTGCTGCAAAGTTCGCCGCTGGCCGTCATGTTGTTGGACAACAGTGAACGGGTGATCTTCGCCAACGCCAGTGCCAGAGAGCTGTTGGCGCAAGGGAGTCGCATAGAAGGCGCGGCGTTGGAAAGCTTGCTCGAGACGTTGCCACAGACCATGGTTGAGGCCATACGCTCCGGGCGGGACGGTTTGTTCAGTGTACAGAAGGATGATGACGAGCAAGGTAGCGAGGCCTGGCATCTGTCCCATGGCAGCTTCCTGATGAACGGTAACCAGCATAAATTGTTGCTGTTTAAGCAACTGACCCGAGAGCTTAGTCGTCAGGAAGTGCAAACTTGGAAAAAGGTCATCCGAGTTATCAGCCATGAGTTGAATAACTCCCTGGCACCTATTTCATCCATGGTGCATTCCGGGCGCTTGCTGGCGGAGCAGCATGGGGATACCAGGCTGGTTAAAGTTTTTGAAACTATAGGTGAGCGGACAAGCCATCTTAACAGCTTCATTCTGGGTTACGCCAAGTTTGCCAAATTACCGCAGCCTAATCGCAGTAGGGTTGACTGGCAGGGCTTTGTCGACAGCCTGGTAGGCCAATGGGCATTTAAAGTAGAAGGCAGTTTGCCTGACACCCCAGGCTTCTTCGACCCGGCCCAAATGCAACAGGTACTGATCAATTTGCTCAAGAATGCCGCGGAGTCAGGCTCTATAGGGGACGATATCAGCTTACAGGTGAAGACGCTGGAGAATGGCGTACTGGTGGAGGTTTGCGATCGCGGCAGTGGTATGTCTGAGGCGGTATTAACCCAAGCTTTATTGCCATTCTATTCCACCAAGGGAGAAGGGACTGGCCTTGGATTGGCGCTTTGCCGGGAAATTGTTGAAGCCCATGACGGGCGGATCAGTTTATCAAATCGCGAGGGTGGGGGGCTTAAAGTCAGCTTTTTCCTGCCTGGCTGAGTTTTAGTATTTGTGTAGCTTTATTTGAAGGCTAAGCAAAAGGCGCGCTAATTTGCTCAGCGCGCCCAAGGTTCATCGCTTCTGGCAGTTATAACTTCAGCCTCACACCTACCCGGTTGAGCAGGGTGACCAATACCATCATCGCCAGGGCAAAAGCCACACTCCACAGCATGCCTGGGACCCCGGAAGACAGTGCTTCCGGGCGCAAAGTCAGGCCCAGACTCCCCAAGCCAGCGGCAAGAATGTAAGGCAGAATATAGATCAGCAACGGGTTATTGGCCGCAGGCTCAAATACTTTAACTATGCCGGTGTATTTTTGTACTTCCAACAGTTGATAGAAGAGCGCAAACAACACACTACAAAAGAAGATGCTCAGTAACGCCCAGCTTGGCGTGGCCCATATTTTAGAAATTGGCCACAGCTGGCAGCTGACATAAGCCAGAATACCGCTGACCAGAATATACAGTCCAAGATTCAGGTGGCGCTTGGGATAACGGTTATCAAAACACAGCAACGACATCAGGGTTCCAGCCAATACCATGGCAGTATGCGTATGGTTGCGATTTTCCTGGGCAAACCAGCCCAGTAAACCCGACTGGCCTTCGAATTGGGCAAAGAGTGGGAATAGACCAATAAAACCCAGGGCGACCAAGCCAATCAGCAAAGGGCGCTGACCAACCAGCAAATAAGCAATCAAGGCAAACAGATATGCCCAGCCGATAAGGCCTAATATGCCCCACCACTGGTAGGTCATCCAGGTATTGTCTGGCCCTTCAAATAACCACCACAATATGGCCAGACCTGCAATGCCAACAGCTCTGACACTGAGTTGTAATGCATTGCTCCAGTCTTTGGGCAGACTGCACCACACCAGCAGCACAGAGATGTACATGCAGAAGGTCCAAAGTGGAATGCTGATAGCCATAGCCGACGCGTCGTAGCCGCCGATACTGTTGACCATGTAAAAACCGATAATAATCAGACCCAAAGCCCTGACCAGGCCATGCTTGAATACTTCCCAGCTGTTATCCCCCTTGCTGACCCTGGCTTGCACTGCGAAGGGAATGGACATACCGACAATAAACAGAAAAGCCGGAAACACTAAGTCGACAAAGGTCATAGTGTCGGCATCTGCAGCAACGTGCTTCATCCAGGCGGGGATGTCGGCAATGCCTGCTAGTTCGTTAACAAACACCATGACCAGAATCGTCAGGCCACGGAACAGATCGATGGAAAGTATTCTTCCGGAAGTCAAAGTAGACATCACAAGTCCATGTTGGAAAGGGTGAACAGAACCTACTCAATTCCGCGTTGCTCTGCAACTAATTAACATTTTACTTTCAATAATTAGTGACAAATTAACTTGTAGAGAAAAACGGCCAGTGGTGAAAATTCATCTGCAAAGGAGAGTTGTTCTCGATGAGGCGGGATGAAATAATAAACGAGAATAGTTATTAATAGAGGATGCATTTAATGAAGAGAATAATCCAACCGCTGGTGTTGTTATTCTGCTTGATAAGCCAGGTTGCGTTTGCCTCCGGCCCAGGCCCTGAGCGTATTTTGCATCTGTTGTCCTATGTTGGTGTGGATTATCCCATGACGGTGGCTGACGGTCAGGTGGTCGATCAAGGTGAATATGTCGAGCAGGTAGAGTTTGCCGAGGCGGTTGAGGCCATATTGCAAAGCCTGCCGGCTACTGAAAAAACGCCACAATTGCTGGCGGATAGTCGCACCCTGCAGCAGCTTATTGAACAAAAGAGACCCGGTGCAGAGATCAAGGCCATGACGGCGGCGCTGAGTGAAGCTGTGACCCTGGCCTATGATATTAAACTGGCACCACGGGGTACCCCTGTACCTGCCAGCGTCAGTAATCTCTACCAGCAAATGTGTTCGGCTTGTCATGGTGCAACCGGTCTTGGAGATGGTGTCGCCGGAGCCGGAATGGAGCCTGCACCCGCCAACTTCCATGATAACGAGCGTATGAATGAGCTGACCTTATTCGGGTTGTACAACACTATTACTTTGGGGGTGGAAGGAACAGGAATGGCTAGCTATGCCAATCTGTCAGAAGCAGAGCGCTGGTCGCTGGCCGCTTTTGTGGCGGGGTATGTGACCGAAGCACCAGAACAGAAAGTAAAATCGCCCTTTAGTCTGGATGAGCTGGCTACCCTGACCCCCGCCCAGGTTGCAGCTCGTGGCCAGGACGTCGCTAAGTTTGTGCAGCTGCGTGCCCACCCGGACAGTATCGAATCGGATAAACCATCTCCTTTGGCATATGCCAAGCAAACGTTGGCTGATTCCTGGCTGGCGGTAGAGTCGGGTAACCTGGACAAAGCTTATCAATTGTCTATCGGCGCTTATCTGGAAGGTTTTGAGCTGGTGGAAGCCAGTCTCGACAATCTGGACAAAACCCTGCGTAAGGACATCGAGTTGGCCATGTTTGCCTATCGTGACGGACTGCGTGATGGACTACCAGAACCTCTGTTGGCGCAGCGTTATCAGCTTGCTCAGTCAGGTCTCGACAAAGCACAGATTCTGTTATCCGAAGGCGGCTTGTCACCTTTGCTGAGCTTTGTGGCGTCGTTGATTATCCTGTTGCGTGAAGGGCTGGAAGCCATTCTGGTACTGGCGGCTATCTATGCCTTTATGAGCCGCTCTGGTGCTTCTAGCAGCCTGAAATATGTGCATGGAGGCTGGATAGCCGCGCTGATCTGCGGTGTAGCAACCTGGGCGGTCGCCAATTACTTGTTTGATATTTCAGGTGCCAGCCGTGAGTTGACCGAAGGTATGACAGCCTTGCTGGCCACTGCCATTTTGCTGTGGGTCGGAATTTGGATGCATTCCAAGGCCCATGCCAGTAACTGGCAGCAATATATCAAAGAGAAGTTAAGTGCCAGCCTCAGTTCCGGACAAAACATCGGCTTTGCGGTACTGGCTTTTGTTGCCGTGTATCGTGAAATCTTTGAAATAATTCTGTTCTATCAAGCCTTGTGGTTACAGGCTGGTGTGGAAGGTCAACAGGCTGTGCTGTTTGGCATGTTGGCGGCTACCGTGCTGTTGGTGGTGCTGAGTATTGTGATCTTTAAGCTGGCCATGCGTGTGCCTGTGGCCATGTTCTTCAAAGTCAACGCCGCCATTATGTTTGCCCTGGCGGTGATCTTTGCCGGGCGTGGAATTGCGGCGTTGCAGGAAACCGGCAGTATTGTCAGTATTCCGTTGAACCTGCCTGAAGCTACCTGGTTGGGCATTTATGCCGATGGCGTCACCCTGGCTTCTCAGGCGGCGGTAATTGTATTGATTGTACTGATGACCTTAGTGCAGCGAAAAACACCGGCCTGATAGATAAGAAAAACGGCGCTGCGGCGCCGTTTTTTTATGTGCACGGCAATACGTCGGGCTGTCTGGCCTTATTGCCACAGGACATGCCCGGTTAGAATGAAAACTTAATTCCCACCTGCGCCCGGTTGGTGCTTTGCGCGGCGTAGTGCTCAAATTTGGCGAACCATCCCCAGGACTTTGTAGCTAATTTGCCATCCAGCTCCAGGGCAATAGCATGACCGTATTCCAGAAAGTCTTCGGTAAGTTCCGCGCGCTGGCCAAAGCTTTTGTCGGCGTAGCTGTAATGGCTGAACAGTTCGGTATTCGTGCCCAGCCAGGGCAGGGGCGCAGCGAAACTTAGCACCAGCTTTACTCTGTTGCTGTCCAGTCGGTCTATCAGTTCCAGCGCATAAGTTTGTCCTGACTTTGCGTGATAGCGCAGCTCGCCACGCAGGAAATTATCGCCCAGCATATGCTCCAGGCTAAGTTCATAGCTTATGGCCTGGCTGAGGCGACTGCTCAGCTCCAGTTCGGCATAGTTGAGGCTGTGCCACTTTTGCCAGGCATTGGCGTTATCGAGATGGGCCAGTTCACCTACTACCAGTTCCAGGCGTGAGTCAGCATTAAATTTATGCACCCGGCGCAGACCGCTAATCCAGCCGTCTTTTGCAAGCCCGGTCGAGGCTACGTCCCCCTTGTAGGTAGGGATAACGCCAATCTCGGTTTTACCCTCGCTGGTCTCGTGGCGCACATACAAACGGCGCAGATACAGGTGATCGGCTTCACTATCATCTAGCGTGTTGTGGCTGGAAGCAAACCCCTGACCTGTAGCGATAAAGGCCTGCAGGCTCCAGTCCTGGTTCATCTGATAGGCGGGATAAAACCGCAAGCGATACTGGTAGCGCAGGTCTTTACCCGAACGTTGATCCAAGCGCAGTTGACCGACCAACTTGGCTTGCCAGCCCTGTGGGTGAGCCTGGGCAATGTTTGGGAGCAGCATAGACAAGAATATGCAGGCAGTGAGGCAAGATAACTTCAAGGCACAAGACTCATTGAGGGGGAGGGCAGGCTATTCCAGCTCAAAACCATGACAGCTTAATGAAACCAGTAAAGAGGTTATGCCGAGGTGATGAAAAAGACGAATGCCATACCCAGGCCCACGGCGACGATAAAATAGCGCAAGTAGGTCTGAGGAATTCGGTAGGCAAATGCGGCCCCTGCGTAGCCGCCTGCGAGGGCAGCGATACTAGTAACCAGCAGATGCTGAAGAGAGATGGCGCCCCCTACTGCATAAACGGCGACGGCTATGCTAGTTAAGAGCGCGGAGATAAGGTTTTTAACCCCGTTCATTCCGTGCAAATTGGTTTGCCCCATCAGCCCTAGGGCAGCCAGCAGGATAATGCCCAGACCCCCGTTGAAATAGCCGCCATACACACAGACCGCAAATAATATGCTGATATTCAGTAACTGAGACTTTCTCGTGGTTACAGGAACTTGATTGGTCTTGGATTGCAGCCTTTGCAACAGCCGGGGGGCGAACACAAATGCTAAGGTGGCAAACAGGATAAGCCAGGGAATAAGCGTGGCAAACAACTGTTCACTGGACACCAGTAGTACCGCCGCGCCGAGGCTTCCGCCAGCTATAGCTAAGATGCTTAAGGTAAAAAGGCCCATATTGGCCGGCCACTGGATATCACGTCGAAATCGCCAGGCGCTGGCAATATAGCCAGGCAGTAATGCCGCTGTGCCTGTGGCATTGGCTGAAATGCTAGGTAGACCAGCAAAGACCAAGGCTGGCAGGGTGAAAAAACTCCCCCCGCCCGCAACGGCATTTAACAGCCCGCCAAGAAATCCAGCCAGTAGCACCGCAATCCATTCCATCACAAAGGACTAAGTTAGCATTTGGGATGCTCTATCTTAACCAGCTTGGCTCGCGCCTGCGCTATACACTGCTCGCAGATCATCGTGTTTTATCAAGAAGATAACCCGTCTGGCTAACCGAATGGAACAACAACCTGGGCAAACGCGCAGCCGACCTTAACCAGAGCTGCGTGGAATAAACTCCACATCTACCAAAATACGTCCCTCAGAGGCGACCGCATCTTTTTTATTGCCTAGTAGTCTGCATACCGCGCGACCAATTTTGTCGGCATCGATATGCACGGTGGATAACGCCGGAGACATACGGCAGGAGTCTTCCAGATCATCAAAGCCCACCACCGCAATATCCTGTCCGGGAACCCGGCCTAAGGCACGTAGCTGTTCAATGGCACCATAGGCAATCACATCGTTAAAGCACACCACGGCTTGCAGCAAAGGGTCGGCTTCCAGCGCCTGAATTACGGCTTGTCGTCCACCATGACGGTTGGTTTGAGCCTGGATACGGGTGATATGTTGCTTATTTAAGCCTGCACCGTCGACAGCCTGATTGAAACCACACAAGCGCTCATGGAAGTCAGAAATACTCTCGTTACCACCGATAAAGGCAATGTGTTTAAAGCCACGGTTGAGCAAATGCTGAGTGGCCAAACGGGTTCCTCTGATGTTATCCGGGATCACCACGGGGGCACGGGCACCGGCAACATCCCGCATAATATGGATAACCGGGATACCGGCATCTATCTGCTGGTTAACCCATGCCGCATCAGTTCCGGGAGCCGGACAGATGACCAGTGCAGCCAAGCGGTATTCTTTGAGTTTCTGCACTAGCTGTTTCTGGGTGGCAAAGTCCTCACCGCTGTTTACCAGTACGGACATATAATCCATGGCCCGGATATGCCTCTCCAAACCTACTGCCAGCTGGGCCGAATAGGGGTTAGTCAGGTCATTGATGACGATACCGACCAGATTGGAGCGACGACTGCGCAGGGCTGCAGCATCCCGGTTGTATACATAACCGAGTTCTTCAATGGCTTTAAGGACTTTTTCTCTGGAGCGGTCACTGACTTTGTCGCTTTCCGTTAATACCAAAGAAACGGTGGATTTGGATACGCCGGCCTGTCTGGCGACGTCGAAAACTGTAATGTTTTTGTTGCTATTACTTATAGTCATTGTAATAAATCGTGGTTTTATCGTCCGGCATCGATCCGAAATGCCTTGAACAATACGATAGGCTTATTTAAACTCGTTAACAATTTTGGAACGTTCCATAATTGATTAAATTACTGTGAACGATCCTGATTGTGGCTTTATTAACTAAGAAGGATTTGGCGATGTCCCATCCAACGACAACAGGAAAATGGCTTAAGCTGTGTCTGGCGGGGTTGCTTAGCGGCCTGATACATTTACCTGCCATAGCGAGTACTCCTCCTAAAATCGGTAACAGTCAGTTTGTTGACCCTTTCATCGGTACAGGTGGTGACGGTCATACTTTCCCCGGTGCCGTGGTGCCTTTCGGCATGATGCAGCTAAGTCCGGATACTGAGGCAGTGTCCCGCGGTGTTGACCCGCAACCTGAAATCTACAAACGCTGTGCCGGTTATCATCATGACGATACCACTATGCTGGGTTTTTCACACACTCATTTTTCAGGAACCGGCCACTCAGACTTAGGTGACTTGCTGATCCAGCCCATGGTGGGTGTTGCTCACACCAAGCCCGGCACGGTCAACAACCCCGAATCAGGGTATCGCAGCCGTTTCAGCCATGAGCGTGAATGGGCCGAGCCGGGTTACTATGCCGTAGACCTGCTGGACTATAATATTCATGCCGAGGTGTCTACCACAGTACGAGCGGGTATTCACCGCTACACCTTCAGTCGCGGTGAAACCGGTCACGTGCTGATGGATCTGACCCACTCTATTTACAACTTCAGCAATAAAGTGATTTGGTCAGATGCCAGAGTTATTGATGACCAAACCCTGCTGCTGCATCGCCGCACTAACGGCTGGGCGAAAAACCGTCCAACCTATTTTGCTGTGCAGTTTTCCCGTCCTTTCGACGATATTGAGCTGATTAACGAAGACAATGCCCGCTACCGTTGTAACGGCTGTCTGGACAATGGTGGTAATAAGCACTCCACTATTGTTAATCCGGCGGAGCAGTACACTGCCGGTAAAGCTATTAAGGTCATGGCGCACTTTAATAAACCCACAGACAAGCCTCTGTTAATTAAAGTAGGGATGTCGGCGGTCAGTCACGCCAATGCGCTTGAAAATCTGCAGGCTGAAATTCCCCATTGGGACTTTGATCAGGTGCGTGCCGAGGCGCGCAATGCTTGGGATCACGAGCTGGCTGGCATCGATATGCAAGGTGAGCTGAAAGAAAAACGTCAGTTCTACACGGCTATGTACCATGCCCTGCAGGCGCCCTCTATTTATCAGGACGTGAATGGTCAGTATCTGGGCGTAGATGGTGCTATTCACAAGGCCGAGGGCTTTACCAACTACACCCTGTTTTCCTTGTGGGATACCTACCGTGCCTTGCATCCGCTGTTGACTTATGTGGATCCAGAAAGGGTTAACGATATGATCACCTCTATGTTGGTGCATTATCAGCAAAGCCCCAACAAGATCCTGCCAATCTGGTCTTTCCAGGGTCATGAAACCTGGACCATGATTGGCTATCACGCCGTGTCTGTGATTGCTGATGCTTATCTTAAAGGTATCCGTGGTTTTGATGTGGAACTGGCCAAAGAAGCTATTTTGGCCACCGCCAACCACCCCCGTTTTGACGCCATTCCCGAGTACAAGCAATACGGCTATGTGCCCATGGATGTGTTGCCGGAGTCGGTATCTATCACGCTGGAATATGCCTATGACGACTTCACCATTGCCCGCTTCTTTGAAGCCTTAGGAGATAAGGCTAACGCCGAGGAGTTTTACCGTCGTAGTCAGTTTTATCGCAATGTGTTTGATAAGCGTGTGAACTTTATGCGCGGACTGGACAGCAAAGGCAACTGGGATCCTGACTTTGACCCTGAAGCCGCTAAGTACATGGGACCATTCACCGAAGGTAACAGCTATCAATATACCTTCTATGTACCGCATGATGTGCAGGGCCTGATTGATCTGTTTGGCGGTGATAAACCCTTTGTTGAGCGCCTGGACACCTTGTTTACCAAAGAGCTGTCACACGAAAAGATCAAAGAACATGAGGATATTGCCGGCCTGATTGGCCAGTATGCCCACGGCAATGAGCCCAGCCATCATATCGCCTACCTGTATAACTACGCCGGTGAGCCGTGGCGCACTCAACAGCGTATCCGCCAGATTATGGATACCCTGTCTTCAGATAAACCCGACGGCCTGGCTGGTAATGACGACGTAGGACAGATGTCAGCCTGGTATGTGTTCTCTGCCATTGGCTTCTATCCCGTGGCGCCGGGCGACCTGACCTATGCCATTGGTGCGCCGCAGGTGCCGCAAGCTTCTTTCCGCCTGGCCAATGGCAAAACCTTTGCCATGACCACCGAAGGGCTGTCAAGGGACAATCTGTATATTCAAAGTGTGACCCTAAATGGCAAAGCTTTGGAGCGCAGTTATGTGACCCACGCCGATATTATGCAAGGCGGAAAGCTGCATTTTGTGATGGGTAGCAAGCCTAACAAGGGCTGGGCTAAGGCCAAGTCGCAGCGCCCGCCTTCAAGCGCTAAAGGGCGCTAAGTCGTATGCAAGGAATAACCATGAAGCAACCTATTCTTCTGTCGGCACTGACCCTGGCGATTCTGGCAGGCTGCTCGCCTGCCAAACAGCAAAGCACGCCGGTGCCCCAATCTGTGTCGGCTGCGGCGGTAAATTATGTGAGTGACCCGGCAAATTATGTCGACCCGTTAATTGGTACTAAGGGACCTTTTGATCATCGCCAGGCGGCCAACGTGGTGCCCGGTGCGGTGCTGCCTTTTGGCATGTTTAACTTTGGCCCGGAAACCTCCTATACCGAGGAGCTGCTGAACGAAAGTGAGCGCATCCGTAAAAAAACCATGGATGAGAATAAGCGTGTGCCGGTCTCCCCGGGCGGTTACAACTATGATGCCACCCGCATTAAGGGCTTCTCCTTTACCCGCCTGTCAGGCACGGGCTGTATGGGCGCATCCGGTGACGTGCCGGTGATGCCCTTTACCGGTGATATCCAGCATTCACCGGCCACCGACAAACTGGACAGCTACTACAGTGCTGGGTTCAGCCACGATAATGAGACTACTATCCCGGGGTACTATCAGGTGGGCCTGGATAATGGTGTCAATGTCGAGCTCGCCGCCACCTTGCGTACCGGTATTGCCAAATTTACTTTCAGTGAAGCGGACAAGGCCAAACTGCTGATCCGTGCCGCTCACTCTCAGTTGGGTAGTGGTGATGCCTATGCCAAGGTGGATGCTGAAAAAGGCGAAATTACCGGTTATGTCACCTCGGGCAACTTCTGTGGTTATCTGGGTGAATTCAATCAGCGCGATTACTACACCCTGCACTTCGTGGCCAAGCTGGATAAAACCATCCTCAGTAGCGGTGCCTGGCAGGACGACCAAGTACAAGCTGGCGCCGACTCTGCCAAAGGCGGAATGGGCTACGGTGACAACGGCTGGCCGGATCTGGGTAAAGGCTCGGGTGTGTGGGTGGATTTGGGTATTGAAGACGGAGAGACGGTGACCATGCAGGTGGGCATTTCTTACGTCAGCCTGGATAACGCCAGACAAAACCTCGCGGCTGAGCAAGACGGCAAAGACTTTGCCGCAGTGCGTCAGGGCAGCTATCAGGCTTGGAATGACGAGCTTGGTAAGGTCAAAGTGGTGTCCGAAGACGAAAGCCAGCTTAGCGTATTTTATACCGCGCTCTATCACAGTCTGTTCCACCCCAATGTATTCTCTGATGTGAATGGTCAGTACGCCGGTTTTGATCAGAAACCCCATCAGGTGCAGGGCAGTCAGCAGGCACAGTATGCCAATTTCTCCGGTTGGGATGTGTACCGTTCACAGCTGCAGCTGGTGACCATGATGGATAAAAAACGCGGTAGCGATATCGCCCAGTCATTACTCAATCAGGCCAATCAGTACAATGGTGTCTGGGACCGCTGGACTCACAATAACGGTGCCACCGGCGTTATGAGTGGCGACCCTTCCACTATTGCCATTGCCAACTTTGTGGCCTTTGGCGCCGATGACTTTGATGTGCAAGGTGCATATCAATCCTTGTATCGGGCGGCCACTGTGCCCACCGAACTGGACTTGTCCTATGAAGGCTGTCCGGTGTTCTGCCGTGGTCAGCATCCTTCCTTGGATCAATGGCAGCAATTGGGCTACATCTCGGATAAGTCCAACAGCTGGGAAGGCGCGTCTGAAACGCTGGAGCAGGCCTCGGCGTTCTTTGCCATGTCACAGCTATCCTTACGCTTAGGGCAGGCTGAGCATGCCCAGCGCTTTTTAAGTGAGTCTGGTAACTGGAAGAACCTGTATAACAGCGAGGCAACCGGTGAACTTGGCTACATTCAAGGGCGCAACCAGGACGGCAGCTGGAAGGCGGATTTTGACCCTTATTCCGGCCACTTGTTTGTGGAAGGTAGTCCGGCTCAGTATCTGTGGATGCTACCGTTTGATGGCGCTGGCCTGGTAAATACCCTGGGCGGTGATGCCAAGGCAGCCAGCCGCTTGGACGGACACTTTAAAAATGCGCAGGGCGAATGGGTGCTGTATCGCAACTCAGCGCAGTTTGCCGATGTGTCAAACCAGCCATCTATTCTCACTCCCTGGATGTATCTGTTTACCGGTAACGCGCATAAAACTCAGGAAACCGTGCGGGAAACCATGAAGCAGCTGTGGCTGGATGCACCGGATGGCATTCCGGGCCAGGACGACCTCGGACAAATGTCTTCCTGGTATGTGTTCAGTGCGCTGGGGCTTTACCCTATGTATCCCGGCCGTGCCGATATGGTCTTGTCCAGCCCGGCATTTAGCCAGGCGCAGATCGGTAACATCAGCATCCAGGCTGAGGGTGCATCGGATACTAACCGCTACATTCAAAGCCTCAAGGTGAATGGTGTGGACAGCCCAAGGAGCTGGATTGATGAGTCACACATTAACCAACCTGTGACCTTGGAATTCAAGCTGTCAGATATGCCTAACCCCTCGTTTGGTCAGGCGCCTGAACACCGTCCGCCCAGTTACGCGGTTAACCCCTGATAACCTGGGGCGTTTTATGCCCCTCAATTTACGCTTTATTTGGAGACTACTATGGCTGGCGCCATTCCAACTCAGGTCAGCGGCGGCTCGCAAAAGCCTCAGCACTTTGCCTTTGCGGTAATGACCTCCTTGTTTTTTATCTGGGGCTTTATCACCGCCCTGAATGACATCTTGATCCCCCATCTTAAAGAGGTGTTTTCCCTCAACTACACCCAGGCCATGCTGGTGCAGTTCTGCTTCTTCGGGGCCTATTTTATTGTGTCGCCCTTTGCCGGCATGCTGATCGAAAAAATCGGTTATCGTCGCGGTATCATCACCGGCCTTTGCACTATTGCCTTGGGCTGTGCCTTGTTTTATCCGGCCGCTGAGGTGAAGGTCTACGGGGTATTCTTGCTGGCGCTATTTGTGCTGGCCTCTGGTATTACCTTATTGCAGGTGTCTGCCAACCCTTATGTAGCGATTTTAGGTCCGGAGAAAACCAGTGCCAGTCGCTTAAACCTGGCGCAAGCCATTAACTCGCTGGGTCATACCCTGGGGCCGCTGTTTGGTACTGTACTGATTTTTGGTGCGGCCGGTGCAGCCATTACCGCCGATGCGGTGAAGCTACCCTATCTGATCCTGGCCGCGGCGGCGGTATTCACCGCGCTGATCTTCAAGGCCATGCATTTACCCGACATTCAGGCCCAAGCGCCGTCCGGCCTTGAGGGTGAGAAAACCTCGGTGTGGCAGCATCGTCACTTGGTTCTGGGAGTGGTGGCTATCTTCCTGTACGTGGGTGCTGAAGTCGCGGTAGGCAGCTTTTTGGTTAACTATTTCGCCGAAAGTCATATTGGCGGGCTAAGTGCTAAGGAAGCGGGTGCAATGGTGTCTTATTACTGGGGCGCCGCCATGATTGGGCGCTTTATTGGTGCGGCCTTAACCCGGGTCATTGCGCCAGTTTATGTACTGGCTGGTAATGCCAGTCTGGCTATTTGCCTGATTGTGCTGTCCATGAACAGCGTCGGTGAGCTGGCAATGTGGTCAATTTTAGCGGTAGGCTTCTTTAACTCCATTATGTTCCCGACCATTTTCTCGCTGGCTATCGGTGGTCTGGGGCGTTTGACCTCTCGCGGTTCTGGCCTGCTATGCATGGCCATTGTTGGCGGGGCCATTTTGCCTGTGTTGCAGGGACTGGTGGCCGACAGTACCAATGTGCAACTGAGCTTTATTGTGCCAGCACTGGCCTACGTCTATATCGGCTGGTATGCCCTGTATGGCACACGTCGCAATGAGCAGCAGGCAACAGCATGAGTAAAGTGATTTGCTTTGGTGAAGCGCTGATCGACTTTTTGAATACCGACAAGCAGGTTTGTGACCGTTTAAACCTCAATGGCTTTCGCCAGTATCCCGGTGGTGCGCCTGCTAACGCCGCCGTGGCTGTGGCAAAGCTCGGCGGTGATGCCTGGTTTGCTGGCCAGGTCGGCGAAGATATGTTTGGTGATTTTCTTGCCGAAGCGCTGCAAGCCTACGGGGTGAATACCCGCTACTTAAGTCGTCATCCTGTGGCTAAAACTGCGCTGGCCTTTGTTGAGCTGGATGAGCAGGGCGACAGGCGCTTTTCATTCTATCGCCAGGACAGCGCCGATCTGTTGCTAGACCAAGATCAGGTCGAAGAGGGGTGGTTCGAAGACGCGACACTCTTTCATTTTTGCTCAAATACTCTGACAACCTTGTCGATGGCATCTGTTACCCGCCACGCCCTGGATATGGCCCGCAGTAAAGGGTGCTTGGTGAGTTTTGATGTGAATCTGCGTCACAACCTGTGGACAGGCGGTCAGGTTAAGCGGGAAGTGGTTAACGCGCTGGTGGCCGAGGCTGACATCCTGAAATTTTCCAGCGAGGAGCTGGCGTATCTGGCCGATGGAAAGGTACAGGCTTATCTGGATGGGCTGATGGCAGGGCGCTGTCAGTTGCTGCTGGTCACAGATGGTGGCGGCAGTATCCACTATCGCAGCAAAAACCATCTAGGCGATTACCAGCCGCCCAAGGTCAAAGTAGCCGATACCACCGCCGGTGGCGATGGCTTTATTGGCGGCTTGCTGTATGTGCTAAGCCGCACGCCACAGATTGCCGCCTTGCTGGACGCTCCCCAACGCCTGCTTGGCCTTATTCAGTTTGCCGCCTGCTGCGGCGCCTTGGCCGTGACCCGGCCGGGTGCCTTTCCGGCCTTGCCTGAATTAGCCGAAGTACAGCAAATGGCAAGGGAACTTGCCCTAAGTGAATCGCAAATCTATTTCAACTGAGTCTTGCATGGATTATCTGAGTCGTGAATTTTTGACAGCGCATAGTCTGTCTATTTTGGATTTTTATACTGATCGCGTAGTGGACCCTACAGGGGGCTATTTTCAGAACTTTCTTGATGATGGGCGGGTGTTCTCTCCTGGTTTTCGTCAACTGGTCTCCAGTACCCGCATCATAGTGAACTACGCCAGTGCTGCTGGCGTATTGAACAGGCCTGATTATCTGGATATCGCCCGCCATGGGTTGAACTATCTGGAACAGGTGCACTGGCAGGCAAAAAGCCAAACCTATGCCTGGACCCTGAGCGACCATCAGCCGCTGGATATGACCCAGCAGGCCTATGGTTATGCCTTTGTATTGCTGGCTTATGCGGCGGTACGTAAGGCAGGTATTATCAATAGCAACGACAAGCTGCTGCAAACCTATGACTTACTGGAACAGCGCTTTTTCCAGCCAGAGTATGGCCTGTACGCCGATGAAATCAGTGTCGAGGGTACCTTATCTGACTATCGCGGTCAGAATGCCAATATGCATATTTGTGAGGCCATGATCGCTGCATTTGAGGCTACGGGGGAGCACAAGTTTTTTGAGCGCGCTTGTCTGATTGCCGAGAACATTGCCTTTCGTCAGGCCGGGTTAACCGCTGGCCTGGTATGGGAGCATTTCACTCCTGAGTTCGCTATTGATTGGGACTACAACAAGGACGACCCGAAGAATTTGTATCGCCCTTGGGGTTTCCAGCCTGGTCATCAGACCGAGTGGGCCAAATTATTGCTGCAACTCTATCGTCATCGCGCCGAGCCAAAGTGGCTGGAGAAGGCGGCCTTCCTGTTTGACCAGGCCTTTGACAAAGCCTGGGATGCTGAGCATGGCGGCTTGGTGTATGGCTTCGACCCACAAGGTCAGTGGTGTGACGATGACAAGTATTTCTGGGTACAGGCCGAGAGTTTTGCCGCCGCCGCGATGCTATTCAAACTGACTGGTGATGACAAGTATGCCCAGCAGTACAACATGTTATGGCACTACAGCGATCAGCATATGGTGGATCATCAATACGGCGCTTGGTTTAGAGTGTTGTACCGGGATAACCGTAAATATTCAGACGAGAAAAGTGCTGCGGGCGCCAAGTGTGACTACCACACTTTATTGGCGTGCTTTGAGGTACTGCGCGCCCTGAGATAGTGGTTGTTGTTTGGATGGAAATTGGAACCTTCCACCTTGGTGGCCGGGTTTATGACCTGAAGAGGAGAAACAGATGAGAATAAAGCGATTAGCCCTGCTATTACCAAGTGTATTGTTAGGGGCTTGTGCCACGGTGTCGGTACCATCCGACGTACTGCGCGATATCACTGTATCCGGCGGCGTTATAAGTGGCCAATACCCCACTTTTATTGATGGGGAAGGTGTGGGTGAACTATTTGACGATTCCCTGCAGTCCAAATACTTGTCCAAAAAGAAACAAGCTTGGGTCCAGTTTGAAAGCCCCAAAACGGAAGTTGTTAGAGCCTACAGCCTGACCTCAGCTTCAGATGCACCAGCTCGGGATCCTGTTAGCTGGTCATTGTTGGCGTCAATGGACGGTGACAACTGGCAGGTGCTGCATCAGGTAGATCAGCACCGCTTTGATGGTCGCACTCAGACCAAGCGCTTTGCACTGGAGAATCAGCAGGCATTCCGTTTTTATCGACTGGATATGCAGCAAAACGGCAAAACCCCTTGGGGCGACGAGTATCTGCAGTTAGCGGATATCAGTTTGTATGCCCGCACTAAGCTACCTCTGGCTGGGTTCAGTCAGTCCAGCCAGGTGATTGCGCCGGGGCAGACTATCTTCTTGACCAGTACCAGTGAAAATCAGCCAAGCGGATATGTTTGGTATACCCCTGGGGGCCAACAACGAGGAAGCGGTGAGAAAATTCAGGTGACTTATGCGCAGCCCGGTGTATATGGCGTGAATCTGCAAACCGAGAACGCTTATGGTACCGACTTTATTGAGCGCCCCTTTGCTGTAAAAGTGTTGGAGCCGGCCAAGCCCTGGTTGGGATTTAAGCCACCTAAGGTCATTATCAACTTTGAAGACAGCGAATCGGAAGGGGCTAAGCGTTTGATGCGCCTGATGCCTGATTTGCAGGGCGATATCAACAATGTGACCCATCAGCTGGTCAAACGCTTGTACAAGAACTTTGCCCAGGTGCCTGACTTTGAGCAGGTAGAGTTTCAATTAAAGTGGATGGATACCCTGGCTTATCGTGCCGGCAGCGACAAAAAAATGGTGATTGCCTTCAGCTCCAAATACATCACGGAGCGCTTAAAGGATCAGGCCGATGAGCAAGTGCGTTATGAACTGCTGGGGGTTCTGTGGCACGAGCTGGTGCATGGCTATCAGCTAATGCCGAAAAACCGCAGCTATGGCGGTGACCCTGGTGTGCATGCCTATATCGAAGGCATGGCAGACCTGGTGCGTATTCAGGCTGGCTTTCATAAGACCCGTACGCCTAAACCTTCAGACAGTTGGCTAGGCGGCTACACCAATACCGGCTTTTTCCTTAGCTATCTGGCGGATACTTATGAGCCGGATCTGGCTTACAAGTTTAATCAGTCGGCACTTACACTGGACGACTGGAGCTTTGAAAAGGCCATTCAATCCATTATAGGCAAGCCTATTGATAGCCTATGGCAGGAATACCAACAATCCTTAGCTCATTAACATTTCTTCGTGGCCGCCCATGCCGGGGCGGTCACATGCCCCCCATATTGTCGCTTCTGGATACCGTGCTTTACAGGCTGTAATAAAAATACAATCGAATTGTTGACATGTTGTTAATTTCGCGTGAACCTATATAAATTGGAACGTTCCTATATGTTGTTCCTGTTATTTACCTTCTTGTATTAGCTTATTGCTTAAGGAGCCAATAATACCAATTAGTAGGTATTACTTGGCTTAGAGGGTTCTAGTAGTTTGTTTGTGGAACGTTCCATTTAATTGTTTGGCAAAACATCGCTATAGGAGCACCACAAATGACCCATAGAACCACGCTATCTAAGCTCGCCTGGCTGGTTAGCGCAATTTTGGCAGCAAATGCCCAAGCTCAGGAACCTGTTCAGGTGGAGACAGAGCAAGCGGGTAGCATTGAACGCATTAGCATCAGCAGTTCCAGGATAAAACGTATTGATTTGGAAGGTTCCGCTAATATCGTGTCTTTGTCTTCTGAAGATATGATTAAAAGCGGCGTCAATTCGGTTTATGACGCCCTGTCTAATTTGAGCTCTGCAACCGGGGCTGTGCTGGGGGAGGTGGAAACCGGCTCGTACACCCCCGGCGCTAAAGAACTTAACCTGCGGGGGCTGGGGCCGGAATATACGCTGGTACTGGTCAACGGCAAACGACTGGCAAACTATCCGATTCCCTTTGGTGGCCAGTCAAACTTTGTCAATGTGGATGTTATTCCGACCGGTATGGTCGAGAAAATTGATATTCAAACAGGTGGTGCCTCAGCAATTTATGGTTCAGACGCGATGGCGGGCGTCGTTAACGTAGTCACCAAAAAGAATATTCAAGGGCACTATCTGGATCTGGAAGGCGGTATAGATACTTACGGCTCCAATCGACAAAAAGATATTAATCTGTTCGGAGGGTTTCAGGGGGAGCGTTGGTCGCTGGACTACTCACTACAATATACCGCCAACGATGGACTGTTCTCGGGAGATCGGCCCTATCATGACAGCATTTGGGACAACCCTTCGCCCACTGCTAACCGCGAGCTGAACCGTTCAATTACGGTGTACTCCGAACAAACCGAGTTTCTGAATAACTATGCAGAAGCCTATTGCAACACCAGTGACAACCGTCATCCTAAAGCGGTGTTGCACTACATCAAGCGCAACAATTATGGGCCGAGCTGTGGCTGGGATGAAACCGGTGAAATGCATCTTATCAACAAGAATGAGAAGCTCACTACCTACCTGAACGCCAGCTATCAGTTGAACGATGATACTAGTCTGTCGTTAACCGGCTTCTATGTGGATCAGGAAAAGAAGGGAAATCGCGGCAGCTTGTTTTTCAGCGATACCCAGTTTTGGGATCCTGACCTGATTGACAAAGACGGCAATCAGGGCGCCGCCATTAAGTACATGTGGCGTAAAGTGCTGGACTCAGAATATACGGACGACAATTTTGGTCGTACTTATAACGATGATGTGTACTCTCTGACCCTCAGTCTGGACGGCAGTTTGGGCGATTATTACTACAGCATTGGCGCTGCCCGCTCAGTGTACAACTTCAAGGACAGATACCTGCACAATACGGTTGAAGGCTTACAGAGTGTTCTGGGGCCTAAGCTAGGTGAAGTAAACGGATTACCCGTTCACCGCCCAGACTATAAACTGTGGTTTGGCGTCATGAATCCAGAGCAGGTATTTGCTATTGCAGATTGGGCAACCTATGACGGCAAGTCACAAAACAACACTATCAATGCCAGTATCGGCGGCGATCTGTTTGATTTGCCAGCCGGTCCGGTGTCCTTCTCCTTATACGCCGAGTACTTGAATGAAAGTACCGCTGCCATTCCGGACCAACGAATTCTTAATAAGGAATTTGCCGGACTGACCGGACTGATTACCGAAGGGGAGCGCGACAGATATGGTATCTCTGGTGAGGTACTAGTGCCGATAACCGATACCCTGGACGTGGAAGGTGCGCTTCGCTACGACTACTATGACGATGACTCTAATGTTGGTGGGGCCGTCACCAGTCAGCTTGGGGTGCTCTACCGACCTGTTGAGAGTGTTATCTTCCGTACAGCTGCTGCCACTACTTTCCGTGGTCCGGATATGGCAGCCGTGTATAAAGGTTTTGCCGGCAACTTTGGTCAGGGTAATGACAGGATGTTGGCAGATGCTTGTGTGAGCTTAAGCAACAACGGCAATGCTGCTGGCTATGACAGTGACGCGCTGGCGTTAAGCTGTAAACAGTTAGACACCTCAAATCCTGATATTAATGCCTTACCGGCGTCTTTTGAGTCTCTTTCCCGAGGGGACAAAACCCTTAAGGAAGAAACCGGCAGTACCCTGACCGCAGGGTTGGTATATCAATTCAATGATCACCTGTCATTCAATTTGGATTACTACGATATTCAAATTGAGAACAAAGTCACGACCTTGGGGGCTGGCTACATCATCGCGCTGGATTATGACTGCAGCACAGGAAAAGAGGATGCTAATTCGGCCCTTTGTGCTGACATGAAATCTCGTATTGGTCGCTATGATGCCAGTGGTAAGGGCACTGACTATCTTGGCAATAGCATCACTGGCGACCCTTATGCCATTCACACGGTAACCGAAGGTTATATCAATGCCGCAGAACGCCAGGACGCCGGTGTTGATGTTGGCTTTAAAGGCGAATATGCCACAGATGATTGGGGAACCTTTAAATACAACGGTAACCTGACCCGGGTCACCAAAAAGAAAACCAAGCTCAAGGTAGAGGATGAGCTGCAAGACAAACTTGATGATCAGGATAACTATGACTTCAAGACCCTGGCAAATGCCAATCTGACCTGGGAATACCAAGGTACGGCCTTGTCCTTGCAAGCAAACTATCGCGGTGAATTGTGGAATAACGCTGCCTATGGAAAACGCCAGAAGTTGCCCGCTTGGACCACCTACAACCTCACCCTGGGACATCAGTTTAATGACGATAACCGGCTGATATTCACCATCAGCAACTTACTCAACGCCATGCCTCCGCAGGATGAGACCTTTGACCGGTTCCCATTCTATAACGCGGGTGCCTATAACTCGCTGGGGCGTCAGTTCCGCGTTCGTTACACCATGTCATTTTAACTGAGTAGCGGCCCCCCGTGGGCCGATCATTTTGAACAAAGGTCAGAATAATGAACAAATATACATTGTCTATGCTCGCGCTCTGCCTGGGTGCATCACTTACCGCATGTAACGATGGCTCAGGTTTTACCTCCAACCTGCAACCCGAAAGCGAGACGCAGCCACCGGCCGCGTCTACCGCGACTCGCAATATGACAGCTGATAGCGGGGTAGTTATCTCTGCGCCGGACGCGGTTAATACGCCAGCTGCTGAAGGGGTAGCGAATTTACTGGACGGTAACAAAGGAACCAAATTCCTTACCTTCAGTAATAAAAGCTCGATAGTGATTCAAGCGACCGGGCAATATGTTCTCAAGCAATATCGGCTGACATCGGGTAACGATGCGCCGGAGCGAGATCCTGCCAGTTGGATACTGGAAGGCTCTAATGATGGGCAGGCCTGGCAGGAACTGGATAGTCGAAGCGGTCAGAGTTTTGATGGGCGCGGCGCAACACGGGAGTTTAAGTTAGACGACAACGATAGCCCGTTTCAGTACTTTCGCTTTGTATTCCAGAATACTTCCGGCAGCATATTTCAGCTTGCAGATCTCGAACTGCATGTGCTGAGCGATAAACCAATCGCGGCATTTTCTGTTACCAAGACAGACCCCACCATCGGGGAGTTTGTGATTTTCTCAGACCAATCCCTGGCAAATCCATCCTCACTGCACTGGCAATTTGAAGATGGCACGCCTGCTACCAGTAGCGACACTAAACCCCTAGTGTCATTCGCCAGTCTAGGGCCTAAAACTGTCATTCTGACAGCGGTTAATGACAAAGGCGAAACCGTGCTGGAGAAAAAGCATCTGATCCGTGTCTGGGATCCGGCTGATCCTTGGGCCGGATTTGTGATGCCGATGGTCAGCTTTAAACAAAATGTGCCAGAGCACCTGGGGCAGAGCATTCTAGAAGGAGCAATCCCGGAACTGGAAACCTTGATCCAGGAGGTGGCTCTGGGGGTCGCCAAAGTACTGTACGCCGATGTTCGTACTACCCGTATCTTCAACTCAATACTGTTTGAAACCGGTGAGTATGATTTTCCCGCCGCTAAGTCGGGTACTGATGATGACATGGTACTGATGTTTGACCTTGAGCATATCGCCAATATTCATACTGCCGGCGGTGACGCCGCGGTCCGCAAGGAAATTGAAGGGGTGTTATGGCACGAATTAACCCACGGTTATAACCATGTCCCAGACAGTGGGATGTATCAGGCTGGCAATGAGAAACACAGCTTTTTGGAAGGACTGGCAAATTATGTTCGCATTCAGGCCGGCTTTCTGGAGGGACATCGCGCTAACATTGGTTGGGTCGACAACTGGAATCAGGATGCCTATAACCAGACCTCATTCTTTCTGGAGTGGGTTGCCAACAGTAACCGCAACACCGATTTTATTCGTCTTTTCAATCAAAGCGCGGCTGACATTGAAGGTTGGAGCTTTGATAAAGCCTTTAAGTCGATTTTTGGTGAGAACCGGGGCATTCAGGCGGTATTTGCCGAATATCAGCAGTATCTGATTCAAGAAAAGGGGATTTTCCCGCCTTATCCCACTCCCATTGCCGGTCATCGGAATCTGGCCATTGGAGCTGCTGTGCAAGTGAATGCCACCACGTTATTGCCTTTCGGTGAAGGGCCAAGTGCATTGGTAGACAATCATGTCGGCAAGAAATTTAATGCTGTGCTTGAGGCTCCCGCTTGGCTTGGCCAATATGCCCCCGACCTGCTACCGGTTAATCAGGTCGACAATGTGGAGGTGACTTTAACGCTGCCAACAGCCGTGGTGTTGGATGCGTACAGCCTGACCACAGGGAATGATAATCCTCAGCGCGATCCAAATGCTTGGCAACTGCTTGGCTCCAATGACGGTCAGCGCTGGACAGCGTTAGACACTAACCAATATCCGGCAGAACCTTCTCGCCTGACTACTTATCACTACCTGCTTAGCGGTAATACACTGGCATTCAGTCAATATCGCTTTGTGCTGGAAAATACCCGTCAAGGCAGCAACATCGGTGGCGATGCAGGACGTCTTATTCAATTGGGCGAATTGTCCTTATGGGATAAGGAATAATAGTAAAAATAGTAAATCTCCCTTGTTTGGCCGCTAAAAGCGGCCTTTTTTCGTTTTTAATGCTTGTAATACGAGCATATATCCGTTCAAATTGTTCGCATAATCAACAATCTGCGTATGTAGAACAGTCAAAATAGCTGTCGACCAAAGCAGATGAAAAATAAAAATAAAATATGCAGCCAACTAACACCTTCAGGCTGAAAAGACTTAGGGAACTACAATTTCTAACCCAGCTTTGTTTGGTCGTTGTGTTTTTACACTGGACCTGGATTGGCGAGTGGTTTGTTACCGCGTATGTGCCCTGTGTCTCGGTACTCCTGTACATCAGCTATCGCATAGCCTCTTCCGGCCGGATGGAGCTGGGTATTGCCCTGTTTCTGGGGATAGTGAATTTCAGTGCTCTGCTGTTTATGTGGGTGTTTTATGGGCTGCGAGACGAAGTTGTGATGCTGTTGCCTGCAGTCATGTTCTTTGCCGCCATGCTAAGCGGTATGCGGCTGATGCTGTGGAGCTTCGCCCTGAATGCTATTAACTTGCTGCTGCTTGGCAGTGTGGGGCATTTTTCCCAGTGGCATCGCGTTATCCCAGAGCAAGACCTGAATAGTGCCTTTTTAATGTTACTGCTGCTGGGCATGACCGCTTACGGTATCTGGGCAGTGGTCTCTCAGCTGCGCACCACCCTGGATGAATTACGCCTGGAAAATGCCAGGTATAGAGACTCTCAGGTGCAAGTGGCGCAGCTTATCCATCATGATCCGCTTACCGGTTTAGCGAACAGGCTAAAAGCCAGAGAAATATTCGAAACGTCCGTGCACGCGGCGAAAGCCAACCAAACCATGGTGGCGTTGACCTTTCTGGATCTGGATAATTTCAAGTCTATTAACGACTCCTTAGGCCATAGATTAGGTGATATCTATCTTCAGCAAGTTGCCAGCAAGTTCAAGTCAACCCTGCGAGAGTCCGACCATTTATGTCGTTTTGGTGGAGACGAATTTGTCATCATCAGTACTAACCTCACGCACAGCAAGCAAATCGATGCTCTGGCCATGCGTATTTTGCAGTGCAGTGCCATGCCACTGGAAATTGACGGCCATGAGCTGACTCTGACCTGTTCCATGGGCATCTCCATGGTGCCTCAGGACGGCAATGATTTTGATAACATTTGCCAGCAAGCGGATTTGGCCATGTATGCGGCTAAGGAAAGTGGTCGTAATCAGTACCGCTACTTCCAGGCCAATATGAGTGAGCAACTCTCCGAGCAGTTAGGCCTGGAGCGTGGCCTTAGAAATGCCATCGAGCTTAAGCAACTGTCCATTCATTATCAGCCCAAAGTCTGTCTTCGCAGCGGCAAGATTGAGTCGGTTGAAGCCTTGCTGCGTTGGGACCATCCGCAGATTGGCCGGATCAGCCCCGATGTATTTATTCCCCTGGCGGAACGCTGTGGACAAATCGGTGTGTTGGGTGAGTGGGTGTTGGAAAATGCCATTTCTCAATGTGTGGAATGGCATAAGGCCGGCTTGCCGGAGTTGTCTGTGGCAGTGAACGTTTCCCCCATGCAATTACTCAGTGGGCGCTTTGCCCGCACGTTGGCGAGTTTATTAGAAAAGTATGGGCTGGAAGGACGCTTCCTGTTGCTGGAGCTGACCGAGTCGGTTTTCATCGAAGCCAAACAGGAATTACAGCAGTGCTTGTCCACCGTGCAAGGGTTGGGGGTGAATCTGGCTATTGATGACTTTGGTACTGGCTATTCCAATCTGGCTTATCTGAAAAAATTCAGGGTTGCACAGCTGAAGATTGACCGCTCCTTTGTTACCAATTTGCTGGACAGCGCCGAGAACCAGGCGATTGTCACGGCTATCGTCAATATGTCACATAGTCTGGGGCTGACGACTATTGCTGAAGGTATAGAAGATAAGCCGACGGCTGATTTTCTGACTAGCCTGGGCTGTGACAAAGGGCAAGGGTTTCATTGGTCGGCACCTTTGGATGCGGCGCAGATGCCAAGATTGCTACAACTGCTGCGCCCAGCCTGCTAACGGGAGGTTGCTAAGCCACTATGCAGCTTGATGGCGTAGTGCTATTCAACTTAGGGCGACGTTCATTTTACAGATTGCAGTAGGTAAATAAAAAGGCCGCCATTTGGCGGCCTTTGCAGTTTATAGTGCGACTTTCAAACGCAGATAGTATTCACGTCCCATAAAGAAGGAGGAATGAATAGGGTCAGCGTTATTGCCATTGCCGGTAGCAAACGGCGGCTCTTTATCAAAGATATTGGTGATACCAAAGCTTAGCTGTGAATTAAAGGTATCCAGGTGATAGGTGACCTGTGCGTTGTGCATCACAGCGCTGCTGATGTTGTGCGTAAAGCCTTTCAACGTGCCGCCTTGATCCTGAGACACTTCCAGCATGGAATCGGTGTAATACACATTCCAGGTTGCGCTGATATCGTCCATCACCCAGTTCAGGGTGCCGTTGATGCGATGTTCAGGGATAGCATGTTGGCCGTTCATACGCTGACCGGCTTTGTCACGGGTGGGAACACCAGGCTCGATGATTTCATGCAGATCCACATAAGACCAGTTCAGCATGGTTTTAAAGTCACCGATAGCGGTGCTGCCAATGTCATAAACAAATTCAGCATCCAAGCCACGACGGTTGATACCGCCAAGGTTTTCATTAAACACATCTACCCCGGTAATCACACCGGCAAACTCGCCGCTGCGTACACGGTTAACCGAGTCGCAGTACAAGCCGTTATCCATACATTCACGCAGTTTAGTTACTGCGCTGATGGTGCCAACGGCATTGTCCAGCTTGATATCATAGAAGTCGAACGTCATGGACGCTCTGTCCAGCCAGCTCGGCTGGTAAATGATACCCAGGGTTTTAATCTTAGCTGTTTCAGGCTGCAGATCTGGGTTGCCACCGGTATTAGTACGAATCTGGCCAATGGTTTCGCTATATGAGCCGTCCGCCGGTACACCCGTGTTGATACAATTCTGATTCGGATTGGCAATGGCACAAGGGTCATCGCCGTTCTCAAATGCAGGCAGCTGCCCTTTAAACAGCTCGACCACGTTAGGCGCACGGAAGGCTTCTGACCAGGTACCACGGATGCTGAATTGGTCATTCAACGCCCAGAACACGCCCACTTTTGAGTTGGTAGTGGAACCGAAGGTGTCATAGTCGGAGTAACGCGTGGCCAGGTTCAGCTCTAAAGACTCCACCAGCGGTGCGTTAGCCAATAGTGGCACGACGGCTTCCAGGTAGGCTTCATTAACCGTGTAGCCACCACCGGTTGGACGGCCTAATCCATCGGTGACCAAAATATTGATAGACACCGCGTCGGTTTGATTTAGCGCTTCAATTTCCTGTCTCTCCAGACCGAATGACAGCCCCAGTTCACCGGCCGGCAGTTCATAGGCTATACCGGCAATGTTGGCACTCATGACCTTAACTTCGTTAAAACCATGTTGCAGACCCGGCCAGTCGCCAGACAGGTAATCGAGCATTTCCGCGGTGATTTCGGAGTCGGTACCCGGCTGACCAAAGATGTTTAAAGGTACACAGCCTGCGATCAGTTGGGCCGGGCTTGCGCCACAGCGAAGTACGCCTTGATCATCAAAGTGGGTTGGGCCAACCGCATTCTTGGCCGCTGGCCAGTTGAATATGCCGGTCTTCATACGCTTATTGTCATTGCGGCCGTAGTTGTATGCCAGTTCCCAGTTCCAGAATGCATTAAACTCACCGGACAGGGCCATGGCGATGCGGTACTGGCTGTTTTCCACGCTGTTGATACGACCGTTGGTTTCAACCATACGGCGGGCCCAGTCGTTTATCGCGTAGGGGTTGCCGTTTGCATCCTTTGGACCATACATCTTGTTGTAGTAGTTGTCAGGAGAATAGGTGAAATCCAGATAGCCACCCCACACGGGCACCAAAGGTTGCGGGGCACCGTTAGTGGTGGAACGGCGATGTGAATACAAAGCTTCAAAGTTAAAGGTTACCGCATCAGAGAATGCCATATCACCCAGGTCATACTCACCGAAGGCACTCATGCTGTATCGCTCAAATGGCGTTTGCAGCAGGCTTGGCTCTTGATAGTTATACAGATCGTTGTTGGGCAGGGTTTTATCTAACACGGCAGGACGCCACTCACCGAACTCAGGGCCACGGGTCACCTGAATATCGTTGCCGTTGGCATCTTTAACCTTTAATAGGCTCCATGGTACTGCTGAGCTTCCGCCTTGCCCCAGGCTGCCATCGGCATTCAAAGTCCAGTCGTAGCGGCTGAATTCACGGGCGCCGGCGTAGACTTCTTGTTTTTCATCGTAGCTGGCACTGAGCATAAAGCGGCCTTTGTCGCCAACGATGCCGGTGACCAATTCCAGTGACAGGGTTTCAGCATCACCTTCACCGGATTGACCCACTTCCGCTGTGACTTCAAATATGTCATCAGCCTGACGGGTGATAATGTTCACTACGCCAGCTATCGCATCTGAGCCGTACACAGAAGATGCACCATCGAGCAGAATTTCTACCCGGTCGATGATGGCGGTTGGGATGGCACTCAGGTCAACCGCTGCATCCGCACCATTACCACCGTTAGGCAGACGGCGACCGTTTAACAATACCAAGGTGCGCTGTGACCCTAAGCCGCGCAGGTCAAAGTTAGTTACACCGGATGTATTGCCATTATCACTGGGGTTGGGAGCGCTGGCAGATACAGTCAGCGTTTGCAGCAGGTCACCCACATTGCTGTAACCGGTATTTTCCAAGTCCTGGCGACTGATCATGGTCACAGCACCTGGCTTGCTTAAATTGGCACGGGGGATACGTGAGCCGGTCACCAGGATCTTTTCGGCATCCTGATTGGCTTGTTGCTCCTGTGCCTGAGCCGACGTTGCGGGAAGTGAGGTTGCCAGCGTCGTCAGCGCAATTGAGAGGGCAGAAAGTCTGAAATTCTTTGTCATGATGTAGTTCCTCTGTGTCTTGTCCGTTTTGTGGAACGTTCCATTTTTGTTTTGTAACGAAGCTCCACATGTTGGCCGTTGAGAACCTTAATTTCCTTGCGTCAAAAACGTGTTTGATCCGCTATACACCTGACTTACGGCAAAATAGTCGGCGCCCCAAGCAATGCTGGGATGTAAAATAGGTTGTTAACGACTTGTGTATTAATACCACGTCATGGAACGTTCCAACAACTGTTTTAGACTTTTTTGCCATTGTCCTACCTTGATTCAAACTGAAAGCGGCTGAAATAGGAATTATTCTCTCAGAAATATAAATTGCTAACGCAAATGCAAGTCGTTATCATTTGTGTTGTTTGGCGGGGTGTGGATATTCCGTCTGGTTATTTCTGTATGGAGTGGTTCATGTCACAGTTTTCTCTGCAATATCTGTCTACAGCTGTTGCCCTAGGTTTATCTTTGCCCGTTATTGCCAACCCGGCACCCCCTCAGGATGTAGAGACCATAGTGGTGACTGCGTCGGGATTTGAACAGAAACTGGTAGATGCCCCCGCCAGTGTTTCTGTGATCAGCCGTGTTGAACTGCAAAATAAACCTTTTACCAGCCTGGCAGATGCATTACGGGATATAGAAGGCATAGATGTGGGTAGTGGTCAGGACAAGAACGGTAACATCAGCATCACCATGCGCGGTTTGCCTTCTGACTACACCTTGGTCTTGATCAACGGCCGCCGCCAATCTGATATCGGGGATATAGGTCCCAACAACTTTGGCAATAGCCAGTTTATGTATATGCCGCCATTGGAGGCCATTGAACGAATCGAAGTGGTGCGCGGGCCTATGTCTACCTTGTACGGTGCCGATGCCATAGGTGGTGTCATTAACATCATTACCCGCAAACAGATGGAAGAAACCGTAGGCAGTCTGAGTGTCGGCTCCACGTTCCAGCAGGATGACCAATATGGTGACGACCAAAAAGCCGACTTCTATCTGACCGGCCCCAGCGGCATCGATAATCTGGCCTATACCCTAAGGGCCAGTATTTATGACCGCGAGCAAAGCGAACCGACTTATGCCGACAGCCTGCCTTTACCAGGTGGTGGTACCTGGACGGATGAAGGCAGTTTTGGCGATAAGAAAATTGTCGCAGCGAAAAACTGGAATGCGGGTTTTAGCTTGAACTATGCCTTTAGTGACACCCAGGAACTGGCCTTTGACTATGACATTGCCAAGCAGCGTTATGATAATACGCAAGGGCAGACTGGCACCCTGGATAGTCCCATCAGCCTGTGGCGCAGCCGTGGCGGTATCATTCAGCCGAGGGTTGGTTACACCCCTTACCAGCGTGTAGAGCGTGAACAATTTGTCTTGTCGCATATTGGCCGTTGGGAGCAGGGTACCCTGACCAGCAGTTTAACGCGCAGTCGCAGTGAAAATTTTGGTCGTTCATTACCGCTGACAGTGCAGGAGCGTAGTGATTTACAGGCTATCTGGGATCAGGCTGTGCTTGATCAGGGCAGCAATAAACCAACCTTGACTGAGGCGTTATACGACAAGCTGGAACAGCAGTTTTTACCCAGGCCGTTACGCAATCTGAAAATCGACAATCTGATCCTGGACACCAAGTTTGAATCTCAGTGGCAAAACCATTACTTCGTCGTTGGTGGCCAGTATTTCAGCGCGGAAATGGAAGACGGTGTATTCGGCATGTATGGTGACGGTTTCCGGCAAGGTACCAGCCAGAAACACAGACAATGGGCAGTTTTTGCTGAAGACAGCTGGGATCTGAGCGACTCACTCACAGCGGTGTTTGGTGGCCGCTATGATGATCACAACATCTTTGGTGGTCAGTTTAGTCCTCGTGCTTATCTCAATGTGAGTCTGAACGAAGACTGGACGGTTAAAGGCGGTATCAGCACGGGGTATAAAACCCCTAAGCCCAATCAGCTGTTCCCCGGTATAGTGGGTTTTGGCGGGCAAGGGGTTCATCCTTTCGTCGGTACCCCGGATCTGCAGCCCGAAACCAGTGTGAACTATGAAGTCGCCGCCTACTATCAGGGTAGTGGTTGGCTAAGTGGTAATATCACGCTGTTCTACAACGACTTTAAAGACAAGATTATCAATCAGGATAATCTGCCAAACTGTGAAGTGGCGGCAAGTGGCCAAGCCTGTGTGGAAATCGGTCCGGGTTGGGCCGGTTTAGGCTATACCAGTTTCTCTCAGGCAGATAACGTAGATGAGGCTGAAACTCGCGGAATTGAATTGGCTGGTAAGCTAAGCTTTACTGACAGCCTGAGCCTGAATGCCAACTACACCTACACCGACAGCGAAGTGAAAAGTGGCCGTGATGCGGGTTTACCTCTGGTCAGCACACCCAAGAATATGTTGAACGCTACCTTTAACTGGCAAGTACTGGAGGACCTGAACCTGTCGTTAATAGGTGAGGTACGCAGCAAGCGATTCCGCGGTACCGCTGATGTGCAGGGGCCACAAGGGGCAGAAACTGTCGAGCTTTACTATAAGGCTTATGAATTGCTGCATTTGGCGGCGCGTTATCAGGTCAACGACAAGCTGACTATTCATGGTCGTATTAACAACCTGTTGGACGAAAACCTGTCCACCCGCACCTGCTTGTTGTCGGCAGATGAATTGGGATATGAATGCGCGTCTGACTACAACACTACCGAAAAAGCCCGTAGCTTCTGGGTGTCGGCCAATTACCTGTTCTGAGTCGCCGAGTAACTAAATTCATCATCTTCGATTTGAAAATCCCCGCTTTGCGGGGATTTTTTTAGCTAAATAGTCGAATAAGTAAAATTTCATTGTCATTTCCGGCAGATTATTGCTATCCAATAGCCTTAGTTTTTCTTGTAAATTCAAGACCTCCTCATGCCCAGAGCGACACTTACCACACTGGCATCTCCTCTTCTCAGTCTACTGGTGTACTCCATTGGTCATGGACTGCTGACGACCTTACTGACCCTGAGAATGACTGCGGAAGATGTCTCGCCAACTCTGATTGGTATGATTTCAACGGCCTATTTTGCTGGCTTGATGCTGGGTTCTTTTATCAACAGCAAAGTTATTATGCGGGTAGGGCATATCCGCGCCTACGCAGCCTATGCATCCATCCTTTGCAGTCTGGCTTTATTGTTCGGGATTTTTGTCGCTCCCGAATCATGGATGCTGCTGCGTCTAATCGGCGGGTTTGCGACTGGGGGATTACTGGTGGTGATTGAATCCTGGATCATCGTCAGTAGCCCTGTAGCTCACCGGGGGCGAATTATGGCGCTGTATATGGTGCTGTTTTACGCGGCCATGATCTTGGGGCAAATGGCATTGAAGCAGCTCGATATTATGACACTGCTACCCTTTGTGTTTGCGGCACTGGCCTGTTCTTTGTCTGTATTGCCGCTGGTGCTCTCTAAAGTCAGTGTGCAGCATCTGGAGCGTCATGAAAAACTGCCCTTTTTCAGTTTGATTCGTCTCACACCTACGGCCGTATTCAGCTGTTTTATCTCTGGCCTTATCCTTAGTGTGGCATACGGCCTGTTGCCGTTTTTCTATGCTAAATCCGGTATGCAGATTAAAGATATCGCCGACATGATGGCCTACCTGATACTCGGCGGACTCTGTCTGCAATACCCTCTGGGACGCTTGTCTGACCGTTTTGACCGGCGTTTGGTATTGATCTGTCTGTTCAGTGGCATCTTGCTGGTGGGATTGGCATTTGTATTACTGGATCCAAGTGGCAACAGCACGCAAGCCGCCATATTAACCCTGATGCTGGGTGGCGTGATTTTCGCGGTTTACCCCATCAGCCTCAGCCAGGCCTGTGATGAACTTAACCCCTCACAGGTCGTGGCGGCTAATCAAGGGTTATTGCTGTGTTACAGCATAGGGGCCATGAGTGGTCCACTGTTGGCACCTGTGTTTATTCACCAATTCGGCCCGCAAGGTATCTTCATTTACTTTGCCTGTGCGTCGGCAATTTGTTTGCTTTTCCTTATCTGGCGGCGCTTAGTGCGAGAACCCGTGCCGCTGGAAGATCATGTGGCATTCTCCACCAGTACGCCCAACACCCCTGTCATGGCAGAGTTAGACCCGCGAGCTGACGCATCCCCTTTGATGCCGGATGACCCCGCCCAGGATTATTACGACAAACGCTGACAAGGTTGCGATAAATTGTTGTTTATGCAAATGGGAATGGTTTGCATATTTAATTCTATCCGTTTAAAGTTTGCGGCATTGACCCGTTAACGGGGTTGTCAGCCGAGATGTTTTGTTATGTCCAGAGGTGCGCTTCGCTCCTTTTACAGCAGCAGCCGCTGGCTGCATATTTACTTGTCTACCGCCTTATTCGCTTTGCTGGTGTTTTTTTGTATCAGCGGCGTTGTGCTCAATCATATCAGTTGGCTGGACGATACGGGTGAGGCCGGCGAGCAGCGTCTTGAGGTTCCTGTTTCGTGGCACAGGCTGGAAGCGGCTCCTGAGCAGCTAATCGCGGAGGTTGGGGCTTACCTGCAAAGCCAGCACAACCTGCGCGCTCCTCGTGCAGTGGATTGGTCAGCCGATGACCAGGAGCTGGTATTGGACTACGCCTTACCGGCGGGCTTTGCGTTAGTCACGTTGGATCTCCAGGGCCGGGAATTACTGCTTGAGTTTCATAAAGGCAACTGGTTGTCGGTATGGGGGGATCTGCATAAAGGACGACACAGTGGCCAAGCGTGGTCCTGGGTGATTGATGTGTCGGCGGTTCTGATGCTGTTGTTTGCCCTCACCGGCATGGTGATCCTGTTGCAAAACCGCACTAAACGTCGCTCCGGGCTGATAGCTGCAGCCTTAGGCGTGATAACCCCGGTACTGATTTATGTTCTGTTTGTACCAACACTTCTGGGAGTTTAAGGATGAAATATGCTGCTCTGGTGCTCGCCGCCACCCTAATTGGTGACTATGCCGATGCCGCACAGCTTGAAATAACCCTGAATCAGCCAGCACTGGATGTTCAGCCTTATCACCGCCCTTACATTGCCGTATGGGTGGAAGATAGTCAGCGCAATGCGGTTGCCACTATTGCACTGTGGAAGCAGCTGGAAGAGGGCGATAAATGGCTCAAAGATCTGCGCCAGTACTGGCGTAAGGTGGGGCGTAATGCTGGTAGTGAGATCGATGCGGTAACCGGTGCCACACGTCGCCCTGGCGCTCATCTGTTGCACTGGGATGGTAAGGACAGTCAGGGTAAGCCGCTGCCGGCCGGAGAATATCTACTAAACATCGAAGCGTCACGGGAAGAAGGCGGCAGAGACTACCACAGAGTGGCCTTTGAGCTTGGTAAGCAGGGGCAAATTAACTTACCGGCCAAAATCGAGCTGGGCCCAATTCAAATCAGTGTGAAATAAGAAGGAATGTTGCAATGCGTATAAAACCCATAGCGCTATGGTTTAAAGCGGCTGGCCTTGCCGGTCTGATGTTAAGCAGCCAGGCGGCGCTGGCTCACGCCCGTTGGTTGGTGCCCAGTCATACTAATCTGTCTGGCCAGGAAGCGCATGCCATTGCGCTGGACCTGAGTATTTCCAATGATATTTTCCATGCCGACAAAAGCTATGGCAATTCCGCCGATAAGGGGCCAAGCGGGCGCAGTAAACCTCAGCTTATCGCCACTGCGCCAGACGGTAGCCGCAGTGACGCAATCGCTTATGTGGACTTACTTCGAAAAAGCGCGGCTGGTGTTACGCTGAGCCAGTCTGGCACTTATCGTATTGGTTTGGAGCAGCCTGCTATGCTGTTTACCTTTTATAAGGATGCCAATGGCGAGCGCGGCCGGGTTTTCGGTGGTAAGGACAGCCAGGAGATCCCATCAGGCGCCACTTCTTTGTCTACCACCCGTATGCAGGCCAGAGTGGAAACCTTTGTAAGCCGCAACCAAACCACCGACATTAAGCCCACCGGCCAGGGGCTGGAACTGGGCGGCGGCACTCATCCCAATGATCTGTTTACCGGTGAAACTGTTCGCTGGCAGTTATTGCAGGACGGCAAGCCGGTAGCTGAAGGCACGCAAGTGACACTAATGCGGGCCGGTACCCGATATCGTAACGAGCGAGGGGACATCCAGCTTAAAACCGATGCACAAGGTTTTATTCAAGTGTCGTTTGAGCATGCCGGTATGTACTTGCTGGAAGCTGGGGTAAACCGTGAATCTGATATTCAGGGTATAGATACCGAGCGGGCCTCGCTATTTTTGACCTTTGAAGTCGTACCAGCCTGATATTTCAGCAGATCGGTGCAATATCGATCTGCGCCACCTTTCTCCTAACTTTTTGATTATTAATGACTAATTATGGGTGTCTCAATTTGGGGACATCCTTATGCTCCTACTGATAAAGGGATCTCTTGCGAAACCACCTGCTTTGCACAATGGCTGTCGGCAATTTGAGACAGTTATGCACGGAGTAGGGCATGTATGTTTGATTAACTCTATGTTTTGGCTGGTGAATATATAATTGGTTCAGTTCTTGATTGGCTATCTGCCGAGTAGTAACCGAAATATAGGAGCACCCTATGAAACCCATGTTATCCGTTTTTCCATTAGCCCTGGCGTTAAGCGCCTGTGGAGGCTCTGGCAGTGATAGCGAACCTGTTCCACCAACACCCACCCCTACCTCAACTTTCTTTTCTCTGGCCGTTTCCGATGCGCCTGTTGATGAGGCGCAGGCGGTGGTTGTGTATTTTGATGAGGTGGAGCTGATAAGTAGTGAAGGTAATCAGCGCTTCTCTGTCACGGATGAAAGTGGAAACCCCAGAAAAGTAGATTTGTTGTCTGTGCAAGGGAGTGCTTTTGAGTCCATTGTATCTGCGACGGAAATCCCGCTAGGAACCTATTCGCAACTGCGCGTATCCGTTACCGATGCGTCCTACATCGAAATGAATGAAGGCACCTTTCCATTAAAAGTTCCCAGCGGTGAACTGAAGCTGGATGGATTTACCGCCCTGCCTAATGTGCAGGCTGCTTACACCCTGGAATTTGATTTGCGTAAATCTCTGGTCGACCCAGTTGGTCAACAGGTTATTTTCCTTAAACCCCGCGGTGTCAGATTGGTTGCCAACAGCGAAGTGGGCGTACTGGAAGGGACTGTAGCATCAAGCCTGATTGAGGATGCCAGTTGTGCTGACAAGGTTGACCCTCTGGTAGGTAACGCGGTTTATCTGTATGCCGGTAAGGACCTGGCGTTTGATAACCTCGGTGATGATGCTGACAGCCCGGCTGATGCCAATGAAGTGTCACCATACAGCATGGCAGCCGTAACCTTTGATGAAGCCACGTCAACTTACCGTTATCAGGTTGGTTATGTCGGCGCAGGTGATTATACGCTGGCCTTTACCTGCCGTGCGGATCTGGATATGCCTGAGACTGATGAGGGGCTGGATGATGGCTTTGTACTGATGCAGGCCAAGGAAACCGCGGTGTCTGCAGGGCAAACAACAGTGCTAGATTTCCCCTGATCGCTAGTGCCGACAGGGCTGTCACCCTGTTGGTTGCTTAGTAAACAATAAGGGTGTCGGGAATTGGCAACAACCATATCCCGACATTTTTATTGGAAGATGCATAAGATGTTGAAATTAAAGGAAAATAAAAGTTGGCCCGCATCTTGATATGTATTTAGTAACTCGACGAGTTGGTGCCACTCCTCCGACTCGACGAGCTCCAAACGGGCCGGCATTCGCCCTTAAGAGTGCCATTCCCTGAAGGTGTTTTGGCCGTACCACTTTGGTACGGTCTTTTTTTTATGTTCAGGATGAACGGTATGCCGTGGGTTCATGGATGAACAGGAACGGCTATCTGCCGTAAGGTAAATACCTGGGCTGCCAGCCAAGATTCGTTCTGGCTTTTTCACTGCACAGTTGTTGATGCAGTCCATAGCCTTCCGTCCAGGTGCCGTAGGTAGCAAACCAGTCGCTAATAGGGACGCGTTTTACCGCTTTGTCGGCAAGTCGCCCGGCGAGCGTTACTGCCGGTATATGCGACGCACAACCAATATACTCCTCGCCATCTTGGCCCCGTTCAATTACTAAGCGATAAAGCCTGGCCAGATCCCGCCGTTCCACGATAGGCCAACTGAGATTCTCGATATCAGGAATAGTGGGCTGGCCGTGACGTTCAAGTTCCCAATGCAGGATCGGCATGGCAAATTGTTGCGCCTCGCTAACCACATTGGCCGGACTGACCCTGCGCAAACGAATATTTGGCTGTGTTGCTAACCAGCTGCTGTTATCCAGCATCCATTGAAAGTCACGAATAGACTGTGGCTGATTTTGTTCGTTGATCTGGCCCGCTTGGCTGCCAAAGGTCCAGCAACCTGTGGTGTAGACAACCAGCAAGGGTTCAGTGCGTTTGAGGGCGGCTTTAGCTACCGCTTGCATTAAGCGTAGGTCGACGTCCCCCATGTCATCACCAAACCCACAGGCGGAGTGAATCAGCACATCAACCTCGCTAAGCGCATCAACCCAGTTTTCCGGTGCGTTAATATCACCCATCAATGTGCTGACATTGTCGGGTAGTGAGGCAGCACTTTTTGCACTTCGGCAAAGTGCGGTCAGCCGATACTGGTGGACTAATAACTCGGCTACAACGGCTGAGCCTATACTGCCTGTGGCGCCTGTCACTAAAATATGTGGGGGCATCTGTTTCTCCTAGTGTTTTTAGCATCCTAACGGTTCTACCCGGCAAAAACACCAGTGCAAGACTGGCTGTGGCCGTTAGGTCGATTTTCACGGCCAATAGGTCGGTACCCGTCTGGTTTACACCACGTGGGCGACAAAAGATGTGCGAAATTGCTGAGGCGGCAAACCGCTGTACTGTCGAAAGTTACGGATAAACACATCACTGGATTGAAATCCGCATTGCTCGGCAATGCTGCGCACAGAAACTTGGCTAGCACTGAGCATATCGGCGGCTTTCAAACAGCGCCAGTGGCGAATAAATGTCTGGCAGGATTGGCCGGTCAAACACCTAAAGCGGCGGGTAAAAGCCGAGCGTGACAAGGCGGCGATGGCGGCCAGTTCATCGAGTTGCCATTGATGTGCAACGTTACTGACAAAGGCCAGTAAAGCTGGCGCTAGGTGACGGTCATGCATGGCGCGCAGTAAGCCTGGGTTTAATTCAAATTGGCCCAGAGCGCGGAGAATTTCCACCAGTAACACTTGTAAGAGTTTTTCCATCACCAGTGCTTGGCCTGGCTGCTCCTGGGCGTTCTCTGCGTGGATCCATCTCAATAACTGACCCAGACGGCAGTCAGCAGGCGCATCGAGAATCAGGATCTCGGGTAAGGTGGCAGTGAACAGGTCCGGTAACTGCAGATTGTGTGACGGGAATCTGATGTAGCCACAGAGGATTTCGGTTGGCTCACCGCAGCCGCCGAGCACCATCTGTTCTATTTGCTGACGGGTTTTGTTGCCAAACAGGCTATCCACATCCTCACAGCTGGCATCGGGGCTGCTAGCCACACTGTGTGCCGTGCCTTTTGCCAACAATAATAGTTGGCCGGGCTTTAACTGCCTGACCGGATGCCCCTGCACCAGCAGATAACAAGGGCCATTTAAAACATAGGTAAAGGCACATACGTCCTGTTTACCTTCTTTTATCCCCCAGGGCGCGCAGGCTTTGACTCTGGCGAATACTTCGCTGTGCGGAGCCAGGTAATGGATGAACTGACTGAGGAGGTCACCTTGTTGCATTTAGCTGTCCTAAAGGTTGGTTGTCAGCTTGAAACTGGCTGTGTATGGCGTCCAGCGCTTGTGTTCGTGCCCAGCGTTGACGAGGGTCATTGTCGAGCCTGGTGGGCCAGATAAGGCAGTACTCTGCCAAAGGTGTGGCAAAAGGCACAGCTTGCCAGCTTAAGTTAAATTGTGCCTGATAACTGCGCGCCACCCATTCGGGGATAATCAGCAGATAGTGGCTGCCCGGCAGCATGGCCAGGGCAGCCATCAGGTAGGGGATACGTAAGCTGACCCGCCGCTGTATACCCTGATTGGCCAGCAGGGTTTCCATGGCGCCCTGCTGTTTAACCCCCAAAGGGATGAGAATATGCTCGGCCTGCAGGTAACTGTGCATATCGAGAGGGCGGCACGCCAGCGGGTTATCAGCACACATGGCCACCACATAGTTATCCTGGTGTAACACCTGCACGCAGATATCGGCGGCGCAGGGCTCGTTCAGACATAACGCCATTTCAATCGGGGTAGACGACAAGGTGCTGGTGAGATCCGCTGTCCAGGGCCGGATATCCATAGCCAGACCCGGTGCTTGCCGCTGAATATGCTTGCAAATTGCCGGTAGCAGGCGGCTGGCAGCAAAATCGTTACAACTGACTATCAGCCGGCCCTGGTCTGTGGCAGGTTGGTAGCGGGTTTCGCCCAGCAGGGCGAGCATCTGGGTGATGGCCGACTGAATTTGTGGCAGCAGTTGCTCGGCCCGGGCGGTGGGCTGTAAACCCTCTGCACTGCGTAAAAACAGCGGATCGGCAAAAATATCCCTGAGTTTTACCAGCACGCGGCTCATGGCCGGTTGCGATAAATTCAGCCGGGTGGCGGCCCGCCCCAGGCCTCTTTCCTCGTACAACAGCACGAAGGCTTGCAGCAACTGCATATCCAATTGTCTGGCACGATTATGTTTCATTCGAATTCCGGATGGAGGGAATCTGCAATATGCATTATTCGGATGTCGCATAGGCTAGCTATGCTAGGGCTGAAATTCAACCTCAATGGATTAACTATGCTGACCCCAATGGTGATAGTGTTTTTGTTAACCCTGCCACGCTGGCTATATCCCTTGTGCAGGTTTAGAAAGCTGCTCCCGCTGGCCTATGTTCATGGGCTTGCACTCGCGTATGTCTTTTTTTCAATCGGCCATTTTGTGGCAACGGAAGGTATGGTCGAAATGCTACCAGCCTGGACACCCATGCCTCGCTTGCTGGTGTATCTGACCGGTTTACTGGAAGGCATAATTGCGGCGGGCCTGCTGACCAACCGCTGGCGCAGACTAGCTGCCACGGGAGCCTTGGCCACTCTTATCCTGTTTTTCCCAGCTAATCTGTATGCGGCGTTTAATCATACCGGCTTGGGGGGACATCAATGGGGCCCGGTTTACTTGCTGATTCGGGCACCTTTGCAGCTGTTGTTGGTGTATTGGACGTGGTATTTCTGCTTGCCCGGCAATGGCCGAGCTGACTGGACGCCCTCGGCGCAACCTGACAATCGCATGCTTTAACGGTTGTTCACCGCCGAGCCGCTGAAATCGCAAAGAAACTTTTCAGGCGATAAGCTGCAAGAAACTCTGCGTATCCGGCGCCTCTGCGGTGAATCATTGACTCTAAGCTAGTAGTATCGCAGTTCGCGTACCTTGCCCCAAAATACCCGGTACGACCAGACGGTATAGGCCAGGATGCAGGGCACCACGATCAGGGCGCCCACCAGAATAAAGCGCAGAGAGGCTGGCGCACTGGCGGCCTCAAAAATGGTCATCTTGCCCGGTACAATATCGGGGAAGAAACTGATTGCCAGGCCCTGGAAGCAGAACAGAAAGATAAACAGGGCAATGATAAAGGGCACCCAGCAACCTGAGTCGTCAGCCAGCGGCATGCGCTTGAGCACCTGATGGCAGATGACAAATAAACAGAGGCTGACAAAGGGAATAGGCCAGATAAACAGGGCAAAGGGCAGGCTGGTCCAACGTTCCAATACCGCAGCATTGATAAGCGGATTAACCAGGCACACCGCCAGCACCCCAACAAAGCAGATCCAGCCGGTTTTACGTGCCCAGTGAATGGCTTTAAGTTGCAGTTCACCCTCGGTTTTCATAATCAGCCAGCAGGCACCAATAAAGCAATAGGCGGCGGTAACGCCGAAACCACTAAGCAGGGCAAATACTTCGGCTTGCAGACCATGTTCAAAGCCCATGATATACATGCCCAGCATGTAACCCTGCATAAAGGAAGCAAGCAGGGAGCCAAACTTAAAGGCCTTATCCCAGTTTGCCTTGCGGGTTTGCTTGACCTTGGCGCGAAAATCAAAGGCTACCCCACGTAATATCAGGCCAAACAACATAAAGGTAGCGGGCAGGTACAGCTCTTTAAGCACCAGGCTGTGGGCACTGGGGAAGGCGATAAAGAGCAAGCCGACGGCCAGTACCAGCCAGGTTTCATTGGCGTCCCAGAACGGGCCGATTGAAGCAATCATCTGGTCGGCCTTTTGCTCATGTTTAAGGGGCAGTAGAATGCCTACACCCAAATCGTAACCGTCGAGAATAGCGTAAACCAGGATGGCTAATCCCATTAGGCCAACAAAGATATAGGGCAGGTGTGCATCCAAAATCATCAGTTTGCTCCTTGGGCCAGAGGCGCGTTGTCTTTGTAATTGGAGTGCTCTTCGGGTTGAATTTCTTCTATTTCCACTGCTTTGCGAGCCATCAGCATCAGGGTACGGATATAAGCCACCAGTAAAAAGGCGTACAGGCTGATATACAGCACAAAGGTTAGCAACACATTGCCAGAGGCAATATCGGTAACCGCATCGGCGGTACGCAGCACACCGCTGACCAGATAAGGCTGACGGCCAATCTCTGTCACATACCAACCCGCCAGGGTCGCCAGCCAGCCCGAGAAGGTCATGGCCATCGTGGTCTTCAGCATCCAGGGCGATAGTTGGCCTTTACGCCACAGTTGATAACTGCCAACCCAGGCTACCAACAGCATCAGCATGCCAATACCGACCATAATGCGAAAGCCATAGAACACAGGTTTTACCGGCGGGTGCTCGCCGATAAACTCGTTCAGGCCGCGAATTTCACCGTCCATTTCATGGGTCAGAATCAGACTGGCCATATTGGGAATACCAATGGCGAAATGGTTGGTGCGCTGCGCCTCGTCAGGAATGGCGAACAGCAGCAGTGGGGCGCCTTGTTCGGTTTCCCAAACCCCTTCCATAGCAGCGACTTTTTGTGGCTGGTGCTTAAAGGTATTCAAGCCGTGCAGGTCGCCCACCAGAATCTGCAGTGGCATCAGTATGGCGGCAAAGGTCAGCGCAGTTTTCAGGGCCAGACGGGGAGCGCGTTTAGTGTCGCCCCGGTAGATGCGATAGGCCGATAGACCGGCCATCAGGAAACTGGCGGTCAGGCCGGAAGCCAGCAACATATGGGCTAAACGATAAGGGAAGGATGGATTAAAGATCACCGCCCACCAGTCCAGCACATGGGCCACGCCATCACGCATTTCAAAACCCTGGGGCGTTTGCATCCAGGAGTTCAGCGCCAGGATCCAAAACGCCGATAATGAGGTGCCAATCGCCACCATGCAGGTCGCCAGAGTATGTACCCAGTTCGGTACCCGACCCTGGCCAAACAGCATCACGCCAAGGAAGGTGGCTTCCAGAAAAAACGCGGTCAGCACTTCATAGCCAAGCAGCGGACCGGCAATATTGCCGACCTTCTCCATAAAGCCCGGCCAATTGGTGCCGAATTGGAAGGACATGGTAATACCTGACACCACGCCCAGCGCAAAGCTCAAGGCGAAGACTTTTACCCAAAAACGATAGGCGCGCATCCAGACCGGATCGCGGGACAGATCAAAACGAATTTTGAAATAGCACAGCAGCCAGCACAGGGCGATAGTAATAGTCGGGAATAAAATGTGGAAACTGATATTGGCGGCAAATTGCAGCCGGGACAGCAACAGTACGTCTTCCATCCGGTTTCTCCGATTGGGGTTAGAACTGTCCGGCCAACCCGGCCGGACCTTAAGTCGGCACAGCGGCCCGCAGGTTAGCGGTTTTCTTTGCGCTCTTCCTTGCCGATAAACTTATCTTTCATATCCAGCACTTTGCCGACACCGGAACTGAGTTTAAGCAGGGTATTGAGGTTATCCGGGCTTAAGCGCTGTAACTCGTTGGTCCATTTGGTCACAGACTCAAGCAGGTCGTGGATTTCCTGCAAACGTTGTTGGGCGTGCTGCTCTTGTGAGTTGGACGGCTTGTCTAGCAGCATATCGCGCAGCAGCGACAAGGTGGGGTCAATTTCGCGTTTACGGCGCTCTTCCATCACCCGCTTAGCCATATCCCAGATACTGCCAATAGCGCGGAAATAGTCCTTGCGGTCCCCCGGCAGGTGAGACAGTTGTACCAACTGCCAGGACTGCAGTTCTTTCAGGCCCATACTGACGTTGCCACGGGAGATATTCAGGGTTTCAGCGATATCATTGGCGGTCAGCGGCTCTGCACTGATCACCAGTAGGGCATACATCTGCCCGACGGTGCGGTTAAAGCCCCAGCGGCTGCCCATTTCGCCGAAGTGCATCACAAAGCTGGTAAGGTTTGGAGTCAGATTCATGGTATTTCTGAAGTTTCAGTAATTTCTGAAAATTATAAATGTTTATTGATCTGGCGCAAGAACTTTGGCGGATTTTTTGTTGTGGGATCTCATTGGTGTTGTCAAAACGTCTCAAGTTGTTGTCATGGCTGTGTTACCTTTCCTCGCTGAGGCTGATTGGTTCGAACACGAAGCGGACTTTGCTAGGGATATTTGATTGCTTAGTTCAAAATAAGGGTAGATCATCAACATAAAGCTGTGCCATTAATCCCGCCCGACAAAATCAAGAAACGCTAATCGTACAAACAAGTTTGTATATTTATACAAATTACAGCGCCTGTCCGATTTATCGGGGGAACATCACTCAAAAAATCCCATTATCCACGAAAAAATTGTAGGAAAGTCTTTTTTACTTTGGCTATTTGGAAATACTGATAAATTGGAAATCTTGGGCAGTGTGGTTGCTTGCGCACTGATTCACACTGATAAACAAAATAATTAAAAGGGACTTTATGCATTATTCACATCTATGCAGAAGCATGCTGCTGCTGGCTTGCCTTTTACCTTTGTGGGCTAGTGCTGCGCCTTCTCCCGCTGACTTTGCCGCTGACCATTCTTTTGTGGATACCGAACTTTCTCCTAATGGCGAATTATTAGCTGTAACTATCGTTCATGAAGGTAAGCGTCAACTGGCAATTTTCCGAACCCAAGACAAGAAAATGGTGGGAGGGGCTAAGTTTCCTGGTCGTCAGGAAACAGGGCAGGCGTACTGGGTAAATAATGAACGCCTGGTGATTAAGCTTCTTGAGAGTGAACCCTGGGATGAGCAACCGAAGTTTTATGGCCAGCTTTTTGCCGTGGACTATAACGGTAAAAATGGTGAATTAATCTATGGCGTAGGCGCGGGGGAGAGCAAAGCCAGTAGGTTACGTAAAAAGGAAGACACCTTTGGCTGGGGGGATGTGATTAGCATCTTGCCGGACGACCCTATGCATATTCTTATCTCCTCAACTCCCATGTCTGATGGTGGTGAACGTCGAGCCACTATACACAAGCTAAATGTCTACGATGGCAAAATGAGTAGTGCCTTAACTCGCTCTCCAGTTTCTTATGCGCGTTTTATTACCGACGGCAATGGCAACCTGAAGATTGCCTTTGGCCGGGATGCTGAGGGTGACAGGCGAACCTTTCGCTATGAGAACGAGCAGTGGACGGAAATTAGTGCAGAGTTCGGGCCAGGTTTTTACCCACTTGCACTAAACGAGGCGGGTGACAAACTCTATTATCTTGATGATCCAAAAAAGGATCTGAAAGGTCTGTTTGAGCTGGATATGCTAAGCGGCGCTAAGCGGGAAATCTACACAGATGATCAGGTCGATATCACCTCTGTCACCTATAGTTCGGACGGCAATAGCATTTATGCACTTCGTGTTGACCCAGATTATCCCACTTATGTGATGCTCAATAGCAGTAATCCCGAAGCGGAACTGTATCGCCAGTTCTTAGATAATTTTCCTGGGTACAAGATTTCTATTACCAGCCGCAGCGATGATGGCCGCTGGTGGTTGTTGTATGCAAGCAATGATATTGATGCCGGTACTTACTACCTGTATGACAAAGAAAAGCATGCTCTTCGGCCGATGTTTGCCAATTTGTCACATCTTAAAGCCGAGCAACTGTCGCAGTCCGAGCCTGTTAGTTTTGTTACTTCTGATAAAGTAACAATCTCTGGATATCTCACTTATCCACAATCTGTCTCTAATGAGCAGAAAGTTCCGCTGGTTGTATTGGTGCACGGAGGACCACATGGTGTGCGGGATTACTGGTCTTTCGACCGGGAGGTACAGCTTTTGGCATCTCAAGGGTATGCCGTATTACGGGTGAATTTCCGCGGCTCCGATGGTTATGGTCGAATGTTTCGAGAGGCGGGCCATAGGCAATGGGGCGGCCTGATAATGCGGGACATTATCGAAGGAACTCGTTGGGCTGCTGGGCAAGAGCGGATTGATGCGAGCAAAATTTGCATAATGGGGGGCAGCTTTGGAGGTTACGCGGCAGTGCAGGCCGCCATCGTTGAACCTGATTTATACCGCTGTGTGATAGGCACCGTAGGGGTTTATGATCTGCCGCTGATGTTCGAAAAAGGAGATATTCCGGAGCTACTTTACGGGGAGAGCTATCTGACCGATGTGTTAGGTAAGGATGAAGCGCAGTTACGCGCCTTTTCACCGGTATATAACGCCGACAAGCTTAAGGCGGCCATTATGATTGCTCACAATAAAAAAGACAGGCGTGTACCCATCGAGCATGCCGAACGATTACGTGATGCACTTGACCAAGCCGATAAGCCTTATGAATGGTTTATTAAAGATACCGAAGCACACGGGTTTTCTAATGCGGCTAATCGCGCAGATTATTATCAGGCTGTCAGCCAGTACTTAAGCAAGCACTTGGGCGGATAATCTTTCGTTACCACAGATTGCATTGGGCCTGACCTCTTCGCGACGGCCTTACTACCCCTTCCATGACTCCTTACTATTGATTGAAAGAGATTGACAAGCTCGGCTAAATCGCCAAACTAATACTGTGTATATTTACAGTGCTTTGTGATGCGTAAAATTATTCACATTGATATGGACTGTTTTTTCGCTGCGGTGGAAATGCGTGATGACCCCGCGTTGCGTTATGTGCCGCTAGCGATTGGTGGTAGTGCAGATCGGCGAGGCGTGATTTCTACCTGTAACTATCAGGCGCGCAAGTTTGGTGTGCGCTCCGCGATGGCTACGGCGCTTGCATTCAAGCTCTGTCCGGATTTGGTCTTGCGCCGCGGTCGTATGGATGTCTATGTGCAGGTTTCCAGGCAAATCCGTGAAATATTCGCTCGCTACACCCCACACATTGAACCCTTGTCACTGGACGAGGCGTATCTGGATGTTAGTGATTCCATGTTGTTTGGTGGCAGCGCCACGCTCATTGCCGAGGATATACGCCGTTGTATCCTGGCCGAAACCGGCTTGACGGCCTCTGCTGGCGTGGCGCCTTGTAAGTTTGTGGCCAAAATTGCCAGTGATGTGAATAAGCCAAACGGTTTATGTGTTGTCCCGCCTGCACAATTAGATGAGTTTGTTCAAAAGTTGGAGCTGAAGAAAATTCCAGGGGTAGGCAAAGTAACCTGGGATAAGTTGCAAAGCATGGGGCTGAAAACCTGTGCCGATGTGCGCCAGTACCCCTTCGACAAATTGCTTAAGCAGTTTGGCAAGTTTGGCCCTGTATTGTGGCAGCGTGCTCACGGGTTAGATGAGCGCAACGTACATCATGACAGGCAGCGTAAGTCTGTTGGTGTGGAAGTCACCTTGCCGCAGGATATACAGGACTTCAATCAATGTTGGCGAGTGATCGAGGAATTGTTTCCGCGGTTGCGTAAACGGCTTGGTCAGTGCCAGCCTGATATGAGCATTCAAAATCAGGGTATCAAATTGAAATTTGCTGATTTTCAGCAGACAACTGTCGAACTTAAGCATGGGCGCTTAGAACAGGATTTTTTTCGTGCCTTGTTGTCTGAAGCATTGAATCGTCAGGCTGGCCGGGGCATACGTCTGGTTGGATTGCATGTGGCCCTGCCAACTGAAGCTGACAGTTTACAACTCGAGCTACCCTTATCCTCTGTTGAGTGTCATTAAACAGACAGGCAAAATAGCCGGCCATATTCAATGCATCAGCCCTTCATAATGGGTGGTGTTAACAATGAGGCTAGTTATGGCATTTCCCCAAGCAAAAGTTGAACATGATCTTCTTTCCGCAATTTCCCCTGACAGCACCTGGGATGCTGTGATTGTTCTTGCATCAGATGTAAACAGCATTGATAACCCTAAGCTTGTGCAGCAGATCATGCAGCATCAAAAAGTAGACGCCAGAATCGGCCGTGAAACCGTATTAATGGTGAGCCCTGATGTAGCCGGCGGGCGCTTGGTGTTTGCTCCAGTTGGCAGCCTGCAGCGAGATATGGATGATGTAAGACGTATTGCGGATGCGGCCAAACAAGCGGTGTTGATGGCCCGCGAAGCCGGTGCGGTAAACCCGCTGTTGGTGCTGGGGGCGCTGCCGGACAGCCCGGCTTTTGTTCACGCATTGGAAGTTGCCTATCTGGCTGCCTGCCAAGCCTTATGGCAGCCGTTGGAAGCAAGAGAAGCCCTGAATGAAAGTGAGATTGAGCCCATAAGGAGTATTGGTCTATACAGCGCAAGCCCAGTAGATTGTGACTGGCTGATCGCGGTGGAGGCCGGGCGTCGTCTGGCTCGTGATCTTTGTGGTACTGAACCTGAGCGCATGTCTCCGCCACAATTTGCTGAATACTGTCAGCTGGCTTTTGCCAATAGCGCCGTAAAAGTTTCAGTGATCAGCGATGATGCGATCTTGCGTCGTGATTATCCGCTTTTACATGCAGTAGCCAGAGCGTCCACCCATGTTGAGCGTCACCAACCCCGCGTTATTCGCCTTGAATACACCGGCCAGGGGACTATTGAAAACACGCTGTTATTGGCAGGTAAAGGCATTACCTTTGATACCGGTGGGGCGGATTTGAAAACCGATGGCCACATGGCTGGTATGAGCCGTGACAAGGGCGGTGCAGCAGCGGTAGCGGGCTTTATGCTGAGCTTGGCCAAGTATCAACCCAAGGGTGTGAAAGCCATCGCCGAAATTGGCGCGGTGCGCAACAGCATTGGCTCCGATGCCTTTGTGGCAGATGAGATTATTCCTAGTCATGCTGGCGTTCGAGTGCGGATTGGTAACACCGATGCGGAAGGGCGCTTGGTGTTGGCGGATTTATTGTCGCATCTGCGGGAGGATGCTTTGCACGCGGTGTCACCCAGTTTGTTCTCGGTCGCGACCCTGACGGGACATGCTGCCCGCGCTTACGGTCCTTATACCGCGTACGTGGAAAATGGCGCCGCGCGTCAGGCGGATTGTGGTAACAAGTTGTGCGAACTGGGTGATCTATGGGGGGATCCCGGTGAGACCTCACGTTTGCGTCGCGAGGATTATGATTTTGTTCGTCCGCGCAGCAAAGCAGATGACATTCTTTCCTCGAATAACGGTCCGTCAGCCGTCACCTTGCGAGGTCATCAATTCCCCGCAGCGTTTTTATGTATAGCGTCAGGCTTGGATAAGCACGAACTCAGTAGTGAATTACCCTTACCCTATACGCACGTGGATATCGCCGGTAGTGGCGTAGAAGGTGGCGATTGGCAGCATAGCAAACCCTCAGCGGCGCCGGTGACTGCCCTGGCTGCTCGTTACATGCCCAAGGGTTGAGTATTTGTTTTGCCATTGCAGGTTAGCTCTGCAATGGCACTCTGCGCTAAGTAGCCTTTTATATGGCAATTCGGAGGAATTATGGGGTTACAACCCGGCCTTTACAGGCATTACAAAGGTAAGGATTACGAAGTTATTGGCGTTGCCCGTCACTCAGAAGATGAGTCACTGCTAGTGGTATATCGGCCCTTGTATGGTGAAAGAGAACTTTGGGTGAGACCTCTGACGATGTTTGATGAAATGGTTGAGGTGCAAGGAAAGCTGGTAAAGCGTTTTGCCTTTATCGGTTAGTTAAAGAAAAGGCCTCCAATCGGAGGCCTTTTAATGCTTAGAAACGCTGAGTCATGCTGATGTAAGCATAACGCCCAGGTAAGCGATAGCTGGGATCGTAGGTATTCGCAAAAGCCGAGTATGCGTAAGGTGGCTCTTTGTCGAACAAATTACGAACACCCAGGGTAAACTGCGAATCCCATGGCGATGTCCAACCAACTTGCATATCGTAGTAAACCACTGACCCCAGTTTGTTTTCTGGCGCCAACTGATCTTTAGTGACAACTACTTCGGTTGTACCTGGTTTGAATGCAAAGTTATCCTGTTTATGGTCTTTATCTGAACATAGGTCAGCGAGCTCCGGCATTCCCAGTCTGGTGGAGGCTGTTACGATATTCGCACAGTTTTCTGTTAATGAAGATACATACTGCGCGCTGATCGAGGCCGACCAATCATCGTATTTCCAACTTAAGCTCAGGTTTGATTTGGTTTTGTTTCTTGAACCACCGCCTGATTGACCCGGGGCTAGTTTACCCACCAAGTTACCTTCGGAAATATCACCGTCAGTGTTTACGTCACCACGATTTGGCTGACCAACGTCACCCATATACAGCATGATGGCGGTATCCCAATTAACTCTGAAGTCACCGACCTCAGTGGAAAAACGATAGTCGACATTGATGTCCACACCTTCACGCTCCAGACCACCTACGAAGTTCTGTGTCAGTGATAACAGTTCTGAAATTTCACCAGGGTTACCATTCAAGCTGCCACTGAAGTCACGCTGGATCTGATCACAGTATGATTGGATCCCGGTGACGTAACATGCATTGGCAATGTACTGAGCCGTGCGGGTACCTATGAAGTTTTCAACTTCTATATTGTACCAGTCAACACTAATACCCATGTTTTCTACAAAGTGAGGGCTGTAAACAAAGCCAAATACTGTAGTGGTTGCTTCTTCTGGTTGTAGCTCAGGATTACCACCGACCTTTGCACGGAATTGAGGATCCTTTTGCTGGAAGTCTGTTGCTACTCCGGCGGAAGCACAGCGAGAGCGTACATCCGCATTCTGGGTATAGGGGACTGATGCGATGCTACATGGATCTGTTGCTGAGGGACGGCTATCGTTTTGGCCCTGATAAAGCTCTTGAATTGATGGCGCTCGGAAGCCTTCACCATAGCTTGCACGAATCAACAATTCTTCAATGGGGCGATAGCTGAGTTTGTAGCTTGAGTTCGTAGTATCACCAAAGTTAGAGTAATCCGAATACCGAGTAGACAAGGATAGTTCTAAGCTTTCAGCGAATGGCTGGTCAGCAAGAACGGGAATGACCATCTCACCGTAGAATTCCTCCAGGCTGAAGCCGCCTTGGGTTGGCGTCGCAGCATTGTCGCCCAACACCTGTCCTGCAACAGTTAGAGGGTCGGGGTTGGTGAAACCTGACTCGCGACGGTATTCATAACCTACTACCGCTGCTACTGGACCAGCTGGAAGTTCGAACAACTCAGTACCGATGTTGGCTGTGTAGTTGTGCATTTTGGATTGAGCGAGGTTGCGAGGGGCAACCGTTACGTAATCCAGCATGTCAGCTGTCACACCATCAGGACCACCGAATACGTTGAAAGGTACACAGCCAGCGACAACAGCGTCTGGGGTGCCACATTTCGCATCTCCGTTTACATCAATGAATGAGGCGCCTAATGCGTTGGCAAAATTGGTTCTATTGAAGAAACCATTTTTAAGCTGAACATATTTATTTTCCGCGAAGCCATAACCTACATCCCAGTTAAACTCGCGGTTTGCTAGTTCAAACTCGCCTTCCAGCGCGGCACCAAAGCGCCAAGTTGTGCTGTCTGCAGCAAAAGATCTGGGTGCCACAATAGGGCGAAAGGAGCCACCGACTATATTCTGGTCAAAGGGGTTGTAGACATGGTCGGCAGATATAGCCAAGCCTCCAAGAGGCTGAGCAGCAAGTTGTGCTTCAGAGGTGCGGTTTACGTAAACGGCTTCCGCTGTTGCGCGCACGTTATCCGCCAGTTCATAGTGTCCTTGAGCATACAGGGAACGACTTTCCTGCGGCTGCAGCAAATAGTTTACTGGAGCAAAGTTGTATCCATCGGTATTTGGGTCATAAATGTGGAAGTCTGCAACCCTCTCTGAGCTGCACTCTTGGCCAGGTACGCAGCCGGCTTTGCCCGGCGTCAATGTGTAAGAGCCTGTTACATCACCTACTGTTGCTCTAAACTGACCATAGGGTGTTGTCGGACTTGCACGCCCACCTGATGCTGACACATTGGCTGGTAAACCGAAAATCGGAACTGACGATATTTCTCTGTCAGCACCCATCACCTGCTCTTGCTTAGTGTAGTTTGCAGCAAACAGCACTGAGCCTTTGTCATTTGAAGTACCCACGCTGAAAGAATAGCTCTCTTTACGGCCGTCTCCCTCGTCATATTCGCCTACATAGGCAGACAGCTCGGCTCCTTGGAAGTCTTTCTTTGTTGAAATGTTGACTACGCCACAGATCGCATCGGTACCATAAATTGATGATGCACCGTCTTTCAGAACCTCCACTTGTTCTATTGCTGCTAGTGGAATAGTCGTTAGATCAACTTCACCGCTTAGCTCTGTCACCCATCTACGTCCATTAACTAACACCAACGTACGGTTCGAACCACAATCACGCAGGTCTACGGTCATGTTGCCTGCAGTGTTGCCGTTGTTAGTTTGCAGACCCAAGGAAGCACCGTTAGTGGCAATCTCTTTCATGATTTCGCCGATGCTGGTTAATCCTGTTCTGGACAAATCCTCAGCTGTAATCAACAACACTGGCTGAGCTGTTTCCATGTCAGTTCGCTTAATTCTTGAACCTGTAACGGAAATTTTTTCTACCACAGCACCTTCTTCTTGTGCTGTGGCTTGGAATCCTAGTAATGCGCTAGATGCGGCACCAAGGGTAAGAGCTAGCTTTACCGATTTGGCCAATGAATGCCTTTGCATGTCTGTCTCCTGTCTATTTCTTATTTTAGCGATTCGATTCGCAATCTTATTGTTGGGCTTTCCCCTAAAATACGTTAAGGAGTTAGCAATTCGACAAATAGCAATGAGACATGAATTGGTTTTTTTTGATGATGAATCACGCGTTTTTTGGGGTGAGTTGCTTGGGTAATTTGTTAAAAATTGTTATCTGTGAGCCCTGAATATTGTAAGCCGGTCTTCCTGATGTTAGTTTGCGAACTTGAAATCGGGGTGATTTTTGCACGAATCGAACAAGGTGAATGCAAGAGATGAAGTGGCATGACAAGTGGCTTCAGTTGTTGTTTTACGAAAATGGAAGTTTCAGATGATTCAGGCTTTAGTGTTTGCTCGAGATAGCAAGTTGAGTTTTGTGCTTGGCGCATGGATGGAAGAATGTGCGGATATTAAACTTGTTGCTTGTTGCAGCTCCTTGGATGAATTGACGCGATTTTTTCCCGTTGATTTGGTATTTATTGATTTGGATGATGAACCTGACATTTGTGGCCTTTTACCTGCCGGCGTTACTACTGTGCTTCTATCATCCAGAGCCGAATATGCAGTAGATGCTTATAATATCGATGCCCGTGACTTTCTGCTCAAACCCATATCAAAGCAGAGGTTTCAATCTTGTCTCTATAAGGTTAGAAACAAGGCCCTCATTTCCTATTCAGCCGCAACGCAGAGTGATAATAAATTCCAGCTAGCTTCTGTATACAAGACCAGGCTAATTGTCAGGGACCCTGGCCGGTTTCGCTTTGTAGATGTTAGTGATATTGACGTGATAAAGGGCGCTGGCAATTACGTTGATTTATTGTTGCGCGACGGGCGGCATCTGCTCCATCGTGAAACCCTAAGCAACCTTGAGCGAAAATTGAATCCGGCAGACTTTGTTAGGGTTAACCGCTCGTTCATTATCCGATTTCCCAGCATCATGGAAGTTAGGGCCAATATTCAGGGCGAGTACACTATAGTGCTGAGAAATGAGCGTGAGCTTACCTTGTCAAAACGCAGCCGTCAGAGACTGACTGAACTGCTTGAAGTCAGTTAATAAACAAGTTTTTTAAAAAAGAAGGGGCTGCATCTGCAGCCCCTTTTTTGTATGGCGTCAAAGATTAGAACTTCAGGTTTACACCTAGTCTGAACATACGGCCCAGTACATCGTAATCACTTGGGAAAGTGTTACCAGAGTTCACATCTGTTTCACCCGCTTCGCCGCCCACTACAGGTGGTTCACGTTCAAACAGATTGTCGATACTCAGGCTGATGTTGGCATAGTCTGTCAGCTGATAGCTAGCAAACAGGTCGAAGTAGCTGTATGAACCAATGTGACGGAAATCCTTGTAGTAGGAGTCAATCACTACAGGCTCTACGTCAATGGCATCAATATAACGCCAGTTCAGTGATACTGTCAGATCTTCGTAATCCCAGGTGGTACGCTGGATAAAGCGCATTTCTGGTAACGGATCGCAAGATGAGCTGTAGTATCCTTTACAGTCGATAACGCGCAAAGTGGGGTCACTTTGACGTTCAGCAGTCAGATACTTGTTAACGTTAGCGTTTAAGCTCAGGCTACCTGCATCACCAAGGTCAAAGCCAACCTTAAGCGCAAGTTCCAAACCTTCAGCACGGCGATACGCCAGGTTGGTTGTATAACGGTTAATTCCAGAACCTGATACGGTCAAATCGCCACCTACGCGGTTGATTTTTGCGCATTGCTCGGCCATGCCGCCGACATAGCAGGCATCCAGAATTTCCTGGGCTGAATATTCACCAATAACGTTGGCGATATCAATATCGTAGTAGTCTAGAGACAATACGAAATCCTGAACGCCGTCAAAATCTGGCGTCCAGACAAAACCAGCAGTAAAGGTATCTGCTTCTTCAGCACCTGGCAGGTTCTGAGGGTCACTACCGCCGAAGGTGTTTACCTGGCCGGAAATAACATCCTGCACATTACCCACTTGAGAATCTGTCATACCTGTGGAGATACACAGTGCACGCAGAGTGGCATCAATGTTTGCAGCGTTAGCTACCGAGCATGGGTCTTGTGTGGCATTGTTCAGACTGGTCGTAACCGGTGATGCCAGTTCACCCACGTTTGGTGCACGAGTTGCTTGCTGCTTCATAACCCTAAGTAGCAGGCTATCAAAAGGCTTATAGTTCAAGCCCAGCTTCCAGGTATCGTTAGTGCCCACGCTGTCGTAGTCGGCGCGACGATAACCAAATTCAAGGTTCATTGCATCAGCAAATTCCTGACCATCAAAAATGGGCAGCATACCTTCCAGGAAGATTTCATCAACGCTGAAGCCGCCTCTTACAGGTAAGCTGTTACCGCCAGCACCACCCTGACAGCTGGCTGGAGCCAGTTTTAAACACTCGTCAGGTTCAAACAAACCAGACTCTTTACGTTTTTCGTAGCCAATACTCAGGCTAAGTGGAGCCGCTGCGGTAGGCAATTCAAGACCATCAACAGGGCCTGTAAAGGCGATTGTCGCAACTTCCTGCTCATATTTTTGCTGTTGCAAGGCAATGGCGCGTGCGTATCCAGCCATAGATTCAGTAATAGTGCCAAAGCCACCAAACAAATCGATGGGCACACAAGTTGGGTCACCGTTTTCACACGCATCGGTAGTGCGGGCCTTCAGTGCATTCTGAATATTGGTCAGGTTAGTATAGCCATCGCGTACCGTTGTACGGTTAGACTCGCCATACTGATAGGACACTTCATATTCCCAATCGCCAACTAAAGCACCTTCCATACCTAGCACAAATTGGAAGGCATCTGTATCGTAACGCTCTGTACGTGCACCTAACTCCAGAGTGCGGCGGCGAAGTTGAACTAACAGTGAATCTTCAGAGTCGACCACGCCGTTATTGTTGTTGTCCCACCAGTTGGTCAGCCCTGCTTGGTTCAGTCGGTTACCTTCGCGTGCACTGTTGGCACCGTCTAAAATCCAGCTCAGTGCACTGCTGCTTAGGTAGGGATTGTACAGAGGCAGTTCAAACGACTGGCCAAAGGTACCTGAGGGTGCAACCTGTGAATCAACGGTAATATTGGTGTAGTTCACTCGTGCATTGATGGTGTGTTCTTCTGCCACATCATAGGTAAATACGGCGGTAGCGGAGTAACGCTCCATCGGCGTTTGGTAGAAGTTGTAGGGGTTAAAGTTAAACTCACTACAGTTACTACCCAAAGAGCGATCTTCCCTGAACTGGCCGGCAACTCCAGCTCCAACAATGGCGAAACGGGTTGGGATAGCCGTGGTGGAACCGCCACCAATAGCTACGACATCAGGGCCTCCACATCCAGTTGGCGGGGATACGGGCGGCAGCCCTTCTTGAAATTCTTTATAGTTCAAACCTGATTTGGTATTGATGCCCAGCAAGCCCAGGGGTCTGTCGCCCAACATAATAGGTTTACGGTCCATCCAGCTCATGGAGATGGCAGCATTACCCTTATCATCGTCAAAGTTTGAACCTATGGTAATAGACAGGTTGTCAGTGTCACCGTCACCTTCGCCTGATTCACCGTGGCTGAGTTTTACCTCCACCCCTTCAAAATCACGCTTTAATACAAAGTTGACTGCACCAGCGATAGCGTCTGAACCATAAACCGCGGATGCACCACCAGTTACCACGTCAATACGCTCAATCAGAGCGCTTGGGATGGTTGCAGTGTCCACACGACCATTATAGTTGTATGGCACCATGCGCTTACCGTTAAGCAATATCAGGTTGCGCTCTGAACCTAGACCTCGTAAATCGACTGTAGCTGCACCAGCAGTACCGTTGTTTACGTTGCCGCCATCACCTGGGATGGTGAAAGGCATGTTCCGTAACACACGCTCGATTTCTGGTTGTTGCTGAAAGGCAATTTCGTCAGCGCCAATAGAAGTAATTGGGCTTGCTGAAACCGTGCCTGGAGATCTGATTCTCGAACCAGTGATAGAAATTTTTTCTACAGTCGCTTCTGCTTCCGTTGCATCCTGCGCCATAGCTGATGTAGAGAACAGGGCGCCCGAAGCACAACTCAATGCAAGAGTTGTGGCCACCGCCACCGATATTCTATTTTTGTTAAACATGTGTATCTCCTGTCGGAATGTTATTTTTTATCGCTGATAACGTTAAGTTATCAGGGATACGCTAGAGCGAGATTTATGGTTAGGGTAGATGCAATACGTGGGAGGTATGAAATGAGTGTTTATTGGTTTGAATTGTGTGATTAATGGTTTGAACTTTTATTCTTGATGTAAATTGTATGTGGTAAGTGGTACTAATTTTTGTGTATGGTACTTATTATTCCCGAGTAACAAAATAAATAAAAAAGCATATTTTGCCTGCCTACATTTTTTGAAAATAGAATAAATGAAAATAAAATCAATAAGATATAAAGAGCCCTTGTTCACTCACTATTGGAGGCAGCTTCCAGGGTGGCGTTTCTTTGTGCTTGGTTTGATTTTCTGGCTGCTGATGAACTCATTTTCGGCAGATTTAAGTTATCGCGGAATGCGTGATGCCGGCAAAGAAGTTGCCTGGCTGGATGTTTGGATTTATTACCTACCATGGTGGTTACCCTGGGCTGTTATATCACCTTTTATCATCGCAGCAACTCGCCTGATTCCCTTGGAACAAAGAAGTTGGTTGCGAATTCCCGGCATGTTGTTGGTATTAACCTTTTTGACATTCCTTGGATTTCTGATAATTGCTGTACCCTTAGTAGCACAGATAGAAATGCAGGGTGTGGATGGGCAAAGCCTGTCAGCGGCTGCTAATCTGATGTTGAAAAGAGGGGCATGGCATTTAGACTTTATTGTTTTTTCTGCTGTAGTTTGTATTGGTTATTCGCTGCAGTATTACGAAAAATCTCGTTCAGAAGAAGCCCGCAACGAAAGGTTGCTAAGGCAGCTCATGCAATTGGAGCTAGAGTCACTTAAGTCCCAATTAAATCCTCACTTTTTGTTCAACACGTTAAACACTATATCTAGCCTGGTTAGACTTGATGAAAAACAAAAAGCGGTGACGGCGATTAGTGAGTTGAGTTTGATGTTGCGCAAGGTTTTGGAGAACCAGAAAACGCAAACTCTTCCGCTGTCGGAAGAAATTGATTTCATCCAAAGCTACTTAACTATCCAGAAAATGCGTTTTGAAGATAAATTGGATGTTTGTCTGGATATTGAACCTCAGTGTTTGAGTTTTCCGATTCCATTTATGTTACTGCAACCTATAGTGGAAAATGCAATCGCACATGGATCTCAGCTTGAGTCAGACAAAAATCGACTTGAGCTGCGTATACGTCAGAAAAAGGGATATTTAAATATTTGTATGATTAATAGGATGCCTGAACATGATGAACATCATGGGCTTGGAATTGGTCTTCGCAATACAAGAGAAAGGCTTGAAAAATTATATGGTAAGGATTTTTTGCTGGAACTAAAGGAGCTCGATAACCGGTATTTTGAAACCTTGCTTAGAGTGCCAAGAGGAGTATTGCATGTTAAAAGTGATGATTGTTGATGATGAAAGTTTGGCCCGACAATCAATCAGAACGCTGGTGGCTCAAGATCGTGATATAAATGAGATACTTGAAGCATCTGATGGTATGCAAGCGTTGGCCATGTTTGAAAGCAAGCGGCCGGACATCTTGTTTCTTGATATTCAAATGCCAGGATTAAATGGTATTCAATTGGCAGAAAAGCTGGCACATCGATGTGTGGTGATTTTCGTGACCGCTTATAATCAATATGCTATCGCGGCTTTTGAACTGAACGTCGTTGATTATCTGTTAAAACCTTTTGACGATGAGCGCTTTTTTCATTCGTTGCAACGCGCTAAAGAAAGAGTCCGAGAGAATAGCTTTGGTGATGCTCAACAAGTTCAAAGGCTGTTTAAACATATGTTGGCGGAACCCGATCGTGGCTTTAAGAGCAGGCTTATTGTCAAAGACCCTGGTCGCATTCGGTTGTTGGATGTGGAAGATATCGTTTTTATCGTTGGCGCTGGGAATTACGCCGAGGTGCATTTAAAGGACGGTAAGTCGATCTTGCATAGAGAAACAATGGGGACGCTGGAAAAACAGCTGGATCCCGAGGTGTTTGTCAGGATCCACCGGTCCTCCATTGTCAGAAAGAGCAACATATGTGAGCTTAAGTCCACAGATAAGGGAGACTATAAGGTCATTCTTAAATGTGGTCATGAGCTAACATTGTCACGGCGCAACAAGCATAAGCTCGACTCATTGCTCGAATAGTTGAACCGCGTGTTGTGAGCGCCTTTTACTCTGCGCGCTGAAACTGCTGCTGCCCTGCAATCCAAGTCTGCAGTACTTGGGTTTGCCATATCTCTGTATTCGGGACTTCGAAGATATTCCTGTCAATCAGGATGAAGTCTGCCCACTTACCCGACTCCAGATTACCTAAAACCTTTTCCTGATGGGCTGCATAGGCGGCGTCCAGAGTGAAAGCGCGTAGTGCCTGTTCAACACTTAGGCGTTCAGCGGGTATCCAGCCACCGGGCGGTTGTCCTTCGTGATCCTGGCGGGTAACGGCCGCATGCAAACCATGAAATGCATTGGCTAGCTCCACCGGAAAATCCGAGCCTGCAGCCAAAACCGTGCCTTGCTTTAAGAACGTTTGCCACGCATAAGCACCTTTTAGTCTTTCTTTACCGATGCGGTCTTCTGCCATATTCATATCGCTGGTCGCATGCACTGGCTGCATTGATGCAATGATATTCAGGTCCTTAAAGCGCGGTATATCTTCAAGGCTGACAACTTGGGCATGTTCAATGCGATTGCGAAAAGATTGCCCTCCTACCTTGTCGTAGGCCTGGGCGAAGTTATCCAGTACCAAACGGTTACCCCGGTCGCCAATGGCATGCACATTCAGTTGAAAACCCTTACCTAGCACCAACTCAAACAAGGCTGGTAGGTCTTCTTCCGAGGTCAGTAGTAAGCCATGATTGTGAGTGTCATCTGAATAGGCCTCCAGCATGGCTGCACCTCGGCTACCCAGGGCGCCGTCAGCAAAGGCTTTCACACTGCGTACCCATAGCATGTCCGTGGTATCCTGAAAGGGGCCGGCTTCCAACATTTCCTTGAGCTTAGGGTCTGCAGCGGAAAGCATGCCGTAGATACGCACTTGCAATTGACCATTCTTGGCTTGTTGCTGATAGAAATCATAGGTTTTCTGGTCGACACCGGCGTCATGCATACTGGTGATGCCCAAACTGAGCAGGTGCTGCGTAGCGGCCTTTAAGGATGCCTGCATCATAGCTTCATCGGATTTTGGCAGGTGCTCTGCTACCAGCCACATGGCGTTATCTATTAACACGCCAGTGGGATTTCCTTTCGCGTCACGAATGATCTGTCCTCCAGGCGGATCCAGTGTGTCTTTGCCGATACCCGCAAGTTGTAGTGCCTTGCTGTTAACCCAAGCGGCGTGTCCGTCAACACGCTCAAGCCAGACCGGCTTGTCGGGAATAAATTCGTCCAGCTGACTGGCAGTGGGAAAGGCTTTGCCCGGCCACAGAACCTGATTCCAGCCGCGTCCAACAATCCAGTTTAGACTGGGGTTGCTGGCTTGATAGCTTTTGACTTTGGCAACGGCGGCTTTCTCACTTGGCAGGCCTCGCAGGTCAACTTGCAATAGATTTTCACCCAACCCCAGAAGATGGCCATGAGCGTCGGTCAAACCGGGTAACAGAGTCTGGCCTTGTCCGTCGACCACTGTTGCATTGGGGTAGCGTTTCAAGAGTTCAGCGTTGCCGTTTGCCAGGACCTTGCCTTGCTCAAACACCAAGGTATCAAATTGCTGTAAACCTCCATCAGGGATTATGTGATAGCCCTTTACATTGGTGATGGCAGTGGGGTTCGCCAGCACCAGAGGGCTAAGTATCAGCAGGGCACTGTACACAAGTGAACGTATTGTCATGGGGGCATCCTGTTGTGGGCCAGTAAACTGGCGTTTTTTTATTCTTTTTTAGCATGAAGCCATGGCGCGGCCAATGACCGCGCTGGGGCTTTTCGGTCAGTCGACCAAAATGGGCGGCTGATTCAGATAGTCGGTCTGCCATATTTGTTGCATGCGGGTCTGATCGATATTACCGCCGGATAAAATGACCAAAGCCGTGCTGGGTTTCTCCTGTTCCTGCAACCAGCTGACGACCGCGGCCATCACCATGGCGCTGGTGGGTTCTACATGGATTTTTAGTAAGTGCTGCAACCACTGAGTCCAATAGGCTATCTGCGCTTCATCTACTTCGTAGAAATCATCCAACTGCTGTAAAAACGGAAAAGTTAGGTCGCCCACCGCTGGAGTGGCTGCGCCGTCTGCTAATGTGTCAGCAGGCCCCGGCAAGGCAACTATCCTACCTTCACGAAGTGAGTTTGCTGCATCGTTTGCAGCCAGGGGTTCGGCGCCTATTACCTGGGCTGTTGGGCAAAGCCCGCGGCTGGCCAGTAAGGTGCCGGCCATGAGTCCACCACCGCCAACGGGCGCGAAAACCCCATCTACCTGTTTGAGATCTTGCAGTGCTTCAAGCGCAGCAGTGCCTTGCCCGGCAATGATTTGGGGATGATTAAAGGGGGGGATCCACATAGTACCTGGTTGCTGAGCGGCGGCAGCAACAGCTGCATCAGCCTCATTGCGGGTATCAAACTGAGCAAGCTGTGCACCATAATACAGAGTCGCTGCCGCTTTTACTCTGGATACGGTCTTGGTGGTATAGATAGTGGCAGGGATGTTGAACAAACTGGCAGCATAAGCGACGGCCTGAGCATGATTGCCTGAGCTGTTGGCGACAATATGTTGAGGTAACGCGCCATTTTCTTCCAGCCAGGCAAGGACATTGATGGCGCCCCTGAGCTTAAATGCCCCGATACGCTGCAACGCTTCGACTTTAAAGTAAACTCTATGTCCTAGCCAACTGTCCAGCAGGCTGGAATTAAGAAGTGGGGTGCGGTGCACATGTGAAGAAATCCGCTGTGCTGCTAAGAGCACATCATCAAAGGTTGGTAGCTGCATGTGTTCTCCTTGGAAACCTAAGCTGGCAATGTAGCATGCTTATTCAGCACTGTAGAGTTGCTCCAGGAATTTAACCTGGGGCCTGGGAGAAAGGATAATTAGTGACCGCCAGGTCTTGGGTTCTGATACCATGCGGCAAAAATCTAAAGTCAGAGGTTGATGATGCAACGAGTGAATTTAATTCCAGGGCAGTTGAGCTTTTCGCGAATGGTGCAAGGATACTGGCGCCTAGCAGATTGGAATATGCAAGCCCAGGATGTTGTCCGTTTTGTTGAACAGGGTCTGGAATTAGGCATCACCACCACAGATCATGCCGATGTTTATGGTGCTTTCAGCGAAGAGGGGATGTTTGGTCAGGCACTTAAATTGGCGCCAGGGCTTAGGGACAAGATAGAGATAGTCTCTAAGTGCGGTATTTTGTTTCCTTGTGAGAGGCAGCCGGATGTGAATGTGGTGCATTACAACAATGAAACCGACTACATTGTATCCGCCGCTGAGCGTTCTTTGCGAGAGCTACATACAGACTATCTAGATGTATTACTGATTCATCGCCCTGATCCGCTGATGGATGCTGATGCGGTCGCTGAAGCCTTTAGCCGTTTGCAGCAGGCCGGCAAGGTAAGGCATTTTGGCGTATCTAATTTTTCTGCTGCCAAGTTTGCCTTACTGCAGTCTCGCCTGGATTTTCCGCTGGTCACCAATCAATTGGAAATCAGTGCCGTACATAGTGATTATTTGTTCGACGGTAATCTGGATTATTTACAACAGCATCGGGTTGTACCTATGGCCTGGTCATGCCTGGGCGGTGGCGGGGTATTCCATGATTTTCAGTACAAAGCCCTGCGAGATTGTGCGGCAAGCATCGGTGAACAGCATAATGCCAGTTTGGATCAGGTGCTGATGGCGTTTGTACTGGCGTTGCCCTGTCATGCTCTGCCGATAATAGGTAGTGGTAATATTGAGCGCGTGCGTCAACAAGCGGCCGCTGTGGATGTCCAGTTGACCCGCCAACAATGGTTTAGTCTGCTGGAGGCGGCGCGGGGTTATACTGTGCCTTAATCGCCGGTCTTCACTGTGAAGATTAGCCGCCAGCAGCTTCACACTTCTGTCATCTAAGCGGCTTACACTGCGGCCCTTCATGCGTTGCTAGCGAACAGGGGTTATGCAGTTTAAGCCTTTGGACAGGGTAAATGGGTTGCCGGTTGCCTTGTTTTTTATCCTGTGTTTTGTTTTTGGCCTGTTTAGTCTGTATCTGGAAGATCAGGAACAGCGGCGACTGGCGGCCAAGGCAGCTATAGTGGCCCAGCAGGTTGCCAATACCATCGAAGTGTTTTCGGCCGACCGGCAGCGTGCACTGAATGACCTGATGATTACCTGGCCTGAATATCACCCTAATCCTACCGACTGGTTTAATGCTCACGCAGTCACTATGCAGCATGTGTTGCCCGGCTTTGATGACATTGTTTGGGCTGATGAGAATCAGCAAATTCAGTGGAATATAAAAAGCGCGGACCGCGACGCTTTGTTGCACCGACAGTTAATGGACTTTGGTTTGGCCCTGCAAAATGGCGAACAACTCGGCTTTGCCAATGCGCTGATCCAAAATTCCCGTGGCCACTACCTGGCTATAGTGGGAAGGGCAATCAACCCCTATGACGCCAGCTACGGTTTTGTGGCAGCCAGCTTCGATTTGCAAATGACCTTATCCGCCATGGTGGGAGAATTGATTGGCTCGGATTTCAGCCTGACCTTGTCTGACGGTAAACATCAGCTAATGGCCAATGGCACACTAAATAGTCATGAGCCTGTTGTTGAGCAAGCTATCGAATTTGCTGGCCGCGAATGGCTGCTTAAGCTGCAGGGCAATCGCGGTGGATTTGAAATAGGCAGAATTGTCATGGCTATCGGTGTGTTGATGTCACTTATCATCAGCATTTTTCTGCGCCGACAGTTACGCAGTGCGTTCAAGTTAACGCAATCTCAGCAACGTTATAAAGCCGCCAGCGAGTCTTCCTTAGATGCCATTTTGGTTTTGCAGGCGATAACCCGCCAGCATCTTGTGGTTGATTTCAAGCTTGCGGAGTCAAATCGTGTTGCACAGAAGATGTTTGCCACTGGTACTGAATATTTAAAATCTAAACTTCTGTCAGAGCAGCTGGCAGAGCTGAATCATTCCGCTTTACTCCCCATCTGCATTGAAGTTTGCCGAAGTGGTCAGGCTTACGAACAATATTTGGAAACCAACAGCGACCTGATAAGTGCACAGTGGATTAAGATTCAAGTGGTAAAAGCCGGGAATGGCATTGCGATTACGGTGCGAGATATTACCGCGAGGCGGCTTAGTCAGCAGGCTCTCAAGGAAAGCGAAGAAAAATTTCGCCGTCTGGTGGATGGCCTCAACGGTCACTTTGTTTATTCTCATGATTTGAGTGGGCGCATCAGCTATGTCAGTAGCAGTGTGCAGGACATATTGGGGTACAGCCCTGAGCACTTTAAGCTTAATTATCGCCATTGCGTCAAGCGTCAGCCGGAAAATGCTGCACAAATACGCCAGCAATTATTAGCCGGTGAGCGCCCAGAGCCTTATGTGGTGGAATATTTCACTAAGGCTGGTGAAATCCGGCAAATCGAATACCGCGACTCTCCGGTATTTGATGAGCAGCATAAACTTATTGCCGTAGAAGGAATTGGCCGTGATGTCACGGCTGATTTGGCTTTGCAGCAGCAGGTCTACTATCAGGCCAATCATGACCAACTCACGGGTTTGTATAACCGCTATGCCTTTGACCGTATGCTCAATGAGCGATTGAGTGTAATAAGAACTCAGGGCTCGGTTTCAACCTTATGCTATATCGACATGGATCAGTTTAAGCTGGTTAATGACTCCTGTGGGCACCAGGCGGGGGATGAATTGCTGAGGCAGGTGGCAAATCTGCTTGGCACCTCACTTAAGTCGGGCGATATTCTGGCCAGGGTCGGGGGCGATGAATTTTGTCTTGTCTACGCAGATTTGCAAGTTAGCCAGGTGCTGGAAAAGCTAGCGGTGATGTTGGATGCCATTCGCAGTTTTCGCTTTGTCTGGGAAGATAAAGTTTTTCATATAGGCGCTAGTATTGGCGTGGCGGAGATTAATGCCAAAACGCTCAATAGTGCAGAACTGATTAAAGCGGCTGATCATGCCTGCTATAGCGCCAAGAATCTTGGCCGCAACCGATACCATGTGTTTGACGAAAGCGATCAGCAACTGAACTATCAGCAAAGCGAACTCGAGTGGGTGAATGAGATCCAAAAGGCGCTGCTTGAAGATCGCTTCGAGCTCTTTTATCAGAATATTGAACCGCTAAATCAACCCGCTAAGGGCCGTCATTACGAGATCCTGCTGCGTATGCTCAGCCCTAAAGGTGAATATCTGAATCCGGGGATTTTTATCCCTGTTGCTGAGCGATATGGCTTGATGAATAAGCTGGATGAGTGGGTGTTTACACGCACCATCAGTGCGTTGGAAGCGCATCCCGAGCATTTGGAAGCGCTGGACAAATGCGCCATTAACTTATCCGGGATGACACTGGGTAATGAGGAATTTCTGGATAAAATTATCCGCCGTTTACGTCATTCGACTGTACCACCTGAGAAGATTTGTTTTGAAATTACTGAAACGGCAGCGGTAACCAACTTGGCTGCAGCCGGGCGCTTTATTGATGCATTGCGTGAACTGGGCTGTCGTTTTGCACTGGACGACTTTGGTGCAGGCATGAGCTCTTTTACCTACCTGAAGAACATGGCGGTCGACTATGTGAAAATTGACGGTTCCTTTGTGCGTAATATGTGCCGGGACCGCAGTGACTACGCTACGGTTAAAGCCATTCATGAAATTGCCAGCAGTATGGGTAAACTCACCGTTGCCGAATTCGTGTCAGATCAGGAAACCCGTATCGCACTAACCAAATTGGGCATCAGCTTTGCGCAGGGCTTTGCTTTAGGTAAGCCGGCACCGCTGCAAAATTTGCTGAACGCGCAGAAAGTCATCATACGGCACCTGACAGCCGTTTGATTGTGGCGCTCGTACCTCATCTCTGTTATTAGTAGGGGCTATTGAATTAAAGGAGTGCCCCATGGGATTTCTTGATGCTTTGCTAGGTAATGCCTCTGAGGTCGATAAAAGCGAGGTTGCCGAAGAACTTGCGCCTATTTTGGCCGACAATGAGCAAATTGACCGTGTATATAAGCTAATTCGCGATATGTACGTGTTCACTAACAAGCGTTTGTTGTTGATTGACAAGCAAGGTGTAACAGGGCGAAAAGTCGAGTACCACTCCATCCCTTATCGTGCCATTACACAATTCAAAGTGGAGACGGCCGGGCATTTTGACATGGATGCCGAACTGCGTATTTGGATATCAGGTAGCGCAGAGCCCATCAAAAAGGAACTGAAAAAGAACACTGCGGTAGGGATTCAGCGCAGTTTGGCCAACTGGATGTTTGGCTGATTATAGCTGCTCTCTGGTATGAAACGAACTTCTCGCATAGCAGCACTGATCGCTGCTGTTTATATGGTACTTGGTGCCGCCTGGATTCTTTTTTCTGATCAGGCGCTGCAAAGCACCATCACTGATCTTGCCCTGATGACCCAGTTACAAACCTATAAAGGCTGGTTGTACGTAGCGGTCAATGCTTTGTTACTTTATTGGCTGATTCGTGAAGCCTTAAAACGCTTCGAGCGACAAGACCAGCGCGACCCGTTGACCAATCTTTATCGCCATCATCAGTTTATTACCTACCTCAAGGAACTGATGGATGTGGCGGCCAGCCGCAATGAAAAAGTACTGCTGTTACATCTGGATATTGATAAATTTAAGTCGCTCAATCAAGAGTTGGGATACCGGGGCGCAGACAGCTTTTTGCGTGCACTGGCAGATAAATTTCGGACTTTTTATCAGGCCGATACCTTATTGGCCCGATTAGGGACGGACCAGTTTGTGGTGGCCCGCACTATTGGGACGCAGCAGGGCAGTTGGGAGCAACAAGCGTTGGCCCTGAATCGATGCTTTTCTCAGACTGCAGCGGCGCACAATCTGAAAGTGAGCTGCTGTATTGGCGTGGCGTTGGGGCCGGATGATGGCGACAATGCCAGAGCCTTACTACTGGCGTCATCAGCCTCGCTGGCCAGTGCCAGGGAAGAAGGCCCTGACAGTATTCGACTGTTTAACAGAGCCTTATCTGAGGCCGAGGAGAAACGTCAGATATTGGTTGCAGATCTGCGTCAGGCCATTGATGAGAGAACCTTGTCGTTGGTTTATCAGCCCCAGTTTAATACAGCGTCAGGACAGATAACGGGTTGTGAGGTACTTGTCCGTTGGCACCACCCTTTGCTGGGATGGGTGTCCCCTGAGCAGTTTGTCGGCCTGGCTGAGCAGCACAATCTGATATCGGCATTATCGGCATTTGTGGTAACTCAAACTGCAACTGAGCTGGATTCAAAGGGGCTACTTGGCAACCAGTTGCCCAGAGTATCCGTGAATATTTCTGCACTGGAATTTAATAATGCGGCGTTGATGGAAGCCTTGCAGCAAGAGCTCAACGGCGTACCGCAATTATTGCCTTTTTTGCAACTGGAAATTACCGAAACCGCCGCTCTGACCGATCTTAATGCCAGTGTTTTGCAACTGGCACGCCTTAAACAAAAAGGCCTGCGCTTTGCCATTGATGACTTTGGTACTGGCTACACCTCGTTAATGATGTTGAAAGAATTACCCATTGATGAAGTGAAAATTGACCGTGCCTTTATTCGCGACCTGCTCAAACAGCCTCGAACTATTGTGATAGTGGAAGCGATCACGGCGATGGCCGGAGGTTTTGGTATTAATGTTGTGGCTGAAGGGGTGGAAACCCGAGAGCAGTTAGAATGTCTGACCGCTTGTGGCTGCCAGGAAGTGCAAGGTTATTTACTGGCCATGCCCATGGCGATTGATGAATTGGTCAGTTTTCTTGATAAGCAAAAAGACGCCCAGGATAAAGCCCAGGCGTAATTTTATTGTTTATTTTTCCTTAGCCAGGTGGCGGTCAAAGAAATTGGTAATGGTGCGATTCAGATGGATTTGTGTCTGTTTACCGCGAATACCGTGTTTCTTGCCTGGATAATCCATGACCTCGAAAGGAATGGCCAGATCCTGCAACGTCTTGTAAAGCCTGGTGCTATGCGTAAACAGCACGTTGTCATCAGCCATACCGTGGTAAATCAGTAAATCCCCTGTGAGATCTTCGGCATAGGGGAAGACTGATGATTTTTCATATCCCTCGGCGTTTTCAGCAGGATGCGCCATATAACGCTCGGTGTAATGGGTGTCATAAAGTAACCAGTCAGTGACAGGCGCCCCGGATACCCCGGCCTGGAAGTAGTCACCGGCCTTAAACATGCTCATCAGGGTCATGTAGCCACCATAACTGTGGCCATGTACACCAATGCGCTGTGCATCTACATAGGGTAATTGTCGTAGGAATTTTACCCCTTCAATCTGATCCTGAACTTCTACATCGCCCATATTGCGGTAAATGGCATCTTCAAAGGCCTTGCCGCGATAATTGGAACCGCGGTTATCCAAGCTGAATACCACGTAGCCCTGGCTTACCCAATATTGGAACATCAAGCCACGGCTGCCAGCCCAGCTGTTGGTAACCACCTGCGCATGAGGACCGCCATACAAGTACACTATGGCTGGACGCTTACCTTTGACGTTTTGTGGTGTATACAAGCGGTAGTAAAGCTCTACCCCCTGCTCAGTGGTAAAGCTGCCAAAGCTAGGCTTGACCCATTGCTGCTGGTAAGGATTTAAGGGATGGCTTGCATCCAGAGCGTTCTCTTCCAACCAGGCCAGTCGGTTGCCGTCAGCTTTGTGCAGGCTTACCTGGGGCGGCGTATTGATAGTTGAGAATCTATCTATATAAACCTGGGCTTTGCGGTCAAAACTAATCCCGTGGAAACCGCTGCGCTGGCTGACTTTGGTGATTTCGCCGCCATTCAGACTGACTTTGTATAAGTGTTTCTCCAGCGGGGTATCTTTGCGACCAGTGAAATACACCAAAGCGTTAGTTTCATCGACTGCCGCGATGTCATCTACCACCCACTTTCCTTGGGTAAGCTGACGCAGCAAGCTGCCGTCATTTTTATACAGGTACAGATGCTTGAAGCCATCTCGCTCTGAAGACCAGATAAACTGTGGGCTATGGCGCAGGAAGGTTAGATCATCCTGAAGATTGACCCAAGTTGAAGCCGTTTCTTCCAGTAACAACTTCTGCTGCCAATTGTCGGTATTTACCCGGCGTAGCTCCAATCTTTGCTGGTCGCGGCTTTGCCATTGATAAGTTAGATGCCGACTATCACGCTGCCATTTTACCCGGGCCAGATAAATGTCGTCGTCTTTACCTAAATCCACCCAATGGGGTTGTTTGTCGCTGAGACTGCTCACCGCCAGGGCGACTTTTACATTGGGCGTGCCTGTGCTGGGGTAACGCTGGGTGATCATCTTGATGGAGTCGGCGTAGATTTCACTGCGAGTAATTTCCTCAACCGGCGACTCATCAATTCGGGTGTAGGCAATTTGGCTTTCATCCGGTGACCACCAGTAGCCCGTCATCCTGCCCATTTCTTCCTGAGCAACAAACTCGGCCATAGCGTATTTGATCGGACCTTTGCCATCTGTGGTGATGGCAGACTCTTCACCGCTTTTGATGTTCAAAACATACAGATTCTGTTCACGTACAAAGCTGATGTAGTTGGCTTTGGGGGAGAAGCGGATGTCAGTTTCAAACTCAGGGGTTTGTAGCAGACGCTTGGCTTGAGTATCACCAAGACGATAATAGAAGACATCACCGGCCAGCGGGAACAACAGGGCTTTTCCATCATCTGACCACTGATAATCAACAATGCCGCTGCCGTGCAGGCGCAATCGTTCCCGTCTGGCTTTTTCTTCATCCGATAATTGTTCTGGACCACTATGCAGTTTGTCTGAATCAAACAACATACGGGTTTTACCGCTTTCAATATGGTATTCCCACAGGTCATAGCGTTCGTAATCGGTTTCTTTGCCTTTGAGGAAAGTCACCCGGCTGCCGTCTGGTGAAACCCTGAGTTTGATTGGTGCATCACCATCCAGGGAAGGGGATGAGAAAATACGTTCAATACTCAGTGAATCGGCCGACAGACTGAGGCTGGTGCTCGCAAACGCCAGGCCCAGCAAGGTAGCTAGTCTTTTCATTTGTCTCGTTATCCTGATTTAATAGTGCCGCACCTTGTGGGGCGGGCAATTCGGCACTCATTTTATTGATTATCAACCGGTAGGTACACATGCAGGAGGCAAATCTCTGCACAGCATTAGTGTTAGGCGCTACGGGCTTAGTGGGTCGCGCATTAGTGGCCAAGCTTAAAGATGACCAACGCTATCGGCAAATTACCTGCTTAGTACGCAGTTCTGCCGGGCTGAAAGGCAACAATTGTCAGGAGGTCATAACGGACTTTTCGCGTATGCAGGAGTATGACAGTTATTTTCAGGCCTCACATATTTATGTGTGCCTGGGGACAACTATTAAACAGGCTGGCAGTAAAGCCGCTTTTCGCGCAGTAGATTTTGAATTGGTTTACCAGGCTGCGCAGCTCGCTGCTAGGCAACAAGCCATGAGTTTTGTGTGGATCTCGTCGGTAGGTGCTGATGCACGCAGTCGCAGCTTTTATTTGCGGACTAAAGGCGAGTTAGAAGAGGCCATCTTTGCTATGCAAGGGTTAAAAAGGCCTGCACAGGTTCGCCCCTCATTGTTACTTGGGGAGCGCCGTGAGTTTCGGTTTTCTGAGCGTTTAGGGACTATGTTTGCACCCTTGTATTCGCCCCTGTTGCGCGGACGACTTGCAAAGTACCGGCCGATAGCAGCCGAAAAGGTAGCAGAACAAATGATAGGGTTACAATATTTTGGCTAAGGGGCAGGGCGGTTTCGCCTTTAAGCAGTTTTTCATAGGGCACAGCCAATGTGCCATGAAGGTCGGTACAGACAGTATTTTGCTGGGGAGCTGGGCTAATCCCTTGCACGCTCAATATATATTGGATATTGGCACGGGCAGTGGTCTGTTGGCCGTTATGATGGCGCAGAAAAGTGCCGATGATGCCCAGATTTTGGGGATAGACATCGACGCAGCCGCCATTACTCAGGCCAGGGACAATGGCCTGGCGTGCCCCTGGCCGCAAAAATTGGATTTTCGCTGTACATCAGTGCAAGCACTTGGGACACATCAGCAATATGAGCTGATAATCAGTAATCCACCCTATTTTCCTCCAGGCCAAACCTTTGACCCTCAGCGCCAGCAAGCCAGGCATACAAGGGAGCTGAGTCATCAGGAATTGATTGAATCCGTTTGTCAGTTGTTGTCCAGCGGTGGGCGATTTGCCTTTGTTCTGCCTACAACTCCTGGGCTGGAATTAATCGATATGGCAAAAGCTCATGGTTTGTATGTGCAGCGCCAGCTTTGGGTAAAGAGCCGGGAGGACAAAATGCCCGGTCGTATTTTGGTTGAAATGGGCTATGAGCAAGCACTTCAGCCAGAAATACAGCAGCTAAGTATTTATGACTTACACAATACTTATACCGACCAATATAAAAGCTTATGCCGTGACTACTATTTGAATTTTTAACAAGACGCAGCGAGGTCGGTTGGTGCAGTTCTCGCTCAAAGCATAAATGCCAGCTATAGTCTTAGTGTAATTGTTTATTCCACCGTGAGATTCACAGAGCAAGAAGAGAGACGCGACACGACAAACTAACCATACAATTTATTGGGGGGAAGCTATGTACGCCAACAAGTTACCCGAAAGTATCCTGTCATTATTCGATACTTTGCAGCTAGTGGAATTGGAGTGGCAAGGCCGCTGCGTCCAGATCCCCAAATTCGCCGTCTATGCCATCCTAGACAAGCCGGTGTTTGACCGTTACTCCTTTATTGACGGCAAGCGCATGGGCATTATCCAGTTAGAAAAATACCAAGTCCCTGTGCTCGACCCCTTCTTAGGCTGTATCGACAGTGTTCCTGAACATGTTGTCATCATCAGCCATTACAAGGGTAATCGCTTTGGGCTATTCGGTTATCCAGCTGACAAGGTGCGCGATTATGTCCGCTTGTCCATGCAGCATCGCGCAGTCCCGCATATTGTGAAGGCGTTTTGTTGAGGGGCTTGCTCCAAGGATGGAGACCAACGACCCTAACAGGTTGATTTACAATAGGGTAGCCAACTGATACCGTTCACCTGAAAATCTAATATAACGACAAGTCATCAAAGGATTGAGACAAAAGCTGTGTTAAACCCATTCCTCGTTCTGCCCGTCCTTTTTTTGCTTCATACCTTCAGAGATAACAAAATGAACAGACTTCTATCAATGGGGTTGCTGTGTGTGCTGGTCAGTGCATGCGGCGGCGGTGGCGGTTCTTCTGATACCGGACCTGGTAAAGCAACCAATCAGTCTCCTTTTATTTCACCGTTTACGGCCGTGTCGGCCCATGAACGTGATGAAGTAAAAATCACTGCAACAGCTACAGATCCGGATGGTCAGGTGGGTACATACCAATGGGGACAAACATCTGGGCCAGAAGTCCTGTTTATTGATAACAAAAGTGCTGAGTTAGTATTTGTAGCCCCTAATCTGGATGCTGACGCAGATTTGCAGTTTGAGCTGACCGTCACTGACAACCAGGGTGCAAAAGCTACTGAGACATTGTCTGTTAGTTTGTCTGCTTATGCACCCGTTGAGTCTTCAGCCTTTGCCGATAAAAATTTGCTGAGCTGTGTAAATGCGACAAATGCCGATATTGGCATTAACGAGCTGAACTGTACTGATTTGATTGTGAACGGCTTAGAAGGTATTGAGCAGCTAAGTAAACTGCAAAGCCTCGCTTTGCAAGGACAGGTTTCAGACTTGCAAGTGTTGGAAAATCTGACTGAGCTGAAATCTTTGCATCTTATGTCAAATAGCTATGGTCAAATTTTGTCGCTTCCTGAGCTGCCTCAATTGCAACATTTGTCGATTAAAAACATACAGATTGAAAATTTAAGTGAGACTTTGTCAAATATGGCTAATTTGCTCACCTTGAGTGTGATTGGTAATGACTATTACGGCATAATCGACTGGGCAGAAATGACGCAATTAACCCAATTGCGGGAACTGGAACTAGAAACAAACTACTCCAACAACTTCGCGTCCCTGTCACAACTGACGGCGCTTGAAAAACTCAGGTTGGTCAATACCAATCTGCGTACCCTGTCTTTCTTACCTAAGTTAACCAATCTAATCGAATTGGATATCAGCAATAACAAACTGTATGATTTTACAGCAATGAACGATCTGACCGGCCTGCAGAAGCTGACCCTGATTGATTTGCCGATTGAAGATGCTTCCTGGTTAAGTGGAATGACCGGTTTACAAGAATTGATCATCAGCAATATTGGCCAATATAATGGTATTAACGATTTGGACCTTAGCCCCATATCAGGTCCAAGCCAACTGACTAAATTGCAAATCCGTAATTTCAACAATCTTCGTCAGTTGGATAGCCTGGCCGGGCTAACCAATCTGACCCACTTGGAGCTGGCCAGCAACAACCTCAGTTCCGTGGCATTTTTGGCCAAGCTCACTAAACTTGAGGAGTTAAGTCTCGCCGACAATGAGCGTATTTCGGATATTAGCCACCTAAATCAGTTAAGCAACCTGCAGACACTGAACTTAAGTGGATTGCGTAATTTAAGCGAATTGTCACCGTTGACGGGCTTAACTTCTCTCACTAGTTTAAATCTGCGTAATGTCGATGATTACCGCCGTACTATTGACGGTTCAATATTGGCAGAGCTAAGCCAATTGACTTATCTGGATATTATCAACACGGGGGTGCAGGATTGGGACTTTTTGTCTTCGTTAACCAATTTACAAACTCTGTTGGCTACACGTAACTCTTATTCTGGGTATAAATTACCGGATTTAAGCGGCTTGGCAGCGTTACATTCAGTTGAATTTGGCAGAATGTCCCATGATGATCTATTGGGATTAGGTGACAATCCATCAATTGTCAGTTTGAAACTATCTAAGTTTGATGGCGAAGATTTGTCAAGCCTTGCAGATCTTCTGACATTGGAGAATCTGGAGATCCGTTCTTTTTATAACATTGAATCAGCGGCAGGCCTGACCTCTTTGGTTAATCTCAAAACCTTGACGCTTCCCAATAGCTCATTCAAGGTTTTTCCAGAGCTGTCTGCGCTAAGCAAGCTTGAGTCGCTGAATCTGGAAAGCTCGGCATTGGAAAATCTGGACTTTTTGCAGGGTATGCCTGCGCTCAAAAGCCTTAACGTCCGTTTTTCGTATTCACTCACTTGTGACGCGCTGGAGAACTTTTCCAAGTCTTATCCCGATGTTGTGGTTTTGAAACCAGGCGAATGTGTTGAAGTACCGGTAAGTAGTCTGAGTTTTGCTGATGCCAATCTGCAGGAGTGCGTTCGTCAGCAGAATCCCGACGCAATGGATGTTCGTTCATTGACTTGCTACCAAGCTATCACCAATGTGCAGGGTATATCGCAGTTGGTGAATTTACGTTCGCTGTCTCTAAACTGGGTAAACAATGCCACTAACTTTGATGACCTGGCGAAACTGGATAATCTGACCACTTTGGGATTGCAAGGCGAGAGTAGGCAAGCCCTGACCAACCTGTCCAGGTTACCAACCTTGCCTAAACTCGAGTGGATGATTCTGTCTGGAAGCGGTCTGGAGGACTTAACTAGCCTGCCAAACCTACCAAATCTGAGTCGTTTGTCTGTGGAAAGCAGCAATGTTAGTAGTTTATCCGGCCTTACACGTTTTCTTGGAGTTACCTATCTGGATGCGGATTATTCAAAGCTGGTTGATGTAAGTGCGGCATTTAATCATCCGGCTATTAATAATTTATCTTTGTATGGAGTGAGCACGGTAAGTTGCGCCGACCTGGAAACATTGAGGCAGAATATCAACTACGTTGGGCATTCGGGCAGTTGTACCGAGTAAGTGCCAAAGAAGTAAAAAACCGACCATCACAGGTCGGTTTTTTATTTCTCGAAAACGCTTATTAGAGCCCCTGGCCTGAAAAGTTATCTTTTGATTGTGAGGCTCTCAGGGTGTTTTGTTAAATTGTTCTCCAGGGATGGAGTAAAATTCTCCAACCCCGTTTGATCAATTTACATAGATTTAGATAGCTGGTAACGTTAATCGACAAAAGTAAAAATAAATTAATGGCCATCAAAGGATTGAGATTTGGTCTGCATAGCTTGCCTATCCCGCCACTTTATCCTTTTTGCCCACACTTTCAGAGAAAATAAAATGAATAGACTACTAAGCTCTGGGTTACTTTGCCTGTTTGTCAGTGCGTGCGGAGGTGGAGGGAGCTCAGAACCAGCACCAACAAAACCTGCCAATAAAGCGCCTGTTGTTTCCCCTATGGAGTCTGTTTCTGCCTATGAACGTGATGATGTCACCGTTACCGCTACCGCAACAGATTCGGATGGCCAGGTAAGTCAATATCAATGGGTACAGACAGCGGGACTGAGTGCCACTATTAGCAAAAGTGACGGTGCCGAATTGAGTTTTATAGCACCAGAGCTTGAAAGTGACGAGACTCTAGAGTTTCAACTTACCGTAACAGACAACCAAGGGGCAACTGCTAGTCAAAAGGTATCTGTCAATGTATCTGCCTATGATGCGATTGATTCGTCACTATTTTCCAATGCAGACTTGTTGTATTGCTTAAATGCCATAAATGCCGATATAGGTATTAAAGAGCTGTCTTGTGAGCTTTTTTCGTCGAATAATTTAGATGGTCTTGAGTCACTAACTAAATTGCGGAATCTTTCACTGAAAGCGAATGAGTTTGGTGAAGTAAGTGCATTGGAAGAATTGGCAGAATTACGTTTTCTAAAATTGGAAGTTCCTTATAACCAACATCTTTATGTTCCGATAATACCGACACTGGAACATTTGTTATTGCACAACATCAGCGTTAGTAATCTTAATGATACCCTGCCTTTAGCTGAAAACCTTGTTACGTTAAGACTAACAGGGAATAATTACTATTCAACCAGTGTTGACTTTTCCACTATCGAAAATTTATCAAAGTTGCGAGATATCGAGTTGGTTGGAACCCGTTCAACTAATCACGAATCACTTGCAAAACTCATCGAGCTCGAGAGGTTGGTGCTTTCCCAAACTGGACTTCGCACGCTTTCATTTGTGCCTAAATTAACTAGCTTGGTTGAGCTTGATATCAGTAACAATAGTTTATACGACTTTACCGCTCTGGAAAACTCCACCTCTTTGACTAGTTTAAACCTTTATGGTTTAGATATTGGTGAGGCTGCATGGCTTGGCAGTATGAGCAGTTTGAAAACGCTGAAAATAGGCGGTATTCAACGTCTGGATAGTAGTGCCCTGGCAGGGCTAAAAGAACTTGAATGGCTTGAACTGACGGGTGTTAACGAGTTAACAAAACTAGATAGTCTTACAGGTTTAAAGAAGCTGACTCATTTAGATTTACACTCAAATAGATTAAGTTCTGTAGCATTTATCAGAGAGCTTAATGAATTAATTTCTCTTAACTTGTATGGCAATGAAAGAGTTTCAGATGTTAGCCATCTGGAGAAATTAACTAAATTGGAAGAACTAAATCTTGGTTATTTACGCTATCTCACCGAGCTTTCCCCTATTAGTGATTTAACTAGCTTGAAGCGACTGAATCTCTCTGGTGTTGCAGACTATGGTGGTAATATTGATGAAACAGTGCTTTCCTCACTAACCAAATTGGAATTTTTGGACATCAGTACATCAAGAATTACCAAGCTGGATTTTCTTTCTTCGCTGGTCAATTTACAGCACTTAATTGCGAATACCTACTATGATAGATCGCTTCCTGACTTATCGGAGTTAACTGCATTGCATACGGTAGAGTTTGGTCGTATTTCAGATTCAAATATACAAGGTTTAAGTGGGAATCTTGCGATTCAGAATTTTAAGGTGAGGGAGTTTTTGGGGCCGGATTTGTCTAATTTGACAAGTTTAACCTCTTTGAAAAAACTTGATGTTGAGTATGCCAATATTGTTGAATCAGGTGTAGGCGTGGAAAATCTGGTCAACCTAAAGTTCTTTCGTATAGCTAATGTCTCATTTGGTGATTTTCCATCCCTTTCTTCTTTGAACGAGCTGGAGTATTTTGAACTTGGCGGCGCAAGAGTGGAAACATTGGAGTTTCTGGATGGAACAACATCATTAAAAAGGGTCGTTGCTAGAGATTTAACTCATTTAACTTGTGATTCAATAGCGAAGTTTGAGGAGGATCGTCCTTTGGTCTTGCTGAACAAGCCATACGATTGTGTTGAGGTGCCTGTTGATGACTTGGTGTTTACAGATACTAAGTTACAGGAATGTATTCGAAATAGAGACATTGATGCAATGGATATCCATTCTCTTACATGCACTGGTGTTTCGACATTGCAAGGGCTCTCTCAGTTGACAAACTTAACCGAAATTCAATTAAGTGATGTAACTAATGCGACAAACTTGAACGGTTTGGCAGATGTTGAAAAGTTAACAAGAGTGGCTCTTTCTGCAACAGATGAGCAAAACCTGACTAGTCTGGGAACCATGCCAGCTTTGACTGGAGTGACAAGCTTTTCAGTCTACAACTCTGGATTAACTAACTTACTGTCACTCCCTAATATGTCCAAACTAGAGCGTTTAAGTATTAATTCTGGAGATTTGAATAGTCTTGCTGGAATTGGACGCTTTCCTTTACTTTCTCAATTGGATGCGGAGTATACGAAGTTGACCGATGTCAGTGATGCTTTTAGTCATTCAAACTTGAAGTACATGTATCTCTATGGCGTGTCGACATTAACTTGTGCAGATTTAGAGGCATTGAGGCAGTCTATTCAATATGTGTCGCACTATGGCAACTGCGTAGAGTAAATCTGCGTGAATCAATGCCGCCCTTCGGTGCGGCATTGATTGATAAGCTTGTATCAACTCTATATCTCAAATAATGGTTTTATTAGCAGCATTCTGCTTAATGCGGGAATAAATCTTTCCACTTTGCCGCCAGCGAAGGCTCGCGAAAGTAATAAAGTCTCCTACCCTTAATGAACCCTGTTCTGTTGTCTGGGTCATCTGGTTGATGCCTGGCAACTTCCTTTGCTTTGCTCAGGCCCCACCCTGATTTTCACAATTCAATTATTCTCTCTCGGAGATAGTGACATGACAAACAACAAGAATCTTGTGCTTGTCTTGGGGGTATCTGCGTTGTTTGGTGGTGTTTTAAGTGCCAATGCCGCTGAACAATTACCTTCAGATAAAGCCGGAGTAAACTACGGTCATGTCAAGGATGATATGCCTCACCCACTGGAACAGCGCCGCCGTGCGTTACGCCAGCAAGCCTTGGAAAAAAAACTGTCTAACCCGGCGGCAAGCCAAAGCGGCAAGTCTCATCAGGTGGCCAAGGGCCAGTATGTTGAGCTTGAACGTGAAGGGGAAGAGTCCATCTGGACTGTTCTTGGTCAATTTGGCGAGTTGGAATCCCCCTTTGGCATATTGCAAGGCGGCACACCAGGTCCACTGCACAATGAAATTCCAGAACCGGATCGCGCCGTCGATAATTCGACTATCTGGACCGCCGACTTTAGCCGCGATCATTACTTAGACTTGCTATTCTCCGAGGCGCCTGGGGCCATCTCCATGCGTAATTTCTATATTGAACTTTCTGCTAATCGTTACACAGTCAATGGTGATATCAGCGACTGGGTGACTGTGCCTTACCGGGCCGCGCATTATGGCCGTGACTATTGTGGCTCTATCGTCTGCCAGACCACCTGGTGGTTTGTCAGAGATTCAACCCAGGCTTGGTACAACCAACAAATTGCCGATGGTATGAGCGCTGACGACATCAATGCATATTTAAGCCAGTTTGATGTGTGGGACAGGTATGATTACGACGGTGACGGTAATTTTGACGAGCCTGATGGCTATATCGACCACTTCCAGGCTGTGCACGCTGGTGAGGGCCAGGAAACCGGTGGTGGAGCTCAGGGCAGCGACGCCATATGGAGCCATCGCTGGTATGTTCAGCTTACTGCTATAGGCGCTGGTGGCCCGACATTGGCTAATGGTGATGTGGTGCCCTTTGGTGGGGTACGAGTGGGTAACTCCAATTACTGGATAGGTGATTATACCGTTGAGCCTGAGAATGGTGCGGTTGGGGTATTTGCCCACGAATATGCCCATGATTTGGGGTTACCGGATCTTTATGACACTTCAGGTAATACCTGTGGTTCTGCCTGTGAAAACTCCACTGCGTTCTGGACCCTGATGTCCTCTGGCTCATACGGCAATGACGGCCAGGCGGAAAATGGCATAGGCACTAAGCCCACGCACATGGGCGCCTGGGAGAAGTTGCAGTTGGGTTGGCTTAACTATGAACTGGCTGCTGCTGGGCAGAAGTCCGAGCATAAGCTAGGGCCCGCTACGGCCAATACTAAACAGGCACAGGCGTTAATTGTGCTGCTACCTGATAAACAAAAAGTCACTAATATAGGTGTGCCTTATGCGGGCGACTATTTTTGGTATAGCGGGCAAGGTAATAACCTGAATAACAGCATGGCAAAAACTTTTATGCTGCCTGCCAATGCCAGCTTTAGTGCGCAGGTTAACTACGATATTGAGCTCGACTGGGATTACGCCTACCTGGCGGTGTCTACCGACGGTGGCAGTAATTGGGCGATGGTAGAAACTGACTTATCCACCAATACCAATCCCAATGGCAATAATCTGGGCTTTGGTATAACAGGCTCGTCAGGCGGTGCCTGGGTAAGCATGAGTGCCGATCTGTCAGCCTATGCTGGGGAAGTGATGGTGGCCCTTCGCTATGTCACCGATGCGGCGGTTGTGAACGCAGGCTTGCTGGTGGACAACATAGAGATCACGTCTTTGCCTGTGGAAGATGCCGAAATGCCTGAAGGCTGGGACTATGCAGGCTTCCTGGCTACTACAGGGACGGCGACCTCCAGTCACTTTAACGCTTACATTGCCGAGTTCCGTAACTACAGGGGTTTTGATGACAGCTTGCGCACTGGTCCTTATAACTTCGGCTTCCTGGATAATCCGGTGTTGGGCAACTGGGTTGAGCATTATGCCTATCAGGATGGTTTGCTGATCAGTTATTGGGATAGTTCTGAGGCAAATAACAGTACCAGCGCCCACCCTGGCTCAGGTCTGATCTTGCCTATTGATGCGCATCCGCAAACTATGTATCGAGCCGATGGGATGCCATGGCGCTCCCGGATCCAGTCCTATGACTCTACCTTTGGCTTGTCGGATACCGATGAGTTGATGTTGCACTTCTTAAGTCAGCCTTCCTATCATCCGTCGCAGCCAGCCGCTTCGGTATTTGATGATATGAACCAGTACTGGAATCCCGAAACGCCGACTGCGGGTGTGATAAATCCGCATACCGGTACCAAGATTCGGGTCAAGAGTATCAGTGCCCAAGGCAATTTTATGCAGGTGCAAGTGTCAGGGAGCAAATAACCCAATCTGCATATAGTAAAAAGCCACCGAAAGGTGGCTTTTTTATCAAGCTTTAGAACGCCAGATTGTACTGAGCGGCAAACAGATAGGCGTTACCTTCAGATTCAAACTGCCAAACTTGGCCCAGATTGTCGGTTTCGCTAAATCGGCGGTTTACACCGCGCAGAATACTCAGGCCCAAATCCAGGGATGAAACATCACTGAACTGATAGTTGGCACCAGCGCTCAACCACAAGCGGTTAGTATCCGGAATGGAAATAGACATATGGTTTTTATCTGCTGGCGTTTTGTCGTAGGCAATACCGGCGCGCAACTTAGTTTCTGCATTTAACTGGTAGTCTGCACCTATGGCATAGCGCCAGGAGTTGGAGAAGTTTTCTTGCTTGTGGAAAACCGGTGTTTCACGCCCTGGAACAAAGGCTTCCAACTTGTCGAAGCTGCTCCACTGAGTCCACATCAGGCTGTAGTGAAGGGCGATGGTTTGATCCAATTGATGAGTAGCTGAAAACTCTGCTATTGCTGGCAGGCTGATTTCTACCCGGCCCGGCAGGCTTTGCCCTTGCAAGCCCCCCAGCTGGGCGGGAAGTTGGTTGCTGTATTCACCGGCAAACTTGATATCGGTTTCGCTACGGTAATGCAGACCAAAACGGTGACCTTCGGACGGCTCATAGCTTACCCCCAGGTTCCAGCCAAAACCATAATCGTCGCCTTCCAGGCGAGCGGCTTCGGTTTGGGCGGGGATGGGTAGGGGAGAAGTGCCAAAGTGGCGCACAATCTTGGCGTCGGCATAAACATAGTTAAGGCCACCACCAATGGCGAATTGCTCGTTTATCTTATATGACAGACTGGCGTTCATATTTACCGTCACGATTTCGGTCTGGCCAGCCAGCTGCCCAGCGGCATAGTCGTCAGCAAACTCAGTGGATAAACCGAAGTTAGAGAAAGCGCCAAAGCCAAAGGCGAATTGCTCGTTGATGGGCATCACCATATAACCGGCGGGAATGATGGCCGAGGGAGCAATGCTGCTATCGTCAAGTTTGGATGCATCAGCATAAGAAGGTGCGCCGGTTCCTTTAAGGCTGACATCGGGCTTAACATAGCTGGCTATCAGGCTGACCTGGTTACGGGTAAATTCAGACATCAGGGCTGGGTTTCTGGCCAGCACCGAGGCATCTTCTGCAATGGCTGCTTCACCGGCAAATGCGCGGCCTAACCCAGCAGCACTATGTTCACCTAGTTGAAAGGCGGCGCCGTGAGCGTTTAAGGATAGCAGGGCAATACTGGCTGCCAGCAGGGTTTTGTTCAGTTGCATGTTGTCTCTTTTAATACTGCTAGAGGGTAAGGGGGCCGATCATACGGAGATCGGAGGCGGGATAGTAAGGGATTTGTCGTAACTTTCCTGCAATTAAGCGACTAACTTAAGCGCGTTCGCTGCAAAATTGCGCTAAGTTGTTAATTCTACGTTGCGTTGTAGTTGCCAGTGAGCAGTAACTGCGCAATTGCTGCTATGTTGGATAATGCTCACAGGCTGCATAAGGTTTAAGGCGAGGCTAAGGTTAATCGGTAGATATCCCCCTGTGCAGTATCTGCCTGAACAAATACCAGTTGGTCGCCACTAAAACTGTATTGATGAACAAAGTCGGCGCTTTGTGTCAGGAGCAGTCGGTCTTCTTGGGTATGAGGATTAAAGTCGAACAGTCCAACGCCTGGACGATGGTAAATAATGTTACCGTCCATCAGTTGCCAGTTCAGCCAGTTAGTGACAGCAAAATCATCTATTAGCAGGGTCTCGTTACCACTTTTGAGGTCCTTTTGCCATAAACCAGCTTGATGGTATTTGCTGTAAAATAGCTGGCCTTGCCAAATCCAACCGCTGTAGCCGCCTTGCTCGGTCAACTGACGATGTCCTGAATCCGGATGCCACAGCCATAGCTGCCAGTCGCCGCTTTTGATGCTGCTATACAACAGTGCGCCATCCGGGCCAGGATTGACCACATAGGCCTGGGCTTGTTCTGACAGAAGCTGTGTGGTCGTCCCGTCTTTTACTTGCACCTGGTAGATGCCGCCTTGATATGAATAGAGCAGGGCTGAATCATCGGCTTGCCAGCTAAGCCGGGTAAAGCCAGCAGGTAAGTCTGCCAGAACTTTTGCTTCAGACAGTCCAGTTTGCAACCAGATCTGGTGTTTACCCTGGCGCGTGCTGATAAATGCCATGTGACTGCCGTCGTGGCTGAGCCTGGGTTGTAAATCCAGCTTTGAGCTGGTGATGCGCTGCTCAAGTGACGCATTGGAAAGGTGCATTTGCCAAATGGAGGTGCGTTGCAGGCTATCGCTGTACACCAACTGTTGCCCTGATACCGCAAAAGACTGGATAGGTTGTCCGGCATAGAACAAAGGCGACACTTCATTGTTGTACCATTGATACAAATACGGGCCATTGCTGACGATTAGACTGTTAGTCGCCTGATGCCACTGTATGTCTTTAACGCCGAGTGTCATTTCATTTTGGCCGAGAACAGACATATCCTCAGTGCGATACGTTGTCAGTACGGTTTTTTGCTGGCTTTGATAAGTTGCTACCACCAGTTGTTCGCCTTCATGGGTTGGTGTCATGGCGAAGTCCCCCAGACCATTACTGATACTGACGGGCAAGGTTAGCTGACGACCTATGCGCGTATCTAAACGGTAGGCATAGATAGCAAAAGGCTGAGTTTTATCTTGTCTGGAACGGTAGTAGAAACCTTTGCTATCCGGCATCCAGACAAAGCGTAAGGCGTTATCCGGATGACAATCAAATAGCGGTGAGGCGGTCATTTGGTTCTGGGCGATATCAGCCAGCATCACTTTACAGCTGTCGTCCTGCTGCACAAATACCATCTGTTTACCGTCAGGACTTAATTTAGCATCCAGATGATCGGTTTCTCCCCGGCTAAGCATGTAACGCTGTGCGCCACGATGCAGCCATAGTTGAATGCGTCCGTTTGCATCCGGTTTATGAAACAAGATAATTTTTCCGTCTAGTGACAGACTTAGGTCGAACTCAATCCCATCCTCACCACTGATTGGCTGCACGGTTTTATTATGAATGGTTAGACGCTCTGATACAGGGAGAGTATTAACCCCGTTTTGCCACCAGATAATCATTATTGCGGCCACTGCGGCCAGCAAAAAAAATGGCCATTTAGCTGAGGCAGTTGAAGGCGTGGGATAGTCCGCTTCAGGCACAACTTTTAGCCGGTAACCCAGTTTTGGCAGCGTTTCTATATACTCCATTTCAGGATCCAGCTCAGCCAGACATTTTCGTAATTGTGATATAGCCCGGTTGATGGCGCTGTCACTGACTACGCGTCCCTGCCAGACGCTATCTATCAGTTGGTCGCGGCTGACCAGATAATTGGGGCTGCTGAGCATTTGCAGCAATAATTCGTAGACTCTGGGTTCAAGTGCGATTTTATGCCCTGCTGAGCGAAGTTCGCGGCTTTGCCTGGATAGGACTAAATTGCCCAGGCGGATTTCTTCCTGATCAAGTAAGCTCAATTTATCTTCCTGATTTTACTATATTTTATTATTCGTAAGCTTTTCATCACAAAAATATCAGTACCAGTGATGTCGCCAAACAGCCCGGATCGTTAGGTTACTGAATACCTAACAAAGGAGTTTGCTATGAAATCTGTGTCACTGGGGGGGCTACTAGCCCTGACGATGATAATAACCAACCTAACAGCCTGTGGTTCTTCCGGCAATAGTGGTCGTGCGGCAGAGCCAGCTGAGAGCTCAGAGAATATTCAGCTAGGTGAGCGAAGTTATTTGCTGGGGTTACCCGCTAATTTTGATAAGAACAAAGAACACAAACTATTGCTGGTTTTTCATGGTTCAGGCGGAAGCAGCGGCGGTATGCGCAGCTCAGCGCGTTTTGAGCAGCTTAGTTCTGACTACATTGTTGCCTACCCTAAGTCGTTGGAAGTGGAGTGGAATGAAGGCTGTGACTGTAATATCGCTCACCGTAAGGGTGCCGATGATCTGGGATTTATCCAGCAAGTTATCGAAGATGTAGGCAAGCGCTACGCGCTGCAAGAAGGGGAAATATATGCGGCGGGCTTCTCCCAAGGCGCCTTGTTTGCACAAAACGTCGCGTGCAATTTGGGTGACCAGGTTAAAGCCATAGCGACAGTCGGTGCGCCAATGTCTAAACAACTGGCACAGAGCTGTCCAATGCAAACCCCTGTATCAGTAATGATGGTACATGGTACCGCGGACAATGTGCTGTCCTACTATGGCAGTGATCATGCCAATTTTGGCCTATTGTCTAGTCAGGAAGCGGTAGCCAGGTTGGCAGAGTTGAATGGTAGCTTGCCTAACCCTTTGCTCAAATCTTCGGAACAGAATATCGGCTTAATCCATTACACTAATGGCGCCCAGAAGGTGCAGCTACACAGCATCATTGGTGGAGGTCACAGCTGGAGATTTTCTAATTTTGATACTTCCAATCAGATCCTGACGTTCTTCGCCGGTCTGGATGCACCAGAGCTACCGGAGCACTCTCAGCTGGTTGAAGTGCAAGGGCAGAAATTTCATGTGCGTAGTATGGGGGAGCAGAATACTGGTCCAGCTATCTTGTTACTACCGGGCTTTAACTATAACTACTTTAATGATTCCGCCTGGTATTCGTTGTTGCAGCCCTATCTGGCGCAAACTTACCGGGTACACAGCATTGACAGACTGGGTAATGGCTTCAGTGATATGAGCGAAGAGGTTAATCTGACCCGCTTTGCTGAGGATATAAATAGTATTCTGAATGAAATCAATGAGAAACATGTGCTACTGGTGGCCTTTTCCAGCGCCAGTATTACAGCCAGCCAGTTCTATCAGCACCGCAGTGATGACGTTCAACTGGCCGGCATGCTGTGGATTGATCCGGATATTGCCGGGCCTCACTCATTGAGTCTGTACAAAGGTTATCCTGCCGATTGGTATCTGGCCAACCTGGATGCGCTGCTGCCAATATTGGCCGAGGGTAAGTGGACAGCCCGGACCTGGAACAAACTGGTAGTAGAGCGAGAGGAGATTGCGGCTTTGATTCCAGAGGCGGTGGCGCACCTGATGGACTGGAATTTCCTGGACGTAGTCAGCCAGCAGCGCATGCTGGTTGGGCCGCAACAAACCAGGGCCAGGGAAATCGCCTTCTATGCCAATGACCTTGATGCTTACGCCGCCCTTGCCTTACCCAGCTCGGTGCCGGTGTCTGTGATTGACTCGGATTTCGAGGAGAAGGACATCCAGAATAACCCAGATAACGCTGAGATGCTGCGTCTGTGGCAACAAGAAGGCACGGCCTGGAGTAAACAGGTTACCGAATTTTCCAGCGGGCAATATATCAGCCTGGAACAGACCGACCATATGGTGATGTTTCAAAAGCCTGAAGCTATTAAGCAGGCCATTGATTGGCTGGTGGCCCAAGGGAAGTAGTGTAGAAGCCGCTTACTATAAAGGGCACAAAAAGTGACAAGGAATGCGGGCACGTCTTCACTTCGTGCCCTTAGGATCTTTGTGATGACAGATAGCTATTTGTTGTTGATATAAAAAATGCCGTTCACTTTTGGTGAACGGCATTGTTAGAGCAATTTTGCTCTCGAAGGGCGCTTAACTTAGTGCAGGATACGAGTCTTAATTGTGCCTTCAATGCTGATCAGACGCTGGAAGGCTTGCTCGGCATCGTCAGAATCCACATCAATTACCACGTAACCAATCTCTGGGTTTGTCTGCAGATACTGGGCAGCAATGTTGATGTTCATTTCAGCAAAGGCTTGGTTGATCTTGGTCAGTACCCCTGGAATATTGCGGTGAATATGCAGAAGGCGTGAACGACCGCGGTGCTCAGGCAGCGATACTTCGGGGAAATTTACCGCCGACAAGGTCGAACCGTTGTCACTGTATTTGGCCATTTTGCCCGCGACTTCTATGCCGATGTTTTCCTGGGCTTCTTGAGTAGAGCCGCCTACGTGTGGGGTCAGCAATACGTTGTCCAGGCCGCGCAATGGAGAAACGAATTCTTCATCGTTAGATTTTGGCTCAACCGGAAATACGTCGATGGCAGCACCGGACAGCTTCTTATCTTTAATGCTGTCGGCCAGGGCATCGATGTCGACCACAGTGCCACGTGATGCGTTGATAAGAATAGCACCTTGCTTCATGGCATCTAACTCGGCCGGGCCAATCATATTCTTGGTCTGCGGTGTTTCAGGTACATGCAGGCTGATGACATCAGAGGTTTTCAGCAACTGGTTAAGGCTCTTAATCTGGCGAGCATTACCCAGCACCAGTTTGTCTTCGATATCGTAAAACTGCACGCGCATACCGATATGCTCTGCCATAATGCTCAACTGTGTACCGATATGACCATAACCGATAATACCCAGGGTTTTACCGCGCGCTTCAAATGAGCCTACTGCACTCTTGTCCCAACCACCACGATGACACTGGGCGTTCTTCTGCGGAATACCTCGCAATAACAACAAAATCTCACCTAGTACCAGCTCAGCAACCGACCGGGTATTGGAGAATGGGGCGTTAAAAACCGGGATACCGCGACGCTGTGCGGCGTCTAAATCCACCTGGTTGGTACCAATACAGAAGCAACCAATGGCAACCAGCTTTTGCGCAGCTTCGATCACATTTTCGGTAAGTTGGGTACGGGAACGGATGCCGATAAAGTGTACATCCTGAATTTTTTCAATGAGTTCGGCCTCAGGCAGAGAGGTCTTGAGGTACTCGATATTGGTGTAGCCATTGGCTTTCAAGGTTTCCAGGGCACTTTGGTGCAATCCTTCCAATAACAGAATACGGATTTTGTCTTTTGGCAGTGACACTTTGCTCATCGAAATTTCCAACTTGGTTTGCATGCTTGGGGAATGAATAACCATCCGCTTAATTGGAATAGTTATTCCTAAATGTAGGCGTCTGGACGTCTAAAATAACAGAACTGAAGTTATTCGAAAAGGGAATTTTTGCTGAATTTGCCGCCAATTTGAGCACTATTTCAATTGGCGGCCAGGATGTATATCAGTTGTTTCAGAGTTGTTTCACGCCTGATTCACTGGCGACCAGCACAATATCAGCACCACGCTTGGCAAATAAGCCGTTGGTGACTACCCCAACGATCTGATTAATTTTTGCTTCGAGTTCCACTGGATTTAGAATCTCCAGATTATGCACATCCAGGATCACATTACCGTTGTCTGTCACCACGCCTTGGCGCCAGACCGGATCCCCCCCGAGTTTGACCAACTCGCGGGCCACATAAGAGCGGGCCATAGGGATCACCTCAACGGGTAATGGGAAGCTGCCCAGCACATCAACCTGCTTACTGCCATCTACTATACAAACAAAGGTTTTTGCTACAGCAGCAACGATTTTCTCGCGGGTAAGTGCAGCGCCACCGCCTTTAATCATATGCTTGTGTACGGTGATCTCGTCCGCACCGTCGACATACAGATCCAGATTATCCACTGAGTTGAGGTCAAATACCTCGATACCCAGGGCGCGCAGCTTGTTAGATGAATCTTCGGAACTGGATACCGCACCTTGCAGCTTGTGCTTAATGCTGGCCAGTCCGTCAATAAAATAGCCTACCGTAGAGCCTGTGCCGACACCTACAATGCTGTCATCTTCAATAAAATCCAAGGCTGCCAGAGCGGCGGCTTTCTTCAGTTCGTTTTGGTTCATGTGAGGTTGCACCAGGAAAATAAGCCGGGTGCATATCATCCCTCAATGTCAGCGGCTTTGGAAATGAAAGATTTTGCCGGGGGTTATAATTTTATGCATAGGAATATCCCAGGGCTGAACCGGCAAGTTATCGCATTGCTGGCAGTTGTGGGCCAGGCCGATAACTTCTACCTTAAGCTGGTCACGTTCTACGGGCCTTAAGGTTCTGTCGTAGTAGCCGCCTCCCATTCCCATACGGTTACCTGATTTATCAAAAGCGACCAGCGGGGTAAACACAATATCCAGCCACGGTAGTGGACAGATATTGCTGCTACTTACCCTCGGCTCGGCGATACCGTACTTGTTAGCGATCATAGGGGAGTTAGGATGGTAGTGCACAAATACCAGATTTCCCGGGGTAAATGGGTGCAATACCGGCAGGTACACCGCTTTACCTTGTTGCCAGCAATGGTTTATCAGTTCGCAGGGGTTAAGCTCTCCGTCATTGGCCAGATATAAAGCCACGCGAGTGGCTTGCTGGAAGGCGGCAAGCTCCTTGCATTGTTCGACCAGGCAATTGGCAGCCTGTCGTTGCTCCTGAAGTGAAAGCGCGTTGCGGCAAGCGCGATAATGTTGGCGTAGTGAATTCGGGCTGGATACAGACATCAGTTATGTGAGCCGAAAGTTTATATGCCCCTTCTTTTCTCTGGGATTGCCTTGAATGTCAAGGGACGTGGTTGCGATTGGTTGATTGAACTTGTGAAGTGCAAAAGCACCAAGGCCGTCTGCAGACGGCCTTGGGTTGACCTTAAGCTTTGTTAAGCTTGGCATCCAGACTGAATCTACCGCCACCTAATAGCATCAGGGCCAGGAAGCCACCGCTGATAGAAAGGTTCTTGAAGAACATCAGGAACTGGGTTTGGTCGGCCAGATTCATATGAAAGATAAAGGCAGAGGCTAGGGTAAAGAGCACCAACAATAAGGCTACCAGCCTGGTTTGAAAACCGACCAGCAGTGCCAGTGCGCCGCCAATCTCGGCCAAAATCACCAACGGCAGCAGGCTGCCGGGTACGCCCATAGCATCCATCCAGCCAGCTGTGGCTTCATAACCACTGATTTTGCTGGTGCCAGCCAGGAAAAACAAAATAATTAATAGTACTCGTGCCAACAGGTTAGTTAGCGAAGAGAAGGTAGAATCGGGTGTGATGGTCAGGATTTCGGTTTTCATCAATATGCCTCGTTAAATGTGGTTGACGAGATTAATGATAGTCCGAATTTTAAGAATTAAAATTAGGTAAAATTTAACTTTATATTCTTAAAAATAGAATTTTGGTGAATGTTAGTAGCTATGCATCCACAGACCGCAGATATCATTCCGAGTAGTACTTGGCTTGAAGAAGTAAAAGAGAGAAAGAAGAGGGCGTCTCCCAAAATGCCGCTGCCCAGAATTAGCCCTAGAACCGAAAAGTTCAGGGCGGGAGTATCATCACTACCGTAGGCTTCTCGGTACGAGCCGAGCCTGCACAAAAGCAGCCGAATCAACCCCCTGAGTTGATAGCATCGGCCAGGGACGTTACTGAACTGGCGAACACTTCAGGAGACAAACCGGTTGGCTAACCCGCCAGGGCGGATGAGCCGAATTTCTATATATCCGTATCAGGATTTTCCGTGTAAAGAGAGTGCGGCTGGGCGCATAGGCACCGACGTTATTGTGATTGTTGTAGCAGTAGCATCTCGACCTGCTCATTATAGGCCTTAGCCTGGCAGGAAAACCAGTGCTAACTGACCGATAGCCGAATAAACCAGCGTATTGCACAAGGCATAATCTATCCAACGCATTGCACGTTGCGGCAACGCTGTTGTGTGGGCGGGTTTGGGGGTAATATGCAGATTATGAAATTGATTGGGATGGAATAGGTTTGAGCAGCCTGAACAACACCTTTGATGAGTTAAGCGCACTTTTGGACCGTCATAGCATCGCTAGTGACGCCGCAGAGTTGCAAGGTATGCAGATTGGTATGCTGGCTGGCGGTATGCCGACGGACAATAAAGAATGGATGGGCGCGCTGGCTGATTTTGTTAACCAGGGCGAAGCTTTGCCACTTGAGGTAAAGAATGCCGTACAGTCTTTGTTTGATTTGACTTGTGAGCAGTTGAAAGCCGGAGATTTTGCTCTGCTCTTGTGTATGCCCGACGATGCGGCTCCGATTAACGACCGTGGTCAGGCACTGGTTAATTGGGTGCAGGGGTTTATGCTCGGGTTCGGATTGCATCAGGCCGATTTAACCCGCTGTTCGGAAGACGTCAAAGAAGCGCTGGAAGATTTCGCTGAAATTGCCCGCATGGACGAAGAAATGCCGGAGAACGAAGAGTCCGAGCAGGCGCTGTTTGAAGTGATGGAATATGTACGTATGTCTGCCATGCTGTGTTTCAGTGAGTTAGGCGCACATCGCGGTCCTTCGGCACAAACCAATAAAACCCTGCACTAATCATGATAAACAAGAGCGAGTTTGCCGCGCGGCGACAGAAGTTACTGGATAGTCTGGAAAACGACGTGGTCTGTGTGATTCCGGCAGCGCGGGAAGTCACTCGCAGTCGGGATACAGAATTTCCATTTCGCCAGGACAGCGACTTTCTTTATCTGTGTGGATTTAACGAACCTGACGCCATACTGCTGCTGGAAAAGTACCAGGGCAACAGCTTAGCCTTGTTGTTTTGTCGCGAGCGGGATCCTGTTGCCGAGATTTGGCAAGGCCGTCGCCTTGGGCCCGAGCGTGCGGTTGAGGTCCTGGGGGTGGATAAGGCTTTTCCTTTAGCCGAGTTTGATCAAGAGTTGTTCGCCAGGCTGACCGGTAAAACACGTTTAGTCTTCGCCCAGGGCGCAGACAATGCGCTGGATAATCGCTTGTTTGAGGCCCTCGCTGCGCTGCGCAATACGCCTAAACGCGGCTTTAATGTGCCCAACCTGATGCAGGATATTCGTCCGAACTTACATGCTCTTCGGCATATCAAATCAGAGGCGGAACTGAGTTTAATGCGTCGCGCTGCGGATATCTCCTGTCAGGCGCACATTCGCGCAATGAGGTTTTGTCAGCCCGGCCGCTTTGAATACCAACTGGAAGCAGAGCTGCACCATGAGTTTGCCATGCAAGGCGCACGATATCCCGCTTATGGCACCATAGTTGGCAGTGGCGTGAATGGCTGCATTTTGCATTACACGGAAAATGCTGATGAGCTGAAAGCCGGCGACCTGGTGTTGATTGACGCCGGTGCTGAGTTGGAAGGCTATGCCGCTGATATAACCCGTACTTTCCCGGTTGATGGGCGGTTCAATCCTGCACAGGCTCAGCTCTATCAGTTTGTATTGGATGCGCAAATGGCGGCTTTTGAGCATATCCGTCCTGGCGGTACTTTACCTGATGCCATGGATGCGGCCGTCAGGGTTTTAACCCAAGGATTGATCCAGCTCGGTATCTTATCCGGCGAACTGGAAGACAATATCAATTCGCAGAGCTACCGCGCTTACTTTATGCATGGCATAGGTCACTGGTTGGGACTGGATGTGCATGATGTGGGTGATTACAAGCGCGACGGCGAAAACTTGCCTCTTGAAGCCGGCATGGTATTAACCATAGAGCCGGGTTTATATATCAGTGAAGAGGCCGATGTGGACGCCAAGTGGCGCGGCATTGGGATCCGTATTGAAGACAATCTGTTGGTAACAGTTGGTGGACATGAAAACCTGACCGCCGCCTGTCCCAAGCAGATTGCAGAGATAGAAGCACTAATGGCGAAGCAGTGAAATCACAGCGTATCAATCTGGACGTATTAATTGTGGGTGGCGGTGTCGTCGGTTGTTTGTTGGCGCGCGCCCTGGCAAATTCCGGGCTGAAACTGGGCATAGTGGAAGCCCGGCCGTATGAAGCTCAACAAAACCATCCTGGTTTTGACAGTCGTACTCTGGCACTGGCACGTCATTCCGCCCACTACCTTTGGCAGCTCGGGTTTAAGTCCGCGCTGCAGGCCGCCAGCACCCCTATTTTGAGTATCAAGATTACCGACAAGGGACATTTGGGTCAGTGTTATCTGGACAGCAAAAGTCAGGGCATTGAAGCCCTGGGCTATGTCATTAGTCAGCAGCACCTTGGCAATATGCTGTATTCGCAGCTCGCCACGCAAGCTATGCAATGGTTTTGTCCGGAGCAGGTTAAAGCGGTGCAACAACAAGCCGACACCGTGCAGGTTTCGCTTACCTCGGGTGAACAACTGACAACCCGATTGTTGGTGGTGGCCGATGGCGGTGACTCCAGCACGGCCAGAATGCTAGGGGTTAGCAGTGACATCAATGATTATGGCCAAGTGGCATTGGTGGCCAATGTTGAAACCGAACAGCCCCATCATCAACGAGCTTTTGAACGATTCACCCCAAATGGTCCACTAGCCCTATTGCCTATCGACGAGCGTCAGGCCGGTTTGGTCTGGAGCCTGGATGCGGCGAGTCAGGATGAATTTGGTCAGCTATCGGATACTCAGTTTCTGCATCGCCTGCAACAGGCCTTTGGTTACGATTTAGGGCGTTTTACCCGGGTCAGTCAACGGGCTATTTATCCGCTAAGGTTAGTGCAATCCGAGCGCGGCATAGCGCATAGAGCTGTGATTCTGGGCAACGCTGCTCATACCTTACACCCCATTGCCGGGCAGGGATTTAACCTCGGGCTTCGAGATGTGCAGCAACTGGCGTCGCAGTTAAATAAGCTTAATGGCGCTGACCCTGGTGGTTTCGACCTGTTACAGCGCTATCAACAGCAGCGCCACTGGGATCAACGTAAAGTGATTGGTCTAACCGATGGACTGGTGCGAATCTTCTCTAATCAGCATGCACCACTGGTGATAGGACGTAATTTGGGCTTGTCGCTTTTACAAGGCTGTCAGGGGGTTAAAAATCTGCTGGCGTGGCAAGCCATGGGCTATAACGGAGAAAACTGATGCAGCATGTTGATATTGCCATTATCGGCGGCGGGATGGTGGGGCTGGCCCTGGCCAGCGCCCTGAAGAACAGTAAGTTGTCGGTATTGGTGGTAGACGAGCAGTTTCCTCTTAAGCCTTTGGCCGAACAGCCTGAACTCAGGGTTAGTGCCATCAACCAGGCCAGCGAGAACTTGTTGCGCCGCCTGCACGTTTGGCCGGCTATTCAAGCTGCTCGCTTGCAAGCCTATAGTCATATGCAAGTGTGGGAACAGGATAGTTTTGCTGCGATTGAGTTTGACCATCAGATGCTGCATCAAGGTCATCTCGGGCATATTATCGAGAATCAGGTGGTGGTGAATGCCTTGTGGGAGTCTTTGCTGGATGCTGATAATGTCCAGCTACTGGCGCCAGTATCAGTACAATCCTGGCAACGACAGGATGATGGGGTTGAGTTGCAATTGGCGGATGGCAACACTTATCGGGTCGGCTTGTTGGTCGGTGCGGACGGTGCCAACTCCAGAATAAGACAGCAAGCCGGGCTGCCTATCAGCTTTGCCGACTATCAACATAAAGCAATCGTTGCCACAGTACAGACTGAGTTGCCGCACGGCGCTTGTGCCAGACAGATCTTCACACCGGATGGACCATTGGCGTTTTTACCACTGTATGAAGAGAACCTGTGCTCTATTGTCTGGTCAGCAACCACCTGTGAAGCTGACCGATTGATGACTTTGGATGAGCAAGCCTTTTCTCATGCGTTGACCAGTGCTTTTGATGCCAGACTTGGGGTATGTCAGGTGCACAGCAAAAGGCTAGCGTTCCCTTTAACCATGCGTTATGCCAGGCGCTGGCTGGATGAGCGTTTGGTACTGGTGGGTGATGCGGCCCATACTATTCATCCATTGGCGGGGCAGGGTGCTAATCTGGGGTTGATGGATGCTGCCGCCTTGGCGGAACGTTTACTAAAGCTTAAATCTGATAATAAAGATATCGGTTTACTGGCTAATCTGCGCCCTTATGAGCGCTGGCGTAAAGCCGAAGCGGTGCGCATGCTTGCGGCGATGGGCGGTTTTAAAACCTTGTTCAGCGGTGCTCATCCGTTGAAAAAGCTCATGCGCGGGGCCGGCATGTCGGCCATCAATCATTTGCCGTTGGTGAAGCAACAAGCTATGGCTATGGCTGCTGGTCTGGCAGGCGATACACCGAGCCTAGCTAAACCGCTGATTTGATTGAAATAGGCATTTTTTAGCTGAATAAAAAAGGGGCCATCTGGCCCCTTTTTCTTTTTTACTCTTTGTCTGCTCTGTCGCGTTTTGGGCGATCCGAACGAGGTCTGTCACCTCTGGGCTTGTCGCCTCTGGGTTTGTCGAACTTTGGCTTGTCACGGTTGTCGCGACGTGGTGGCTCATCAGACCATTCACGCAAGTTCATGCGCTGACCGGCAACCCTGGCTTTTTGCAGGATCTGACGGATCTCAGCCGGCATACCTTGAGGTAAATCCACCGTGCTGTAGTTGTCGTAAATTTCGATAGCGCCGATGTGCTTGCTTTCGATACCGGCTTCGTTGGCAATGGCACCAACGATATTGCCTGGCTTAACACCGTGGGCATGGCCGACTTCCAACTTGTAACGCTGCATGCCTTCATCTGGCGTACTGCGACGACGGGGGCCACGGTCACCGCGCTCTCCACCTCTATCACCACGTTCGCCACCTCTGTCACCACGACCGCGACCTTCGCCACGCTCACCGCGTTCGCGGAATCTTTCACCACGCTCTGGACGGTCACCACGAGGGGCGCGCTCTGACAGATCCGGGCGATCAGTTTCTTTCAGCAGCAAAGGTTCTTCGCCTTGTGCGATTTTCGCCAGTGCTGCCATCAATACTTCCGGGGTGGCTTCGGTTTCGGCTTGAATGGCTTCAATAATAGGGATCAACGACTCAATGCTGTCATCTTCCATGGCTTCAACCACGGCTTGCTTGAAGCGCTTCAGACGCTGTTCGTTTAGTTCAGAAACAGACGGAATCGGCATGGACTCAATGCGTTGGTTGGTGGCTTTTTCGATTGCAAACAACAAACGCTTCTCGCGATGCGAGATAAACAGAATAGCGTCACCCTGACGTCCAGCACGACCGGTACGACCGATGCGGTGTACGTAGGATTCGGTATCGTACGGAATGTCAAAGTTGATAACATGGCTGACGCGCTCTACGTCCAGACCACGGGCAACAACATCGGTGGCAATCAGGATATCAATCTTGCCTTCTTTCAGACGCTCAACTGTGCGCTCACGGGAATTCTGCGGAATATCACCATTTAGCGGTTCCACCGCATAGCCGCGGGCAGCCAGCTTTTCCGCCAGTTCCAGCGTAGCAGTCTTAGTACGTACGAATATGATAACGCCGTCAAACTCTTCCACTTCCAGAATACGGGTCAGGGCTTCCAGCTTGTGATGGCCAGCAACCTGACAAAAACGCTGACGAATAGTGCTAGCAGTGCTGACCTTGGAAGCAATCTTTACCAGCTTAGGATTTTTCAGGTAATTGTTGGTGATGTTGCGGATACGATCCGGCATTGTCGCTGAAAACAGCGCAGTCTGGCGCTCTTTAGGGGCGTGGCTGAGGATCCATTCCACATCGTCTATAAAGCCCATGCGCAGCATTTCATCGGCTTCGTCCAGTACCAGAAATCTCAGCTTGTCCAGTTTCAGCGTGCCACGCTTGATATGGTCGATAACACGACCAGGAGTACCCACCACCACTTGCACACCACGCTTAAGGGGGCGGATCTGGTTGTCATAAGACTGACCACCGTAAATCGGAAGTACTTTGATGTCACGATTGAAGCTGGCATAGGTATGAAAAGCTTCAGCTACCTGAATAGCCAGCTCGCGGGTCGGTGCTAACACCAGCAATTGCGTGGTGGTATCTTCAGGATCCAGTCTGGCCAGCATAGGCAGAGCGAAAGCCGCCGTTTTACCTGTACCGGTTTGTGCTTGTCCCAGCAGGTCGTGGCCTGCCAACAGCAGGGGAATGCTCTCCGCCTGGATAGGGGAAGGCTTTTCATACCCCACTTTTTCCAGGGCTTGGAGCAAATGCTCTGGCAGGTTAAGGTCTTTGAAGCTGAGGTCTGTGGTGCTGGTCATCTGGGATCCTGAAAGGGTGGCAAGGCAATTACAACTGCTTGGGCCGACTGCAAAAGCGCTATTATATTAGATCAGCGCAACTTACACCATGTTGTGGACAAATTTATGCCAATAATCCTTTGCAAAAGCGTATCTTGGTCATTGCAATAAAGTCTCAAGCGCAATAGCCTAGGGAGTTAACTAGCTTAGTGACCCCTTTCGCAGATATAAGGATTTCAAGTGCGTAGAACTCTCATTGCTTCCCTGGTGCTCGGTAGCCTGCTGGCCTGTTCTCCAAAAGATTCAGACAGTTATCTTTCTGCCGCCAGAGATGCCCTGGCTAAAGGCGATACGCAGGCCGCGGTACTGCAGTTAAAAAATGCCGTGCAGGTTGCGCCACAAAATGCACAAGCGCGTTTTGAATTGGGCAAACTGTACCTGGAACAACGTCAGTATCAGGATGCAGAGAAAGAGTTGAACAGGGCCATGGAGTATGGCCATCCAGCGGCAGAGGTCGTGCCACTGCTTTCCCGCTCCTATCAGAAAACCGGTGCTGACGTAGCACTGAGCAAACTGGCGAATCGCTATGCAGGCTTAAGTGAAGCGGAAGCCGCTGAGGTTGGTTTTTATCGATTGGAGTCCATGGTCAGGTTGGATCAAAAAGAGAAAGCCAGAAGCTTGATCGAAGAAATTAAAAACTATCAGACCAAGTCACCTTTTAAGTCATTGGCATTAGTGTACGGCTTCCTCTTGGAAGAGAATATTGAAGCCGCAAAAATCCAGTTGGATGACATTCTCAGTGCCACCCCCGCACAACCAGATGCTTTGAAATTGAAGGCCCGTCTGCAGTTGCAGAAGGGCGAAGTGAGTGAGGCGATTGCTACCTATCAGGCTTATCATGAGGCTAATCCTCAGGATCATGAAATTACCTTTATGTTGGCGCGTTTGCTCACGGATAACGGCCGTGCTAAAGAAGCTGAGCCGTTAGTGGATGCCTTGTTGAAACTGAGTAAAGACAATCCACGTCTTAACCAGCTCAAGGGGCTTAGCCGAGCCGACGCCGGTGATTTCGAAGCGGCCCAGGCCTATACCGAGAAAGCCCTGTTAAAAGAAACCACAGATCCCGCCATGCGTCTAACCGCAGGCTTTGCAGCTTACCAGAGCGGAGATTATGAGGGGGCGCGCACGCATTTGTCCTTAGTGGCAAGCGATCTTCCGCCTAACCATCCTGCTTTGCGTTTGCTGGCAGCTGCGCAGTTAAAACTAGGCTTGACTGATCAGGCTGAGGAAACCCTCAGCAAGCTGGAAGGCACTAATGAAGACGATGCTTCGCTGTTTTCTGCCGCCGGCTTTGGCCTGTTAAGAGAGGGAAACTTACAGGCAGCTCAGGCCATGATAGAGAAATCAGAGCAGGTTAGTCATTCTGCATTGGATTTAACCCGCCTGGGCATCCTGCAACTGTCTATGAATGACGTAGATGGCATTTTGAATCTGGAACAAGCACTAGAGCAGGCACCGGATCAGGAAGTCACTCGTACCACCTTGGCCACAGCCTACTTGGCAACCAAACAATACGACAAAGCCCTGTCTTTAGCGGCGGATTGGAAGAAGCAAGAACCCGAGTCAGAGCAAGGTTACCTGCTGGCGGCAACGGCTTATCAGCGCAAGGGTGAAAAAGACAAGGCCATGGCCGAGCTGCAGCAAGCCAAAGCGCTTTCCCCTGATAATCCTAAGGTGCGCTTGGCGCTGATTGATATTCAACTGGTGGACAAACAATACGAAGAAGGTGGTAAGGAACTTGCCGCGTTTTTGCAGGACTACCCGGACAATATTGCCGCCTTGTCACGTTATTTTGATCTGACGCACGTGCAGCAGCAAGGTGAAAAGGGGCTGGCAAAGATAAAGCTGGCTTTTGACAAGCAACCTCAGAACATGTCATTGCGTTTGCTATTAGCCAACGCCTATATGATTTTGGGTCAAAGACAAGACACTATTGCTTTATTGGCAGCGGTGAAGGACGAGGATGATAAGGCTCTGTCCGGTGCATACTGGGATTTGCTGGGTAAAGCATACTTGCAAAGTGACAAGGTGGTGGACGCAGAGGCCCATTATGACAGATGGCTGAAAGCACAACCTGGAAATACGCGCGCTATTCTTGGCAAACTCTTCCTGCTGGATGTACGTAGCAACTTTGATCAAGGATTGACGCTGGCTAAGTCTATGCTGGAGTCATACCCTGACGATGTACGTTTTTTGCAGATTTATACCCACTTTTTGTTAATGAAAGGCAATTATGCCGAAGGGCGCAAACAGTTTGATACATTGCCCGCAGCGCTTAAATCCACCCCTACAGGCAAAGGGATGCTGGGGAGACTACTGGCCGGAGAAGGTGACTGTCAGAATGCCTTGCCAAATATTCTAGAAGCCTATGAATCTAAACAGAATCAGCGCAACCTGACATTGGCGCTTTTCTGTTATAACCGCTTGGGTCAAAAAGACCAGGCCTATCAGATGCTTAATCAGCATGTTGGTCAAAATGACAGAGATTTACCTGCCATCATGTTACTGGCTGAGCAGGAGTTATCGCGAGATAAAGGCAAGGCCATTGACTTGTATAAAAAGTCCTTGGCTTTACATGAGGCCAATTATCTGGTGCTAAACAACCTGGCTTATCTGCTGTTCGAACAAAACAAGTTGGATGAAGCTGAGAAGTTTGCCAAGCGCGCAATAGAACTGAATCCAACGGAGCCTTCGGTATTGGATACCGCCGCGCAAATACTGATAGCTAAGAAAGAGATGGCGCAGGCCGAGACCTATCTGGAGCAGGCCGTAAACAGCGAGGCGGTGACAGATGAGGTCTACCTTAACTATGTTGATCTACTGATTAAAAGGGGTAAGAAGGAACTCGCTAAACGCAGATTAGCCCAGCGCGAATACAAGCAAGAGGGGGCTCAGGAACGAGCAGACAAGTTAGCAGGACAACTATAAGACAACTGAGCTGAAAAGTTGCTTTTCAGCTCAGCAAAAAATCTGTTAGGCTTTGTTGCGCAAAAAATAACCTGCTCATAAGCAAGGAATATAAAAAATGGCTGCCACGCCCAAATCCATTGTGCAGTTAAAAGATAAGCTCAGGGAATTTAATAATTGTTTGGAGGCTGATCCCTCCTGTGTCGAAGAAATGCGACAACTCAAGCAGGCGTTAGAAAGCCTGCTTGAGGAATTGCACATTGACTCTCTACCCGAGCCTGGCAAATAGGCAGGCGTAAGGGGGCAGGTGGATGGTGTTTTGCACTATTGTGCCAGTTGTCACACCATGTCCCTCAATTAACTCGCCGAGTGATTGTTGAATTGCCATAGTTGCGGCCTCACCTGACAAATTGAAACAGGCAAGTAGCTGTTCACCCTGCCATTCCCTGACAAATGCCAAAATGGGTTCGTCTGTATCGATAAACTGAATATCACCAAATAGCAGAGCGGGTTGCGCTTTACGCCATTTCATCAGCTTACGGTAACAATTCAGCACCGAATCTGGGTGTTGTTCCTGCGCTTCCACACTTAGCGGCAGATGCGCATCAGGTACGGGCAACCAGGGTTTGTGGCTGCTGAAACCGCCATGTTGTGTACTTAGCCAAGGATGCGGGGTGCGACATCCGTCACGCCCTTTAAAATTCGGCCAGAAGGTAATACCGTAGGGATCCTGTAGGTCCTCATAAGCCAATTCTGCTTCCGGTAGGCCAAGCTCTTCCCCCTGATACAAACAGATGCTACCGCGTAATGAGCACAGCATGGCCAGCAGTAATTTGGCCAACTGTGGGGAAGCATCGCCTTTACCCCAGCGACTGGCGGCTCTGACCACATCATGGTTACTGATTGCCCAGCACGGCCAGCCATCGAGCATTTTGTTTTCCAGTGTTTCCACTGTTTGGCGTATATAAGCTGCCGAGAAATCATCACAAAGCAGCTCAAAACTGTAGCCCATATGCAGGCGTTTGTTGCCTTCGGTGTATTCGGCCATGCTGGCTAACGAATCTTCCGATGACAGCTCACCAAGGGAAACCGTACCGGGATACCTGTCCAGCAGTGCTCTGAGTGCTTCAATAAAGCCCAGGTTTTCTGGCTGAGTGTTATTGAAGTAGTGATATTGAAAGGCGTACGGGTTGTCTTCTCGAAAACCCCGTCCTTTGCGTTCATGTGCTGGTTTGGCCGGGTTGTCCCGCAGCTGTGCGTCGTGGTAACAGAAGTTAATGGCATCCAGACGCAGGCCATGTACCCCTTTCTTCAGCCAGAATTCGACATTATCCAGCACAGCCTGGCGAACATCAGGATTATGGAAGTTCAGATCCGGTTGGCTGACCAGGAAGTTATGCAAATAATACTGACAGCGTCTCGGCTCCCACTGCCAGGCACTGCCACCAAAAATCGACAGCCAGTTATTCGGGGGGGAGCCATCTGCTTTGGCGTCAGCCCATACGTACCAATCGGCCTTCGGATTGTCCTTGCACTGACGGCTTTCCTCGAACCAAGCGTGTTGGTCTGAGGTGTGGCTAAGCACCTGATCAATCATCAGCTTGATACCTAGCCGATTGGCTTTTTCCACCAACCTTTCAAAGTCCGTCATGTTGCCGAACATTGGGTCGATATCGCGGTAATCACTGATATCGTAGCCAAAGTCCTTCATGGGAGACTTGAAAAAGGGCGAAATCCAGATAGCGTCTACCCCTAAGCTGGCAACATAATCCAGTTTCTCTATGATGCCTGGCAAATCGCCAATGCCATCCTGATTGGTATCGAAAAAACTGCGTGGATATATCTGGTAGATGACGGCGCCCCGCCACCATGGCTGCTCTGTCATGGAATGCTTGATGATTAATTACGATTGCCGAAGGATACGTCAGCGGCCTTGCGACTGTAAAAACCCTGCATACGTATTCAACGCGAATACCTCACCTGGCGAGCCGAATAATGGGCTGCTGATACACTTTGTTACGCTTTGCTTTTCCTGGCCAGTGTCTTCGCTTATGCTTGCGCCTAAGCCCTTGGAATAGGGCTGCAAAATGGAATATCACAGTACTTCAGGGGAAAAAATGGAACCCATCGATTATTCAACTTACAGCCTCAGCGAGCTTTATGAGGCTCGTAAACAACTAGATGACACCATGCATCCTGAGCATGCCGAGATACTGGATGCCTGGATAGCTCATCGCCAGCAAGAGCCGCAAACCGCCTCAACCGGCAAGACATCAGGCGTGGCGCGCCGCTCGGCAGTGCGTTTTCACGGTGACGGACAAGAGTTTTTCGGTATCTGGATTGTTAATCTGCTACTCAGCATAGTGACACTGGGTGTTTACTCTGCCTGGGCGAAGGTGCGAACCAACAGATATTTTTATGGCAATCTGGAAGCAGATGGGCATAGATTCAGTTATCTGGCTGAGCCATTACAAATTCTAAAAGGTCGCATTATTGGCTTACTGCTGTTCGGTAGTTATTTTCTGGCCAGTTACCTTAGTCCCTTTGTGGCGGTTGTTATCATGCTACTGCTGTTTGCCCTGATGCCGGTGATGATCTGTCTTAGCTTACGCTTCAATATGCGTATGACAGCCTATCGAAATATCAGGTTTGCCTTTCGTGGCGGATTTGGGCGGGCCTATGTATTGTTCATGATCTATCCGATTCTGAGCATTTTTACTTTCTATCTGACCATGCCGCTGGTCTTGAAGAAGATCGATGAGTTTATCTATGGTGGCATGCGTTTTGGGGACCGTCAGTTCCAGACTCATTTGCGCACCGGTGAATACTATGTCGCCGCCATAGGTACCAGCATTATTGCCTGTATCGTGGCTACCGTCATTTTTGTGCCAGCCGCTATGTTGATTGCTTTTCTGGCCGGAGGCGGTGCCATGCAAGAACCTGGCGGTGCGGCGGCTACGGGCTTTCTTGTCGCGACCATGCTTGTCTATGTATTAGTGTTGACGGTGGCGAGCTGTTACTACCAGGCACAGATTCGTAACCATCTGTATAACAACACCCAAATCGATAATGTAGCAGAGCTTGAATCGGCGCTTAGTTTCTGGGCACTTGCCAAGTTGCGTCTGGTGAATCTGGTGATGCTGGTTTGCAGCCTTGGTTTGGCTTATCCCTGGGTTAAAGTCAGAACTGCAATACTATTTGCCGAAGCCACCCATATCAAAGTGCTAAGCGAGGCTGACCAGGTGCTGGCTGAGTATAGCGACGAGCCTAATGCCATCGCCGAAGAAGTGTCGGATATATTCGATATGGATATAGGCCTGACTTGATGCGTCACGAGTTGCAAGGAACTCTGTATCCACCGGGCAGCAGCGCTAGCTGCCCGGTGCTTGTGCACCTTTGTGAGGGAGAGTTGCGTGTTCTGGTCAGCGACAGTTGGCACAGTTATACCAAACAAAGTGTGTCTAGTCCGGCTGCACTTGGCCGTATGCCAAGGGATATTAAATTGCCGGATGGCGGCCTGCTGCATGTTCCTGCGTCCGCAGAGGTTAATCGCTGGTTGGATGGGCAGAAGCTGTCGGCCCGCCTGGCTGCGCTGGAAACAAACAGATGGGGCGTGATAGCCAGTCTGGTGCTGGCCCCCTTATTTCTGTTTGGGCTGTTTAAGTTCGGTATACCGGCTATGGCGGTCAGCTTTGCACATTACGTTCCACAGGCGTATATCAATACTGCATCTGAACATACCTTGCTGGCGCTGGATGAATCTATTTTGGAACCCAGTCAGCTTAACCAGGCAACCCAACAGGAATATCTGACCTACTGGCAGAACACCGTAAGTCGCTTGGGACTGCCACCAAGTCGGTATCATATCCAGTTTCGTCACGCTGAAAAGCTTGGGCCAAATGCCTTCGCCTTGCCAAACGGTACTATTGTGATTACCGATCAACTGGTGGCCTTGCTGGAAGGAGACAAACAGGTGTTACAGGCGGTATTGCTGCATGAAATTGGTCATGTAGAGCATCGTCACTCTATGCGCCTTATTGCTCAGACATTGGCCTCTTCTGTTGTCATCAGCTATCTGTTTGGCGATATGTCCGGTATGGCTGATTTATTCGCGGGCGCTTCTACTACCTTAGTGCAAAACCAGTTTTCCCAAGATCTGGAATGGGAGGCTGATAATTACGCGCTGGTGCAATTGGACAAGCTCGGACAAGACGGTGAAAGTTTTGCGTTGGCAATGGAAAAGCTCGCCAGTCTGGCCCCGGCTTCCAGTATGGAACGGTGGTTGTCGTCCCACCCTATGTTAAAAGACCGGATTGATAATGCCCGTCGATAGTTCAGGAATAGTCTGTACGTATCTTTGCTGAATACGTATGCAGTCTGTTGTTAACCAAATGTAATTGCCTTTTACTTGGTCGCGAAGGATGAAGAGTCGAGCGGTACCTTCGCGATTTCAATCACGAATAGGAGGCATAGCATGGAGTTCCGTCATTTCAGATACGCAAGTATCCGCAGCAAACTTAGCTTACTGGCATTAACCTGCTTTTCCACGTTGGCACTGGCGCAGCAAGCCATCGGGCCGGTAACAGGTAAGGATGTGGTATATCAAATCCTGACCGACAGATTTTACGATGGTGACAGCACCAATAACATTCCTACTGGTTCCCCGTCTCAGATTTTTGATGGCACTGGTAGTGATCTTAAGTTGTATCAGGGCGGCGATTTTCAGGGCATCATCGACAAAATTCCCTACTTAAAGAACATGGGGGTAACGGCGGTTTGGATTTCAGCACCTTATGCCAACCGCGACGAACCTATCATTGATTATCAATCTGGCGGCGGTCAGATGGTGTGGTCCAGCTATCATGGGTACCATGTCAGCAATTACTACCGCACTAATGCGCATTTTGGTGACATGAAGGATTTTACCGACATGGTCAATGCGCTTCACAACGAAGGCATTAAGGTTGTTATCGACTTTGTTTCCAACCACAGTAGCCGTTGGCAGAATCCCACCAATAGTTTTGCAGCAGAAAACGGTAAGCTTTACGAGCCAGATCGTGACGGCAACGGCAATTTTGTATTTGATGGAAACGGTAACCCGGTTGATTTAAACAGCGACGGTAGCAGTGACAACCTGATTGCTGATCCCAATGGCACAACCAATCCCGGTTGGTTCCACAGTATAGGTGACCGAGGCTCCGACAGCAGCCGCTTTGGCTATCGTTATCGTGACCTTGGCTCATTGGCTGATTTTACCCATGAGCTTCCCGAGGTAGTGGCCTATTTAGAAGGTGCGGCTACTTTTTGGAAAGGCAAGGGCATAGATGGTTATCGTCACGATGCTACTTTGCATATGAATCCGGCTTTTGCCAAAGGTTTCAGAGACGCCATAGATTCAGCACCAGGGGGTGCCGTAACCCACTTTGGTGAGTTCTTTATTGGTAAGCCCGATCCCAAGTACGGGGAATATGAGTCGTTTCCCGACCGCACTGGTATCAACAATCTGGATTTTGAATATTTTCGTACCCTGACCAACGTAATAGGCAACGGTTCGCAAAATATGCAGGATCTGGCCAGTTTTTATCAGTACACCGATAACGACTACGCCTATGAAAATCAAACGGTTACCTTTATCGATAACCACGATGTACCGCGCTTCTTGCGGGTAAACAGTGACCAGCGCAGTTTGGATGTGGCGCTGGCCCTGACATTAACCTCGCGCGGTATTCCGAACATTTATTATGGTACTGAGCAGTATGTGAACGGTCATGACAGTAGTGAGAATGGCGGGCGGGTATTTATGCAAACCGATACCAGCTTCAGTCAAACCACCAGGGCCTACAAAATCATTCAAAAGCTATCGGCACTGCGCCAGCAAAATGATGCATTAGCCTATGGCCAAACCAGCATTTTGTATTCCAGTGCCGACGTGCTGGTAATGTCCCGTAAGTTCTACGACAAACAAGTCATTATTGCGGTTAACCGCAGTCCCTACAACAGTTACACCGTGCCTGCGCTTTCCACCTCGATGGCAGCCGGCACCTATACCGACGTGCTGACCGCTGAGCTGGGCGGTAGCAGTGTTAGTGTTAGTGGTGGACAACTGGCGTCATTCCAGCTTAGTCAGCAAGAAGTCAATGTATGGAGTTATGACCCTAGCCTAGGTACTGCGCCAAAGATTGGTGACATGCAATCCACTATTGGGCGTAGCGGTAATCAGGTCAAACTCTTTGGTACTGGTCTTGACGGCGCGTTGCAGGTGAAATTTGACACCACCAATGCCACTGTTGTCGCCAACGATTATCACAGTGCAACTGTGACTATCCCAGCTGTTGCTGCCGGTTCTCGCTCGGTGTCCGTGGTAAAAGGTGGGGTGACCAGTAATACCTTTGCATTTGAAGTGCTATCCGATGATCAGAACCAGATGATCTTCCATGTGGTGGCTTACACCCAGCCAGGGGAGCAAGTGTATGTGGTGGGGAATGTCCCTGAACTGGGTAATTGGGATCCGGCCAAAGCCTTGGATGCGTTCCATAATCCCAATCCAAGTGAGTGGTGGAAATGGTTCTTACCGGTCAGTGTTCCCAAGGGAACCAATGTCCAATTTAAGTACATCATCAAAGACAGTATGGGGAATGTCACCTGGGAGTCTGGCGCTAACCGCTCAGCCAGCTCGTCTGCAACAGCTTCAGGTGTAGTGGATTTACCCTTGCATACTTTTCAATAACTGACGGGTGGGGCTGGTTGTCAGTAATCAGTCCCATCTTTTAGATAAGGACAGTGTCACAACCTATGAAAAAGCGTCAACTATTTGCCTTGCTAACCTGCCTCACTGCTAATGATGCTGCCCTGGCGCAGTGCCCGCAAAATTCAGACGCCACACCAAGGGGGCCTATTGCTTTGGATGCCAATGGTGAATTTGTGCCAGCCTGGGCTAAGGACGTAGTGTGGTATCAAATTTTTCCAGAGCGTTTTCGCGATGGCGATCCTAGCAATAATCCTAAGGTTAAGGATATTGCAGGTGCTGACCCGGCGCAGCCTCCCAAGGCCTGGAATATCCATCCCTGGGGCAGTGACTGGTACAAGTTACAGCCTTATGAACTGGAAAATGGTGAAAAGGCCTTGTGGATGCATATGCTTCGCCGTCGTTATGGTGGTGATCTGCAAGGGGTGATAGATAAACTGGATTATTTAAAAGACCTGGGCATCAGTGCCATTTATCTCAACCCGGTTTTTGATGCACCTTCGCTACATAAATACGACGGTGCCAGCTATCACCATATCGACCCCAATTTCGGTCCGGATCCAGAAGGCGACAGAGCCTTAATGGCCACAGAACAGGCCTGGGATCCCAGCACCTGGGTATGGACTAAAGCCGATAAGCTTGCCCTGAAACTGATTGAGCAAGCTCACCAGCGCGGCATACGTATTATCTTCGATGGCGTATTCAACCATATGGGGATTAACAGTTTTGCTTTTGTGGATCTAAAAAAGAACCAGCAGGCATCTCCCTATAAAGACTGGTTCAATGTGGTGTCTTGGGATGACCCCAAAAAGGGCACAGAATTCGATTATTTAGGCTGGTTTGGTGTGAAGTCCTTACCCGAGTTTCGTGAAACCGAGGAGGACTTGGCTCCTGGGCCCAAGGCCTATATTTTTGCTGCCACCGAACGCTGGATGAAACCTCAAGGCTCTGGCTTTTCCCGAGGCATTGATGGCTGGCGTTTGGATGTTGCCTTTTGTGTTGGCCATGGCTTCTGGAAGGATTGGCGCGCCCATGTCAAAGGCCTGAATCCCGAGGCGTACCTTACCGCAGAAATTGTTGACCATCCGGACAAGGTTAAGCCCTATCTGCAAGGGGACGAATTCGATGGTGAGATGAATTACAACTTTGCTTTTACGGCGGCGGAGTTTTTATTCAACCCGCCTCACATGGCCATTAGTGCCAGTGAGTTTGATAGCAAACTCAAAGAGATGCGCGAGCTTTACCCTAAAGGCGTGGCTTATGTGACGCAGAACTTGTTTGGCAGCCATGATTCGAATCGTATTGGCTCTCACATTGTGAATCGGGGGATTGGGAACTTCCGTGACTGGGGTAAGTATTTCAATCTTTCGCAGGTGGGTAACAATCCCGACTATCAGGTACGTAAACCTAATGAAGAGGAGCTGCAACTTCAGAAGCTATTTGTGATCCTGCAAATGACTTATGTTGGGGCGCCTATGGTGTACTACGGCGATGAAGTAGGTATGTGGGGGGCCAATGACCCGGATGACCGCAAGCCCATGCTTTGGTCTGACATTGAATATGAAGACGAAGTGACCAACCCTGACGGTAGCAAGCGTGCGGCTGACAAAGTGAAGGTTAATCAGCAACTTCAGGCTCATTATCGAAAGCTTATTCATATTCGCAATCAGCATCCGGCCTTACAGCGAGGTGACTACCAAAGCATACTGGTGGATGATGAAAAAGGCTTGTACGGCTATGAACGTCAACATCAGGGGCAGCGAGTGAGGGTGATTCTCAACAACAGCGCAGAGTCTCGTCAGGTAGCACTGGATAATGCCGACGGACAACACTGGCAGGAGCTGCTCAGCAACCTTCCTACCGCAATTAAAGAAGGTAAGCTGCAACTATCGATACCGGCTTATTGGGGAGCTGTATTACTAGCAGGGTCTCAATAACGCCATATTCGGTGTCTGAATCGCGCGGGGAGCACTTTAGCTCCCCGTTTTCTTAACCGGCGTCAGGCTAGAGACCTTCGCCCGCCCGTTACTTTGGCTGTTTACAATGGCTTAAAGCTGAAAGTTTTCAGTTTGGCTTTCAAGCATTTAACTGGGTGTGATTTGTAAACATCTTGTGCAGTGTTCTAAGGTTATCTTTAGTTTTCTACTCTATTCACACCTTGTAAATACTGGGGTCAACAAAGGAATGTTAACAAAATGTTCTTCCCTGACTTATGAATACGTATGCAGATGGTTGTGCCGATTAAACCGCCAGCGATACTATCCTTTGCAACATTTTTGACACACTTTTGCATCTGTTTGTGAAAGTTCGGCCCTCATGTGTGGGCTGGTTAAAAGCACACAACAACTCAGGACACTAGGCATGAAAACATTTAAACCCAATCTCATTACCATGGCTTTGTTATCCGGTGGTTTGACATTGATGTCTTTGCCCGCAATGGCACAGCAGGCAAATGCCGAACAAAGCGCAGAAGAAAACGTTGAAGTGATCAAAGTGTCTGGTATCCGTGCCAGTTTACAGCGGTCTCAGGCGTTAAAAATGGATAACACTTCGTTGGTTGAAGTGATTACCGCAGAAGATATCGGCAAACTTCCTGATTCCAGTATTGCAGAATCTATTGCCAGACTGCCTGGCCTGGCCGCACAGCGACTCGATGGCCGTGCTAGCTCCATCTCTATTCGTGGTTTGGGTGAAAACTTCAGTGCCGCTACCTTTAATGGTCGTGAACAGGTATCGCTAGGGGATAACCGCGGCGTTGAGTTCGATGTATATCCTTCTGAAATCATGAATGAAGTCATGGTTTACAAAACCCCCGATGCGTCTCTGATGACTCAGGGTATTGGCGGCACTATTGATATGCGCACGGTTAAACCTTTGAGTTTTGGCGAGCAAAGCATGTCTTTTACCCTACGTGGTGAGAAGAATGATATTGGCAAGCTGAACCCTGATGGCGAAGACACCGGTTGGCGTGGCAGCTTCTCTTACATTGATCAGTTTAATGACGATACCGTGGGTCTGGCCGTGGCCGTGGCGCATATGCAATCACCTAATAATGAAGAGCGTTTTAATACCTGGGGATGGCCTGATGGTGTAGTGGGTGGTTTCAAACCATTCGTTCGTTCATCAGAACTGACCCGTGACACTGTCATGGCGGTATTGGAGGTGGCTCCTAACGATAAACTCAAAATCAATGTGGATGCGCTGTATATTGATTTCGAAGACGAGCAACTGCTGCGTGGTGCTGAAATACCCGCTGCATGGGGCGATGCTGGTATAACAGTAACGAACACAGTCAATGGTCTGAGTCAGTCGGGTGTTATCGGCAGTGCCGACTCCCCGGTTGGTGCGGTGATTCGTAATGATATGAACCTGCGCAAGGCAGATCTGACTGCCGTCGGTTTTAACGCCGAATATGCCCTGACCGATTTACTGAGCCTGGAGTTTGATGCGGCGTACTCAAAGGTGGACAGAAAAACCTGGTCACTGGAGTCTTACGCTGGCTCTGGCCGCGGTGCGGCCTTCCGTCAACCCGAACAGATTGGGTTCACTATGTTGAACAACAATCAAGGGGTTAACTTCAACCCGCAGTTGGACTACGGTAGCCATGATGTCATTCAGTTGGGTAACCCTCAGTCCTGGGGCTGGGGTAACCTGACCGATTTGGAAAGTAATGACGATCAGGATGGCTTCATCAACACCCCCGAGGTGGATGATGAACTGATGACCTTAAAGCTCGCGGCTAAACGGGTATTTGAGGACGGTATCGTCAGCAGTATCGAGTTCGGTGGCTACTATAGTGACAGAGAAAAAAGCAAGTTCGATCAGGGTTTGTTCCTAACCCTGCCGCAAGCCTTGGATGCTAACGGCAACGTTATCCCAGGCTACCGTATGCCGGTTCCGGAAGAATATCGCTTACCTAATGTGTCACTGGATTTCATTGGCTTTGGTGACATGATTGCCTACGATTCTTTCCGCTTCTGGCAGGATGGCAACTACACCGAGTATGACTCACGTTTATCGGATCCTGAGCGCATCAAGCAAACCTGGACAGTCAAAGAGAAAGTTTATACTGCCTTTGTGAAAGCGAATCTGGAAACCGAAATTGGCAGCATCCCGGTAAGAGGTAATGTGGGACTGCAAGTGGTGCGTACCGAGCAGGAGTCAACGGGCGGTGGTGCTAGACGCCTGGCCGACCGTACTATTGACGTACAGCCTACCTTCGGTGGTGACGAGTTTACTGAAGTGCTGCCGAGCCTGAACCTGATTTTTGATGTAGCGGATCAGCAACTGGTGAGATTTGGTGCTGCCCGCACTATGTCACGCTCCAGAATGGACAGAATGAATGCCAGCTCGGGCGAACTGTCATGGAACGAGACTGTAGGAGTGTGGTCTGGCTACATTGCTAATCCGCAGCTTCGCCCTGTGATGGCTGACCAGTTGGATTTGACCTATGAGAACTACTTCCATGAGGAAGGCTACTTTGCTGCCGCGGTGTTCTACAAATCGCTGAAAGACTGGCAATTGGAAGTCCCGAGCCTGGTCGACACCTCAGATTTGACTCCGCCTAATGGTGAGCCTGTTGCGCCACTTGGGGTGATGACGTCCTGGCAGAATCTGGGTGATGGTGACATTCAGGGGGCCGAATTCACCCTGTCCTTATCCGGCGGCATGTTCTCTGATGCACTGGAAGGTTTCGGTGGAATTTTCTCTGCCACGTTCCTCGACAGTTCCATCGACTTTATGTTGGACGTGCCAACCGATACCAGTGGTGGTATGGAGCAGCGTGAGTTCAATATCACAGTACCAGGCTTGTCCGACGAGGTGTATAACGCCACCCTTTACTATGAAAATGCGGGCTTTGAGTTCCGGGTAAGCTGGCGTAGTCGTAGTGACTTCCTGGGTGAAGTGTCTGGTTTAAGCTTGTCTAAAGTACCAGTGCAGGTACTGGGAAGTGATCTGGTTGATGCGCAAATTAGCTATGATTTCTCTGAGTCTGGCATTGAGGCACTGTATGGCCTGACCCTGACATTGCAAGGCCAAAACCTGACGGACGAAGCCTTTGTCACGGCTCATACTGCCGATGGCAATGGTCTTGATGTTCGTGACGCACAAGTATTCGGCCGCAACTTTATGTTGGGTCTGAACTACAAGTTCTAATCAGCCTTGCTGATTAAACAAAACACCTCTGTCTGAGTCATCTGCAGGGGTGTTTTTTTATTCAAATTCAGTCTGCATAATGACAATTGTGTGGTTAACGGATTCCAGCAATAAGGTGGCATAACATGCGCGTAGTGATAGTCGGAGGCGGTTCGGCCGGTTGGATGGCCGCAGCCATGTTGTCGCGTATGATGGGACGACAACTGGATATTACACTGGTTGAGTCCGATGACATTGCCACTGTGGGGGTGGGCGAGGCAACCATTCCACCGATTCAGCACTTCAACCGGGTGTTAGGCATCAGTGAAGCGGACTTCTTACGGGAAACCGGTGGCACCTTTAAACTAGGTATTGAGTTTGAGAACTGGCTCGAGCAGGGCCATAGCTATATGCACGCGTTCGGTGGTTTGGGCAAAGAGATGGGTTTAGCGCCTTTTCATCACAGTTGGTTGCGCGCTGTTGCCCATGGTCGCAATGACAGCCTGTGGGACTTTTCCCTTAACTATCAGGCGGCAAAGGCTAACAAGTTTCAACCGCTCAGCAGCGTCCCTGATACTAAGTTACCCGGACTGGTACATGCCTATCATTTTGATGCCGGCCTTTATGCCAAGTACCTGAGTAAGCTCAGCCAAGGCTGGGGGGTTAAGCGCCTTGAAGGTCTGATTGAGCAAGTGAACCTCAACAAGCAAAATGGAAGCATAGAGAGTCTGCGGCTGCGTAGCGGTGAGTTTATCCAGGCTGATTTGTATGTTGACTGTTCCGGTTTTAGATCCTTGTTGTTGGGTGAAGCGCTTAAGGTCGAGTTTGATGACTGGCGTCACTGGCTGCCCTGCGATCGGGCCATGGCGGTTCCAAGTGAGCGCACTGCACCTCTGCAACCTTATACCCGCTCTATCGCTCATCGAGCCGGTTGGCGCTGGCGCATTCCGCTGCAGCATAGAACCGGCAACGGACTGGTGTACTGCAGTGAGTATTTAACGGATGAGCAAGCTTCTGCCCTGTTGATGGAGCAGTTGGATGCCCCGGCTTTGGCTGAGCCCCGCCTGATTCGCTTTACTACAGGCAGACGCAAGCAGCAGTGGCATAAAAATTGTGTGGCACTGGGGCTGGCCAGTGGCTTTCTGGAGCCATTGGAATCGACCAGTTTACATCTGGTGCAAAGTGGCATTGTCAGGTTGCTTAAGTTATTTCCCAGACAAGGTTGGGTGCAGCAGGAGATTGATGAGTTTAACCGTCAGTCACAAACCGAGTTTGAGCAAGTTCGTGACTTCATTATTCTGCATTATGTACTGAATCGGCAGGAAGAGCCGTTTTGGCAGCGTTGCCGGGATATGTCGATCCCCGATAGTTTGAACCAAAAGCTGGCCCTTTTTGCCAAGACTGGCAAGGTGTTCAGAGAACAGGACGAGTTATTTACCGAGGTTGCCTGGCAACAGGTCATGCTAGGGCAGGGGATTCAGCCTGAAGCATATCATCCGATGGCGGATGCATTATCCGCAGCGCAGCTCAATGAACTGCTGGACAGTCTCAGAACTATTTTTGCCGGCACCGTGCAACGTCTCCCTGTCCATGATGAATTTATAAACAGTTATTGTGCATCAGCCAGCACCTTTTGTTGACCTGGATCATGGTTGTGCTGTTTGCCACTGTACCCTGCTAAATCAGCAAGTGAAAACTTGATCTCAATCAGCTTTTTAAGATCAATAGGAGCAGACAATCCTCTCCAGACACACAACACTTTGGAGAGAATAAATGAAATCTCTGTTCACCACTTCTGCTTTGGTTGCCGCTTTATTCGCCCCAGCTGCGCTGGCCGATTTCCATGTAAATGTAGGCGCCATCAATGTTAACCCTAATGCGGACAGTACTTACCTGAACGTTGTTGAGACGGTTGCTGGTCTGCCACAGAATTCCAGCAAACTGGATGTCGACAGCAACACTCAGTTGGGTCTGACTTTTGACTACGATTTGAATGACAACTGGACCCTGGAGCTGATTGCTGCCACGCCGTTTTCCCATGACATTACTCTGGATAGCACTGTAGGTGCGGTCAACGGTCTGGATGTTGGCGAAACTAAGCATTTGCCACCAACTTTGCTGGCCCAGTATCACTTTATGGACAAGCAACAAGCGTTTCGTCCTTTCGTTGGTCTTGGCCTGAACTATACGCTGTTCTTCTCTGAGAAGGTCAGCCCGGCTCTGACTGATGTGCTGGTAGCGACAGGCGCAGCGTCCGCTGGCGACAAAGTTAGCCTGCATTTGGATGATTCGGTAGGTCTTGCTGTACAAGCGGGTTTTAACTACCGCTTAAATGACAACTGGGGCGTACACGCCATGGTTGCCTGGGCTGACATTGATACCGATGCCGAAGTACGCATCAATGGCACTAATGTACAGTCTGCAAAAGTTAACATCGACCCCATGATCTTCATGCTGGGTGCACGTTACAGCTTCTAAAGTTCCCAACCTCTGTCAGGGGTGGCGGTGTTGAAAGACACCGCCTTTTTTACTTAGGTGGTTAGGTGCTGTAACTGTTCAGCACCTTGCCGCTGTTAAGGTCTATCAATAAGCCCTCAATGACAGCAATTTTTCTGCCGTCCTTATGTTCCAGAAAGAATACTGCCCGATGGCCAGCCCTTGGACGGGTATCTGACATACTGACGTTGCTAAAAGCCATGGGTAAGCCACTTTGGTTGTCCAGCTTATCCGCATCGGATGCAAAATACCCGTATCCCTGCTGGAGAAGTGCAAGATAGTCCTCACGCGTAAGTGTGGTGGCGTCACTCAGGGTATAACCCTTAGCTGGCTGAAATTGCCAGCCATTGGCATCAAATTCAAAAAAGCCGGAGTAAACCGTCAGGTCACCCACTTCCTTAATTCTGGGTTGCCGTGCATTAGGTAAGTTCAAGTCAATCGCCAGGTCGATGCGGTATTGTTGTGACCCTTCCTTCACCAGTAAATCACTCATCAGCACATCGCGAAAGGCCTCTCGGCGATTAAACGGAATGTCTGTATAGGCAGATAAATCCTGCTTGGCATAGCTGCCTGACTGAATGCTATCTATAGCCGCACTGAGCATGATTAGATTCATTTCCCTGGCCACCTGGCGGTTGGGGTCCTGGCGGTGAGCGCCAGATTCAATCAAAATGGTACTGATCCCCATACCAGCCAGATTGTCGCCAAAGGCGCGTGGTGCATAAGTATCGTCGTAACGACCCAGATGTTCGGGGATGCGCGCATCGGCCACCTCCTTCAAAACGCCAATGATCTGCATAGCGCGATGTCTGGCTGGGCTGATACTTTTCCTGTCATTAAAGGCTGGTGCCAGCAGTGAAATGGTGGCCGGGTTGTTATGGTGTCCGGCACTATAAAAACGATTCTGATCGTGCAGATTAAAACCGAAGTCCGGTTTTAATTCTTTTGCCTGCGCCAGCAGAAGACGCCCTTCCGGTGTCTGCAGTGCACGGGCATCCCTATTAATATCTATGCCTTGGGCGTTGGTGCGGGTAGCCTGCTCAGCACCATCGGGGTTGAGCATAGGGATCATATAAATGGTCAGTTTGTCCTGCCAACTTTGCCGCCACCCTTGGTCTTTTTCCATGCGCCGCATTAAATCAAATAACGCGGAGGTGGCGGTGGACTCATCACCATGCATTTGCGACCACAGCATCAGTTTGGTGCTGCCTTTGCCGATTTTAATTCGGTGGATAGGCCGGCCAAGGTAGGAGCTGCCAATATGTTCTACGTTGAACACCGGACTGTCGATAATCTGCTGCAGATGAGGTTGAATATCCTGTTGGCGGATTTGCGCTTTATTCAAGCCTTCAACCTGAAATGATTGCCAATTTTCGGCTGATGCTGACAGTGACATAAAAAGACTCGCTAGCAAGATAACGGATTTCATTGTTTATTACTTATATGTGATTTTGTGGTAATAATTTATTTTTAAAAGGTTAATGACAGGTAGAGTGTAAGTCAAAGTCCTGGCTGCAGTTAGTCCTGAATTATCCGCTATGCAGCGGAACCTGGGTACAAATATGAGGAGTTATCATGGATCGCAGAGGCTTTTTTAAAGCATCCGCCGCTGGCCTGTTGGCCAGCCAACTTATTCCGTCGGTTGGTCAGGCTGCCCAAGCCAGGGTCAGTGTCAGACCCAAGGCATTAAAACCAGGCGATACAATCCGCTTAATTGCACCAGCCAGCGCTATCTTTGACCCCATCGAGTTAGATGTTGCCAGAGAGTCTTTTGAAGCGATGGGGCTGAAAGTCGAGCCTGGTCAACATGTTCTTGACCGCCATGGTTATCTGGCCGGGCAGGATAAGGATCGTGCTGCGGACATCAACCAGGCTTTCGCCGACAAGTCAGTAAGCGGCATTGTGGCACTTCGTGGTGGGTGGGGATGTAATCGACTGTTGCCCTATCTGGACTTTGCCACTGTTGCTGAAAACCCTAAGGTGGTACTGGGCTACAGCGATATCACCTCATTGTTGAATAGCTTCTATCGCAATACCGGTTTGGTATCTTTTCATGGCCCGGTTGGGTTGTCGTATTGGGGGCAATTTCAGGCCCAGCAAGTTCAGAAGCTGTTGTTCGAAGGACAACCCAGCAAGATGCAAAATCTCGCTGAGGACAGCGATGCTCTGACCATGCGCAGTAACCGCGCGCGCACTATCACAGGTGGCAAAGCCAAAGGTGTGTTGGTGGGGGGAAATTTGACCGTGTTTTGCAGCCTTGTGGGCACGCCCTACTTACCAGATATGCGTGGCAAGATATTGATGTTGGAAGATGTGGGGGAAGCCATCTATCGTATAGATAGGTATTTTTCTACCTTGCAGTTATCGGGAATGTTGGAACAGGTGGCCGGGGTGGTCTTCGGTCATTGTACAGAATGCGAGCCGCAGAAAGGTTATGGTGGCTTTACCCTGATGGAAGTCATGGAGCATTACCTCAAGCCTTTGGGGGTTCCATGTTATGTCGGGGCTCAGTTTGGCCACATTAAGGATAATCACATCTTACCCGTTGGTGGTGAGGTGACCTTGGATGCTGACGCCTGTACGTTGGATATGCAAGCTGGCGTATTAGGTTAAAGGCATAAGGTGATTCAGACAGGGATGTCAAAAAGCGAGCCCGGCTTCGCAAAAGGAAAAGGAGATGCTTGTGCGAGCCAAAATCTGCTGGCGGGCTTTGCTGTTATGTTCGATTTCGATGACAAGCTGTGTCTACGCTGATGAACAAGAAGCTATCCACTGGCTGGTGGTTGATTCACAACCGTTATTTATTGTTGATAATGGAAGCCTGGCCGGCGGTGCCATTGGCATACTGCTTTTGCATTTGGTTCAACAGATGCCCGAGGTACAGCATGTTGTAGAGGTGTCTAACAACAACCGGGGTTTTAACGATTTTCTTAACGGCAAGCTGCGCTGCACTGGCGGTTTGGTAAAAAAAACTCAACGTGAAAGCCTGCTGCACTTTTCGCAACCCGTTTTACCTTTTCTTCCCAATGGATTGGCCTACTCGACATCTTCCTCGGCCCTGATTGAACGCCATGATCATAACGGGCATTTTGATGTTGGTGCCTTGTTGATGGAGCCTAAGTTACGCATAGGCGTTATCGCCGGACGCTCCAACGGCGAACTGCTGGATAACTTGCTGGGCCAAGCCGCAATGAAACCCAGGCTGATGGCCTTCACCAAGACCAATGACGCAGAAAAGCTCCTGCACATGGTGTCCTTAAAACGTCTCGACATTGCCATTGTTAATCCCACTGAAATAGGACGTATACAGAAACTGGGGCAACTAGAGGACAATCTGCATTTTTTGCCTTTGATGGCGCAAAGCAATGAACAGTATCTGTATTTTGGCTGCACAAAAGGAGAGTGGGGGGCCCGACATATAGCCAGGATTAATGACCTATTAAAAAACAGTCCGTTATTGGCCGAGGCGGCCGCCATTTATGCAGAATATCTCCCGCGTCGATTGGTTGATTTATATCGTCAGCGAGTGGAAACCTTTCTGGCGTTGAATAGGTAGCTGCTTGCCCCCGATTCCAGTGCATCGTGAAGAATACAGATGAATACGTATGCAGGAAGCTGCACGAAAAATGTGAGCTAGGTAACATAATTGTAAAATTTGCCCTTGCATGCGCTATTGGCCAGTCAAGCTTGCCAATACCACCGACATGACGATGGGTTTTACTGCCCAGGGGCGGGTCAACAAAGGAGTGAAATGAGTATGACACGTTGGCTGACGGGGTTTTGCTTGCTGATCAGTTTACCTGTCTTGGCTGATTTGCAGCTCAAGCATGTAGAGCCTGCCAATTGGTGGGTGGGGATGCACTCCTCACAACTGCAGATCATGCTATATGGGGAGCAGGTGAGTGGTTATCAGCCCAGCCTCGATTATCCCGGGGTGAAGCTGGTAAAGGCCGAGCGTGTAGACAGTCCCAATTACCTCTTTCTCACCCTGAATCTGGCCAAGGATGTTAAGCCAGGGCTTATACCCATCAAACTCAGCCAGGGAGACCATGTTGCACTGGTGTCTGATTATCCTTTGCTGACGCGGGACAACGCCTCTGCCGAGCGTCAGGGGTTTTCCAATAAAGACAGCATTTATCTAATTACGCCTGATCGTTTTGCTAACGGTGACCTCAGCAATGACAGCGCGCCAGGGCTTGAAGATAAGCTAAATCGCGCCGCACTAGGCGGGCGTCATGGTGGTGATCTGCAGGGCATTATTAATCATCTGGATTACATTCAGGCCATGGGCTTTACTCAGATTTGGCTAAATCCAGTGGTGGAAAACGCCATGCCCAGTTATTCCTATCACGGTTATGCGGCCACGGATTTGTATCGGGTTGACCCGCGTTATGGCAGTAACGCCTTGTATCAACAACTGGCCCAACAGGCCAAAGCGCGGGGTATCGGGGTGATTATTGATGTGGTACTTAACCACATAGGGTCTCAGCATTGGTGGATGCGCGACTTGCCAAGTGCGGACTGGCTGAACTTTGCCGGTCAGTTTGTGCCGACCACGCACAGGCGTGAAGCCCTGCACGACCCTTATGCCAACGAGTGGGATAAGCGACATTTCAGTGATGGCTGGTTTGTGGAAACCATGCCGGATCTGAACCAGCGCAACCCCTTGCTCGCTACTTACCTGATCCAGAACAGCATCTGGTGGGTGGAATATGCCGGGCTAAGTGGCATTCGTATCGACACTTACTCCTACTCCGATCCTGATTTCTTAAGCCAGTACACGGCACGCCTAATGGCCGAGTATCCCAATCTCAATATGGTGGGCGAAGAGTGGACCTTAAATCCCAGTATCGTGGCCTATTGGCAGCGCGGCACACAGCGCCATGATGGCTATCAATCGGCACTGCCCAGCTTGTTTGACTTTCCATTGCAGGCAGCGGTGGTCGGTGGCCTCACCAACAAAGAAAACTGGAATTCAGGCCTGCGGGAAATTTACTTGTCCCTCGCCAATGATTACCTCTATGGCCATCCTCAGGACCTGGTGGTGATGCCAGACAACCATGATATGAGTCGTATCTTTACGCAACTGCGCGAGGACCCGCAGTTGTGGCGTATGGCCATGGTGCTGTTTGCCACAGTGCGGGGTACCCCGCAGTTTTTCTATGGCACCGAGATATTACTGGCTAACCCCAATAGCGACGACCACGGCGAGATCCGTGCGGATTTTCCAGGCGGCTGGCCCGGCGATAAACAAAATGCCCTTACTGGTAACAACTTAAGTACAGACGCCAGTTCAGCTCAGGCCTATATGCGCAAGCTTCTAAACTGGCGCAAGACGGCGCAAGCGGTGCACAACGGGCGTTTTGTTCACTATGCGCCGCTGGATGGAAGCTATAGCTATTTCCGCTTGAGTGAGAAACACAATCTGCTGGTGGTGCTGAATAAAAATGATCAGTCCATCAAGCTGGACTTAGCCAGGATGCAGGAAAGCCTTAAGGGATTCACGTCGGCGAAAGAAGTGTTAAGTGGCCAGACAGCTGCGCTGCCCGACATTCTGGTGCCGGGTCGAAGTGCCGGAATTTACGAACTCTACCAATAGCCGCCCAAGCGGCATACAGATTAATCAGGGATACAGACAAGCTATGCAGCGAGTGAATTCAATCAGAGGGTGTTGGGCGTTGTTGTGGCTGCTATGTTTCAGCCTGCAAGCGGCTGAAGTACAGCAAGCCAGTTTTGACGGTCAAACGCTCAGGCTTACCACAGATGAAGGGCTGGTAACCTTAACGGCCTATCAGAACAGCGTGTTTGAGGTGCTGTATCAGCCTGAGGGGGAAACCCCTTTACCTTCCTTTGCGATTAGTGAGAAAGCGCGTAAGGCCAATGCTTCCTATCAGGAAATGACAGAGTATCTGCTCCTGACCAACTCCGGTCTGACCGCTAAAATCCAAAAATCGCCGCTGCAGATCAGTTACTACCGTGATGACCAGTTGCTGCTGGCCGAAGAAAAGGGCGCTTTTGCCAAGCAGACCTTGCGAGGCTTTCGCTTCCGTCTGCAAGAACAGGAAAAATTACTGGGCGGCGGGCAACGGGTAATGGGTATGGACAGGCGCGGTCAGCGGTTGCCGTTGTATAACCGTGCCCATTACGGTTATGGCACTGAATCCACGCAAATGTACTACAGCCTGCCTATGGTGCTTTCCAGTCAGCACTATATGTTGGCTTTTGATAATACCGCCAGTGGCCACCTCGACCTTGGCCATAATGAAGCCGATATCCTGCAATTTGAAGCCGCAGCGGGGCGATTGGCTTATTTGATTGCCGCTGGCGATGACTTCCCGCAGTTGCTTGAGCATTTTACTGCGGTGACCGGGCGTCAGCCGATGCCGCCACGTTGGGCACTGGGCAATTATGCCTCACGCTTTGGCTATCACACTGAGGTAGAAACCCGCCGGGTGGTTGAGATGTTTAAGGCCGACGACATTCCGCTGGATGCCGTGGTGCTTGACCTGTATTGGTTTGGCAAAGACATCAAAGGCATGATGGGTAACCTCGACTGGGACAAAGAGGCCTTTCCCCAGCCGGAAAAAATGATCGCTGACTTTGCTGCCAGCGGTGTAAAGACCATTCTTATCACTGAGCCTTTTGTCCTGACTACCTCTGGCAAATGGCAGGACGCAGTCAATGCCGGGGCATTGGCAGAGAATCTGGCCGGACAGCCCAAACGTTTTGATTTTTATTTTGGTAACACCGGTCTTATTGATGTTTTTGATCCTAAGGCTCAGGACTGGTTCTGGCAGACCTATAGCAAGCTGCTGGGCCAGGGAGTTGGCGGTTGGTGGGGCGATCTGGGCGAACCGGAAGTGCATCCAGCCGATACTCTGCACAGGCTGGCAGATGGTCGCCAGGTCAGCGCTGACGAAATTCACAATGCCTATGGCCATCAGTGGGCTAAAATGCTGTTCGAGCGCCATCGTCAGGCACGCCCTACCGAGCGCCCCTTTATTATGATGCGCAGCGGTTTTGTCGGCTCACAGCGCTACGGCATGATCCCCTGGACCGGCGATGTCAGCCGCGCCTGGGATGGGCTTAAACCTCAGGTTGAGCTCAGCCTGTCCATGGGATTACAAGGCCTGGCTTATACCCATTCGGATTTAGGCGGTTTTGCTGGTGGCGAGCAATTTGATGCCGAGCTATATACCCGCTGGCTGCAATATGGGGTATTTCAACCCGTATACCGCCCGCATGCCCAGGAGCATATAGCCCCAGAGCCGGTATTTCATGACGACACCACCAAAGCCATAGTGCGCGATTTTATCAAGCTGCGTTACGCGCTACTGCCCTATAACTACAGCCTGAGTTATCTGAACAGCCAAAACGGAATGCCTCTGATGCGGCCATTGTTTATGGAATCTGGTGATTTAAGCCAGTTCAATAACACCAGCAGTTACCTGTGGGGAGATGCCTTTTTGGTTACGCCAGTGGTGGAGCCGGGAGTAAAACAGGTTGAAGTGGCACTGCCCCACGGCGTCTGGTTCGACTATTTCAGCGGTCAACGTTATGCCGGCAATCAGCGCATTCAATTGACCACCTCAATGCACACCTTGCCGGTGCTGGTGCGCGCAGGGGCTTTTGTGCCTATGGTGTCGCCGCCTGCCACCACCCAGGATTACGACAGTAGTGAACTCGTGCTGCATTACTATGCCGACCAAGCCGTGTCTGAAGGCCGGGGTTTTATGTATGACGACGACGGCAAGACCTTCGATGCCGTAGCGAAAAAGCAGTACGAACTGCTGCACTTTAGCGCCCAGCAGCAGGGGACTAAATTGTCCATGCAGCTTAAACGTGAGGCCTACCAGTATCAGGGGATGCCCACCAGTCGCAAGATACAGATGCAGATCCATAACTGGTCAGCAAACCCACTTTCTGTGCAGCTAAACGGTTATGCCCTGCCCATGGCGGCCAACCAGGGCAAGTTTGATGCACTGGAGCAGGGGGCCTGGCGCGACGGTGATACCTTAAGAATTAAGTTTGACTGGGTACTTCCTGTGCACCAGCTCAATATTCAATAACAGAGACCCTTGCATGTATAAAGTTTGTTTACCGCCACTGCTACTAGCCCTGCTGATGGGCTGTGGCCCTGCTCCCGAACCCAGTGCTGATAAGGAGACTGCTGTGAATTCAGATAAATCGGCCAGTGCCAGTCAGCGGCCGGTGATTTATCAGATGATGACGCGTTTGTTTGGCAACAAACAGAACCACAATCAAGCCTGGGGAAGCGCTGCGCAAAACGGGGTGGGCAAGTTTGCCGATATCAATGACAAGGCGCTGGCACAGATTAAAGCCTTAGGCGCCAACTACGTTTGGTATACCGGTGTGCCCCACCATGCACTGGTGGCGGATTATCAGGCCTTCGGCATCAGCTTGGATGACCCGGATGTGATCAAAGGGCGGGCCGGTTCGCCTTATGCGGTTAAAGATTACTACAACGTGAATCCAGACTTGGCCGAGGACCCAGCCAAGCGCCTGGCGGAATTTGACGCCCTGATTGCCCGTACCCATGCTGCCGGGCTGAAAGTGATGATAGATATCGTGCCCAATCATGTGGCCAGAAAGTACGAATCTATCAGTAAACCTGCCGGTGTCAGGGATTTTGGCGCCGATGACGACACCACCCAGGCGTATGCCAAAAACAACAATTTTTACTACATTCCTGGCCAGGCCTTTGCCGTACCGGATGGCGTGCAGCCCTTAGGAGGGGAAGCACATCCGCTTATCGACGGCAGCTTTGACGAAAATCCGGCTAAGTGGACGGGCAACGGCGCTCGCAGCGCTAAACCTGGCGCCGACGACTGGTATGAAACCGTTAAGATCAACTTTGGTGTGCGTCCTGACGGTAGTTATGACTTTCCGGCCTTACCCGCGGATTACGCAGACCAGAGCTGCCAGGCGCATCTGGCCTTTTGGCAGGATAAAGACCTGCCAAACTCCTGGCATAAATTCCGCGACATCGCCTTGTACTGGACGGCAAGAGGGGTTGACGGCTTTCGTTATGATATGGCGCAAATGGTGCCGGTGGAGTTCTGGAGCTATCTGAATTGTTCGATTAAAGAAGTAAATCCTGACGCCTTACTGCTGTCGGAAATCTATATCCCGGAGCAGTATCGCGACTATATCCACCTGGGCAAAATGGATTATCTGTATGACAAGGTCGGCACCTATGATGCCCTGCGCGCCATTGTTGAAGGCAAAGCCGGTACCGAGGTTTTACCTGAGCTATTTAACGGTATGGCGGATATTCATTCGCATATGCTGATGTTCCTCGAAAATCACGATGAGCAACGTATTGCCAGCCCAGAGTTTGCCGGGGATCCGCGTAAGGCCTTGCCGGCCATGGTGGTGTCGTCGTTGGTGGCGGGTGGCGCCAATTTGCTGTACTTCGGCCAGGAAGTGGGAGAAGCCGGTGCGGGCGATGCTGGCTTTGGTCAAGCCAGTCGCACTACTATCTTTGATTACTGGGGCGTACCTGCGCACCAGCGCTGGATGAACAACGGCGCCTTTGATGGTGGTTTGTTAAGCAAAGAGGAAAAAGCCCTGCGTGATTTTTACCGCGACTTGCTGAATCTGGCCGCTAATGAACCTGCTCTGCAAGGCGAGTTTGCCGACTTGCACCTGGCTAATCAAACAGCCCCAGGTTACAACAATCAGCTCTATAGCTTTGCCCGATTTACTGAGGAGCACGCCATGTTGGTAGTCGCTAACTTTGCTGCACTTGATTCTCAGAGCGTTGAACTGTCAATTCCACGCGGGGTCATGTCTGCCATGGGGCTGACTAATGGTGAATACACACTAACTAACAGTTTAGGCACAGGTGAGGTGAGCCGTTTGCATGTGCAACAAGGAGAGGGGCGGGTTCATCTCACTCTGGCTCCGTTGGCATCTGTGGCATTCAAGCTTCGTTAAGGCGCAGGCTACTTGTTCTTGCATGGGGCGAATGAATACGTATGTAAACAGCCCTAAAAGACTCGTGAGCGTTGGCAGGATTTTGTAACATCCTTGCTACCTGATTTATTTACATTCGGGTTACATATGCAGAGGAGACTTGTCTCCTCACCAGCGAAATCCAAGTTGAGAGCATCCTATGCAGAATGTCAGTCATGCCGAGCCATCCGCATCGGCCGAATCCACGGCCAGAGTTGCAGGTGCGAAACCTTCCCTAAGCTTCTGGCAAATCTGGAATATGTGCTTTGGTTTTCTGGGCATTCAGTTTGGTTTTGCCCTGCAAAATGCCAATGTCAGCCGTATCTTTGAGACGCTCGGGGCGGACTACAATAATCTGGCTATCTTGTGGGTGGCCGCACCGGTTACCGGCCTGATTGTACAGCCCATTATTGGCTATTTGAGTGATAACACCTGGACTCGCTTTGGCCGCCGTCGTCCGTATTTTGTGTTAGGCGCCCTGCTGGCCAGTTTTGCCTTATTTGTGATGCCGCACTCACCGGCGTTATGGATGGCTGCAGGCATGCTGTGGATCATGGATGCCTCAATCAACATTGCTATGGAGCCTACCCGCGCCTTTGTTGGCGATATGCTGCCTAAACATCAGCGTGGTATGGGCTATGCGATGCAAAGCTTTTTTATCGGTGTTGGGGCGGTAGTGGCGTCTGCTTTGCCCTGGATGATGAATAATTGGCTGGGTATCAGCAATACCGCCCCAGCTGGGGTCATTCCTGATTCGGTGCGCTTTGCTTTTTATGCCGGTGGGGTGATCTTCCTGATTGCCGTGCTCTGGACTGTTTACACCACCAAGGAATATTCCCCCGAACAGCTTCAAGCCTTCGATGAGGCCGATAAAGCCATGGAAGGGGAGAGTCACGAGCAGCACAGCTCAAGGCTAAGACCGGTATCGAAAAGCTATCTGCATGGCAGCATCTGGTTGGCACTTGGGGTACTGCTGTGGGTGGTGATCCAGGCTAACATCGACAAGCTGGATAAGAACCTGTTTATTCTGGCGGGTGGCAGTATTGCTTTTGGTGTCTGTCAGTTAGTCGCTGGTTGGCTGGCCAGTAAGGAACGTCATCATAACGGTTTTTCTGTGGTGATGAATGACTTGTTCTCCATGCCAACTGCCATGAAGCAACTGGCCTTTGTACAGTTCTTTTCCTGGTTCCCCTTGTTTGCCATGTGGACTTACATGACCGCAGCCGTTACCTCGCATCATTTCGGCAGCAGCGACCCGACTAGCAGCTTGTATAATCAAGGCGCCGACTGGGTAGGAGTACTCAACGCCACTTATAACGGCGTCACCATTTTTGCTGCCATGCTTATTCCGCTAGTGGTAAAGCTGACCAACCTGCGTATTGCCCATATGCTGAATCTGTTTCTTGGTGGCCTCGGGTATATCTCGTTTTTGTTTATTTCAGACCCTGACCTGCTGATTATTCCCATGATTGGGGTTGGCTTTGCCTGGGCGTCTATTCTGGCCGTGCCCTATGCCATTTTGTCCAACAGTCTGCCGGCCAATAAGATGGGTGTGTTTATGGGCATCTTTAACTATTTCATTGTGTTGCCACAGATCCTGGCTGCCAGCATTCTGGGTTTTCTGGTAACTCGCATTTTTGATAGTCAGCCTATATATGCATTAGTCGTTGGTGGTTGCAGCATGTTGCTGGCTGGTCTCCTGGTGTTGCGGGTCAAAGAGCCACAGTATCAGCAGGGGCCATCCGCATGAGGTTGAAACAATGCCTGGTCGGCTGCGCCGCATTGGGATTGGCTGCCTGTGCCAGTCAGTTTCAGCCAAGTACAGAAGTGTCAGCACAATATGTGGGAACTACCCATCCCTTTGCAGCTGAGGCTATTTACTTTCTGATCACCGACCGTTTTGTGGATGGTGATCCTGCCAACAACCATGAGGATCAAGGTGGCGAGTACCCCACGTTTAATTTGCCGTTGACAGGACCGGATGGGCAAACCGCCAATGTGGGCTATATGGGTGGTGACTTTCGCGGCGTGCTAAACAATGCCGCCTTTATCCGGGATATGGGCTTTACCGCTATCTGGATGACCCCCATAGTGGATAATCCGGATCAAGCTTTTGCCGGTGGCGAACCCATCAGCTTTGGTGGGGCGTTTAAGGATGGTGGCAAAACCGGCTATCACGGCTATTGGGGCGTCAACTTTTTTAAGGTCGATGAGCATTATCCTTCTGCTGGGTTGGAATACGCTGACCTGACTCGCCGTTTACGTGAGCAATATGGGCTTAAAACTGTGCTGGATGTGGTAACCAACCACGGTTCACCGTCCTTTACCATGCCCACAGACCAGCCCAAGTTTGGTGAAATCTACGGCAAAGACGGCCGTTTGCTGGCCGACCATCAGAACCTCTCTCCCGGGCAACTGGATGCCGGCAATCCGTTACATCAGTTTTTTCACTCTGAAGAGGATATTCTGCAACTGTCGAATCTAAACGATGAAAACCCCGATGTACTGGAGTACTTTGTGGATGCCTACGGTTATTGGTTAAGCCAAGGTGCGGCAGCACTGCGTATCGATACCATTAAACATGTTCCGCATCATTTTTGGAAACAGTTTAGTGACAGGCTGCGTGCGCACAACCCTGATCTATTTATGTTTGGTGAAAGCTATGATTACAACGCCAATTTTATTGCGCAGCACACGCTAGCTAAAAATGGCGGCATCAGCGTATTAGACTTCCCCGGCCAGCAGGCGATCAGCAAGGTATTTTCCACCCCACAGAGTGATTTTGCCGAGTTGCTCGGCTACCTGCATCTGACTCATGGGCCTTATGCCAATCCCTATGAACTCACAACTTTTTACGACAATCATGATATGGCGCGCATGAATGCCAGCGACAGCGGCTTTATCGATGCGCATAACTGGCTGTTTACCAGCCGGGGGATTCCTGTGGTGTATATGGGCTCGGAAGTGGGCTATATGCGTGGCACGGTTGAGCATCAGGGCAATCGTAACTATTACGGCCAGGACAATATTGAACTGGCCAAACAACACCCCATTCACGCCCAGTTACAGCGTGTTGCCAACTTACGCAAACGTATTCCGGCCTTGCAACGAGGTTTGCAGGTGAATCTGGATTTTGTTGGCGATCAGGCGGCATTTTACCGAGTAGTACAGCTTGATGACATGGCGCAAACTGCGCTGGTATTGCTGAACAAAGGTGACAGCCCCATAACCATAAAAGTCCAGCGTTACCTGCAAGCTGGGCGTTGGCAGGAGCAGTTCAGTGGCGAGGTGCTGGCCCTTGAAGAGGGAGACGTATTGAGCGATGAAGTGCCTGCACATGGCGTGCGGGTCTGGTTGCGCGAAGGGCCAATAAATCAGCCTCAGTTGCAGGCCAAATTGCAGGAACTCACTGCTCACCGTTAAATTTTTGTTAAAAATCCAGCCTGATTACACTGATGTCGGTCAGTCGACTTAAAAGCGCCAGGCCAGGTAACTCCTGGCCTTTACGCTGATGAAACTATACCTTTGAGTCTTAAAGGTATTCATTTAAATACCTGCGTACCATATATGGATCTGTAAAGCCTAATTGTTCATTTGTTAGCCTGTTTGCGTCAAGGCACGAGGAGAGGCAACATCATGAAAAAATTTACATTTATCCTGTTGGGTGCGGTATCTGCGTCATTTTTCGCACCTATGAGTTCGGCAGATATCAACGAAGCGTTAGCGAATATCTGCACTATCGTCAAAAACGACGACAAGTCTGAACTACGTAAGAAACTTAAGAATGTGCAGGATGATTACAATCTGCGCCTGGGGGACTACTACACGGGTGTCAGTTGTGGCGGTAATAGCTTGATCCGTTATGCCATGGAAAACAGTGCGGTGGAAACCGGCACCTATATGATCAAGCGTATGGGCAAAGGTGATTTAACGCAGGTCGAGAAAGATGGCTTGGCACTAAGAGATTGGGCCCAGAATAATGGCTATCTGGATAAGGTTATTGGCCAGGAGCTGGTAGCTCGCATCGATTGAGCCATCCACATAATTTCAACAAAAGCCCGGTTTAGCCGGGCTTTTGTGTATCCGGCTAGACTATCCAAGTGGCTACCAATGCTGCCGTTACACAGTAATAGAGCATGGGCCAGAAGGTGAAACGGATAATTTTTCCTTCCTGACCATTTAGCCCTACCACGCTGGCCGCTGCGACGACATTCAGTACACAGATCATATTGCCGGCATTAGCGCCGAGCATTTGCAGTGCCAGCACCAAGTTGGGGGGCTGATTTGCCAGTTCAGCCGCGGATTGTTGAAAGGCGGCAAACATCAGGTTGGAAAAGGTCGCCGAACCGGCAATAAAAGAACCCAGGGCACCAATTAAGGGCGCGACTGCCAGCCAGAATTCTGCCAGGTGACGAGACGCTAATTCTGCCAGTGCCATCGGCATGCTATCTAAACCAAGGCGGTTTTGATCTGAATGCAAAAACAGTCTGACCATAGGCACGGCAGCACACAAGGAGATCGTCGCGCCGCGCAGACTCATCAGGCTGAGGTGCAAGGCTTGGCCAAGTTGGGCTGGGCTGGTTTTGTGCGTTGCCAGGGTGACTAAGCCTGCAATCATCATCAGGCCACCAGGCAGATACAGAGGCTGAAAGCTGACCGCCAGCTCAGTGCCTAATATATCCGACCAGGTCAGTTGTATTTGTTGTAAAAATGGCTTGAAAGGCAACGACGGTAAGCGGCTGGCAACTAGCAACAAGGTGGCTGTCAGATAGGGAAGCCAAGCCAATAATAATTGTCTAAACGATGGCATAACACTTGTTGCCGGCAGCGGCTGTTCGTCCAGTGACCAGGGTTGTTTGGGTAATAACCAGCCCTTTCTTATGATTATCGTCGCCAGCACGAGGCCGCTCATAGCGCCTAGTAAAGAAGGAAACTCGGGGCCGAGCAACCAGGCCACGAGGTAGGCGGGAAGGGTAAATCCCAGGCCACATACCATGGAAAATGGCAGCATGGCAAAACCTGCGCGCAGATTGGGGCGCTTAGCAAAGCAAGTGGTCAGCAACAAACACAGAATCAGTGGTAGCAATGAGGCCACCAAAATATCTATGCTGATCGCTTGGATGGCAATCTGCTGAACATGCAAGTCAGTTGTGTTTAGGCCTTGTTTCAGACCAACAATCACCGGGGTGCCTATGGCACCAAAAGACACGGCGCTGGAATCGGCAACCAATGCCAGTACAACAGCGGCTAGTGGTGGAATGCCAACGGCTACCAACAAGGGCGCGCATATTGCTGCGGGGGTACCAAATCCTGCGGCACCTTCCAAAAAACTGCCAAACAGCCAGGCAATGAGTATGACTTGAACTCTGGGGTCGGGGGACAGTGCCGAGAAACCCTGACGGATAACATCCAATGCACCGCTTTCCCGCAAGCTGTTAAGCAAGAATAGTGCACCTAGTAGGATCCACAGGATAGACAGGGCAAGGATGATGCCTTCGATAAATGAGGCAGCCATTTGGATGGGTAACATACCCCAAACGAAATAGCAGGCCAACGCGCACAATAATAAGCTCAGCGGCATGGCACGGGTTGCTGGTAGACGGAAAACCACCAGTAGCAGAAATGTCGAACCTATGGGGGTTAAGGCCGCTAATAGTTGTAAGCTGTCCATGCCTGCTGCTCCTATTGCCTGAGCCTAATTTCCGCTTCTATTTGCACATCTCTGCCCAACTGCGAGCCTATCATCTGCTTGAGTGCCAGCAGATGTTCGGCGTCTAGTCGCTGTGCACTGACTAAACGCACCGATATCAAGGGGACATCACCGGTACTGATCTCCATAATTGTGAGCTCAACCTGATCACCCAATAACTGCATTTCACCATGGGGCAGTGCGCGACTTAAGCGGTTTTTGTCTACCAGTTCCTGGAAAGATAAAAACAGCGGGATGCTGATAATAGCCAGGCTGGCGAGTGTAATGCCCATACCTTTACGCGCCAGATGGAAGGGGGCAAAGCCCAGTACTAAGAAGGTGAGGGCTGCAGATAGTGCTATGCCCACCAGGTTAGTACTGAACAGCAAAATGGCACCGCCAGCCATCTCCAGATCGCCCCAACCTAAGCCGATGCCTACCACAGACAATGGAGGAACCAAAGCCACCGCAATGGCGACCCCCGCCAGGCTTTTGGCGACTTCTTCTTTCGCGTTGGCATAGGCGCCAGCAATGCCCGATATCACAGCAACTCCCAAATCCAGCAAGGTTGGAGTGAGACGCGCTCGCATCTCGGGGGTGAGGGTAGATAGCGGCATTAACCACGTGACTAAGATAGCGCAGCAAAGGGCCAGCGCGATACCGCCGAACAAGGTCTTGGCGGCATTTTGTAATAAACTGCTGTCTGCTCTGGCCAGGCCCATCGCCAAAGAAATAATGGGAGCCATCATGGGGGCAAGGATCATCGCACCAATGATCACCGGGGCGGAATTGGCAAATAGCCCAGTGACGGCCAGCAACACGCTCAGTACCATCAATACATAGAAAACTGGTGTAGCTTGGGCGTTTTCTCTGAGACTCCTGAACAGGTCTCGAAATTCGTCTTCAGATGCATGGTGAAACACAGGGATGGGTTTATCCGCTAACTCGATAACTGCACTGCCACAGGGTAAGTGCGCCATCTTCAATTGGTCTTTGCGGATATCTACACTGCCGTTACGTTCCGGGTTGTCAGGCTGCAAGAGCTGAATGTGCTTTTCGTGTATTTCGCAGACCAGTTCTTTGCTGCCCATGGCCAGACCATCAAGCTGATAGTTAACCCCTGTGGCGGCTCTAATGGTCAGACTGCGGGTTTTTAGCAGGCCGATACTGTCCGGAAGGTTTCTGGGATTGATACGGCCCTGAAACAAAAAACGCAGCATCAGCAGTAAAAATGCCACCACACTGCGCGGTGCGACTGCCACCAGAGACAGGCGCCTGTCAGCCGGGTCGAGAACCTCGGTAAGCCCCCCGCCTAGCCAGGGGCGTCGCCTTTGCTCCAGCACCATCATACCCAGCAGTGCCAAGTTAATACGTTGCTCGGTGGCGGTGATCAGTTCATAAGCATGCAGTTGCATCTGGCGAAATTTGCCCAGCATTGTGGTCAGGGCCTGCCAGCGGGATAAAGCGTGTGAGGTATCCTTGAGATTAAATACCAGTAATTCACCCACAATAATGCTGGAGAACACCGGGGTGCCGTTGCAGCTCAGGCTGTCGAAAGGACGACTTTCGGCATTCAGTAGCTTGTTGAACAGCTCCGGCAATTTGTTGCCTGTTGGGCAGAATGCCCGGGCCGCGTGTTTACTCTGTGGGTGCGGCAAAATACCCAATTGCCACTGCAGTTCGGCCGCGTTGTTCCAGAGCATTTTGATACTGTCATCATTCAGGTAAAGCAGCACCCTTTCACCCAGGCCGGGTAATTCACTATTGCCGAAAAGCCGGGCTTCAACCAGCTGGTCGCTGCTGGCCAGCAAGCCGTCAATATCGATAGAACCGTCATGGATAAGATACGCCATGTGCAATCGGCTTCCTTGTTTCAACAACCAATGTTGCATGCTACTTTAGTGTAGGGACGGGCGTGGTGAAAGTCATGACTTGCTATAAGTCCTGTGATACTTTCCCGCCTCTAATTTTTTAGCTGGAACATAACATGCAAATTGCTGATAACGCCGTGGTACGTTTTCACTACGAAGTAAAACAACAGGATGGAGAAGTGGTAGATAGCAGCCGGGATGAGCAGCATCCTGTGGCGTATCTGCACGGCCATAACAATATTATGCCTGCGCTTGAAAAAGCCATGGTGGGTAAGGCGGCGGGAGACACCTTATCTGTGACTTTAGCTCCTGAAGATGCCTATGGCGAATATCAGGAAGGTGCTGAGCAGCGTGTATCTCTTAAACATTTATCCGGTGCGGATAAATGGCAGCCTGGCATGCTGGCACTGGTGCATACTGATCATGGTCAGCGTCAGGTGCTGATTAAAAAAGTCGGTAAGTTTATGGCTACCGTAGATCTTAATCATCCATTGGCGGGTAAAACCCTGACATTCGATCTGGAAGTGATCGATGTTCGTGAAGCAACGGCTGAGGAAATTGAACACGGCCACGCTCACGGTGAAGGTGGCCATCACCATCACTAATCATGGCTGCATGGGGCGATAGCCCCATGCACTTGCCAGCAGGAAGCAGTGAATTGACTGTAAAAACATCCCGCTTTGCATCTCGTCTGGATAAGGGCTTACTGCCCATCTTGTTATTTTTCCCGCTGATTTTGTGCCTGATTGGCGTGTGGGCATTTTTCCAATCGCCCTGGATTGGCGTTGTGGCTGTGTTGCTTGCTGTGGTGCAAGCGGTTGTCAGTCTGGTGTACATCTGGCCTTGTTATTACCAGCTTACCGACACGCAATTGGAAGTACGTTGTGGCTTAACCAGAGTCTGCTTGCCCTATAAAGATATTCATCGTGTTGACGCCTGCAACGCTTCAATACCTTCTCCTGCGCTTTCATTACGACGCTTGGTTATTGAATCTAATCAGGGATTCTTGCTGGTTTCACCCGTCAATCGGAATAAATTTCAGCAAGAACTGAGCTTGCGCATGCATGGCCGCTTCGTTGGCGACACGCATGAGCCAATGACAGAATCCGAAGGCTTAGAGGTGGAAATATCACGTGAGTGACCTCGGGTTGGCCATACTATTAGCGCTGGCAGCGGGCTTGGCTATTCCCCTTGGTGGTTGGCTGGCCACCATTGGAAACTTCAGGGCTCGCTGGCTGGAGTTGGAATTTCGCCACTTTATTATCGCCCTGGGTGGTGGCGTGCTGCTGGGGGCGGTGGCACTGGTACTGATCCCCGAAGGATTAGCGCAGACAGGAAAAGCTGGTTGGGCGATATTGGTTTTTTTCGCGGGTGGTTTGTGCTTTTTTGCTTTGGAGCGCATGCTGGGGGTTCGCAAGCGAGAAGCGCCGCAGTTAACCGGCATGTTACTGGACTTTATTCCGGAGGCGATTGCCCTCGGTGGATTGCTGGCGACCGGCAGTAAGCAGGCATTGCTGCTGGCGCTGCTCATTGGTGCGCAGAATCTGCCGGAAGGCTTCAACGGATATCGAGAGCTGGTGGGACTCAGCCATCGAAAGCCTGGCCAGGTGTTGGTGTTTATGCTGCTGCTGGCGTTGCTTGGCCCTATCGCTGCCCTAACAGGGTATGTGTGGCTGGCAGATTACCCTGGCGTACTTGGCTTTATCATGCTGTTTGCATCTGGCGGCATACTGTATCTGGTGTTTCAGGATATTGCTCCGCAAGCGCATTTGCAGAAACACTGGGGGCCGCCACTTGGCGCTGTACTCGGATTCGCCATTGCCATGGGGGGACAGATGCTACAGCATGCCTGATGACGTGGTTTGCTGCTTAACGCTTAAGCTCGGCCCCGCAACTTTGCCGTATCACCAATTCCGCAGGTAAGAGTTTAGGCTGCTGCCTCTCACCTTTGATCAGACTGACCAGGCTTTTCACTAACATTTCTCCAGCCAACCGGGTATTTTGATGTACTGTGGTCAGCGGTGGATTGGTAAAACTGGCGGCCAGGATATTATCGTAACCCACCACGGCAATTTGTTGCGGAATGGCCAGTTGCTTGTCATGTAGGGCCCGCATCACGCCAATGGCAATCAGGTCACTGGCACAAACTATGGCATCCATTTTCTGACCAGTGCTCAGTAATTGCATGGCAGCCTGATAACCTGACTCCTCTGTGGTAATCGCATCAATTTGAATAGGCAAGGCGCTGGCGCCAGCCTGTGAAAGGGCATGACACATGCCACGGTAGCGCTCAAAAAATTCCGGACAGTGACTATCTGCGCCGCCGATAAAGGCAAAATGTTTACGGCCCTTTTGGATAAGGTGCTGGGTGATCTTGTAACCGCCCTGGAAGTTATCACAGGCGATAGATATTCCGGGGTGCTCCTTGTCCACTGCGCCCCAGAGTACGAAATGGGTTTGCTGCTGTTCGAGTTTGGCCAGTTTGTCCTGATAGTCCATGTAGTCGCCGTAGCCCAGCAGAATAATACCGTCAGCTTTATTGGTATCCTCGTAATCAGCGTGCCAGTCGTCGCTGAGCTGCTGGAAGGAAACCAGCAAATCATAGCCTTCCTGTGCTGAGGCGCGGGTTATGCTACCTAACATTGACAGGAAAAACGGGTTAATCATGGAGTCATCTGAAGTAGGATCTTCAAACAACAGCAGTGCCAAGGTTTTACTGCTTTTTTGTCTGAGACTACTGGCGTTTTTATCAACCTTGTAATTCAGCTGTTTGGCAATGCTTTGCACTTTGTCCCGGGTTTCCTGATTAACCAATGGACTGTTACGTAGTGCACGAGACACTGTGGATTGCGACACACCCGCCAGATGGGCAATGTCGAAAGAGGTAGCCTTACCTTTCATGCTGATATGATCAAATCGCGGACAACCATGTATGCCCCTGTTATACACCAGCAAAGTTGGAATATCGACTTGCGAATTAAGAAAAAACAGGACAAGCGAGCATGGGCGCTATGCCTGAGTAGCGGGTTTGCGTTTATCTGATAACGGCAAAAAACATTTAATTATCCCCAAAAAATAAGCCCCGGTTTACGGGGCTTATTTAGGGCTATTCAAGCAATTTTTGCTTATTTGGCAGCTTTCAGACCGCGGTTGATGTCCACGACATCCTGGTCAACTAGCGTACCGGCAGCTTGTTTCAGCTCCAGGTTGGCCACAATGTACTCATAGCGGGCAATCGACAAGTTACGGCGGGCGTTATACAGGTTACTGGTACTGTTCAACACGTCCACAATGGTCCGCGTACCCACTTCAAAGCCGGCTTCGGTTGCACCCAGGGCACTTTCGGCCGACACAACGGCTTGTTCCAGGGCCTTGATACGGGAAATGTAGGCAGATACATCATAGAAGTTAGAACGCACATCACGTACTACTTTACGATACACCTGCTCGCGCTCTTCGCTGCTGGCAACAAACTGGTGTCTGGCTTGATCGGTTTGCGAACTTACGCGACCACCGGAGTAAATAGGAATATCGACACTGATACCAATGGACGCCGTGTTACAGCGATCGCATTTTGTTACGCCGTCTACTTCTGACTCACTGGATGTGGCAGAAGCACTGAAACCTACTGTTGGCAAGTGTCCTGATTTGGCAATTTCAATGTTTTGCTTGGCAATGTCTACGCCAAGTTTAGCCACGGTCAGCTCCAAACTGCGCTCGTCAGCAATTTGTAACCAGTCTTCCACACGGGCGGGAGTCGGTGTGGCGGTACTGAAACTTTCCGTATTCAGTACATTCAATTCGCTATGATAGCTGCCGGTAATTTCACGCAGACCTTCACGGCGGATTTCTACGGTATTTTGTGCAGTGATCTCTTTGGCTACCGCATTATCAAACAGCGATTGCGCTTCGTGTACATCGGTAATGGCAGTCAGACCAACAGCGAAGCGCTGTTTGGTTTGCTCCAACTGACGCTCAATGGCGCGTTTCTCGGCCTGAGCAAATTCCAGGTCGTCCAGCGCTTGTAAAACCAGGAAGTAGGCATTCGCAACACGTACAATCAACGCCTGCTGTGCTTGAGCGTAAGTGGCATTTGCCTGAGTGGCAGTTAATTCAGCCCGGTCCAGGGTTTTCCAGTAGCTGTGGTCATAAATTGATTGACGCAAGCTTAGGGTAGCGCCATTACTTTCACCGTTGCTTTCCCAACGATCCAAGCTGGCTCCCACAGATAAATCGATTTGTGGTAACAGGCTAGCGCGGCTGATTCCAACAGCGGATTGGGCAGCATCTTTGCGTGCTTGCGCAGCAAGGATAGTAGGGTCTTTTTGCAGGGCCTGTTGATAAACCTGATACAGGTCATCTGCAAAAGCTTGTGAGGTCACGCTAACGCCTACAAGCAAAGACAGCAAAGTTTTTTTCATGAGTATTCCTACGAGATGATGAGCTCGATCACAATTCCGATTAATTGCTGCAAAGTCTAAGTAAATCAAGCGCTAACTGTAACCTTTTTAGGGTAACACTGCGTGTTCAAGTGTAACAGAATATTTAACCACCAGAATGATGCGGTGTCAGGCCGGTGGTGGCTATGCTAGGCTTTCGCCCACAATCTACCAGAAAACTGAGCAGAAATTGAAAGGGATACCGGGGAATTGCGACGATAAGGTGCAAATGCTGGATAAACAGCCGTTATACAAGGGCTTTTTTACCATGCTCAAGTACAGTTTTCGGCACAAGCTGTTCGCTGGCGGATGGAGTCCGGTGCTGCACCGTGAAATTTTCGAACGGGGACATGCGGTGGCTGTACTGCCTTATGATCCGGTGCGTGACGAAATCGTTTTAATTGAGCAGTTTCGGGTTGGGGCCATGGCCACCTCCGACAATCCCTGGTTGTTCGAATGCATCGCCGGCATCATTGATAAAGGAGAAAGCCCAGAACAGGTTTGCCTGCGAGAAGCGCAAGAAGAAGCCGGGCTGCATATCACGCGTTTGCATCCCATGCTAAGCTATTTGTCCAGCCCAGGCGGAACCTCAGAGCGTTTATACCTGTATGTGGGTGAATGCGATGCTTCTCAGGCCCAAGGAGTTCATGGCCTGGCTGAGGAAGGTGAGGACATACGAGTGCATCGGATGTCTTCTGCGCAGGCATTAGCCATGCTTAATGATGGGCAGGTAGATAACGCCGCCACCTTAATTTCCCTGCAGTGGTTTGCCCTGCATAAACAAAAGTTGATTGAGCTTTGGTGTGAGTGATACCAGGATACTGAAAAAACATGTGCCACAACTTGCCACCCTGCATGCAGTGTGTGAGGCGAATTATGGTCGCTTATTAAGACTGCTGCCGGACTTGGATCAGCAGAAACTTGAGTATTGTTTTTCTGCCGGCAAAGGCATGAGTTATCGGATTCAAATTCAGCTCTGTGAGCCATACACCACCACGGTGGAAATGCGCCAACTGACCGATGGTTTGCCCGCATATTTGCAGCCTGTGATGCAGATTCGCTTGTACCACGATGCGCGTATGGCCGAAGTGCTGGGTTTTCAGCATATGGGCAAATTCAAACCAAGCTACCCCTATCCGAATAGCTTGATGCATCAGCGCAACGAAAAAGAACTGGTGAATCATTTTCTGTCTGAGTGGTTAGGCTTTTGCTTACGTCACCTCTCGGCTACCTCTCTTGATCAACGCGGATGAGTGACACGCCTTTTTGCCTGATTCAGATCAGCGATTGCCACTTGTTTGCCGATGTTGACCGCTGTGGATATGGGCAAATCAATCCATATCAAAGCCTGATTAAGGTCCTGACTCTGGCGGCTGATTTAGCGCCCGATGCACTCTTGCTCAGCGGAGACATCAGCAATGATTGTACCGCACAAAGTTACCAGCATCTGGCCTCGCTGATAGAAGCGTACTTGCCTGGTGTGGACTGGCATCTCATCCCTGGCAATCACGACGATACTGCGCAAATGCAGCGCTTATTTTCAGCGCAGATGACTTGTTTAGAACAGCCAGTGGTAATGGGTCGTTGGATGTTACATGGGTTGGATAGTCAGTTTCAGGGCACACTGGGTAAGGTGGAAGCAGAACAACTTGCCACGCTGCAGGACAAGCTAAAGAAGTTTCCTGACCATCATCATGTCGTTGCTGTGCATCATCACCCTATCGCGTGCAATGGGTGGATGGATAAACATGCCTGGGTGAACAGTGAGTTGTTTTTGCAATGGCTGGATACTCAACCTGCTATTCGCCTGGTATTGCACGGCCATATTCATACTGACCTTAGCTGGTCACGTGGGCAAAGCTTGATTCAGGCCTGCCCGTCGAGCTGCTGGCAATGGACAGTGGATGCAGATTTCGGGGTGGCGGATGATGCACCTGGCTTACGTTGCATCCGGCTTTTTGCCGATGGCAGGATAGCATCCGAAGTACACAGAATTTTGCCTTAACGTTTTTTTAGGGGTTTTGGACTTCATTTATGACTGACCACGTACTGATATATCTGCACGGTTTTCTTAGCTCGCCGCAATCGGTTAAAGCCCAGCAAGTTGCAGATTTTATGGCTAAAAAAGCCGTTAACATCACCTTGGAAGTGCCGCAATTGGCCAACTTTCCGCAGGCTGCTCTGGCACAAGCCAAAGAGATTGCCAAGCGGCATCAGGGCAAAGCCCTGACTTTTATCGGTAGTTCTATGGGCGGTTTTCTGGCTACCCATCTGGTCAATGAATTTGGTGGCCGTGCGGTGCTGATTAATCCCGCGGTGGATCCCCATAAGTTACTGGCGAATTTCCTTGGTGAGCATCAAAACCCCTATACCGGGGAGCGTTTTACCTTAACCCAGACGCATGTGGAGGATTTGCAAGCCCTGGCGATTGTTCAATTACGGGAGCCGCAAAATCTGTGGGTATTGTTGCAGCAAGGGGATGAAACGCTGGATTATCGGCTGGCGGAAGCTTTGTACCGGGACTGCCATTTAACTATTGAGCCCGGAGGCAATCATGCTTTTGAGGGATTTGAACGCTATCTGATGAGTATTTTGGCTTTTTTGCAGGGGCAAGCTGAGCCCGGGGAGCGAGATCTTATCAGCGTGCAGGATACGACAATTGCCCGTCCGGCAGTGACTTGATAACATCAAAAAATCTGCCGTTGTCCCCTGGTAAAGAAACGGCCTGAATTAACCTCAAAACTGTAGAAATTGCATGTCAAATCAAAGCTATAACGCAGAAGCCATAGAGGTATTAAGTGGCCTGGATCCGGTCAAGCGCCGCCCCGGAATGTATACCGATACGACCAGACCTAACCACCTGAGTCAGGAAGTTATCGACAACAGCGTGGATGAAGCGCTGGCCGGGCATGCCAGCAGCATTAAGGTTACTTTATTTGAAGATCAATCGCTGGAGGTGATTGATGATGGTCGTGGCATGCCGGTGGATATTCACCCGGAGCATGGCATCAGCGGTGTTGAGCTGATCATGACCAAGTTGCATGCAGGCGGTAAGTTTTCCAATAAGAACTACCAATTTTCCGGTGGTTTGCACGGGGTGGGGATCTCTGTAGTAAACGCTCTGTCTAACAGAGTTGAGGTGACGATTCGCCGGGATGGCCAGGTTTATCAGATGGCCTTCGCGAATGGCGATAAGGTCGAAGAGTTACAGGTTATTGACACCTGCGGTAAACGCAATACCGGTACCAGGGTGCGTTTCTGGCCGGATAGTCAGTATTTCGACTCGCCTAAATTTTCCGTTTCCAAGTTGCTGCACGTGCTGCGTGCCAAAGCCGTACTGTGTCCGGGTTTGCGTATTCGTTTTGACGACAAGGTCAATAACCAAAGCCATGAATGGTATTTTGAAGATGGCCTGCGTGATTACCTGTTTCAGTCGGTCGGTGAGAGCATCAGTATCCCTGCCGAAAGTCCTTTTGTCGGCAGTATCGCCGGCAACCACGAAGCCGCTGACTGGGCGGTGATTTGGTTGCCCGAAGGCGGTGAAATTGTTACTGAAAGCTATGTGAACCTGATCCCCACTGCGCAGGGCGGAACCCATGTAAACGGTTTGCGTCAGGGGCTGCTGGAGTCCATGCGGGAATTTTGTGAATTTCGCAACCTGCTGCCGCGCGGCGTAAAACTCACCCCAGAAGATATCTGGGACAGATGTAGCTATATCCTGTCTACCAAGATGCAGGACCCACAATTTGCCGGTCAAACCAAGGAGCGTTTATCGTCCCGTCAGGCCGCCGCCTTTGTGTCTGGTGTGGTCAAAGATGCCTTTAGTTTGTGGCTGAATCAGCACACAGACATCGCCGAACAACTGGCTGAAATGTGTATCAGCAATGCCCAGCGCCGTCTGCGACAGGTGAAAAAAGTTGAACGCAAGAAGGTCACTCAGGGCCCGGCCCTGCCCGGAAAGCTCACCGATTGTTCCAGCCAGGATACCAGTCGCAGTGAACTGTTTTTGGTGGAAGGGGACTCGGCCGGTGGCAGTGCCAAGCAGGCCCGGGATCGTGAAATCCAGGCGGTGATGCCACTGCGCGGTAAGATCCTGAATACCTGGGAAGTGGAGTCCAGTCAGGTGCTGGGCTCACAAGAAATTCACGATATTTCAGTGGCCCTTGGTATTGACCCGGATAGCAGTGATTTATCCGGTTTGCGCTACGGCAAGGTATGCATTCTGGCCGATGCTGACTCAGACGGACTGCACATAGCCACCCTGCTGTGTGCCTTGTTTATTCGCCACTTCCGCACCTTGGTTGACCATGGTCATGTGTACGTTGCCATGCCGCCGCTGTTTCGTATTGATGTGGGCAAAGAGGTGTTCTATGCCCTGGATGAGGGGGAAAAACAGGGCATTCTTGATCGCATTGAGGCGGAAAAAATGCGTGGCAAAGTGAATGTGCAGCGTTTTAAAGGTCTTGGCGAAATGAACCCACTGCAACTGCGTGAAACCACTATGGATCCCAATACTCGCAGACTGGTACAACTGACAGTGGACGACGATGCTCACACCCAGGAATTGATGGATATGCTGCTGAATAAAAAACGCGCTGGCGACCGCAAGGAATGGCTGGAGAATAAGGGCAACTTGGCGGTTATCCAGTAAGGTACTTATTGCCACCGCAGACGAAATTAAAAAAAGGGCTGATATTCAGCCCTTTTTCATAAGTACCTATTGCACCGCGGCCATATACTCGGCCAGCTTGGCTTTATCTTCAGCACTGGCTTCTTGGAGAGGCTGACGGGGAATACCAGCATCTAAGCCGAGTAAATTCAGACCAGCTTTGATGGTTTTGGGTAAGCCGCCAGCGACAATGTAATGCAGCAGAGGTAACTGTTGATAGAACTGCTGTCTGGCGCTCTCCAACTCGCCTGAACGTACTGCCTCAAACAGCGCTTTAGGGTGTTTGCCCAGCAGATTAGGCGCGGCCGTGCACCAGCCACTGGCCCCTGCACATAATGCTTCCAGCGCCAGCGGGTTGCAGCCGTTGTAAAAGGGTAGTTTGCCTTGCGATAAACTGAAAATCTTATGCATACGTTGTATATCGCCACTGCTTTCTTTCACCATGCTGATATTGTCTATTTCTTCAGCCATCTTAACGATAAGCTCTGGTGACATATCCACACCACTGGTGCCAGGGTTGTTGTAGACCATAATAGGTAGCGAAGTATTGTCTGCAATAGCCTGATAGTAAGCCTGGATTTCGCTGTCGCTAAGCTTCCAATAAGACACTGGGATAACCATGATAGCGTCTGCGCCAATGCGCTCAGCGTATTTGGCCTTTATGATGGCCGCCGAGGTGGTGAGTTCAGAAATGCCAATAATGACGGGCAGCCGCTTGTTCACTGTATTTACTGAACATTCGGCGACGTTCATCCATTCGGCCAGACTCAGGTAGGCGCTTTCTCCTGTACTGCCTAGTGGCGCAATGGCATCACAGCCTTGCTCAATCAAGTGCTCCAGACTTTGCTGTAGTACCTCGAGGTTGATTTCCCCTGTGCTGGGATGAAAGGGGGTAATGGGGTAGGCAATAATGCCGGATAGTTGCATGGGAAACTCCTTATATGCAGTCGGGATGTTGTTTCAGTGTTTGCCTGGCGTAATAGGCGAAGTTGACTTTATTGCGCTTGTCTGTGGATACCCAGTCATGGGCTTCACGAGCGAGCGATTCAGGTAGAGGTTGGATTTGCCCGGCAGCCATCGCGAGCAACTGCAGCTTGGCAGCTCTTTCAATCAAGATGGCCAGATTGCAGGCTTCCTCGATGCTTTTACCGACCACCAATTGGCCATGATGCGCGAGCAAAATTGCACGGTGTTTACCTAGGGCCGCTGAGATGATCTCTCCTTCCTCGTTGCCTACAGGGACTCCCGGCCATTCATGCAAGAACGCACAATCCTGATAAAGCGCGCAGGTATCCATCTGGGCAATTTGCAGCGGTACCGCAAGCATTGCCAAAGCAGCTACATGAGTAGGATGGGTGTGAATGATGCAGTTCACCTCTGGGTGTTGGCGGTAGATCCAGGTATGGAAGCGATTGGCCGGGTTGGCCATGCCGTTGCCATCCAGAGGCTCGAGGTCGGCATTCACCTCCATCAGGTTGTCCGCCGTGATTTCATCAAACCCCAGCCCGAATGCCTGAGTGATAAAGGTATCGTCTTTTGTCGCGCGACAGGTGATTTGTCCTGCCAGTCCGGCATCATGACCTTTGTCGAATAAGATTCGGCAAGTGAGTGCGAGTTTTTGCCTGTCGCTAAGCTGGGGATCCTGAATCACTTGATTCATACGATGCTGTGCACCCTGCATCAGCTCTTGTTTTGAAAATGCCGCCGTCTTCATAAAGCCTCCGGTATATGGGTTGGTGTGAAGACAAATTAGCGCTATCCTGGCCCCCTATAAACATCCAGTTTTTTAATTCACACTGGTCCAGGAGGGGGGGTGCTCAGGCCATGGCATTTACATATCAGCCTAGATGACGTATCAGGCTCGACTTTGCAGGAAAGGCTGTTGAACAGTCTGATTACACAGATTCAGCAAGGTCGTCTGCAACCTGGTGATGTATTGCCTGGGAGCAGGGCGTTGGCCGAACAACTCGGGGTGAACAGAAAAACGGTGCAATGGGCATTTGATGACATGATTGCCCAAGGTTGGTTGGTTAGTGAACCTCGGCGTGCTACCCGTGTTAGCCCGGTACTGCCTGAAGTGAGAGAGCTGGAAAAGGTGCCTGTGCCGGCGCATGCGAAATTGAGAGTGCCAAATAAGTTGGATGCCATGCAGCCAGCGGCCTCTTTGGCCGAGCAGGAACAGCGAGTGAGTAACGACGGTACCCCTGACTTACGCCTTATTCCTTACGAAGAGCTGGCCAGAGCAACCCGGCGTGGGCTGTTGGAATCTATTCGCAGTGGTACGCTGGGGTATGGCGATCCACGAGGGACATCAAGACTGCGTTGGGCCATCCAGCAGATGCTAACACAAGACCGCTTTATGCGCGTGACCTTGGAGCAAATCTGCGTGGTGCGAGGGAGCCAAATGGGCATTTTTCTATCTGCGCAACTTCTAGACCCAAATAAAGGGGTCATAGTTATGGAAACACTCAGTTATCCACCGGCACGTGCGACCTTTACATCACTGGGATTTCAGGTGGTTGATTGTCGTCAGGATGAGCAGGGCCTGGATACCGAACATTTACACGAGTTACTGCAAAATCACTGTGTGGCAGCGGTGTATACTACCCCACATCATCAATACCCCACGACGGTTTGCATGTCTTCGGCGCGACGATTAGCCTTGCTGAATTTGTCCCTCCAGTATGATTTTGTGGTGATTGAAGATGACTATGACCATGAATTTCACTATGACAATCGGCCTGTGGCTCCCCTTGCCAGCCTGGCGGATGCACAAAATGTCATTCATATTGGTTCGCTTTCCAAAGTATTCGCGCCGGGACTGCGTTTGGGCTACATGGTTGCAGGGGCGGAGCTGATAGATCGTATTGCCGGACAGATCATGCTGGTTGACAGACAAGGCAATGCCATTGTGGAACTGGCCGTAGCAGACCTAATGGAAAGCGGCTTAGTCAAAAGACACATTCGCAAGGCGCGCAAGATTTACCAGCAGCGTCGTGATCTCGCTGCCAGCTTATTGCTTGAAGCACTGGCAGATAAAGTGAGTTTCGATTTACCAGCCGGAGGAATGGCCCTATGGCTTCGCTGCTCGAAGGTTTTGTCTGAAGAGGCGCTAGCAAAACTCAGATTACTTGGGTTTATCGGAGAGCACTTTTTCGCACAGGGAGAAGACAAGGGCGTGCATATTCGATTCGGTTTCGCTTCACTAAACGAGCAGGAAATCGCCGAGTCTGTGCAGCAGTTACAAAAATGCTTGTTGGACCAGGGAATTTAGCCAAGGTCGATTCTGTCAATTGACGACCAGTGTGGTTAAATACAGCATCTGAACTTTCACTCTGTTGAACATGGAATCTCAATGATAAAGGCTAGCAAGTGGCTGGTGTTTGGCCTGGGTACAACAATATTAGTATTGCTGATGGTGGCCGGATTGACGCTTTTTCTGGTGGTGGAAGATAAACCATGGGTACAGGAAGATTTGGCAGGCCAATTAGAGCATGCAGATGAAGTTCAACCACTACTGCAACAGTTGACAGGGTTGTTAAAGCGCAGTCGTTACCAGCAATTTGTGCAGTTGAGCCGTCCACAATTGCAAAGTTTGGCAGGGTTAGCCCAGCGGGCGGCACCAAAATTACAGGGGCAGATTGGACTAAGCAATGAGCTGGGATGGATGGTTTGGAGCTATCATTTACCTGGCAATCCCTTCGGTGAATATTTGAATGTCAGTGCTGAGCTGTTGCCTTCCGAAGGAGTGAAACTAGGGACACTAAAGATTGGGGGAATTAGCTTGCCTGGCGAGCGGGCGCAGGCGGTGCTTCTTTGGTTGTTAGATTGGAAGCTGGGTGAAACCTTGGCTTCGGATTTTGTTCAGCGCATCCAGCAAGTTCATTTGAGCGAAGACAGAATGCTGGTGCGAGTGGCCCCTTTTGATGATCTTGTCGCCAAGCTCAAGGCGTTGCCCAAGTCTAATCTATCGGAAGCAGATGAATTGCGTCGTCAGCGGGTGCAATACTATCTTGCACAATTACAGCAAATGCCAATGCCTAAGTCGGATATTTCTCTGGGAATTCTGCTTGGTCATGTATTTGATAAAGCCAGGCAACGCACTCAATCAGGGGCGGTGGCCAGTGTAGAAAATGAAGCGGCAATAATGGCGCTTGTCATATTTGCTGGAAGCCATCGTTTTTCGCATTTTATCGGTGATTTGAGCGGAGAAAGTGGCAAGATCAAAACCATTTCCACGCATACCACTTTAGCCCAGCGCCGTGACCTGAGTTTGCACTTTCTCTATTCAGCGGCGATAAAACTGCTGTCTGAACAAGGTATTAGCATTGCCATTGGCGAATTTAAAGAACTGATGGACAGAGCCAAAAAAGGCAGTGGCTTCAGCTTTGTAGACCTGGCAGCAGATATGACCGGCATTCGTTTTGCTGAGTTAGCAACAAGCCCGGCTACGGCTGAAAATTTTCAGCAGATGATGGCTGGATTAGGTAACGAAGCGTTGTTCTTTCCATCGGTAGATGGCTTGCCCGAAGGCTTCGATAAACAGGCATTTAAGCAGCGTTATCAGCAAGTCGATAGTCAGGCTTACAAAGCTGAACTGGAAGAAATTCAAAAGCGCATTGACCAATTGGCACTTTATCAAGGCTGATAGCGCATAGCGTTCATGTGCAATTCGGTGCCATAAAAAAAGCATAGTATTTATTCATTCTACAAAGCAGGAGTAGTAAGTTTGGAAGTTTGGTTGGAAAGGGCCCTGGAGTTTATTGTGGGTCATAAACTGGTGATGTCGGTGGCCTTCGGCGCATTATTTCTTGTGGTGCGTCAGTGGATCCTGCGACTGATCCGTCGACGAGCCAAACGCAAAGATGAAGATAAGCGACATGTAGTTAACGCCATTAAGAATGCGACAAACTTCATGTTGGTTTTGTTTTTACTGGTGGTATGGTCAACCGAACTACAGAATCTGGCATTGTCTATTGCTGCTTTTATGGTTGCCATTGTATTGGCGACCAGAGAATTTATTCAGTGCATTATGGGCTTCCTGTACGCCACTAGTACTCGTATGTTCAGGGTGGGCGACTGGATCCAGGTGGGCACATACCATGGCGAGGTAATGGAGTCTCACTGGTTTACTCTGACCTTATTGGAAGTCGATATGGAGACCTACCAATACACAGGTAAGACCTTGAATCTGCCAAACAACTTACTGGTCACCAGTACAGTTAAAAACCTCAATTACTTGAAGCGTTATGCCAGCCATACCTTCACCTTGGTGAGGGATCAGACGGTCAATGTGTTTGCCTTTAAGCAGGAATTACTTAATCGAGCGCGCGGCCATTGTGAGCATTTCCGGGATGTTGCGATGCGTTACAACAATCTCATTCAAAAGCGTCTGGATGTGGTAATTGCCGGGCCTGATCCTGATATAAGGGTAACCACCAATCATCTCGGTGACACTGAAGTGCGGATTAAAATCTTTTGCCCCACTGAGCAAGCGACAGAGATTGAACAAAAAATTACCGAGGACTTTATGTCCTTGTGGTTCGCTAGTTCAACACCAAGCCTTGCTCAGATATCTAATGTGGAATTATCGGAAAAAACATCAGAATAAAGTAAATACCTGATAATTTGGGTTAGAGCTGAAAAAAGCCGGTCTAACTTTGCGTTAACCGGCTTTTTTTATTGAGTAAATTAAAAAACTGTTTGTTTGTTGAGCAGGTTTTTAAATGGTTAATATAGCTCGAATTCAAGATTCTTAACTAATAATTTGATTAAAATCAAGTATTTGATTTTTTTTCTTGGTATGTTGAATATGAATGACACGACTCATTTTTAACAGACTTAGTGCTTATAATGGATTGGTGTTAATTACTCGATATCCGATGGCTTTTCATCGGTTTCATCAGCCCTATTGAATAGCGCCCTGATCTGCAATAGTTCCTCTTCAAAACGCCAATCATGGATCTGTATCTCAAAGGGGTCTGTTAGCTGAATGCTGCTAATTTCCATACGTGACCAATCAGGTACAGGAAAGGTTTTCATCTCGCTGCCAAAATCATCTTGCAACTGGCAGGCATAAAAGCGAAAGCCTGCTTCGTTTTCACCGAGAAATGCACCTACTTCTACATTGAAACCGGTCTCTTCCCAGGTTTCACGATGAGCCGTACATTGCGCGCTTTCTTCTCCGTTACTCAAACCGCCAGGCAGGTCTAATTTACCTGAATGTCGATGACCTATAGTCAGCAACCATTTATCGATTTTTATTAGGCATGCGGCGTTACCGGGAGTAGCCTCCTTAGTCTGTTCCTTGACCCGGCACATGGGATCGGCCGGAGGCTCTGAAGAGCATGCCAGAAGGAAGTATATACAGGCGATAAGGACAGTAATTCGCAAAGCACAGAGATCTTGCAGAAAGGATGCCGCCCATATTAGGCGGATGGCCATTACGGATCAATACTTCGGGCTTATCTCTGCCATACTGCATTAGCTGATATAAGAAAATGCACGCCGTTGAACAGCGTAGCTAGTAAAAACAATGAATTACCTTTGGGGCAACAGGCTAGATGACCACAAAACGCAATATTTCACCTGTCTTGATCATTTTGCTGCTGGTCGCAGCGTTAACCGTATACGTTTATCTGCCAAATGAACAAGAGCAAAACCAGCGAATGATGCAGGTTGTGCCGGTTAAAGTTCAGGAAGTTAAAGAGCAGGAGTTTGCCGTGCTTATTGAAGCACTTGGCACCGCCAGGGCCAATGAGGCCGTTGCCATCACCGCATTGGAGAGCGAAATCGTCGACAGTATTGTCTTTGATGACGGTGACTTGGTTGAGAAGGGCCAATTGTTGGTCAGCCTCAATAACCGCGAGGAAAAAGCCAGGGTCAATGAGTTAGAAGTAAATTTGCAGGAAGCGAAACGTCAGTTGGTGCGTATCCGTGATTTAGCCAAAGAAAATGCTGCCTCTGCGCAATTGTTAGATGCCCAGGAAGCCCGTGTAAATGCTCTGGCTGCGCAGTTGGAAGTGGCTAACGCACGCTTAGCTGAGTTGGAGATTCGTGCTCCTTTTGCCGGCCGACTGGGGATTCGGCGGATCAGTAAAGGTGCTCTGGTTAAGCCTGGCGATGTGATCACCACCCTCGATGATCTGACTCAGATTAAAGTGGATTTCAGTATTTCTGAATCTCACTTGCCGGATGTTGCTAAAGGGCAGTTGGTCATTGCCAGTACTGTTGCTTATCCAGGAGAAGCATTTCGCGGAGAGATTTCCAGTTTAGACTCGCGTATTGACCCAGTAACGCGGGCTGTGCAGGTCAGAGCGATTATTGATAATTCTGAACTGAAGCTACGCCCTGGAATGCTGCTGCAAATTAATCTGCAAAAACAGGTTCTAAATACGCTGATATTGCCTGAAGGGGCGCTGCTACCTATTCAGGATAAGCAATATGTCTATGTTGTCGATAAGGACAATAAAGCACATCAAACCGAAGTCAATGTTGGTCGGCGTAAGCCTGGGATTGCACAAATTCTGTCGGGGATTGAATCCGGTGACAAGGTGGTGGTTGAAGGTACCTTGCGTTTAAGTGAAGGCGTTCAAGTCAGGATCCAGGAGTAACCATGCTGCTGTCAGATTTATCGGTTAAACGTCCGGTCTTTGCCTCGGTCGTCAATCTACTCCTTATTGTGTTTGGTGTGGTTGCAGTTAGCATGCTGTCGCTGCGTGAATACCCGGATGTGGATTCACCTATAGTTTCTATCAACACGAGCTATCCTGGTGCTTCTGCAAATATTGTTGAAAGCCGTATTACCCAGTTGTTGGAAGACAGAATCAGCGGTATTGAGGGCATAAAGAACATTACCTCCAGCAGCCGGAATGGCCGCTCTTCTATCAGTATTGAATTTGAACTACATCGCGATATCGATGCTGCTGCCAATGATGTACGTGAGCGCGTCAGTCGGGCTTTAAACAACTTACCAGAGCAAGCAAACCCGCCTGAGGTGTTTAAGTCAGATTCAGATGAAGACGTAGTGGTATGGTACAACCTGCGCAGTGACACCATGTCGGTGATGGAACTCACCGATTATGCTGACCGTTACATTGTTGACCGATTGGCTATTGTTGACGGTGTGGCCAGGGTACAAATAGGTGGGGGGCGCACCTATGCCATGAAGGTTTGGCTTGACCGCAATGCGATGGCGGCGCGAAACATTACAGTCACGGATATCGAGCAGGTAATACGAGCCGAAAACGTAGAACTGCCAGCCGGGGTTATCGAATCTGATGACCGGGACTTTGAAGTGCGAGTTGCGCGCACCTTCCTGACGCCTAACGATTTCTCGCAGTTAACCATTAAAGCCGGCGATGACGGCTATCTGGTGAGATTGGGAGAGGTTGCGCGGGTAGAACTGGCCGCCGAGGACGATGAAACAGAGTTTCGTGGCAATGGCGTGAATATGATTGGCCTTGGGATTGTTAAGCAATCCAAAGCCAATACGCTGGATGTGGCCATTGCTGCCAGAAAAGCCATCGCCGACATTGAAACCAATCTGCCGGGGAATATTTTTATTGTCCCCAGCTATGACTCGTCGGTGTTTATCGAAGATTCCATTGATGAAGTGTATGAGACCCTGGCTATTGCCATGGCTATGGTGGTGATTGTTATTTATCTCTTCCTTGGCAATGTGCGAGCCACCATCATTCCGGCCGTCACTGTGCCCGTATCCTTAGTGGCGGCATTTATGGTGCTGTATATGCTGGGTTACTCCATCAACTTGCTGACCTTGCTGGCACTGGTTTTAGCTATTGGATTGGTGGTGGACGACGCCATCGTGGTGCTGGAAAACATATACCGCCGGGTGGAAATGGGCGAGCCACCTATCCTGGCTGCGTATCGGGGAGCCCGTGAAGTAGGCTTTGCGGTAATCGCCACTACTTTGGTGCTGGTCGCGGTGTTTTTGCCACTGGTATTTTTACAGGGCAATATCGGCAGGTTGTTTACCGAATTTGCTGTGGCTATTGCCGCTGCGGTGGCATTTTCCAGTTTCACCGCACTAACCTTATCTCCCATGTTGTGTTCTAAGATCCTGCAAAAGCGAGAGCGGGGAAGTTGGTTTGGTCGCTTTGTTGATAAAGGCTTTACGAAATTAGAGCGTGGCTATTTCAATTCCCTGGGCAAAAGTCTGCATCAGCCTGTTGTCAGTTTTTTAATGGTGGCCGTGAGCCTGGTGGCGCTTTATGGTCTTTCTAGCAAAATACCCAGTGAGTTTGTGCCCAGGGAAGATCGCGGAAACTTCTTTATTATGATGCAGGCCGCTGAAGGGGCCAGCTTTGAAAGCAACAGCCGCAATATTGCCAAGATTGAGGCTATTTTGCTGCCATATCTGGCAGAAGGCGAAGTGAATCGGGTACTGGTACGCACGCCCGGCTTTGGTGGGTCGGCGGGTATTGCCATTGTCGGTGCCGTAGACTGGCAGGATCGACAGCGTTCTACATTCGAGTTGATGAATGAAGTGAGCGCCAAGATATCCGAAATTCCCGATGTCAGAGCCTTCGCCATTATGCGCAGCAGTCTTGGAGGCCGTGGTATGGGCCGACCAGTACAGTTTGTATTGAAAGGCGATACCTATGAAGACTTGGTTGAGGCCAGAGATATCGTTATGGCCAAGGCGGCAGAAAATCCGGGGTTGGTCAGATTAGATAGTGACTACAAGGAAACCTGGCCGCAGCTTCTGGTCAAGATTAATCGTGACCGTGCGGCTGACTTAGGCGTATCTATTGGTGACATAGGCCGGACATTGGAAACCATGTTGGGTCAGCGCCGTGTCTCTACCTATCTGGATCGCGGGCAAGAATATTATGTGATTATGGAGGGCAACAAAGAAGACTATCGCTCTCCGCAAAGCATTGAAAATTTGTATGTTCGCTCTAAGCGCAGCGGTCAGTTGATCCCTATGGATAACCTGCTGACTTTTGAAGAAGGAGCAACGTCCTCCACGCTGAACCGTTACAACCGGATGCGTTCCATTACTATTACTGCCAACCTGGCAGATGGTTATACCTTGGGCGAGGCATTGACGTTCCTGAACAAGGTAGTGGATGAGGAAGTATCCGATACTATCGCCGTGGACTATCGAGGTGAGTCACTGCTTTATCAGGAGTCAGGCAGCTCTATTCTGTTTATTTTTGCTCTGGCGTTGGCCGTAACGTATTTAGTGCTTGCCGCCCAGTTTGAAAGTTGGATACATCCTTTGGTGATTATGCTGACCGTGCCTTTGGCGCTGCTTGGGGCATACATTGGCCTGTATTTAAGTAATCTCTCAATCAACATATATAGCCAGATTGGACTAGTCATGTTGATCGGACTGGCAGCGAAAAACGGTATTTTGATTGTTGAGTTTGCCAACCAGCTGCGTGACGTAGGTGTCGAGTTTGAGCAAGCCCTAAAGCAAGCCGCCAGGCAAAGGTTACGCCCCATAGTGATGACAGGATTCACCACGGTTTTCAGCTCACTGCCTTTGGTACTCGCCAGTGGCCCAGGCTCAGAGAGCCGCATGGTTATCGGTATGGTGATTTTCGCCGGTGTGATGATGGCAACCTTTATGACTCTTTATGTGGTGCCCACGGCTTATTTCTGGCTGGCACGCCACACCGATTCGCCGCTGCGTCGCACGCATGAATTGGAGCGCTTGGACGACGAAATACCTTATCGCAAAGGCGAGCTGGAATAGCTCGCCTTCACTAAGGGTTTATCGTTCCTGCTGGATCCTGGCCTTGATGCAGGGCACTTAGGCCAACCAGTAAGCGTCTGGGATGGGGAGAGCCGGTAATTTTGTAGAAACTGTGGCCTCGGCGCCTGAGCTTATAGCGGATGTGGCGGTCCCGAAGGATGGGATTGTCGACCTGTTCGTGCCAGATTGCACCAAAGCTAAAGGCCATATCTTCCAAGCGATGAACAAAGAAGGAGTAAAGGCCTTGCTCTCGTTTCTCGCTTGGAATAACAACATCAAAAATCTTCAGAGCGCGGTAACACATGCCATCATGGTCGATATCACCAACGGCCAGATTAACGACTCCACCGTCAGAGGAAACGCGTTGAAATCTATGCCCCTTCATGGGGTCCCATTCATCAACCCAGTCCAATGCGTTGATCATTAAAGCTTCAATACAGCGGTAAGACATGACTGCAAACCTCTTAACTGACACCCCAAGATAACTCCCGAAGCAATAACGACTAGCTTGGAGATCCTATTCTGTATCGGCAGGCATCGACAAAAATTAGCGGTTATCAATGATCAAGTGCTTATGAACACTCTTTTTTAGCGTAGCAGTAATCTGGGAAGTATGAGGGGCAGTAGATAAAAAAATACCCCCTGCGAGCAGGGGGTATGTTAATCGATGTCTTGATTTAGCTGAACTTACTCGTCCAGGAAGCTTCTCAACTGCTCAGAGCGGCTGGGGTGGCGCAATTTTCGCAGCGCTTTGGCTTCAATCTGACGAATACGCTCACGGGTTACGTCAAACTGCTTGCCTACTTCTTCCAGCGTATGGTCGGTGTTCATATCAATGCCGAAACGCATACGCAGCACTTTCGCTTCACGGGCGGTAAGGCCGGCTAGCACCTCCTGAGTGGCGCTCTTCAGGCTGCCTGAGGTAGCTGAATCCAGTGGCTGGATAATAGTGCTGTCCTCAATGAAATCGCCCAGATGTGAATCTTCATCATCACCGATGGGGGTTTCCATCGAGATTGGCTCTTTAGCGATTTTCAGTACTTTGCGGATCTTGTCTTCCGGCATCAACATACGCTCAGCCAATTCTTCTGGCGTTGGCTCGCGGCCCATTTCCTGCAGCATCTGACGACTAATACGGTTCAGTTTATTGATCGTCTCAATCATGTGTACAGGTATACGGATGGTACGGGCTTGGTCCGCGATAGAACGGGTAATAGCCTGACGAATCCACCAGGTTGCATAAGTTGAGAACTTATAGCCACGGCGATATTCGAACTTATCTACGGCCTTCATCAAACCTATGTTGCCTTCCTGAATCAGATCAAGGAATTGCAGACCGCGGTTGGTGTACTTTTTGGCAATAGAGATAACCAAACGTAAGTTGGCTTCCACCATCTCTTTTTTGGCACGTCTGGCTTTGGCTTCGCCAATGCTCATGCGACGGTTGATATCTTTAATATCAGCGATACTCAGGCCGGTTTCTTCTTCAACCTGGTTCATCTTCGAGATGCAGCGTTCAAGCTCTTCTTTGTGAGTAAGAAGATCGGCAACGTAGGGTTTACCGGAGTTGAGTAATTCGACCAACCACTGTGAACTGGTTTCATTGCCAGCAAAGGCTTTGATAAAGTCTTTCTTTGGCATCTTGGCGTGCATAACGCAGTGCTTCATTACAATGCGCTCTTGAACTCGTACACGATCCATCATGCCGCGCATGTTTTTAACCATACGGTCAAATTGCTTGGGCACCAGGCGGAATTCTTTGAAGATTTCACTCAATGCCGCAATTTCAGTTTTGGCATCAGCGTGATCACGACCTTTTGACGAGATAGCATCACGGGTTTTGATGTATTGTTCGCGCAGCGCTGCAAACTTAAGGCGCGCCAGCTCAGGATCTACACCGGAATCACCGTCATCATCGGCGTTATCGTCTTCGTCTTCGTCCTCATCATCGTCTTCATCATCCAATTCTTCTTCGGATAGCTCTGAGCCGATATGAGTGGCCGTTGGGGCAACGTCGGTTTCGTTAGGATCAATAAAGCCTAGAACAATGTCGCTAAGACGAATTTCTTCGGCTTCAAATTGGTCCCACTGGTCAAGCAGGTAGGTAATGGCTTCAGGGTACTCAGCAACAGAGCACTGGACCTGATTAATACCGTCTTCGATGCGCTTGGCAATATCAATCTCGCCTTCACGGGTCAGAAGCTCAACGGTACCCATCTCACGCATGTACATGCGCACCGGGTCGGTAGTACGGCCAATTTCGCTCTCAACCGTTGCCAACGCCTGAGCTGCAGCTTCTGCAGCATCTTCGTCGGCCGTGGTCTCTTGCATTAACAACTCATCGGAATCAGGTGCTGATTCAAATACCTGGATCCCCATGTCGTTGATCATGCGGATAATGTCTTCTATCTGATCAGAATCGACGATATCCTGTGGGAGGTGGTCATTGACTTCAGCAAAGGTTAAATAACCTTGCTCTTTACCTTTTGCGATGAGGAGTTTAATCTGAGACTGCTTATTCGACGCCATATACCTTCCACTTCTCAAATAGAGTTAAATCTGTTCTGAACCGACGCGCAGAGAATTACGCAGTATAGCAGAAATCACCGTTCTGCCGCTAGCCCCATTCTCTGTGTAACAGGAATTTGTGCCTTGTTTTTACAGGTCGCGCATCAGGCTGTTAAGTTCACGCTTCTCTTCCATGGATATAGTGCCGAGTCGCGCTTTTGCCAAGAGTTCATCGCAGCGCGTTTGCAAATATAAATTGATCAAGCGATCAAAACCGTCCCGGTACAGGTCTTCTAATGGATTACTATCGTCTACAGGTAAATCCATCGTCATCAGTTTAGACAAACTTTCCTGGATCTTGTGCCCGCGGAAACGTTCCAGCAGATGCGGCGTTTTGTAATGTGGGTTGGCCAGACAATCTTCATGCACCTGTTGAAGTACATCCAAGCCACTGATAGGCACTTTACCCAAGGCTGAGGGAGCTAATTCAGGATATTTTGCTGCGAGAGAGGGTTCTTCCAGCAGAAGCCTCAACAGCAATCTAATCGGTGTCCAACTGTGTTTGGACAGCAACTGATTGTCCACTTGTCTGGGTTTGTGACGTTGAAACGCTTCTTCAATTTCACGTTTTAGACGCAGGTTCTTATCTTCCAGTGTGTATTCATTAAGCTGGTCTTCCAGCATCTTTTTCTGTGTACACTCTGGAATACTGGCCAGCAGCGGCATGGCCTCAGCCTTTAACGCGGCCTTACCTTCATTGCTTTTTGTGTGATGGCGGCTCATCAAACTGTCAAAGAAAAATTTGGACAGTGGAACCGCCGATTCCAACTGTTGCTCAAAAGCCTCTTTGCCCAATTTGCGTACCAGAGTATCTGGATCTTCCCCATCAGGAAGAAACAGAAACTTCATTTCCACCCCATCTTTCAGATAGGGTAGGGCGTTTTCCAGCGCCCGCCAGGCTGCATCACGCCCGGCGCGGTCGCCATCGTAACAGCAGACTAACTGGGGGGCGGCGCGGAACAACAATTGAATATGCTCGGCAGTCGTTGCTGTACCCAAAGAGGCGACTGCATAGTCAATACCAAACTGCGCGAGAGCGACCACATCCATATAGCCCTCAACGATCATCAAGCGTTCAAGTTTGCGGTTAGCTTGCCTGGCCTGATAAAAACCATAGAGTTCATGGCCTTTGTGGAAAATGCGGGTCTCCGGGCTGTTCAGGTACTTCGGGCCGCCATCGCCCATGACTCTGCCACCAAAGCCTACCACCCGGCCTCGACGGTCGCGGATCGGAAACATAATCCGGTCACGGAAAAAGTCGAAGCGGCGACGCTGCTCGTTTTCACTGATCACTTTTAAATCGAGCAGCTGTTGTTGCAAAGCTGGCGTGCGGCCAAAGGTTTTTAGCGCAGCATCCCAGTCAGACGGGGCGTACCCTATATTAAACTGCTTGACGATATCTCCGGACAAGCCGCGCTGCTTGAGATAATCAATGGCTTGTGAGCCGTTGCTATGATGCTTGAGCTGATGGACAAAAAAGCGTGCGACTTTCTCCATCAGTTCATAGTCATTTTCTTGCTGTTGGCGTTTTTCTTTGCTTTGCTGGGGAGAATTGCCCTGCTCTCGGGGCACTTCTACACCTTGATAGCGAGCCAGTTCTTCAATGGCCTCAGGGAATTCCAGCCTGTCATATTCCATCAGGAATGAAATGGCGTTGCCATGGGCGCCACAGCCAAAGCAATGATAAAACTGCTTGTCTTGACTGACAGTAAAAGACGGACTCTTTTCGTTATGAAAGGGGCAACAGGCCTGATAGTTTCGACCGGCTTTTTTTAGACGCACACGGCTGTCTACCAATTCGACAATATCGGTACGTGCCAGAAGGTCATCAATGAAGTCGCGCGGGATCAGTCCTGCCATAACTGCCGATATTCACTTAGTAAGAAAAGGATGATGCCACAAAGACAAAAAAGGGTCAGTGACATTTCACTGACCCTGATAATCAGATGGGAAAATTTTAGCCGAGCTTAGCTTTAATTTTGCCGCTTAGCTGTCCCATGTCGGTGCGACCTTGAACCTGAGGCTTCAGCCAGGCCATCACCTTACCCATATCCTGCATACCCGCAGCGCCGGTTTCTTGCATCGCTTGGCCGATAAGCGCTTCTAATTCCGCTTCGGTCAGGGCCTGAGGCAAAAAATCTTGCAACACGACCATTTCGGCAGCTTCCTGGTCGGCCAAATCCTGGCGTCCGGCTGCCTCAAATTGCGCATGGGCATCTTTGCGCTGCTTGAGCATTTTAGTCAGGATTGCGATGGCATCAGATTCGGATACCGCTTCGCGGGTGTCGACTTCTTTTTGCTTAACCTCGGCAAGCGCCATACGAATGGTGCCCAGACGTGTTTTATCTTTGGCACGCATGGCGTCTTTTTGGGCTTCTTTCAGGCGTTCAATCAGACTCATGGACATACTCGTTATGCAAATTAAAAAGGCGCTTAGCGCGCCTTTTTGGGGGAGATCTTAGTAAAGCTTGATACGGCGTGCGTTCTCGCGAGCCAGCTTTTTCAGGTGACGCTTTTTAGCAGCAGCTTTTTTGCGCTTGCGTTCCCAAGTTGGCTTTTCAAAGAACTCACGACGACGAACCTCAGACAGAACTCCAGCCTTTTCACAAGAACGCTTGAAACGGCGCAGAGCTACATCAAACGGCTCGTTTTCTTTAACTTTAACAATCGGCATTAAAATCTCACCTCAAAAATAAGTGCTTGTTACCAGCTCGAATTATAACCGGCATGGTTAAAAATGGTGCGGAATTTTAATCATATCCGAGACGAAAGTAAAGGCCGGGGGAAGTTTTAATTACAAAATAGGGCGAACATTGCTTACACCCATATACAAACCACACTGCCATGGAGAATTTTGCCCCGACAAGGTAAAATCCGCCGCCATAATAGCAGATAAAGTGAAGAGTATGCGGATCCTGGGTATCGAGACCTCTTGTGACGAGACTGGCATTGCCATCTATGATGACAAACTGGGCTTATTGTCCCATGAACTTTACAGCCAGGTAAAACTTCATGCCGATTATGGTGGTGTGGTACCTGAACTGGCATCCAGGGATCATGTTCGCAAAATCATTCCGCTGATTAAAAAAGCCTTAGTGGATGCCGATACCACGGCCGAACAACTTGACGGAGTGGCCTTTACCCAGGGACCCGGCTTGGCTGGCGCTTTACTGGTTGGCTCCTCTGTTGGCCGCAGTTTGGCCTATGCCTGGAATATTCCCGCAGTGGGTGTTCACCATATGGAAGGGCATTTGCTGGCACCCATGCTGGATGAACCCTCTCCCGAATTTCCCTTTGTGGCCCTGTTGGTGTCTGGCGGTCACACCATGCTAGTGCGGGTGGACGGCATAGGTCGCTATGAAATGCTTGGCGAATCGCTGGATGATGCGGCCGGTGAAGCTTTCGACAAGACGGCAAAGTTACTGGGGCTGGATTATCCGGGCGGCCCTTTACTGGCAAAGCTTGCTGAGGGCGGTGCGGCTGGTCGTTTTGTATTTCCGCGCCCGATGACGGACAGGCCAGGGTTGGACTTTAGTTTTAGCGGTCTTAAAACCTTTGCTGCCAACACTATCCGTGATCAGGGTGATGATCAGCAAACTAAGGCAGATATCGCCTGTGCGTTTCAAACCGCCGTAGTGGAAACTTTAGTGATTAAGTGTCGCCGGGCCCTGGAACAGACGGGGCTTAACCGCCTGGTGATTGCTGGCGGAGTGAGTGCCAATAAATCTCTTCGTGAAGCGCTGCAAACTATGATGCAGAAGAATAAAGGCGAGGTGTATTACCCCCGTCTGGAATTTTGCACGGATAACGGTGCCATGATTGCCTATGCTGGGATGCAAAGATTAAAAGCAGGCCAACATGAAGAGTTGAGCGCCAAGGCCAAGCCGCGCTGGCCGCTGGAATCATTGCCACCAGTTTGATAAATCCTTTCCTATACTCTGCTATCGCTGGCGCAATGAAGGTTGCGTCAGCTAACTGCCAGAGTGTTATTCCAGGGTTTTTCCCTTATCCCAAATTCGCCCTTCTTCGCCCTTAAACAAACGCACAATATTGCTGCGATGGCGGGCGATAATCAGAATTGACAGCATAGTCACAGGAATACTGTATTGAGGTTTTATAAACCAGGTAAAAACTGGTGCCAACCCGACAGTAATCAAAGCTGCCAGGGAGGAATAACCTGTAATGAAGACAGTGGCAATCCAGGTAGCGATTAGTAAGCCGGATAGGTCCAACCCGATCGGCAACATGGTGCCCAAGGCGGTAGCAACAGCTTTGCCACCGTTAAAACCAAAGAATAACGGATAGATGTGTCCCAGGCAGGCGGCAATGGCAATAAATCCCAAATACAGGGGCTCGATGCCAAGAAAGTAGCTGCCCCAGACCGGAATGGTACCCTTAAGCACATCACAGAGTAAGGTTAACAAGGCCGGAAAACGTCCACCTATTCGATATACGTTGGTGGTGCCTGGATTGCCGGAACCTTTTGTTCTGGGGTCAGGCAGACCGAACACCTTACAAATCAGCACCGCACTGGAAATTGAGCCTGCCAGGTAGGCGGCCGCTATCATAAGTAAGGTTAATGCTGTCATTTGCTTTGTGTGATCCCTTGTGTAAACTTGCCCGCCAATGCAACGTGCCCTGTTCTGGCGGTTAGATGCCTGCCCTGTAAAGGTAAGCGTTTGCTCCGTACTTTGGGTAGATTACCCGAAATAGGCAGTTATCTCACCATTTCTACTGGCCTGACGTGTTATGGACAAAATTTATATTGAAGGGCTTCGCCTGGAATCGTTAATTGGTGTTTACGATTGGGAGCGTACAGCCCCACGGCCGTTACTGGTTGATTTATGTATGCACTGTGATCTCAGTCGTGCTGCGCAAACCGATAATGTCACAGACACCATAGATTATGCCCTGGTGGCTGAAAGCCTGGAGCGTGTGGCAGCAAAAAGCAGTTTTGAATTACTGGAAGCCCTGGCATCTGCCATGCTGGACGCATTGTTTGCTGAGTTTGACGTGCAGGAAGCCACATTAAAACTGAGTAAACCGGGTATCTTAGCCAATGCCCAGAATGTGGCTGTGCAGCTAACCCGGAGTCGCCCCTAGATGGCGCAGATTTTTATTAGCCTGGGTAGCAATGTCGAACGTGAAAAGCATACCTATTCAGGATTGGATGCGCTGTATCAGACCTTTGGTGATTTGCAGCTATCCAGCTTATACGAAAGTGAGGCGGTAGGCTTTGCCGGTAGTGCTTTCTTCAATATGGTGATTTGTGCCTATACCCAGTTATCGGTGGAAGAGGTTGTGAATCATCTCAAAGCCATTGAACGGCAAAACGGCCGTCTGCAAGGGGACAAAAAGTTTGCTCCCCGCACGCTAGACTTGGATTTACTGCTTTATGATGATCTTGTGCTGAGCAACCCGGTAGAATTGCCGCGCGCAGAGATCTTGCACAATGCCTTCGTGCTGTGGCCCTTGGCTGAGCTGGTGCCGAAAAAATTGCACCCGGTAACACAAATCTCCTATGAGCAACTGTGGCAGGACTATAACAAGGACAGCCAGAAGCTATGGAAAGTCGATTTTAACTGGAAACCCTCACTATGACGCTAATTGAAATTATCGTACTGGCCCTAATTCAGGGCATTACCGAATTTTTACCTATTTCAAGTTCAGGCCATCTGATTTTGCCCTCGGCGTTGCTCGGCTGGGATAACCAGGGCTTAGCTTTTGATGTTGCCGTGCATGTCGGCAGTTTGTTGGCGGTGGTGCTGTATTTTCGGGAAGATATACTGCGATTGATCAATGCGTGGTTGACGTCGGTGTTCAAAGGGCAGCACAGCGAACATAGCCGTTTAGCCTGGTGGGTTATAGTCGCCACAATTCCGGCAGTCATTTTTGGTTTTGCGTTTAAATCTGCTATCGAAGTTTACTCACGTTCCGCACTGGTCATTGCGGTGACCACCATAGTCTTCGGCTTACTGCTTTGGTATGCCGATGCCAAAGCCAAACAACACAAGAATATTTTTCAGCTGAGCTGGAAAAGCGCCTTGTTTGTCGGTTTTGCTCAGGCGCTGGCAATTATTCCTGGTACTTCACGGTCTGGTATTACGATGACCGCTGGTCTGATGGCTGGCCTGGATAGGGAGAGTGCAGCGCGATTTTCGTTTTTACTGTCTATTCCCACTATTTTGGGCGCTGGCCTTTTGGTATCACTGGATTTAGCCGCCAGTGAGCACCCTGTTGATTGGCAAGCCATGCTGTATGGCGCACTGTTTTCTTTTGTCAGTGCCTATCTGTGCATTAAGTTATTCCTTACTTGGATTTCACGCATTGGCATGTTGCCCTTTGTTATCTACCGCCTGATATTGGGTGTGGTATTGTTAGTTTTCGTGTTTAGTTAATTGCCGGGAGGCTACTATGTCTGACACCTTATTTACCAAGATCATTAATCGTGAAATTCCAGCCGAGATTATTTACGAGGATGAGCTGTCTCTAGCCTTTAAGGACATTAACCCCCAGGCGCCGGTGCATTTTCTGGTGATTCCAAAAAAGCCGATTGCCACTATTAACGACATCGAATCTGAAGACCGCGAGTTGATTGGCCATTTGTATTTGGTTGCTGGCAAGTTGGCTGCCGACATGGGCTTCGCTGAGGACGGTTATCGCGCCGTGATGAACTGCAATCCACACGGTGGACAGACGGTTTATCACCTGCATTTGCATGTGTTGGCCGGTAAGCCGTTAGGGTGGCCACCTTATCAGGAAAAGTTGAAGACGATGTAAGGCTAGATGCTAAGAGACCAGACGGTCTCTTAGCTCGCTCCATCCAGTGATTAAAGACCCAGAACCTCTTTACCTTGCTTAAAGGTAATATCCACTGGAATATTTGCGCGGGTCAGACGCGCAAGGTCTTCTGCTAACTGCGGTTTAATAATGCCTTTGTCAGCCACCAAAGCATTGACCCCAGCATAATCGCCATCGCCTTGCAGAGTCAGGATTCGGTTAGAAAGGGCATCAATGGCCTGAGCCATCTTGGTCATGTCCACCTTATATAAACCTTGCTCGTCACGGGCAAAGGCGCCGTGCTCAGCAAAGAAGTTAAAGCGGATCATGTTCGCCTTGCCATGGGCGCTGGAGGCGCCAAAACGGACACTGCGAAAGATGCCAGCCATAAACGTAACATAGTAGTCTTCCAGGGTGCCTTCAGTTATTTCGCCCTTTTCAAGCAGTTGCTGAACCATATACAGGCCAAGAATATCGGCCTTGCCTTCTTCCAGCGCTGAGGCGTGTTCCTTTAAAGCCTGACGGACAGTGCCGTTGCCATCCAGGGTGTTTTTGATACCCAGTCCATGCGCCACTTCGTGGAACATGGTATTGGCAAAGAAGGCATCAAAAGTGATGTGTTTGCGCTGTTCAGGCACTATTAACTGGTCGGCAATAGGAACCAGGATGTTGTCGAATTTGGCTTGCATGGCGTTTTTCAACTGCAAACGACGGGTACCTTTTTCTAACTGTACCTGCTCATCGTTGGGTAAGTTGATGGCAATGGTTTTACTGCCTGCATTGGAGTGTCCGGCGTAGTAAATCACATCGTAGGCGTTAAGATCAGCATCTGAGCCTGGCATTTCCTGTTTGTAGGCATCCTCGACCGGTAAACCTTTTTGTAACTCAGGCAAAAACGCTGCGTATTTTGCCAGCTTCTCGCTCCAGGCCAAGTCTTTGATTAGCACATATGCTTCAAAGGCCGCACGATATCCATAGAGTTGATCCTCATAAGTTTCAATCGGGCCTAAAACCAACTCAATGGGGTTGGTTTTCATGTCCATCCAGGCCATATCAGAGGGCTGGTAATCGTCGCTGAGCAAGGCGTCCGCACGCATTGCCAGATATTGGGCAAATTCTGTATTGTCTGCCAGTGCTGAGGCTTTACGCAGCAAGTCGGCTGCTGCAGTTAGCTCTGCCTGATAGTATTTTGAGTAAGGGACCGAACTTAGTTTGCCCTGGGCATCGCGCACCACCACAGAATACAGGCCTTGCTTGTCGGCAAAGTCTGCCGCTTCAAACTCGGCTTTGGTCATATCTTCAGGGTAAAACTGTGCGCCCAGCGGCTTTTCGTTGACGTCAGTTAAAAATGCTTTGTCACCATCTAATCTGTCCCAGGGACCATAATTGATGTCGGCAAACTTACGTACCTTGGTATTCTCTATGGCGGCAAGAAAGCTGTCTTTATCGCCACCGAAGGCTTGCTTCCAGAACAAGTCGTCCATGATCTCGGCTGCGTCAATCAACAGTCCTAACATCTGCTTTTGACGAGCAGACAGGTGGGAAATGTCACTGGTGAGATCAACCGGATAATAAATATCCAGTCTGGATTCCAGTCCCTGCTTTAATGCCGGCCCTTTTGCAACGGCAGGGACTTGCTCTGTGACTTGTTGTTGTGCCGGTTGAGAACAGCCAAGCAGTACACCTGATGCCATGGCTAGAGATAAGGTTAGTTTTGAGAGTTTCATGGTATTCCTGTCGCTTTCTATTTTAAATATTGAGGTAGGTGAAACACTATTGCGTCCAATATAGTACTGCATCTCGGTCAAGCTGCACATGCCCTGGCAATACCGGGCTTTTCAGGTACATTTCTTTTACTTTTCCATAAATTAGATGATACTTAAGGCGACCTTTGGAGAACCCCGCATATTCTCTATGGTTAATCTCTTGCCTAAAAACCACCGCTTTATAAGGTTGGAATATGTCCACAGAAAACGCCTTGCTCACCATACTGGTTGAGAAAATTAACAATGATACTTTAGTGCTGCCTACCTTGCCGGCGATTGCACTCAAGGTACGTCGTACCGCTGATGATCCTGAAGTCAACTTGAATAAAATGGCTGATGTTATCGGACAGGATCCGGCACTTAGCGCGCGAATTATCAAAATTTCCAACAGTGCCTACATGGGTAGGACTGTCAAAGTTGAAACTATTCATCAAGCGGTTACCCGTATTGGATTAAGACAAGTTAAAAACATTGCTACTGCGCTGGCGATGGAACAATTGTTCGTGTCAAAAAATCAAATTGTGCATGAGCACATTAATCAGGTGTGGCAGCAAACCATAGAAGTAGTGGCCAATGCCATGGCCGCGTTACAGTTACATACTGAGAAAACCAAGCAGAAGCGTTTGAATCTGGACATCATTACTTTGGCCGCATTGGTACACAATATCGGTGTGTTGCCTATTTTTACGGAAGCGGAACGCCATGATGACGTCTTTGCCAATCCTACTTTCCTATCTGTGGCTGTGCAGAAGTTGTCGGGACGTATTGGCGGTGTGATCCTAAGGGAATGGGGGTTCCATGATGAGCTGGTTGAGGTGGCAGAGAACTGGCGGAATTTGAGTTACATGCCTGAGTCTCTTACTTATCTGGACTTTGTCCGTTTGGGGGCTGCACTTAGCGGCCTGATGGGCAGTCAAAAAGATGGTGTGATGAACATTACTCAGCAAAAAGGCCTATTTGAGGATCTCTCTGCTTTGGACGGAGATGAATTTAAGACCATGCGTGATAATGCCAGGATGATTTTCCAATAAAAGGGCTGAAGCTGGGCGCTTCAGCCCCGCTAATATCAGTTTTGTTCGGCCAGGCCAAACGCCTGGTCGAGTACTTCCACTAATTTAACGACTTCTGCTGACATCAGGCAAAAGTCTGCGTCTAATCTGGCCAATTGCTGATCTTTAGGAATATCTTCGTTCTGTTCGCGCAGCACGTCACTGAACTTAAGGCGTTTAACTGTCAGATCTTCCTGCAGCAATGCGGTCATACGCTCATCCCACTCTAGTGCGATTTTTTGCACGAGTTTACCGCTTTGTAAATGCAGTTGGATCTCTTCCGCATCCAATGGTTGGTTTTTACAACGAATGATCGCACCGTCTTCATTCGGTGACTTCAGTTCGGCTTCTTCCAGCAGTGAAAAGCCGGTAGGCATGGCTTCACCCTTTAACCAGTTGGTTAAGTCTGGAGACAAGCTGCGTCGGCACAATGGTACAACTGGCAAGGAACCCATGGTTTTGCGCAAATGCGCCAGAAAGACTTCGGCTTTGCCATCCGCAGAAGCATCAACTACCACTAAATTGTCCTTAGCCGAGATAAAACCGAAAGTGTAGCTGTCTCGGGTAAAGGCTTTTGGCAGCAGTTGGTGGGTAATTTCTTGCTTGAGTTCCTGCTTGGCTTTCTTGCCAACCGGGGCGCCGGTATCGCGTTCAATTTTTTCTACGCGCTCTTCAAGCTCAGCAGCAACGACGGCGCCTGGCAGGATACGTTCCTGCTTTTTCAGGCAAAGTAATATTCTGCCATCTGCAGCGTGTACCAGGCTGGCACCTTGCTTTAGGGGGGAAGTCCAGCCCATGCTGGCAATATCCTGGTTGCCACAGGGACGAAATGCCGCCTGACTTAATTGATCATGCAAGTCTTCCGGGTTGATATCCAAAGACTGGGTAAGTGAATAGATTTTAAGATTTTTAAACCACATGGACCCGTTCCACTACATTTGAAAGGGCGCAGGGTATCAGGCTTTAGTGCAGAAGTCAGTGACCAATAGCCGTTAGGCGTCTCGTCTGAGTGGGAAGTGAATATCGTAACGTAATCCGCGGCCTTCATCTGATTGGGCTTCAATTTGACCATGCAGGGCCTGAGTAACCAGGTTATACATGATGTGCGTGCCCAAGCCGCTGCCACCACGACCACGGCGGGTGGTAAAGAAAGCTTCAAACAGCTTGTTTAGCAGTTGCGGTGACAAACCTTTGCCATCGTCTTGGTACTCGATTCTGACCTGATCATCCTGACTGCTAACCCGGATTTTTATGGTCCCCGCCTTTTTGTTTTCAAACCCATGGATCAGCGAGTTCATGATCATGTTGGTAAATATTTGGGCAATCACCCCAGGGGCACAACGTACCTGCAAATTGTCTGGACATTCTACCTCTATCTTGTGCTGGGTCTTCTTTAAGTTTGGCGCCAGCGATTGAATAATTTCTTGCAGGTATTCACCCAAGTCAAAATCTCGCTCCGCCTCACTGGTTTGGTCAACGGCAACCTGTTTGAAGCTGGCAATTAATTCAGAGGCGCGATTTAGGTTAGTCAGCAGTAAGGTCGCTGTTTGCTGCCCTTCGTTGAGGAAGGTCGCCATGGTTTTAGCGGTCAGGCTTTTTTCATCGAAGGCCTGTTGTAACCCTTTCAGCCGTTCTTGCAGGAAGCTAGCCGCGGTTACACCCACGCCCAGCGGTGTGTTTACATCATGGGCTATACCGGCGACCAGACCACCAAGTGACGCCATGCGCTCAGATTCCACCAATTGATCTTTGGCCATTTGCAGGGTTTTCATGGACTCAGCCAGTTCTGCATTTTTCTTCAGCAGCTCTTCCTCAACCTTTCGACGATTCTCGTTTTCAAGTTTCAACTCGCGCTGATTGGCCATTAACTCGTCTTTTTGCTGCTCCAGATCCAGCATTATCTTACTTAAGGACGCGGTCTTGCGGGCCACTTCCTGTTCCAAAGACAGATTATGTTCATCTAATTTGAGGTTGGCGGTGCGCAGCTCATCCTGAGTGTGGTTAAGCTTGCCCTGAAAACGAATTAGGTCATCTACCAGCTGGTTGTAAGCATCTTGCAATACTTTCAGTTCGTTCTCTTCACTGAGACGGGCATGCAGTTTGGACTGCTCCAAACGGTTAATATCAAATTTGCTGATTTGTTCCGTCAGTTCTGACAATGGGTCAGTAAGCATGCGTCGAAAGGCGTTTAGGAACAAAAAGATCAGAAAGGCGGTTTTAATAAAGGCATTGCCGATCAGAAAGAAAATGCCGACTTCAATACGACCAAAGATAATCTCAAAACTGGAATACAGGGTGACATCGCCAACTTGTGAGGTTCGCCCGGAAAACTCGAAGATCAACGGAAAGCTGTAACCGAAAGTACCGCCTGCATGGTCACGCATAATGCCTGTTGTAACAGGATCCATGGGTTGCTTATTGGTGCGGCCTAAATCTGCAATATAGTTGGCATTCTCATCACGAATTTGTACACCGTCGACGATCGGAAGTTCCATCAAACCTTCGGCAATGGAGACCGCCTGAGGTGTGTTCAACTCCCAAATAGCGCGGGTTAGACTGGTGCTGAAGGTGTTTTTTAGGGTCTGAAGTTCACTCTCAATATGATTCTTGGCATTGAGGTATTCAGTGAAAATTTGGCCGAGGGTAACAATCAGGGTAAGAATAAAATAGACGGAGAGTACGCGGGTTAACAGCTTCTTTGATAGTCCTGTTTTAACCTTCGACATTGAATTTAGTCCGCTTCATCAATCCATCCCAGTTAGACCAAGAATATGCGTAAAGTCGATATTAGACAAGCGTTTAGAAAGGCATAACAAGGGAAAACTCAATTAGTCACAAAGGAACATGTAGCCAGTCTGGGGTGTGTGCATTGTCTGTATATGCACCATCTGAAACGCACTGGGCTGGCTTTTGAGAGCTGCAAAAATTATGATTCGAAGAGCTAATCAGGGGCGGTAGCGTCGGGCTGTCAATCAGCTTTAATAAAACTGTCACAGAATCAACCAATAATTGCGGGCGTTTTCATGAAGAAGGTTAAAACCATGTCAAAAAGAGTCTTGCTGGTGGAAGACGAATCGCCCATTCGTGAGATGGTCAAATTTGTGCTGGAGCAATCCGGCTTTGAGACCATTGAAGCGGAAGATTACGATGTGGCGTTGGAAATGGTCAAAGAGCCCTACCCAGATCTGATTTTACTGGATTGGATGTTGCCAGGGGGCAGCGGTGTGCAGTTGGCCAAAAAGTTAAAGCAACACGAACATACCCGTGAAATCCCTATTATTATGCTGACCGCTCGAGGTGAGGAAGACGATAAAGTGCGAGGGTTGGATGCTGGTGCAGACGACTATGTGACTAAGCCCTTTTCGCCTAAAGAATTGGTTGCTCGTATGAAGGCCGTTATCCGCAGGGTCACGCCTACCTCAGGTGATGAACCTATAGAGTTTAATGGATTGATACTGGATCCCATCTCGCACCGCGTTACTGCTAAGGAAGAGCCGCTGGATATGGGTCCAACAGAATTTAAACTGTTGCACTTCTTTATGACCCACAGTGAAAGGGTATACAGCCGTGAACAGTTGCTGGACAATGTGTGGGGTACCAATGTGTATGTGGAAGACCGCACGGTTGACGTACATATTCGCCGTTTACGTAAGGCGATATCCAAACATAATCATGATGCTATGATCCAAACCGTGAGGGGCGCAGGATATCGCTTCTCGGCAAAAGTCTAGCATGTAAGGAGGCGCGCCGGCGCAATGTATTATCCCTTCTCCTGGTGGAAAATTCTTGGCCGACTAGTTGTCTACTTTCTGCTTGCTGTGGTGGTGGGTGTTTATCTGGATAACCTGGCTATCTGTATTGCTGCTGCGGCAACCTTGTTGCTGGTGCAGCATTACTGGAACCTCTACCGCCTGAATCGCTGGTTATGGCACAGCAAAAAAATGACGCCGCCCAAAACTGCCGGGATATGGGAGCACGTGTATGAAGGTATTTATTATCTTCAGCGCCGTAACCGTAACAAGCGAAAAGAGCTTGGCGCTCTGGTTAAACGTTTCAGGGAAGGGGCGGAAGCCTTGCCTGATGCGGCAGTAGTCGTGGATGCCAATGCCTGTATTGCCTGGTGTAACCGTCTTGCCCGAATTGAGCTTGGATTACGCTGGCCAGAGGATGCCGGGAGACGAGTTGATAACCTGATTCGCCATCCTCAGTTTATTGAATTCTTCCATCAGGGGAATTTCGACTATCCAATCGAAGTCACTTCACCCACTAATATCGACAAGATCCTTGAATACCGCGTGATGCCTTACGGCGAAAAGCATTTGCTGTTAATAGCGCGGGACGTTACCAGAGTGACCCAGCTTGAAGAAATGCGAAAGGACTTTGTAGCCAATGTGTCTCACGAACTTCGCACGCCACTGACTGTGCTCAATGGTTATCTGGAAATGTTTAATGCCGACCCGCAGGCCTATCCTCCGGCATTTATGCATAAAGCCTTTGGTGAAATGACCTCACAAACCCGCCGAATGCAAAGTCTGATAGAACAGTTGCTGATTCTTTCGCGTATCGAGGCCAGTGCAGAAAGGGTGTATGAGAAGATAGTGGATGTGCCACAAATTTTGGCTGCTATTCAAAGTGAAGCGTCGGCACTTAATCAGGAAAAACGACACGATATTCAGTTCTCTGTCGATGCGCAGTTGCGCGTATTCGGTATAGAAACAGAGCTTCGCAGTGCGTTTTCCAACCTGATTTTTAACGCAATCCACTATACCCCTGCCAAAGGCAAGATTGTTGTGGGCTGGCGTTTACGTGACAAAACCGCAGAGTTTTATGTACAGGACAATGGCGAGGGGATAGCCGAGAAGCATCTTACCAGACTGACCGAGCGATTTTACCGGGTGGATAAAGCGCGGTCGCGCAAAACTGGCGGCTCAGGTTTGGGTCTTGCCATAGTGAAGCACGTTCTGACCCATCACAATTCTAAGCTGGAGATCGACAGTGAAGTGGGTAAGGGCAGCTGTTTCTCTTTTCGTTTTTCAACCGAGCTTACCGTGGTAAATAGTCATGCCAATAGCCAGAGTTAGTGCCTTTTTACTGCTGCTGGCAAGTTTTAGCATGCCGTCAGTCAGCGCAGAAGATTATCAAAAACAGCCTGGTGTATCGGGTACTGTGACCTCGGTGGGGTCAGATACTCTGGGCAATCTGATGACTTTCTGGGCTGAGGAATTCAAACGCTATTACCCGCATGTGGCATTTCAGATCCAGGCATCAGGGTCTTCCACGGCACCGGCTGCGCTTACCGAAGGTACGGCCAATGTCGGCCCAATGAGTCGGGAATTAAAAGAAAGTGAGATTGCCTATTTCAGTAAGGTGCATGGATATCAGCCAACCGTGTTGAAGGTGGCTATCGATGCCATTGCCTTGTTTGTCGACTTACACAACCCGGTGGAAGGGCTGAATTTACAAGAGATCGACGGCATATTTTCCGTTACCCGTTATTGTGGTGCGGCGCAACCTATCACTTATTGGCACCAACTTGGGTTACCTGAAAGTTGGCAGAATAAGAGAATTCGTCTGTTTGGTCGAAATTCAGTGTCAGGGACCTATGGTTTGTTTAAAGCTGAAGCGCTTTGCCAAGGGGATTTTCTGGCCACGGTCAACGAACAGCCGGGGTCTGCCTCTGTGGTGCAGTCCGTTGCTTATTCTGATGGGGCATTGGGATACGCCGGATTTGGTTATAAAACCGCTGGGGTTCGCGCTCTTTCTATCGCCAGGGAAGGCAAGCAATATATTGCCCCGAGTATGGAAAATATTGCCTCGGGGGACTACCCGTTATCGCGTTTTTTGTATCTGGTGGTAAACAAAGCGCCTGATCAGCCATTGCCACTGCTGGAGCGGGAGTTTATCCGCTTTATTTTGTCTCCGGCCGGACAAGATTTAGTGCGCCGGGATGGCTTTATTCCGGTTCCCGACGCGCTAATTCGCCAGCAGCTGAGATTGATCGATCCGATTCAGAATTAAGCGTCTTTAGGCTTTAACACCAACACAGAACAGTCGGTAACCGACAGGATCTCTTCGGCGGTATTGCCGATTAACAGCCCTTTCAGGCCGTGGCGGCTGACCGTCCCCATCACCAGTAAATCGATCTCATGTATCTGGCTTTGTGACGCAATCACATGGGCGGCATGCCCATGTACAACATGACGCTGTCCTGGCGGTAGTGGTTGCGAGAGATGTTCGCTGCAGTAGTTATCAGTGATACTGACAAACTCGGCGCGCATATCCTTCATCATGGCTTCCATAACGTTGTCTTCCAATCCACCGCGCAGTTGCAGATAACCTTCGTTTTCCAGTTGCCAGGCTTGTACAACATGCAACTGCATATTCAATTGTTCACCCAGATACTGCGCTGACTGCAGGATATCCGGATTCATGGAGCGTCGGTTAGTTTCAAAACCGGTATCCGTGGTGAGATCAATGGCAGCCATAATTCGCTTGGGCGGTTGGCGATTGCCTGAGCGCACAGCCAGCACGGGGCATGGGCACTTGCGGATTAGATGTAGCGCGGTACTGCCGAAAAATGCCTGTTTGAGGCTTTGCCCATGGTGGGCATTGACAACAACTAAGTCTATTGCCGACTCTTTTACCCGAGCAATGACTTCTTCATGTGCTCGCCCTTCTGTGAGGTGGCTTTCAACGTCAATACCATGCTTGCGAAAGTCCGCTTCCAGGCTTTCCAGCTCGTTGCGCATTTGCTTGGTGATTTGGCCTTCAATATCACCCAGACTTTCCTGATACTTCTGCCAAATGGGATTAATCTCAGGCACGACATCCATCAGGGTGAGCTTTGCTTTACTGGTCTCGCACAACTGCTTGACCTGGCGAATAGCGGCATCCTGATTAATGGTGGGGTTGCTTAGAAACAGGATATGTTTAAGTTGTTGCATGACATTTTTCCTTTATGCGCGGGTAGCCCCGGCTTTCCTTATACAACATCATGAATAATTTCGGCCTGCGATTGCAATCCCTGATGCGATAAATCGGCTAATTATTGGTTATTTGAGGGCGCTCCAGGATGATTAACCAAGCCAATTTCCAGCAGCGGAGAGGCGTCAATCTGCTCAGCATCCATCATGTTGGCCAGGCGCTGCATGGAGGAGACCAGCAGGCTTTGCTCCCAGTCTTTGAGATCGTCAAAGCGACGGATGAAATGTTCCTGAAGCATCTTTGGGGCGGATTTCAGCGCTTTAGTGCCATTTTCGGTAAGGTATACGCCGACTTTTCGTTTGTCCTCAGTTGAGCGCTGACGAATGATGAGCTCGCGAGTTTGCAGACGGTCCAGAATGCTGGTGATAGTCGCAGGGCTTAGATTGGTATCATCTGCGATTTCTTTAACCATGGCGCCATCAAAGCGCGTAATGGCTCGCATTACTAGAAGTTGCGGGCCGGTTAAACCAACCTCCCGTTCAAGCTTTTTGGAATGAAGGTCGATGGCACGAATGACCTTACGCAAGGCAACCAATAGTTCATCATGTTTTTCCATTCGACCTCTCAAATCGCCGTGCATTCATGTCAGTATGCTTGCTAGCACTGCATTATCTCAGCATATGTAAAAAATGCATATGTTTCTGATATTGGTCGATAATGTCGCCAATCACGGCGTGTTTGGACCAGCCCATAATGCAGTAATCCTGTCCACCTTCGGATAGATGCACTTCGGCTCGATAATACTTTTTATCTTCTTCCATTTCTAAAAAGGGGGCTTCTTGCCTGACAAACTGCGGTTGTAAATGCCCCCTGGGTAAAACGGCATAGGTAAAGTCCATTTCATTGCCATGGCTAACACGAAGCACAACTGCTGATTGCTCGTTACTTTCCACTCTGGCTTCAATTTGTTGGCTGTTAAGCTCTTGGGCCACTTCGTCCATAGCTGGTTTTACTACCTGCTGGATAAAACGGTTGACCCCCTCCCGACTGGGATAGTCGACTATATTGTGCAGTCTTTCCTGCCAACCGCTGTTTGAGGCATTCACAACAGTGGGTGCTAAGGATAACGCGAGACTTTCTCGCTTATACACATCAACACGCAGCGCCTTTAACAGCCCGAGTATGGCAATTAACAATACGATAGAGAAAGGCAAGGCACTGACAATAGTCATAGTTTGCAGTGCACCCAATCCCCCAGCGAGTAGTAGAATTATGGCTACTAAACCTTCTCCACCAGCCCAATATACTCGTTGCCACAAAGGCGTATCGTTATGCCCATGAGAGCAGAGCATGTCCACGACCAAGGAGCCTGAGTCTGCAGAGGTGACAAAAAATACAATAACCATCAAGGTGGCAATGACTGACAGCACAGATGAAAAAGGGAAATGGGATAAGAACGCAAATAAGGCGATGGAAACGTCTTTGTTAACCATATCTGCCAATTCTGTGATGCCCTGAACGTAGATCATTTCAATGGCAGAATTGCCGAAAAACGTCATCCACATGAGGGTAAAGCCTGAGGGGATTAGCAGTACTCCCATTACAAACTCACGAATGGTGCGTCCCCGGGAAATACGTGCGATAAACAACCCAACAAAAGGGGCCCAAGCAATCCACCAACCCCAGTAGAAAATGGTCCAGCCTCCCAGCCAGTCGGTTTTTTGATAGGCAAACAGATTAAAAGTGTTTCTGACAATGTCAGACAAATAAGCGCCGGTATTTTGCACAAAAGCTTGCAGTAGAAACACCGTTGGTCCCAGCAACAATACAAACAATAACAGCGCTGCGGCCAATAGCATATTCAGTTCAGATAAGCGTCGTATGCCTTTATCTAATCCTGTTACCACGGAAACGACCGCCAGCAGAGTTACCCCGATAATCAGGATGACCTGAGTGCTGTCACCAACAGGAACACCGAATAAGTAATTCAGGCCGGTATTGACCTGCAAAACACCGAAGCCCAGTGATGTCGCAACCCCAAATACAGTCCCTATGACGGCGAATACGTCAACAGCGTGGCCAAGCGGGCCATAAATTCGTTCACCTATTAAAGGGTACAGGGCGGAGCGTAAGGTCAGTGGTAAGCCGTGTCGGTAGCTGAAAAAGGCCATGATCAAGGCCACTATGGCATAAATAGCCCAGGCATGCAGACCCCAGTGAAAGAAGGTGAGTTTCATTGCTTCTCGTACTGCCTCTACCGAATCTGGTTCGGCAACAGGGGGCGATAAATAATGCATAACGGGCTCCGCCACGCCAAAAAACATCAGACCAATACCCATGCCGGCGGAAAACAGCATAGAAAACCAGGTTAGCCGGGAGTAGTCGGGTTTGGCATGATCGGGCCCCAAGCGAATCTCACCATAACGAGATGCACCTAAATACACTGTGGTGACGAGAATAATGGCCACCACTAATACGTAAAACCAACTAGCATTGGTGACGATGAGTTTTTGCAAGCCTACAAATAACTTATCGGCTTGTTGGGGGAGTAACGCCGTGTAACTTAGCAGGAGAGTAATCAACAGAGTGGCTGAGTAAAAAACCGGAGGGTTAAGGCGGGCTGGGAGGTTATCGTCTGTCACTAAATACTCGGTGTTAATTAGTTTGAGAACAAATTATATTTTTTATTCTTCCTTAGATAAAGGTTGAGTGTCAGTATGGTTTTCGCCTGAGAAGTAGCCATGACTCCTATAGCGTAAATGCTTTTTTTGTTTGGGGGCGAATTTTTTCTGGTCGCGAGCGGGCTGGTTTTCATCCCGAAGGAGAGATGGAGTTTGGATCTGCAAAACTTACGGTTTATCAGCGGCTTGATGTTGTTCAATGTAGCTTTGAATAAAGCTGCGTAACTCCCTTGCTGCAGTGCTGTTGTGGTTTTCGCATAGTTCAATAAAGGTGTTACGCATCTCTTTGTCGATACGGATCAAAAGTTGGCTGTCCTTCTTTTTCTTCTTCTTGTCTTTGTTGGGCATGGGGGTGGAGGGTGAAGGACTGGTGGCAAAATTGTACCCGGCAACATGGTTATGTCAATTTTGTTACAGTGGGCAAAGAATAGTGTTTTACAGAATTTCACTGGAAACTCTGTGGGTTAGGCGGCTAGACTAAGCCGGATTACAGCAAGGACACAACAGATGAAAAAGACAATATTGGCAGCACTTTGTTTACTGACCAGCCAAACCGTAATGGCCAATGGCGGCATGTACGGCCTGTTTAGTGCCGGTTATGCTGATGCCAGCCAAGGTCAGGCCGGTGATAAAGGCATCGGCTACAGTTTTGCAATGGGCTACGAGCTGGATAAGCAGTGGTTCGTTGAAGGCGGCTTTCAGCAGTTGATTGATGAGGACGGCGACGCGCCGGTACTTTCCAATCTTGGCTCAGAAGATAACAGCAGCCTGAAAGCCGATGCGTTGTATCTGGCATTATTGGGTAAAGCATCTTCACAGGCGGGCACGCTGTTTTACCGGGTTGGTGTAATGAGTGTAAAGCTTGAATCACAGGCCTTTATTGGTAGTGGCCAGTCTTGTGAGGAAGGCGAGGGAAGTGCCTACAGTCTTGAAGGCGGTGACGCTGTCCGTTGCAGCTATGATGAAACCATTGTAGCTGGTGTGGTTGGCCTGGGATTTGACTTTAAGGTTGCTGATGCATGGGATGTGCGCATTGAAGCGCAACATGTCCGCGGAAAAGATGGCTTTGAAGCCAATATTGGCCAGATCGGACTTCGCTATAACTTCTAAAGCTCAGTGGGGCTGGTGTTTACAGGTTTTCTAGATTCGCCAGTAATTTTTCCGCCCATTCTCTGATGACGGTTTGCTCAATGGTGGTTTTTTTCTGCCATTGGCTGACCATCAGGCTCATCCTGGGATTTTTGCTAAAGGCTTGTTGGTGCATATCGATAAAGTGCCAGTATAAAGCATTGTAAGGACAGGCTTTTGGCCCCGTGGTGAGTTTAGGTGAGTAGGGGCAAAACTGGCAGTGATTGCCCATTTTATTCAGATAGTTGCCGCTGGCAGCATAGGGCTTACTGGCCAGAAAGCCACCATCTGCATACAGTGCCATTCCCAGGGTGTTGGGTAGTTCAACCCATTCAAACGCATCTACGTACACCGCCAGATACCACTCACATATTGCTTTAACATCCAGCCCCGCTAGCAAACTGAAATTGCCGATTACCATCAAACGTTGAATATGATGAGCGTAAGCCTGATGCAAAGACTGGCCAATTGCTTGCTGTAAACAGCGCATTTGTACTTTGCCATGCCAAAACCACTGGGGAAGTGGCTGCGTAGCCTTGAAATGATTTAAGTCGGCGTACTCCGCCCCCTTGTACCAATATAGTCCTCGCACATACTCCCGCCACCCAAGCACCTGTCGGATAAAACCCTCAGCCGCGTTAAGGGGAATTTGACCTAGCTTATAAGCCAGCTCGACTCCTTGACAGACTTCCATGGGGCTGAGTAACCCAATATTAATGTAAGGAGATAAAATACTATGGAAAAGGTGTGGTTGGTTATCCGCAAGCGCATCCTGATAATCGCCAAATTTATCCAGCTTGGTGTGAATAAAGTCATTCAGTGCACTGAGTGCCTGCTCTCGGGTAACAGCGAAATTAAAGTGTTGTAACACTCCCGGGTTCTGTGGAAATTCTCTTTCTATTAAGTCCAGAACTTGTTGTGTAATGCTGGTCAATGGCGTTGAATGGCTAGGGGGAATGTCCAACTCCTGGGCCCAGGGCTTACGGTTTTGTTTATCGAAATTATATTTGCCTCCTTCCGGACGCCCATTGCTCATCAGTAAGCCGGTTTGTTGACGAGCCCATTGATAGTAGTGTTCCATCCTCGGCTGTTTGTGACTGCCGAACCAGCTAAGCATTTGTTGCCTGGAGAAGATGAAACTGTGACTGGCAAACTCCCTGACCGGCAGGGGGAGTGATTGCTGCCAGGTATTGAACTGGTGTTGCAACCTATGCTCACCGGGTTCAATTAGCCAAAGTGCCTTGTAGTGTTGTTGGCTAAGTTGGTGTTGGAGCAGGGTGGAGAAGTCTGGCCAACTGTGTTTGGTTTGCAAATAGTCATAATAATGTACACAAAATCCCTGTTCTTGAAGCTTGCTGGCAAAGTGACGCATGGCCGAGAAAATCAAGGCAATCTTAAGCTTGTTGTGAGGTACATAACTGGCTTCTTCAACAAGTTCGGCCATTAGGATGTGGTCATGAGCTTTATCCAGTTGCTGAAGTGCAGGATGATTGATATCTAGCTGATCGCCAAGTAACAGCAGCAGTGTTGGGAGCATTGGGATAATTTACTCATAGCTTGCATCAGGTTTAATATTCGTAGCGTGGCGCTAATAGGATCATCATTAGCGCGTCTTTTTTGCGTAACAGGGGAAAGTCATGAAAAACGAATTAGACAGCCGTTTTATTCTCAGCGTGTTTGAAAAGATTAAAACCCATGGGAAGGAAGACCAAGAGGGGCATATGTTAGAAGGCGTAAAGGCCTATACAGACTTTGATGGATACACGCTGTTTCTGGAAGATGCGTCAGTGCAACTTAGCTTTGGTTTTCACAACCAATATCATTTTCAATATGAGAAAGCCGAGCATGTCGAACAATTCGAGAAAAAGCTACAGCATATCCAGGCAAATTATTAGGTTTATAGGCTTTAGGCGGGCATCACAAAATAGTAAATGGATAAATAGTGGCAGGTGCATCCCGCGACGACAAACAGGTGCCAGATGGCATGGGTAAACTGATAACGCTTAGCCACGTAAAATACTACACCAATACTGAAGCACAATCCGCCTGCCACCAAAAGCCACATACCCGCTCCGGGTAAAGCTTGGTAGAGCGGGTAAATAAAGGCGAGGGATAGCCAGCCCATAAATAGGTACAGAGTCAGTGACAGACGAGGAAAGCGATGTTTAGCCAGCCATTTAAAGGCCACACCTGCCAGCGCAATGGACCAAATCAAAGATGTTCCCAGTGTACCAACCCAGCCCCCTACGCTAACCAACATAAATGGTGTGTAAGTACCTGCTATCAATAGATATATTGCACTATGGTCAAAGAGTTTAAGCCAACCCTTTACCTTTTGATGGGTAACCGCGTGGTAAACTGTCGAACTTAGAAACATCAGTAGCAGTGACGTACCGTAAATACTGGAAGCAGTAATGGCTAAACTGGATTCGCTACGCATCAATAGTAGAATCAAACCTACCACGGCAACAACAAAGCCAATACCATGGCTCAGCGCATTCAACCATTCTTCTGCGGCGCTATACGGACGTGATGAAGACAAGGGATGTTCCATTCGGCATTCGGTGTTACTCAGTATAGGTATTCAGCGAACACTTGTACACTGAAAAGGTGAAAGGCAGCGCAACTAATAAATGCAGGCTTGAGCATGGCAGATCCCCTTACAAAGATTAATTCAGAAACAGCGTCCATCTGGTACTTGTATATAGTCGAAAACCGCCTGGGCCATTGGTACACCGGGATTACTACTGACCCTGAGCGGCGTTTCGCAGAGCACCAGGCCGGTGGTAAAAAGGCGGCAAAGGCATTGCGTGGAAAAGGGCCTTTGGTCATGCGCTACTGTCAGCCCATGGAGAGTCGTCGTCAGGCCAGTCAGATGGAATATCAGTTGAAACAATTAACAAAGGCTGAAAAACGCCGATTTGCTAACGGTCAGCTCAGCCTGCCTGCGGCGTGAATAGTGAAGGATGCCTTATTTCTGACTAATAAGGTTATTTATCTTGGTTTGGGGGAGCGTTGTCTTGCTGCTTATCTGTGGTTAACTTCACCAGCATTTGCTGAATATGATCTATTTGTTCCTGAAGATGCTCAACCTGATCGTGGATACGGTGAATACGACGATTCTGCACAGCAAGTTGATCTTTTTCTTCGGGGGTAATGAAAAAAGAGGCGATATAGCCTGAAATCACCCCAAATAAGCTAACGCCACTGATAATGAGCAGGACACTAACCAGCCTGCCTGCGGTGGATATAGGGTAAAAATCGCCGTAACCAACGGTGGAGATGGTGACCAAACTCCACCAAATGGCATCTTCTGCGGTGGTTATGTTGGCGCCGGGTAAGTCGTGTTCGATCAGATAGATAGATAACCCCGCCGCACCGATTAAGATAACCAGGGTGACCATCATGGTTGCCAGGGTGGTTTGGATCCTGTCTTTTAAAGATGGTAATGCCAGGTGACGGGTTTGTTTGAGCAACCTCACCACCCGCAGAACTTGCAGAAAGCGCGCAAGTCGGAAGGGCTCGATTAACGGGATACTGGCAATAAAATCTATCCAGTGTGACTTAAAGTAGGCAATGCGGTCGTGGGCAACCAGTATGTGGTAGCTGAAGTGGATAAGAAACAGGAAGCAAATCAAGGTGTCCATAAATAGCAGGTAGCTGCGTACGTCTCTGGGCAGATCCGCCAAAATCAGCACGCAGATATTGATCACTGCCACCAGTGACAACACCATCATGCCAATATCAAAAGCACCGAGTTTATTGCTTTTCGCCATCAGGACACCAATCCTAACAAGAGTAATGCCATGCCTATGGTTAGGGCCATTTCCACACTGGCCAGGCCGACATTATGTTGATGGTCTACTTCTCTTACCATATTGATTCCGGGGAGCACCAAACGCTTAGCTACCCAGGCTAATGTGATAGTCAACAGGGTAAACAACATTGCCAGTAGTAGCCAGCTCAATAGATTGCTGACGTAGGCTGTTGGATGGTACTCCAAAAGCTGGCTGGCGGCGCTCACCGAAAAGGCCGTACCCAGTAGCAAACCACCGTGCTGAATAGCCAGAGCCACTTGTCCCCCGACCAATACATCCTGCATTGAGTCATTCTGGTTGTCCTGTGCAAAACGCCGCTCCATCAAGCGGGTAATGATCAACATAACCGTTAGGGACACGACAAAGCCGCTGAGTAGTGCAATGCCGCTGTGTATGTCAAAGCCTTGGGTCCAGAGTAAAACGCTGCGCAACATGATGGCCACGGCAATGGCGCTGGCGCCGTCCACTAAGGCAATACTAACGTTACGATTGAGGATCTGCTCACGCTTATCCAGCCTGTCCAGTACTAGCCTGTCATGAGCAAATCGGCCTACTTTGATAAGCAGAATACCGACAACGCCATATACCAGCATTTGTATGGACTGGGCCAGGTAATCGTCCGACGAGGCTCTTTCTGCCGCGCTCCATAGCACGATAGACAGCGCCATCAGGCTGGAGGCGACACTGATGCCAAAGGCAAAATTGTCCTTGCCTGACAATTGATCGGTACCATCGACTCGTGTCCACAAACCAAATACCCAGCGCATCATAATTAACAACACTAGGGCAATGGCAACATCCAGACCTATATACAGCATGGCCTGAGGGGTGATGGGCAGTGCCATCAGATCGGTTTTCATCAGCGACTAAAGTTTATTTTGCTAAGGCCTTAATTATTCAGTAGTTTAACTGCCAACCGCAAGAGCTGAGCGGCAATTGATGCGGTTTAACGGTGGATTTGTGTCTTGGAATGGCCATGTGGCTTCATCGGTGGGAGGCCTCCGATTGTTCTGCACTTCAGGGCTGCACCCTAATTACTGTCGATGTATAGTGATTAACCATGTTTAAGGCCTTAGTTGGCAGCCCATACAAACCGGCAATCATGTCTATCCAACACCGCAGCTTTCTCCAGATTTCATAAGGACAGTCATATGCGCATGACAGATTTATCTCCCTCACTGCTTTCAATTGGTCATAAGCATTGGCAGAGACTACTGGAGTTACACCCTCAGGCTGAATGGCTGGCTGCGCTGGAAGAGTGCGCCGTACCGGTGTTTTCCATGAGTGACTTTGTGGCGCGAAGCTGCTTACAGGATGTGGAAATACTGCGTTACCTATTACTCGATGGCGGAATATCGCCACAGATGCCCGACTATGCTGGCTTGCTGGAGGAGGCGCTAAGTACAGTCACGGATGAAAACCAGATGCACAGAGTATTACGCTTTTTCAGGCGTCGACACATGGTGCGTCTGGCCTGGCTGGATTTTACTCATGGCCAAAGCATTGACGACTCACTTGTACAGGTTTCAAAGCTTGCCAATGCTTTAATAGACCAAGCTTGTCACTGGTGTTATCAACAGTTGGCTGAGCGTTACGGTACACCAATGAGTGATGGTGTGGCGCAGCCTCTGCTTGTGCTGGGCATGGGCAAGCTAGGTGGGGAAGAGCTGAATTTTTCATCCGATATCGACCTGATTTTCTGTTACCCGGAACTGGGTGAAACCGAAGGTGGGCGACGAACGCTGGAAAATCAGCAGTTTTTTGTCAAGGTTGGACAGAAGCTGATTACGGCCTTGAATCAGGTCACGGCAGATGGCCAGGTTTTCCGGGTCGATATGCGTTTGCGGCCATTTGGAGAGAGCGGTCCACTGGTGATGCATTTCTCTGCGTTCGAAGACTACTATCAGGAGCAGGGGCGCGAATGGGAGCGCTATGCCATGGTTAAGGCGCGCATCATCAATCCTGTCGCTCCTTTTGCCGATGAGCTCAAAGGGATTCTTCGTCCATTTGTGTTTCGTCGTTATATGGACTTCTCCGCGATTGAAGCCCTGCGTAACATGAAGCGCCTGATCAGTCAGGAAGTGCGTCGTCGGCAGTTAACTGACAATATCAAGCTGGGTGGCGGTGGTATACGCGAAGTGGAGTTTATCGTGCAGGCTTTCCAGCTCATCCGCGGAGGCCGGGAAGCGGCCTTGCAACATCCTGGCTTATTTGCCGTGCTGGACGAATTAAAAGCGCGGGCTTGGTTGAGTGCAGAGGATGCTGATGCATTAGGGCAGAGTTATCGATTTTTACGCAAGGCTGAGCATCATTTACAGCAATTCAATGATGAGCAAACACAAACCCTGCCGGCAGACAATATTGGCCGCCAGCGCCTGTCTATCGCCATGGGCTATGATGACTATGCCGTTTTTTACCAAGCATTAGAAATGCATATGCAGACCATTCATGGTCAGTTTATGGAGTTGATTGGTGATGAGAACGAGCAAGAACCCAGTGAGGAAGTTAACGAGCTTAGCGATCTCTGGTGCTTACCCTTAACGGATGAGGAAGCTTTAGGGTTACTGGCTAAATTTCTGGATGAACAGAGCGCTGGTGAATTTTGGCATACCCTCAGTGGCTTTGCCCAAGAGATGCGTAATCGGGCCATGGGAACCCGGGGCCGTGAGTCACTGGACAAACTTATGCCGTTAGTGCTTTGTGCTTGTTTGAAGGACAACCCCAGCCCCAGCATGGTGTTGGCCCGTTTATTCGGGGTGCTTAAGGCCGTCTGTCGCCGCACCGCTTATTTGGATCTGTTACTGGAGAATCCCGGAGCCTTGGCGCAACTGGTTCGTTTATGCCGTGCCAGCCCTTGGATTGCCGAACAGATCGGTCGCTTCCCCATCCTGTTAGATGAACTATTAAACCCTCAGCATTTGTATCAGCTAGCGCCGCTGGATGGTTACTACAGCGAGTTACGCCAATTTCTGCTACGCATTCCTGAACAGGATCTTGAAGCGAGAATGGAGGCGATGCGCCAGTTTAAGTTGAGTCAACAACTTAAGATTGCCGCAGCAGATGTAACAGGTGTTCTCCCTCTTATGAAGGTGAGTGACCACTTAACCTTCCTGGCCGAAGCGTTGATTAAACAAGTGGTATTGGATGCCTGGCAGCAAATGACGGAAAGATATGGCCAGCCCGACGGCGTTGTTGCCCCGCAACTTGGTTTTGGTGTGATTGCCTATGGCAAGTTGGGGGGGATTGAACTGGGGTATGGCTCGGATTTGGACTTGGTATTCGTGCATGATTGTGACAGTCAACAAGACACTGTCGGTGGTAAGCCCATCGAGTCTCGTCAGTTCTACATTAAACTGGCCCAACGTATTATGCATTTGTTTAACACCAAAACGGCATCGGGTCAGCTGTACGAAACGGACCTAAGATTACGTCCTGCCGGAAATTCTGGCTTGTTAGTTTGCCACATTAATGGCTTTGCCGAATATCAACTGCAAGAAGCCTGGACCTGGGAGCACCAAGCCTTATGCAGAAGTCGTTTTGTATTTGGTGATGAGATGCTGGCCGCGCGTTTTCAGCGCATTCGTAAGCAGGTTATTTGCCAACTGCGGGATAAACCCAAGCTAGCCGATGATGTGCGACAGATGCGGGAGAAAATGCGTGAACATCTGCAGGCGGGGCAAGGATTCGATCTTAAGCAGGGGAGCGGTGGTATCGCCGATATCGAGTTTCTGACCCAGTACTGGGTGCTCAGTGAAAGTCATCAGCATAATGCGCTGTGCTTCTGGTCTGATAATGTCCGAATACTTGAGAGTTTGCAGTCGCATGGGGTGATTAGTGAACAATGGGCCCGCTCGCTGACCGAGGCTTATCTGGCTTATCGGGATGCCGGACACCGTTACGTGTTGGATGGGCAGCCTGCCGTAGATGAGAGCGGCAGATTCGATGAGTTGCGTGAGCAGGTCAGGCTGATATGGCAGCAAACCCTAGGTTAATCTGGCTTGCGGTTATTTCATTGATGTGGCGCGTTCTACTTCTGCGCTGATAGCCGCATCGGTCGGGCTACAAAACTGGCGCAGGTAGTCTGTGGGTTTATCCGTTATCACCAGGGTGCGCTGTTTAGGGCAAAAAAAGCCTTCTACCGTGCCGGAGAAGTTACTGTCTACGGCACGGGCAATTTTATTCAAGGTGCCCACCACAGTGTCATCGACCTGGAAATTGTTCTTCACTACAAAATCCTGATTCAGCTCCCATATCACCTGCATACCCTCGCTTTGTGCATAGTTGCTGATGATTTCCCGTAACGTACCGCCAGCTTTGAAGGTGCGGTATTTGTGTTCGCCCACCCAGCGGCCAGATGCGGGTTTCTGAACGCTTTCCATGGCCTGCAAGCGGTCATTCAACGGTGTGTCCTGCTCGGAAAGGGGCATAACAAAGTCGCTTTGCTCCTCAGGATTAGGCTCTCCTGAGGACGTGCGGTATTCAGCATAGAAGCTGGATAAACCTTTTGCTGGATCTTTCTTAACCGTTTGCCCTTGTGGTATTGGCTCACTTTTTTGGTGTTTTTGCAGTTGGATGACCACCACAGCAATGATGATGAGTGCAGCCGCCAGGCCGAGTTGTCTGGCCCAGAACATACTGGAAGAGAAAGGCTTTTTACTCATAAATCTACAACGTTCGCTGTTGGTAACCTTTAATATAAAGACTCAGGATTTTCTGGTGGACGGGTTTTATAGCGCTTGTGCATCCACAGATATTGTTCCGGTGCCATCATCACCAACTCTTCTATCTTTCGATTCACCCTTGCTACATCCTCTTTATCGTCACCTGACGGAAAATCTTCAAGACCGGGAAAAATTCTAACCTCATATCCATCTGGGGTGCGAATCGGAACAATAAACACCGTTTCGCAATTAGACTGGCCTGCGAATAACAAGGTGCCTGTTGTGGTGGCGGCGTCTTTTACGGCAAATAAGGGCACGTATTCGCAGCGCTTAGGCCCGTAATCCTGATCGGGAAAATACAGACACAGTTCACCACCGTTGAGTGCCTTGAACATTTCGCTGATACCGCGCTTATGAATCATATACCGGTTTGAACGGGCTCGGCCATGGTATTGCATATACTCCATCAAAGGGTTGTTGTGCTTACGGTAAAACACTACGGATGGGTGAACCAGCCCCATAACACGGCAACTGAATTCCAGATTCATGTTATGAATGGCTAAGCCCATTACTCCCTTGCCTTTATCCAGAATGGCTTGCACATGCTCATATCCTATTACCTTACCCATGGGCTTAACCCGCCAATCTGGCCACCACCAGCCCATGCCCGTTTCAAACAGGGCGATACCCGCTGAAGCCAGATTCGCTTTCAGCAAAGTTTGACGCGCGTTGTCGTCCATATCAGGAAAGGCTAATTCCAAATTGCGCTCTGCCACCTTGCGTCTGGACTTAAGCGCTTTGAAAAGAAGATGTCCCACCGCTTTACCCATTAAAATTTGGACTTTGTAGGGAAGCCAGGAAATCACATACAACACAGCGATACTTAGCCAGGTCAGCCAATACCGGGGATGAAAAAATGCCAGTTGAAAACGGGGGGCTTTTACCTGCACGGTCTACCTAATGAAAAATGTTTGGCGCATTCTAGCCTAATTTGTGCGTGGCTGACATCTGACCGCCACACATTGATATTCAAGCTAAATGCCGTTGCTTATGCAATCGCAGCGCTATTACCTTGTGATACAATTCACAGCAGTGACTAAAGCGGATGTAAAGTGATGAATATTCCTGATTTTTCCAAGGCCAAGGTATTAGTGGTAGGCGATATTATGCTGGACCGCTATTGGTCTGGTTCCACTGCCCGGATTTCTCCAGAAGCACCGGTACCTGTGGTAAGGATTGGTCAGAACGAAGAACGTCCAGGCGGCGCTGCAAACGTCGCACTAAACCTGGCAGCGTTGGGTGCAAAGGTGACGTTAGTAGGTATGACAGGGAATGACGAGGCAGCAGCCATACTACAACGTAAGTTGTCATGTATGGATATCGGTTGCCAATTTGAAGCGGTGCAGGGAATGGACACTATCACTAAGCTGCGTGTCCTCAGCCGCAATCAGCAGCTTATTCGACTGGATTTTGAACAGAGCTTTGCAAAGGTAGATAAGACTGCTTTACAGAGCAAGGTTGCCACGCTGCTCGCAGAGCATGACCTGTTGCTGTTGTCGGACTATGACAAAGGCTGTTTAAGTGATGCCCCCGGACTTATTGCACTGGCCCGGCAGAATAACAAACCCGTGGTGGTCGATCCCAAAGGAAGTGACTTTGGCAAATATGTGGGAGCGAGTCTGCTGACTCCCAATATGAGTGAATTCCAACAGATTGTTGGGGATTGCTCGGATGAGACGGTGCTGGTGGAGAAAGCGCAGGAACTGGTTACCGGACTGCAACTGGACGCCTTACTTGTGACCCGCTCTGAGCATGGTATGACGCTCATATCTCCCGGGCAGCGTGAATTGCACTTGCCTGCCAAAGCCAAAGAAGTCTACGACGTGACGGGCGCTGGTGACACTGTGATTGCCACCTTAGCTGCTTCAGTTGCGGCGGGCAGCAGTTGGGCTGATGCCAGCGTGTTGGCCAATGCCGCGGCAGGGATTGTGGTAGGCAAATTAGGAACGTCTACCGTTAGTGTTTCAGAGCTGGCCATGACCGTGGGCATGGAACAGCACGCCGGCCGCGGTGTTATGACCGAACAACAGATAAAAATGGCTGTGGAAGCTGCGCGATTGCGTGGTGAAAAAGTCGTCATGACCAATGGCTGCTTTGACATTTTGCATGCAGGGCACGTTTCTTATCTTGAGAATGCTGCACAGTTGGGTGAGCGCCTGATTGTGGCGGTCAACGATGATGAATCAGTACGTCGTTTAAAAGGTGAAGGGCGACCTGTCAATTTGGTAGACCGACGTATGTCGGTGCTTGCTGGACTAGCGTCAGTTGACTGGGTGTTTGCGTTTAGTGAAGACACTCCTCAGCGGGTCATCAGTGAAATCCTACCTGATGTGTTGGTAAAAGGTGGGGATTACCAGGTGGAGCAGATTGCCGGTGCCAAAGAGGTACTCGCCAATGGCGGAGAGGTTAAGGTTCTGAATTTTGAAGATGGCGTGTCCACTACCGGCATTATTAAAAAGATTACCGGCGCCTAGCATACCGAATAGTGTGCTTATTCTCCCTTTATCTACTAAAAATGCTTCAGGCCCGTTTTACGGGCCACTTAACTCCCTGGCGCTTCGAACCTAATTTGTTTAGGCACGAGTCTAAGGTTCAGCCTGGAAATTGCGTATATTGATTGCTTGTTTTGAGACCAAGCCTTAGCATTGAGTCATTGCGTCGCTGGGAAGTGACTTGTTTTCAGACAAGCGAGTTTTTTAATGTACGAAAGCTTTTACGGACTTAATGCAAAACCATTTCAACTAACTCCCGATCCTAGTTTCTTCTTTGCCAGTAAATGGCATAAAAGAGCTCTTTCCTATCTGGAATATGGACTAGCTCAGGCTGAAGGCTTTATTGTGATTACCGGCGGTATTGGCACCGGGAAAACGACAATCGCCAATAGCTTGTTGAATGAAATTCAAAAAGACATTTTCGCAGCGCAAATTGTTACCCCTAAATTGTCGCCGGATGAGCTGGTTAAAATGGTAGCCAGTAAATTTGAGCTAAATACTGACGGTAAAACCAAAGCCGATATTCTTAAGGATCTGGAAAAATTCCTGTTCGACTTGAATCATCAGGGCAAACGCGCACTGTTGCTGGTGGATGAGGCTCAGAATCTGCCTCTCGAGACCATTGAAGAATTGCGTATGTTGTCCAACTTCCAGGCAAAAGGTAAACCATTGCTACAGAGCTTTTTACTTGGTCAGGAAGAGCTTCAGCCTATATTGCGTGCGCCAAATATGGAGCAATTCAGGCAGCGGATCGTGGCCTCATGTCATTTGTCACCACTGACCGACTCTGATGTTCGCCGCTACATTGAGTTTCGTCTGCAGCATGCCGGTTGGCGTGGCGGTGCGCTGTTTACCGACGGTGCTTATCAGAAGATTTTCGAGTTCACGCAAGGCGTGCCGCGTAAGATCAATACCCTGACCGACCGTATTTTACTCTATGGATTCCTGGAAGAATTACAGGAGCTCAACGAGGAGGCGGTGGAAGCTGTGGTAAATGAAGTGGCCGATGAAATGTTTATTCAGCCACCTGCGCCCGTTGTTGATGCTAGCCCAATCAGGGAGACTGATAGCCCACAGCAAGAGGGGCAAAGGCCAAAAGATATTCAGTACTACAAAGATATGCTTAAGGAGCTGACTGATGCGCTGGATGATGCCATTAATCAAAAGGTAAAGCTGACAAGGTACATAGATAAACTGTTGAAAAAGAAATATAAGACCTATGTTCGTCTGAAGTCGGATGAAGAGTAAGGCTTGTATCCTCCTATACCGGCTCAGTCAGCAGTGAAAGAATCGAACTAATCTACAAAGCGAAACACATAAGTTTAAATAGCATACTAAATGTTGTGTATGACTTAGTTTTTTTGTTATTAGCCAGTCAAAATAGAATTCTGGGGAATGCGGATAAGCAAAAGGAAACCGGCATGCTAGAGACGGATTTTAATTTGAGAAAGCGCTCCAGACGACAGGCCTATTATCATGGTAAATATCGTCATGAATTACTCATTATAGGCCTGTTTTTGTTGGCAATATTATCTGCCTAGTAACGATACTTACCTAAATACTTTTAGAACTTATAGCTGTAATCTAAGGATAAACGGGTGTCCTGCAAGGAGCGGTCATTGTCACCTGCGTCTCGGTCAAGATAACGCAGTGCTAATGTAACGTCGGCTTGCTTATTCAGATCTCTTGCTAAAGATAACTTATAACTGCGTACTTCTTGGTCGTAAGACAGTCCTGTCAAAGCATCACTTCTTGAATAGTTGCCTTGCAAATTCACCCGTGTTCTTGGACCCATTTTATAGGTCAGCGACAACTGAGCTGAGCGGGTACGTTGCGCACGGTTTGACTCCAAATATTCAATATTACCGTAGTTATAATTCAGATAGATTGAAACTTTTCGCTTGTCATAGCCTAAGTTTATGAATGCAGACTCTCGTACAATGACTTCATCAGTTAGCTCACCTTCTACTGTTGGGATGATGATTCTGACTTCATCAATATCCGGCTCATAGCTTGGAGAGTCAGGAATGTAGCAATCGGTAACTTGTGCGTTGCCTTGAGGGCAAATAAGCACGACCGGCTGCCCTGGTACCAGTTGCAAACGTGAGTAACTGGTGAAACCTTTGTCATAACCCATGCGTGTCCGCAAAGAGCGACTATTATGGGTCAGGCTAAAATTGTAGTTATCACCGAAAAAGCGTTTATCGTAACTGGCTTGGACAGCACTTCTGGTGCTAAGGGGCCAGTTGATATCAAAACCAACGTAGTTACTTTCTCTGTCTTCGTGCTTAAACTTGTTATAGGTAACACCGACAAATCGTCCTGAGTCTCTGCGCCACTCTAAGCCGCCACCATAACTTGTAGAACTTATGCTTTGGTCGCTTACGCCACCAGAGAGCCCTTCATTTTGGTAATCCGAGCCAACGACGACTAAATGCAGATCAGAGAATAATCCCACTCCAACTTTACCAGCAATACTTTCACTGGTGATATCGTTCTGCCCTTTTCGCTTAGTCTTCTGATAGCTATTACTGATATCCCAATAAACGGACTTGAACTCCCTGCCTTGATAAAGTCTGGCTGTACCGCTGTATGTTTCGCTGTCTATATCGTTGAACACACTGTTGGCATTTGGAGTACTTTGGCTGCGTGACTCCCCTGCTCGCGCAAATAGACTGAAACCAAGGTAAGAAGGTCGCTTCGGAAAGAACGCAAAGGAGGCGTTATTGCTCTGTACAGTGCTCAAATCCTCGGCATTTAATATAGGATCCGTGACACCGCTATCGCCAGAAAACAATGCCCGGTGAGAGCGATTGCTTTGCGCGGTAACCTGAATACGTTGATCCCACAATCCCATCTTGGAGTTGAAATTATAATCGGTAAATTCTTTGTCCAACGTTGCGCTGTCTTTACTTTGTCTTACGGTTGTATTTTCAACCCGCAAAGCAGCTTTTAACAGTTGGCTTTTATATGTAGTTGCCAGAGAAGGCTTTAATAATAACGCATTGTTATGCGTTTTATCTTGCGTATTGGTGTGTTCTGTCTCATAGGTGAGTGTAGAAACGTCAACCACTGGCGTAAACGTAAGCTCGCCGCTATGCACCATCAAAGGTTGCAGTGCTATGGCACAAGCTACGCTGACACGCTTCATGCATCCTTCTCCTTGGGTCCCGTTGAGTAATAATATCCATAGCCGTAATCATCCCGCTTCGAACGCTGCGCTTTATTCACGATGAAACCTTTTGCCATATCTGGATTTAGCGCTTCTATGGCAGTTTGTATATCGGTCAGCTTAGTACGACCTTCCTCAACAACAATGATGGCCTGACCAGCAAGGTTTGCCAGAATGGCGGTTTCGTTGACACCGAGCATAGGGGGGGTATCAAATATCACAACACGGTCAGGATAGCGGGTGGCAAATTCCTGAACGGTTTCCAGCATTTTTTCACTGGCCAGTAACTCTGTCGATAGATGGTGAGTTTTACCCGCAGGAATTATTCGCAAAGTATCTATGTTGGTGTGGTAAATCACCTCAGATACATCACTAACTTCACCTAATAAGTATTCCATCAGACCATTCGGCATCTTTTGCTTAAGGGTACGCATTACGTTGGGGCGCAGTACATCGGCATCAACCAACAGCACGGTTTTATCCTGTTCCAAAGCGATACTCAGAGCAAGGTTTATGGCGTTGTAGGTTTTACCTTCGTTGGGATTAGAACTGGTGACCATAATAATATTGGGGTTATTCAATGTTTTGGCCAGGGGGCCAAATGCATTGTTCAACACCTTGCGTTTTATCGCTCGGAACTCTTCATTGATTTTTGTGCGCTTGGATGAGCCGGAGACAAAAGCCTCTTCATCCAGCTCAAGTACAATCATATCCTTATTATCTACTTGGACTGCAGAATCACTGTGAGTCGATGCGACTACATTTTTAACTTGTGTCTGCACTTCTGTTTCGACATCTTCATTCGAAGATGGCTGCTGCTCTTGTGCCGCTTCTGCTTGTTTTGCCTGCTCGGCTTTTTGGCGCTGTAACGCTTTCTCAATTGTGCTCATAGCAGTCCTCCAAACAGTTGTTTGGGGAAACCGCCATATACGGCTTCAATCCAAACTAGTAACACAAAGCCACACATTAACACTGACGATGACATAGCAAAAATGACTAAGCGTCTTCTGTTCTGCTGATTTAATTTTTCTGCATTACGATGAGAAACCAAACCAAGCACCGGGGTCTTAAAATGTTCAATCAACTGTTTGTAGTTAACTACTACAGGGTTGATTTGGCTTACCAGGAAAGCAACGCCTAATCCAGAGCCAAAGCCTACAATCAGAACCAACGAATAGAGTATGATTCTTGCGGGACCAGAAGGTTTGGTTGGCAGCAAAGGAGGGTCAATTACTCTAAACTGCACATCATCTGAGGTTGCTTCGGCTTTTCTAGACAGCTGAGCTGATTCACGGCGTTGCAGCAATTCTTCGTATTTAGACTTAGTGATGCCGTAATCACGGTTTAGGCCTGTAAGCTCTGCTTCCAGCTCGGGGATCAGATTGATTTTCTCTTCCAATGTCTGAACATTGGTCTGATAGTTTTCAACCCTCACCTTTATTGACGCAATCTCACTTTCCAAATTCGCCACGGTGATCTTCATTTGCTGATACACGGGGTTTTGGTTGAGGTTACCAAATTGGCTGTAAGTACCTGAGTTTTGGGCTGCTTCACTCATACTTTCTAACTGTGCTCTACGATCTTCTTTAAGTCGGTCCAGCAAGGCTTTTGTCTTGATGACATCTGGATGTTCTTCGGTATAGCGAATCAATAAATCATCCAAGTTACTCTCTAAATTGGATATGCGCGCATCATATTGGGTCGATATACCGCTGTTACCAGATAGCTCAGGAGTAACCAAACCAAACACTGGCTCCTCACCTTGAAGCTGAGCGAGCGCGGAAGATAGCTGCGATTCGAGCTCTTTCATCCTCAACTTAGCTTGTTCCAGCAATGCTTTCTCGTTTTGTAACTGAGCATAATAGTCGCTGTTTCCGCCTGGCAAGACCTGTTGTCTGGAACGTTTGAATTCCGCCAAGCGTTGCTCTGAGTCCATCAGACGTTGCTCATATTCATTTATCTGTCTGTCCAAGAACTCTTCAGCCGAATCACTGCTTTGGCGTGTGCTACCAAGGTTGGATTCGATAAACTCGTTTAACGTGATCTGCACGATACGCTGAGCCAAGGCGGGCGTATTTGAGGTGTAACTAATGGTGTAGATATTCGCGTCTTTTGTGCTGCTCAGACTGATATCACCACGCAGCTTCTCAATCATCTCTTCAAATTCAGCACTTGTCTTAGCCGAGATATCCAGGTCAGCCTCTCTGGCAATTTTTTCCAGATTGGGTCGGCTGAGTAAAGTGCGGGCAACTAAATTGACTTGCTGCTCCGGATTATTATAGACAGCCAACCCTCTTAACAGAGGACGAAGTAGGCTGTTAGTATCAACAAATACACGTGCTGATGATTCATACGTATCAGGAAGTGATATGACATATAGCCATCCTATTGGGCAAATTAGCCAGGATGAGATGATGACATAACGCTTCTTAATCCAAATCCCTTTTAGATAGGTCTGGATCTGGTCAATAACCTGTTGAAATCCAATCATACTTTCTACTGCTTTGGGGAGGTTTAGAACCAGGCCTCAGGAATTATCAGAATATCGCCTGGAAGCAAATCCACGTTTTCGGAGATTTCACCTGATTTTACCAGTGAATCCAGAAAAACAGAGTACTCCATTTGCTTTCCATCCACGACTCGAATTAGCTTAGCACTGTCACCCGCTGCAAACTCTGTAAGCCCGCCTACCGCAATCATCAAGTCTAATAGCGTCATGTTCTCTTTATAGCTGATGGCTTGCGGGTTTGTTGCTTCACCTATAACGCGAACCTGTTCGCTGAATGGACTTGAAAAACCGGTTACGCTAACCGTGACAATAGGATCGCGGATATATTTGGACAGTACTTTCTCCATATCACGTGCCAAGGCTGTTGGGGTTTTGCCTGAAACCTCAACATCCTCTACCAGCGACGTAGTAATTTTCCCGTCCGGGCGCACAATAAATGAGCCTGAAATTTCGGGGTTACGCCAGACGAAAATTTGTAGGTTATCGCCGGGACCAATCAGATAATTATAATTATCAGTTGAAGTGGTTAACGAGGCATGAGTTGTAGCTGGCGGCAACGTATTCACGCTGCAGGCAGAAATCCATGCCGAGACAGAAATGATCAAGGCTAGCTGAGTGGCTCTGATGGCGTTCATGTTAGTCATATTCCTTACTTATGGACTTCGTAGACTTAAGTCTGGCAAAACTATCTGTTTTCGCATTAACATGTTGCAATATAATGCTATGACAAAATAAGTTAGTCTATCCCTAATACTTTTTTTAGCCTGACTTTTTGAACTAATAATTTTAATAGTAAAGGAATTAATCTGTGAAGGCTGCCAACCGGCGTCAATCTAAACGCTCAAATATACTGGTTTTATTGGAAGGCGCACTGATTGCTTATCTTGCCTATATCGCTAATACATTGATTTTGCAAGTTTCCCAAACACCTCCTCCATCGGCCAACCAATTGGCTTTCAATGTTATACTTTTCACCTTTCTGGTATTAGTTTCAGCACTATCAGTTGGATTGTACGAGCCGAAGTTGCGCGAGACCTTTCGTGGCATTATCCGACGAATCTTTGTGTGTGTAGCGCTCAGCTATTTTGTAATGGAATTGATCACTAGTACATTTTTAATCAAGCTCGCCTTACACCCATATTACTTACCTACTGCCTCTGGGCTGGTGATTCTGGCTTTGGTTTTATTTCGTTATTTTTCCAACCGACTTGGGTTGTTGGGGCTAGGCAAAGTTAGATTGATTGTTCTTGGGGCCGGAGAGCGCGCTTCCATTATTGAAAAACGTATGCGCAGGGAAGTTGACCGAATTGGTTTTGACTTACTTGGTTTTATCCCTATTCCTGGCGATGACCGCACCAGTGGTATTCAGGCCGAAAAATTAATTCATGTAAAAGTAGATGAAAATTTTCGGGATTTTTTACAGGAAAATGACATTGAAGAAGTGGTGATTGCCTGTGATCAACGCCGCGGAACCCTGCCAATAGAGATTCTTTTCGATTGTCGAATTCGAGGAATTGAAGTTGTTGATATCCTCGACTTTATGGAACGTGAAACCGGACAGATTGTGGTTAATTTGATATATCCGAGTTGGGTAATTTATTCAAATGGCTTTTCCAGTCAGAACTATCTGCGAGATATGCTGGATTACGGTATCAATGCTTTTTTAGCATTGCTGGTACTGCTATTTACTTGGCCATTTATGTTGCTTACTGCATTACTCATCTATGTGGAAGATGGTTTTAGAACCGGTGCATCAGTCTTCTATAAACAGGAACGTGTTGGTCTGAATGGAAAGCTGTTCAAGATTATAAAGTTCCGCAGTATGCGACCTGATGCAGAAAAAGATGGTGCTAAGTGGGCTACACAAGGTGACAGCCGGGTAACCCGAATCGGTAACTTTATTCGAAAGTATCGTATTGATGAGTTGCCTCAGTTATGGAACGTATTAAAGGGCGAAATGAGTTTTATTGGCCCAAGACCAGAACGCCCTGAGTTTGTTGAACAGTTAATTAAGCAAATTCCTTATTACAATCAGCGTCATAATGTAAAGCCTGGATTAGCCGGTTGGGCGCAGCTTAATTACCCCTATGGGGCAAGTGTTGAAGACTCCATGGAAAAGCTGAAGTTTGATTTGTACTACGTAAAACATCAAAGCTTACTGTTGGACATTTTGATCCTGATCCGGACGGTGGAGGTGGTACTGTTTGGAAAGGGACGTTAAATGAATGATATGCACACATGCTTGAATGCGATGACCGTGGATGTAGAAGACTTTTTCCACGTTTCAGCCTTCGACAAAATTATTAAACCATCTGACTGGGATGACTATCAACCCAGAGTGGATGGCAACACTCGCCGCTTGTTGGATGTGTTCGCCAGACATGGGGTGAAGTCGACATTCTTTGTTTTAGGGTGGGTTGCTGAACGCTATCCAGAGCTGATTAAAGAAATTCATGCCCAAGGACATGAAATTGCCAGCCATGGTTATTCTCATCGCCGCGCTTATGAGCAAACTCCCGATGAATTCAAAATGGATGTATTGCGTTCCAGAGATCATTTGCAGGATCTTCTCGGTGAAAAGATAGCAGGTTATCGGGCGCCGAGTTTTTCTATTGGTTATTCCAATGAGTGGGCATTCGAAATTCTTGCCGAACTGGGTTTTGGTTATAGCTCCAGTACCTATCCTGTGAAACATGATCTTTATGGTACGCCAGATTGGCCTCGTTTTGCTTACCTGCGTAAGGAGAATATTATCGAGATACCGATACCAACCTTAAAGGTGATGGGAAAGCAGGTGCCTATTGGTGGTGGCGGGTATTTTAGGCTTTATCCCTATGGCTTAACTCGTAAACTGGTACAAAAGTATTTAGATAAGGAACGCCAACCTTATTCCTTTTATTTTCATCCCTGGGAGATCGATGCAGAACAACCTCGGCTGAAGAATGCATCCGCAAAGTCTAGGTTCCGTCATTATGTCAACTTGAAGCACACCGAATCGAAGCTGGAAAAGTTGTTAGAGGACTTTAGCTGGTCGACCATGAAAGATGTATACGGGATAAGTTAATCGTTATTGGTAATTCTCCTTTAGGAGCGGAGCAAGGTCGGATGCCTAAGCCTGCACTGTTGTATTTGTGCCACAGGTTACCTATCGCACCGTTCAAGGGGGATAGGGTAAGAACCCGTAATCAGATCGAGTATCTGTCCACACAATTTGATGTGTACTTAGGTTGTTTCGCGGAAGAACAGTCCATTGATAAGAACGCATTGCGGGAACTTCAGGGTTTTTGCAAGCAAGTTTATGTAGAGCACCATAAAAAGTTTGGTGCTTTGCTGCGTTGTCTGTGGGGACTGCTCAAAGGCGAGCCATTAACTTGTGCTTACTACAAGAGTGCGGGAATGCAAGCTTGGGTGCAAAGAGTGATAGCAAATCAACATCCGGGTAATTGTTGGCTTAGTGCCACGGCTATGGCTCCTTATGTGTTGAATGCTGAAGATGTTCATTTGTTTACTGACTTCATCGATGTCGACTCGGACAAATGGAGACAGTACGCAGAACGTTCGCATTTTCTTATGAAGTGGTTATATCGACGCGAATGGCAAGCCTTAAAACGGTTAGAACTTGTTACCACAGAAAGGAGCAAACGGGTTTACTTTGTGTCGACATCGGAAGCTGATTTTTTTAAAGCGATGTTACCGAAGTCATTGCAAGATAAGGTCGGAGTGCTTCGAAATGGCGTAAACTCAGCGTATTTTTCTCCTGACTATTATCCGTGCAACAGTGAGGAACGTATTGACGTTGTGTTTACCGGGGCCATGAACTATCGCCCTAATATAGATGGTGTGCTGTGGTTTCTAGATCATGCCTGGCCTTTGGTTAGAGAAGCTGTGCCCACCGCTACGTTTTATGTGGTAGGACTGGCGCCAGATAAAAGTTTGTTAGCCCGACATGGCTTACTGGGGGTGGTTGTAACAGGTAAAGTCGATGATGTTCGACCTTATTTGGGGAAAGCCAGAATTGCCATTGCACCGATTCGTCTTGCCAGGGGAGTACAGAATAAAGTCCTCGAAGCGATGGCGATGAGTAAAGATATAGTCTGTACACACTTGGCGATGGAAGGAATTGATGCAAGTTGTAAGGGGATATGGATTGAAGATGAACCCAAAGGCATGGCTGAACGGATTGTCGGTCTTCTCACTGGTCCGATTGGTCCCAATTATTGCCGGGAATGGGTTTTGAAACACCATCAATGGAAAGAGATGCTAAAGCCAATGGAGAGCCTGATAAATGAAAGGCACTGATCAAAAAAATATCGGCCTGTTGCCTGTGCTGATATTGTTGTTGCTGTTTTGGGGATTGGCCTTTTTCAGCAGTATTCGCTCAGCGGTAGATACCTGGATTCGGTTAGAAACGTTCACTCATTGTTTCCTTATCCTGCCCATCTGTATCTACCTGATACATAAGAAATGGCATGAATTGAATGCCGTTAAAATCGCTCCCAATTATTGGATGTTAGCCGTGCTAGCAATGGTCCTATTCCTCTGGAGTGCTGGACAGTTAGCGCAGGTCATAGTGGTTGAGCAAGGGGCTGCCTTTCTTGCGTTGCCAATGATGATATGGGCTGCTTTGGGTAATCAAGCGGCCAGAGTGCTGTGGTTCGTTTTACTGTTTTGGATGTTCAGTGTACCAGCTGGTGAGGTATTGGTACCCTATCTCCAACAACTGACTGCTGATATGACAGTGTATTTTTTGCAGATGGTGCAGATTCCTGTATATCGAGAAGGTTTATATATTGCTATTCCTGGTGGATTGTTTGAAGTTGCGGTTGCATGCTCCGGTATTCGCTATCTGATAGCATCTGTAACCCTCGGCGCGTTGTATGCTTACTTAACTTATCAAAAGACCAGCAAACGTATCATTTTTCTAGTTTTCTCCCTGTTTTTGCCCATTCTTGCTAACGGCTTAAGAGCGTTTGGAATCGTCATTATTGCTTATCTATCGGAGATGAAGTATGCCACAGGCGTTGATCATTTGATCTACGGCTGGCTGTTTTTCGGCATTGTGATTTTCATCATGTTTAGTGTCGGCAACATTTGGGCCGATCCCATTGAAGAGCAAAGTGAGCGCACGGAAAACCTTACTGCTAACGTTCCGGTTAAGCCATTTCTGTCCGTTAGTGTTGGCATTACCGCAGTATTTGCTGCCATTTTACTGTTTAACCATCAGGCCAGCCGGGTTGAAATTGTTGAGGCTGGTGACTTTGCCGCTCGTTTGCAACTGAGTGAAATGGAAAACGATAGTTGGTCACCAAAATTTGTGGGTGCTTCTGAGGTTGCCAGCGGCAGTCACGACGGCCTGGATTATTACCTCGCATTTTATGGTGAGAATGTACAAGACCGAGAACTGATTAATAGTGAGAATAGGTTGTTTAACGACAAGAAATGGAGCATCGTGTCGTCCGTTTCCATGCAGGATGCGCAATTAGTAGAGTTGGTAGCATTAAACGGCCAAAAGCGCTGGTTGGCATACACCTACATGACACCTAAATTATCCAGTGCACAGGACTGGAAGGTGAAGTTGGTACAAGCCTTGGAAGCCGTTATGGGACAAGCCCAGCCCGGTGGATACGTGGCCATATCTGCTTTCAGCCATAAAGGCGATGACAGTCGCAATAAAGTTGAAACTGAAATGAAAAGGTTGCTGAGCAAAGGATATCAAGGGGTGTTCTCTAGTGACTGAACCCTTGCATATCGCCCACGTTTTGTATCGTTTTGATACTGGCGGCTTGGAAAACGGCATGGTCAATTTGATCAACCAGCTCGGTGAGCAATCCTTCCAACACAGCATCATCACCCTGAGTGGCTGGAGTAATACGTTCCGCAGTCGCTTGCAAGTAAGCAATGTTGAATTTTATGACTTGGAGAAGCAACCCGGTCAAGACTTCGGCATGTTTGGTCGCCTCGCTAAGTTACTACGTGACCTGAAACCTGATGTCCTTCATACCCGTAATCTGGGCTCCCTTGAATGTCAGGTGGTGGGATGGTGGTGTGGAGTGCCTTACCGCATTCATGGTGAACATGGCTGGGATATTAACGATCTCAATGGCAGTAATAAGAAGTATCAATGGCTGAGAAGGATAGTTAATCCTTTTGTGCATCAGTTTATTGGCTTATCCCGGGAATCTTGCCTGTACCTCACTGAAAAGGTCGGTGTGCCTCCCCGAAAGGTTTCTCATATATGCAACGGTGTGGAATTATCAAGGTTTCAAGTGAAACAAGCTGCACTAGTCATGCCGGATGGATGGAATGATGAAAACGTGGTGGTGTTTGGCACGGTAGGCAGGTTGGCTGCGGTAAAAAATCAATCACTGCTCATTCGGTGTTTTGCCGCTGTGCAGCATTTGTTGTCAGATACCAACGTCGAAACCAGATTGATGTTGGTGGGAGATGGCGACTGTAAGGCGCAGTTGCAGGCTCTATCGGTAGAGCTAGGTGTTGCACAGAGTGTCTGGTTTGCTGGAAACCAAAGCCAAGTGGGACCCTACTTACGACATATGGATGTATTTGTTTTACCTTCACTTGCCGAAGGAATTTCAAATACATTGCTGGAGGCAATGGCCTGTGGATTACCGGTAATTGCAACGGCTGTGGGGGGAAATGGCGATCTGCTTCCCCTTGAGGTTCATCAAACCAACCTTATTCCCGTCGAAAATGAGTCGTTGATTAGCCAACGAATGGTTGAGTACGCAAGGGATGCAGAGTTACGTCAGCGAGATGGCAAGTACTTCTTTGCGCATTGTAATAGTGAGTTCAGCCTGTCAGGAATGGTTGAGCGATACAGGGCACTTTATCAGGCTAAGTCCAGAGGAACAGACGAATGTGTGGAATAGCGGGAATACTGCATACCGGTGGTCAGCAAGTGGACGAAAGCCTGTTGGCAGCGATGAATGACATGCAGTTGCATCGGGGACCAGATGCCGGTGATTACCTGATTGAGCATCAGATTGGTCTGGCGCACAGGCGCCTTTCAATTATTGATCTCGAAGGCAGTCCACAGCCAATGCAAAGTGCATGTGGCACTGCTTGTATCGTGTTTAATGGTGAAATTTATAATTTCAAAGAGCTTCATGAAGAGCTAAGTGCCAAGGGCCATAAATTTAATACGCGTGGGGATACAGAGACCATTCTTAATGCCTGGCTCGAGTGGGGAGAAGATTGTGTGCATAAATTGCGGGGCATGTTTGCCTTTGCAATTTGGGACCGCCCTTCAAAGACGCTGTTTATGGCTCGCGACCGATTAGGCATTAAGCCGCTTTTTTACACATTGCTGTCTTCCGGTGAGCTAGTGTTTGGTTCCGAGTTGAAGGTCTTAACCCGACATCCTCAATTTGATAAAACACTGAGAAAAGAGGCTGTTGAAGATTATTTCAGCTTTGGATACGTACCGGATCCGCACTGTATATACCAGAACAGTTTTAAACTGATGCCAGGCCATACCTTGACGATTAAGCCCGAGCAAAAAGGCTTGCCCGAGCAGCGAGAGTATTGGGATGTGCCCGTGCATTGGGACCATCAGATTGACGAGCATTCTGCACCCGACGAGCTGATTGAGCGGATGAAAGAGGCGGTACACATCCGTATGGTGGCTGAGGTGCCTTTGGGGGCATTTCTGTCCGGTGGAGTGGATTCTTCAGCGGTTGTGGCCATGATGTCGCAATTACAGGACGAACCGGTCAACACCTGTGCTATCGGTTTTGATGTTGAGCAGTTTAATGAAACCGAATTTGCCGAGATGGTGGCGAAGCGTTATCAAACTAATCACAGGGTGGAGACGGTCAGTCAGGATGACTTTGATTTGATAGATCATTTGGCTTTTCTGTATGACGAGCCTTATGCCGATAGTTCTGCTATTCCGACTTACAGAGTCTGTGAGCTCGCCAGAAAACATGTCACAGTGGCATTGTCCGGTGATGGCGGAGATGAACTGTTTGCCGGCTATCGACGTTACAACCTGCATATGCACGAAGAACGCATCCGACAAATGTTACCACTATGGTTACGTAAACCAATTTTCGCCCCACTAGGTCGTTTTTATCCGAAATTAGACTGGGCTCCACGCTTCCTGCGCGGTAAGACGACATTTCAGTCCATGGCAATGGATACAGTCGAAGGGTATCACAACAGTATGTCGATACTCAGAACTGACGAACGGCGCAAGTTGTTTTCGCCCGATTATGTGGAAAGCCTGAACGGCTATTCTTCGCTTGCCGTATTCCGAAAGTATGGGGATAAGGTTGCACATCTGGATCCCCTTAAACAAACCCAATATATAGATATGAAAACCTATTTGGTTGGGGACATTCTCACCAAGGTGGATAGGGCCAGTATGGCGCATTCCCTTGAAGTGCGGGTACCGTTAATCGATCATAAATTTGTTGAGTGGGCCTTTGCCATGCCATCGGCGCTGAATTTGAGCGGTGGAGTAGGAAAACGTATGTTCAAAAAGTCATTGGAGCCGCATCTGCCCAATGATGTTTTGTATCGCCCAAAGATGGGATTTGCAGTACCACTTTCCAACTGGTTCAGAGGCCCTTTGAAAGACCGTCTATACAGTGCTTTGCTATCGGAGCATATGGCGGCTTCTGGCTTTTTTGATATGAACCATATTAGAACCATGATTGATCAGCATGTGCGCAATGTTCGAGATTACAGTGCTCCTTTATGGGCTTTGTTGATGTTTGAATCTTTCTATCGACGTGAGATCGGCGGAGAATTGAAGTGAAAGTTCTGCACGTATTAGACCATTCTATTCCCTTGCATAGCGGTTACGCTTTCCGAACCCGGAATATCTTGCTGTATCAACGTGCTTTAGGTATTACAACCTGCCACCTCACCAGTGCCAAGCAAGGGGATGTCGCACAGTTGGAAGAGGACGTCGACGGACTACATTTTTATCGTTGTCCACCATTGCCAGAAATCTATGGTGGTATTAAGGCGCAATGGGCAGTCGTCAGGAATTTGACCGAGAGATTGTTAGCTGTGGCAGAGCGTGAAAAGCCAGATATTTTGCATGCACACTCCTCAGCACTCAATGGTGTGGCTGCCATCAGGGTCGGCAAACGTTTAGGTATTCCGGTGGTATATGAAATCAGGGCGTTTTGGGAAGATGCTGCTGTAGACAATGGCACCTGCAAAGAGTGGGGGCTGCGTTATCGTATTACCCGAGCCATGGAAACCTGGGTGTTGAAACGGGCTCAACATGTGACTTGTATTTGTGAAGGTTTACGACAGGATATTTTAGCGCGGGGAATTGCTGCTGACAAAGTCACTGTTATCCCCAATGCGGTTAACTTAGAAGAGTTCAGCCTGATAGACAGTCGGGATCCACATCTTGAAGCGCAATGGCACTTACAAGGTAAGCAAGTCGTTGGTTTTATCGGTTCTTTTTATGCGCTGGAAGGCTTAGATGTGTTGCTACAGGGATTTGCCCTGGCTTTGCAGCAGAACCCTAATCTGCACTGCCTAATTGTTGGCGGCGGAAAAGAGGAAGCACGTCTAAAAGCGCTCACCGAGCAACTGCAGCTTGCCGATAAGGTGACTTTTACGGGCCGGGTGCCTCACCAGGACGTGGATGGTTATTACTCATTGATCGATCTGTTGCTTTATCCGCGTAAGTCCAAACGCATTACCGAATTGGTGACTCCACTCAAACCTCTTGAAGCTATGGCGATGGGGAGGGATTTTGCTGCTTCTGACGTGGGAGGGCACAAGGAACTCATTGAGCATGGTCAGACAGGGTTGCTGTTTAAAGCTGATTCCGCTGAGGCTATTTGTGAGACTATCATAAATGGTTTGGCACGTTCTGACGTGGAGCGACAGCAGATGCGTCAGCAGGCGCTGGCTTATGTACAAAATGAGCGCAACTGGGCCAAATCTGTCAGTCATTATCCGGCTTTGTATCAGGCTTTGTTATAGCGGTTTCAGAATGGCACTGAGGATATTAACTTTTACCAGCTTGTTTCCCAACTCAGAGCAGCCAAGGTTAGGAGTGTTTATTGAAAACAGGTTGCGGGAACTACGTCGTTATCATCCAGACGTGGTTTTGCACGTCGTAGCCCCTGTGCCTTGGTTTCCCATCAAAAGTAACAAGTTCGGTGAGTACGGCAAAATGGCCCGGGTTGAGAAGCAGGCTATTCGTGATGGTGTGCAAGTTTATTATCCCCGCTATCCCGTTTTACCCAAAATCGGCATGAACCTCGCCCCAGTTTTAATGGCGTTATGGATGTTGCCTTTTTTGCGTAAACTGCAAAAGCAGGGGGTAGCTTTCGATTTAATTGATTCTCACTTTTTCTATCCTGATGGCGCCGCCGCCGTGTGGTTAGGTAAACGACTAGATAAACCCGTGGCAGTAACTGCTCGTGGCAGTGATATTCATTTGTATCCGACTTTCCCCTGGCCCAGACGCGTTATTCAGTGGGCATTGAGAAACAGTCAGTTACCCATCGCCGTTTGCAAGGCGCTGGCAGATGAGATGCAACAAATAGAGCCAAAGGCTAAAAGTGCGTTGGTGGCCAGAAATGGCGTTAACTTAGCGCATTTTTCCCCCGAACCGCAGCGAGAGTTGCTACGCCAGCGTCTTGGTTTGGAGCGCTATACCTTGTTGTCTGTTGGCAATTTGATCGAACTTAAGGGACATCACCTCGTTATAGAGTGCCTGGTGGGGCTGCCTGAATGCCAACTATGCGTTATTGGTGATGGACCTTGGCGGCAACAATTGCAGAGTTTAGCCGAATCTTTAGGGGTTGCTGAGCGGGTTCGTTTTACCGGGTTATTGAATCGACAACAACTACGGGACTATTACGCTGCTGCAGATATTATGGTGCTGGCTTCCAGTCGTGAGGGTTGGGCAAATGTGTTGCTAGAATCTATGGCTTGTGGCACGCCTGTAGTCGCGACTGCAATTTGGGGCACGCCAGAGGTGGTTGCAAGTCCTGAAGCTGGCTGTTTGGCTAGTGAGCGTAGCGTAGAAGGACTCACTGAAGCTATCCAGTCACTAATGCAGGCTTATCCGCAACGGGATGATGTTCGTCGTTATGCGGAAAATTTTAGCTGGGAAGCAACCAGCCAATTACTTTTTGAACATTTTGGACAATTGGTTGAAAGCCAGTGTCCTTAGCAAACCGGCAATGTAATTATGCTTGTAAAACAATGGATTAAACGGGGGCTGGGGTGCTAAGAGATTTATTCATTCTGTCGCTGTTTGCGTACTTTTGCTATCGCACTTTTAAACAGCCTTACATCGGCGTGTTGGTGATGCTGTGTATCACTTATATGAGCCCACACAGATTATCTCCCTGGACCATCAGTTACTCGTTGCCATTGTTCTTTATGATGTTTCTGGTGACCGCCACCGCATTTTTATTTCAAAAGGATAAGGACCAGTTTCAATGGCATCGCCTGCATATATGGATGTTAATTTTTATGGTGTGGGGTATTTTCAGTACCTTATTTGCCTTGCATCCCGATTGGGCCATTGCCGAAATGAGTCGGGTTATCAAGATTCAGATTGGTATTGTGTTTATGATTCTGATTTGTCAGGGCGAACACAGGATAAAGGCGATGATATGGGTGATTGCTTTGTCTTTGGCATTCTATGGCGTGAAAGGTGGGATCTTTACGGTACTGACCGGAGCCCAGTTCCGGGTTTGGGGACCTCCGGACTCCTTTATTGAAGGGAATAATGAACTGGCATTGGCGCTGCTAATGACTATTCCGCTATTGTTTTTCCTATTTAGCGAAGCTAAAAACAAATGGGTAAAGCGAGCCCTGATGGTCACTATGGGGTTATGTTTTATCTCTGTGGTCGGTAGTTATTCGCGCGGTGCCTTTTTGGGACTCATCGCGACGGCGGGTTTCCTATGGTTAAAGAGTAAATATAAGGCACCCTTGGCTGTGCTGGGCATAGTTGCGGTATTGGGCGCGGTGCCCTTTTTGCCAGATCATTGGTTTGAACGTATGGAAACGATTAAAACCTATGAAGAAGACCGCTCAGCTATGGGGCGTATCAATGCCTGGACGGCCGCCTACAATGTGGCTAATGATAGGCTCACCGGTGGTGGTTACCGATTCTGGAGTCCATTGTCATTTGCTGTTTATGCCCCCTCACCGGAGGATGTGCATGATGCTCACAGTATTTACTTTGAAGTGCTTGGCGAGTTGGGGTGGCCAGGTCTGGCGATTTATTTAATTATACTGTGGGGCTGGTGGCGGCTATCGGCACAAAATGCCAAGTTGGCCAAAGGACATGTGGAGTTAAAATGGTGTGTGACCTTTTCACAGATGAGCCAGGTAACCCAAATTGCTTACATGAGTACCGGCGCATTTTTGGGACTGGCCTATTGGAACATGCCATACGAACTTATGACTATCGCGATTCTAGTGAATATCGAGGTCCGTCGCCGTTTGGCGGATAAAAAATCAGCAACTGAGTCCGAAACTGATGTTCCCACCAGGGGGGCAGGAACATCTGCAGCGTTACTGCAACGACATCCCTAGCTGGATTGCTGCAAAGCGGAGGTTATTTGCTCGAGTTGTTGTTCTGTCAGGTAGCCGTGCATAGGTAAACTGAAAATGCGCTGTGCCAGGGATTCGGCAATAGGGAAGTCGCCTGCCTGATACTGAGCTTTGTAGACCGTTTGCTGATGCATACATGTTTGATAGTAGATCATGGTTGGTACACCAGCCTGGTTGAGGCTATGCATGACTTTGTCACGCTCCTCTGCCTGCAGACAATATTGCGCCCATGAACTGTAATATCCTTCCGGCACATGTGGGGTAATGAAACCAAGTTTGGCGGCTACACTTGAGTATGCTTGTGCGGCCTGATTGCGTCTTTCCAGTTCTGTAGGGAAAACCGTCAGTTTTTCCAGCAGTACAGCCGCCTGTATTGTATCCAACCGACTATTGAGCCCAATTCTTACATTATCGTATTTGTGTTGTCCCTTGCCATGCAGGCGCAGTGAACGAAGCAGTTCGGCGGTCTCGTTATTATTGGTGAAGAGTGCTCCACCATCACCATAACAACCCAGTGGTTTTGCTGGGAAAAAGCTGGTTGTCGCCAGATCGCCAAAACTACAGGCAACCTTACCATTAAGCTTGCCACCAAAACCTTGAGCTCCATCTTCGATAAGACGTAGATTATGACGCTTTGCTATCTGGCTAAGAGATGAATAATCGGCTGGTAAACCAAACAAATCGACGGCAATTATCGCTTTGGCTGAAAGTTTCCCTTGAGTTTGAATTTGCTGGATTCTTCGTTCCAGATCCTGCGGGCAAATATTATAGGTATGGGGATCCACATCCACGAAGACCGGTGTTGCCCCAACCAAAGAAATAACCTCCGCGCTGGCAAAGAAAGTGAAGGTAGGACAAAACACCGCATCACCCGGGCCGATGCCCATCGCCATCAAGGCCAACTGCAGCGCATCGGTGCCGTTGGCACAGGTAATACAGTGTTTAACACCAACGTAGTCGGCCAGTTGGGATTCCAGTTCACTGACTTCAGGCCCCAAAATGTAGTGGCCTTGGGTTAGAACCTGACTTATTCGGCGATCAATCTGTGCTTTCAAATGCTGGTACTGGGCTTGTAAATCAATGAATTGCATGTCTATTTGGCCTCTTTGGAGAGTGTTCCCTGGCACAAGGTATACAGTGCGCCTGTATGTGTGCATGTGGTGGTGGCGTCACCCTGTAGTGGTAAATCTAATTGCTCACCAAACTCACTCATCCAACCAATTTGTTTCGCGGGAACACCTACCATCAAAGCAAAATCCGGCACATCTCGGTTGACCACTGCGCCAGCACCAACAAAAGCGTACTGCCCAATAGTCACGCCGCAAACGATAGTGCAATTAGCCCCTAAGGTTGCTCCGCGTTTTACCAAGGTATCACGGTATTCATTTTTCCTTTCTATTCGCGAGCGGGGATTATAGACGTTAGTAAATACCATGCTTGGACCACAAAACACATCGTCTTCGAGAAACACATTGTCATATACAGAGACATTGTTTTGGATCTTGCAGTTATCGCCAATTTCTACTTTATTTCCGACGAAGACATTTTGTCCAAGGGATACATGTTTACCTATTTTAGCCTGAGGACAAACATGCACGAAATGCCAGATTCTGCAGCCTTCACCAATCTGCGCACCGGGATCAATAATGGCGCTTTCATGTACCTGATAATTGCTCATGACTTATTTCTCAATGTTGCGCAAAAAGGGATGGTAGTTACCTACTAATCCTAAAGGTTTGGCGTCACGTATAGTTGATACTGTTTCAATGGCGACGCGGTTTTCCTCCAGACCAAAACCTCTGCCTGCTAGTATTTCCTGATAGCTGACAGTGTGCAGATCGGTAAAACCACCTGAAAACTCAATTTCCTGATCACCAGCACGAATGGCTCGGTAAGTGCGCTGACCTTGTGACCGCACTTGCTCGGGGATGTGATTGACATCTACAGACAAAAACCAGCTTACCCTGGCTTTTTCATACTCGAGATAACCGGATGCGCAGGTTGGGGAATGATAATGCACCTGATTTTGCTGCAATGCGCCGAACACAAAATGCAACATGTCATAAAAATGCACGCCAATATTGGTCGCTATTCCGCCAGACTTGGTTTCATCACCTTTCCAGGAATTAAGATACCAGTTACCCCGAGAGGTTATGTAGGTGAGTTCAACATCAAACTTGTGCTGACTGTCGGCTTGCGCCACTTTTTGTTTAAGTTCGATGATGGCTGGATGTAGACGCAATTGCAGAATGGTATTAATTCGTTTACCGGTGTCTTTTTCTATATCCATTAGTCCATCGATGTTCCATGGATTTAACACCAGAGGTTTTTCACAGATAGCATCGGCGCCAGAACGAAGGGCAAAACGCATATGTGAATCATGCAGGTAATTGGGAGAGCAAATACTGACATAATCTACTTTTTGAGCGTGATTGGCTCTGCGGAGTTTATCCACATGGCGATCAAAACGTTCAAACTCAGTAAAAAAACTGGCTTCAGGGAAATAGCTGTCGATGATACCTACGGAGTCATTCTTATCCAGCGCAGCCACCAAATTATTCTGTGTATCCCTAATCGCTTTCATATGACGAGGGGCGATATAGCCGGCAGCACCGATCAATGCAAAGTTTTTCATGGTCAACTATTACTCCAAATTTAAACAGTCTTGGACCGAACAACATCTTTTAAATTGATATTCCATTCCGTTCGTCCCTGATTCTACCTATTTGCAAAATGAATAAATACCTCTTAGTCAGGACAATGACATAGAGATTCATTTAAGAAAACGTGTTACCTGTGCGGTACATAAAAAATACCTAAAAGTGCATACAGCATTGTGTATTCAGAACATGAGCAAGTGGCCAATCTGCTCGACTCTGCTATTCCAGTCCTGTCGCTGTGCATAACTGAAGCCCGTATCGAGCTTCTGGTATTGTCCTGCCAGAATTTCCTGAATGGCTGCTACCCATTCTGCCGGTGTTTGCGCGACACTAAGCAACCTCGATAAACCAGGAACAGAGGGGAGTGGACAACTGACCACAGGACGTTTGGTTGCCAGATATTCGTTCAGCTTTAAAGGATAGGCATGTCGAGCCCATAAGGTCGGTGAGGTGTCATAACACATCAAAAGACAGTCCATTTGTTGTGCAATGCCCGGCAATGCCTGGTGAGAAACGGGACCGTGCAATATGACGTTGTGACGTTGCTTTAGTTGTTCAAAATCTCGTTGCTTATCGCCCATAACGCCGACGGGGCCGACTAGATGGATAAACGCATTGGGAAGCTGACGACTAATTTCCAACAGCAAGGGGATGTCGACCTTTACATTTATGCTGCCCAGATAGGCGATATTCTGGCCTTCGTTGAGTTTAATGGATGAGTTCGACGGTTGTGAAAATGATTCGAAGTCAACGCCGTTGTGCACTGTTTCAACGTTGTCTCTGCCGTATCGTTTGGCCAGCTCTTCGCTGACACCTTGAGATGGGGTGATAACTAAATCGGCTTCAGCCATCAGCCGCGCTTCTTGCTGTGCCATCTCCGGACTAAAAGTGCCTTGTTTAGCGAAGTCGTCATAGGGGTGGTAAACCAGCTTGTCAAAGGTAATATGGTCCAGGTAGGGGGCAAACATCGGGTGAAATACATAGAGCAGCCTGGGTTTATTACTGAGGTTTTTTTGTAAACGCTCAGCATGCTGCGCAAGAACGAGTCTTTCCAGTCTTGGTAACCGTGGCGTTCTTATCATCCATCCTGGGGGAGTATCTACCCACACATTGTCCATTTTCTCAAATTTACCGGTAGGAAGATGAAACAGGTCGCCTGGGAGACGTCGTTGCCAGCTAAAAGGTAATCCGGATGAGTAAACAACCTTGGTATAACCGCCAATTCTGCTCATCAACTGTTGTCGATTCATCCATTGCGATGTCCATATATTCGGTGCGATAGCAATGATATCAAAGTGGCTGAAAGAGCGTGCGGCCTGTTCAGATATTAGCATGTTCAACTCGCTGTTCTCGTCCTGATTGAATGGGATAATTTGTCGACAAGGTATTTCTCCGGTCCAGGAGGTCTTCCTTGAATGGTCCACAGCAGAAAATGTGTTGCAATGTAGATACTTAGTCCAGCGGCGGTTAGTTGCATCAGGTCCCAAAGCGTTGGCAAAAAGCTGGGTGTTTCGGTTGGGACGATTAAGGAACTGAAAAAGATCAAGCTGCTACCTGCGTACATGACCATTGCACTAACTAATGGTCGTAACAACACATTTAAGTAATCCCAGAGGCTTAATTTAAGGCAACGGCAAATGGCCCAGGTAAAAAGAGGAAACATGAGTAAACTTGTAATCAATACGGCGTAGGCAGCCCCCATATACCCCGAGGAACCGATAAATAGCACCATCAGCGAGAGTAAAATAGTCACTCTCAAAGCTAGAAGGCCAGTGGTATATTTAGGTTTGCCGATGGCCATAAACACATAACCCACATTGGTATTTACACAGATTAACGCGCTGGCTAAGGCTAGCAAATGCAGGATTGGAATGGTCGTCAGCCAATTTTCCCCCAATATTACCGGAACAAAATAAGGGGAGATTAATGCAAGGCCAAAACTTGAAGGGATACCAACCATTGCGATGGATGACAGAACACTAAGATAGAGTGCTCTTAATTCTGCTCGGTCATGAGCTACTCTCGCGTATCCGGGGAAGGTGGCTCTATTAACCGAAGCGACAAATTCCGTGCTGGGTAAGTTTGCAAACTCATCACCAATACTGTAATGACCTACATATTGCACGCCAGCCATCTTACCTATGATCAAATCTTTGGATTTCATATTTAGGTAGGTCAACACATTGTTTAATAACAGCCAGCTACTAAAAGAATAGAGTTCTTTGCATTTGCTAAGACAAAAAGTGGGTCGATAAGTGCTCATTGTATAGGACAGCAGCAATCGAATCACAGTGTTAAACAGCATACCGAGTGCCAGGGCCCAATAATTTCTGAGCAAATAGGCGGCAATCAGGGTAAATGTTACTGCTAGTAGTTTGACCAGGAACTCGAAATGAAACTCTCTTTTGAAATTGAGCTCTTTTCTGAAGTTTACTGTGCCGATATTGCATAAACCATTAATGACAAACATGCCGGATAAGCAATAAGCCAGATGCTCTACACGAACGTCCTGATAGAAATCAGCAAGAGGTGATGCTGCAAATAGCATCATAAGGCAAGCCAAAAAACCGAAAATTATCTTCAAGGTCCACGACGTATTGTAATGTTCTTCGGTTGCTTGTTGATTTTGAATTAGTACAACGTCAAAACCAAATGCATTGATCAGTTCAAGCAACGCATAAACAGACATAACTAGTGCTATCAAACCGAAGTCTTCTGGTAGCAGCAGCCTGGCCAATATAATAGTACTGACCATACCCATAGATTTTACAGCTAGTCTCAGGGCAATCATCAACATGGCCCCAGACAACACCTTGCTGTGTGTCGTTGTCATTAAATCCTATTCCAAACGTAAAAATGGCTGGCTACTCAGCTTTGGATACTGCACCAATTACTGACGGAGTGGTTAATTCCGTTTGTTTAATCTTTCTGGCAATTAACGAAGCTGCATACAGACTTGGATGATTATCATCAAAATACAACACATTACCATTCATTGCTGCAGAGCAGTATATGGCGTCACAGAAAATTTCACTGGGGTCGATAGCGATTAATCGTTCGGAGAATGGAAGACTATTCATTTTCTCTAAAAGTATGACATTTTTATGTTGATGTTCCTCAAGGGTTAATGCTTTGTCTAATTCTATTGAGAATTCATCTGACCAAATCGATCTAGGGGTTATCAACTTATTAATATGGTGCGGCAGTTCTGGTATTGGATAGGTCAAGTAAAGTGTTTTACCAGCCTTCAATAACCGGGTAATGATAGCTGTCAAGCCCTGCCAATGCAGCTCCCCAATTTTAGTCTCCGGCAGATGCTGGTATGCCCGTGGAATAAAGTACTTTGGGGACTGCCATCCTTGATGACTTTTGAATCCATACCAATAGGCACTGTAACGATACGTCAAAACAACATGGGTAATCTCGGTTGAATGTTCGAGCAAATAGACAGCCTCATTTGTCCATGCTTGGCACCCCTGGGATGTTACTTCCTGAGCAAGGGTTGGCGGGCAGGAGCTGAATGTTAGGTGTAGCAGACCTTGATGCTGTTTGGCCAAGATCTCCCCTAATGCATAAGCCAGTTCAACACCATGACTGTCACCTAACACGGCCCACTTCACTGGTTTACTAAAGTAACGGCAGGCATCTTGGGGTCTGAGGTATTTGCTAGAGTCTGTGTGACATTCATTTCGTTTGGGGCTGTGTTGAATCGTGTTTGCCAAGTTAGGTAGCAAGAAGCGTTGCGGTAGACCATCCATGGTTACTACAACTAATGCCGAGATGCCTATCAGGGCGGCACCAACAGCAGAGAACTTAAAAATTCGTTGCTTTGATACTTTTTGTTTATCTCTGAATGGCGCCTCTACATATCGCCAGCTTAGATAAGCCAGTAAAACACTCAGTAGTATCAGCAAAATGTATGTCTCTTGGGATGGGATTTGTAGCGATTTAATCCGAGCAATTGCAAATAGCGGGTTGTGCCAAAGATAAAGTGAGTAAGAGATGAGGCCAACACCTACCATTAATGGGTGACAAAGTAGCTTACCTATAAATGTGCAGGGGGTACAAAATAACAGTAGTATGAGGGTAGCAGATACTGGCAAGACGGCAGGTAAACTCGGCCAGGGAAGGTTACTGTCATAAAAAATTATACACCCGAACAATACCAATAATGCCAATAGACTCATCAATTCCTGCTGCCAACGCCGAAAGCGCTCAGCTGTTATCCCACTCAAGGCAACAAGTGCTCCGGCCAATAACTCCCAGCTCCGGCCGAATGGTAAGTAAAAGTTTGCGTCTTTCTGCCCAATGATTCCCAAATAAATGGAATAAACCAAAGATAATAGAATTAGAGCAATAATTATCCCCATGCGTTGAGTTCGGCTGTACTTCCAAATCAATGCTAGGAGTAGGGGAAACACGACGTAGAACTGTTCCTCTACCGCTAAACTCCAGGTGTGCAATAGCAGCAGCTCTTCCGAACTCGGAGCAAAGTACCCGGATTCCAAATAGAAATAGAGATTCGATACAAAGCCAAGAACGGCCAGGCTGCTTTGAGCTAAATTTGCAAAAGCATCTGCGTCAATTAATGAATAGGCGAGAAAACCACTGACCAGAAGCATAAAAAATAAGGCTGGCAGAATACGTCTGGCGCGTCTTTCATAAAACGTCAGGATGGAAAATTTATTTTGCTGTAAATCCGCCTGAATAATCGAAGAGATCAGATAGCCGCTGAGCACAAAAAAAATATCTACACCAATGAATCCGCCCTGAAATCCATCAAAGCCAGCGTGGAAAAACAACACAGGAATTACGGCAATTGCGCGAAGACCGTCGATTTCTCGTCTGTAAGATGTCATTCGAAGTGTTCCGCATTTTATTTAACGGTTACTTCGATACATCCGATGCTGTACTAGGACTTTGTGCTGCTTATGACAAGGGCCACTTATGCGTAATACTTGATCTCGGAAGCTTAAAGGTTGATATAACGCCTAAGCATAGGACCAATTGCTTTTGTCACACCAAGGGGCATATGCCGCCAGGTTTTTTCCGCCAACAGCCTGGCGGATGATGAGGTGCTGAGTTTATCTTCGTGCAGCTGTTTATAAGCAAACCACTCTAACGCATGTGGAGTCGCCCCCCATTGCGCTTTGAACTTATAGGTACCTTCGTTAGGCGTCGAACGACCGAAGTCAAATTCCTTGCGACCTGAATCAGCTATCCGGGCCAGCAACGACCAGTATAGCATCATGTTTGGCGCAAGCCGGTTGTATTCCTGTAAAGTGGAAGCCCAAGGAATTGATGCGCGGTCTTTAGTCATCAACACAATTCCACCACCAACAGGTTTATTCTCATAGTAGACTACCGACATCAGAATGCTATCTCCATAGCATTTTGCCAGTTGCTCAAACAGAGAAAAACCATGCACAGGTGAGCCTAAGTCTCGCATGTTGGCAACAAATACCTGATAAAAATCTTTCAGTAGTGTGTCATTTCGTCCTAGTTGACAGGTCAGGCCATTTTTTTCGGCCTTGCGAATCTGGCTGCGCAGTTTGGACTTAAATGATGCCATTAAAGTCTCTGCATCTCCTGGCAAGGTAAGTAACATTCTCACTTTGGCCTGTGCTGATAGTTCCTCTTCTGGAACGAGCTTTCCAGCTAAGCGCAAACTGAATAATTCTGGCTGTTCCGTACAAAGCGACTCGGCGGCAAAATCAATAAGCTGTTGTGCAGTTTGGTTATCGTTTGCCAGAGGCCCACCAACATCGCAGAAAGGCAGAGAGCAGTATTGAGTCGACTTAAGCGGCGGCTTTATCGCAACAACAGGCAGTATACCGACTATCTTACCGTCTTGTTTCGCTGCAAAATAATAACTAGTGTGTTTGTAAGCCGAAGTGATTGCTTGTCCCCAGCCGGCATGATGGTAAGGGGTGGCATCAGGATGCTGGTCGACATAAGCCTGCCATTCACCAAGCTGTTCCTTTTTTAACTGACTAATTTCCATCATTTTCGCCTACTCATTGCACGACCAAAAAATCCGCTTAATTTGACATCAGGTGCGCACGGCTTGCAAGCTAAGCTTTAATTTGCAATTAGCCAATTACTTGCTGTAGTTTGAGAAAGCGACCAAGGTTACAGCTTGTATAGAATAGATTTGACCCCCAGCTATGGGACATGATTCGATATAAAAAGAATCGACACCCGGTGGTTTTTTGAACGCCATTACCTGATGTATAAGTGTGAGAATAAAAAAACGTCTATTGTATGTGGCTTACCACTATCCTCCCATTCAAGGTAGCAGTGGCGTGCATCGCACCTTGGCTTTCACGCGCTATCTTTCTGAACAGGGATGGGCAGTGACGTTGCTCACAACCAGTCTGTCAGCCTACGCTGATTGGCATCCTCAGCAGGCAGACTACATACCCAAGGGAGTAAGGGTTTTACGCGCTTGGGCCTGGGATGCGGTCAGACAATTGTCTTTCAGAGGTAAATACCTGAGTTGGATGGCATTGCCTGATCGTTGGCAGAGTTGGATCCCCTTTGCAGTCATACGTGGCTGGTGGGCCATCAGGCGTGAGCGCATCCCCGTCGTGATATCGACTTATCCTATTGCCTCTGCGCACATTATTGGTTATTTACTGCACAAGCTTACCGGCGCAGCGTGGATAGCGGATCTACGCGACCCAATGGCTCAGGACTGCTTTCCAAAAGATGCACGTTTGAAACGTGTTTTCTATTGGATCGAAAGTAAAATGGTGAAGCATTGTCAGCGCATATTAGTAACTACTCATGGCACGTTAGAGCTATATCGAGAGCGATATCCTGAGAAGCCTGATTCATTTTGGCAGCTGATACCAAATGGCTATGATGAGGTGCTAATTGATCCATTGATGGCAGATAGTGCCGAAACCCAAGCTGTCAATTCTACCTTTACCCTCTTGCATAGCGGCACAATAAATACCTATGACCGTCACCCAGGCCATTTGTTTGACGCTATTGCTCAATTACAGACCGAAAAAAATCCTGCTATTACCCGCTTGAAAGTCGTTCTAAGGGGGACGGGCATGGATTCCTACTGGCAAGAGCAAATCAGGCAATTGAAAATTACAAATATAGTTGAAGTGCAACCACTTTTGCCGGTTAAACAGGCGCTTTTGGAAATGAAACAGGCCAGTGCGCTACTAATACTGCAGGACGTTAGCTGTAATTACCAGATTCCCGCTAAGACCTATGAATATATCAGATTGAAAAGGCCCATACTCGCGCTTACAGATGAAAAAGGGGATACCGCGACACTGCTTAATTTAGTCGGTGGAAGTGTTGTTGTTCCGCTTACCGACACATCAGCTATAAAGCAGGCGCTGCTGGCTTTGTTGTCGCCGAATTGTGTATTTCGCTTTCTTTCAGATGATGAGCTGAAACAATACTCCAGAGGTCATCAAGGTGAAACCTTATCAGCTCTGTTAACGCGAGTGGTAAGTGAGTAATACCTCGCAGGGGATTTGGAGTTTGTACTTCTTCGTTTGTAGTGGGGAAGCCGTCTTTTATTCGGTTTTTACTCTCAGCGGATACCTTGTTTAAAAATAAATACCTAGATATATGCCAGGAAATTTCGAATAAGGTTCTATTCGCCTTAAAGTATCGGTATATTCCGCATAGGTAAATGCATAAATTTATTGGAAAAACCACAAGCATTGTGTACCAGTAGGTTTTACAATCAAAACTCGATGAAATTTCCGAATGCTGGAGCTCATAACCGCCAGAGGTTTGTCATCAGTTAGTAAAAACACCGGTTCAATATACATGTGGTTAGAAGCAGATTTGTTGGGACATGGATTTAATGTGGTCGTTTGAATTAAAGCAGAAAAACGTTGGTGAATCAGGACAGTCGTATCACTGGACAGACGGTCTTAATTCTACACTGAGTTTCACTTCTCACCGAGACATGCATGTCTGGCAGTCTGAAAAACTCCATATTGGAGTGCTTGGCAGAATTCGCCCTTATGGGCAGCCTTATCCGAATCAATCTGACCTGGAATGGCTCGAAAACCTATGGCTCGAAGAGCCTGACCCCGCTGCTTTTTACCCCAAGATAAGTGGTTTTTTTATTTTATTGCTTGGCTGTCGTCGTAGCGGTCAGATGACAATGGTCAATGACCATGTCGGTGCCTTACCTTTGTATTGGCGGCATCAAGCTGGGACTACCCTGGCGGGCACTCGATTAGCCTACGTGACGGGCGATGACGCCTCGGTTTCGCCGCAATCTGTTTACAACTATTTCTACTATCACTGCATTCCTGGCCCTTATACCTTGTATGCCAATGTGCAGAAATTGTTGCCTGGGAGCGGGATATCGCTGAGTGAGCAGAGCGTTAAGCCCTTGGCGTTGTATATACCCCGTTATGACGTGGATACTGATATTCAAGCTTTGCAACGAGAGTGTTTCAACCTCGTAGAGAAGGCTGTGGCCTGGAATGCGGGGCCAGAGTGCGGCGCTTTTTTAAGTGGTGGTTTGGACAGTTCAACCGTGGCAGGAATGTTGGCCAAGCAGCAAACACCGGCAAAAACCTTTTCTATCGGTTTTCACGCTAAGGGTTACGATGAAACACCTTATGCTGAGATTACTGCCAAACACTTTACCACTGAGCACCTGACTCACTATTTAGAGCCGGGTGAGATTACCGAGCATTTTATTGAGGTTGCAGCGGCATTCGACCAGCCTTTCGGAAACTCTTCAGCGCTTGCCGCGTATATTTGTGCCAAATTCGCTAAGCAACATGGTGTTTCAGTCCTACTGGCGGGAGATGGTGGCGATGAATTGTTTGGAGGCAATGAACGCTATGCAAAGCAAAAAATATTTGAGGTTTACCACAATCTGCCAGGATGGCTACGTGGTACTGCTGATGCACTTTTTTATGATTCACCGCTTGGACAATTACCCGTTGGAAAGAAAGTTCGTAGCTACATACAACAAGCCCGGGTGCCCATGCCGCACCGATTGCATACATACAATTTCTTAAAGCGCATGGATCCTGCCAGCATGTTTACTGACAATGTGTGGCAGGCTGTTGATCCTAATGTGCCAGGGGAAATGTACCAGCAACGTTATGACGCTTGCCCAGCCGCAGATATGCTGGAACGAATGCTTTACTTGGACTGGAAATTTACCCTGGCAGACAACGACCTGGTGAAAGTCACACAAATGTGTGAGTTGGCTGGTGTCGAAGTACGCTTTCCTTTAATTGAGAAAGAGCTCGTCGACTTCAGTTGCCGTGTTCCAAGTAGTGAAAAACTACCGGGCAACAAGCTTCGCTATTTCTACAAGAACAGCTTCAAAGGATTTTTGGCTGATGAGACCCTAAATAAATCCAAGCATGGGTTTGGCTTACCATTTGGGGTTTGGATGAAGCAAGAACCGGCGTTGCAGGCTTTGACTAATGAGTTGCTTACTTCCTTTAAAACGCGGGGGATCATGCAACCTGAGTTTGTTGATCAAGCTATGCATATTTATCAGCAAGGCCATCAGGGTTACTATGGCGAATTAATTTGGATCATGTTGGTATTTGAAGCTTGGATGCAGAGACAATGATAGAAAACTTGCTGCATTCCATGTTGGCGTTGGGGGGACGTATACTGACCCAGGGGCGGCTGTCCATTTTAATTTATCATCAGGTTTTACCTGAATATGATGCCTTGCGACCAAATGAACCTACCGTTGCCATATTTGACTGGCAGATGGCTTTGATTCGACGTTATTTTACGCCGATTTCCCTGGCAGAGGGGGTTAGGCGACTAGCTGATAAAACCCTACCTAGCAATGCGGTTTGCGTCACTTTTGATGATGGCTATTTGAACAACCTGACCTTGGCCCAGCCGGTGTTAGAGAAACATGGGATACCAGCAACCGTTTATATTGCCACCGGCTTCAGTGAAGGGAAAAATATGTGGAATGACCGCATATTGCATTTGTTTGAACAGCGTGACCTGAAGCAGTTGAACTTACCCGGTGAAACTATTCAGATTCCTGAGCAGGATGACGCCCGCCGCGAAATTGCCTATAGCCTGTTGAGGAAGAGTAAGTATTTACCGCCAGTTCAACGTGACGCCTTTGTAGACGAGCTTTACGCGTTGAATCCTCAGGTTGTCGAAGCGCAAAGTAAAATGCTGACACCGGAGCAAGTACGCCAACTAGCAGCCCTGGGTGTTACAATTGGAGCCCACACGGTGGAGCATCCTATTCTGGCGGTGTTGGATGAACAACAGCAATTGCAGCAAATTCGGGACAGCAAGCAACGTATAGAAGCCTGGTTGAAACAGCCCGTTGAGCACTTTGCCTATCCCAACGGTGTATGGCCAAAAGATTTGACACAAGACACAATTGATATAGTCAAATCATTGGGATTTAGCAGTGCAGTGATAACAAATTGGGGGGCTGCTAAACAGGAGACGTCAGCGTTTGCATTGCCTCGTTTTACGCCCTGGGATCGCTCAAAGCTGAAATTCCATATACGGCTTCTGCTGAACATTTTGCGGCATAAGATTTAGGTTATGAGACGTAAGCCCCACCCAACGCCCACCCTTACCTCAGTGTTGCCAAGTTTTACTGGCAATGTCGTGGATGAGTTTGTCCAAAAAGGCGGTGAATTTTCCTACAAAGCCAGAACGGCGCTGTACGATGTCTTTTCGCGTATAGATAAATCTATATTTGGTCAGCGAGTGCTGATACCTGCATTTCATTGCCCTACCGTTGTTCAACCTATTTTGAAGGCGGGATTCGAAGTTGAGTACTACCGCATAAAGAAAGATCTTCAGATCGATTTTGCAGAATTGGCTGACAAACTGAATGAAAATGTTGCAGCTGTCGTGATTATTAATTTTTTCGGCTTCGAACAACCTCTTCAAGCGTTGCCAACGTTATGTGAGGCGAACAACACGTTACTTATCGAGGATTGTTCTCATTCTGTTGCAGCGATTTCTCCTGTTAGATTGTCGGGCGGCAGGGGAGATATCAGCATTTACTCTTTTTGGAAAATGCTACCGTCTGTTCAAGGAGGTGGGTGGGTGGCTCGCGTCCCTGCTACTTTGCAGAAAACAGAGAAGAAGAAGCCAGTACAACCCTTAATACAGTCACTCAGGTTGGGAAAGCAGATTGCAGAGCATATTTTTGACAATATGCTGTTGGGCCTGCGACGCATTCTGGGGCACTATCACTATCAGGATGAGGTGAGGGTTGATTTTGACGCGCCGGTCAAAACTTCTCAGGAGGTTACGTTTTATCCGGTTGATAAATTACATTACGATTTTGAAATCCCCTGGCTGAGTAAATACATGATTAAAAATGCCAGATTCAATTCGCAAGTTGCCGGGATCTTGAAGAACTATCAGGATTTATCAGATGATTTTTCCAAAGTTGAAGCATTTCACCTTCCCTATGCAGACTTAGAGCTTAATGTTGTGCCTTGGGCTGTTCCGGTGATATTGGAAAATCGCAACCAGTATGACTACAAACTGCTGGCGAATGACGTTAGCTTTTTCACCTTTGGTGAAGAACTGCATGCCTCTCTTTTCGATGGAAAAAGTGCCTCTCAGGCAGCGGTGGATGACGCCCGCTACTTATCTGGTTCAATGATCTGTTTTTCTATCCATCAAAATCTTAATTCGATTGATATTCATCACACCAAAAAAGTGGTGAATACGTTATTTAGTCAAAAAAGCTCCCTGTAGAGCTATCTGAAACTCAACTCTTTCGGTGCTAGCGTGGAATATGAATTAAACAAATTGCTGGTTTCAAATATACCGGATATCACCAGTCCTGGAGTCTGCAATACGGCAGAGTGGTTTGCTGCAGTTAAGGATGTTCACCAGTTGCCTGACGTTGTTGAAATTAATGCAGTTGACAACTCGGGGGCCGTTTGTTTTGTAGGTTTTGTTGAGAAAGAATATCGATTTTTGCCGTTTAAAACGTTACACCAAGGGTGCTGGAAATACTCAACGCGAAGCAGTGTGGCTATTAGCCTCGCTGCGCCTGCAGAGTCTATGGACCTGTTTCTGGATAATTTGCAAAGTCTGCGAGGATGGCACAAGAGTCGTTTGCTTCTGGTAGATAACTCCGTTGCGCAAAATCAGTTAGTGGCAAGCCTAAATAAAAATGGCTTGAGACACCAGATTGAACAAGTCATTCAATCTCCCTATATCTGCTTACCATCGTCACTGGATGAATATACTGCGAGGTTCGATAAGAAGTTTCGGTATACCCTAAGAAATGGTTTGAAAAAACTGTCAGAGCAGGGGGATGTGCAAGCCAGATTATATGAGACGCCGGAAAAATGTGCAGAAATGCTGGAGCACATCTACGAAATTGAGAAAAATTCCTGGAAAGAACAGGATGGCACCTCAATAACGAAAAATCCGATGCAGAAGGCCTTTTACGAAAAATTCTCAGAGGTTGCTGCGCAACAAGGTTGGCTAAAAACTTTTATCCTCTTTGTCGATGAACAACCGGTCGCGCATTGTTATGGCATGCTTTTCAATGGTGTATTCGAAAATTTAAAAATGAGCTACAAAAGCGAATTTAATGCTTATTCTCCGGGAAATCTATTGAACCTGGAGATCGTTAAATACCTGATAGCGCATAATGTGACGGTTTACGATTATATGGGAGTAGTGGAGCCATCAAAAATGAAGTGGACCAATGATATTTACTCTCAAAGCCAGGTTACTTTTTATAGAAAAAGTCTGAGCGGTAGACTGTTCTATTACTTCGATTTGTTTAAGTCGTGGTTTAAAAAAAGGTTTTCTAAATAGTGAATTGCTGTATTACGTCATAGGTCAATCTAAGGATAGTTAGCGTGTCGAAAAAAGTACTGATGATCGCATTTCACTACCCGCCATTTTCAGGAAGCAGTGGAGTGCAGAGAACGCTCAGATTTAGCCAGTATTTAGGCGAATTTGGCTGGCACCCCATGGTGTTAACGGTCAATCCAGCGGCACACGAAAATATTTCAAACGGACTTGATGTACCCGAACAGGTTGTGGTTAAACGCTCTCTGTGTCTGGATTCCGCCCGACACCTTGCATTTCGTGGGAAATACCTCAATTGCTTGGCTTGGCCGGACCGTTGGTCGAGTTGGATATTCAGTGCAGTACCTAAAGGTTTACTGCTTAATTGGCAATTCAAACCTGATGTCATCTGGTCGACCTATCCTATTGCTACCGCACACTATATCGGCTGGGCAATAAGCCGGCTAACTGGGAAACCATGGGTTGCCGATTTTCGCGATCCTATGGTGGAGTTTAATGCGGTAACTCAACATTGGGCCCCGGCGGATAGGTATGTCAGGAAATTTCGCTTATGGATCGAGAAGCAGGCCGCCAAACATGCGGCTAAGTTGGTGTTCTGCACCGATGGCGCTAAACAGATCTGTTTCGAGCGTTATCCATGGATGGACCCGTCAAAACTCTGTGTTATCGAAAATGGTTACGATGAACAAGCGTTTCAGGAAATTACCGCGCAGCAGTCTATCCCACTGCCTGAGATAGAAAAACAAAAGAAAACTTTGCTGCACAGCGGCGTCTTGTATTACAGCTCGGACCGCAATCCTCAGGGTTTTTTGCAGGCTGTAAGGGAACTGAAAGAATGCGGAAAGGTTAGCTCGGATAATCTGGAGATTATCTTCAGGGCTAGTGGTTATGACTCGGTTTATCAAGAAATGATTAATCAGTTGGGGCTAGACGATATAGTCAGATTGGCGCCGGCCATTCCATACCAACAGGCCTTAACTGAAATGGCTAATGTCGACGGATTGCTAATTTTTCAGGGGGCCACATCCAACCCGGCGGTACCCGCTAAGCTCTACGAATACCTGCGGTGCCACAAACCCATTTTAGGCTTGGTGGATGAGCAAGGTGAAACGGCAAAGTTGTTGGCATACTTTGATATGCACTGCCGGGCACCTCTTGATGATGTAGCAAAGATTCAAACGAACCTCCAGGTGTTTATGGATTCTTTAGGAGGGGCTCCTAAAGCTGAGCATTTGGTTAAAATTCAGCAGTATTCACGCCGAAGTTTGACTGCCAGACTAGCCCAGACACTGAATGAACTGGTGAAGATTAAAGATAACTAGTCGGATAACCTTAAACACTAATTTTATGGGTATGTTGTTGTGCAAAAGCTGGTAAGCAAAATAGTTGCGCTGGATGAAGTCATCGATAAGAACGGCCAGGAATGGGAAGCACTGATTGAGCGTTTTAGTTTTAATCCGTCGATGCGCCCGGGATGGATTGCTTGTTGCAGTGCTGCATTCTCCCAACCCGTAAAGGTAATGATGTTCTATAAAGACAAGCGTCTTGTTGGGGCGTTGCCCTTTTATGCTTCTGCGGGACATCATGGGCGGATCGAAGCGGCCGGAAATATGGTGTCGTATCATCAGCAACTGATTGTGGAACCGGAATTTACCCATGATGTGTTGTGTACTTTGCGAGACAATATGGCCGAAATGGATCTTAGCGTGCTGTCTTGGGTTGGGGTGACAAAGGATGCGCCATTCCTGCAAGCTCTGCAGAGCAGTAGTGCATTTGACTATATTGAAACGGCTGGCGATAGTTCTCCTTTTATGCCCCTCAAGGAGGACTGGAAAACAATTCTGAGTGCCAAGAGTCGCAAAGTTAGATACAAAATTAACCATCGTCAGAAAGAATTAGATGGACGGCCTGAACTGCAAGTTCAACGTTTTGAACAGGCGTTGCCAGAATTGCTGGAGATGATTTTATTTATTGAACAAAAAAGCTGGAAAGTAGACGCAGGTATGGACATTTCCAGTAATCAGCGAGAGTCCTCCTATTACGAAAAATTACTACCCTGGTTGGCTACTCAGGATAAATTATGGGCAAGTGTCTTGCTGTCCGAAGGGCAGCCCATCGCCTATAACCTGTGTTATCGTGACCATGGTGTAGTGGGACAGATGAAAACGTCATTTGATAATGACTTCAATGATATTTCGCCAGGCGCAATGCTGGTGGAAGATGATCTTCGTTTGTTAATAGAACAGGGTTATCAGGAGTTTGATTTTCTCGGTGATATTATGCCCCACAAGATGATTTGGTGTAATGACGTGCGGGAGCATCTATGCGTTCATTTATATCCCAAAACATTTAAGGGGCAAGTTGCATTTTTAAGCGCTAAGTTGAGAAGATGGTTTAAAACGACTTTCTTGCGAGCGAGAGGAAAAGAGTAAGAACATGAAAAAGCTGGTAGCTCTGTTGTTCCTTAATTGTTTGTCATTTCAAGTGTTCTCCTTGGGATGGTTTGGTAATACTTTAAATGGACGGCAATGTGAGGGGAACAGTCAAGGCTTTGGCCCTTATGATTACTTTGAAGTAATGGCGTCGGGCAAAGACAGTGAACTATGGAATAAAGCTCGTTTATGGGAAATAGATAGAATTCACTATGGTAAGGGTAATGGGCACGTAGCGGATAAATCGACGCTAACCGAAATCGATTACAAATTAGCAATGAAGGAATATGATTATACGCTAAGGGCCTATCCTAATCATGTTCCTGCATTGCAAGCTGTCATGGATTTGGAGAGGCGAAGAGAGCGTGAGTCGGCTATTCGTAAGGTGACTATAGTTCCTTTCAAGACTCCCCCTGAATGCTACTTTCAGCGAGCTATTCAGTTCCAACCTGGCCAGGCGCATCTCTATTTGGCCTATGCAGTTTACTTGCATAGGCAAAAGCAATATGAGTTGGCTGAGCATCATTATCGTGAAGCCTACAAGCGCGATGAAAATCCGGAAACGGCTTATAACCTGGGTTTACTGCTGTTTAATAAAGGCGACTATGATGAAGCCCGTCGTTACTATCAGCTAGCTAGGGAAAAGAAGTTTCCACTCGACGGCTTAGACCGATTATTAAAAGCGAAGGGGCACTAATTTAGTATGAGTGGCGTCAGACGATCGATGTCTAAAACAGTGTTATCTTTTTTAACACTCTGCCTGTTTGCCAGCGGTGTGCTAGCTGCACCGCAGATATTGCTGCAAGGGAGGCCGGTCGCCTCATTGGCAGATGCTTTTTCGGAGGCCAAACCTGGTGACGTGATTGAGCTTGGGGCTGGTATTTATAACCAGGCTGCCGTACTGAAAACCGATTTTGTCACTATTCGTGGTGTACCAGGAAAAACCCATTTGCAGACGGCGGCGATTGAGGGTAAAGGTCCACTTGTTATTCGGGCTTCCGACATCGTCATTGAGCATATTGAGTGTTCTGGGATCAGCGTGCCACATAAAAACGGTGCTTGTGTACGTTTTGAGGGGAAAAATCTGGAACTCAATCATGTGTATTTTCATGATTCGGAGCAAGGACTCTTGACCGGGCATGAACCTGGACTGGTAGTAATCCGTAATAGCCGTTTTGAACGTTTGGGCAAGAACGGTCAAGCCCATGGCATCTATGTGGGTGGTGGCGAACTTTATATCGTTGATTCATTTTTTCTGGCATCAAAAAGTGAAGGAATGGAAATCAAGTCTCGGGCACAGAAGACGGTGATAGAGAGAACGACTGTTGCGTCGTTGGATGGTGTAGATAGCAGGTTGCTGGATATTCCAAACGGCGGGGTGTTGATCGTCAGAGACAGCATTTTGCAACAAGGTGATCAAACGTCTAACGGCGATATGATTGGTTACGGCCTTGAAGGCTACAAGCACGAAATTAATAGTATCGAGGCCAGTGGCAATATCTTTTTAATGGAACGAAATGGTAGTAATACCTTACTGCACATTAAGAATGACCAAGTTGTTCCATACGTTGTTGGGAATTTAATTGTGGGCCGTCCTACAGCGGCGTTGCGTGAAGGGAACATGGTATTTTCGAGTCGCGAAGAAGCCGGACTACCAGCTGCGCCAGCCTTGCCTACACTTCAGTAACTGGCAAAACAATAACAACAGAAAACTAAATAAAGGAACGCCATGTCAAATTCACTCGCCAGTGATACCCCTGTTGAACTGAGTATTATTGTTCTGACCTTTAATTCTGCAAAGTGTGTGGATAAATGCCTGCAGTATGCCTTTGGAGCGATGGAAAAGGTCGGTATTCATGGTGAAGTCGTGATATTTGAAAACGGTTCTGTTGATGGGACGGTCGCTCTGCTTAACGCTGCACAATCACAATATGGAGATAAGCTTAAGGTACTGTATTCTGAGACTAATTTAGGCACTACACGTTCCAGGAATGCAGCAATTAAGGCGTCCAAAGGAAGGTTTTTACTCGTATTAGACTCCGATGCCTTTATAACTCCGGAATGCCTGCAAAGAATGCGTGACTTTCTGGATAGTCACACTGATTACGGAATGGTGGGACCGAGACTAAATTACCGTTCCGGTAATTTTCAGTTGTCTTATGATGAGTTTCCTACCTTACAGCGCAAGCTCAATCGCTATTTCTTCCTGCGTGGCATGGAACAAAGTACCGAACAACCCCAGCAGACCATTGAAGTGGATTACTTGATTTCCGCCTGCTGGTTATTACGCAAAGAGGTATTTGACATTGTTGGGCCACTTGATGAGGAAATTTTCTATGCACCAGAAGACGTGGACTATTGTCTACGGGTATGGAAAGCAGGATTCAAAATTGCTTATCTGCCTGACGTGGCTATGGTCCATGATGCTCAAGAGTTGTCTCGAGGCATTAAGTTTAACCGCTTTGTGCTAAAACATGCCTTAGGGCTGTTGTATTACTTCAAAAAGCATGGCTATTTCTGGTCATTAAGTAAAACCAAGCAACAGATCGCCGAGCAAGTTCAGTCGAGAGCGTCTTAGTACTAAACCTTTACTCAGAGTACTTATCCTTACTCCCAACTAAAGATGAGAATAATGACGATATCCGGTCATTTTGTACCCACTACAGATGGGTATCTTTTTGCTACGCAGTTTGGTCCGATGTCCAAACATGCCATATTAATTTTGCCACCCTTGTTTGAAGAAATGAATTTGTCCCGGGCGGTTATCGCCAAGCAGGCGCAGGTTCTCGCTTCGAGAGGGATGGGCTGTGTGCTGATGGATTACTATGGCACGGGGGATAGTGAGGGGGAGCTATCAGAGGGCTGCGCGCTTAGATGGCGTGAAGATGTTGTTGCCGTAGGCCAATGGATGATGGCACAAGGTATGGAAACGCTGACTTTGTGGGGGGTACGTTTTGGTGCCCTACTGCAATTAGATGGACAAACCGAATTGGTTAAGCAGCTACCCGTAACTCGTCAGTTAGTTTGGAAGCCTATAACCTCGGGTAAAACATTGGTCAATCAACTGTTGCGTTTGAAAGTAACCAATCAGGCCTTGGCTGGGAATGCTGAGAAGGTAGATTGGCGGGGGAAAATTCGCCAGGGAGAATCGGTAGAGATCGCTGGATACCTCCTGTCTGAAACCTTAGTGGCGAGCTTGGAAGCTATGCAGATCCCCATGGATGAGCCACTGTCCTCACTTTGTTGGCATGAATTGGGTAGTACCACTTTATTACCTGCGGTGGACAAATATCGTCTGGCGTGGCCAACCCATCAGTTTTTTGCGTTACCCAGCAAACCATTCTGGCAGTCTCCTGAGATCTTTGACGAACCGGACTTAAATGAAGCGGTATTGAAAGGGATTGGATGTAATGCATAACGAAAAGGCGATAAGTTTTGATGTGGGTCAGCATTGCTGTATAGGCATTGTGCATAAAGGCAAAGGAGAGTCATGCACTAGAACTGGCGTGTTGTTGATTGTTGGGGGGCCACAATACCGGGTCGGTAGCCACAGGCAATTTGTGCAACTATCCAGGGCACTTGCTGATGCTGGTATTCCATCCATGCGTTTTGATTATCGTGGTATGGGGGACAGTCAAGGGAGAAAGGAATCCTTTGAGGCAATAGATGACGATATTGCACAGGCAATTCAGGCATTCCATGCTAATGCAGATATCGATAACGTGGTAATTTGGGGGCTTTGTGATGCTGCGTCTGCGGCAATGATTTATGCCTCTAAAGATGACAGGGTTAAAGGCTTGATTCTACTTAATCCCTGGCTGGAGAACAGTGGCGCTAAGGGACAAACCATGCTGCGCCACTATTATTTGAAAAGACTTTTTAGCAAGGCATTTTGGAAAAAATTGGTAAGTGGTGGAGTTAACCTTAGCGGTAGTTTGCGAGATGCCGGAGGGCACCTTAAGGATAGTGTCAGCAAGCAGGCGGCTGAACAAGGCAGTTATCAACAACGTATGCAAAATGGCTTCAATGCTTTCGGTGGTACCACCTTGCTTGTGCTAAGTGGCGTAGACTTGACGGCCAGAGAGTTTGAGCAACAGGCGCTTGGTATAAAAGGGTGGACTGGATTTAAAAATGAGAAGGTCCAAATTCATCGTATCAGCGATGCCGACCATACTTTTTCCTGCCAGGCTTGGAAGCGTGAGGTAGAAAAACTTACAGTTAATATGGTCATGGAAATGTCCCAAGTTTAACGTTGAGTTTTACCTTTCCCCAAGCATCAGGCCCTTTAGTCTTGGGGAGAACTTTGTCATAACTTTGTGCATGAGTATTGCGATAATCAGGGAAAGAGGAGCTGCAGTTAGCCAATATAATAGATAGCTGTTTTCGCCATGCTCAGGCTTACCAAAAAGATACCAAAGAATCAGAATTACCGGGGCGTGAGACATAAAAAGGATGAAGCTGTACTTAGAATATCGTACTAGGTGGTTACCAAGCGCACTGGCAGCCAACTTCCCAAGAATGGGCCAGATGAGAAAAGGGGCAAGCATTCGAAGACCCTCTCGATTCTCAACTTTAAACAACACCAGATAGATGCAAAACCCGATAAACAGCGTAAAAAGCATCCAGGCAAATCTGTCCAATTTGCGCGGGTCAACCGCATACCAGGCTACCATAGCACCAGTTGCAAAACTGATGAGCATAGAATTACGGATTACCAGCATTCCATCCAGATTCCAGTAATATACAGCGGCGAGACAAGCGACAGTCAGAATAAAATTTACCCTCAGTAATAGCAGCAAGAGGGGGGACAGCAGACAGACCGCATATAGATCCCGTAAGAAGTTCAAGGGGTAATTGACAGGTTGCGTGTAAAGTCCAAATAGCCCGTCCAACCATGCGTCAAGGGTGAATGGATATAATTGCGCGGAAAAAGGATGGTCTGACAAATGGTACATCTGCGCAATAAAAATGGCAGCAGCCAGAGGCATGTTCCATAGCAACAGCGGTAGGAGAATGGTTTTGCTCTTTTTCTTGAGTAACAGCCTAGGCTGCTGTGCCAGTGCAAACTTGAAAACTAAGTAACCAGACACCGCGGTGAGTACAGGAACGGAAGCCCGGAAAACGCCGTATGAAAAAAATGCCCGAACATAGCTGAAAAAGTCCTGACCAACCTCGGCTAGGGGCTGATGGGGAGGTAGATGCAGAATCACAATGCCAAATATCATCACTATTCGGGCAATAGATATGCGTTGGCTGATATCCTTGTCAATCTGCATTGATGATTTTATTTATAACAGTATTTCGGTGACATGAGGGTGTCCTAGAAAATCCTGGGGGCTGGCTGTGGGGCCATAGGCACCAGACTGGAATATTACCAGCCAATCTCCAATATCGGCTCCAGGCAGCGCCATTTTATCTGCCAGTGTATCCAATGGTGTGCAAAGTGGTCCGACAGCCATAACTTTAGCCTCAGTTGTCACGTCTCCCATCTTATTGCCTATGGCAACAGGGTAGTTTTTTCGGATTACTTGGCCAAAGTTGCCTGAGTTTGACAAGTGGTGATGCAAACCGCCATTGGTCATCAGGAAGGTTTGGCCTCGTGATACCTTTATATCGGTAATTTTGGCGGCATAGATGCCAGCTTCAGCCACTAAGAATCGTCCCAACTCTATTACCAATTCTATATCAGCAATGAGAGGATATTGTTCAAGCAAGCGCTGCAGATTTTTTCCAATCGGTGCGAGATCTAAGCGTTCTTCGCCGGCGAAGTAGGGGATACCAAAGCCGCCACCCAGATTGATAGTTCGAACGGCAACAGGTGTTGCTTCAATAAGCTTATGGGCCAGTGCGAAGGTGTTATCATGGGCTTCAATAATCGCATCCTGCTTTAAATTTTGAGATCCCCAGAATATATGGAAGCCACGGAAGTCAATGTGTGAGTAGTCCAGACTTGGTAATAACTCAAATAAACGCTCTTCATCAATACCAAACTGTTTGGGACCTCCGCCCATTTTCATGCCAGAAGCTTTCAGCTCAAAAGCAGGATTCACGCGAAAAGCGACAATAGGTTTTACACCTAACCGCTGCCCTTCCTCTATAGCACGTTGCAGTTCAGTTTCTGATTCCACATGCAGGGTTACCCCCGCCACTATAGCAGCGCGAATTTCCGCAATTTGTTTAGCCGGGCCAGCAAAACTAATGTCTTCGCTTGGCATACCGCTTTGCAATGCAAGTAGCATCTCTTTATGGGATGCAACATCAAATCCCGCTACCATTGGCCGCATACTGTTTACCAAAGCGGGGTAAGGATTGGCTTTGATGGCGAAGTGCAACTTGATCGCAGATGGAATATGCTGATGAAAAATAGCGATTTGACGTTTTATCACCTGGGAATCGTAGGCATAGAATACCTCTTTATCCAGTATCGCTGCTATATCATCCAAGCACTTACCACCAATCAGTAATTGCTTGTTTTTAACGTCAAACTGATTCATGGATGCATGCACCGGCACTGCTTTATTCATTGTGCATACCTCAACTTTAATTCCTGACTGATGGCACTTCTGTCTACCTTGCCATTAGGGTTGCGAGGCAGAGCATCAATCAGCTCAATATACTTAGGGTGCATAAAGTTAGGGGTGTCCTTTTTAATCAGTTTAAGAACCTCCTCCTGGGTTAATGCGCAGCCTTTTTTTAGCACAATTTTTACTGCAATGGCTTGCCCCAGTTCTGCATCAGCGACCCCACAGGCGACAACTTCGTCAATCAGCTCGGATGCTGCATAACAGGCGTCTTCAACCTCCATTGGGCTTACGCGGTAGCCTGAGGTTTTGATCATTTCGTCACGACGTCCGACAAAATATAAAAATCCGTCCTTGTCCTTCTTAACCGTGTCACCTGACCACACCGCCATCTCAGTCAGCATCAAGCCGCTGACAGCTTTGGGGACAGGTTTAAAACGCTCGGCGGTTTTGTCTGGCGCATTCCAATACCCCAGACTGACGTGAGGGCCTCGATGGACTAGTTCACCGGGTTCATCCGGTGCGCATTCACTACCATCCTCCCGTACCACCATAATTTCCGCATTGGGAATGGCTTTACCCATCGAACCTGGTCGTTCATCAACCAGCTCCGGTGGTAGATAAGTACTACGGAAGGCTTCTGTAAGGCCATACATTAAATAGGGTTGAGCGTTGTGAAAAATGCTGCGTAATTCAGACAACACAGGTGCCGGCATAGCCCCCCCGGAGTTAGTGAAATAGCGCAAGGATGCGGCCGCCGCTACTGTCCATTTCGCTTTGATCAACTGTTGCCATAAAGGGGGAACCGCGGCTAATCCGGTTACACCATGTTTCTCTATGGTTTTAACCACATCGCCGGGTAACAGATAATCCATCAACACACAGGTAGCACCAGTTAAAAAGGTCGTCGTTATCTGGTTCAGGCCATAGTCAAAGCTCATGGGGAGCAACGCCAGGATCACATCGTCGGGGTCATTGCCCAGGTACTCAGACACGCTTTCAGCACCAGCTAGAATATTGCGATGCGAAAGTACCACCCCTTTGGGTTTGCCGGTGCTGCCCGAGGTATAAAGGATGGCCGCCATATCATTGTCGGTGATGGTCGCCACGGGAGTTTCATTGGCAGTCTCAAGCAATGGTGCTAATAAATGCACTTGCTGTGGTACGGCAAGTTCAACTTCTTTATCCGTCAGAATAATATGTTTCAACTTAGGGCAGTGAGGAAGTACGTCTTGCAAGGCTCTGGCTCGATCAGAACTGGTGATCAGAGCACTGACATCACAGTCGGTCAGTATATGCTGAACTTGCGGTGCTTTAAGTACATGATTGATTGGCACAAATACACCGCCGGCGGCACTGCTGGCAAATAGACTTAACACCGCCTCTGGGCTTTTGGGCAGGTAAACGGCAATTCTGTCGTGCCGTTTCATGTTTAATCCAGCAAATGCCGATGCCAGCCTTTGCATCTCGTGGTGCAATTGCTGGTATGTAAAATGTTGTTGCTTAAATATCAGCGCCGTTTTTTCAGGCGAGACATGTGCTGAATGCGTAATTAAATGATGAACAAAGCGGGCCATACGACAGCATAATTCCTTTGTAACCAGATGGTTCCTAAATCACTAAAATAATGAAACAATGCGTATATTGAACAAGCGTATCGCCAATGTCCACGGATAGGCGGACGGAAAAACTAATTATTTTCAATTTACAGGAATTTTCATGGTTGCCGAGCACGTCAGAAATATCATTATTAGCACTTTGCAATTAGACGAAGAAACCCAATTTGAAGAGGATACGCCGTTACTCGGTGCTATTGCTGAATTTGATTCTATGGCCATTGTTACGTTGTTGACCACCTTAGAAGAAAACTTTGGGTTTGAAGTGGATGATGACGAAATCAGTGCGGATGTATTTGAGACTTTTGGTAGCTTGGTTTCATTTGTTGAAAACAAAATTTAGTTTTGGTGTGTAGTTATGTCATACAAGAATATTTTATTGGTCTTTGGCACTAGGCCTGAGGCCATAAAAATGGCGCCATTGGTTCTGGCCCTGCGCGAGCATCCAGAGTTGGATGTAAAAGTATGTGTAACAGCTCAGCATCGTCAGATGTTGGACCAAGTGTTGAGTCTGTTTGATCTGACCCCCGACTACGACCTGGATTTAATGCAACCAGGGCAGGATCTGTATGACATTACGAGTCGAGCTCTTTTGGGCTTGAAAGATGTATTGCAGGACGCCAAACCTGATTTGGTTTTAGTCCATGGCGATACAACAACTACATTTTCAGCCTCGCTAGCGGCTTTTTATCAGCGTATTCCGGTTGGGCATGTGGAAGCCGGATTGCGTACAGGCAATATATATAGTCCATGGCCGGAAGAGAGTAATCGCCGTTTGACGGGGGTATTGACCGCTCTGCATTTTGCCCCGACCCAAGGTTCAAGAGCTAACCTGTTGGCTGAGAATGTTAACGATGAAACTATTTTTGTTACTGGCAATACGGTTATCGACGCGCTTTTGCAGGTTGTGGATAATATAAATAGTGATAAGACGCTAACGGATAAGTTTGCCAAGCAGTTCGATTTTATCGACCCCAGCAAAAAGCTTATTCTGGTAACAGGGCATCGCCGGGAGAGTTTTGGTGGCGGATTTGAGCGAATCTGCCATGCGCTTCAACAGTTGTCCGAGCGAGACGATGTGCAAATCTGCTACCCGGTGCATTTGAATCCTAACGTCCGAGAGCCGGTAGAGCGCATCCTTGGTAATGCTAAGCAAGTGCACTTGATTGAACCGCAAGACTATCTGCCGTTTGTGTATTTGATGAGCCAGTCCCATCTGATTTTGACGGATTCTGGTGGTATTCAAGAAGAAGCGCCGTCTTTAGGTAAGCCAGTATTAGTAATGCGAGACACCACTGAACGTCCAGAAGCCGTTGAGGCCGGTACAGTTAAACTGGTAGGAACCGATGATGGATTAATTGTCAGTGAAGTAAGTCGACTATTGGATGACAGCGATGCCTATCAACAAATGAGTGTGGCCCATAACCCTTATGGTGATGGTAAAGCTTGTGAGCGAATTGCGAACATAATTTTAGGATAAGAAAAATGGCATTTAAAAAAGTTTCAGTGGTGGGACTTGGCTATATCGGATTGCCAACGGCCGCCGTGATCGCGTCACGTGGTATTGAAGTTATTGGTATTGATGTTTCACAAAAAGCGGTTGAGACCATCAATCAAGGTAAAGTACACATTGTTGAACCTGACCTGGATATGGTTGTTCAAGCTGCGGTAACTATGGGCAAATTACGCGCATCTATGACGCCTGAGCCAGCAGATGCTTTTATGATTGCTGTGCCGACCCCGTTCAAAGAGGGGCATCAACCTGATTTGTCTTACATTGAAGCTGCCGCAAAAGCCATAGCCCCAGTATTAGAAAAAGGAAATCTAGTTATTCTCGAGTCTACATCACCGGTAGGTGCGACGGAAAAGCTGGCTGCTTGGTTGCAGGAACAACGGCCAGACTTACATTTCCCAGGTGCGTCTAATAGCGAACCTAATATGTTCGTTGCGCACTGCCCAGAGAGGGTGTTGCCCGGACGTGTTTTGGAGGAACTGGTTTCGAACGATAGAATCATCGGTGGATTAACAGCTAAATGTTGTGAAATGGCTACCGAGCTTTATAAAACCTTCGTTCGCGGTGAATGTATCTCTACGAATGCTCGTACGGCTGAAATGGCGAAACTGACAGAAAACTCTTTCAGGGATGTGAACATCGCTTTTGCCAACGAACTATCAATTATCTGTGACAAACTTAAGATTAATGTATGGGAATTGATTGCATTGGCCAATCGCCACCCACGTGTAAATATTCTCAGCCCCGGCCCTGGTGTGGGGGGACACTGTATCGCAGTGGATCCTTGGTTCATTGTTGACTCAGCACCAGATGAAGCAAGGATCATTCGTACCGCGCGGGAGATTAACGATCACAAGCCGGAATATGTTGTCAGTAAAGTAAAAGCTGCCGCTGATCAATTCAAACGGCCTATAGTGGCGTGTCTGGGATTGGCCTTTAAGGCCGACATTGATGATTTAAGGGAAAGTCCTGCTTTAGATATCACTTGTGAACTGGCAAATGCCAATATTGGCCAGATTTTGGCGGTAGAACCTAACATTCAGGAACTACCTGGCAAACTACAAGGGCAGGGGGTTGAGCTTGTATCATTGCAGCAAGCCTTAGAGATGGCCAATGTGCTGGTTGTACTAGTAGATCACAAACCCTTTAAAGCACTTCATAGCAACGACATCAATACCAAGGTTGTTGTGGATACCCGCGGTTTGTTTAGCCGTTTTTAGAACCCCTGCAATTTATAAAGGGCTCTGAAACCTTTAAGGTAATATCAGAGCCTTTTTCTTTGAATTTATTCTTTTTTAATTCATTGATAACTACTGTATCAGTATTAGCAAGTATGTATGATGGTGAGATAACCAAAATCAATCAATTCAGGTTGCTATGGTGTCTATTTTGTTGAGGAAGGAATCATGAAAACTGCTTTAAATACTATTGCAGCGCTTATTGTTGCGACAGCAATGTCAGCCTGTACTAATAAATCAGCTGAAGATCATATTGCAAGTGCCCAGACTTTATTATTGGATGGTAACGAAGATGCTGCAGTAATCGAACTAAAAAATGCAGTAGTTCTAGCTCCGCAATCCGCTGATGTGAGACTCATGCTGGGCAGTATTTACCTTTCTCAGAGTGAATATGGCGCAGCCGAGAAAGAGCTAACCAGGGCTTCCGAACTTGGTGCTAATGCCGACCAGGTTATTCCGCTGTTGACTAAGCTTTACTATTACCAAAACGATTTTGGTCAGGCGCAATGGGTCTTGGAAGAAGCTGAAATTGAAAGCCCTAACGCGCTTAGCAAAGCACACTTATATGCTTTCTTGGCAAAAATATATTCCAGTGATGATCAATTGGAAGAGCTAAAAATTCCAGAGCAACTTATTGGTGACGACCGTTTTATTGCTTCGGGGTATCTTGCACTAGCAAAAAGGGATTTTGCTGCGGTTCAGGAAAGTATATCCAGTTTTACTGAAACTAGTAGTGAGCCAATTGAAAAAGATTGGTTACGCGGCAGAACCGCTTCTGCGCAGCAACACTATCCAGAGGCTGTTGAAGCCCTGACTAAAGTGGTTGAGCAACAGCCAAAGCTGTATATGGCCAAATTTCAATTGGCTGATGCCCTTACCCAGACTGGCCAGTTTGATGCGGCAGAGAAGCATATAGATGATTTGCTCAAAGTCAGTAAAGAAAATGCCTATGCAAATTTATTGAAGGCTAATGTGAGATTTTTGCAAAAGGACTATGCCGAGGCCTTACCGCCAGCTGAGAAGGCCGTACAAAATGGTATGGATATTCCGGCTGCCAATGTTATTGCCGGTATTAGCGCTTTTCAATTACAACGACTGGAGATTGCATATCGTTACTTGCAGCGAGCTGCGCAGAGTATGCCGAATGATAGTCAGATACATAAGGTGTTGGCACAGACTCAATTGTTATTGGGATATACCAATGAAGCCAAGAACACACTGAATGCGTTGGATGATATCACCGACAGCGCTGACTTGTTTGCCGATACCGGCATGCGTCTAGCATTGCAGGGTGATATTGAAGCTGCTAAATCTTTTTTGAAGAAAGCGAATGAAGTTGACGCCGACAATGCATTAAATCTGCTTCGGGAAGGCTTGTTGAAAATTGCCACGGCAGATGAGTCAGGTATCGCAAATCTTGAAGCCGCTATTCGACAAGACGAATCTTTAAAGCAGGGATGGGTCTCTTTAGCCAGAGAATACCTGTTAAAAAATGAGACTCAGAAGGCATTAGCCTTGGCTGAAGAATGGGCAAAGACGAATGCAGCAAATGGTTTGACGCTAAAAAGCGTGATACTAACCCATCTTAATAAACCCGAAGAGGCTAAGCAGGCCTTGCTGGAAGTGTTGAAAGTGGAGCCTGAACATCTGGGGGCTAATCAGCTTTTGCTTAATGCTGAGATAGCAGAGAATGATTATCCGTCTGCCATTGCACAAGCTAAAAACATTCTGACCTTCCTGCCAGACAATTTCAGAACGTTGATGACACTGATTCGGATTGGTGCACTGTCAGGACAGACTGGCGATATTGAAAAGTTTCTGCAAGCACATATGGCAAATAATCCGAGTCTTTCTTCGCCGTTACTGGCACTGGCAAATTTTTATCGTGTCAACGAGCAACCTGAAAAAGCGATTGCACTCTTGAATCAGAAAAAAGACAGCTTGGATGGCCGGGGATGGATGTATTTAGGCGATAGCTTAATGCAGAAGGAAGATGTGGTAGCTGCTCGAGCGGCGTATAAGTCCTGGCGAGAGAAGTTCCCTCAGGAAGAAGATGCCTGGCTGCGAGGTATAGGTGCCGCGGAAGTACAAAATGATATCAATGGCGCCAAGGAATTAGTGTCAACAGCGTTGGTGCACTTCCCTGCTTCTCGAACCTTAAAGCTACTGCGGGTAAACTTTGATATCAAAACCGGAGAAATCGACAAGGCCAGAAGAGAATTAGAGTTACTTCGCAGCAACTGGGGACCTGTGCCCTATTTGGTTTTGCTGGAGTGCCAGGTCATGCAAATGGATGGTAAGAATCAACAAGCGGCGACTTGTTATCGAGGATATTACAATCAATACCCCTCACTGCAGTCAGCACTATTGTTAGCCAATTCACTGCACTTAAATGGTAGAGGGGAAGAGGCTACAACAGTTTTTGATGGGGAGTTGGAAAAACTGTCAGGAAAGCAGAAAGTTAAAGCCACTAACGCGGCGGCAGAATTCTTCTCCGCCAATGCTTTACCCCGTCAAGCAATTAAATATTACAGTCTGTTAGATAAAGCATTGCCCAACAATGCTGTGGTGCTGAATAACCTGGCATGGAATCAGTTGCAAGCAGCGGAATTGGATAGTGCGTTACAAAGTGCGAAAGCGGCTGAGAAGGTGGCCCCCGAGTCTGCCAGTGTCAAAGATACCTTGGGGTGGGTCTATTTTAAGCGAGGTGAACTTAACTTGGCTGAAGGCAGTTTGCGAGATTCTCTTGGTAAGCGGGATTCAAACAATGTAAAGCTGCATTTGGCTGAAGTCTTGATCGCCCAGGGGCAAAAGCAAGAAGCCAAAACCTTATTGGAGAGTATTGATGCGCAGGAATACGCGGAGCAAGTTTCATCCTTAATTCAACAATTGAATTAACTTCAAATATTGGTTTAGTTAGTTATGTCTGTCGGGCCTCAAATGCATGCCATGTATTTGAGGCTTTTTTAAATTCCAACTGTGCTACTTCGCTGCGTTACATTTATTTCTAGACGTCCATGGCAACATGATAGACAGGAAACAGATTGTTTTGCATCTCATGCTTTTCTGGTGTCAGTGTTTTTAACAGTATCGTGTTTTATTTTGGTGGGATAGTCATTCTTAAGTGAACAAATTCAATAAAAACAATCAGTTGCAAAGTTGGCATGAAGGGTGCTATGTGTAGTCAGGCGGCAACGTGAATTTATTGGAATGTTAGTGAGTCGTCTCACAACAAGTCGTCTCACAACAATGTAAAGAACTTTAGGAGCGAAAATATGAAGAAGTCACTATTAGCAGTTTCTTTGTTAGCACTGGCTGGTACTGCAGCGGCTGATCCATTTTACCTGGATGTTGGCACAGCTTACGGTTCAGTGAATGTAGGTAATTGTGCAACTTGTACTGGCAACAAAGATGAAGCCACTATTCTGTATGATTCATCTACTACTATTATCGACGTTGATAACAACGGCATCGATGTTGGTGACACTGTAATCACTAACGGTGGTTTGGGCGTTGCTTTGTTGCCTGGCATGAGCAACCCGCACCCATCATCTGCCTTCGGTAGCTTGGATTCAAACCTGATTACTGGTTTCAACCCTTCAAGCACCAGCAATGACTATGGCATTTCTCCTGATGGTAGCTGGGTAGTTAGCTTTGGTTTCAGCAACCTAACTGGTGTTGTTAGCGGATTTAACGGCAGTGTTCCTCTGTTGTCTTATGGCCCAGGCACAATCAACTTCTACGTTTCTGAAATGGGCGGCGCTCAGCAGAATTTCATGAACGTGAATGTAGATTTCGGTGGTCCTGATGGTCTGGGTACTGCTATTTTCGGTGAAGTTGATTTCACTGGTATTGGTGCAATGCTAAGCTTGGCAAACACCGACCTGAGAAACCTGTTCCATTCAGCAACTCACAGCTGTAATGGTAAAGATGGCTTCTACGACATTTGGAATGAGTGTGGTGCAGGCTCTCTGGGTAATGACATCATGGAAATCTTCTTTGATGGTCACTTCGACACTAACGTGCTGTTAAGCCAGTTCGCTGCTGACGCTGCCAACAATGGCCAAGATGGTGATGACCGTTACTACGTAAGTACAAACCACGACGGAAGTATCACTTTCCGCGTGCCAGAGCCAGGTACTTTAGCCATGTTCGGTATGTCTCTGTTGGCTTTGGGTGGCCTGAGCCGTCGTCGTAAGTCTTAATCGACTTAGTAGCTGACATAAAAAACGGACACTATTAAGTGTCCGTTTTTTTTGCATCTTTATTGGCAGTTGTTCACCAGGAAAAACTGTTTCAGTCTAGAGGTTATTCTTTTAGCAAATTTTTTAATCGCCAAAACATCAGTTTCTGCAGAGGATTGCTATTTCCACCAGGGCGCCAGGTTTTTACCAGTTTATTTCGATAGGCATCAAAGTGCAGGCCATGTGGAGCAAAGATGACGTCACCGCGTTTAAGTAAGAGTTTCAAAACGTTTGTACATAAAACACCGGCTGCCAGAGAAATTCCCATACAGGTAGAGGGTACTTTCTTTTTCAGAAAGTTGACTGAACTGCGTTCCACCAGATAGTGCCGTTGTTGCACTGAAGGTGATACACCGATAACAAATCGCATAATATTATCTTCAAACATTTTTTGTTTCTGCTCATCAGTATCTCCTGGCTTGGGATCCTGCATACAGAAGTACTCTTCAAAACTCATTTGACCAGGCATAAATACCAGCATGGCGGTACCCATGCCCATCGGAGCGGCAGTGATACAAGGTATGCCTTTTTCGTAGCAGCGTTGGAAAACCTTTCTTCTTATATCCAGGGCAAAAATATCCAGGCTATCGATGTATATGTCCACACCATCCAGAAAGGCTTCGAGATTGTCTTCATTGATACCTTCACTGAAATTTTTAACCTCCGCATCAGGATTGATACTGCGGAGTGTATTTTCCATAACTTCGGCTTTCGGTTTGCCAATGGTATTCATCGATGCGCCAGCCTGACGGTTAAAATTGGCCAGGTCATAGTCATCCAAATCAGAGATGTGGAAGTTGCCAATTCCCATTCTGGCACACACTATTGCATGGTCACCACCGACGCCACCCAAACCACCGATTGCAACGCGACAATTCCTAAGTCTCTCTTGTTCGTCCTGTGTTACCCAGCCTATGTTCCTGGAGAATGCCTCTTTATAGTTAAACATACGTTGATCTCTTATCTTGATTTTGGCGTTGGTTTGGGAAGCTATCCTAAATAACCATTAAAACTGTTTGAGCATTTCACTGTTAATACTGTTTAGAAGTTGTTTAAATCCGGGACTCAAGGTCTCAGGAATCCGGTTTGGATTTACATGGTAGGGAGCCCGTCTTCCGTGGTAGTCAACAACGGGACCAATCTGTTCAAAAGGTATGCCGACAAACCTGAGGCTCCGTGCCAACCTCGGCTCCATCATGACAAAACATTGGTCTATGCCCTTTTGCAATACTAAAGATGTTGCAGACAAGTACAAACCAACGGCAATGAAGGGGAAGCATCTGAGTTCCTGTTCAGAATAGATGTCCATGTTTATGGCACCGGTTGCTGCACCCTGGTGCTTATCAACAGAGCGTCGTCTGAACTCAGCAGGCACGGCCAATCTTGATATTTCCGCGATACGGTGGCGTTCAAAACGACTGGGTTGTAAATGCTCATTACCTATTGCCGATTGACAATACTTTTCGATGGGAAGCACCTGGTCTTCCCCTGACGAATAGATCACTCTCACAGTACCTGCATAGGTACCCCTGGACTTATGTTGAATTAAACAATGGTAAGCATGTTCATCAAATTCGTCTGTTTCTAAACCGGACTCTCGAGGTGCCTCGAAGTGCAGTTCATCGCAATAAACGCCATGTCTTATTTTGAAACTTTCATTTTCTAATTCTGTTGTATTGGCAAAGCATGGCTGAAGATAATGAGAAAAGTGCGACGCAATGCTTTTGGCGTGCCTGTCAGCAATCATCTTTTGTAATTTTTTTGCCAGAACACCAATAACGGGAAGATTTGTCGCACGCTGTATCAGTTTCATTCCTAGTTTCCAGAAGTATTTAGCGCCTATTAAGTTCCTGAGGCTCTCCCTGAAGGAGGCATGCAATGTCTATTGAGCTGTAACATTGTTTATCAGAAAATAAGTTTATCACCTGAAATAGTTTAAGAATGTGATTTATTTAATATTTTCTGTTTTAGGTCAAAAAAGAAATTATGCCACCTTGGTGTTTCCATATTCGGTGTATTGTGTGCTTGCTTAATCTTAGCAAAATTATCTGGTTGTCTTAACGAAATACACAATCAATGTTAGGCTTACTGATAACCACCAAACATAGGTAGTACAAGGATGAAACGAACGCTATTTGTTTTTTTGATGCTTATCTTCGTGCCTTTAACGCAGGCGGCATCAGGCTTTGAAACCATTGTCGCAAAGATAAAGCCATCAGTTGTCGGAGTAGGGATCAGTGATCCTATGGGATCACCACGAAACGTTTTACAAGGAACCGGGTTTGCCGTAGGAGATGGCACACTGATTGTGACTAACTTTCATGTGGTGGAAAAAGCTCTGGATCCCGAGTCATATCAACAACGTGTTGTCTTTATTGGTATTGGCGAGTCACCAAAAATTAGCCCAGCAGAAATCATAAAAACGGATCCAGGACACGATCTGGCAATTTTAAAAATCAAGGACTCGGTACCGCCACTGACTTTGGCTGATGATACATACCTGCCGGATGGCAGAGATGTTGCATTTACTGGTTTTCCTATTGGTGCCATATTAGGTCTATACCCTGCTACGCACAGAGGCATGATTGCAGCCTTGACACCGGTCGTGATCCCCAGCGCTAATGCGCAACAGTTAAGTATTCAAATGATGAAGCGACTTAAAGAGCCTTTTATGGTCTACCAAATGGACGCGACAGCTTACCCAGGTAACAGCGGTAGCCCCGTCTATGATGTCGAGTCTGGAAAAGTCGTAGCATTGATCAATAAAGTTTTTGTAAAAGAGACAAAAGAATCGGCGTTGTCAGCACCAAGTGGTATATCCTACTCTATACCCGTAAAATATCTGCATGCGTTGATGGCTGAGCTTGAGTGAACGGTGTCTGTTTTTTTTACAAGTTGATTTTGTCGGTTTGTAAAATCTTTTAAAAACAATACGTTGAAAGTTGGTGCGATTTTTGCGTGATAGGGTGAGTTGTGTTTCAGTTACTGAACTCTTCAGCGCTGATCTATTTGTTAGGAATTAGGACATGAGTGACGAATATAAAGCTGTTGACTCTCTCGAGGTGGCCAAAAATCAACAAGGCCAAAACCTTAGTCGGCGCAAATGGTTAAAGAAGGCCGGAGTTGCTGCTCCAGCACTGTTGCTATTGGCTAATCGGCCTGCAATGGCGATGGGCTGCACGATCTCAGGATTTATGTCAGTGCAACTGGGAACATCCCTGACTGTACATGATGGTGCAACCTGTAATGGCTGGAGTCCAGGAAACTGGAAAAACCAAAATGGACAGATTAATGGTTGGGCGTGGAATGCCACAGGTGAATCACCTAGCTCTATGTTCAAGTCTATTTTCACCACCAACAGATTGTCCTCAACTTACATTAAGAGAGTCGTGGGCGGCGTGCCAGAGAGCATGCCAATGGAGTTCACCAGTTACTTGTCAAGTACGCTTGGTCAGGAGCTTAGTGGAAATACTAAAACCAACTCTATTACCCAACATGCAGCGGCCGCTTTTCTGAATGCTGCATTTTTGGCAAATGGTGGCGCTGGTTCAAATCCTGATCCTTGGATGGTGACGTATCCCAGTATGGAGGACATTATTGGTGCATATTTGCTCTATGAAATTTCACATTTGTCTGCAGCTATGCTCCAAGCCAGCAGTGGTACTGTCTATCTGTTAGAGCGAAATGGAATACTACTTGGTCGCTCAGATACGATGACAGTGACAGAATATAGCTCGTTCTTTAATAGCATTGCCGATGGCGGTGGTAGTCAGGCTTGGCAGGACGGGCTCTAAGTTTTGCCAACCGCATTTAAATAAGCAGTGAATTTGCGGTATTTTCAAGCAGCTCAAACACAACTGACTGAGTATATTACACCACCCCATTGGGTGGTGTATGTTGGTCGGTATAAGCGCACTTTGTTGTTGCCTTTTCAAGCGAAAGGGCTTTTTGACTTCATTAGCCAAAATGGCCCTTTGCCGTTATCCAGTGAAGCGCTTCGGACAAACTTCGCCGGAACAGATGACGAATTTTCCCTGTTAATTGATAAACTTGTGACTTCTGGGTTGTTGGATCAGTCTACATGACGTTGTTATCAGGCTATTCTTTATCACAACTGAACTCCAAGCTTTCAGAAGACGGTGTGTGTTTTCGCTCTGGGCGTTTTGTCTCCCGCATTCGCAGTACTATCTACAACGTTGCCAATGACCTGCTTAGAATCTATTCTGGTGCAGAGGTCTGCGACGATCAGTTTGTCGACTTTGATATTGAGCTTTTACCGTCGGGGGGCTACCGTCGCTTTTACAAACCCCAGGTTAATTTTAGCTTTAATGGTTATTTGCCGTTTCAGCCTTTACCACAGGAACAGTCACTTCCATTGATGGAATGGGGACTAAACTGGTGTGTCAGCAATCACTTTCAACAAGCCTTAGTTATTCATGCTGCTGTTGTTGAAAAATACGGGCGAGCTCTGATACTCCCAGGACAACCTGGAGCAGGTAAAAGCACACTTTGTGCGGCCTTGGTAAGTGTGGGGGGGTTCCGCTTGCTATCAGATGAACTCACTATTATTGATTGTCATTCGGCAGAAGTCCTGCCTAACCCCAGACCAATTAGTTTAAAAAACAAGGCAATTGATATCGTCGCTGGGCTTCAAAGTGGCTTAAACCTGAGCCGCACTGTAAGAGATACTCAGAAAGGCTCGGTTGCATTGTTGCAGGCCCCACCTGGCAGTGTAGCAAGCTGGAATCTTACCGCCTCCCCTGGCTTGATTGTTTTTCCTAAGTTTAAGGCTGGCAGCGAGGGGGGAACCTTGCAGGAACTTAGTAAAGGTGAGACCTTCCTTCAATTAGCCAATCAGTCTTTCAACTATCCAATTCTGGCAGAGCAAGGCTTCAATGCGATATCCCGGCATTTAGATCAGGCTCAGTGCTATCGATTTGACTACGACGGGGATTTAATTGCCGCAGTCGATGCGTTAGATGGGCTAATGCAAGATGTTTGAGAAGCTGATCGTTCGTGCACTTAAAAATCCTAGCGAGGTAAAAGAATTTACTCCAGCTCAGTGGCAGGCGTTTTTATCTCAGGCTTATCAAACAGGTCTGCTTGCAAGATTTTACTTTTTGTTTAAGACCCAGACATTGCTTCAGTTTGTGCCACCTCCGCTCAGTTGGCATTTTAACTCTGCTCATGCTCTGAGCTTGGCGCACCGTAGAGATATTCGCATTGAAGTTGAGCATATCGAGCGGGCTCTGAAAATGGTTGGAATTCAGCCGGTGTTCCTCAAGGGTGTAGCGTATGATCTGGCTCAGGATAAAGTGGCTGAGGGCCGGGTTTTTTCAGATGTCGATATTTTTATCGGTAAGGCTGAGTTGGCAAGTGCTGAGCACGCACTAGGATTGCATGGTTGGAACATGGGTAAAATGACAGCCTATGACCGTTCCTATTATCGGCGATGGATGCACGAATTACCGCCGATGATCCATAGAGAGCGGGGGATGACATTGGATGTGCACCATAGCCTATTACCTGTCACCTGTCGGTATGCATTTGACCCTACTGAGTTGCAGTTTGATGTCAGTAACGGCCATTGTGTGTTGTCGCTCATCGACCGTATCATTCATGCTTTTTGCCATCTGCTGATGGAAAGCGAGTTTGAAAAAGGTTTAAGAGACCTATCCGATCTGGACTTGCTGTTTCGTCAGTTGGACACTGCTGCCCAGTGGAATCAGCTGTTAACTCGGACTGAGCAGTTAGGCGTGGGGCGGTTGTGTTTTTACGCCCTTCGATATGTTCACCTTGTACTTGTTACGCCGATACCTGATTTTGTTTTACAGGGGAGTCAGCGCTGGGCGCCATCTGCGCCTGTTCTCGGACTTATGGATTGGGCGTTTCCTAAGGTGTTGGTCAACGCATTGAGCATGACAGCTTCATGGCGTATTAAGTTAGCACATTTTTTACTGTATTTACGTGGACACTGGTTACGTATGCCGCTGCATCTGCTGGCGCCTCATTTAGCGCGCAAAGCCTGGATGAGAATTTCAGGGAGTGCCGAACAAGAGACAGCTATCTGATACGACGGGCAGTATATACTGGCTTGGTTTGTCACTATTCATAGGGGATGCACGTTGCTTGACGTTATAGGATATAGTCTTTGCCTTGTTGGTAACCTGTTGCTTTTCCTTTTGCTGTTAACTGTGCGACGTCCTGGGTTACCTAAGCGCTTGCTTTTGGTTGCTGTGGTGACCAACCTGTTATGGGCGTTGACTCACATAGGCGCAGCCACCGGAGTCAGCGGTTCATTTTGGTTATTGTTCCTCGAAGGTGCCAAGTCATTAATTTGGCTTATGTTTATCTCTTCGGTGTTAAAACGTGATTTACATCGTTTAAGCTCACTGCTTTCACAGCCAGTAACGCTTTTTAGTATCGCTTTACCACTTATGTTACTGCTGTTAGGCGCCCCTGGATTTCTGTCCTTCAAGTGGTTGCTGCTCATTCAGACCGTTATCCCGCTGGTGATGCTGATTTTACTCGAGACACTCTACCGTCAAGCGGGTTCGGAGCGGTGGCATTACAAACCCTTGGTGTTGTACTTGGGGGCGACCAGCTTATTTGACTTTGTTATGTATGCTGATGCCACCATGGTCAGCAGTATAGACCCGATGTTCTGGACGGCTCGGGGTTATATTTACGCCTTGCTACTTCCTGCACTTGTGATTGCAATACGTCGTATAAAACATTGGGGCATAGAGATCTTTGTCTCTCGAGATGTAGTGCTACACAGTTCGTTACTGTTGCTCGCAGGTGGATATTTGTTCGTGATGGCGATTGCAGGCTATGCCATTCGATATATCGGTGGGGACTGGAGTGGCGCAGTGCAATTAGTGCTGTTGTTTTTGTCGTTGATCTTGTTACTGGTGCTGTTTTTATCCAATACATTCAGAGCCAGAATAAAGGTCTTCATCACCAAGCACTTTTTTGCCAATCAGTATGATTATCGTGAAGAGTGGCTAAAGTTATCGCAGTCATTAAGCGGTAGTGAAAACAATTTAAGGCAGGTTTTTGATAATGGATTAAACAGCCTGATGGCGGCCATTAATTATTCGTCGGGTATGCTGCTCAAATTTAATGGGAAAAATCAACAAATAATGAGTTCCATTGGTCATCCACCATTAACTGATATTGAGAAGGAGGTATTGGAACAACTTAAAGTCTTTTTGCAGCAGAAGCACTGGTTGGTGGATATTGAAGAGCTTCGTTATCGTCCTTTTGTTTATGAGGGACTCAAGGTTAACCATGCCATCCTAAATCAATGCCGTTTCCAGTTGGTATTGCCATTCTATCGGGATGAGCAATTGTGGGGTGTGGCATTGCTGTATGCACCAACAGAGCAGAAAATCCGCTTAGACTGGGAATTGCGTGATTATCTAAACGCAGTTATCGCCCAGGTGGCAAATTATCTTTTTCACTATGAAGCGGCCAAAGAGGTGGCTGAGAATGCACAATTTGCAGCCTTTAACCGAATGTCGGCCTTCGTCTTGCACGACTTGAAAAATGTGCTGGCACAAATAGACCTTATTTTGTGTAATGCACAACAGCACAAAAATAACCCTGAGTTTATCGAAGACACTTTTGAAACATTGGCGCATACCAAAAGCCGTATGGAAAAAATGCTCAGGCAGTTGACGGAGAAAAAAGAAGCCTTGCCGAGTAGCACGCGCACGCTTAATCTAGGTAACCTTGTTAACAAAGTAATTCAGGAACGTTGCCAAGGCTTATTACCCATACCTAAATTAGCTGAATCTGATGAGATTGAGTTAATTTTGGACGAAGAGAAGTTTAGTAACGTTTTATATCACTTGATCAGCAATGCGCAACAAGCCACGCCTGATGACGGTTCAGTTGAATTAAAAGTGAAGGTGAGCAAAAGTGACGCAGGGGCGCTGTTAGAAATTACTGACACGGGGTGCGGTATGTCCCAAGAGTTCATTGCAACCCGTTTATTTAAACCTTTTGATACCACAAAAGGTAATGCTGGCATGGGCATTGGTGCCTATGACGCTAAAAATTACATTGAAAAAGTCGGCGGACGTATAGAGGTTGTAAGCCAAGTCGGGCAAGGTACCAGATTCAGTCTGTTTCTACCTGCGACTGCCGCCATTGATGCGTAGAGGATAATAATATACATGGAAACACTGCTAGTTGTTGATGACGACCTGGGAATACAAAAACAACTGAAATGGAGTTTCAGCGACTATGAAGTAGTTTTTGCCGATGATCGGCAATCCGCCATTGCTCAGTTGCGGCGTTTCGAGCCAAAAGTGGTGACCTTGGATCTTGGTCTGCCGCCTGATCCTGCAAATGCTTCAGAGGGGCTGGCAACCTTGGCCGAGATTCTTAACCTAGCGCCTCAAACCAAGGTGATTGTCGTCACAGGTAACAATGACAAAGAAAATGCGCTTAAGGCCATTCAGTTGGGCGCATACGACTTTTATCAGAAGCCTATTGATTCAGATACCATTCGCATACTCGTTAGCCGTGCAATGACGCTGTTTGACCTGGAGCAGGAAAACCGTCAATTGGCGCAATCATTACCCGCTATGGGCAGGATTATCGGCAGCAGCGAATCTATTCAACAAGCCAGTCGCAGAGCAGAAAAAATTGCTCAGACCGATGTGAGTACGCTTTTGTTGGGTGAAAGTGGTACAGGTAAGGAAGTATTTGCCCGCTCTATCCACGACTTAAGCGCCAGGCGTAACAAGCCTTTTGTGGCGATTAACTGTGCCTCAATTCCTGAGAACCTGCTTGAGAGTGAGCTGTTCGGTTATGAAAAAGGCGCTTTTACCGGTGCTAACAAAACCACCCCGGGTAAGATAGAGACTGCTCAGGGCGGCACTTTGTTCCTGGATGAAATCGGAGACATGCCTATTGGCCTGCAAGCCAAAATGTTGCGATTTTTGCAAGAAAGGGTGATCGAACGGGTTGGCGGGCGTCATGAAATTCCGGTGGACATCCGCGTGGTTTGCGCCACGCACCGAGATCTGTCATCTATGGTGGCAGAGCAAACCTTCCGTGAAGACTTATTTTACCGGGTCAGTGAAATCACTATTCGAATTCCTCCGCTCAGAGAGCGGGGCAGCGACGTGGTGTTGTTGGCGCGTACCTTCCTGGGGGCTTACAAAGATGAATATGGCTCCAAGGTCAAAGGGTTTAGTGAGGATGCCATTGAAGCCATGATGCAGCATCGCTGGCCAGGCAACATTCGCGAGTTGCAAAATAAGTTGAAGTCGGCAGTTATCCTCGCCGAAGGAAACCTGATTCAGGCCGATGATATGGGCTTAACGGCCGGGCAAAATGGCACAATGCAGAATATTAATTTGCGTGAGGTACGTGAAGAGGCGGAGAGCCGGGCAATCAGGCAGGCTTGGCACTTGGCTGAACAGAATATGTCTAAAACCGCAGAGTTACTCGGCATCACTAGGCCGACCTTGTACTCGTTGATTGATAAGTACCGGCTGGATGATATTAAACCCAGCAACTGACATTACTGCCGTTAAACGTAGATCTCAGACAGATCAAAGATAACTTGGAATAAAGTATTGTAATTGGTTACTTTGTGTGGAATATAAAATCCATTAACCTCTGTAAACAAAGCGCCCTGCTCGGGGCCAATAATAAATAAAGGTGTTCATTTGTCTGATTGGTTAACTATTCTCCCCCCTGTTCTAGCCATCGTTGTGGTATTTTGGCGCAAGGAAGTCATCCTTGCATTGATGGTTTCATTGTTCTGTTCGGAATTGTTGCTGTTGGCATCATCTGGAAGCAGCCTGGTTCAGGCCGGCATGATGGGACCGTTTCAAACGTTGGAACGAGTTGTTGCGGTTTTTAGCTCAGCCGGTAACACCCGGATCCTGATCTTTTCACTGCTGGTCGGTGCACTGTTAGCCTATATGCGTTATTCCGGTGGCGTAACAGCTATGGTGGAAAAACTGATCAATAAAGGGGTGGCCAAAAGCCAACGCCAGGTAGGCTTGCTATCCTTCTTTTCCGGGGTCGTTGTATTTATTGAGTCTAATCTCAGCGTGCTAACGGCGGGTATCTTATCCCGCGGGTTGTTTGATCGTTTTAAGATGAGCCGTGCAAGGCTAGCTTATATTATCGATAGTACCAGTGCACCCATTTGTATATTGATCCTGTTAAACGGCTGGGGGGCTTATGTACTGGGTTTACTAGGCAATTATCCCACTGAGCAGTCGGCTGTATCTATCCTCATTGGCACTATTCCAATGAATTTTTACGCCTGGTTGACCCTGTTATTAGTGCTATTCACTATCCTGACCGGCAAGGTCTATGGCCCGATGAAAGAGTCGGAGCGCCTGCTTAACCAAAACCAGGCCCACAGTGAAATTGATTTTGAGGCGACTAAGGCTCGTTTCATGATAGTGCCACTGCTGACCATGGTACTGGGTATGCTGGGTTTTATGTACTGGACCGGCGATGGGCAGATTACGCAAGGGGACGGTTCTAAGTCTGTACTTTATTCCACCACTCTGGCCTGTATGGTGGCCTATGGTTTGATGCTGCAGTCAGGTCGCTTTAAGCACAAAGATCTGGTCGATATCGGCTTTAAAGGAATGGGGGAGTTGTTACCCCTGGTGTGTATCGTTTTACTCTCACTGGCCCTAGGGAGCAGCCTAAAGTCGCTTGGTACGGGTGATTTTATCGCGGGCATTGTAGCTGAATCCTTACCCTTGTTTTTGATTCCAGCCTTGTTGTTTTTGGCTGGCGGACTGATCTCTTTTACCACTGGTACATCTTGGGGAACTTTTGCCATCTTGATCCCTATCGGGATGCCAATGGTGTTGAACCTGGGATTACCGCCTGAGTTGATTCTGGCAGCGATTTTGGGCGGCGGCGTGTTTGGTGACCATTGCTCGCCCATATCCGATACTACTGCAGTAAGTAGTATTGCGTCAGGTTGTGACTTGCTTGAACACGTACGCACGCAGCTCCCCTATGCTTTGTTCTGCGGTGTATTAACACTAGTGGCCTATTTGCTGGCCGGTTTGTTTTGGATTGGACTATGAAAAGAAAAATCCTGCTGACTGTGATGATGGCGTCTGGCTGGGCAACGGCCCAGTCGATGCCGGAAGATTTTGCCGATATGACAGCTATGCTACCCGACGCGGTATATGACATCCGCTATCACGGCAGCAATAACTTTGTTGGTATGCCTGTTGATGGTTATCTGGCACCCAAGTGCATATTACAGGGGAAGGCAGCCAAAGCGCTGGTAAAGGTTTCAGAGGCGGCCCAAGCGCAAGGCTATAAGTTGAAGATCTTCGATTGCTACAGGCCAACACAAGCAGTAGCACATTTTATGCGCTGGGCGCAGGACTTGGCTGATACTGCCACTAAAGCGGCGTATTACCCTAACCTTGGCAAAGACAAGTTGGTGGGGGAGTATATTGCTGAACGCTCGGGCCACAGTCGCGGCGCGACCCTTGATTTAACCTTGATGAAGCGAGATAAACAAGGTGAGTGGGTAGAACTGGATATGGGTTCGCCATTTGACATGTTTGATGTGTTGTCTAATACCGAAAACCCATCGGTTACTGACGCCCAACTGCAAAATCGTTTTACCTTGCGTGCGTTAATGGAAGCTCAGGGCTTCACCAATTACGATATGGAATGGTGGCATTACTCTTTATCACCACAACCTTACCCAGATACTTACTTCAATTTCCCCGTTGAATAAGATGAGTTTATTAAGGCCTGCTTAGCGGCAGGCCTTAGTTCTTGCCGAAATCAGCGAAGCATTTCCAAGCCCTTGATCTCTTTGATACCCAATCCAGGGGTGTTTTCTATACTTATTTCCGCGCCATTGAATTTCACATTGCCGACCACTGGGTCAAAGGCGCAGAGTGATGGCCCATCCAGATCCACTTTGGTTATCACGTGAGATTTCGCTACCGCTAGGTGTGCTGCTGCCGCGACACTGATACTGGTTTCCAACATACAACCTATCATGCACTGAACATCAAAGGTTTCAGCGATATCTGCTATGCGTATCGCATTTGAGATTCCGCCGGTCTTCATCAGTTTGATATTGATAATATCGGCAGCGCGCATCTTGATGAGATCTATCACTTCTTTGGGGCCAAAGGTACTTTCATCGGCCATAACGGGGGTATGTACACGCTCGGTAATGTACTTCATACCTTCCAGGTCGTAGCCTTTGACCGGTTGCTCGACCAATTCAAGACGCACACCTGCGTCCTCAAGTTTAGTCAGCGCGTATACGGCCTCTTTGGCTGTCCAACCCTGATTGGCATCAAGACGAAGCAATGCTTTACCTTCTACAGCTGCATAAATCGCTTTGACTCGCTCTATGTCCACGCCAATGTCTTTGCCGACCTTTATCTTTAACGTCTCAAAGCCTTGGTTAACGGCATCGATACTGTCTTTTACCATCTTATCGATGTAATCGACACTGATGGTGATGTCAGTGCTGATGGTAGGTTCGCCGCCGCCCAGAATTTTGTATAAGGGCGTATTGTAGCGCTGAGCAAATAAGTCATAGACCGCAATTTCTACGGCAGCCTTAGCACTGTAGTTCTTAACAATACTACCCTGTATCAAGTGTGTGATTCGATTGAGATCTTCTATCTCTTCACCAATCAGCTTGGGTTTAATCATGGTTTTGATGGCTTCAATAATAGAGCCATGAGTGTCACCCGTTATGACTGCAGTGGCAGGGGCCTCACCGTAGCCCACATGGCCGGTATCTGTTTCAACAATAACGATGACATCTTCGACTTTTTCTACCGTCCTTAATGCGGTTTTAAACGGGGTCTTAAGCGGTACCCTGAGCATGGCAAATTTGATATCGGTGATTTTCATATAAGACCCTTAGCGAACAGACTTGATGGTGTAAATCCGATCCAGATAACTGGTGGACTTAGATAGGTGCAAAGGCAGTAGCGGCGTGACTGACACACCGTTCAAGCCACCCTGATAGTAGTTACCCTGCTCATCCACATAAGACATGCCATGCACATCGTGAATCACATAGGGCTGACCCTGTTCCTCGCCCAGATACATAACAACATGACCAGGAATATAAATGAGATCGCCCACTTGCAGCTCTTTTAAGGCATTTAATTTGTCCTGAACCGGGCTGTCGGCATCAAAACGGATATTTTGTCCGAACGCACCATTCCCTTGTTCTCCGGAATTGCGCGGCATCAAAATGCCGAAGGTACGGTAAATTTCCGACACAAAGCCTGTGCAGTCCCTGGCGTTGTAGTCATGTCCCCAGCCATAACGCTCGCCCAGAAACTTAAAGCCCTGTTGAATAATATTGGCTTTGTTAAACGGCAGATAACCTTGATGAAGGTCTTGGTTGCGGCTGATTAACGCTGGTTTGAAAGACAACTGGCCACTCTCTTCACGATAGGGAAGTTTCACCACATAACTAGCGTAAGGATTTTGCCCATATAAATAGTGTTTGACCGACTGGTTATCCAGCAGCGGCATCCGCACACCCATATCCAATTGTTTCTCAGACAGCTGGGGCGCTTGTGGGTTGTAGTTGGTAAATACCTTGGCGCCTGTCACAACTACAAATGGTGCCTGTTGTCCGTAGCCAAGCACTTCTTCTTTGCTACCTAAGGCAACCGACGACTTAGGTAACCAGGCCAGATAATGATAGGCCCTGGCCAGATACCACTGGCCATCTTTACTTTCGTGAAAAATGGCCAGCGCATCCCCCGGAAACAATCCGGTTTCAATGAAACGGTCGATATCCAGATCCATCGCTTGGTTGTAGGTTTTCTCGGCAGAGGGAAAGCGGCGCATATTGGTGCGCTCGGTAACCAAAGCAAACCTAATCGCGTTCTGTGGCTTAATTGCTGCAACGTTGAGGTTATCAAGATAACGCTGATAGTCTGCACTGCTTAGTTTAGTGCCATCGGCAAAAAATCTGTCACTGCTGGGAACGGTACTGATTTGGTTGATGGCCGCCTTGAGAGCATCAGCACTTAAGCGAGCGGGTAACTCGGACAGATTCTGCAATTCTTCTTGCTGCTTAAAACTGCGTTGGTTGAGTGCATTAATTTGCAACTCGTTGAGCAGCACAGTCTGCGCATCTTCCTGCTTTAGTTGCCAGTATTCAGCATGCAGGTGCTGGGGTTGAATACCAATAACATCAGTATCCGCAAAGGCTTGGGGCTGATAACTAGTAAGAGCAAAGCCAAAAAGCAATAGTAAAGAGTGTAACTTAATCATAGTTTTTCCATTCTCAGTGTCAGATGGCCGGCAACAGGTTACCAATCAAAATGCCTCCCGCTGTGCCGACTATATAACCTAGCAACGCCATTAGTATACCAACGGGGATAAGGCTGCGTGAGTAAGAGGCGGCAAGAATTGGCGCCGAGGCAACCCCACCTATATTGGCCAATGAGGCAACGCCACAGGTAAACAAATCCAGCTTGAATAGCTTAGCCAGTATTAACATCACTATGGCATGCAGCAGAAGGATAAGTAGGCCTGAAAGAATAAATAAGGGAGCCTGACCGATGTTTGCAATGCTGCCTCTGGAGGCGATCAAGGCAATCAGCATAAATAGCATCAGCTTGGATAATTCGCGGTCTCCACCTAATCGCTTCAGTGGTGTTTGCGCTGCGATTAGGCCAAGTCCGGTGGCAATAACCACCTGCCAAGCCGTGCTGTTGAAAAACATGTTGGTTGGTAGCAACTGGCCTAAACTGATGGCGCTGGTTGATACCAAGGCGCCACAGCCTAACCAGAATAGCAGTGAAGCGCCATTGGCGGGGGCAATGCGCTGTTCGTCCAACTGTGCCGCAACCTGTGAAAGCCGTTCGCTGTCTGCACCACTCCAGCGATTGAACTTGGTGGCATGGGGAGTAAGGGCGAGCAGAATAAATACCCACACGGCATAGTCGATAGAATCCACCAGCAGCGCATAGCCCATGGCGTCTTCATTGATGCTGAAGATCCCTTGCACCGCCACCATGTTACCTGTGCCTCCCAACCAACTGCCTGCTAAGGCCGCAAATGTTTGCCAACTGTGCTCTGGTAGCCAGTTTTTGGTAAGCATGTACACAACAATAATGGCCATAACGATAGACGTTGAGGCTGCGAGAAAGGTTAGCAGTAGCCGGGGGCCTAGTTTGGCAATGATGCGCAGATCCGCTTGTACCATCATCAGGAAAATCATGGCCGGCAACAGACTTGTCTTGGTTGCTTTATAAGCTTGGTCTATAGCTGGGCTGGCTTGCCAGACTGAGAGGGTGGCTGCACAGAGAATCATAAAGTACAGCACAACTACGGCAGGTACGAGGGAGAAGAAGCGTCGCCCTACCTTTTCTTCCAGCAAAGCCAATAAGCCGGCGCTGGCCAGGATCAAGGTCATAAAACCTGTGACGGATTCGATGAGAGTAAACGGCATGCTCTGCAATGGGCCTCCTGCACTTGTTTAATAAATACACATGATGATTATCTAGGAATATTATTTCATATCAACTTAAAAATAATAATAAATTATTTACAAGTGCCATGTTGGTGATATTTTATCCAAGAGCAGTTTTGCCTCTGGTATCACTAGCTCAAACGAAAAACAATAAAATCAAGGGGATAACATGTTGAACAAAAAACTGAAACGCACGGCTCTCAGTCTGGCAATATCCGGCATGCTGGGAATTAGTCTGATGCAATACGCCGGTACCGCTATGGCGGCAAACAACGACGGTGCCATTCACGGAACCGTGAGTAATGAGATGGCAGAGCATCTGCAAGATGCCCAGGTCACTATTGTAGACAAGGCGACAGGTATTAAACGTTCGGTCACGGTTAAGTCCGATGGACGCTTCCGCTTTCCCCGTCTGCCAATAGGTAGTTACGAGATTACCGTGCAGAAAAACGGTTACGAAACACTGAAACTGGACAATGTGTCGGTGGGAATAGGCAATGCCACGACGCTTGAACTGACGATGACCAGTGGCGATGTGGAAGTTATCTCGGTATCAGGTGCCCGTATTGCCATGATTGATACCACGTCCACCGAATCAGCATTAAATATTTCAGCCCTGGAGCTGGAGCGATTGCCTGTAGCCAGAAGCATTAATTCGGTCGCTTTGCTTGCCCCGGGCACGGCTGGTGGTGGTCGCCATGGTGGCTTGTCTTTTGGCGGGGCATCGGGTGCTGAAAACGCAGTCTTTATTAATGGTTTAAACGTAACAGACCCTGAGCTGCCTACCAGCTATTCCAGTGTTCCATTTTCTTTCTACAAGGATTTTCAGATTAAAACCGGCGGTTATTCCGCTGAGTTTGGTCGAACTACCGGGGGCGTGGTCAATGCGGTGGTGAAATCTGGTACCAACCAATTTGAGTTTGGTGCCGATGTCTACTATTCACCGGATGCTTTACGTGGCGATGGTAAGAATACTTATGACAAGCTAGGGCGTAAGGTGGTTAACCGAGAGAATGACAGTAACGACAGCTTAACGGCCTCTGTTTACGCTGCCGGCCCGATCATTGAAGACAAGCTGTTTTTCTTTGCCTTATATGAACCGCGTTTGGTGCAGAGTGATAGCTGGAACAGCACCGATACTCACTTGAGCAAATATGAGGATGACTCAGGTTTCTGGGGCGGCAAGCTGGACTGGTATATCACTGACGATCACTTGCTTGAGTTTATTGCCTTTTCAGATGAGTCAGATGGTACAACGGATATCATTAAAGACGGTGTTTTGGATTCGACCACATTAAGCAGTAGCGGTGGTAAGAACTATATTGCTACCTATACCGGTCACTTTAGCGAAGACTTTGTGATGAAGGCTATGTACGGTGAGCTGGAACGTCAGTATCGGAGCAATGCTACCACAGCCTTAGAATGTAACCGTGTCATGGATTACACCAAGCTTGGACCTATTTTTGATCTTAGTTGTACATCGCTGGGTATGACGGATGACCGGATTAACAAACGTGAATCCATGCGTTTGGATTTTGAATGGAACATTACCGATGCACATTTGTTGCGTTTCGGTATGGATTATGAAACCCGCATTACCCAGATGGATCGCGCCTATCCAGGAACTGAAGCTACCCGCTATGAGATTCGAGATGTGGTACCGGGTGGGTCGCTGAACGGTGAAACCCTCAGCGATGAATACGACTACTATGTTAGGGCGCGTACCCGCAAGACATTTGGCAATTTTGAAACCGAAACCTCAGCCTTTTACGTTGAAGATATCTGGTCGGTTACCGATACCATTACGCTAACCCTGGGTGCCCGTTATGATGAATTTGATACCACCGGCGCTGGCGGCACCGGCTTTATGAAGGTCGATGGTATGTTCTCTCCGCGAGCAGGCTTTGCCTGGGACGTCAGTGGTGATGGTGAAACCAAGGTATTCGCAAATCTCGGACGTTACTACTATCCGCTACCTAATTCACTGGTGGCGCGTGAAGGCGGCGGCACGGTTGATGTTTCCAACTACTACTATATGGAAGGTGGCTTGCTGGTTGATGGTGTATGGAAAGGTGGTTTTACTGAGAATGTCATTTCAACCGGTCAGACGAATCTTACGCCTAATCTTGGTCCCATCATTGGCGAAGCCATTCAGTTTGGGGCCGTGGAAGCCGCAGAGGATCAAAGTTATCGCATCGACAACGACTTGGAAGCCAGCTATCAGGATGAAGTGATATTGGGTATGGAAACCATGCTTAATCAGGACTGGCGCCTGGGAGGTCGTTTGATCTACCGTAAATTTGAAAATGCGGTGGAAGATATGAAGGTTTATCGTAACTGGGGGGACTGTGATTCACCCGGCACCTGGTTGATTGGTAACCCAGGTAAAGTGATCAGCCTGCAACTGGAATGTAATGGTCAGATGCAAACGGTGGAAGTGGACCTGGGTAAAGAGCAGATTCAGGCTGGCCATCCACAGAATAAAACCGACCAGGACATAGGTAGCCCGGTGCCATTTAGAAAATACGGCGCCATGGAGCTGGTATTGGAAAAACAATGGGATGACCTTTGGTCATTCTATGGTTCTTATACTTGGGCGCATAGCTGGGGTAACTACGAAGGTGGGGTAAACAGCGATACTACTAACAATGTGGCGGGTTGGTTGGAATATGGTGACGATCCAATGTATCTGGTCGGTGGCTACGGTAACCTGCCCAATGATGTACGCCATCAATTCAAACTGCGTGGTGCTTATGCAGTGACAGATCAATGGACTATTTCCTCGTCGCTGAATATGTCTTCTGGTCGGCCCTTGAATGTGAGAGGAGTAGGGAATCCTTATACAGAGGATGAGCATTACTATATGAACTGGGTTTGTGTGGATAATTGTGAAGGCGATGACAGTGCCAGCCGCGTTTATAATGCGATACCCAGAGGCTCATATGGCCGCACTGATTGGCTGATCTCCCTGGATGCCAGATTGTCTTACAAGACACAAATTGCGGGCATGGATACCAGGGTATCGCTGGATGTTTTCAACGTCTTCAATACTCAGGTTGTTACACGCACGGATCAGTTCCTTACCGAAGTAGATAGTGTGGGGATTCCCAACGATGACTTCGGGGTGGCAACTGCTCTGCAGGGCCAACGCTCTATGCAGCTGAGCGCTTCAATCCGATTCTAATCGCTGTGTGTAGATAAAAAGGGGCATTTATTGCCCTTTTTTTAATTAGTGTGTGGCAAGGGTTTGTCTATTCGAAATACTTATTTCTAAGTAGTCCGATCTTAGGAATAAAATATTTAAATCTTGTTAAAATGGTGCTAGGTTTAAGTCAGCTAAGTAATAAGCTGACAACAAGTGCATTGAATAAAAAGTACAACTGAACCTGGGATAACCTAAACATGAAACTCAACAAATCTGCTTTTAACAAAAGGCGCCTGGCATTGGCAACAAGAAGGGCGTTACGTACACCGCTTTATTCCATGTCTGCCCTGGCGTTGGCGAGTGCAATGGTATGCGCTCCGGCTGTGGCTCAGCAGGCTGGTGGGATTAAAGGAAAAGTCGTAGGTGAGCAAGGAGCTGCGGTGGCCGGCGTAACGGTAACCGCAACCAGTAGCGTGATGCCAAAACCTCGTACAGCGACAACGTCGGAAGATGGTAGCTATAACTTGCCGCTTTTGATTCCAGGACGCTATGAGCTGACCTTTAAGGCTGCCGACGGTACCGAACGCAAGGCGGTGGCGAATGTATTACTGGATCAGGTATCGAACGTCAGTATCGTGTTGGCACCTGCAAGCGCTGATGATACCGAGGTCATCCAAATTATCGGTAGCGCCATTGTCCGTGAAGGTAACTCCTCTTTGACTAACTCTATCGGTGATGATGTTGTGGAAGGCTTGCCGGTAGGACAAAGTTATCGTGATCTGTTTAAGTTAGTTCCCGGTGTTCAGTATTCTGAAAACAGCACCTTAGGTCCTGCAGCCGGTGGTTCGGGTGTGGATAATAAGTACGGTTTTGATGGCGTAGATGTATCGCTGCCGTTGTTTGGTAACTTGGCTTCCGAGCCATCCACTCACGATATCGAAATGGTGTCTATGGAGCGAGGTGGCGCCAAAGCCATCGGTTTTAACCGCTCTGGTGGTTTTGCCATGAATACCAAATCAAAGTCTGGTACCAACGAATTTAGAGGCAAGATCGAATATAAACTTCAAGATGCCAATTTTTCTGCAAGCCCTGAAGAAGGTATTGACCAGGAGATCGACAAAAGCTGGGTAACCGCTAACTTTGGTGGCCCGCTAATTGAAGATGAACTGTTTTTCTATGCTTCTTACTATCGTCCGGAAGAAGACGGACAGAGCAAAACTACAGCTTATGGCGACGTTAAGCCTTATAAGAGTGTCAGGGATGAGTACTTTGGTAAGTTAACCTGGGCTCCAACCTATGAGTTGCTGCTCAATTTAAGCTATAGAACGTCTGAAAAGGAAGAAACGGCCGCTTCTATTGGTCAGTATGAAGCTGATACTGCTTCTGCGGGTAATACCGCTGACCAGAACGTATTGATCTTCGATGGTTCATATATTATCGATGACTACACCACACTGAGTTTTCAGTACAGTGAATTCGAGCTGGAAACCGCAGGGGTACCTGATACTAAGTTGAGCGTTGTTCCTACTATTGGTGGCTCCCTGGATCTGGCTAACCTTGATCAAATGGGGTATTTGAACGTACCGGAATTAAAATCTGATGAAGGTTTTGATAACGCCGGTGCACAAGCCTTGATTGATAAATACGGTTATCAGGAAAATGGTGTTCGTCGCGGCGGCGGTGGCGTCGGTGGTTTCTTCCAATACGATAATATTAACTTCTATCGTGACACCTTCGAGACAGCACTTAAGCATGAAATGATGCTCGGAGAATCAACGCACAACCTGCATTTCGGCTTCAAGTGGATGGAAAGTGAAGAGCAGCTCATTCGTGATTCAAACGGGTGGGGATCTATTTCTTACATTGGTGGACTGGAAACCGCAGGAGATGGAACGCCAATTTACTTCCGTACTTATACGCAGCAATCTACCTTTGGCGATATTGAAAGTTCTGTGCCAGCCATTGTGTCTTCCATTGAAACCTATAGCTTCGAAATCAATGACACTATCGAGCATGGCGACTTTACCTACAATATCGGCGTGCTGATCAGTAAAGATACTTACTATGGTCAGGGCTTACGTGCTAAAGATGGTACGGTTTCCGGTTTTGAAGTGGCACCAGGCAATAAATACAAGATGTACTCAATTGACTGGAAAGATTTGATTCAACCGCGTTTAGGGGTGGAGTGGCGTTATGATGGTGAAAATACCGTATTCGCTAACTTTGCCCAGTACAATCCTGAGGCCAGCTCTTTAGCCCGGGCCGCATCCTGGGATAGAAACGCTCGTCCTCAATTGGAAGTGTGGTTCGATAAAGACGGTAACTATATTGAGTCAACCCCAAGGGAAGGCTCGTCTGGTAAAGCCTTCCAGGACAATATGAAGCCACGCCGAGTTGACGAGTTCACTATTGGTACTACCAAACAACTTACCGATGAATGGTTCTTACGTGGCCATGCAAGATATCGTGAGGGATCGCATTTCTGGGAAGATGTGCCTAATACCGCGCGTCTGTCAGGCACTTATGGCAGTGGTTCCGTTCCTGCACACATTGCTGACAAAGGTCTTTACGTAGATAACCTGGCGGATATCCGGGCAGAGATTGGCGGTTCTTCCTACGTTATTGCTGAAGTTGATGATGGTCAGACCAAGTATTGGGAATTGAGCCTGGAAGCCGAATGGAATGGTGACAACACTTACCTGAATGCGTCCTATGTATGGAGCCATTACTACGGTAACTTTGACCAGGACAACACCACAGCAAACAACGACGCTAATACCTTTGTTGGCTCGTCAAACTACAATGATGGTAATGGTCGTTATTCCTGGGATAACAAATACGGAACCCTCAGCAGTGACAAGCCGCATCTGTTGAAAGTGTTCGGTTATTACACCACCGACTGGAATGCCAATATTGGTGCTTACTTGTTGTACCAATCAGGGCAGCCATGGGAGAAGTGGGATCCAACAGTGTATGGCTATGCCAGCACTGTATCAGCGACTAACCGTTATGGTGAGCCAGCCGGCAGTCGTCGTGGACCAAGCCACTGGCAGTTGGATTTGAACTATACCCAAGATTATCAATTGACCGATGATTTTGTGCTGAAGTTCAGAGCTGACCTGTTTAACGTGTTCGACCGTCAAACTGGCTATAGCTTTAATCCATACGCGTTCTCAGAAAACTTCGGAGAGCCTCGTAGATACTACAATCCTCGTAGGTTGCAGGTTTCTGTGGCGGTGGAATTCTAAGCAAAATAACTGGCCCTGCTTTGCAGGGCCATACTCAAAATCCTCGCCGTTGGTCGGGGATTTTTTTTAAGTAGCCCGCCAGCTCTGCGGGTGCGAGACAGAGCAGTACACTACACAAGTAAACTAAGATAAGAGATCACTATGCCGTTTCAGAAGGGAATTATTCACCGTACCTTGGTTGGGTTTGCCACCATGGTAGGTTTGGTAGGATGCAGTAGCTTTTCAGTGCAGCAAATGCCATCACAAAGCTATAACCACAGAGTACAGTTCCTGGTCATGCATTTTACCGCCATTGATTATCAAAAATCGGTGAATGCGCTGGTAACGGGTAAACATGTGAGCTCTCATTACCTCATTCCTGAACGATTTGATCCAAGCTATCCAGGCGGCGATGATTTGCAGGTATACCAACTTGTCGATGAACACGATAGAGCCTGGCATGCCGGCAGAAGCTATTGGCAGGGGCGGGAAGACCTTAATGACCAGTCCATCGGCATTGAAATTGTTAACGTTCCCCGTTGTGAGCGCCCTATGGGCCATCATTTTATGGACCCCGAGCAAAGCAGTGAACATGGTGACGGGCGCCTGTGTATTTTCCCAGACTATGATCCCAAACAGATTGAACTTTTAGTCAAGTTGTCTAAGCAGATATTGGAGCGTAACCCTGATATCGGTCCAACCCAGGTAATAGGTCATTCAGATATTACTCCCAGTCGCAAGAATGACCCCGGCCCGCGCTTTCCCTGGTATCAGTTATATAAAGAAGGTATTGGCGCTTGGTATGACAATGACACGGTAAATAAGTACTGGCAGCAGTTTAGTCATACCCCACCCAGCCTCAGTTTGTTGCAATCAGCGCTGCGTGCCTATGGTTATGGCATTCTGGAAACAGGCGAAATGGATGGTCAAACCTTAGACACATTATCAGCCTTTCAAATGCACTTCTTGCCCTGGCATGTAAGTGGTGAAGCATCGGATAAAACGGCCGCAGTTTTATTCGCTTTGCTGGATAAGTATTTCCCTAAGAAACTGGAAGGCTTGATGAGCCGCTATGCCAAAGAACAAGTGGCTGAGCCAGTTTTGATAACCCAGGTATTACGTGGGCAGATAGACGAAGATTTCCCCCAGCCAGAGCCCAGCACCAGAGTATTTATCAATGATCGTCGTGTGTTTAAAGCCTATGCAGGTCAGGGCGAAATCATTATCGACAGTCAGGATGCGCAAAGTGCGGATATCTATATCAATGATCAAAAACTGAATATTCAGCAGCCATTTGAGGCTAATCAGCAATATCGCTATTCCCTGTCAAAACGCACTCATAATGGCACTAACACACTGAAAATTGCCAATGTGCAGCCGCAAGGGGCGAGTATTCGCGTCACTATTCCTTATCCACAATTACAGCCAGCAGATAACAAGGCTTACAACTTTAAAGCCGTTGATACTCTGATTCAGGATGATATCGCCAAAGGCTTCCCTGGTGCCGTGCTGATGGTGGTGAAGGACGGCAAAGTGATCAAACAGTCGGCTTATGGTTACTCACGGCGTTATGATGAAAGTGGGCAGCTATTGGCAGCCCCACAGACAATGCGCACAGACACCCTGTTTGATATGGCTTCAAACACAAAAATGTATGCGACCAACTATGCGTTGATGAAACTGGTGAGCCAAGGGAAACTGGATATCAATAGCCCTATTGCGGATTACATTCCTGATTATAAAGGCGGTGGTCGCAATGTCAGAACGGTAAAAGATCTACTTGAGCATACAGCGGGATACGCCAGCGAAGTGCGCTTCTTTGATCGCAATAATGCCTTAGGCGAGCGATTTTTCTCCCAGAATAAGGCGCGTACCGAGCAGTTGCTGATATCTCAGGTGCCTTTTGAAACCGGCCGACATGTTCGTACCTTATACAGCGATACCGACTATATGCTGCTCGGGCTTTTAATTGAGCGTATCTCCGGTATGCCCCTTGATGCTTACGTGGAAACGCAGATTTTCCAGCCGCTTGGATTAACCCATACGGTGTTTAATCCCTTGCATAAAGGATTTAGCAAAGGCCAGTTTGCCGCCACCGAGCTGCAGGGGAACAGCCGTGACGGTCGCCTGAGTTTTGACAATATCCGTACTTATACCTTGCAGGGTGAAGTGCATGATGAGAAAGCCTTTTACGCAATGGGCGGCGTTTCCGGCCATGCTGGTATGTTTTCGACTGCGTCAGATATGGCGGTCCTCACCCAAATTCTGTTGAATCGTGGTGGTTACGGGCAACAGCAGGTATTCAGTGCCAATGTACTTGATCAGTTTGCTAAAGCCTCCGACGCTGATATCACCCAGGGCTTGGGCTGGCGCCGCGCTGGTAATGGGGAAAGGGCATGGCATTTTGGTCCTTATGCCAGCCCGCTTGCCATCGGTCACACAGGTTGGACTGGCACAGTGACTGTAGTCGATCCTGCCTACGACCTTGCCATTATTCTACTGACCAATAGAAAGCATAGCCCGATTGTTGACTTAGAAAACGGCTATGGTTTTAGTGGCGATGAGTTTGAAACAGGACGCTATGGCAGTGTGATCTCACTGGTTTATGAAGCCATCTTGGGTAAGCCCTAATTCTTTTAGTAATAAGGAATTAAGGGATGACCCAAGCAAAAAAACAGTTATGCTATGGCGTTATACCCTTAATAAAAAAACGCATGACCAGAAGCTGGATACAGAGGCGCTAGGGAGAGAATTTGACCTGTTTATTAAAGATGCAAGCCATGCGCGAAAACATGTCGTCCAGTGAGAAAAGGCTGGCTGACTTTATATTGGATAATACCCACTTATTGCGGGATTACTCATCACAGCAATTAGCTAATGCGGTGGGGGTCAGCCAATCCAGTGTGGTTAAGTTTAGCCAGAAGATGGGGTATCGGGGTTATCCTGACCTAAAGCTGGCGGTTAATGAGAGCCTGGCCAGGGGCCTGGGCCTGCAAAACCAAAACGGCTCATCTGACAGCGATTCTGAAAGGGAACTCATCAGCGATCTTATCCGCCAGGAAGCCATGAAGACCATTGACTACCTGGCAGAAGTGGAAATATCTGATGCCTTTAGCCAGGCGCTGGCAGTATTGATTAATGCCGCATGCATACAAGTACAAGGAACGGGCGAGGGGCATTATCCTGCGACTCGACTTGCACAGGGGTTATGTCAGTTGCCCAAGCAAGTTCAGCATGTAAGCGATCAGCGCCTGGATTTATTGTTGGCTGAGCAAGCTGTCGAGAACAAGGTGTTGGTGGTAATTAGTATTGATGACAGTGATAGTCATCTGCAGGAGCTTATTAGAATCAATCGCAGCCATAGGGCTAAAATCATTGGCATTTGTAAATACGGAGATACGCGCTTGCCCAGTTTGTGCGATATCACCTTGCAAATGCTGGTGGACAGTCATCATCCAGATGTTGTGGTGCCACCGCAAGCTATCAATCTCTCTTACTTGGTGGACTTGCTGGTATTGTCCCTGCAAAAAGGCACTGCGAAAGGTTAGTTTGTACTCACAAATACATTTGCCTGTCTACTGGCTTTTAGCTTTAAGCGCTGCGAGTACTTCGCGGTGTGAAAATGATACTGATAAACCCGCGAAGTGCACGAAAGATAAGAAGGTCAGGGTTCTCCCTGTTCTAGGCTCTTCTTATCTTCGTATTCTCAGTATTTTTCGTGGCAGGAAATAAAATCCATATCACCATAAAGGCCAGTGGTTTACAGGCCTTTATAGCCATCCGGGTTTTGCGATTGCCAACGCCAGGTATCTTGGCACATCTCCTCAATGCCTTTGGTGGCTTTCCAGTCTAATTCCTGTTCAGCCAAACTGGCATCGGCATAGCAGGAGGCCACATCACCGGCGCGGCGTGGAGCAATCAAATAAGGTACGGGTTTGCCGCTGGCTTGTTCAAAGGCTTTTACCATATCCAATACACTGTAACCTTGTCCTGTGCCGAGGTTATACACCTTTAGTCCGGCATGTTGTTGCAGTTTATCTAGTGCTTTTAAGTGACCGGCGGCCAAATCTTCTACATGGATATAGTCGCGTACTCCCGTGCCATCGGGAGTAGGGTAATCATCGCCGAATACATTTAATACTTCTCTACGCCCGGTGGCGACCTGCGCAACAAAAGGCATCAGATTGTTGGGAATACCATTGGGATCTTCACCAATACGACCAGAAGGGTGGGCGCCAACCGGATTAAAGTAACGCAACAGGGCGATGTTCCAGCTGGGGTCGGCGTTGAACAGGTCTTTAAGGATCAACTCGACCATTAATTTGGACTGACCATAAGGGTTCGTTGGACTTCCGGTAGGCATGGACTCCACGAGTGGCAGTGACACCGGGTCGCCATATACGGTTGCAGAGGAGCTGAACACTAGGTTTTTAACACCATGAGTCTGCATGGCCTCACAAAGCACCAGGGTGCCATAAACGTTATTCTGATAATAACGCAGCGGTTGTTCTACTGATTCACCGACGGCTTTGAGGCCGGCAAAGTGGATAACTGCGTCAATTTTTGACCCGGAAAACAGACTGTTAAGTAGCGCACTATCACGAATATCACCTTGGACAAAATCAAGGGACTTACCGGTAAGTTGCTCAACTCGCTTCAATGACTCGGCCGATGCATTGCAAAGGTTGTCCAATACTGTGACCAAATGGCCTGCTTCCAGCAGTTGTAAGACGGTATGGCTACCTATGTACCCAGCGCCACCGGTAACTAGAATTCGAGACATTTCTTTACCTTCCTTATTGGTTATCTGATAGATATTTTTCACATAATGCGTATTGAACCGGTTTAAGCACGAGTGGATACGCCATAATGACCAGCGCCGCCCAAAACAGTGCCCACCAGTTGTCACTTGCTCGCATAATAAAAACAAAAAGTGGCAATAAGATCAGCAGCTTTAATATATTTAACAGCATCTTCTCAGGCAGACTGAGTTTGCGTGCAGCCTGATTCAACCTGGTCAGCCTTTGATTTAACGGTAAGTGAGAAAGTGCCGGTATATTGCGGCTTGATAGGTATAGCTTCATGGCAAGTCAGCTGGCTGAAATCGTGGCGCAAGCATACCTGAAAATTACGACCTTTTCAGCTCGACCAGAATGTATTAAGCCTATACGTAAAATAGAAACGCCCGGCTGACCGGGCGTTCTTTGATTTATCAGGCGTTGGTTGGTTGGCCAACGGGGGCCTGGGGGGGAGTGTCCTGTTCTGGCTTATCTGCCAGTTTTTCCCAATGCCGGGTTTTCAGCGCCAGTAGGAAGACAACGATACCCACAGCAATGCTAAACAGCGTGATCTGCATAAACAGATCCGGCATTTCAGCTGGCTTTTCAGGATCAAAGTTACCGGCAAGCAGACCAGCAACTACGTTACCAATGGAGTAGGTAAGTACAAATACCCCCATCATCTGGCCAGCCATTCGCTTAGGTGACAGCTTACTCACGGCGCTTAATGCGACCGGGCTTAAGCAAAGTTCCCCTACAGTGTGCAGGAAGTAAGTAGCAATTAGCCAGAAGGGCGCCACTTTAAGGCCGCTCGCAGCCAATTGTGCAGCAATAAACATCACGATAAAGCCAGTGGCCATAATGATCAGACCAATGGCACTTTTAAAGCCGTACGATGGATTGATCATGCGCTTACTCAGGTTAATCCACAGGGCTGCGAAGAAGGGCGACATAATTACCAAAAAGATCGAGTTAGCCGACTGAAACCAGGCTGTCGGGATTTCGAAGGTGCCAATCATGCGGTCGGTCAAATCACGGCCGAACAGGTTCAGAGAGGAACCGGCCTGCTCAAACCCTGCCCAAAAACAGGTGGATGCCACACATACCAGAAACAGGGCCAGCAAACGGCGGGTTTCATCACCTGTTAACTTGCCGAACATGAAGATTGCGGCATAGTAAATCAGGAAAACAGCAGTAATGGCGATAGCAACATACTGCGCCATCACCACAGGATTAACACTCAGTTGGCCGCTCATCATCAAAAAGGTAATAACCGCCAATGCAACAAGGAAAGCAACAATTACCATCCAGCTAGTACGCACCGCTCCGGCTGATAGCGGCTCAGTTGGCCCATTTCCAATGTTGGCCAATTTGGGCAGGGTCTTACGATATTGAATTAAACCCAGACCCATACCAATGGCTGCGGCACCAAAGGCCCAGTGCCAGCCCATGTTAGTTTGCAAGTAACCACAGATGAAGTAGCCGATAATAGAACCGATGTTGATACCCATGTAATACAGGGTGTAACCCGCATCACGGCGCTGGTCTTCTGCGCTGTACAACTGGCCTACCAATGCGCCGATATTGGGCTTCAGCAATCCGGTGCCTAATACCACCAGAATTAAGCCGAGGAAGAATGTCTTGTCAGAAGGTATAGCCAATACAATATGGCCGGACATAATAATTAAGCCGCCATACCAAACGGCTTTTTGTCCGCCAATCAGACGGTCGGCCATCCAGCCGCCGGGCAAGCCCATAAAATAGACAGCACCTGTGTATAAACCATAAATAGCCGTCGCAGAAGCCACAGTGATAGCGAGTCCGCCTTCCTGTAAGCTGGCGGTCATAAACAATACCAGCAGTGCGCGCATGCCGTAGTAGCTCATGCGTTCCCACATTTCAGTGAAAAACAGGGTGGAAAGTCCGCCGGGATGGCCAAAAAAGGCAGTATCTAGATTGTTGTTTGAAGGGGTTGTCATTAGTGCTGACCTCCGCAAAAATTGCCGGCGGCCGGAAGACCGGAGTCGGATGGTTTCATTAATCCTTCCTTATTTAATAATAATTATCAGGAATCAAACGCTTAGCCGGTCACCAGACTGTAGAGGTACAAAAACCAGCCAATACGCACGCTGCAAACGCTCGGTTATACCGTTCACCTCAGTTGAATGCAAGTGTATTGCGGTAAGTTCAATAGCTGAGCTCTGTGGTTGATAGGATCTCAAAACCTATTGCAGAGGACTCTTACCAGATGCGCATTTTGTAGCATATTGTAGCTGGTGGTAAAGGCGCTGCTTTGCTACCATTTCGCATCAGATGTTTTGTCGGTCTGGAACCTGTTTACTCAGCTTTCCTGGGTTCGCATAACTGGAACAGATTAGCACCAAGTTTATTATTAGTTTTGTCGTCGCAAAGATATTTGACGTATTTTGAAATTTTATTATTTGCGCCCCCAATTTTTCTTGCTGAGAAAATCGTGAAGATTAGAAAGATAAATGAATGTAGAGCGTCGGATGTTATTTCTTGTTATGGCTGATTGTATCTTTATTTTATTAGAGCCAAGGAAATAATATATGTTGGCGTATCTTGAGATAATACCTTTATTCACCGCATTTTTTGTGGCGTTTTTATCTTTGGTTGTAATGACTCCTTTTGCGCGCCAACTGGGTTTGGTTGATTCGCCTGATATTAGGAAACGCCACACTGGTGTGGTGCCATTAACCGGCGGTGTTTCTATATTCCTGGCGGTATTAGTTGCTAGTTTAGCTACCGATGCATGGATGAAAAACTATCCTCTATTTTTTACAGCATCGGCAGTGATTATTTTATTAGGTATGCTGGATGACCGTTTTAATTTAAGTGCAAAGGGACGCTTATTTTGTCAGTTTGGTGTTGCCTCCATCATGGCTTGGAGCGCTCAAAACTACATCACCGATTTAGGCGATATTTTAGGTTTTGGTGAGCTCTACTTGGGCACAGCCGGTTATTTTTTTACACTTGTTTGTGTTGTTGGTGTAATTAATGCCTTCAATATGATTGATGGAATTGACGGTTTGGCTGGTGGAATGAGCCTGGTCGTGTTGTTCTCCGTCGTATTTCTAATGTTAATGTCGAATAATGGTGGTGCAATTATGGCGCCGCTGATTATCATTGCTGCTATTGTCCCTTTCCTTGCCTTTAATCTTAATATCAAAGGGTTCCGCGGTAACAAGATTTTCATGGGAGACTCTGGCAGTATGTTTATTGGCTTAACCATTGTTTGGTTGCTGGTAGAGTTTACTCAGGGGAACAAACCAGCAATGCGTCCAATCACCGCAGTTTGGTTAATTGGATTACCTCTTATGGACATGGCTGCAATCATGTATCGCCGGGCTAAGCAAGGCCAGTCAATGTTGAGACCAGATAGACAGCATTTGCATAATATTTTTATGCGGGCCGGATTTTCCCAGACAAAGTCTCTGATAATTATTGTGTGTTTGGGGGCGGTTTACTCGGCGGTCGGAATCAGTGGCGAATTGTTTAATGTATCTGAGTCTGTAATGTTTTATCTTTTTGTAGTTGTACTAATCCTTTACAGCTTTGTGTTACAGAATATATGGAAAATACTAAGAATCGTCAGGCGTTGGAGAAAACGCGTATAATTCGCCAACATTGTGTTGGTGATTTTTAATTATAAAATCTAAAAATAGCGACATGTTTAAAAAAAATATTTTGGTTATTTTTTCTCTTTCATTTATGTATGGTTGTGCGTCTGCACCCGAGCAACCTGTCTCTACAAGGGCACTTGTAGCCACCACAGCTGAAATTGATTATCGAACCTTACCTTCGTCCTACACCAACTTGTTAAGTTCTCCTAAGACTACCGATGTGCAAATTGGCAACTTCACTGCAAGCATTGGTGACCTATATTTTTCAGCCGCTGGCTATCCATGCCGGAAGCTGAAGTTTCAAAGTGACACTGCTGCGCAAATCAATCTTAACGTGGCATGCCAGCGAAAGGCAGGAAGCAACTGGTCAATAACCAGGCCTGTTCTAGCAAACGATACACAGGTTTGGATAATCGAGAATAATTGATGAAGAACTTAACCGCATTGTTATTTGTGATGTTATGCGTTGTTTTCGTTCATAACGCTGCTGCACAGTCTGCCTCGAGCCAATCTTATTTAAACGATGGCACTGCCACGCAATCTTTTGTTCCTAATGCCACAGTGCCCCAAATGCAGGCGCTGCAAAGCGATCAGGGCAGCAGAATCGATGTTTCTCAATACATGCAAAAAGGTGGGTACGGCTATCCATTGCCTGGTCAACCTCTAGCGGGGCAGATTGGCGCTGATCCAACTCAGGTGCAAGCATATGGAGCAAATCTGTTTTTTGGCAACTTTGAGGCGCAGAGAAGCGACGGTATCAACCCTGACTACAAAATAGCCCCGGGAGACAAAATATCGATTTGGCTTTGGGGAGCAGTTAACTTTGCAGAAGTGTTGACCGTTGATAATCAGGGCAACATTTTTATTCCTGATGTTGGCCCTGTGAGGGTAATCGATCTCCCCGCCGGCAGTCTCAATAGCGCCGTAACTGAGCGAATCAAATCGGTCTATGTAAGTAACGTTAATGTCTACGTTAATTTACTGGTTGCCACACCAGTCAGTGTATTTGTGTCTGGTCCCGTACAGCGACCTGGTAAGTATGCTGGATTGACGTCTGATTCTGCGCTCTACTATTTACAGCGTGCAGGTGGGATTGATCCTCAAAGAGGAAGTTATCGACATATTTCCCTGATAAGGGAAGGTGTCGAAGTTGCAACTTACGACCTGTATGAATTTCTTAGAACCGGGCGTTTAGATTCTGTACCGTTTAAAGACAATGATGTTTTACTGGTTGGTCAGCAAGGACCTGTTGTTACAGTAGAAGGTGCTGCACGTTACCCATTCAGGTTTGAACTGGACAAAACGGTTTCTGTCGGTAGAGACCTAAATTTTTATGCCAGACCACTCAGCAAGGCAAGTCATGTAGGTATCTTCGGCGACAGGGATACTGGTCCTATCTCCGTGTACTTGCCGTTAGCAGAGTTTGACGATTTTCAGGTTAAAGACGGTGACCGGGTCTTATTTAATGACGATTTAAGAGCAGACGTGATTAGCATTAGAGTGTCCGGTAGCTATCTTGGTCCCTCGTTTTATGCAGTCAAAAGAGATGCGCGTTTGCTGGATTTGTTGGACTACATTCAGGTTGATAAAGAACAGGCGAACATCAAATCAATTTACATCAAACGAAAAAGTGTCGCAGAAGCACAGAAACGTATGATCGAAGAGTCATTACAACGACTAGAACGTAGCGTATTTACCGCACCCGCATCGTCTACCGGGGAAGCCGGTATTCGCGCCGAAGAAGCAAAATTGGTGGCCAGCTTTGTTCAACGGGCCAGAAAAATAGAGCCTTTAGGTAAGGTGGTGATTTCATCCGGAAACAATATTGCCAACGTTCGGCTTGAAGAAGGAGACGAGATCGTTATTCCGATCAAGAGCGATTTGGTTAATATTGCCGGCGAAGTACTTCTGCCTCAGGCCGTGGTATACAACAAAGATGCGAACATCAGTGACTATATTGCATGGGCCGGAGGATTTACCGAGCGTGCTGATCCGGATCGGATCGCGGTAGTTCATGCAAACGGACTGACAAGCTTTATGGAAGTCAGCGATGGTCGTGGTTGGTATTCTGCATCGGTGCAAGACAACATCAAGCCTGGAGACGAAGTGATTGTTTTACCCAGGGTAGACACCAAAGTGTTGCAAGCAGTGAAAGATATTACGCAGATAATCTACCAAATTGCTGTTGCAGCGAATGTTGCGCTTAAAGATTAATCTCTGCTCAGGTTCACGCTATGAGTAGCATTGCTAAACGCGGTCCTTGGGGAATATGGAAAGATGTGATCTTTGCGCTTTTCGCAAGGGAGATTCGCGTTGGCTTCAACGATAAGTTAGGTATTGGCTGGGCTATTATTCAGCCGGTCTTGTTTATCTTTATTTTGTCTTTCCTGCGTGGGAGGCTAAATGGTGGAGAAACCCACGGCATTCCTACGTTTGTCTTTATGGCCTTCGGCATGGTGCTGATTCAGTGTTTTCTGCAAACTTTCCTGGCTGGCGCGAAGGCAATTAAGAAAAACAAAGCGTTGTTTGCATTCCGGCAAGTTCAGCCAATCAGCGTTGTCCTGGCGAGTGGACTGTTTGAGCTATTGGTAAAAATATTCGTCAGTCTGGGAATGGGACTGATGATGTATTTTCTTGATCTGGAATTACAACTGTCGGACCCGTTGAGTCTGATGTTTTATTTTTTTTCCCTCTGGTTATTCTCGTTATCTCTTGGGTTTATTGTCGGGCTAGTTGGTTTGTATATTCCTGAGGTGGATAAAATACAGAACCTGATGACTCGACCACTTTTTTTCATCTCAGGCGTATTTTTCTCGCTGCAAGATTTCCCGCAAGAATATTGGTGGCTGCTTGATTGGAACCCAATACTCCACGCTATAGAGTTGAGCCGCTACGCAGCATATCCTACATATGGTCAGGTCGGGGTAAGCAGCACTTATCTGGCTATGTCGGTGTTAACCTCTACCTTTTTGTGTTTGTCCATTTATCAGGCGTATTGGAAAAAGGCCATTTCCAGATGATTAGTTTGGTCAATGTCACCAAGTTTTATAAGACCAGCTTGGGCAATAAGTACATATTCAAAGATCTCTCCTTTGATATTCCAATTGGGCACAATATTGCCATTTTGGGATCAAATGGAGCGGGGAAGTCAACATTGTTTCGTTTGCTTGCTGGCAGTGAATACCCGAACAAAGGAAAAGTACATTGCACTTTGAATGTTTCCTGGCCGGTTGCTTTGGCGACTGGAATTCACCCTGAAATGACTGGTAGAGAAAACACGCGCTTCATTGGCAGGGTAAATGGAGTAAAAGATTTAAATCGTTATGAAGATCGCGTGAAGCGATTTGCGGAGTTGAGAAACAACTACGAGTTGCCAGTGAGAACTTATTCAAGTGGCATGCGTTCCAGATTGGCTTTTGCCTGTTCTATCGCCATTGATTTTGATGTCTATCTGATAGATGAAGTGACGTCTGTCGGGGATGCTGGATTTAAACGTAAAGCCAAGGAAGCGCTGTTGGAGCGCAGTAAAAATGCCAATGTCATCATGGTAAGCCACGATATGCGAGATATTCGCCAGTTTTGTGATAGTGCAATTGTATTACACCAGGGCGAATTAACTTTTTATAACGATTTGGATGAAGGTATCCGGAAGTACCAGGCGCTTTAAAAAAATGACCAAAGAATCACAACGAGAATTAGAGCTACGGTTAGATGAATTCCGACGGGAATCCCTTGCAGAGGGGGATTGGCGACGCCCTGTAAGGCTTTCTATGGCTGCTGGGAAATTAAAAGATACGGATCCTGCGCTAGCGCTAAGAATCTATCAACGAGTGCGGGTGCTGCAGCCAGACTCTGCCGTGGTTCGCAAACATATCAAAGAGTTAAACGCCTTACTGCGCAGAACCAAGCCAGAGTTGATGCGCAGTTCTTCTAATGAAAACACCACACCAGAGCAACAAAGCCCTGTTGAGCAGATAACGCCTGAGCTTTCAATGCAAGAGCGTGTTAAGGCCTTTCTGAAAACCCCACTGTCTCTGGCGGTGTTTCTGCCATTCGTTATTTTTGCATTTTATCAGTTGGTTTGGGCCAGTGACATGTATGAAAGTCAAAGCCAATTGATTATTCAGCAGCCCAGCGGGGTAAGTACTCTCGACCCTTCTATGGCTTTATTGTCTGGCCTGACAGGCAAAAGTAGTAGCCCGGATACTGAATTGGTTAAAACCTACATTCACTCAAGTGATTTGTTGGCTTATCTGGAAAACGAAATAAAGTTTACCGCCTATTTCAGTGGTTCTGATGCCGATATGTTTAGTCGTTTATCCACGGACGCCAGTCTCGAAGACAGGTTGTCTTACTATCAAAAGCGTATAAGTGTGGAAGTGGATGATGCATCCAAAGTTATTACGCTTAAGGCGCAGGCCTTTGATCCTGAATATGCGCATCTGTTATCAAATACTATTGTTCAGCGCGCAGAGTGGTATATCAATAAGATAGGTAATCAATTGGCTGAAGCACAATTGCAGTTTGTTAAGAAAGAACACGAACAGGTAGAGGCCAGATTACAGAAGGCAAAACAGGACCTGCTGATTTTTCAACGAGAGTATAATTTACTTGATCCCATTGCCGAAGGAATGGCGCTTCAGCAAATTACCTATGCGCTAGAAGGGCAAATTGCTGCTAAAGAAGCTGAGCTCAGAACGCTGAAAGGGAGTATGAGCGAAAATGCATCTGCGGTTATACAGACCCGTGAACAACTGCAAAGTCTGAAATTACAGCTTAAACAGGAACGCGACAGGTTGACGCGCAATGATGGTCTCTCTCTAGGTGCTGATTCAATGGGCGTGAATGAAATTCAAGCCAGATTCAGTAGCCTGAAGACTGAACTGGAATTTGCACTGGAAGCGCTTTCCGCCTCTTTAGTGTCGTTGGAAAAATCAAGGATAGAAGCTTATCGTCAGCTCAAATATCTGGTTATCGTTGAATCACCAACCTTACCTGAAGAAGCGAAATATCCCCGTGTTTTACACAACCTAACGCTATTTCTGGCGGTGGCCTTTATGCTCTTTGGTATTGCCAAAATCATCCTGGCTACTGTAGAGGAATTACGTTGACACTATATTCATTAATTCATTCATATTTAAGTTAATTGGGTAACTGATAATGCGCAAAGGTATTGTGCTGGCCGGAGGGTCTGGGACACGTTTACATCCTCTGACTAGTGTCGTCAGCAAACAACTTATGCCGGTTTACGATAAACCGATGATTTACTACCCCATATCCACTCTAATGTTAGCGGGTATCCGCGATATATTAATCATCACCACCCCTGAGGAGCAAAGCAGGTTTAGTGCTTTATTAGGTGACGGTAGTCAATGGGGGGTTAATTTTAGTTATGTTGCACAACCTTCTCCAGACGGCCTGGCACAGGCCTTTATATTGGGTGAGGAGTTTATTGCAAATGACCCTTGTACTTTGATTCTTGGAGACAATATTTACTACGGCCACGATTTACAGCTTTCTCTTTTGAATGCCGCCAAGCGGGACTCGGGCGCCACAGTGTTTGGTTATCACGTCAATGATCCTCAGCGATATGGTGTGGTTGATTTTGATGACGACTGGAATGCTCTTTCTATTGAAGAGAAACCGGTGCAGCCTAAATCGAGCTATGCCGTGACCGGTTTGTATTTCTATGACAATGATGTGGTTCAGCTTGCCAAGCAGGTAAAGCCGTCTAAAAGAAATGAGCTGGAGATAACCGATTTGAATTCGTTGTATCTTCAGGCGGGTAAGCTCAGTGTCGAACTGTTGGGCAGAGGGTCTGCTTGGCTTGATACCGGTACCTTGGATAGTCTGTTAGATGCCGCTAACTTTATTGCCGCCATTGAGAAGAGGCAGGGCCTGAAAATAAGTTGTCCGGAAGAAATTGCTTTTAGGAAGGGCTACATCAGCGCCGAGCAATTGGAAGCTTTAGCCCGTCCCCTGATAAAGAGTGGGTATGGTATGTACCTCATGAAAATACTGCACGACAAGGTGAAATAGGTCCACTATGCAAGTTATAGAAACCGCAATTCCTGAGGTCAAAATTCTCGAGCCACGTTTGTTTGGTGATGAGCGGGGATTTTTTATGGAAACCTTTCGTGATGATTGGTTTCGTCAGCATTGTGCTGATGTGCAATTTGTTCAGGATAATCATAGTCGTTCGTCTCAAGGGATCTTAAGAGGACTTCATTATCAGACACAGCAAACGCAAGGAAAATTGGTGCGAGTTGTGGCGGGCGAAGTGTATGACGTGGCTGTTGATGTTAGAAGAGATTCACCAACATTCGGTCAGTGGGTGGGGGTTTACCTTAGCGAGCAGAATAAGCGCCAGTTATGGGTTCCTGCTGGATTTGCACATGGGTTTTATGTTACCAGCCAATTCGCAGAATTTGTTTATAAGTGTACAGATTATTATCACCCCGAGTCTGAGGTCAGCATCAAATATGATGACCCTTCATTACAGATCGACTGGCCTCTTCTTGATGGGGTAGCAGTCTCACTGTCTGCGAAGGACCGTGACGGTGTATTGTTTGCTGAGGCGCCAAGCCTCTGATTGTTGAGATGCAAATATGTTTGTAGTTATCGGTAAGCAAGGGCAATTGGCTCAGGAACTAGCAGCACGCTTGAACGACAGGGCTATCTGCCTGGGCCGCAATGAGATTGATCTCGGTAGCATGCGAGGCATTGAGGAAGCGTTGGCTGGGTGCTCTATCGATGCGATTATCAATGCCTCGGCCTACACTGCGGTAGACCGGGCGGAAAGTGAGGCGGATTTAGCCTATTTGATCAATCAAACTGCCGTGGGCAATCTGGCGCGCTATGCTAAAGCGCATTCTGTTCACTTGGTACATGTTTCCACCGATTATGTCTTCTCAGGGCAAAAGGGCAGCCCTTATTTGCCAACAGATGAACTCGCCCCTTTAGGGGTTTATGGGGCTAGCAAGGCTGCGGGTGAAAAAGAATTGCATGCCGTCATACCTGAAGGTGGCTGTATTCTGCGTACCAGTTGGGTGTACTCAAGGTTTGGTAACAATTTTGTCAAAACCATGCTGCGCTTGATGCAGGAGCGGGACGCGCTCTCTGTCGTTGATGACCAAATCGGTTCCCCAACAGAAGCATCAGGCTTAGCGCGGGCTTGTATTGAAGCGGCAGAAAGAAAGTTGTCGGGGGTTTATCACTACACGGATGAAGGCGTTGCAAGTTGGTATGATTTTGCCAATGCCATTCAGGATATTGCTCTGGAATATCGTATTTTACATAAGCGAATTCCTATTACTCCTATTCCGAGCGCGGCTTTCCCTACGCCGGCAAAACGCCCCAATTATAGTGTGCTTGATAAGCAGTCCTTGCGTGCCACATTCACAGGATTGTGTGGGCGTCATTGGCGGGAGCCGCTAAGAGATTTGCTTATCACTTTGGCTGACAAGCCCTGACGAATTGATAGCTTTTGTTTGAGACGAAGGCCCAACGAGGTAAAAAAAATGACAAGACGTATGTTGGTTACTGGGGGGGCTGGTTTTATCGGTGCCAATTTTGTGCATTACTGGCTGTCCAGACACCCACAAGATAGCGTTGTGGTGTTAGATGCGTTAACTTACGCTGGCAACGAACAAAATCTGGCCATGGTTAGTGGCGAGCCTGGGTTTAAATTTGTCAAAGGTGATATTTGTGACACGGCTTTGGTAGAAACCTTACTGAAGGAAGAGACAATTAACACTGTTGTACACTTTGCCGCGGAATCTCATGTGGACAGATCTATCAGCGGGCCTGATGCCTTTATTGAAACCAATATTCTTGGTACTTATAGTCTGCTGAAGGCATCTAAAAAGGTATGGATAGACGAACCCAAGGCAGCGGGTAAAGAAATACTCACGCATAGGTTTCATCATGTAAGCACGGATGAGGTGTATGGTAGCCTTGGACCTGAAGATCCCGCCTTTACTGAAACTACAGCATATGCGCCTAATTCGCCTTATTCAGCCAGTAAAGCTGCCAGCGATCACTTGGTCAGGGCTTATCACCACACCTACGGATTGGATGTGACGACCAGCAATTGCTCGAATAACTATGGTCCTTTCCATTTTCCTGAAAAGTTAATTCCATTGATTATTACCAATATTCTGCATGACCAGCCTTTACCGGTGTACGGCGATGGCAAACAAATCCGGGACTGGTTGTATGTTGAAGATCATGCACGGGGCATTGAGCTTGTTCTTGATAAAGGGCGGGTTGGTGAAAACTACAATATTGGCGGGCACAATGAGTGGGCCAATATCGACATCGTTCAGCTTCTGTGTCAATTGATGAATCAAGCCTTCTCTTCACGCCCCGAGTTGGCAGCCCGTTACCCCTTAGCGACGCTGGCGGCGCAAGGGCGCAGTGAAGAACTGATTCGGTACGTTACTGACCGGCCTGGGCATGATCGCCGGTATGCCATTGACGCGACAAAAACAGGTCAGGAACTCGGCTATAAACCGCAGGAGAGCTTTGCCTCAGGCATAGAGAAAACACTTAACTGGTATCTGGACAATCAATCTTGGTGGGCGCCGCTGAGAGGCTAATTTTTTTGCTCAGCAAAGAGGGTCTTTGCTGAGCATTATCTTTATTGGTGGGCAGTTAAGCGTGTCGCGTTACTTAACGATAAACTTCTGAGTCACCTTTCGTCCTTCTGCCTGATCTAAGTTTTCTGCTAGATATAATTGATCAACAGCCATTTCAACTGTTTCACCATTTACCTCAACTGATACTTGAACAGGGAAAGATACTGATAAGCGGCTTAGCACTTTTTCCCCTGATGTATAATCAACCGAGGTGGCAGCTTTCAATTCTGGGCTGCCTTCACAATGCAACTTAGTCAATACCGAGCCTGGCTGTTGGCGAGACAACTCCGTTTGTACATCCTGTGCGATGAACTGTTTGGGGTCGTCGCCTCTACCTATCAGGTGGATGATTTCTTTCACCTCGTCAGCACACTCAAAACCGGTAATCAACGGGGCCGTCTGTGGGGCCGCCCAGGAAGACCAGGATACAGTTAAAACTAACAATGCGACGTTTGCTTGGTATTTCATCATATTCCTCTTAAGCAATATCTCTGGCTACAGCCTTTGTTCAGGGTTAAAAATTGGTTGATAGCTCGTCGAATCTTTTGCGCTGAAGTTCATCTGTCAGGGCTTCCGCTTCATCAGGCGAGCTTAGTACATAAGGGATAACCATTATCATCAGTTCAGTGCGTTTTCTATCCTCGTCGTCGTTGCGGAACAACTTACCCAGCAGGGGAAGCTTGCTTAAATAGGGAACGCCTGAGTCGGTTACCGAGGCGGTTGAGCGAATAAGTCCCCCCAGCAAGACTGAGCCGCCATCCCGCAGAGACACCGTGGTGCTTATTTTCCGCTTGGAAACCGTGGGCGAGTCTATTTCACTGGTGGCATTGCCCAATGCCTCACTTAGTTCCTGGTTTATTTCAATGTCCACAAACCCTGTGGCATGTACGGTGGGGCGAACTTCCATCAATATGCCGGTGTTACGATAAGATATGTTCTGAATAATCGGCGCATCGGAGTTGGTGGTGGATTGGCTGTTTGATGTCAAAACCGGTATCTCGTCGCCAACTTCTATTTTTGCTTCCCCGCCACTTTTAACCATAATACGTGGGCGGGCACGAATAGAGGTATTCTGGTTTTTATAGAATGCACTTAATACGGCACGGGTAATACCTGCACTGTTCAGTGTTAGGTTCAGACCGGTATTGTTAATATCCAGTAAACTGTTTGGTGTGCCACTGACACTGGTATTGGCGGCTTTGCGGATCCAATCTATACCGGTTTGCTCTGTATCATCAAGTTTTACCTCGGCCAGAATAATTTCGACCATGACAGATGGTGCAGGTTTGTCTAAGCTTTTGATAATAGGGAGAATTTGCAGCCAATCTTTGCCGCTTCCGCTATACAGTATGGTATTCAAATGCTCGTCTACCGCATACTTTCCTTTGGCGTCATCATTTGATATTGCGTTGCTTTGGCTGCTTCGTTGCGATGGCTGCGAATTACCGGATGACGAAGTGCCAAGCGAAGAAGTTTCTCTTGCTGCTGCTCTGTAGCTGGCCACGCCCAGATTGTTTAATACATTCACAATGTGACTGGCTTGAGTACTCTGAACCTGATAGCTAAACAAGCCACTTTCTACCGTACTGTGGCGCTCCTTTTCCAGGGTTTTGGCCCAGTCGATGACATGGTTTAATACATCGGCAGAGCGGGCAAAAATAACTAACTGGCCAGATGAACTGAGGGGCAGAAGGCGTATCGCCGAGGCGCCATCGCCAATCCGTACTGAGTAGCCTTGACCGAGTAGCACTTTTTCTAAATCCTTGGCCAAATCATCAACAGTAGATATGTCAGGACGTATTACCCGGCTGTACATGCCATCCATAGTTGGTCTGTCGAGTAATTTAGTGGCCGCCAGTGCTTGTTCAACAATTCTTGAACTGCCTTGCAGTATCAGTGCGTTTCTGGCTGGGTCTTCTTTTACTGTCAATTCCTTGTTCGGAAACATCTGGGTTAGCCAAGAGCGCACCATTGGTGTGGTAGTGGCGACCAGTGGGTGTATGTAGAACACAGGTCGACTGGTGGCCGGTACTTCGGGCAGAGCTCTGCCGCTCACCAGCAAAGGTTGTTCGTTAGACGTTGCATTAGATGAAAAGTCAAACACCAGAACATTATCTCTGACGTAGGTAAATACACCGTAAGTTCTCAGTGTGGTGATGGCTAGATTGTACAGTTCTTTTTGGCTGACCTGTGAGGTTATCCGCATAGTTACCAGATCTGCGGCATTGCTCACACTGGGTTCAACGATAAAATTTAAACCTAATTGATTGCCAAACACTTCATTGATAAAAGTGCCCACTGGCATGTTGTTAAATGCAAGCCGACTGACTGGTTGCTCAGTTAGCCCCGGAATGACATATTCCTTTGCCTGCTCCTCAGCCAGCTCAGGGCTGAGATGCGGCGCATCAAATATCTCCATTCCTGGGCGCAGACTGGTTTCGCTTTTACTTAGTGTCGTCGCTTGATCCTGGACGGGCGTCTTGGGGTCTCTTAATGGTGTCGAGAATATTTCGTCGTCTTGTTGTGCAACCTGATAGGCCGGTCCTTTCAACGTAGCGCATGACACCAGACTCCCCAAGGTTAGGGTAACCAGCAGGGCTTTATGAATACGGTTAAACAAATAGTTATTCTTGTTTTGCATAGTAATACTTTTTCTCACTTACCTGGCTCACTCTCGATTTTTCCACTGTTCGAAGGCTCGAACAGGTACTGAGTTTGTAATTCACCTGTGTTCTGCTGTTGCCAAACGACGTAATCTCTGCCGATTTCTGCAAGAGACCAGTCAGGCAACCAATGCTCCCCTACAGTTAAGGTTACTGGCATGTTCTGTCCAGGGAGCTTAAACATTGCACTCTGAGGCGTATCAGCCACTAAAGCAATGAGTTTACCGTCTGCTATGGTAAGTGGCATCTCTGCCACTTTGGATGTGCTGTCAGGTTCTACAATTGGTGGGGAAAACTGTGAAATCCCTGTGACCGCGTCTTTCCACTGGTAGTGAAGACGACCTTTTTCACTTTCAAGAATGGATAGATCCGCTCTGGTATTTGATGCAACCTGCTGCAAGTTTCCAACCCAAGCTAACATGGAGCACGAGAACAATATAAAACCGGCCATGAAGGCGATACGATTATTCATGTTCTTGATACCTGTACAATAAATCGATCACCATATTGAGCGTATTAGACGCCTTGGGTGAATATTGGAATGAGGCTATGCGTCGATGACCCACACTGGCATCGAAAAGTGAGAGTAAGTCAACAAAATCCTGGTCAGAAAGCTGGCCGGAAATGTCAATTCGCACTGACCAGTAGTGTTGCTTTTCAGCTTCTATTGTTTCTGCACCGATTAGGTTTAAACGTTTACGGATAAGCTTTTTACCAATTAAGTCCTCGGCGTCAGCCAACGCTTTAGCTTCCGCAACGCTACCCGACACAGCAGTAGGTATTTCTTTATTAAGTTGAGCAAGATGTTGTTGGCTGCTGCTCAACAGTTCCTCGTTAAAAGGACTGTTTGCTGACTCTGTTAACCGGGCTAAAAGTCGCTGTTGAGTGTTTAAATCCTCTTTTTGATTTCCAATCTGGTCAATCAATGCTTTACCAGCAGAGAGAATCAATATCCATACAACCAGCAATAGCAGCCATTGCAGTCGTGGAGTCCGTTTCAGTTCATTGGTTAACTTGTTGCTGTCCAAATTGGGCTTTTTCACCTTTGTTTTGCCTCAATAATCCAGGCCCCGCCAGAAGAAAATGGGCGAATACTAACACTTTGCAATTCCGGGATGGTTTCTAAATCAGTAATCAGTTGGGCAATATCGATATTCTCTCCTTGTAATTCAAGCTCCATGGCTTTGTTTTGCCATCTGATTTGATTGACTTTCCAACTGCCTTGTTTATTTATTTTTTCCGCAACCAAGCCTAGCGTTTCTGGTAACTGGCCATGAATGTTGAGCCACTCGTTTATGAGCTGCACTTGCTGCTGTTGTTCTCTTAAGGCGGTCTGTTGGACTATTCGCTCGCCAGACAATTCACTGAGTCTTTCACTTTCTTGTTTGGTACTATGCTCTTGCATGCTCAGTGTCAGAAAACTTATAGCGAACCAAAGGATAAAACAGAGTAATGTGAAACCACCTATGACAAGCCAGGTCAGGGGGCTAACTAGTGTTTTCTTTAACTTTACCTCAGTTGCCCAGGGTTTATTTGTTTCAATCGCCACTGATTCCTGTGCATGACTTTTCTCATCGACTATTTCGCAAGAAACTAGGACAGCATTGTGCCAAGTTTGTTCATAGGTAAATCGTTGCCCTTTGATCACAAAATCGCCATCGGGAAGTGCTGTTTGCAAGGCCGTTTCAGGAATGCCTGAGAATGCCTGATTTGAAAACCAAATATGCAAGCCAGCAGGGCTAATATGTGAGTAGTGAAAGCCGTTAACAAAAGGGCATAGCGTTTTAATCTGGAGGCTTGTCCAGTTCTCTAACTCACTCTGTTTGAGTTGTTTTGGACGAGGACGAAAAACATAGATCATCCAATTTTCCGAGTCGCACTGATATTCTGGAGGCCATATCCACGAGCTGACGCGAGGCAAAATTGCGTCAAGCCACGTGTTAATCGAATAGGGAGTTTGCTGTTGGATCAAGCTAATTTCACTTCAATTCTAAAATCGCTGTGGTGTAATATACGCGATTAAGGTCAATAGGTTAATCGCTTCTTCGCATGGATATATGCGGTTAGCATCTACGCAAAATCACAAAAACGTGGGAGGCTGGCAAGAGTTTGGCAAGCCATATCTATAAAGATGCTGTCCATTTGGATGCACAATTATCCACTTATCTGATCGAAAAGATGTCCTTGAGTCATGAGGATATCCAAAAGGCCCAGGCAACGGCTTCTGAACTTAAGTGTTCATTGGGCGATGCGGTGTCCCGACTGGGTTTTTGTGGCGAAGATTCGTTATGGGAAGGGATTGCCAGTGTGACAGGGTTACCCCTTGTTTCAACGGTTGGTCAATGCCCTCAATCTCATCAGGTGCTTTCCACTAGTCTAATTTTGGGTATCAGCATTGATTGGTGCATGGACCATCAGGTTTTCGTATCGGCTTATGAATCTACCTTGGATTTGTACTGTGTTGATATTACCGATAAGTTCGCTCTGGGTGTGTTAGGTAATATTGCCACAAATTACCAAATTAACCTTCACTTGATGACGCCAGCTATGGCGGCGAGTTTGTCTGATGACCTTTCGCGAGAGCGAGCTGTTTCAGAATTGTTCGGCAGAAATAGTACAGATATAGCGGCACTGGCCGAAGAGGCTCCGGTTATCAATTTGGTGAACAGCATTATAGAGCGTGCTATTCAGGCAGAAGCCTCTGATATTCACATCGAGGCAGGCAGTCAATCTATGCTGGTAAGGTTCAGGGTTGATGGGCGCATGATCGAGTTTATGCAACAGCCTATGACGCGTTTCGCGGCTATTGCATCACGTATCAAGCTGATGTCGCATTTAGACATCGCGGAACGACGTCTTCCACAAGATGGTCGATTTACCACTCGTGCCAACAAGCGTGAATTTGACGTGCGGGTTTCTACCGCGCCAGATGTTCATGGTGAATCGATTGTTATGCGCTTACTGCCTAAAAAACGCGATGAACTCTCCTTGGACGGTCTTGGATTTGAATCCGATCATTTGGCGCTAATGCGTCAATGGGGCGCACTGAGCAACGGTATTGTGTTGGTTACCGGACCCACGGGGTCGGGGAAATCTACCACGCTTTACGGGCTACTGGCTGATATTCGCACCGGTCATGAAAAAATTGTGACGGTGGAAGACCCTGTGGAGTATCAGGTCGAGGGCATCACTCAGGTTCAGGCCAGACCGGACATCGGGTATACCTTCGCGAAAGCCTTAAGAACCTTTTTACGCCAAGATCCTGATGTCATCATGGTGGGGGAAATTCGTGACAAAGAAACGGCAGATATTGCCGTGCAGGCCTCCTTAACCGGTCACCTGGTATTATCAACATTACACACTAATGATGCCTGTTCGGTATTCCCTCGGCTGTCTGATATTGGCGTAGAGCCATATTTAGTGGCGGCCACTATACAAGGGGTGCAGGCCCAGCGATTGGTGCGTAAGCTGTGCAGTGAATGCAGTGAACCCACAGATGCGCCTACTTTTATCCGCCATATGGGGGAACTGCAAGGCAACTGGCGTAAGCCTGTTGGCTGCCATGCATGTCAGGGGCGCGGTTATCGCGGCCGCATTGGCGTTTATGAGCTGGTACCTGTTACTCCGGAAATGCGAGAACTCATAACCTCCAGATCGCCGGTCAGCGAGATAAGGGAGTTGGCGAGAAAAGCAGGCTGTCGAACCTTGATGGAAGATGGTTTGCTTAAAGCGTCTCGCGGCATCACCAGTGTGGATGAAGTTCTGCGGGTGTGTAGTCAGGGTGAATCTGATTCATGAAGTTTCGCTATCAGGGAATCGAAATCGCGACAGAACAGCGCGTTGAAGGTGAAATAGACGCCGTCAGCTATGCCGAAGCCATTCGACAACTGGCGGATAGGCGTATCGAAGCCTTTGCCCTGGAGGAATATACCAAACCTACCAAGCACGGGCGAAAGGTTAAAGTATCGGATTTGGTTTTGCCGCTGCAAGAACTGGCAACACTGACACAATCCGGTGTTGCTCTGATTGATGCCGTGAAGGCACTGGCACAAAACGAAGAACACCCGAACCTGGCGAGAGGGTTTGCGGCCATAGCCAGCAGAATCGAAGGTGGGGATACGCTCTCTTCCGCAATTTTGGAGTCCGGTTTACCTTTTCCTGAATACGTCGCGCATTTGGTCAGTGCGGGTGAGGCAGGGGGGCAATTGGCTGGGGCGCTATCGGACGCGTCTGCACAAATGAATTATGAGCAGTCGGTAAAAAGTGATATCCAAAGTGCATTGACATATCCATTGGTGCTGATTGGCTCAGGCTTGGTTGCCATGTTGATTATCTTTTTCGCCGTTGTACCGAAATTCAGTCATATGCTCGATGGTGACAAGGAATTACCTACTTTGGCCTTTTTGGTGTTGTCGGCTGGTCGTTCAGCAAATGAGTCTCCCCTGCTGCTGTTTGGTTTTGTGGGTGCCTTGGTTTTGCTGATTGTACTTGTCCTTGGCAACCCTAAAGTAAGACGGGCTTTGATGGACCGAATTATAGACTTACCTGTTATTGGTCCATGGTTGGCCGAACAAGATGCCGCACGCTGGGCGTCACTTTGTGCGGCTATGTTACTGGCCCGGGTAAATCTGCTTACGGCGTTAAAGCTATCTGCTGCGTCATGTGCATATACCAAGCGTCGCAAACGCGCGTTAGCCATGATCCAGGATGTGCAGGATGGGGTAACCTTTACCGAGGCCTTGAGCCGTTCCAGATTGGTACCCGGTACCTCTTTGAATTTGGTGGCGGTTGGCGATAAAACCGGTCAGTTGGCCGAGATGTTAAAGGCGGTCGCCGCGTTGCATGACACGTCATGCAAGCGACGAATGAAGCAGGTTCTCACCTTGATGGAACCCATTGCCATTTTAATTGTCGGCGTATTAATTGGCGTGATGATATTGGGTATTGTTTTGGCGATTACGGCCTCAACAGATATTGCTATTTAATTATGGGGAGTACAAATGAGTCAAAATAAACAGCGTGGGTTCACCATGATTGAATTGCTGGTGGTGCTGGTTATTCTCGGATTGTTGGCAGGCCTGGTTGGCCCGCAGTTTTTTGGCAAGGTAGACAGTTCTAAAGTACGTACAGCAGAGACTCAGGTGAAAATGCTGAAAATGGCGTTGCAGACGTATCGTCTGGATGTTGGAAGTTATCCAGCCAAACTAGTGGACCTGAGAAGTGCCCCGGCCAATGCTAAAGGCTACTGGGCCGGTCCGTATCTGGACGATGACATTCCCTTGGACCCTTGGGGCAATTCCTACCAGTACCGACTCGATAGCGCCGCTGAGCAGGGGTTTTACCTATACAGTCTCGGCGCTGATGGTGTTGAAGGAGGCGAAGAGCTTAATGCCGAAGTTGGTTACTTCCCTGCGAAATAGCCCGGGTTTTACCATGATCGAGTTGCTGGTGACTTTGGTGCTGCTCGGGTTGATTGTCGCTGTTGTGGCGCCCGGGATGGATGCCTGGTTGATGGCTCGCGAAGCGGCCGCTCAGCGTGCGATGGTCGCCGGTAAACTCATGTTGTTGCCTCTAGAGGCTAATCGCAGCGGCCAGACAATCCGCATTAACAGTGCCACAGACCTTGGACTCAATGATGTGGCATTGAAATTTGAACCTGCCATCGAAGTAAACAGCAATGGGTATTGTCGTGGCGGGGCATTTACCCTGACACAAGGGCAGCGCGCCTATCACTTTGAAGTGCTGCCTCCATTTTGTGAAGTGAAGCAACGTGACGTCAACTCCTAAGGGGTTTTCCCTCATCGAGGCACTGGTTGCATTGGTCATATTGTCTCTGGTGTTTAGTGCTGTGTGGGGATGGTTTGGCACTGCTGCAACCTCAACCGTCAGAATTCAGCATGCGACTTCGTTGCCAAATCTGTTTAACCAGTTCACCCAGTATCTGGAACTAGAGGATTTGCGCCAGACGCGCTCGGGAAGTTACCTGATCGGTAACTATCAAGTGGACTGGCAGGCGTCTGTTGCCAAGCAATCATCCACGGAAAGTCACCGCCGGCAACCCGCGTGGATTGTTGCCCTGTTTGATGTGCAGGCCGATGTTCTAAAAGATGGCAGAGCCGTCTCGGCCTTTTCTACCCAAGTGGTTAAACAGTGGCGTGACCCCAATTATGTCGAGCCCCTAATGTCCCAGGACCAATAAATGCAAAGGGTTATGTTTGACAGGTTGAAGTTGCTACGCAGCCAGTATCCTAGCTCGCGGTCTGTTAATCAGGGCGGATTTACCTTGATAGAAATGCTGGTTGTGTTGGTCATTTTGGCGATGACCACAACCTTGCTGGCCCAGGGACTTGCCACCACCTGGCGCAATTTTGAGAAAATGGATGCAAAGATATTGGTTCAATCCAGTGCAGATTTACCGGTAGTCTGGTTTCAACAGAGCATTCGCGGGGCTGTGCTTTATCATCCCTATATCGCCAATGCCAAAGGACTGAAAAACTCATTTGAGTTTGTCAGCTCTGCACTACCTGATGACAGTGCGCATATTCCCCAAGGCATGTCCTGGCAGATAGTGGCTGACAATAACTACTGGTATCTGCAGTGGCTGAATCAAAACAACCCGCAACTTGCCGTAGAGATTCAACGATTCGATCAGTCTGCCCGTTTTGAATATCTGATTGAAGATAGCTGGCAATCGGAATTCTTACCTGATACGGCAGTGCTTCCGCGAGCGGTTAGAATTGTTAATGGGGACATTGTCTGGGCGGTGGCCGTAATCGGTCGACCGCAAATTGCGGATATGCCTCCGGAACTTCAGGCCTTTGGCATCTATGAGTTTGGAAGCTGAGTTGATGGCTCGGGACCGGCAACAAGGAGCGGCATTGCTGGCAGTGTTGATTGTGTCTGTTGTATTGGTGACTTTGTTGGGAGCATCGTCTGTATTGCTCAATAGTCGTTTGCAGATTGCTGAAGCATCTAAAGCGAGAATGGCAGCCGACGCCAAAGCGTACGCCAAAATCAATCAACTTATCTATTTGCTGTCAACGCAGCGTCGCACTGTGGCTGGGGTAAGCCAGGGAATAGCTACAAAGACCGCTCAGACCAATGAAGATGGTCTGTATCTGCAGCCCATCGCCGGGGATGAACTTCGTACAGACGGATTTTTATACCAAGAGCAGGACATAGAATTTTCTATTCAGAATGAGGATGGCCTGCTACCTATTAATTCTTCTTTCCAATATTGGTTAAAACTCTGGTTAAAAAATACCGGTTACAGTCTCAGTGAACAAAGCTATTTTGCCGACAGACTTGCAGACTACGCGGACGGTGACGATTGGCAACGCCCGGCTGGGGCGGAAAAGGCCACTTATCTGCTGCAAGATAAGATGTTACCTATGAATTTTTTATTACAGCAATGCTCAGAATTAGCGCAGGTGTCAATGTGGGATGCTTTGGTGACAAATCATCCGCAGATCCTGGCACATTGCAGTTTGCGTCGAAGTCCGCGACTGAATATCAACGCCATCCCGATATCATTGTGGCAAAAACTCTGGCCTGGCTCAGTACAAAGGTTAACCGAAGCAAGAGCGCGGGGTCGCTGGCTGATAACCTATCAGGACAGTTATTTAATTGAACCTGCACTGGCCCTGATCCCCGAAGAATATTATTCGCCACTGGGCGGTGAACGCTATATTTTAAGCGTGACAGCAAAAGGCAACACGCAAAAAATCAGTGTTGAAATTGGCGAAAAAAATAACCGTCCTTTTACACGGCGGGCTATTTATTAATCAGTCAGATTGTTGATGCAATTTATCCGCACTTATAAATCCGCATAACCTATGAGATTTATTACAGAATTTATCACTTTGTTGCATTGATAATTATATTTGCTGATAAATTAAGCAAGTGGCTGAAAAGCCTGTAAACAAAAGGCCAGTGCCATTGTAGTTCGGGCAAATTTACACTATAGTTGCGCCTTCGGTGGGGGCATGCTAAAACTTACCTCGTCAGCTCAATCGGTAAGTTAGTGTTAATACTGATAAAACTACACTTTAAAAGAGTTGATTACTACAATCTGGTGTTGTAGCTTATTGGGGGTAGTCTGGTGAGTGGTCACCGAGGACTTGTTGGCACATCGCCACGACTAACAAAAAACTATAGTTACTCTTGCAGGAGTTTTTAAATGTTAAACAAGAAAATCCTAGCTGTTGCTGTTGCTTCAGCTTTCACTATGAGCGCTCAAGCTGCTATTACGCTGACGGATACAACAGCGGACCTGGTGACTTACGCTACTGAAACTTTCACTTCAGCTGACTTGAATGCCGACGGTAACCTGCCTGTTACTAACGCTGCCAATGAGTTGGACGTAGTTACTTCTCTGGGCTTCACTATCGCTGCTAGCACGTCTAAGTATGTTCGTTTTGACTTGTCTGCCGCTGAATTCGATGGTGTGCCAGCTCTGACTGGTGCCAACACTACAGCTACCATTTCTTCAGGTGGTGACGGTGAAAACTTCGTAATCTTCGAAGTTAAGTCTACTGACGGTACTAACGACCTGGCAAACAGCTTGGTAGTTACTTTGGCGTCTGACTACGCTATCTCTACTGTAGCTACTAACACTGTAACTTATGCTCTGTACGAGACTGCTTCTCAGGCTGTTAACAAAACTAGCCCTCTGTCTACTCGTTCAGAAGCTATGACTAGCACTGCTTCTGCCAGCACTGGTACTTTCACTGTACCTGGCGAAGTAACTGCAACTGTTGGTTCTAAGTTCCTGAAGTTTGTTGACCCAGCTGATTCAAGCAAGACTGTTACCGAAATCTCTGTTGGTGCAGTTGATGCATCTAAACTGCTGAAAACCGGTACTTTCTTGACTCCTGCTGGTGCAGCTGTTGCTGTAACTGATCTGTACACCACGCCTCAGGATATCACTTTTGCTGGTGATTTCAGCTTCGGTACTTGGACTATCGATTCTGCGTCTGACTGTTCTAACGCCGGTACTGCGGTAACCCTGAACAGCACTAAGACTGCTGCCACTGCTGCTAACGTAGCGCTGGGTGCAGCTTCTTACCTGTGTGTGGACAACGGTACTAAGAAGCAGACTATCAACAAAGGTTCTTACAGCGCGACTCTGACTGCTAAGCCTAAGTTGACTAACACTGTTGGTAAGATCGTATACAACACTACTACTGTTGAAGTACCTTACGTGACTACGTTCTCTGCTTACAACCAGCGCGTATACATCGTGAACAACGGTGTGGTTCCTGCTACTTACAGCATGACCTTCACTTCTGAGAATGGTGTAGTTGCAACTGGTCTGGCAGCATCTAGCGGTTCTGTACCTGCTGGTGAAATGGTAGCTCTGAAAGTTACTGACCTGGTAGATATCGCTGGTAAGACTCGTACTTCTGCTATCATCGAAATCGAAGCTGAAGACGAAGACGTAATGGTAAGCAGCCAGACTGTTAACCTGTCTACTGGTGGTACTGACACTGTAGTACACAACTAAGCATCAGCTTGTTGTAAAAAAGCCTTCGCTTAGCGAAGGCTTTTTTTTTGAGTGAGGTTTTGTTTTAAGAAGGAAAGTCATGTCTGTGATTCGACCTGCGGCCCTATCGGCGATACTCTGTGTCCTGAATGCCTTTGCGGCGCCTTTTGAACTGGGCAAATCTGCCAGTTTGTTTTATGCCCTGGAAACTGTCTCTGCCCAGCAAACCGAAAACATTCTGATTTCTAGTGCCGGGGATACCCTTAATGTAAAGTTTCCAGCCGGCTTTTCCTTATCCTCTGATCCGCGTTATGTGCGCATTGATCTAGTTAACGGCCAGTTTGCAGCGGCACTGCCCGCCGCGGGTTTAGCCGCGTCAGCAGACTACACATCATTGCTGAGTGCTGGAGGCGCTGTAGGCGATAATTTCGCTATAGTGCAAGTTTCAGCTGCCGTGCCCAAGGGACCTGAAACGCCGTTAGTCTTGCCTTTAACCAGCATTCAGATTGGTAGTCCGGCGCAGCCGCTGACCTTTGTTTATACCTTATTTGACAGTGCGTCTTCCGCGGTAAATAAGGGCCTGTACCTACATCGTGGTCAGGCTGAATTGCTACACTTGCAAAGTGGTTTATCCGAGGCCTTTGCCCAGGGATTTGAGCATAGGGTTGGATTTGGTACGGATTTTGTGAAATTTTCTTCTACCTTTCGCTCTCCGGCGGTCTTTTCGCTGGGGGACAGTGATGGTGATAAGGCCTCATTGGCTAAGTTCAGAGCGGATCTGTTGATTCAGCCCAATGCTCGAAAGGTTAGTGACTCCTCAATTATCAGTGATTTTCGTGATCTGCTGAGCAACGTGAATAGCAAAGCGCCTAGTGCTTTGCTCCAAGGGGATTTCTCGGCTGGAAATCTGCACTTAAATGCCGCTGATAATTGTGGCGGAGCAAGTCACGAGTTGAGTGTGCAAGACGGTGCTCGGGAGGCGAAAGTCAGTTTAGATAATCTCATCAGCTTTCCCGTATTATGCATGGATGTGAGTGAGAATCGTGAAAGAATAGTACGATCTGAATACCGCTTGAACCTGGGATTGGGCGCTGATGCGGCTTATTTCGGTCGGGTGCGATACGATGGCGCCAGAGTTGACTTACCTTATATCAGTGGATTTGGCGAATACCGACAACGTATCACCTTGGTGAATCACACCGGATATAACGTCAGGTATATCACCGAATTCTTCGCTGAACAGGCTGTTCAGGGAAATTTTGAACCTGGGTCACTTAGTCAGGGAGTTATCCCAGCTAAAAGTGCACTGAAACTGGATGCTACCGACTTGGTTAGCATTGTCTCCGGCGTGCCAACCAGAGTGAGTGCCAGGATCCTGTTGGATGCCTTACCAGAAGATGTTTCAGCTTCTGTTCAGATTGTTGCTGTGGGCAGCGGGCAGCCACCAATGACTAATGTTCTACAAATCTTGTCTAACTAAAAGGCTTTTTAGTAAGGTAACGACATTGAGTTAGAGAAGGGGAATGCGTTGGCCTGACTTCGGGTGAGCGGGTTCCCTTTTATCGATATTAAGGTTCTGAAATGAATGACAGGTTGGATGACCTGAGGGCGCTCATCGCCAAAGGGAAATATAAAAAGGCACTTCCGCTTCTCAAAAAGTTTAATCAAAAATCGCAACAACTCAGTTATGAAAGTCTGGAGATGGAAGCGGGATGTTTATTTTTTGAAGGGCAATATCGTTTATCCAGAATAAAAACACAACAGGCCTTGCGACTGGCCACACTGCCCGAACAAAAAATAGCGTGCCTTGGGAATATGGCGAAGGCATCAGAAAAGGCTGGTGACAAGAAAGACGCCTTGCAATGTCTTTGTGAATTAGTAAAGCAAGACCCTGGGGGGCAATATCTCGAGCCGCGTTTAGTCGCGCTCCAACTGGCTTATCAGCTACAAGATTGGGAGATCATCCAACAGATTGGCCCATCCTTGGTGAAGTTTACGGCGTTTGCTACACCCTCTTTACTGATAATGGCGCAAGCCGCCATATCGCAAGGTGAATCTACGCTGGCTCTTAAACATCTGGACACTATTACACGACAGATTCGGATGAATGAGCAGCATATCATCAAGCCAGATGAAGTTATTTCGTTGTTCGCCTGCTATAAAGCCTTGTCTGCTTACACCGCTATGGAAGAATTGTTAGAAAAGCTCAAACCCGCTTTTGAGCAAAGCGACTGGTTCCGGCAATTGGTGCATGGCTTATCTTCAGAGTCGACGGGTGTAAGTTCATCGTCTGCAACCACAGCAGGAAAAATCGGCAACGGACAACCTCCGATTATTAGAGGCAACAATGCCGGCGCAATAAAGGCCCTGACATCCTTAAGTCGAACAATGCTGCAACTAGGCGCGAGGTTCCACTCTGCCTTAGTGTTTGAGGTGGACGGTGATGACATCTGTGTCAAACTGAGCCAATCAGAGGCGATTGGGGGGACTGGTATGGACATTCCGCTCAAATGCTTGCCCGTTCTCTCTGACTATCGCTTCTACTTGTCTTCAGAATATAACCTCAATTTCGCCGTCAGCAAGCACCCCTTGAATGAGGCTGCAAAGCCGATTTTGCAGGATTTGGTTGAGCTATATAACGCCTGCAACAAACTGGCTTCATGGCGAAAAAGCTATCCTTTGTTCTCTCTGACAGGTATTCGGCCCGTATTTGACAAGTTATTGCAGGCACGCTGTGATGCCGAATATTATCAGGCTTGTTATGCTGACTCGGCTGACGCCATTGATGAACAGGTCTTAATTAGCAGCTTCTTCAACTCAAGAATACTCCAATTGGACAGCGGCCTTATTCAGGATTTAGGTGGAAAGCCCAGACACTCAACAGAGCTGGTATTTATCCCCATGATTGAGTTGATTAACCATAAAATGGGCGCGCCAGGTTTCTTGTTAGATAGGTCCAGACTATGCATTCAAACCAAATATGAATCGGGGGCAGAAGGTGACGAACTGTTTGTACAGTACAATTTGGATGATCCTGTCGTCACTCTCTTGAGGTATGGTTTTTTCGATGCTTCAGTTTCTTGGATTTATACCGTACCTTTGGTGCTCAACACCACAACCGGACTCACCCTTGTTGTACACAATCAAGTAAAACAGGCTGGTAGTAATGTTGTACCTGAACATCTGAGAGACATTCCCGAGCATTACCCTGCAATTCTTGTGCGTGAAGGTTCTGATGTATACTTGAGCAAGCTTGTTATTCCTGGAAAATCGCAGATCAATGCCTTGCCACGAGTGATTGCCGAGGTGCTCAAATCTGTTGATGTCGAGCACAATTTTCAAAACACCGATATTCTAAATGCGGAAGTGGAACATCTCATGAGTCAGCTATTGGATGCTAATCAGCAATACTGGCAAGACCTGGATGTTTGTATTAAACAACAGCAAACTAGTTCCAATAGAATTCCGGAAGCGACTTTTGAGATACTTAGTAAGCTATGTGAGTTTTGCTCAGATCATCTTGCTTCTTATGTGGCTAATTCAGGCTATGCGCGATAATTCGCTAAAGTGCATCCCTGTTGTAACTGAATAAACACCGTGATTGAAAACATAACCCTTATTACCGGTATCCCAAGATCGGGCACCACTTTATGCTGTAACCTGTTGAATCAGCGTGATGATGCGGTTGCATTACACGAACCCATCAACCCATCAAGACTTGCTGGCGGCGTGAGTGCAGGCAGGGCAGGGATGGAAATTGAAAGCATTATCCTGCAGTTACGTGAGGACATTGCTGCAGGGCGCCCATTTGAGAATGGCGACAAAGCCGGCCTCTCCATTGATAATCCTGTGGGCCTATCTACGAAAGATGGAAAAAGGCAGGTCGTTGCTCAAAGGGGCCTTGTTTCCATTCCACCCAGAGAGAATCAGCATTTTCGCTTGATCGTAAAACAGAATGCACTGTTTACCTCATTGCTGACGCAGCTAGAAGTGCGTTTTCCTATTGTTGCCATAGTCAGAAACCCTGTAGATGTTTTGCTCTCCTGGATGACAGTAGACCTGCCAGTGAATCGAGGACGGGTACCCGCCGGTGAACGGTTTAGTGATTTTCTTCGAAATACGCTTTTACGCACTGATAGTGTTTTTCAGCGCCAATTGATTATTTATACCTGGTTTATGCAGCAGTTTATTGAACATGAGTTGTCTATAGTGCGCTACGAAGATGTGGTTGCTAGTGCTGGCACTGTACTGGATGAAGCGCTGGGTTTTCAGGCGTTAAACCGCTCTCCTTTGAATTATCAAAGCAGACAATTTGCGCCAGCGTTACTTGATGAGTTGCAGAGTAATCTGACTGAGATAACAAACCTCTCTCGGTTTGGTTTGTATAGTGAGGTAGAAATAGCGCGCGCGATGACATCGGCCATTGGGGCCGGAGAGTAATATGTCAAATACAGCAAACGCTCCTCAACCTTTCTACTTGTGCAGCGGGTTTCACCGCAGTGGTACTTCCATGATTGCCCAGTGTCTTGCCAAAGGGGGCATGCACATGGGCAATGAGTTAATGGGCGCGAGTTTCAGTAATCCACTCGGCCATTTAGAAGATATGCCTGCAGTCAGATTACACGACAAATTATTTGAGATTAATGGCACAAACTGGCAGTACTGTGATGACAGCCCATTGATCAAACCAAACTGGCTGCAAAACTATCTAAAGCGTTATATTCAGGCACGCAACCAGAGCGACGGGATACAAGGGGTTAAAGACCCAAGAGCCCTTTACTTCCTTAAAGATTGGCAAGTGGCTGGACAACAGTCAATACGATACATTTTCATCTACCGGCATTGGGCTAGTGTAGGACAATCGCTGCTCAACCGTGCGAGCAGACATTTAGTCAACAGTGTTGCACCTATTGCCGCCAATCGGCTCAATTACCGCTTTTGGCAAGAACCTGAACTGGCCTTCCAAATGTGGTTATCCAGCAATAAGCGCCTGCTGGATTTTTATGCCGCACATCAGGACAAATGCGTGTTGATTGCACAGGAAGGCTTTGCAAAGGGACAGTTTGATGCACAGCCACTGGCTGACAAGCTGGCATTGCCTGTTCATTGTTTGACGCCTAGCGAGTTCAAAACTGAGCTGATGACCTCGAAGGTGGATCCTGCCGCGTTGGCCTTGATTAGTGCGGAACTTCGTGAGCAATTGGAGCTCGTCTGGGCGAGGCTGCAAAGTCTTGCCGATGTGTCTGCGCCTGAGATGCGTTCACTTTCGTCGAATCATACCTCGACTGGACGAGCTGAAACTGCAATAGCTAAGGCTGCCCAAGCGGCCAGACCGGCATTCCAGCTAGAGGGATTAAATTGGGCTGAGCTGTTGGGCTTTTTGCCCCGTATACCCGAGCGTTTGCTTGAGCAGGATGTATTTAATAGCGCATTTGGTAGACCATTCGGTTCAGTAGAACAATATTTGTCCCTAGCGAAGGTGACTCACCGGGCTGGTTTCTATGCGTTGACCAAACTGGCCAAGTTAAGAGCGATGCATGTGCAGGCCGGCCATTGGCGGATTAAAGAGTGGTCATTGTTTGCAGACGAATGTGACGCTTGGTTTGAACAGGATGACCAATCCATGGCGCAGTTGATTCCTTTCTCGCTGCGGCCCATGCATGAACGGGTACAAGGTACCTTGCCTTTAATTGATGCCTTGCCTGATATAGATGAGCAAACGTTGCTTACCAGAATTGCCAAGTTGGCCGTTCCTGCGGCAAGAAAGGCCATTGAAGCGACATTGCTATACAAAGCACTAACCACGCCTGCGCAATATCAGCAATTATCTCAATTAGCCTTGAGAGGGAGAGCTTACACCTTGGCGGAGTTTGCCATCATTAAGGCATTGCGTTTGCACTATCACGTCGATTATTTGGTTGGCCTTGGAGACATTTATCACCAGCAGAAGTTACTTGTGAAGGCTTTTCAGGTGTATGAAGAAGCTAATTCTCTGAGTCCGCAGCAGGTAGCTATTCAAGTGCGTTTGGCCCAGGTTTGCAGTGCTCTGGGAGATATCGACCGCTTTAATGTTTATCGGGAGAGGGCTATACAACTGGCACCTGAACACCCCTTAGTTAAAAAGTGGATGTCAGATGAATATTCCGCCGTGGGCGAGAAAAAAGCCGATAACCTATACGCCGACATGATCAGTATGCTGAGCTACGAGGCTCAAAGTTATGAAGACATCGTGAAAATTTCGCAAATGGATGAAAGCGAAGGCTTGACGCTGGATTTACATAATCTGCGAGTTAGTTTCTTACTCAGAGACAACCAAGCCTGGCTTGAAGAAGCAAGCCTTGGCTTATCGGTGGCGGCGAATGCGCACTTGCGCAGCAGTATCTACCGGCAATGGAAAAAACTCTGGCCCACACCATTGTTGAATAGCTATCTGGGATTGGAGGTTGAAGACGTGTCCTTTAGCCAGAATGTTCTGGCCAAGTCGACGGAGACATTGCCAAGGATCGCGCTTTATATCGACACCAGCGATCCAATCAGGCTCCAAGCACTGTTGTCATTGGTTGATTGTCGTCAGGCATTGTTTGATCTGTATATTCTCACCACGTCGGATAATCAAACTGAGATTGAGCGGTTGTGTGCTGACTGGCCAGGTAAAACGCATATTTGGTCAGCATCCCCAGAGGTTTCTGAGCCGCAGGAGTGGTTGGCATTTTGTCTACAACATGAGGCAAATTATCCGGCCATCGTAAAGTTACATACACAAACTAATGCGCCCAGTGGGCAAATATGCAATCGACTTTTAGGTCAGTGGTATGGTTTGCTGGGAACCGACGAAACCGTACAAAAGGCATTACGCTTATTTGGTCAACATGCACATGCCGCATTGCTGGTTCCACCTTATCTTCCAGAGGATGCGGCAGAGTTACGCCAAAATGCTTGGTTTACCTCGTATCAGCAAAAATGCGTGAGTATGGGGCTGCCCATGCCTTCCGACTTGGTTGTCGTCCCGACCGAACGCATGTTCTGGTATGCACCAACTGCCCTGGCTAGGCTGGAACTTGATAAGGCGCTGGCGCTACATGAAGACTTTTATAAATTGTTGCCCAGTGTGTTAGAGCATGTTGGCTACAAAACCCAGTCTATTCATCTGTTGTAGAGGTTTTGCTTAATACCTGCTGCCAGGTCTTTGGGGATTCTCCCGCGAGTGCAAAATACATTTGGGCGTACAGCCTGGCGAGGCGCTCGCCAAGAGTACGCTTGGTGAACGGGGCAGCAAAGACGGTTTCTGATGGAATGAAATGGCGATGAATATCCAAAAAGCGAAAAATCTTGGTTAGGCTTTGGTCATGCTCATTCTGCAGTTCTTCCTGGCTCATTATCAGAATTTGTGAGGCGGGTATAATATTGAACATTGCCTGTAACTGTCGGCCATAACGTCCTCTGTCCAGGTAAGATTGAGTGCGAAGCGGTGAGTTAAATGACCAGTCTTTTTTACGTCTGGCCAGATGAAGACGCAATGGTTCGAGCAAAAAGGCACTTAACATATGGCGGGTTTCCTTGCCCGTGCGTTTTGACATTTTGTAGTGTGACACGGCGCGCTCGACTGGGTCTCGGAGCATCAGAATGAACTTCGCATCAGGATTGTATTGATAACAATTTTGCAGAAAGCTGGGATCATAAATCGTGATGGGGGTGGCATCACAAATAATGGGTTGTCCGCCATAGCCTTGGGTACGTCGTTGGTATTGACGGTGCGCGAAGTCGAGTGGGTTGGCGTGGGTCGCATAATCCGGATGATCAAATATATGTGCTTCTTTTCCTCTCACCAGGAAAACGGCTGGGTGCTGTTGCAAAAAGCTGGCGAGTGCTGTTGTGCCGGCTTTTTGAACGCCAATGATATGTAAATTAACCAATTTCACGCGTTGTTTGGTGTCTTGCAAAAAGGCGGATACCATAGCCCGTCAGACTCAAATTGTCACCTCAATAGGAACCTGCTTGAAGATGCCGCGTAAAACAGTTTCTTTTCATCGACGCTATTTAGGGTATACGGGAGGGCACCAGAAAGTCAGAGATTATATTGGGCACCTTTTGACGCAGGATTCTCTGTCCTTGCGTTTATGGCTGGAAAATCGCTCAGCGATTCAGACGGGACTGTTTGAAGATATTGACAATGTTGAGTACGAGCAGAACTATCGTCCGGATCTGGCTGATATCGTGTTTCTTGCCGGTATGGACTGGGATGACTACCTGCCATTCGCTAATGATGCGCAGCCAAAGATTAATCTTATCCAGCATGTCCGCCATGGTGATAAACAGCATCCGTTATTCAAATTTTTATCTCATCGCGCTATACGACTATGTGTCTCAGAGGCGGTAAGACAAGCTATTCTTCCTTATGCTAACGGCCCTTGCCTGACAATTCGTATGGGACACAAAATTCCCCTGCTGACTTATCCTAAGTCGACGCAGCTGTATATCCTCGCGACGAAGAATCCTGAGTTGGGGGGACGTGTTAAAAACGATGCCATAAAGCTAGGCTTGTCTGTGGTTTTGCATGACAAACCCGTTGAACGACATGTTGTTCATCAGTCAATGGCACAAAGCATAGTGACTCTCACATTACCCAATAAAACGGAAGGGTTTTACTTGCCGGGCATTGAGGCGATGGCCTTGTCTGATTGGGCAATTGTGCCTGATTGTGTGGCCAGTCGAGAGTATTCCTCTTCGTTTGCCAATGTGACTGTTTGTGAACGTGATACGGCGGCCTGTATTTATGCTGTGCAGGGGGCATTAGCAAGTTATCGGGGGGTGTCAGGTAGATTACGCAGATGGATGGGCAAACGCATTGCACAAAGTTATAGCCTGAGGGCTGAACAGCGTGCTGTTCAAAAAGTATTTCAGCAAATACCTTCCCTATGGTAGGTAGAAGCTTACGGGCTATCTAACCGGTAAAACAGATGAATATCTTCTGTGCCATATGTTAGTATTCGCGCTCATTTTCGCCGCCGATGTGGTGATTTAACAGAACTAAACGTGTTTTTTACTACAGTGACAACCATGAACAGAACCGTTGCTTTACGTGATTTCGGATTTAACTTTCTGGGCCCTATCTGTAGCGAATATCTGCATGCTTTAGAACAGCTTTGTCAGTCTGAGTCGCCCCGGAAATTAGTCTTTCTGGCGCGTGAAGGGTATTTTTTGGAACAGGTGTATCAGCACTTAGTCTCAAAAGGGCTGATGTCTTCTTACCCTGCCGCATATCTCAACGTGTCTCGTACCTTTTTGTTTCGTATCAGCATAGCCGACCCCTATACATGGCAATGGAGCCTTTACCACAAGTATAAAGGAACACTGGCAGACCTGTTGGTTGGCCGATTTGGATTTACGCTCTCACAACTTGCTTCATTGTTTACCGAAGAAGAGCTTGCGGTTAATTATGAACTTCCTGCGCAAGGTGGTGACCTTGAACTGGTATTGAGTCAGCACCTGCCAGCCTTAAAATCTATGGTTCAGGAGAGCAGAAATGCCTACCTTGATTATTTACAAAGTCTCGGAATTGGCACCACTGACACTCCCTTGATGATTGATGTGGGCTATAGCGGTACCATTCAAAAGATGCTGACGCGCTTACTGCAATGTGAAAGCCAGGGCCTCTATTTTATTACCACCGAAGATGGGCTTCATGATATTGAGGGCTTCCAAGCGAGCATCTCTAGCGTGTTTAAAACCGGCGTACGTATGGGAGACGGCTATCTAATGTTAGATAGATCGTTGTTTCTTGAGTCATTGCTCACCGCACCTAATGGGCAGTTTGTGGAAATAGGTAGAATGTCTGAGCTTACTGAACCTAAGTTCCATTTCTTTTATGGCCGTCAGACGCGTACTCAAAGTCATTTTCAGGATCTTCAGGTTGTATTTGCTGGAGCGCAGCAGGCGATAGAGCATTTTTTCAGGCATCGGATTCGATTTAGCACAGAAGAAATAGAGTGCATGTATCAGCAATACGTAACGAAGCGCAACCTTCTGCCAAGGGCTGTTTGTCCATTGTTTGATGTGGATGACGTTATTTCTGGAAATGGCAATGTGAACCCTTTGCAGTTATTTGGGGTATGACCAATGAAAACCTTAGTTAGGCGCTCCCTGGCTGGCGCATATAGAACGCTTACTCTGTTGCTCCGGGGACGTGAGTTTCTAAGAGTTAAGCGCCAGTTACGCATGGCGAAGAATGCAGGGGTTTTTGACCTGGAATGGTATCAACAACATTACGGCATGTTCCGCAGTGAAGTGGCCGCCTTTGAGGATTATCTGGCCAAAGCTCACTACGCCAATGTGAACCCTTCTGCCAAATTTGATACCGAGCATTATCTTCGCACGCATTTGGATATTTATCACTCAGGCAACAATCCGCTATTGCACTATCTATATAACGGTCGCTATGAAGGTCGTTCAATGCAGGAAGCGCGTCCCAGATGGTTGCCATCTAGCTATTTGGTGGCGAATGAAACACCGACCTGGCATCAGCAGAAAGTGGCTATTTGTCTGCATATTTATTACCCGGATTTCGTTGACAAATTTTTGCAATGTTTGAAAAACTTTCCGCTTAATGTTGACGTCTTCGTTGCTTGTGCCAGCGAAGAGATTTGTCAGGACGTTACCCGGCGTTACAGCAAATTAAAACGAGTCGGAAAGCTGCAGGTGGCTAGAGTACCCAATAGAGGTCGCAATTTTGGGCCTCTGCTGGTGGAGTTTGGTCCGGCTTTGCTTGAGTACGATTTAATGTGCCATTTGCACTCCAAGAAATCGCTTTATTCAGGACGTGAACAAACCCAGTGGTTTGATTATTTGAACCAGTATTTGTTCAAAGATAAGCACGTGGTTTCTTGCTTGTTGAGGCTATTTGATGAACATCCAGAGCTTGGGATTTACTACCCAACATCGTTTTGGATGATGCCACCTTGGGTGAATCATTGGACCTGTAATAAACCTTTTGCCAAAGAGTTTGAATCGCAGTGGGGCATTGACCTAACTCAGAACTTTATCAGCTATCCGGTTGGCGGCATGTTTTGGGCTCGGCCCAAAGCCCTAAAGCCATTGTTGGAAAAAGTGTATAAATACGAAGATTTTCCAGCGGAGCCATTACCTAATGATGGCTCTTGGTTGCATGCTTTAGAGCGTGCGGTGGGATTGCTGGCGGAGAAAAGTGGCTACAAACAGTTTTTCTACTATCCGCCTGCTGGCCATTTTACCGATGACAAGAGTCATATCTTTGCGGGTTACCATAAACCACCAGAACAGCTATTTACAGAGCTGAGACGCTTTGACCATATATCTTTTGATGTGTTTGACACTGTGCTGAGCCGCAAGTTGAATGAGCCGGACTATGCAAAATATCAGGTAGGGTTATATTTGCAGGAGCAGGGACTCATGCCAAATGCACAGTCTTTCGTTTCGTTACGAAATGAAACAGAGTTTGCGCTTAGAAAAGAGCACAATTTTGCTGGCGACGTATGCATTACACAGGTTTATGACAGACTGGCAGTGGTTATGGATCTCGACTCAGACCACGCCAAGGGGCTAATGGAACTGGAATTTGACCTCGATATGCAACAAATCGTGGCTAAGCAGGAAATGGTCGATTTGGTGCATAAACTGTCCGACTTGAACAAGACCATATGGTTCATCTCTGATACTTACTACAGTCACCAACAAGTGGAAACGTTACTGCGAAAGGTGGGAATTACTGCGCCATTCCGGTTATTTGTGTCAAGTGAACTTGGGTTTCGGAAGGACCGGGGAGATATGTGGCAGCATATTAGCGAGCTCGTGAGTGGTTTGTCCGGCTCCTATATTCATGTGGGAGATAACGTTCGCTCCGATGCTCAGTTGTGCGGGGATCATGGTCTCACTAATTTGCATATTCTGCATCCCAACGACAAATGGCAGGCAGCAGGAATGCCGCCGATTAACAGCGATAATCAAGGAGAGATAAATGAAGCCAACATTTTCAAATGGGGCCCACTGGTCAGTAATCTGGGTCGTTATCCATTCTTTGGCGAATAATTTGACAGCAAGCATACGATGAATACTTTTTACCTACATGTGGGACCCCACAAAACAGGCACTACTGCGTTGCAGAAGTTTTTACTAGACAATCGAAGTACCCTGTTTAAGAACAATCTGGTTTATCCCAAGCGTTACCAAAGCATTTTTGGCCATCACCCATTTCGGGCGTTATTGGACGAGCAAAGACTGACCGATGAAGATATTTCGTTTTTTAATAACGAACCTCACGACTTTCTGTTGTCTAGTGAAGACTTTATATCTCTGAACCGGGATAAATTTGAATACCTGCGCAATACGCTGGACAACAAGCATATTGTTGTTATTTATGCGTGGAGACGGGCAAGTTACAAGCTTTATTCAATCTGGCAGGAAACCGTGAAACATGGTGGTACGGAGAGCTTCTTTGCTTACTATCATGACCATCTGGCAAGGCCTGGACAAAGCCAAATGCTATCGGCAGATTTAAAGGTCGCTATGTTTTGCCATGTTTTTGGCAAAGAAAACGTTAAAGTCCTGGACTATGACGCATCTCAGCGCAGTCGGAGTTTGATACCGGATTTTATGAATGTCATCGGACAACCTTATCAGGACGACATGATTCAATCTGACAAGAATCCTGATGCTGTCAATCGCTCTATGGATATCGCGGATATTGAAGTAATCCGGGCCCTTAACCATGTATTCAAAGCAAATTTTGGCGTGACAGGTTCCTGGGTTCGCAATCAATACATTAAACATCTTCCAGCGTTAGTTATGGCCGGGTTAGATGATTTGAAGGCCATTGTGCGAAGCGCTGAACGGGAATTACGGGTGGGTAATTATTTTGTCGATAGCCGCTGCGAAAAGGTGATGCTCAGCCGTTTTAGCGACAACCTGGTTAACTATCAACCTAATAATGAGCTAGCAAGTATCAAAGTTGTTAGTGACGAATGGGCTTTCAGCCTGCCAGCGCAACAGTTAATTGGCAAAATTGCACACGTTTTGAGGCAGGCTGATGAGTGAAACCTCTGTTTCCGGAGCGCCACTGAAAGTTAAAATCGTCGCGGTGGCGAAAGATGAAGCTGCCTATTTGACCGATTGGGTGCATCATCATTTGTTTTTTGGCTTTGATGATATAGAAATCCATATCAACAGAACCACTGACAACTCATCCCAGGTCCTGGCTGATATCAACAAAGAGTATCCGAATGTCACCTGGCATGAAGCTGACTGGATTGATATGTGCCCAGCGTCAGCCAAAAAACAGATCCAGTTTATTGTTTATGCCAGGGCCTTAGATATTGCCAGGCGTGAGAATTCAGCAACCCATATTCTGTTTTTGGATATTGATGAATTTTGGTGCCCTATGGACTTCGAGACGAGCATTAAAGGTTGTCTGAACAGCTTAGGGACAGACAAAGCGATTTTCTTCGAGTGGTTGAATGATTTAGGTAATGAAGAACCTTTTACAACCTTAACAAAGGTACTCTCTGGAAATCTTTCGCCTTTAGGCAAGACCCTACTGCCAGTATCTGTAGCTATTCATGAACTTAAGCATCATGTGCCACAACTCGCCGTTGGGGAGGGACCATTGCTGGCTGATGGGCGAACCTTTGTGGGCCGCGATAATCTTGAACAAGCCGTGTTGCCAGAGTTGAACAGCCTCAAGCCGTTTTTTATCTTTCATCGTGCGCACCGTTCTGAATATGAATATGTTTCTTTGCTATACCGTGGCAGACCGGGCAACAACTTTGCATATAAGAACAATCGAAATGGTTTACCCAGGCGAGGCGGAGTAACAAAAGAGGTGATTTTTCCTGGTCCGCAGTTTGTCGAATACCAGAAGAGTCTGCAGCAATTCAAGAAACGGGTTAAGCATACTGAGCATGATGATGACGCGCGACAGTTTGTGCATGAGCGTTATGCGACTGCGGTTGAGAACATCACTGCAAATCTGCCTGAACATTATAAAGACATGGTCCGTATTTTCACGGGGGTCAGGGTTGACGAAGTTCGAACGCAATTTCAGGCCTTTCGCAAGATTTATGCCCAGCAGCACTCGCGCAATGTGGAAATACTAAAGCAGCTTGCCCGGCATGCCGTCCCACACGATGTGGACGAGGCCATTGGCTATCTGGAGCAAGCGTTAGTCATACGGCCCAAAGGACCACAGATAAAAGCACTTCTGGCGGAATTTAAAGAACGTAAGGCGAGACGGCAGGGATGAATTATCAATTGTTGTTTAAGGTTCTGAAGTTTGAAGGAGTTCTCTTTTCTTTTCGATGGGTTGAAAAATGACCATTGCGTCGAGCTATCCTTCAGTTAGCCGCTCTGGAGCTAAAGTAAAGCTGGTCGCTGTGGCGAAAGATGAGGCACCTTACCTACCTGAATGGGTTCACCATCATTTATATTTTGGCTTTGATGAAATAGAAATTTACATCAACAGGACATCCGACATCAGCGAGCAGATTTTGCACAAAATCAGTTTGCACCACCCAAATGTCAGCTTCCAATATGCAGATTGGATTGATGCCTGTCATGATAATGTTCGTCGCCAACTTCAGTTTATTATTTATGCCAAAGCTTTTGCCGAGGCCAAGTCTGCCGGGCGAGTTGATTTCATTATGTTTCTCGACATAGATGAAATGTGGACACCGAATAACATGCAGAAAAAAGTAGGTGACTATTTAGTCGATTATCTTGATGCTGATTCGGTGTCTTTTGGGTGGATAAACGAGCAGGGTGTTAATGAGGCATTTCAACCTTTTGGTAGCAGCATCAATGGGCAATTAAGCCCACTGGTGAAAACTGCTGTTAATGTCAGGGCTGAGATGGTGGAAGTTGCCTTACACTTACCAAAAACCAAACGTTTAGAGAATAAGGTGTTTGGTGGTGAATCGTTTCTAGGGCAACCCACTAACCGGGAATGTTTACATCCCGACCTTATCAGGATGAGAGAGGTCATGATTGTACATAGAATGTTCAGATCTGAGTCAGAGTATATTGCAACATTAGGGCGAGGACGGCCTTCGGACTATTTTCCACTTAAACTAAACCGCGGCGGTTATAATAAGGCATCCGGCGCTCACACTGTCTTTGCGCTTCAGCCGCCCGCTTACCTGGCATACCGTACTGCTTACTCGGAATTTATTCACGCCTGTTTATTGGCGGATGACTTGCAGTATGCTCAGCAGTCCGTACTCGCCCGCCGTGATTGGGTGTTAGATAACCTTACCTCAATGCCAGTAGAGGTGCTCGACCAAGTATTAAGAGTTTTTGAGGGGTGCAGTGATGAGGTTAAACGCCGGGTCGTAGAGTCTATTAAAGTTTCTGGGATGCTAGAAACATTGGATAACAAGCAAAATGCGTTAACGTTGGCAATGCGCGTCCGCCCCCTGAATTTTCAGCTAGCCAAGTATATTATGGCAAAAGCAGCGTTGCTTTAGTTTTGAGTGACGGACCTTAATCACTTAATGGACAGACTACGGCCATCATTTCCATCTATGAATAAGACATTGAAAGTTAAATTAGTCGCTGTAGCAAAAGACGAAGCTGCTTATCTTCCCGAATGGATCCATCATCATTTGTATGTTGGTTTTGATGCGATTGATATTTACCTGAACCGAACATCAGACAATAGTGCAGAGGTCCTCCAACGGATTCAACAGCAGCATCCAAATGTAAATTTCTTTTATGCAGATTGGATTGATTATTGTCCACCGGAAGTCTCAAAGCATATCCAGTACTTAACCTATGCAAAGTCCTTTCAGGATTGTCGAGACTCAGGTGAATTTGATTACATGATGTTTTTAGATATCGATGAGTTTTGGATGCCCAAAGACTTGTCTTTTAAAGTCCAAAACTGTCTTGAGGAAAACGCTGATGCTGACTGTATTTCCTTTCAGTGGCTCAATGAGGAAGGCAGTAGCAAGTCATTCTCAGCATTAAACCAGAACATCCGTGGTCGACTGTCACCTTTGGTTAAATCGCTTTTCCGGGTAAATGCGAATGTCGCCCAAGTTTCTTTGCATGTTCCCCGTTTGAAAAAAGGAAAATCTGTACTTTGTGATGGCAAAAAATTCAAACAAATGGAAAAGAAACGTGAATGCCTCCATGAGAGCCTCCATCAGTTACGCGACATAATGATCGTACATAGGCTTTTCAGATCTGAGAGAGAGTATTTATCGCTGCTCAATCGTGGCCGCCCGTCTGATGAAGTACCCTTGAAATTAAATAGAGAGGGGTACAACTTTGCCGGAGATCCTAGCGAGGACGTGACATTTTCAATAAAACCTGGGGCCTTCCGGGTTTACCATGAGTCTCTACAAAGGTTCATGTCATCGTCGAACTTAGATGACGTAATAGCAGAGGCCCGGCAGTTTGTTGAAAATCGCTACAAAATGACGTTACGTGACATTTGTCGGGTACCTAAAGAATACTTTGTGGAAATGGTGAGGGTTATTCGCGGCCTGACCCTCAAGTCGGTGTTTAAAGATATTCGGTTAACTATTGATACCTATTTTGCGGTGAACCGTTGTAATTCGTCCGGTGAATTAATTGCCTTGGCTAAAGAAGTAGAACGTGTAGATTTACGTTTGGCATTAGAAGTTTGGAAGAAGGCTTTAGAGCTTAGGCCAAACGGGCCAATGATTAAGGCAAGAATCGCTGAATATGAGTCAATTGAACTTAAACCAGGTATGAAGCGTTCAGATCTTCGTAAGTATCATAATTAGGAAGTATGTTATGCGGATAATATCCGTTGTTATTAGCGTCTTGTTTTTGGTTGCATGTGGTGGTTCTAGTGAACAGTCTGTACCGAGCAGACCTGAACCACCCAAACCCGACTTGCCTGATCCAGGTTACCCTGATAAACCGAATGTTGTGATTATTTTTACCGATGATCAGGGATATGCGGACTTAGGTATACAAGGTTCCAGGCAAGATTTGAAAACGCCTAATATTGATAAGTTGGCTTCTCTTGGCACACGTTTTTCGCATGGCTACGTTACTTCCCCTCAATGTACACCGTCGCGAGCTGGCCTAGTTTCCGGGCAATACCAACAAAGATTTGGCGTCGATGAGAATCGCTTTACACCGATGCCCCTGGATATTGATACGATTGGTAGTCGTTTCCAGCGCCTTGGTTACAAAACTGGCATGATTGGAAAATGGCATTTGGAGGTCATGGGCAATTCTAGTGAGTGGTTAGAGAAAAACCACCCAGATTTTTATGCTTCCAATCAAAGTATTGAAAAGCTTCCTTTGCAGTACAAACGGCCTTTTTTTCCTGACGAGCGCGGTTTTGATGATGTGTTTTGGGGATATGAGCGTCGCTATTGGACGAATTTCGAACTTGACGGTAGCGACAAATCAGCCAGCTATCAAATCAAGGAGCAATATCGACTGGATTTAACTGCACAGGCTGCAGGTGCGTTTATTGAGCGCAATGCGGAAAATCCCTTTCTACTCTATTTTGCGCCATATGGTCCTCACGTTCCTTTAGAGGCGACAGAGTTCTATTTATCACGCATTCCAGAAAATATGCCGACTAGACGTCGTTATGCTTTAGCTATGATGGCCGCAATTGATGATGGCGTGGGGATGATTGTAGATAAATTAGAAAAACACGGACTAATGGACAACACCATTATCTTCTTTATCAGTGATAACGGAGCACCTTTGGGGGACGACATGACAGATGCTCCCTTGGATAAACGCGGTGAGGCATGGAATGGTTCGCGAAACGATCCTCTGATCGGTGAAAAAGGCATGTTGACTGATGGAGGAATTCGCGTGCCTTACCTTGTTCAGTGGCAGGGGCATTTTCCTGCCGGTAAGGTAATTGATAAACCTGTATCATCACTCGATGCGGTTTACACCGCTTTGGAACTGGCCGGTGAAAAGTCGTTGTCTGATTTGGATGGGGTCAGTTTGCTACCAGCGCTGGAAGGCAATGCTGATTATCTGGATGAACGGGCACTTTATTGGCGTTTTTGGATGCAACGGGCTGTGCGAAAAGGAAAATGGAAATATCTCCAAGCAGGTATTCGCAGGGAGTTCCTTTTCGATATGGAGTCGCAAGAGGGAGAGACCTTGAATGTTATTGACCTGCACCCAGCTGTGGCTGATGAACTCCGACAACAACTCTTGCAGTGGTCTAACGAAATGCAAAGGCCTGACCCTATTGTTGAAATCCCTGCTCCGTTTGGCGCCAGATATGATCACTACTTGCCGCCGCCTCAAGGTTGAGAAAGGACGGATAATTTGTGCCGTCATGGCCTTACTAACAATATTGGGGTTTGAGTGGTAAAGAAGGTTGCAGTTGGTCTTTTGAAATGGGGTGTCAGCCAATTACCTAAGTCGTGGCGACGTTACGCCCGGCAGCATCATGGCATAACCAACAGATACACAAAATGGTTGAGACAAACCGGACATGTACAGTACTTCCCTCCTGAGTGGGTTTTACAGAAACGGTTTGAAGCCAATCTCTGTATGCAGGAGCGGGAGATAGCCGTGTTGAGTTATTCGGGAGCTGCGCAGCCGCGTTTTATATTGATAGTTGGAAATGCATCTGAGCAGTCATTAGCTGACAGCATTGATAGCTTGCTTGCACTGGACGGATTGAAGCTTTCTGAATTTAAACTTGTACTGTGGGCGGAAGCGTCACAGGCTGACCTGTGTTGTGGATTTATTTGCAGACGATGGGGCGCTCTGCAAAGTGCCTTGAGTGTTGTCAGTGATCTCGGGGAACTTGCTCCTTGCTGGGATAATAATGCGGTTTTTTTATATAGGGAAGGCGAGAGACTGCATCCCAAACTGTTGATGGTGCTGGACAACTGGCCATTACAGGAAGCATCACTGGCATATACAGACTGTGATCACTTGGGCGATAACGGACTTAGGTCTACCCCTCTGTTTTTTCCAGATTGGAATCCCGATCTGCAATTAACCATTGGCTATGTCGCCACAGGTGTATGGGTTAAATCGTTCAGCCTTATTCGTTATGAAGCACAACAGCCATATGCCAATTTTATCCGACACTGGCTTATGAAGGCTGCATTGGATAATGAGCAACAGAGTGTGGAACATATTTCTTTTAGTCTGTTGCACAAAAGGCAGTCGGAAGGTGATTTGCTTCAAGCCCTGCCTAAGAGCCTAGCTGAAAAGTTGTCGACACAGGCTCAGTTTGTTCAACGTAACCCAAATTGCTTGCAGTTTGACTGGCTGTTACCCAGTAAACCACTGGTAAGCTTGATCATACCAACAAGAAATGCCTGGCAGCTGGTTAAATCTTGTATAGAGTCCATATTAACGCTGAATTCCTACCAACATTTTGAAATTTTGTTGGTTGATAATAATTCTGACGAGGTTGAGAGCCTGACTTACTTTGAGCAGATTTCGGAACACCCTAAAGTTCGTCTACTTAAATATCCAGGAGCTTTTAATTATTCCGCAATTAATAATTATGCCGCGCGACAGTGCCGTGGGGAGATTATTGGTTTAGTAAATAATGACATTGAAGTAATAAGTGAACATTGGCTTGCCTCTATGGTTGCCCAAGTTATGCGGCCAGAGATAGGCTGCGTTGGCGCTAAGTTGCTTTACAGTGACAAGAGTGTTCAGCATGCTGGTGTCATAATGGGCTATGGTGGCGGAGCTGGACATGCACACAAATTTTTTGCAGCAGATGCACCAGGCTATATGCAGCGTTTGGTTGCCAGTCACAATGTCAGCGCAGTAACGGCGGCTTGTTTGCTGGTCAAGCGTGCGGACTTTGAAAAGGTTGGCGGGCTTAACGAACAGGATTTAAAAGTTGCTTTTAATGACGTTGATTTCTGTTTGAAGGTTCGGGAGTTGGGACGGCGCAACCTGTTTTGTGCTGAGGCGTTACTTTTTCACCATGAGTCTGTATCAAGAGGCGCCGAAGATACTCCCGAGAAAATGCAACGTTTTGAATCCGAAGTGGCCTATTTAAAGCGTACATGGGGAGCGGTTATTGCACATGACCCAGCGTACAATCGGCATCTGACGTTGAAACAAGAGAACTTTTTGGTTGCCGATAGCCATGAGTATCGGCCTTACTTCGGTGGCCAAGGATAGGATTATCATGCTGGTTAGAAACTTGGTGCTGGGATTTTGTCTGCTTTTATTGGCCGCTTGTGAGAAGCATAGTCAAAATCAGCACAACCTCGACGAAGGCATGCAATGGGTGAGCGGCGGCACCATCATGCTCGGTGACGGTGCGTTTTACCCAGAAGAGCGAGGACAACGTAAGGTAGTGATTCCGCCATTTCTTATGAGCAAAACAGAGGTTACCAATAGGGAGTTTCGTGTTTTTGTGGAAGCAACAGGGTATAAAACGACAGCGGAGAGAGTACCGTCTGCAATTGATTATCCTGACCTGCCAGCTGACATGAGAGTTGCGGGGGCTGCTGTGTTTTCAATGCCTGATGCTAACAAAGGCCCTGCGAGAAGTATGAGCTGGTGGGTCTTTGTACCCGGAGCGTTTTGGGCAGCCCCACAGGGGCCGGGATCAGATATAAAGGGTCTGGATGATTACCCAGTCGTTCATGTTTCTTTCGAAGATGCAAAGGCATACGCGACTTGGAAGGGGCATAGGTTGCCGACCGAAGCAGAGTTCGAATTGGCAGCACAAGGAATGCAGGCAATGGAAAACGGTCGCTACATAGCAAATATCTGGCAGGGAGACTTTCCATATGCTAATGATGCAACAGATGGTTATGCAGGGCTGGCACCTGTTGCACAATTTCCAGCAAACAAACACGGAATATTTGATTTACTGGGAAATGTTTGGGAATGGACATCCAGTTCTTTCTTTTTTGGGCATTCAGAAGATCTTTCAACTTTGTTAGATGCCAACCCGGACGGCTATTCGCCATCGCAGCCTGGCGTGCCGGTAAAAGTTGTAAAAGGGGGATCTTTTCTATGCGCAGTAAATTACTGTGCCAGATTTCGTCCTGCTGCGCGACAGGCGCAGGATAGGGGGCTTGGGACTTCCCATATTGGCTTTAGAACGGTTAAAGATATCAATTAGAGGCAGAATTATTTCGCTGTTTCTGTTATTTTCCCGCCATTTTATTCAGTTCAGCGGTTTTGTATCGCTGTTCGTAACACTGCACTGAATTTCGTAGAGAGTAGATTGAATAATCAATTTGAGTATTTGGGTAAGAGCTTGCAAGGTCTGAATTGTCAGGTAGTTGTGGCTATGGCGGTATATCAGGAAGACCGCGCTGAATGGGTGGCGCAGGCGATTGATAGTATCCTTGATCAAACCTATCGAGACTTCATTCTGGTCGTTGTTGCTGATGGGCCTTTGCCATCGGCCATTTCTTCTTTCCTGCGGGAAAAAGAGCAACGTAATTCCCAGCTTGTCGTATTACTGGGGGAAGAAAATTTAGGACTTAGCTCATGCATGAATGAAGTGATAGACCGGTGTGCTGACCTGTCGCCTAAATACTTGTTCAGAATGGATGCAGACGATATTTCTTCTACAGAGCGACTAAGTAAACAAGTCAGTTTTTTTGAGCATCACCCCGAAGTGTCGGTGCTCGGCACATCATTAGTTGAGATCAATGAAGCTGGAGTTGAAGTGGGAGGAAGGAAGCTGCCTCTATCTCATCAGGAGATTCTGGAATTTTTGCCAAAGCGCTGTTCGATGAATCACCCAACGGTTGCCTTCCGTTACAGCGTATTTGAGCAAGGCTTTCGCTACAGGAAAGAGTTGAAAAATACTCAAGATTATTTCCTTTGGATCGAGTTGATGCATGCAGGTTATATATTTGAGAACCTCAGTGAGCGTTTGCTTAAATTTAGGCGGGTGAACGACTTTTATAAAAGAAGGGGTTTTAACAAGTCAGTTAATGAGTTTAGAGCCAGATGGATGGCAATGAACAGACTTAAGCGCTATTCCTTCTCAAATGTACTCTATGCATTGTCGGTATTAGCATTACGTATTATGCCGGCCAAAGTGGTAAAACTGGCTTATAAGCTTGACAGGCTGATTCTGGACAAGTTGGTGAAGCATTGAAAATTGGTGCTGTTGTCATTTTGTATAAACCTGACCTGACAGAGGCGAGGGCGCTGTTAGGCACTCTGGCTCGCCAGGTCGATTTGGTTTGTGTCATTGATAACTCTCCAATCAGTATGTATTCCCCACTTACCTTAAGTGAGCTTGGTAATTTGGCTTTTCATCACTATCCCAACAACCTTGGTATTGCTACAGCACAAAATGAAGGACTGAAACAGCTAATTGAGGCTGGCTGTAAATATGCGTTGTTGTTTGACCAGGACAGTCAGTTTGAAACTGATTTTGTTGCGAGAATGACGGACGCGTTTCAAAAGACCAAGCGGCAGAACTTAAAGGGATTCGCGGCTATTGGCCCCTCTTTAGTCTGTGCTTTTACTCAGGAAATAGTGCGACCGAGGATTCAAACCGAGATTGAACGCTTTGATGATGTCTCCTCCGTCCCGCAAATCATTGCATCAGGTATGATGATAGATTTGGACCACCTACAGCAAGTTGGTTTTAAAGATGACTCTTTGTTTATAGATGGCGTAGACCATGAATGGTGTTGGAGAGCGAGAGAGAATGGTTTTTCCATAGGAATGGCATTAAATATCTTTATGCTGCACAGGCTAGGTGATGGACGACGTAAGTTCGCAGGAATTCCATTCAAAGTAGGTTCTCCAGTCCGTCTTTACTATCAATTCCGCAACATTTTTTTATTATCTCGTAGGTCTTATGTTCCTCTCTATTGGAAATTGCGCAATTTTGCTGTCATGCCGCTACGTATTTTTGCCAACAGTATTCTTTTGCCTAATAGAATGATTAGGCTCAGATTTATGGCTCGAGGCATTTTAGATGGCATGCGTAATCGTTCAGGTCCATTGCGGGAAAATGCCAAAAAGTAGTGAGTCACTGAGGGTTACCATAGACGATTCCTGCGCGTCAAGATAGATGTGAACTTCCATATAGTGTCAATTTTACGCCTAAGGATTTAATCTTAAGTGTATGAAATTTAAGAATAAAAAATTGGCATAGTCCCTGCTTTACCCTTATGTCTGTTTTATAACGTCCAAGTTTTGACATGAGGTAGCCATGGTGAGTCAATCCGTATCGGGATCTACATACCACACCATTCCCAATGTTGCTTTTCTGCCGGATGAGGAAGAGCTGTTAGGGCTTAAGCAGCAAGCATCACGCTTGCAGCACTTGTTGGAAGTGATGCCAGCCGGGGTGATAGTGGTCGATGGTAATGGCCATGTGCGTCAGGCTAATCAAGTGGCTGTTGAACTCTTAGGTGAACCGCTGGAAGGTGAAGCCTGGCGAACTATTATTAACCGTTCGTTCAAACCTCGCGCCGATGACGGCCATGAGGTGTCGCTGCGTGATGGGCGTAAGGTGAAGCTGGCTATCAGTCCATTGGAACTGGAACCCGGTCAGTTGATTGTTATTACCGACCTGACCGAAACCCGCCGTTTACAGCAGCAGCTAAGCCATTTGCAAAAGCTGTCATCCCTGGGACGTATGGTGGCCTCCCTGGCGCATCAGATTCGTACGCCCTTATCGGCGGCCATGCTGTATGCCGCCAATCTGCAAAACAGTACCTTGGCGCCGGAGTCGCGTGGGCAGTTCGCCGACAAATTATTGTCTCGCTTAAAAGATCTTGAGCAGCAGGTTAATGACATGCTGCTGTTTGCCAAAAGTGGTGAGCAGCAAGTGGTCAGCGAATTATCGCTGCAAAGTTTAATGTTGGAAGTGGAATCGGGAGCCGAGGCCATGCTGATGGCTCGTCAGGCTATTTTAACCGTTGAGCTTCCAGAACCTGACATTTTGGTTTTGGGTAACAAGACCGCGCTGGCTAGCGCATTACAGAACCTTATTCACAATAGTATTCAGGCTATGCCAAGAGGTTGTCGCATTCACCTGCAGGCCAACCGCGACCCCGGCAACGAAGAGCAGGTGGTTATTTCTATCGCAGATAATGGCCCGGGTATACCGAAAACCGAGCTAACCCATATTTTTGACCCCTTTTACACCACCAAGTCTCAGGGAACCGGCCTGGGCTTAGCGGTGGTTAAGGCCGTTGCCCAGTCGCATCAGGGTAATGTTTGTGTCAGCAATGTAGAGCAGGGCGGTGCCAGGTTTGAGATTCGACTGCCCTTGCTTCGGCAACTGGAGCCGGCGCTAACGCCTAAGGAGTGTAGAGGATGAGTAACAGCAGAATTTTAATTGTTGAAGATGATGCAGGTTTGCGTGAAGCACTGATCGATACCTTGCTGCTGGGTGGATATGAGATCCTCGAAGCCGATTGCGCCGAAGCGGCAATGGTGTTGCTGAATCAGGAAGAAGTTGATCTGGTGGTCAGTGACATTCAAATGGGCCAGATGTCCGGCTTATCCTTGCTGCGCAGCATCAAGCAGAAGCTGCCTAATATGCCGGTGTTGCTGATGACAGCCTATGCCACTATTGATGATGCAGTACAGGCTATGCGAGACGGCGCTACCGATTATTTGGCGAAGCCGTTTGCACCGCAGGTACTGTTGAATCTGGTGGGGCGTTATGCGCCGGCGCAAAAGGTTGAGTCTCGACAGCCTGTGGTGGCCGACCCGGCCAGTAAAAAGTTGCTGGAGCTGGCACAGAAGGTCGCTAAGGCCGATGCTACCGTGATGGTACTGGGTCCTAGTGGCTCGGGTAAGGAAGTTTTGGCTCGCTATATACATGATCAGTCTGGCCGCGCAGAGCAACCTTTTGTGGCGATTAACTGTGCCGCTATTCCAGAAAATATGCTGGAAGCTACCTTGTTTGGTTATGAGAAGGGCGCCTTTACCGGTGCATTGCAAGCCTGTCCTGGTAAGTTTGAGCAGGCACAGGGAGGCACCATTTTGTTGGATGAGATCACTGAGATGGATCTTGGCCTTCAAGCCAAGTTATTGCGTGTTCTGCAGGAGCGGGAAGTGGAACGCCTTGGCAGTCGCAAAACCATTGATTTGGATGTGCGAGTGATTGCCACCAGTAACCGGGATCTACGTCAATCTGTGAGTAAGGGCGAGTTTCGCGAAGACTTGTACTATCGCTTAAACGTATTTCCCTTGACCTGGGCACCCCTTGTACAGCGTCCAGGGGACATCATTCCTCTCGCTCAGCATCTGATTGACAGGCACAGCCAAAAAGCTGGCACCCCAATCCCACAGTTGACCGCCGCTGCCAGGAACAAACTGCAACATTACAGTTGGCCGGGTAATGTGCGTGAATTGGAAAATGTGATCCAGCGAGCCCTGATTCTGGCCAGTGATAACCAAATTGATGCCCTGGATTTGATGTTGGAACAGGATATCCCACAGGACGTTCAGGAACTGGACTGTGAGCCGGAAGGCAGCAAACTGGGGATGGAACTGCAGCAGCAGGAACATCAGATTATTCTGGATACCCTTAAGTCATGCAATGGCAGTCGTAAGGCCGTAGCTGACAAGCTGGGGATCAGTCCACGGACTTTGCGTTACAAACTGGCCAGAATGCGTGATGTGGGAATAGAAGTCCCAGCTTGATTGCATGCTTTGTTGAAATTTACGTGCCACCACTAAGGACACGAAGAACACAAAGATATTAATTGGGGAAGTAGCAGGCCTCGTATTTCTTCGTGGCCTTCTTGTGCTTTGTGGTTATGTGGATTTTGCTGATTACCACAAAGGGCACTAAGGTCGCGAAGGTGTTAAGTGGGGTAGTAGACAACCTGTTATTCCTTTGTGCACTTCGAGTTTATATGAATTTAGCTTTTCACCATGAAGGGGACTTAGAAAAAACACCGAGATAACCCCCTATCTATCTACCTCAACCAGCCTGGTTAGCCGCCAATTTCCCGTCATCCGCCTCTTCTGTGCATTTTAACTCTTTGAAAATAAAGGGCTATATATGTTGGCATCAGTATTGCTATGCCTTTGTTAGTCAAATTTTCCACACCGATGAGTTTGGAGCAGTCAATGGACATCAAGGCACAGTCTTTGTACAGCGAACTTCAGTCACTGGCCCGTCAGGCCGGTATGGATGCCGCTCAGGCTCAACCGCTGGTCAGCAACCCGAGTTCTCAGAATTTTGGTGATATGCTGAAAACGGCATTGGATAACGTCAACGGTCTGCAATTTGATGCCAGAGACAAACAAGTTGCTTTTGATATGGGTGATACCAGTCTGAGTTTGGTGGATGTCATGGTTGCCAAGGAAAAGTCCGGTATCGCCTTTGAAGCCACAGTGCAGGTGCGCAATAAGGTACTGGAAGCCTACAAGCAAATCATGAATATGCCGGTGTAACGGGAGACTAGATTGTGGCAGATGCAACTGGTACAGAATTGGCCGTAACAGGCAACAGTCCTGAAGCGGATAACACACCGGAGCAACGTTCCGGTTTTATGGAAGGCATGGGCGGTATCGATCTGCTGCGTCAGATTACCCTGATTGTGGCACTGGTTATCTGTGTGGCCATTGCGGTATTTATCGTGATCTGGGCACAAGAACCGGATTATCGTCCTCTGGCCAAAATGCCTACCGAAGAGCTCATTCAAACCCTGGACTACCTGGATCAAAACCAGATTGACTATCGTCTGGACGGTAACGTCGTCTATGTAAACGAAGATCAGTACCAGAATATCAAGCTGGGCATGGCTCGCCAGGGCATTAGCCAGGAAGCCAATAGCGGTACCGATATCATCATGCAGGATATGGGCTTTGGGGTAAGCCAGCGGGTTGAGAAAGAGCGCCTGAAGCATGCCCGTGAGCAGCAGTTGGCCCGTACTATCGAGGAAATCAGTGCTATCACTCGCGCCAATGTGCTGTTAGCGCTACCTAAAGAAAGTGTGTTTGCCCGGGTTGAGAAAAAGCCCAGTGCCACTGTGGTATTAACCCTGCGTCGTGGTGCGGTACTATCCGGCGAAGAAGTGGATGCCGTGGTGGATATAGTGGCTTCTGCCGTGCAGGGTATGGAGCCTAGCAGAGTGACAGTGACAGATAATAATGGTCGCTTGTTAAACTCAGGTTCGCAGGACTCTCTGGCTGCAAGGTCACGTAAAGAATATGAAATTGAGAAACATCGCGAAACTGAGTATCTGCAGAAAATTGACTCCATTCTGATCCCGGTTCTTGGCCTGGGTAATTACACCGCCCAAGTGGATGTCAGCATGGATTTTACTGCGGTAGAACAAACTCAGAAGCGTTATAATCCCGACCTGCCTGCGGTGCGTAGCGAAATGACGGTGGAAGAGAACTCGGTGGGGGGCATTGCCGCCGGTATTCCCGGAGCCCTGAGTAATCAGCCGCCTTTGGATTCGAATATTCCCGAGCAGGCCAATAGCAATAATGCCAAGTCGGTAACCCCGGGCCGCTCACACAAAGAAGCGACACGCAACTACGAGCTGGATACCACCATCAGCCATACTAAACAGCAAACGGGGGTTATTCGTCGTTTGTCGGTATCTGTGGCGGTAGATCACACCCAGCAAACCGCAGCAGATGGTACAGTTACCTCTGTGCCAAAAACGCAAGAAGAGTTGTTGAATATTCGTCGGGTACTGCAGGGCGGTATCGGCTTTGACGTAACCCGAGGCGACTCCTTAGAAGTTGTTAGCATTCCCTTTAGCCGCATTGATGATCTGGTGGTTACTGAAGTGCCGCTGTGGGAGCAGGAATGGTTTATGCGGGCGTTGCGTCTGGTGGTCGGCGGTCTGGTGATTATCACCTTGATCCTGGCTATCGTCAGACCCATGCTTAAGAAACTTATTTACCCAGAAGATACCCGCGAGGCTGATGCCTTCGATGCCGACTCCGGCTTGGATCTGGGCGATGAAACCATCAGTATGCTGTCTCAGGAATTTGACGAAGGCCAGGTAGGCTTTGCACCGGATGGCTCCTTGATGCTGCCGGATCTGCATAAAGATGAAGATATACTTAAAGCGGTACGTGCGCTGGTGGCGAACGAACCCGAGTTGTCAGCCCAGGTTGTTAAGGGCTGGCTGATGCAGGATGAATAAGCATGGCAACCAGACAAATAACAAAAGTTCCAGAAGAAGCAACGTCCAGCCCTGGTTATGATGTCAGTAAGCTCGAAGGGGTAGAGAAAGCCGCTATCTTGCTACTGAGCTTGTCGGAAGAAGATGCTGCGCAGATCCTGAAACACCTTGAACCCAAGCAAGTGCAAAGGTTGGGTACCGCGATGGCGAGCATGGAAGACATGACGCAAAACAAAATCACGGCGGTGCATAAGCATTTTATTGAAGAAATTCAAAACTACAGCACCATTGGCTTCCAGAGCCAGGAGTTTGTGCGTAAAGCCCTGACGGCTGCATTGGGTGAAGATAAAGCGGCGAATCTGATTGATCAGATCTTGATGGGCGGCGGTGCCAAAGGCCTGGATTCACTCAAGTGGATGGACTCTAAACAGGTGGCCAGCATTATTCGTAATGAGCACCCGCAGATCCAGACTATTGTGTTGTCCTACCTGGATGCAGAACAATCGGCGGAGATCATTGCGCAGTTCCCTGAAAAAGTGCGTTTGGATCTGATGATGCGGATCGCCAACTTAGAAGAAGTGCAGCCAGCCGCCTTGCAGGAATTGAATGAGATTATGGAGAAACAGTTCGCCGGCCAGGCCGGTGCTCAGGCAGCCAAGATGGGCGGCCTGAAGTCAGCAGCAGACATCATGAACTACCTGGACACCAATATCGAAGGTCAGTTGATGGATGCCATCCGCGAGCAGGACGAAGAAATGAGTCAGCAGATCCAGGATCTGATGTTCGTCTTCGACAACCTGGCCGATGTGGACGATCGCGCCATGCAGACTATCTTGCGCGAGGTGCAGCAGGATGCGCTGCTCAAGGCCATCAAAGGTGCCGACGAAGAAGTCAAAGAAAAGATCACCAAAAACATGTCCAAACGGGCAGCCGAAATGCTTATCGACGATTTGGAAGCCATGGGACCGGTTCGAATCAGCGAAGTGGAAGCAGCGCAGAAAGAGATTCTGTCTGTGGCCCGTCGTTTGGCCGACGCCGGCGAAATTATGCTGGGCGGCGGTGGCGGCGACGAGTTCCTGTAATTAATAACGGGGTAAAAGTGGATGAGCGGTTCCAAAATCCTCAAGTATCAAAGCCAGGAACCTGGAGTGCGCTCCTGGGATCTCCCTTTTATGGAAGATGCGCAGCCTGAACCTGCAGATAAAACCAATGCTATTAATCGCAGTAGCGAGTGGAAATATGAACCGCCTGAGGTAGAAGAAGAAATTCTGCCGCCTACGGCTGAGGAAATTGAAGCCATCCGTCAGTCCGCCTATCAGGAAGGACTGGAAGAAGGCCGCCAGGCCGGGCACGAGCAAGGCTTGTTGCAAGGTCGCGAGCAAGGTCTGGCCGAAGGCAGAGAGCAGGGCCTGGCAGAAGGGCATGCCGAAGGGCTGGAAGCGGGTCGTCAGGAGGTTGAGCAAGCGGCTGCAATATGGCAGGAGCTTGCCAATAAATTGACAAAGCCAGTTAGCCAGGTGGATGACCAGTTAGAAAATGAGCTGGTGCAGCTGGCTGTTTCCCTTGCCCGTGCGGTAATTCGTACCGAAATTCAAACCAATAAAGATGTTTTACTGCAAGCTATCAGTGAAGGATTAAAGGTCCTGCCTATTGAAGAGCGTCGCTATCAAATGCATATGCACCCGGACGATGTGCAGTTGATTAAACAGCATTTTTCTGTGGAACATATTGAAGCACATCATTGGCAGTTTATTGAATCTCCCAATATGCAAAGAGGGGGCTGCGATATCGTTACCGATACCAATGCCGTGGATGTTTCCATCGAGCGGCGCGTGCGCCAGGTGCTGGATAAGTTCTTGCTTGAGCAGGGCTTGAGTAAAGAATAATGCTACGGGCCAGACAAATCGGGTGGAGATTTGTTCGTCCGTTGTGACTCGGACTTGAGGCTGACAAAAGCGTCCAAACTGAAACAGGTGCCATCTTGCAAAACCTAAAAGACAGAATTGCCGCCTATCGCCAGCAGATTCCGCAGGCTCACACCGTCGCTGCCGGTAAGCTGGTCAGAGGCATAGGCCTGACCCTTGAAGCTGTCGGTTGCCAGATGCCGGTGGGCAGTCAATGTCTGGTGCAAACCATAGACGGTGAAATTGAAGCCGAAGTGGTGGGCTTTGCGGAGAATATTACCTATCTGATGCCCACCGAAGCCGTGCGGGGTATTGTGCCTGGTTCCCGGATGCAGCCATTGTCCCGCGAGCAAGGTATTGGTGTGGGCATGGAGTTGTTGGGCCGGGTCGTGGATGGTAACGGTCAGCCATTGGATGGTTTGGGTGCCATCAAGGTTGAAAAACGTATTCCCCTAAGTCGCGCGCCTATCAATCCATTATCCCGTCGTCCTATCGGCCAGCCTCTGGATGTTGGCGTGCGCTGCATCAATTCCCTTATCACAGTCGGCGTGGGTCAGCGTATGGGCTTGTTTGCTGGTTCCGGGGTGGGTAAAAGTGTGCTGATGGGCATGATGACCCGCGGCACTAGTGCTGATGTGGTGGTGGTCGGTCTGGTTGGCGAGCGGGGGCGCGAAGTCAAAGAATTTATTCAGGATATTCTGGGCGAAGAAGAGCGCCAGAAGTCCGTAGTGGTGGCTGCGCCAGCCGATACCTCACCGCTGATGCGCCTAAAAGGCTGTGAAACCGCAGTTGCCATTGCCGAGTACTTCCGCGACCAGGGCATGAACGTGTTGTTGCTGGTGGACTCGCTTACCCGTTATGCCATGGCGCAACGTGAAATCGCCCTGGCCGTGGGCGAACCGCCAGCCACTAAAGGTTATCCGCCTTCGGTATTTGCCCGATTGCCAGCCCTGGTGGAAAGAGCGGGGAATGGCAGTGATGGTCAGGGGGCAATAACCGCTTTCTTTACCGTGCTGACCGAAGGTGATGATTTACAGGATCCTATCGCTGACTCTGCGCGGGCTATTTTGGACGGTCACGTGGTCTTGGCTCGTCGGCTGGCCGACAGCGGTCATTATCCGGCTATCGACGTGGAAGCTTCTATCAGTCGGGTGATGCCGATGGTAGTGAGTGATGAACACCTAAAAGCCGCCAGGCGAATCAAGCAGGTTTACTCAACTTATCAACAGAACCGGGACCTTATTAGTATCGGGGCATACAACCGCGGCGCTGACCCCAGAGTAGATCTTGCGATTAAGGCCGAGCCTGTGATCAATAAGTTCCTGCAACAAGAGATGAAGCAAATACTGCCTTATGACGAAAGCCTGGAAAATATGGCTGCACTGGCCAAAGGACTGGGTGAAGGCTGATGTCGACACGTCAACTTGAACAGGTGGCCAAATGGGAGCAGGAAAAAGAAGATAAGCTGGCCCGAGATTATCGTCTGGCCGAGCAAAATGTACAGACCAATGTGCAAAAGCTTACCGGCCTGCAAAGTTACCGCCTGGATTATCTTAGACAGTTGCAACAACGCGCTAATCAGGGCCTTGGGGCGCTTTCCTTTGCCCAGCATCAGGCCTTTATCGACAAATTGGATAAGGCCTGTCTGCAGCAAAATCAGATTATTGCCAATGCTAAGGCTGTTGCCCAGCAGCGCAGAGCGTTGTGGTTGCGGCAACAGCAAAAACGCAAGGCTGTTGAGATGTTGATTGAGAAAAAACGTCAGCAAGCTCAGCAATTAGAGAACAAACGCGAGCAAGCCTTGCTGGATGAAGTGGCCATTCAGCGTTTTGTTCGTCGGCAACTACAAAGCTAGCTACTGAGTTGCTTGAGGTTGGAACGCTACTTGCAAACATATCTGCCAAGAGTGTACGAAAAGTGTCAATTCCCTTATTTATTAAGGTATTGGCAAGACCAGTTTGATTGAGACAGGTTCTATGATGCAACAAGTTGCCGCTTCAAACCCACAGATTGCCGCTTCAGCCGCTATGCCGGAAGACAGCCCGTTGGCACTGGATAATGGTCAGGCCGAATTGTTCCGTGAACAGCTAAACCTCGAACAATCTAAGGGTAAACACAGCATTGAGCCTGTACGAAAAGGTGGTCCGGAAAAGCCGGGATTTGAGGTAGTAGAGAAACAAGGCAATGCGAAGCCTGCTCAAGAGAGCGAACCGGTCGATGATGCCACATCCGAAAGCACAACCTCAAAGGCAGAACAGAATGTCTCTGCCAAGGCTGGCGATGCCGCACCGACAGAGAAAGATCCTAAAAAAACTGATGATGCTGAATTTGCCAGTACCAAAGCATCATCATCTGAATATTCAGAACCATCCGATGACGCATCTGATAGCACCGACCAGCAAGCTGATGATTGGCTCAAGCTGGTTTATCAGTTGGTATTGGGCCCGTCGGCAAGCGCAGATGTTCAGATAGAACCTGACGCATCGGAATCAGCACCAACCGATGTTGAGCTGGAAAAAGCCCAAGCAGCCGATGTGGATGTGATCTGGACTGAGGATGATCTTGCTTTGCTGCAGGAGCTGGGGCTGGATCCTGAGGTGCTGCAAGACATGCTAACACCTCAGCAGTTGCAGGAATTCAAAGAGCTGCTGGCTGACATGCCTCAGCAACCAGAAGAACAGATGTTCGCCGAGGTATTACTGATGCTTGAACAGGTCATGGACGCCGAGCAGGTTAAGCAGGTGCCTGTAGAATTGTTCGAAGCTAAGGGATGGGAACACCTGGTCAAATTAGGCTCCGAGAATGGGCAACAAGCGCCCCTTCAGGAACTAGTCGCAACGTTGCCGTTGATGACGGATGAAGAAAAAACCGCGCTTTTGAAAGTTAAAGTGCAGGACGGTGTGCTTAGCCTGAATCAATTAACCGCAGTGCTGCAAACCACACTGCCAGCAGTTGAAGATGTTAAAAGCATAAAAGAACAGGCTACTGCCGCTACTGATGAGTTGGGTAAACAAACCCCTAGTGCAGCAGCGGTCACCGAGGTGAGTAAAGAGACTGCCAAAGCGCCCACTTCAGATAAAACCCTGACGTTGAAAGAGCTGGTGCAATTGCCTGAGAAGGAACTAGACAAAAAATTGACTGAGCTGGCCGAACGTTTACCTGTGAAGCAACAGGGGCCTGAGGCCGTGAAAGATTTTGTCGCCAGTCTCAAAGCCGGTATTGCCGAATTTAAAGCGCAGTTACAGCAAGGCAGAGAGCCGGGCCTGGATCTGCAAAGTCTGGTGCAAACCAGTTTGAAAGAGCAGGGTATTCAGGTTTCTCAACCTGCACTGCAGCCAGAGTTACAGCGTTTTGCTGCATTATTGGAAAATCCGCCTACGCCTCGCCAGGACGCCTTTGACCCCAGCATTCGCGGGGTAGCCGAGCGTCAGGTTCAGGCTGAAACCGCACACATACACAGTGAATCCGCTAAAGCCAGTGGCAGCCAAGCCCACAGTGCACTGGATAAAGCCATTAATATCGCCAAACCTGAGGCCGCTATACAACTCGCCGAGCGGGTCAGAATGCTGGTTAATCTCGGTAATATGAGCGCGGATATTCGTCTTGACCCACCTGATTTGGGATCTATGCAGGTGCGGGTGCAGATGCACGGTGAACAGGCCACTGTGAACTTTGTAGTGCAATCTCAGCAGGCCAGAGACATGCTTGACCAGGCAGTACCCAGGCTTCGGGAAATGCTGGCGGAGAAGGGCATTGAACTGGGGCAGTCCTTTGTTCAACAGGAAGGAAAAGGCCAGCAGTTTGCCCAGCAGCAAGGTGAGGCTGAGCAAGATTCCAGGCCTGATGTGGGCGCTGATGCATTGGCTGAAACCGAACTTCGCGTAGTGAATGGTCGCGTGGGCGGAATTGATTATTTCGTTTAAGGCAATTGCGTTAAAGCATTGCTATTCCGCTGGCGCTGGATAAGATCCGGTTAAGGTATTTGATTCGAGACGGATAATGGCAGAAAAAGAACTGGAACTGGAAGACGGCGGCAAGAAGAAAGGTAAGATGATGATTATCATCATTGCCGCAGTGGTGCTGGTTATAGGTGGGGCCGCAGCTTTTTTCCTACTGGGAGGTTCTGATGAACCTGCCATGGACGAAAGTCAGGCCATGAGCCCGACCCCAGGTGCATCCGACGGGGCGGCGGCATCTAACAGTGCCGCGCTGGGTTCTGCCCTTTATGTGGCGATGCCAAGGCCCTTTGTATTCAATGTACCGGGCACAGGACGCGATCGTCTGGTTGAGATTAAGGTGCAGTTGCTGGTACGTGGTGCCGATAACGAGGAACAGGCCAAGATGCATATTCCAATGATTGAAGGCACCCTGCTCAGAGTCTTTTCCAGTGCCAACGCCGATGATTTGGTCACCGAAGCGGGCAAGATTGCCTTGCGTGAACAATCCATCAAAGAAGTGAAAAAAGTGATGCAGGAAATTGCCGGCAAGGACGTGGTGTCTCAGGTGTTGTTTACCGGCTTTGTAATGCAATAGGAACTTACAGGTGAGCGATTTATTATCCCAGGACGAAATTGACGCACTATTACATGGCGTTGACGAAGTCGAAGAAGAGGAAATAGACAGTTCCGAACGAGGTGGTTCGGCGCTCGAATATGACTTCTCTTCGCAGGACAGGATAGTCCGTGGGCGTATGCCAACCCTGGAGATTGTGAACGAGCGCTTTGCCCGGCATATGCGGGTGAGCTTGTTTAATATGATGCGCCGCAGTGCCGAGGTGTCGATTAACGGCATCCAGATGATTAAGTTTGGTGAGTACGTACATACCCTGTTTGTGCCTACCAGCCTCAACATGGTGCGTTTCCGTCCGCTTAAGGGCACGGGGCTTATCACCATGGAAGCCCGTTTGGTATTTATCCTGGTGGATAACTTCTTCGGTGGTGACGGCCGTTACCATGCCAAGATCGAAGGGCGGGAATTTACCCCTACAGAGCGGCGTATTATTCAGATGCTGCTCAAGCTTATCTTTGAAGATTACAAAGAGGCCTGGGCACCGGTGATGGACGTATCCTTTGAGTATCTGGACTCTGAAGTCAATCCCGCCATGGCCAACATCGTCAGCCCCACCGAGGTGGTGGTGATCAGCTCCTTCCATATCGAGCTTGACGGTGGCGGTGGTGATTTCCACGTGGCCTTGCCTTATTCCATGCTGGAACCCATACGTGAATTGCTGGATGCCGGTGTTCAAAGTGATAAAGAAGACACCGATCTGCGCTGGAGTAAGGCGCTACGCGACGAAATTATGGATGTGCAGGTAGAAGTATCTGCCACCCTGATGGACATTGAGTTATCGCTGCAGGAAGTGATGGATCTGCAGGAAGGCGACATTATCCCTATTGAAATGCCCGAGCATGTGGTGCTGTTTGTTGAAGACTTACCCACCTACCGCACTAAAATGGGCCGCTCAAGAGACAACATCGCCCTGAAGATTACTGAGAAGATACCCAGACCGACCTCAGTGAAATCCGAATTGCAATTGCTGACCAAAGGCGGTCGACGCTTGGATTCCGATGCCGAACTGGCCAGTCTGGAAGATGATTTATAGTACCGATAATCCGGTTATATAGCTTTGTCCCGCAAACGCGGGAATCAATTGAAAGTGAGGTAGCGCGATGAGCACCGAAAATGATGACGCAATGGACGATTGGGCAGCAGCCATGGCTGAGCAGGCTGAGGCTGAAGCATCCGGCGATGACATACAGGTTGCTGAACTGGATGAACTGCAAGACGATGCGCCTATCAGCGGCGATGAAAAGCGCAAGCTGGATACTATTCTGGATATTCCGGTTACCATTTCCATGGAAGTGGGGCGCAGCCACATCAGCATCCGAAATCTGTTGCAATTAAACCAGGGCTCTGTAGTAGAGTTGGACCGGGTTGCCGGGGAACCCTTGGATGTCCTGGTAAATGGCACGTTGATTGCTCATGGAGAAGTAGTAGTGGTCAACGACAAATTCGGAATTCGCTTAACCGATGTTATCAGTCAGATTGAACGTATTAAGAAACTTAGATAAATCAATGGCTAAGCTGCTTTTATGCAGCTTGGCCTGGTTCACTTTCCCTTCCTTCGCCGACAACAAACCTCTTAATAGCCCCGTCGATTATCTGTCAGTGTTGCTGTCGCTGGTGGTGGTGATCGCCATGGTATTCATGCTTGGCTACCTAATGCGCCGGTTTAATGTCACCCAACATGGTGGCGGACAAATGAAAGTCGTGGGCTCCATGGCCCTTGGCACCCGTGAGCGCATATTGGTGATTCAGGTAGGTGAAGAGCAGCATATGCTGGGCGTGACGGCCCAGAATATTAATCATCTGGCCCGGCTTGAAACGCCACTGGAGGTTCCTCAGGCATCTGGGGACAATTTTAAAAATAAGTTAAGCCAACTGATGCAGGGACATAAGGGGAAAACCGATGAATAGGCTATGGATGCTGTTGGTTGGGGGGGGCTTGCTGCTGCTACCTGATTTTGCATGGGCAAATGCGGGTGTCAAAGCCTTGACTGTGACCACTAACCCCGATGGTAGCCAGGACTACAGCATGACGCTGCAGGTGCTGGCGATTATGACGGCACTGAGCCTGATCCCTGCCTTCGTGATGATGATGACATCCTTCACCCGAATTATTGTGGTGTTGTCTATTCTGCGTCAGGCTATGGGTTTGCAACAGGCGCCGTCAAACCAAATCCTCATCGGGGTCAGTTTGTTTCTGAGCTTGTTTATTATGGCGCCGGTGTTCGACAAAGTGAACGAAACCGCACTGCAGCCTTATCTGAACGAAGAGATTACCTCACTGGAAGCCTACGAGCGGGCCAAGATCCCCATGCGCGCTTTTATGCTGTCACAGACCCGGGTTAAAGATCTGGAGACTTTTGTTGAGATTGGGGGATATGAGGGGCAGTTCCAAAGCCCTGAAGAAGTGCCCATGAACGTCCTTATCCCGGCTTTTGTCACTAGCGAGCTGAAAACCGCATTTCAAATCGGCTTTATGCTGTTTATTCCCTTCCTGATTCTGGATTTGGTGGTGGCATCAGTGCTGATGGCCATGGGTATGATGATGCTATCACCTATGATAGTCGCCTTGCCCTTTAAGCTGATGCTGTTTGTGCTGGTGGATGGCTGGAATCTGATTTTTGGCACGCTGGCTAATAGTTTTGGTATGTAGCGGGAGCACATTATGAGCCCGGAAATATTTGTCGACATCTTGCGCGAAGCCCTGTTTATGGTGATCTTGCTGGTGTCTGCGATCATTTTGCCCAGTCTGTTTGTGGGGTTAATCGTGTCGGTATTTCAGGCCGCCACATCCATCAACGAACAAACCATCAACTTCTTACCCAGGCTGATTGTGACCTTGTTGGCCCTGTCCTGGGGCGGACACTGGCTGACCGGGCAACTAATGGACTTCTTTTTTGAGATGGTCAATCGCATCCCTGAGGTTGTAGGCTAAAGGTGATAGCCATGACCTGTGCATTTATCCGCGGTGCGGTGCAGATTGAAATACCACAGGGGCCTTTCTATTGGCCGGCTGGTCCTTTTGGGTATAGGGAATTGGACAACTGATGGATATTCTGGCCACCACCATCACTCAATATCTGGCTGATCTGCTCCTGCCTTTTATGCGCATCAGTGGCATGTTCGCCGCCATGATTGGCATCAGCGCCAAAACCTTGCCGCCGCCGGTGCGTGCCTTACTGACCTTGTTCTTAACTATTCTGATTATGCCCGTGGTGCCGCCAGTACCAATAACCGAAATGGTGTCATTGGGTACCTGGTTAATGGTTATCCAGCAATTGCTTATCGGTATTGCCATTGGCTTTATTTCCACCCTGGTTCTGAATACTTTCGTGTTAGCCGGCCAGATTGTTGCTATGCAAACGGGTCTTGGCTTTGCGTCTATAGTGGACCCGGTTAACGGAATTAACGTACCGGCGGTGGGGCAATTTTATCTGATTCTGGCGACGTTACTGTTCTGGGCGCTGGACGGTCATTTAGCCATGATAAAAATGATAGTGATGAGTTTTGAGGCCTTTCCAGTTGGTCCTTACAGCTTGAGCCCAGAGCAGTTTCGTGATGTAGCACATTTTGCCGGATGGATGTTTGTGGCTGCATTGACTATCTCCCTGGCACCTATTATTTCTCTGTTAATCATTAACCTGGCTTTTGGTGTGATGACCAAAGCGGCACCACAGCTCAACGTTTTCACTATAGGTTTTTCTATCGCACAAATCGCCGGGCTGATTATCATCTGGTTGACTATGGATAACTTTACCTTCCATTTTGAGCAGGAATGGGACCGAGCCCAACTGTTTATGTGTCAACTTCTCAGGGTGTGCAGTCCATGATTTACTTGGGCTTCATGTTAATTATCAACAGTCGCCTGGGGGGCTTTGTGTCCTCTCGGTCTTGTCTGGAGTATCCGGATGGCTGATGCACATGAGAAAACAGAAGAACCCACGTCGAAAAAGCTCGAACAGGCCAGAGAAAAGGGCCAGATAGCACGTTCCCGCGAGTTGTCGACCACCCTGGTATTGATCGCTAGCGCAATAGCCCTGTTGTTGCTTGGTCAGAGTATTGGCAGTGCGTTGTTCAGTGTTATGCAGCGCATGTTTAGCCTATCCAGAGATGAAACCTATGACGTGAATCATATGTTTCAGGCTTGGGGCAGCGGCATGATTGAAATTGCCTGGCCGGTGCTGGCTTATCTTATCATTGTCACTATCGCTGGTATCTACGGCTCTATTGCTTTGGGGGGCTACAACTTTACCTGGGAGTCGGCCAAGCCCAAAGCCAGTAAACTCAACCCGATAAGCGGCCTGAAGCGGATGTTCGGACCCAACGGTATGGTAGAGCTGCTTAAAGCGCTGGCCAAATTTATCATCGTTGCGGTTAGTACTTATCTGGCGCTGAAGTTGTTTAGTGCCGAAGCTTTGCATCTGGATATGGAGCTGTACCCACGCAATGTCATGCATGCGCTGGAGTTGCTCGGCTGGGCTTTTCTGATTATTTGCTGTGCAATGATTCCGATTTCCGTCTTTGATGTGCCTTACCAAAGCCATAAGCACAATGAAGAAATGAAAATGACCAAGCAGGAGGTCAAGGACGAGCGTAAAAATGCTGAAGGTAACCCTGAGGTGAAAAGTCGAATTCGTCGCTTGCAATTCCAGGCTGCGGCTCGTCGTATGATGCAGAAAGTTCCAGAGGCCGATGTGATTGTGACCAACCCGACTCACTTTGCCGTGGCGCTTAAATATGATCAAAACGGTACCCGAGCACCGGTATTAGTGGCAAAAGGCCTGGACGAACTGGCCTTACATATTCGTGAAATAGCTGGCGCACATGGGGTGCCTATTGTTGAGTCCCCCATGCTGGCTAGGGCAATTTATTATTCCACGGACGAAGAGCAGGAAATACCTGAGAAGCTATTTATGGCGGTTGCTCAGGTACTGGCATATGTCTACCAGTTAAAAAACTGGAAAAAAGGTCGTGGCAAACGTCCCAAGCCGCTGGCCAAAGAACTGCCTATTCCGCCGGAATTACGTCGTTAGCGGCTTAAGGGCTAACGAAGTCTTCCAAAAACCAGGCGGCAAACTCATGACGCCCTTCCACTCCAGCCTTTTCGTACACCGAAGAGGCTTGCTGGCGAACGGTTTTCTCTTTGGTGTCTCGCACTTCACCGATTTCTCTGAGGCTTAAGCCTTTTAGCAGCAGAAGTGCCACATCTTGTTCGCTTTGAGTGAGATGCCACTGGCCAAACTGTTGTTGAATGGCGTGAGCAAAATCATTGCGCGCCTTCTGCATTTCCTCTGACGCCTTGGCGAGCTGGGAATGACTCAGGGTTAATTGATTCTTGAGATGTTCGATATGCTGGCGGCGGTTGAGGCTCTCTCTGATGATATATAAAGCCCCGAAACCTGACGCCAATACAATGCAACTTTCCTGAATGATATGCCACATGGGGATCCCCAGGTAGTAGTCGGTTATCACATCCACGGTGTTGAGTAGCATAATAACGATTAATAGGCCGGTTAAAATCTTGTCTCGTAACACCATGAATTAACAACCTTTTTTGTGGCTTAGGGCATTTGTCCCATGTGTTCTGGGCCTGCGTAAGGTAAAACCACCGACATCATTTAGCAACTTTTTGCGACCAATGCCCAGATTCTTCCTGCCAGCTGTTTTACTGTTTTTCACTTGGTCAACTGTATGTGCAGCAGACCAGGCTTCTATCGATATATCCAGCCTTCAGGGTTATCAACTGAGCTATGCCACTGCAGAGTCAGTGACGCAAGTTCAGGGCAGCCCGGTACTTGGTCAGGTGACCTTTCAACCTGGCAGCGCGTATGAGGTCAGCCTGCCTTTTGCTGTCATGCAACATACCCGGCTGGTGCATGATGGTGCCTGGGTGACTAAAGGCCAACCTGTGGCAAAAGTGCAAGGGCGTGAAGTTGAACACTTCTTTGATGAATATCAGGCGGCCAAACGCTTGTTTGAGGTGGCGGAGCGTAATTATCAGGCCAACTTGGCTGAGCGGGCTAAAGGTATCGTTTCCAGCCCACAGTGGCTGACACTGGAGCGCGAGTACCATGCCGCGTCGCTTAATTGGGAACATGTCCGGCATTTGCGTAGTTTACTAGTGGTAGATGAATTAGGGCTGGCTGCCGTGCTCAGCCCAATCGACGGGGTATTGGAGTTTAGCCAGGAGACTGGCGCCAGAGCTGGTGATGCGCCGTTATTTAGCGTGGTTGATAAAGCTGCCGTCCAGTTGCAGGTGATGCTGCCGCATACCAGCATCGCAGGTCTGACGGGGTTTTCCGCTGCTGATGTGGCCTGTGATTTTACTTTGCAAAGTGTGACCGGTCGCCTACAGGGATTAAAACAACAGACCTGGAGCAGCCTGGCACCACCTTGCCAGGTTGCGCTTGGACAAACCCTGAGGGTTAGGCCAATCTATCAGCGGCAATCCTACTCTGTGCCGCTTTCCGCGGTGTTCGAGTTGGACAATCAGGACTATGTTGCGGTGCGAGAGCAGACGCGTCTGCGTTTAGTGTCGGTCAAGGTGCGCCAGTCGAACACGCAAGGATTACTGGTGGATGCCGGACAGTCCCTGGACGGCAAAGTGGTGCTGAGCAGCTCGGTCAGTGCTTTACAGGGCTTGCTGATAGGTCTGGGGAAAGAATGATGCTGGCGGCGTTACTCAGACTCTCCCTGACTCAAAGATTGTTTGTTGGCTTGCTTGCGATCTTACTTGCAGGTGTGGGCATGCAGGCCTGGCGTACCTTGCCTATTGACGCCTTTCCGGATATTTCGCCTACCCAGGTCAAAGTCATTATTAAAGTACCGGGGATGACCACCACGGAAATTGAATCACAAGTCACGCGCCTGGTGGAAACGGAGCTGCTGGGGATCCCCCATCAGGCCAAGCTGCGCTCCACCACTAAGTATGCCATTACCGTTATTACCCTAGATTTTAGTGAGGGCACCGATATTTACTGGGCTAGGCAGCAGGTCAGTGAACGTTTGGCCGGGATTTGGAGCAGTTTGCCACAAGGGATCAGTGGTGGAGTGGCGCCCATGAGTACGCCGTTAAGTGAAATGTTTATGTTTACGGTGGACAATCCAGTGATGTCACTACAAGCGCGCCGTGAATTGCTGGATTGGTATATCCGTCCGGCACTCAGAAGTGTGGCTGGGGTGGCGGATGTCAACAGTCTGGGCGGCTTTGTAAAGACCTATGAAATCTTGCCTGACCCTCTGAAATTGCAGCAGTTTGGTCTGGGCCTGGAGGATATTGAACGAGTTATCCTCGAAACCAATCAAAACACCGGGCTGGGGCGCATCAGCAAAGGCACTGACAGTCTTATTCTGCGCACCGAGGGACGCTTTGCTGACATGTCGGAACTGCAAAACATGGTCTTGACCAGCAGTATCAGCGAAACAATACGTCTGCAGGACGTTGCTGAGGTGAGCGTAGGCCATCTGAGTCGTTACGGGGCGGTGACCCGCAATGGTAACGAGGCTGTGCAGGGCTTGGTGATTGCCCTTAAAGACAGTAACACTGCCGAGGTTGTTCGCCGGGTGAAGTTCAAGCTGGAAGAACTGGCACCGACCTTACCGACAGGCACAGAAGTTAAAGTGTTTTATGACAGAGCCAATTTGATTGAAACTGCCACGCAAACCCTGATTAAGGCGTTGGTTGAAGCGGTACTGCTGGTCATCATTGTATTGGCGTTATTCCTTGGCAATATCCGGGCAGCCTTTGTGGTGTCGCTTTCCTTACCGCTGGCAGCACTTGGTACTTTTGCCCTGATGAAAGTCTTTGGCTTATCGGCCAATTTAATGAGCCTGGGCGGATTGGTTATTGCTATTGGTATGTTGGTGGATGCCTCTGTGGTGATGGTCGAGAATGCCGTCACGCACCTGCACCGGCAAAACCAATTGCCACTGCTGCACCAGATATTCCGGGCCTGTCATGAAGTGGCCACCCCTGTATTAGCCGGTACGCTCATCGTCGTTATCGTGTTTTCGCCCTTACTTACCTTGACCGGCCTGGAAGGTAAGTTGTTCTCACCCGTGGCGAAAACTATCGTATTTGCCATGCTCAGTGCCATGTTGCTGGCATTTACTCTGATACCCGTACTGTCATCCCTGCTGCTTAATACCAAGGTGGCTGAAATGCCGCGTTGGGTAATGCGTTTGCAGGCACTTTACCAAGGCAGCTTGTTGCATGTATTAGCACACCCTCGTCCTTATATTGGCCTGCTACTTACATCTTTGCTGCTGGCCGGCGGTTTGTTTGTGTTCGTCGGGAAGAGCTTTATGCCGCAGCTTGATGAAGGCGACATTATTATTCAGTTTGAGAAGTCACCCAGTATCACCCTCGATGCCTCCATAGCTCTGGACAAGCAGATAGAGCAGACACTGCTGGAACGCGTTCCAGAAATACTCAATATTGTGGCCCGAACCGGCTCGGATGAGTTGGGGTTAGATCCTATGGGGTTAAACGAGACCGACGTGTTTTTGCAACTGAAACCTGTTGACCAGTGGCGCCAGCCGGACAAACAGTGGTTAGTCGATGAGATCCGCGCGCTGCTCGAACAATTCCCAGGTATGAATATCAACTTTACCCAACCGATTCAGATGCGGGTGTCTGAAATGCTGACCGGCACCAGCGGCGATGTGGCCATTAAGGTGTTTGGCCATGACCTGGATACCCTAACGGCGCTGGCCGGTCAGATAGGTGAGATTACCGAGCAGGTGCAAGGCAGTGAAGATGTGCAGGTGGCATTGGTGGAAGGTGGACAATACCTGAATATTCGGGCTCGCCCCGAAATGGCTGCCATGCTGGGAGTCAGCACGCAGAGCCTGTCTACCTATTTACTGGGACTGGTCGAAGGCCGAACCTTATCTGAGATTGTAGAAGGTGAAATCGCTAATCCTATTCGTTTTGCTAATAGTCTGGATAAATCGAGCTCAGTAAAACTCAGGGCGGTAGGGGACTTGTTGCAGCAGCCCATATTGTTGCCTGATGGTAGCAGTTTGCCGTTGGAGCAGGTGGCTGACGTTAGCCTGCAGCAAGGGCCACTGCTGATCGAGCGGGAAATGGCGAAGCGTTTTGTGTCTGTGACGACCAATGTGGTAGGGCGGGATGTAGTGGGCTTTGTGGAGGCCTTGCAAAGTAGTATTGACCAACGGGTCAGCCTGCCTCAGGGCTATCGAATTGAATATGGTGGTGAGTTTGAAAACCAACAGCGGGCAATGCAGAACCTGACCTTGGTTGTGCCCGTCGCCTTGCTGCTGATCTTTGTTATTTTGTTCACTACTTTCCACTCGCTGGCCTTATCCGGCCTGATCCTCGGCAATATTCCTTTTGCCTTGATGGGGGGCATGGTGGCGCTGTATGTCAGTGGCGAGTTTTTATCTGTACCGGCATCAGTCGGATTTATCGCACTGCTGGGCGTGGCGGTGCTAAATGCGGTGGTAATGGTCAGTTATTTTGAACAGACTCAGGGGGTCTATGCCGATGCCCTTGAGCATATCGTCCAGGGAGCCGTCAGACGGCTTCGCCCGGTACTGATGACGGCCACCACCGCTATGTTTGGTTTGATCCCTCTGGTCTTTGCCAGCGGTCCTGGCGCTGAGATCCAGCGCCCGCTGGCCATAGTGGTTATTGGGGGCTTGATTACTTCAACCCTGACCACCCTGTATCTGCTGCCGGTGTTTTATCGGCTAATGGAGCGTTCCCGTGCATGAAGACTATGTACTGACAAGCATTCTGCTGCCGCTTAAGGCTAAAGAGGAAGTCGTGGACAGACTGATGTCAACGGATTGGTTGTCGGGCTTTACCCTTCGTAATATTGAGGGGCATAGTCGCGGCCATGCCAATCTAAGTATTCGTGAGCAGGTACAAGGTTACAGACAGCTAGTGCAGTTCGATATTATGCTCAAAGAAACTGAAGTCTCAGAGTTACTTGCCAGGCTAGCGGGAATTCTGCAACCAGGCAGTATGAGGTACTGGGTGGTGCCGGTGACAGCTAGCGGACATATTTAGCTGCACAGTAAGTGCATCAGGCTGGTATCTTACTGTTTTTCCAATTAATCTGACTGACTAAACGCAGCTCACGCAAGCTCAGGGTATGGGGATGGAACCTGTGCCCTTGTTTCCAGCTATGTCCGCAACAGGCCGCGCTTAGCGTGGCTTTTTTGGGAACAAGTAAGGCGCGCTGCTGGCTGTTTTCACTGACCGGACTACCGTCCAGCATAAACCAGCCATTTTTATTCAGATGTAAGCGACCCTCAGCCAGATCAAACTTATCAATACAATCCAGCTCTAGGTATTCAATCCCAGTTTGATGTTGCCAAACCGGTACCGGCAAACCCAAGCAAAGATGCTGTTTAAACCAGGCCTGTGTGTCAGTTGGATTATCGTTTCTGGGGCAGTGCGGGGCTTGCTTAGCCTGCCAACTGGCATTGTGAATATCCAGTTGCAACGGACCATCATGTTGCAACATGCTGGCAGCAATACGCTTAATATGATGTGTCAGGCCCTTAAGACGCCGCTGTAACAAAGACAGATTGCCCGATTGCGCCAGGGTTTGCAGTTCTCTTTCGTACAAGGCATTACACAGCTCGGCAAACTGGAGCTGTTGGCTGTCATCCCGAAAGATATCTGTCTGGTTGGACTGCATAGATGCAAAAGGGGGCGGTTGCCCCCTTCAGTAATCTCAGGCCTGGCCTTTGATTTCTTTACGGCCGTTATAGGCCACGTTACCGCCGAGCATCTCTTCGATACGCAGCAATTGGTTATATTTGGCAACGCGGTCTGAGCGGCACAGTGAACCAGTTTTGATTTGACCGGCGGCAGTACCTACGGCCAGATCGGCAATAGTGGCATCTTCGGTTTCACCGCTGCGGTGTGAAATAACCGCAGTGTAGCCGGCTTCCTTGGCCATACGAATGGCTTCTAGGGTTTCGGTCAGTGAACCAATCTGGTTGAACTTAATCAAGATGCTGTTAGCGATGCCATTTTCAATACCACGCTTTAAAATCTTGGTATTGGTTACGAACAGGTCATCACCGACTAATTGTACCTTGTCGCCAATCTTCTTGGTCAGGCTGGCCCAGCCGTCCCAGTCGCTCTCATCCAAACCGTCTTCAATAGATACGATAGGGTACTTAGCAGTCAGTTCAGCCAGATAATCGCCGAAAGACTCGGAGTCAAATACCTTGCCTTCGCCTTTCAGGTCGTATTTGCCATCGTGGTAGAACTCAGATGCAGCGCAATCCAGCGCCAGGGTTACATCTTTATTCAGCTCATAACCCGCAGCGGCAACGGCCTCGGCGATAACGGCCAGGGCTTCTTCATTGGATTTCAGGTTAGGAGCAAAACCACCTTCGTCACCTACAGCGGTGTTCAGGCCTTTGGCTGACAGCACTTTTTTCAGGCTGTGGAAGATTTCAGCGCCCATACGCAGGGCTTCACGGAAGTTGGCGGCGCCGACTGGCTGTACCATAAATTCCTGAATATCTACGTTGTTGTCGGCGTGCTCACCACCGTTGATGATATTCATCATAGGTACAGGCATGCTGTACTGACCTGGGGTGCCATTTAGCTCGGCAATATGCTGGTAAAGTGGGATGTTTTTATCCATGGCGGCGGCTTTGGCATTCGCCAGAGACACGGCCAGAATGGCATTGGCGCCCAACTTTTCTTTGTTTTCTGTGCCGTCCAGCGCAATCATAACAGCGTCGATAGCTTGCTGGTCATGGCTGTCTTTACCCAACAGGGCTGCCTGGATGTCATTGTTGACGGCGGCAACGGCTTTCAGTACACCTTTACCTAAATAACGGCTTTTATCACCGTCGCGCAGCTCAAGGGCTTCACGAGAACCTGTGCTGGCACCGCTGGGTGCGCAGGCACGTCCCCAGGCACCGCTGGTCAGGTAAACGTCTGCTTCGACAGTGGGGTTGCCGCGAGAATCCATAACTTCGCGACCGATAATCTTGCTGATTTGTGACATTGTTGCCTCTGAATATGAAAGATACGTCGCCCAACCGGGCGACATTATTCGCTCAGGCGTAGCGCGCTACGCCCATCAATTATTGCTTTTATGATGTTGCCCGGCGGCTGCCACAAAACCTTCAAACAAGGGGTGACCATCGCGCGGGGTAGAGTTGAACTCAGGGTGGAACTGACCGGCAACAAACCATGGATGATCATCTATTTCGATGATTTCGACTAAGCGTTTGTCGGTAGACAGTCCCGTCACTTTCAGACCCGCTGCCTCAATTTGTGGACGCAGGTTGTTGTTTACTTCGTATCTGTGGCGGTGACGCTCGTAAATGGCTTCACTGCCGTACATGGCATGCACTTTACTGCCTTTGATCAAATGGCACAACTGGCTGCCCAGTCGCATGGTACCACCCATATCAGAACGCTCAGTACGGGTTTCCACGCTACCGTCGGCGTCCAGCCACTCGGTAATTAGACCTACCACAGGGTTAGGTGTGCTGGGATCAAACTCGGTACTGTTGGCATTTTCAAGGCCTGCCACGTTACGGGCATATTCAATCACAGCGACTTGCATACCCAGACAGATGCCCAGGTAAGGGACTTTGTTTTCTCGGGCGTAGCGTGCTGCGGCAATCTTGCCTTCAATACCACGTTCACCGAAGCCGCCAGGTACCAAAATGGCATCCAAACCGGCCAACAGGTCAGTACCTTTGCTTTCAATATCCTGAGAGTCGATATACTGAATGTTAACGCTCAAGCGGTTTTTCAGGCCAGCGTGTTTCAGAGCTTCGTTAACCGACTTGTATGCATCTGGCAGGGCAACGTATTTGCCGACCATACCAATAGTCACTTCACCATTAGGATTGGACTCTGCATACAGCACTTGTTCCCACTCGGACAGATCGGCTTCCGGGCAGCTCAGGCCGAAGCGTTTTACCACCAGTTCATCCAGGCCCTGAGATTTCAGCATGGCCGGGATACGGTAAATACTGTCTACGTCTTTTAAGCTGATAACGGCTTTGTCGGCCACATTGGTAAACAGGGCAATCTTGGAGCGCTCGTTCGCCGGTAACTGGGCTTCTGAACGACAAACCAGAATATCCGGCTGAATGCCAATGCTGCGCAGCTCTTTAACTGAATGCTGGGTTGGTTTGGTTTTTACTTCACCCGAAGCGGCCATGTAGGGAACCAGTGTCAGGTGCATATACATGGCGCGTTCACGGCCAATTTCTGTACCTAATTGACGAATGGCTTCCAAAAACGGCTGGGATTCGATATCGCCCACCGTACCACCGATTTCAACGATGGCCACATCAACCCCTTCGGCGCCTTCGATAACGCGGCGCTTAATTTCATTGGTGATGTGAGGAATAACCTGAATGGTGGCACCCAGGTAGTCGCCGCGGCGCTCACGCTTGATCACTTCTTCATACACACGACCGGTAGTGAAGTTGTTGCGGCTGGTCATACGGGTGCGGATAAAACGCTCGTAGTGACCCAAATCCAAATCGGTTTCTGCGCCATCATCGGTGACGAATACTTCACCGTGCTGGATAGGACTCATGGTGCCGGGATCCACGTTGATATAGGGATCCAGTTTCAGCATGGTGACTTTCAGCCCGCGCGCCTCCAGAATGGCGGCCAGTGAAGCGGCTGCAATACCTTTACCTAGTGATGAAACCACACCACCCGTCACGAAAATATAGTTTGTCATGCGAAACCTAAGACTTGGGAGTTAATCGGAAATCCGTACCACAACGCAAAACACACCACCAAAAGTGGTTTGTCGGGGTGCGAGTGGAATTCTTATCAGGACGGGAAAGTAGTATACGCAAATACCGCTTATCTCTCAATCTAAAAGCGTCATCGGCGAGCAATTTCTGTGCGAAGGGGCATTGCCAAACGGCAAGCCCCTAAAGGCTTGTCTAGTCCTGGCTTAGACGCTTAAGGCTATACAAGGCGTCCAGGGCCTGACGGGGGCTAAGCTCGTCAGGATTCAGACCTTTTAAGGCTTTACGTAGTGGGTCATCCAACTGAATAAAATCCAACTGACTGGCCGCCGGGCTTGATGTCGACCCGGTGGGACGATTATCGCTCTGCTCAAGTTCTAACAACTTTTGTCTGGCGGCCTGAATAACCGGGCGCGGCACACCGGCCAGCATCGCTACCTGTATGCCATAACTGCGGTCGGCTGCACCTTCCTGCACGGCGTGCATAAAGCTGATACCGTCCTCATGCTCCACTGCATCCAGATGCACATTCGCCAGTGATTCCATGGTCTCGGCCAGCTGCGTCATTTCAAAATAGTGGGTGGCAAAGAGGGTAAAAGCACTGAGCTGCTCGGCCAGATAGCAGGCCGTGGCCCAGGCCAGGGATAAACCGTCATAGGTACTAGTGCCGCGACCAATTTCGTCCATCAGCACCAGGCTGTTTGCGGTGGCGTTGTTGAGAATATTGGCAGTTTCGGTCATCTCCACCATAAAAGTAGAACGGCCTGAGGCCAGATCGTCAGAGGCGCCGATACGGGTAAATATACGGTCGATAGGGCCGATTTTGGCGTTTTCCGCTGGTACAAAACTGCCTATGCTGGCCATTAACGCAATCAGCGCGGTCTGACGCATATAGGTAGATTTACCGCCCATATTTGGGCCGGTAATAATCAGCATGCGACGTTTATGGCCAAGGGCCAAGGGGTTGGCAATAAAAGGCTCGGTCAATACCTGTTCGACCACCGGGTGACGGCCGCGGTCATACTGAATGCCTGGCTCTGAACTGAACTCGGGCCTGTGATAGTCATACAACTGAGCACAGTCTGCCAGATTACACAGCACATCCAGTTCGGCCAGTGCCGCCCCACTTAGCTGCAATTCAAACAGTTGAGGCAGCAGGGCATCAAACAGGGCGTCATATAGCTGTTTTTCCAGCGCCAGGGCGCGGCCCTGACTGGTCAGCACTTTATCTTCGTATTCCTTAAGCTCGGGAATGATGTAACGTTCATTGTTCTTTAGGGTCTGGCGGCGTACATATTCTGCCGGGACAAGATCGGCATAGCCGCGGCTGACTTCAATATAGTAGCCATGCACTTTATTAAAACCCACCTTCAGGGTCGGAATATCGGTGCGTTGTTTTTCCCGCTCTTCCAATCGTACCAGGTAATCCGTGGCGCCTTTGGACAACGCGCGCAGTTCGTCCAGCTCAGCATGGTAGCCAGGGGCAATTACGCCGCCATCGCGAATCAATACCGGCGGGTTGTCGATAATCGCCCGTTCCAGCAGATCCAGCAGCTCGGGGAACTCATTGATTTCGCATGACAAGCTGTGCAGCGGCGAACAATTCAGGGTGGTCAGGAAACTGCGAATGGCCGGCAATTGACCAAAGGCCTGACGCAGTCTGGCAAAATCCCTGGGCCTGGCGCTACGCAGAGCCAAACGGCCCAATACCCGTTCGATATCGCCCACTTGTTTTAAATAATCACGCAGTTCCTGCAGGTCGGCATCCAGCAGTGCGGCAATACTGTCCTGGCGGCGTGTAAGCGCCTGAATATCGGTAAGGGGGCGGTGCAACCAGCGCTGCAGCAAACGGCTACCCATGGCGGTGCTTGTTTTATCCAATACTGAGGCCAGAGTGTTGTCCAAGGTGCCGGCCAGATTCTGGGTCAGCTCTAGATTGCGTCTGGTGGCGGCGTCCATCTGTACGGTATCACTTTGGGTTTCCAGACGAATGGCACGAATATGTGGCAGGGCGGCACGCTGGGTGTCTTTTACATACTGAATCACGCAGCCGGCAGCACACAGACCCAACTCGGCTTTATCCACGCCAAAACCACTTAACTCGCGGGTGCCGAATTGCTGGTTAAGCTGGGTAATAGCAGTTTGCAGGTCAAATTCCCACTCGGGACGACGGCGCAGTCCGCGGCGCTGTTCAATTAATTGCAGGGCTGCCATGCCTTCGGGATAAAGCAGCTCGGCGGGCTGAGTGCGTTGCAGCTCGGCAAGCAGCGCTTCTTCATTTTTAAGCTCGGATAAACTAAAGCGCCCACTGGATAATTCCAGTGTGGCATAGCCAAAGCCTTCCTTACCTTGCCAGATTGCCGCCAAGAGGTTATCCCGTCTGTCATCCAGCAAGGCTTCATCAGTAATAGTGCCCGGCGTGACAATGCGCGCCACTTTGCGCTCGACCGGCCCTTTACTGGTGGCCGGGTCGCCCACCTGTTCGCAAATAGCCACCGACTGGCCGAGCTTAACCAGCTTAGCCAGATAGCCCTCTACCGCATGGTAGGGAACCCCCGCCATAGGAATGGGATCACCCCCGGATTTGCCCCGAGCAGTCAGGGATATATCCAGTAACTGCGCGGCCTTTTTGGCGTCGTCATAGAAAAGTTCGTAAAAGTCTCCCATCCGGTAAAACAGCAGAATATTCGGATGCTCAGATTTGATCCGCAGGTACTGCTGCATCATGGGCGTGTGCTGAGCGAGTTGCTGTTCATCGAAAAGACCGGCTTGCGAGGCAAATTTATCAGAGGGCATAATGACGCTATTCTTGTTTATTGTCGGAGTAAGGAATGATGACGACAGATACTAACCTGCGTCTGGCCGAGCAGCTAGGCGACGCCCTAAAGCAAAAGGGCTGGACTATTACCTGCGCCGAATCCTGCACCGGAGGGGGCATAGGATACGCCATTACCAGCATATCTGGAAGTTCTGGCTGGTTCGAACAGGGCTTTATTACTTACTCGAATGACGTTAAAGAGCGTTTACTCGGGGTGCATCACGACACACTTGTTGTACATGGTGCGGTCTCTGCACAAACCGTGGAAGAGATGGCACAAGGTGCGCTTAAGGCCGCAAAGGCAGATATAGCCATTGCGGTGAGTGGCATCGCCGGCCCGGATGGCGGCAGCCCGCAAAAACCGGTGGGCACGGTATGGTTTGGTATTGCCCTGGCAGATAAGGTGGTCAGTGTACATCAGCGCTTTGAAGGTGACCGCCAGCAAGTGCGAGAGCAGGCCATTGATTTTGCCCTGCAACAGGCGGTTGTGCATATTCGTTGATGAACTGCATTGATTAGTTTTTATTTTTTAAGCAAGCTAATCATAGTTTCTAATTTTTGTTGTTGGCCCTCCTGGGGCCAACCAACTAGCTGGCCGACAAGTTCTTTTTGTTTAAAAAAGTACAGTGTTGGTGTCGACCAGGAACTAATCGACGGCCAGTCTTCTGGCTGGTTTACCAGATAGTATGGAATGGGATATTGCTTATTGGCATTGAGTACTTCTTTAAGCCAAAGGCGACCTGTTGCTGGTAAGATCCAAGTTGAATGCTTCTTAAAAAAATCTAGATACTCCGTATTCTCCAACAACCAGGCGCTAAATCGTCGGGACGGTGAGCATAAGGGAGAAGCCACTACAACAATATCTATTTTGTGCCAGTCAAAAGTTATGGCATTGAGTTCCGATGCCGAGTCATTTACCTGAAGTAGTTGAACTGTCATGTCGCTGCGGATATTTAGTGTTGGGAGTTTAGGAAACTCAATCTCAGGAAATTGAATACGAAGATCTTCGGCTTTTGCGAAAAGTCTTTTTTGGACATAGGCCTCAAAGAGATACTCAATGTTGATTCTTTGCGCATCAGATAACGCTAAACCAGATGACAGCATTCTTTGACGATTGGCAACTTCAAGATCTAACTGGAAATTTAGGCTTTCCTGGCTAGGGGAGTAAAAGTTTATTTTCTTCATCAACGCACTAAGCTGAGCTGTTGCTTCTGTTTCATCGTTAGTGAGAAGCTCCGCTTTCTTTCTCTGTATACAGTCCTCAAACAAAGCGGAATAATAATCGGGCCTAAGATCTATATTGACCGTTAGTCCATTGGCTAAAATTCTAGTTTCCTGACTTTTTTTATCTATCTCATCCATAAGAGGGGATAGATCTCTCAAAGACTTCTGACCGGAACTTTTACAAAATTCCTTAACTGAAAGTTCTTCTCCATATACTGTTCGGTTGAATAGAGCTAAGAGAAGAAGGACATGAAAAGTGCAGATTGCGAACTTGTGAAACCTTTTCATACGTCGGCATATTTCCATATTTAAGATATGGCTCCCCATTGAGCTCGTTCAAGTGTAGGGCAGCATTTGGTTTGAGTTGTATCTATTTGTTACTCAGTGACGGTGGTTCTACTTCAGTTGTCGCCGTTTAGCTATAAAGTCTTTTTGGGTACTTGAAACTGTATGGTTATACAGTATACTTGCCCCATATCCTGATCAACATCACTAGCTCAAGTAAGGAGCGACCAATGGAAGATAATAAAGCCAGGGCCCTGTCGGCTGCCCTGGGACAAATCGAGAAACAGTTTGGTAAAGGTGCCATTATGCGTCTGGGTGATAACCAGGCCATGGACATTGAAGCAATTTCCACCGGCTCACTGAGCGTAGATGTTGCCTTAGGTATTGGCGGTTTGCCTTGTGGCCGTGTGGTGGAAATTTATGGTCCTGAATCATCAGGTAAAACCACGCTGACACTGCAAGTGATAGCCCAGGCGCAAAAAATGGGTAAAACCTGTGCCTTCGTGGATGCTGAACACGCGTTAGATCCTGTTTATGCTGGTAAGCTCGGAGTGAATGTGGAAGAGCTGCTGGTGTCTCAGCCGGATACCGGTGAGCAGGCCCTGGAAATCTGTGACATGCTGGTGCGTTCTGGCGCAGTCGATGTGGTGGTGGTCGACTCGGTGGCGGCACTGACCCCTAAAGCTGAAATTGAAGGCGAAATGGGTGACTCCCACGTTGGTCTGCAGGCGCGTTTAATGTCTCAGGCGCTGCGTAAGCTGACCGGTAATATCAAACGCTCCAACACTCTATGTATCTTCATTAACCAAATTCGTATGAAAATTGGTGTGATGTTCGGTAACCCCGAGACCACTACGGGTGGTAACGCGCTGAAATTCTATGCCTCGGTTCGTCTGGATATCCGCCGTATCGGTGCGGTGAAAGAAGGCGACGAAGTAGTGGGCAGTGAAACCCGCGTTAAAGTGGTGAAGAACAAAGTGGCCCCACCCTTTAAACAGGCCGAATTTAATATTATGTACGGCGAAGGGATCAGCAAAGAAGCTGAGCTGGTGGACATGGGCGTACTACACAAGTTTGTGGAAAAAGCCGGGGCCTGGTACAGCTACAATGGTGAGCGTATCGGTCAGGGTAAAGCCAATGCGGTGAAGTTCTTAAAAGACAAACCGGAAATGGCTGAGGCGATTGAGAAGCAGCTGCGTGACAAACTGCTCTTGGCTAAAACCGTTAAAGCCGAAGAAGGTGTATCAGAGGAAGTACTGTAAACTTCTGCACCTTGTCAGCAAAAAAGCCCGCCATCGCGGGCTTTTTTATGTCTGTGGTTTATTGCTCTGTCGCAGCCGGGTATCGGTAATGACCTGGGATGGGATAGCGAAGCAGGCTGTTATCTTCCACGGGCCCCGCGCCGATATTGTGTAATACCAGCGGCGTGCCGTCTGGTGCGCTTTTATCACTGACAATCCCAATATGCGGCAGATTACCCGGTAACATCCAGGTGACGATATCTCCGGCCAAAAATGCCTCGGTTTGCTGGGTAAGCGGCAGCGACTGCCCATATCGGCCCAAAAACACCTGCAGGTTGGGCACGCGCCGGTGATCTATATTGCGGTCAGGCTTGCTCAGGCCCCAAATGCGTTTTGAGGGGTAAAGTGAGAAGTGTTGCCTGATATCCTCATGGACTAACTGCTGAAGGTCGACGCCCAGGGTACGATAGCTGCGGATCACCAAATCGGTACAAACCCCGATATTGTCCGGCACATCGCCCCCCGGATAGGCCAGTTTGTGATAACTGCCGTCATAACGTATATCCAATAGTGTGCGGGCTTGAGCGGCTTTTACCAGCGCATCAGGCTGTGCTTGCAGGCTATTGGCAAAGACTAAGATGCTGCTGAGCAGCATGCTGAGGTATCCCTTCATCCTTCTTGCTCCACTGGTTCGGTTGCCAGAGCTGGACGTGTGGCAAAGCGCATTTGCTGATATAGCGCAAACACGACCAGACAGCAAAGGCTGGTGAAGAAAAACAAGCTGGGGCCGCCATAAGCCTTTAGCAACAGACCGCCGATATAAGGTGCGAGGGCAAAGCCGATGGAATACAAAGACGCCGCGCCATAATAAACGCCGCGCATATTGGCAGGTGCAATGCGGTCAATCTGGATATTCATGGTGGGGAATAAAATACATTCCCCCAAACTTAACAGGAAAGTGGCGACAATCCAGCCCCAGTACCAATCGATGGGGTTAAGGGCAAAGCCCAGCTGTGACAAGGTCAGTAGCACCATACCCACCTGAACACGATGCACCAGGCTGCGCTTTTGCATCAGGCGCACCATCACAAACTGAAAGCACACAATGGTCATGCCATTGGTAAAAATTAGGGTACCCACCAGTTGCACCACATTATCCAGGCCTTCGCGGCTCAGATACTGCACCAGGGATGAGTCCAGATGGGCAAACACAAAAGCGACCAGGGTATTTGCCAGAACCAGTAATAAAAACAACTTGTCCTGACTCAGGACCCGTAAGATTTGCTTGAATGGAATACGGCTGATGTTCTGTCCTTTGGGAGAAGAAGGACGGCGAAATGCCCACCACACCGCCCACAGCAACAGCAGGTAAACTGCTGCGACGGCAAAAAAGGTGTGTTGCTGACCGGCAAAGCCCATCCATACGCCAGCCAGGGGGAAAACGGCGGCACCGACGTTAATGGAAAAGTAACGCAACTGAAAAGCCGTTTCGCGCATATCGGCTTCGGGCAGCATATCGCTGATCAGGGCCTTGGCAGGCGGCTCCCAAATCTCCCGGCTGATGGCGCACAAAGCCATGCAGAGAGCATATAAGATCACCTGGTCTGCAATGGCGAGCAAACTGAAAGCCAAAATGGCTAATACCCCGGCGCTAAGTAGCATGGTTTTGCGGCCTAATCTGTCGGTCAGCGCGCCGGCATAAAAGCCAACCAGTACCGCAGAAACCGCCGATATTGTCATTGTCAGGCCTATCTGCCATTCGTTTAAGGCAAACTTTTGGTAGAGCATGATGGCCATAAAGGGCCACACCATAAAAAAGGTGCCACGGGAGAAAAATACGCCGAGGATCATAACCCATACCAGCGATGGGAATTGTCTTGCCAACTGCCAGTTCATAGGTCTTGTACAATGCCAGGAAGAGACGGCTAACCTAGCGTTTTTACGACGTTTTTTGAAGCGCTAAGATTAGATCTTTTTGTGATGGCTATATATAGATAATGTGCTCTTGAAAGGCGTTTTTGGAAAAGCTTTTCATCTGGCGTAGCTGTTCTAAAACATCACTGTAGAGAGAGCTTTCCATTCCACATAAAAATCATTTGGACGTCTAGACGTAAAGAGGTTGACATTTCCAGACGTCTTGGCAAGATGCCCTACATAGCCAGCTTAAGGCTACTTGTTCACTAGTTCGGAGGACTGCTATGCCAATTCGTATTCCCAATGATTTGCCCGCACAGGATGTATTAGGTGAAGAGAACATCTTTGTGATGGGAATGGAACGCGCAGCCAATCAGGATATTCGCCCCTTGGAAGTGGGGATCCTCAATCTGATGCCGAACAAAATTGAAACCGAAATTCAGTTGCTGCGGCTGTTGTCCAACACGCCGCTGCAGATCAACGTGGACCTGATTCGCATCGATAATGAAGCGCCGAAAAATACCCCTAAGGCGCATATGGACGCGTTCTACCACCAGTTCGATGATATCGCTAATAAGAAATATGATGGTTTGATTGTGACAGGTGCGCCGCTTGCGCTGCTGGATTACGAGGCGGTGAAGTACTGGGATAAGATGCAAACTGTGCTCGATTGGGCTCGCCGACATGTGCAATCCACACTGTTTTTATGCTGGGCAGCCCATGCTGCTATGTATCATTATTTTGGTATCGACCGCCGCTTACGCGAGCATAAATTGTCTGGCGTATTCAGTCATCAGGTCAACGAAGAGCATGATGAGTTGCTGCGCGGTTTTGATCCGGTGTTTAACGCCTGCCATTCACGCTTTGGCGAGATTCCATTGGAGACTTATCATTCAGTGCCTGAGCTCAAGGTGCTGGCTACGTCGGAAAAAGCCGGCGTGTATCTGGCAGCTACGCGGGATAAACGTTTAGTCTTTGTGACGGGGCATCCCGAGTATGATCCAGATACCTTGGCGGGTGAATATCAAAGGGACCTGGATGCTGGTTTGGCGCCTGCTGTACCGGATAACTACTTTCCTGGTAATAACCCTTGCTTAGCACCGCTGGTCACTTGGCGCTCCCATGGTAATTTGTTGTTCACCAACTGGCTGAATTACTATGTGTATCAGGAAACCCCGTTTAATTTGTCAGATATCGCCTGAAAGGCACGAAGAGGATTGTTTAGTTGAAGCTCAAGCCCATTGAAGAGGCCCTGAAATCCCGCATCCTGATCCTGGATGGCGCGATGGGGACCATGATCCAGCAGTACAAGCTGGAAGAAGCTGATTACCGAGGCACACGCTTTGCCGACTGGCATATGGATATCAAGGGCAACAATGATTTGTTGGTATTAACCCAGCCGGACATGATTGGTGAAATCCACGAAAAATACCTGGCAGCTGGTGCCGACATTTTGGAAACCAATACCTTTAATGCGACCTCTATCGCCATGGCTGACTATGATATGCAGTCACTGGTGTATGAAATTAATCTGCAGGCCACCCGACTGGCAAAGCAGGCCTGTGAAAAATACAGTACGCCAGAGCGACCACGCTATGTGGCAGGGGTGTTAGGTCCCACCAACCGTACCGCGTCAATTTCCCCGGATGTGAACGACCCTGGTAAGCGCAATGTCACTTTCGATGAGCTGGTGGAAGCCTATGAGGAGGCCACCCAGGCACTGATGGAAGGTGGCGCGGATATTATTCTTATCGAGACCATCTTCGATACCTTAAATGCCAAAGCGGCGGCCTTTGCGGTAGAAAACGTGTTTGAAAAGCGCGGTCAATCCTTGCCGGTGATGATCTCCGGTACTATTACCGATGCCTCCGGCCGTACCTTGTCCGGACAAACCACCGAAGCTTTCTACTATTCACTGCGTCATATTAAACCGCTGTCGTTCGGCCTTAACTGTGCGTTGGGACCGGATTTGCTGCGTCAATATGTTCAAGAGCTCAGTGATGTCTGTGAATGCGCGGTATCTGCGCACCCCAATGCGGGTCTACCTAATGAATTTGGCGAATACGATATGGATGGGGAAGAGATGGCCGTGCATATCCGCGAGTGGGCCGATGCAGGTTTGTTGAATATTGTCGGCGGCTGCTGTGGCACCACCCCTGAACATATTCGCATTCTGGCTGACGCGGTAGCGGGCAAGGCGCCAAGGGTGCCCCCCAGATTGCCGGTGAAATTACGCCTGTCCGGCCTTGAGCCATTTGTACAGTAACAGACCGAGGTAAGCATGACTCAACAAGCCAGCGCCAACTTTATTAACGTCGGCGAGCGTACCAACGTCACAGGTTCGGCCCGCTTTAAACGCCTGATTCTGGAAGGCGATTATGAAGCCGCATTGGAAGTGGCCCGCCAGCAGGTCGAAAACGGCGCGCAAGTGATTGATATCAACATGGATGAAGCCATGTTGGACTCTGAAGCGGCCATGGTGCGCTTTTTAAATCTGATTGCCTCTGAGCCGGATATCAGCCGTGTGCCCGTGATGATCGACTCATCTAAGTGGTCGGTGATTGAGGCCGGGCTTAAATGCGTGCAGGGCAAGGCTATCGTTAACTCCATCAGCCTTAAAGAAGGTGAAGAGCAGTTCCTGCATCAGGCTAAACTCATCAGACGTTATGGCGCTGCAACTGTGGTTATGGCTTTTGATGAAGTGGGGCAGGCCGACACCGAGGAGCGTAAGTTCGAGATCTGTCAGCGCAGCTACAAGTTACTGACCGAAAAAGTCGGTTTCCCGCCGGAAGACATTATATTTGACCCCAATATATTTGCGGTCGCTACCGGTATCGAAGAGCATAACAACTACGCGGTGGACTTTATTAATGCCACCCGAAAGATCCGTAAACATCTGCCTCATGCCCATATCTCCGGCGGTTTGTCGAACGTGTCTTTCTCGTTTCGTGGCAATGAACCAGTGCGTGAGGCCATGCACTCGGTGTTTTTGTACTATGCCATCAAGGCCGGTATGGATATGGCCATCGTTAACGCCGGGCAGTTGGCGGTGTATGACGATATTCCGCTGGAACTGCGAGAAGCGGTGGAAGATGTGATTCTTAACCGCCATCCCGAGGCTACCGACCGCTTGCTGGAACTGGCGCCAAAATACCGAGGCGACGGTAAAGAAGTCGAAAAAGAAACTCAGGAATGGCGTGGCTGGCCGGTTAGTAAACGACTGGAGCATGCGCTGGTCAAAGGCATTACCGATTTTATCGAGGAAGACACTGAAGCTGCCCGCCAGGAAGCGGAAAAACCCCTGCATGTGATTGAAGGGCCGTTAATGGATGGCATGAACGTGGTAGGTGACCTCTTTGGTGAAGGTAAGATGTTCCTGCCCCAGGTGGTGAAATCAGCCCGGGTAATGAAGCGTGCCGTGGCCTATTTGCAGCCTTATATCGAAAACGAAAAGAATGCCGGCTCGTCCAACGGTAAAATTCTGCTCGCCACGGTAAAAGGCGATGTTCATGATATAGGCAAGAATATTGTTGGCGTGGTGCTGCAATGTAATAACTTCGAGGTGATTGACCTTGGGGTGATGGTGCCTTGCGAGAAAATTCTGCAAACCGCCCGTGAACAAAAGGCCGATATGATTGGCCTGTCGGGGCTGATTACGCCGTCACTGGATGAGATGGTGCATGTGGCCAAAGAGATGCAGCGTCAGGGCTTTGAGCTGCCGCTACTGATTGGTGGTGCCACCACATCCAAGGCCCATACGGCGGTGAAAATTGAGCAGAATTATCATGGCCCGGTAGTTTATGTACCCAATGCCTCCCGTGCCGTGGGGGTATGCCAGAAGCTTATCTCCGCTACCGCCCGAGCCGAGTATGCGGCCGAGCTGGCGGTGGAGTATGAAAAAGTCCGCGAACAGCATGCCCGTAAAAAACCGCGCACTAAGCCAGTTACTTTGGAGCAGGCTCGCGCTAACGATGTAAAACTCGATTTTAGCGACTATCTGCCGCATAAGCCTAATCAGCTTGGTGTACAGGTAATTACCGCGGATATCGCGACGTTGCGCCGCTATATAGACTGGACGCCGTATTTCCTGACTTGGTCGCTGGCCGGTAAGTACCCACGCATTTTTGATGATGAAGTGGTGGGCGAGGAAGCCAAAAAGCTGTTTGCCGACGCTAATGCCATGTTGGACCGCTTTGAGCAATCCGGTGAAATTCAGGCCAAAGGGGTAGTGGGCATATTTGCTGCTAACCGCATTGGCGATGATATTGAAATCTATGCTGATGACAGTCGCAGTCAGGTGCTTACCACAGCCTGTCATTTACGTCAGCAAACCGAAAAGCTGGATTTTCCTAACTACTGCTTAAGCGACTTTGTTGCCACTAAAGACAGCGGCATAGCTGACTACACCGGCGCCTTCGCGGTAACCGGTGGCATTGGCGAAGATGAACTGGCCGATGCATATAAGGCTGATGGCGACGACTATAACGCCATTATGGTCAAAGCTGTGGCCGACAGATTAGCCGAGGCCTTCGCCGAGTACCTGCACGAGCGGGTGCGTAAGGAAATTTGGGGATATGCTGCCGAAGAAAACCTTAATAACGACGAGCTGATCCGTGAAAAGTATCAAGGCATTCGTCCGGCGCCAGGTTATGCGGCATGCCCAGAGCATACCGAAAAGCAGAAGATCTGGGATTTGCTGGACGTTGAGCGCCGAATTGGTATGCAGCTTACCTCCAGCTACGCCATGTGGCCTGGGGCCTCTGTCTCAGGTTGGTACTTTGCTCATCCACAGAGCAAGTACTTTGCTGTCGCGCAGATCCAGTCTGATCAGTTAGAAGATTATGCGCAGCGCAAGGGCTGGGATATACAGACCGCCGAAAAGTGGCTGGCACCTAACTTAAGCTGACCACTGGTTGTTTTAACTAAGTACAAAGGGAGCATAGCTCCCTTTTTTATGGCCTGTATTTCAGAATAATTATTTATCATTCAAACCGGCTGTTTCGTCATAAATATTTACAGAAGGTCACAGGTTTATTTGTTAGTTGTTTGATAAATATGTGAATTTTTAATTGGCTCGGCCTTTGCTTAGGCTGAGTTGAATCAAGATGTAGCGATTCAAATCATAACAATGTTCTTATGGAGAAAAGAATATGAATCGTGGTAAGCAAATTTTTGCTTTTTTTACTTTGTTTTTTTGCTTGTCGAGTACACAAGCTGCGCCAATCTCGTTCACCAAGCTGTCTGGTGTGGCGGGGGGCTCACCTGCTAGCACAGCGATTTACATGGCCGATCTTAGCGGTATAGGCTTATCAAATATCTTGTCCGTCACTATTAATGATGACAGTCGTGGACTTGGTGGGGCTACCGGTCAGTTTAGTGGCTTCGATCTGGATGCCATTATCTTATCCAATACCTTATGTACAACGGCTTCATGTGCGGCAGGGCTGACGGGGCTGTCGGTATTTGATTATATCAATGGTGTGCTTTTCTCGCCGGGTGTGCAGCGGGCTCCATTGAACAGCAAGCTATTTGGTACCAATAGCTCAGGGAATGGCGTGGACAACACTGTGGCTACACTTGGCGCTTTTGATGGCAACGCAACAGTCGCAATTCCGGGAGCTGCAGGATTTCTCAGTATGGGTGATCTCGGCAAGCTGAGCTTCAACTTGACCTCTGCTTTGTCAACGGCCGGACTCTATCTGTATATAGGTGAGGTAGGTGACAACGGTGAAGTCGCTAGTTCAGCCATAGAAGTGTCTGATCGCCCAGTTGGGGTAAGTGAACCCGCTCCTCTGATGCTGTTTGCACTTGCTGGTCTGTTGCTCGCTTGGACGCGCAACCTAAACAAGACTGGTAGGTAATGCAATAAAGGTATTCGACCTGCTTGTGTTTGCTTGGATTGGCCATTTATCCACAGGCAGGTTGAAACGAGTAGTTAAAGGTGTTCGAGTATGGTGCTTCTGGTAGTCTAAATGCAATATTTTGCTTATTGGAAGACTTTATTTGGCAATCCAACTGTTCGACGACTCGCTGTTTTCGCAATTACAGGACGGCGCAGCGCAAAGCCCGAGAAGGCGGCTCAACCACAATATTCACAGTGATCTTAGCGATCCTGTGCAGAGGTTGTTTATTACCCTGATGCCAGACTCTTATGTCAGGCCCCACCGGCATAGCCAATCTGACAAATGGGAGTTTTTCCTGATGCTGGAGGGCACGGCATCTTTTGTCATTTTCAGTCAGGAGGGCGAAGTACTGGCTCACCATGAGCTTTGCGCCCAAGGGCCGTTACGAGGCCTGGAAATTCCCCATGATACTTGGCATAGCGTGGTGGCGCTGGAGCAACCCGCGACCTTTTTAGAAGTCAAACAAGGGCCTTATCAGGCATTATCTGCAGAAGACATGGCCAACTGGGCACCAGCAGAAGGAGAGCCCGAGGTACAAGCATTTTTGCAGCGTTTAAAAGGCTGCCAGGTAGGAGATAAATTCAATGGGTAAACCATACAGCCAAGCCTGTGAAAACAACAAAGGCCCTATTTTGGACGTGTTGAAAGTGCGCCTTGGTGGCAGTCGACGCTTGCTGGAGATCGGCTCGGGTACAGGACAGCATGCGGTGTACTTTGCCGCCTTGTTACCGCATTTGCATTGGCAAACCAGTGACAGGCTGGAAAATCATGCTGGCATTAACGCCTGGATAGATGATTTCCCCGCAGCCAATCTGCATCGCCCTATTTGTTTTACTGTCGGTCTGGATAAGTGGCCAGACGGCGGTTTTGATACCGTGTTTACTGCTAACACCACTCACATTATGCAAGTGCCAGAAGCTAAGCTGATGATGCAGATGGTGGCCGAGAACTTAACTGACAATGGGGTGTTTTGCCAGTACGGTCCTTTTAATATCGATGGTCAATATACCAGTGACAGTAATCAGGCCTTTGACCAACATCTGTTAAGTCAGGGCTTTGGCGGAATTCGTGACATTGCAGAACTGCAAAGCTGGGTTGCAGGAAGCGGATTGACACTGATGCAGCGAATTCAAATGCCGGCTAACAATCAACTGCTTGTCTGGCAAAAACTTATTTAATTCAGCTCTCGTATTAGATGGCTTTTTAAGTCTGTTGCGTAGGCGTTAAGTTGGGCAAGCCACGTTTCATAACTGTCTGATGATAAGTTATTTTCCTTATAAAGAGGGAGAACTTGATTGGTGGCAACGAGGTGTTTTAGTCCTTCTGTTAATGCTGTAGAGAAGTGCAAAAATGCCGGGTCACCGAGATTCCCCATAATATGAATGGTGTTTTCCTGCGGTACTTCACCGGATTGCAGGCAGGGTTGGTGCTGCTCCTGATTCATCTGTGTGCAATAATAGTTGGCCAGGGTTTCTATGATAAAAGCATGTTTGATTCGCCCACCCAATAGCATCTGCAACAGTGCATCACTCTCTACCAGCGGATAGATATTGGTAAATCCTTTGTCCAATAGAAATTGATTTTGTGCAGTACCTTGCAATACGCCGATAAGCTCATTGGAAGCCTTTAGCTCGGATAGCGACTGGGCTTTTGTTCCAGGCAGGCTGAAAAATCCCGCTCTGGACAGCGTTAACGGGGGGCTAAATTGCGCCCACTTAGCGCGTTCTGTGGTTTTGGCTGCAAAGAAAACAGCATCCAGTTTGCCCTGTTGCAACTGGGTTTGTGCCCAGGACCAAGCCAAGGATGATGGGGTGATTTCGAAGCCTTTGTCATTGGCTAACGCGCGCTCCAGTAACTGCCAGGACAAACGATATTCTCCCGGGCGTGCCAGACCTTGTGCATGCCTCTCAGATACCGCCAAATGCATATGCACAATTTCACTCGCCTGTCCCCATGGTGAATTTAGAAGCAGAATGACAAACAAACCACGCAACAGTTTCACAGCAATTTGACGCATTGGATATTTTCTTTGACTCTAGCAGCTGTTGGCAGTTAGGAAAACGCTTTAGGTGGCATTCTGTTGTGAATAAGGAAGTAGTTTGGTGGCTTCTCGATAATATTCAGCCATTTGCAACTTTTCCTGGGCGACATAATGTTGCACTGCTGTATGAAAAGCGTTGTCTGCCAACCAGTGATTGCTGAAGCACAAAACTGGTTCAAACCCCCGTTGAATTTTATGCTCGCCTTGTGTGCCTGGATTAAAAAATGGCAGGCCATGTTCAATGCAATATTCGATGCCTTGGTAGTAACAAACTTCAAAATGCAGTCCATCTACTTCCTGCATACAACCCCAGTAGCGGCCGAACAGACCTTGCTTGTCAGTAAAAAACAATGCGCTGGCCAGCATATCGCCGTTAATGCGTGCTTGCACAAGTAGTAGCCGCTTACTCATATTTTGTCGTAACGCCTCAAAAAAGCGACTATTCAGATAGCCATTGTGGCCTGAGCGTTTCAGGTAGGTGTGTTGATAACACAGATAGAAGTCTTGCATATGCTCGGCAGTGATGGCGCAGCCCGTTAGCCGATGGAAGCTGATACCCGCTGCTAGTAGTCGTCGACGTTCTTTAAGCAGGTTCTTGCGCTTACGGGAGCTGAAGGTGGCCGTAAAATCAGCAAATTCGTTGTAGCCGCGATTAAACCAATGAAACTGCACAGAGTGACGTTGCATGGCACCAAGCTCGGCAAGTTGTACAGCATCCTCTTGGTGAGGGAAGAGTACATGCAGTGAGGACAAGGATGCTTCATGACAATAAGTTTTCAGGCGTTCCAGTACTGCAGGCCATAAATCCGCAGCATTTACGCCGGGACGTGTTAGCAAGCGCTGGCCGGGAACCGGTGTGAAAGGCAGGGCAGACACTAGTTTTGGATAGTAGCGTTTTCCGTATCTGCTAAAAGCCTCGGCCCAGGCAAAGTCAAACACGTACTCACCATAGCTGTGTGACTTTTGATAAAGCGGCAGCGCGGCAAGCAGGCCCAATGTGTCTTTCACCAGCAAATGGCAAGGCTGCCAGCCGCTATCTCCTCCCACGCAATGATGCGCTTCCAAGGCCCCCAGAAATGCATAGTCCAGAAAAGGGCCGGCATCTTGACCTAAGGTTTGCCACTCAGACGCAGGAATACGTTTAAGGCTATCGATAAAAGTGAATTGTAAATCCATGGCCGGACAGCGTTACAATATGAGCAAGAAGATATAGGTGCAGATAACTATGACAGATGCTGATCGCAAGATCATCAGAGAAACCCTCACTATGTTGCTTGCCAGACGGGAACATAGTCAGGCAGAGCTGATGGTTAAGCTGACCGCCAGAGAATTTGACCCTGCGCTTAGTCGGACCATTCTAACCGAATTTACCGAGCGGGGCTGGCAGTCGGATGCGCGGTTTGCCGGAAGCTTCGTCCGCCAGCGGGTGGGAAAGGGTCAGGGAGAAGCACGTATTCGTGCTGAGCTACGTATGCGTCAGGTCGCTGATCACTTTATTCAACAGGCTCTGGATGAATTGGATGTCGACTGGTTTGCTGCTGCATTGACTACCTATCAACGTAAGTATCGACAGCCTGCGGCAGATTGGAAAGAGCAGCAAAAGCGTATGCGTTATTTACAGTATAAAGGCTTTAATGGAGAGCAAATCCGTTTTGCCTGCGAGAGTGCCTTTATCGATGAATAATGGCAAATATCGACTCTTGTTGGCAGCTTCACCGCCAAAGGGGTGAAAGTTGCATAAATTGAGGCGGTACAGGCTAGTAATTACTTATGATTGCACCTGACAGGTGGCGAGTTTTCATGATATCGTCCGCAATAATTCAAAGGTTTTTTTCACAGTTTTTTTCCGGGATGTTAAATGACTATTAGCACTGCTGAAATTCGAAGCGCATTTTTGGACTACTTTGCCAGGCACGGTCACCAGAAGGTTTCCAGTAGCTCTCTTGTGCCAGCCGATGACCCGACTTTATTGTTTACCAATGCCGGGATGAACCAGTTCAAGGATGTGTTTTTGGGCGCTGAAAAACGTGCTTATACCCGCGCGGTATCTTCACAGCGCTGCGTGCGTGCTGGTGGTAAGCACAACGACCTGGAAAACGTGGGATATACGGCCCGCCATCACACTTTTTTTGAAATGCTGGGCAACTTTAGCTTCGGCGACTATTTCAAAAAAGAAGCTATTGCCCTGGCGTGGAATTTCCTGACCGACGAGCTCAAGCTGCCCAAGGAAAAGCTGCTGGTTACTGTGTATGCAGAGGACGATGAAGCCTTTGATATCTGGGAAAAGGAAATCGGGATACCTAAAGAGAAGATAATCCGTATTGGTACCTCAGATAACTTCTGGTCAATGGGGGATACCGGTCCTTGCGGTCCGTGCTCCGAGATTTTCTATGATCACGGCGAGCATATCTGGGGTGGCCCTCCTGGCTCCCCTGAGGAAGACGGCGATCGCTTTATTGAGATTTGGAACTTGGTTTTCATGCAATTTAACCGTCAGGCTGACGGTAGCATGGAGCCTTTGCCTAAGCCTTCTATTGATACCGGCATGGGTCTTGAGCGTATTTCGGCTATTTTGCAGCATGTGCACAGCAACTATGAAATTGACCTGTTCCAGGCCTTGATTAAAGACACCGCCAAGGTGACAGGCGCAAAAGATTTGGAAGACAAGTCACTGCGTGTGGTAGCTGACCATATCCGCTCTTGTAGCTTCCTGATTGCCGATGGCGTTTTGCCATCCAATGAAGGACGCGGCTATGTACTGCGCCGTATTATTCGTCGTGCTGTGCGCCATGGCTACAAGCTCGGCGCCCAGGATATTTTCTTCTATCAACTGGTGGCGTCTCTGGTTGCACAGATGGGCTCCGCCTATCCAGAACTTAAATCTCAGCAAGCCACTATTGAACGGGTGCTGAAAGCCGAAGAAGAACAATTTGCCCGCACCTTGGAGCGTGGCATGCAGATTTTGTCCGATGCGCTGGAAAACCTGGATGGTAAGGTTATTCCGGGCGAGTTGGTGTTTAAGCTGTATGACACTTATGGCTTCCCTTCCGATTTGACCAACGACGTGGCCCGTGAAAAAGGCTACAGCATCGATGAGCAGGGCTTTGAGGCGGCCATGGCTGAGCAGCGTAAGCGTGCCCAGGCTGCCAGCAACTTTGGTGCCGACTACAATGCGCAGTTGACCAGCGAAAATAGCTCGGAGTTTACCGGCTATGAGCAGGAAGAAGGCATGGCCAAGGTGGTCGAGCTGTTTAACCTGCAAAATGCCGTCAGCAGCCTGGCTACCGGTGAGCAAGGTATTGTGGTACTGGATAACACGCCGTTTTACGCCGAGTCGGGCGGTCAGGTAGGTGATACCGGGGTGCTGAAACTGCTAAATGGTGCATTCAGAGTCACTGATACTGTTAAATTAGGTAATGCTATTGCCCACAAAGGTGTGGCAGAAGCGGCTATTTCGGTTGGTGATAAGGTTGACGCACAGATTGATACGGCACGTCGTCAGGCCATAAAACTAAACCACAGTGCCACTCACTTGCTGCATGCTGCGCTTAAAAATGTACTGGGTGAGCACGTTAATCAAAAGGGGTCATTGGTTCAGCCTGACAAACTGCGTTTCGACTTTTCGCATTTTGAAGGGGTTACCCGTGAGCAGTTGGTTGAAATTGAAAATATGGTTAACCAGCAGGTACGAGAGAACCACGACCTAACCACACGCTTGATGGCTATTGATGATGCCAAAGCGGCCGGTGCGCAAGCACTGTTTGGTGAAAAGTACGATGACGAGGTGCGCGTGGTATCCATGGGCGCATTCTCTATGGAACTGTGTGGTGGTACGCACGTCAAACGTACAGGTGATATTGGTTTGCTTCGCATTGTCAGCGAGAGCGGTATTGCCTCAGGTGTACGTCGTATTGAAGCTGTGACTGGTGCTGCAGCATTGGCGTACAGCCAGCAACAAAGTCAGCAACTGCAGGGCATGGCCAGCCAGTTAAAGTCTGATGTGCAAAGTGTTCCGGAGCGGGTTGGACAGTTACTCGAGCAAGCCAAAGGCCTTGAAAAAGAGATCCAACAGCTTAAGCAGAAACTGGCCAGTCAGGCCGGTGCCGATATGCTGAGTAACATTGTTGAGATCAATGGCGTGAAATTGCTGGCTGCCAAGCTTGAAGGCGTTGAAGCTAAGTCCCTTCGCGATTTGATGGATAGCCTGAAAAATAAATTGGGATCTGGCGTTTTAATGCTGGGTGTTGCTGAAGGCCAGAAAGTCAGCTTGATCGCTGGCGTAACCAAAGATTTAACCGATAAAGTTAAGGCTGGTGAGTTAGTTAACTTTGTTGCTCAACAGGTTGGCGGTAAGGGCGGTGGTCGCCCTGACATGGCGCAGGCTGGTGGTACGCAGCCAGAAAATCTGGATGCAGCACTGGCTGGCGTGTCGACATGGCTGGCGGATAAGCTATAATCCGCCGCTCACTTTTTGAGTTATTCGGGCCGGTTTTCTGAAGTGACACGGAAAACAAGGAAGGGCTACTAGGTAATCTCTTGTGATAACAGAGAATTACGCTAGGTTTAAGTAAGGACTTGTTGGAAAAACGGAACAGGAGCAAGCGAATGCTTATATTGACCCGTCGTGTAGGTGAGACTCTTATGATTGGTGACGAAGTGACTGTCACTGTATTGGGTGTCAAAGGAAACCAAGTTCGGATCGGCGTAAATGCCCCGAAGGAAGTATCTGTGCATCGTGAAGAAATTTATATGCGCATCCAGGCTGAGAAAAACTCTCAGTATCCGGGTGAAGACGCATCTGACGACGCATAAAAAAACAGGCTGGGTAACCAGCCTTTTTCTTATCTGCTTTATTGTTTTAGGTTGCCACTCCATTTTCCTGCTTTCGCATAAAAAACTGTCAAAAACCTAAGCTTTTGAATGAAAATTGTCTCAATTGCTTAAATGCTCAACGAACGACACTTTTGAGCATAAAAAAGGTTTGACTTACTTCAGTGAATCATTAAACTGCGACCCCACATTGAGGAGAGATGGCCGAGTGGCTGAAGGCGCACCCCTGCTAAGGGTGTATAGGTTAACCCCTATCGAGGGTTCGAATCCCTCTCTCTCCGCCATTTACTCTTAGAGTAAATGCAGGATTCAAAGTTTACGCGTGTGTAGCTCAGCTGGATAGAGTACCTGGCTACGAACCAGGCGGTCGGAGGTTCGAATCCTTCCACACGCGCCATATAAAAGAAAAGCCCCGTTCGAAAGAACGGGGCTTTTCTTTTATATCGTCTGGGATGTGGTAAGAACCTCCCAGGTTCGACCAATTCGTCAGGAACGAATTGGAACGTCGCGTTCTACCGCGACGGCCCGCAGGGCGCTGGGCAGGATAGCCCTGCGTAATCCTTCCACGTAGTAGCGTGATCTTGTAGTCCCCAACTCAAAAGAACGGGGCTTTTGTTTTATATCGTCTGGGGCGGGGTGACTAAAACACCGGGAGTGTTTTAGAACAGCTTTAGCTGGCCCAAAGGGCATTGGATAGCTCAATTTAGTCCTTGCGCACTGAATCGTGAGTCCTCTTTCGGCTAGCTGGTAATTTCACAGATTCCGAAGTAACTTTTTGTCATGTCGTCTGTGTTGTATTCTCTGAATTCTGAGCTTAGTTCACATCTCAGTTTCAGAGGAGATATCCCCATTTCTCCACCGGATTCATAGTTTGTTCTATAGAAGCTCCAAGCATCATATTTTTTCCCTGATATTCAAAGATCATATACTGATTTATGCCTGGTTCATGAGTTGGAAGCAGAGAGATGCTTAGCGAGCTGCTGTATATCGCTGGTAAGTTGAACTTTCCGTTTTTATCTGTGATAGAAGAATCTTCCTTATCTTCCTTATCTTCATCATTGGCTGACCACCTGTGTCCGCGTAATATTCTAACACCCTCGGCAGGTTCACCATTCATCAGCACTGTTCTCAATGGCAGAGAACATACATTTTTTTTAAAAAATCCCATTGCCTGCGCTCCCAAGCTGCTCTATCAACACAATAGCGATATTGATTTTCATCCATTGGTATCCCTTCTTCGTTTGGGTTCAGTCTAGAATATAAGCCACTATTTCGCGTAAGCCGAACAGACCTTAGCCGGTTAGCGCGTTGCCACAAATAAAATCACCTACTACTATTGCATTTCCTAGCGAGCCATGTAGAATTCGCGCTCGCTGTGACAGGGAAGTGAATTTATTTTCGCTGTATAGCAAAGAATTTAAGTATCATGCGTGTGTAGCTCAGCTGGATAGAGTACCTGGCTACGAACCAGGCGGTCGGAGGTTCGAATCCTTCCACACGCGCCATATAAAAGAAAAAGCCCCGTTCGAAAGAACGGGGCTTTTTCTTTTATATTCCGTCGAGGGACGGGGTAACTAAAACACCGGGAGTGTTTTAGAACAGCTTTAGCTGGCCCAAAGGGCGTAGGCAGGATGCCGAAGTAAAACCTCCCAGGTTCGACAAAAATGCCAGGAGCATTTTTGAACGTCGCGCTTCACAGCGACGGCCCGCAGGGCGGCGGGCAGGATAGCCCGGCGTAATCCTTCCACGCAGTAGCGTGCTCTCGTAGTCACTAACTCGAAAGAACGGGGCTTTTTCTTTTATATCGTCGGGGATGGGGTAACTAAAACACCGGGAGTGTTTTAGAACAGCTTTAGCTGGCCCAAAGGGCGTAGGCAGGATGCCGAAGTAAAGCCTCCTTAGGTTCGACCAATTCGTCAGGAACGAATTAGAACGTCGCGCTTCACAGCGACGGCCCGCAGGGCGCTGGGCGGGATAACCCAGCGTAATCCTTCCACGCAGTAGCGTGCTCTCGTAGTCACTAACTCGAAAGAACGGGGCTTTTTCTTTTATATCGTCGGGGATGGGGTAACTAAAACACCGGGAGTGTTTTAGAACAGCTTTAGCTGGC
>NZ_JAHDJU010000002.1:1382981-1432192 GCF_018531185.1 Bowmanella yangjiangensis
GGCCCAAAGGGCGTAGGCAGGATTGCCCGGCGTAATCCTTCCAAGTCGTTGCGCGGCCCCATAATCTGCCAGTAGAAATACCGAAGCCCTTCCATCGTGCCTATCTGTATTCTCCTTACCCTTCTGGCGCGCCTGTAAGCTTGCTGTCATCTAACCCCTGATATTCTTGCTTTATCAGAATTACAGTTGCCGCTCTTAAGGGGTAGGCCCATATCCAGCGTTTAAGGTCTCGCTAATAATCACTATAAGCATAGAACCCCTTTTGGCTGGTTTTTAAGCTTCAAATGATTAAATATGCTGAATATCTGAATAAATAGTGATTTCTTATAGCATTTTGACCGGTTGGTTTGGTTGTTTTTTGATGATCCCCATGATACTTATCTGCACTCTTTAAATCAGGGATACCACAGAATGAATGCTGAAGTTCAACAGCTACTGCTTGATGCCGGCCTATTACTATTGGTTGGAATGGCGGTAGTGTTTCTGTTCTTGTCCTTGCTGATTGGCGCTGTGAGTCTGATCAGCAAAGTATGCCGTCGTTTCCCCGAGGCTGTATCTCATGTTACGACGGCGGCTACACCAAGAAAGCCTACTGTCGCAGCCGGAATCTCAGCGGCTGAAGTGGCGGCAATCAGTGCTGCTATCCATCAACATCGCAATTCAAAATAAGCCGGAGCCCCCATGTCTAAACCCCTTGCCATTACAGAACTTGTCCTGCGCGATGGTCATCAATCCTTGCTGGCCACCCGTATGCGCTTGGAAGATATGCTACCGATAGCACAGAAGCTGGATAAGGTTGGCTATTGGTCCATGGAATCCTGGGGCGGTGCGACTTTTGATGCCTGCATCCGCTATTTGGGAGAAGATCCCTGGCATCGTATTCGTGAATTAAAGAAGGCGATGCCTAATACTCCGCAGCAAATGTTGCTGCGCGGTCAAAATCTGTTGGGTTACCGTCATTACGCCGATGATGTGGTGCGCAAATTTGTTGAGCGGGCGCACACTAACGGCGTAGATGTATTCCGTATCTTCGATGCTATGAATGATATGCGTAATCTGAATACTGCAGTGAAAGCCGCTATTGAAGTGGGAGCACATGCGCAGGGGACCATTTCCTACACGGTCAGCCCTGTGCATAACCTGGAATTGTGGCTGACGATGGCGCGTGAGCTGGAAGATATGGGCGTGCATTCTATTTGCATCAAGGACATGGCTGGCCTGTTGAAACCTTATGAATGTGAGGAGCTGGTCACCCGTCTTAAAGAAACGGTTGCCGTCCCTATTGCCATGCAGTGCCATGCCACGACAGGTCTTAGTACTGCCACCTATCAAAAGGCGATTGATGCCGGCATTGATATGCTGGACACCTCCATTTCATCCATGAGCATGACTTATGGTCACTCTGCTACCGAGACTATGGTGTCTATCGTTGAGGGAACAGAGAGAGACACCGGTTTAGATTTGGTGTTGTTGGAAGAAATAGCCGCCTACTTCCGTGAAGTGAGGAAGAAATATGCCAAGTTTGAAGGCAGCTTGCGCGGTGTAGATTCGCGTATTTTGATTGCTCAGGTGCCGGGGGGCATGTTGACCAATATGGAAAACCAACTTCGCGAGCAAGGCGCTGAAGATAAGCTTGATGATGTGCTGCGTGAAATTCCATTGGTACGTGAAGATTTGGGCTTTATTCCGTTAGTAACGCCGACTTCACAGATTGTGGGTAGCCAGGCGGTACTAAATGTATTGACCGGTGAGCGCTATAAGAGCATCACCAAAGAGACTGCCGCTGTACTTAAAGGTGAGTATGGTGCGACCGCGGCACCAGTCAATGCACAGCTGCAAGCCCGTGTGTTAAATGGTGGAGAAGCGGTGACCTGTCGTCCAGCCGATCTGATTGAAGATGAAATGGATAAACTGTCTGTCGAACTGAAGGACATTGCTAAACAAAAAGGGCTGCAACTTGCCAAAGAGCAAGTAGATGACGTGCTGACTTATGCATTGTTCCCTCAGATTGGCTTGAAATTCCTGGAAAATCGCAATAACCCTGCGGCATTTGAGCCAGCGCCTGGCACGGAAGTGTTGAGTGCACCGACAACTACACCTACCACAGCTAAAACCACTGTAGGACCTGCCACTTACTCAGTACGCGTTGACGGTAAGGTTTATCAGGTTGAAGTGGCTGAAAGTGGTGAGTTGACAGACATTAAAGCCGGCAGTGAGGAGAAAGTGCCGCAAACTGCTTCTGTTCAAGGTGGGGAAACCCTGAATGCGCCCCTGGCCGGCAATATTGTTAAGTTATTGGTGAAGCCTGGTCAGCAGGTTGCCAAAGGGGATGTGGTACTGATTATGGAAGCCATGAAAATGGAAACCGAAGTGCGCGCTGCTCATGATGGAACAGTGACTGAGCTGTTGGTGAGTGATGGTGATGCAGTTCAGTCCGGTCAACCGCTGATGATGCTGGGATAAGCCGTATGGAGAAGTTGACCATTTTGTGGCAATCCACCGCCCTGGCGAACTTTCAGGGTGGGCAGTTGATCATGATGGCAGTAGGACTACTGTTGCTGTATCTGGCCATTGTGCGTAAGTATGAACCTTTGCTGTTGTTGCCGATTGGATTTGGCGCCATTCTGACCAATATTCCCTTGGCCGGCTTCAGCGAGCCTGGTGGGTTGCTGTACTACATTTATGAGGTGGGTATTGAGTCTGGTGTGTTTCCACTGCTGATCTTTATGGGCGTGGGCGCAATGACAGATTTCGGTGCACTGATTGCTAACCCTCGCATGCTGTGGTTGGGCGCGGCTGCGCAGTTTGGCATCTTTGCTACCTTGTTCGGCGCTATTTTGCTGAATCTCATCCCTGGCTTTGATTTTAGTCTGAAGGATGCTTCCGCCATTGCGATTATCGGCGGAGCCGATGGGCCTACAGCAATCTTCCTTGCCTCCAAGCTAGCGCCTGAGTTGCTCGGTGCTATCGCAGTGGCAGCTTATTCCTATATGGCGTTGGTTCCCATTATTCAACCGCCGATTATGAAGGCGCTGACGACCCAGGCTGAGCGTGAAATTCAGATGGAGCAACTGCGCACGGTGTCTAAGCGAGAGAAGATTATCTTCCCTCTGGCGGTACTGTTATTGACTATCTTGTTTCTACCAACGGCTACACCCTTGGTGGGCATGTTCTGCCTGGGTAATCTGATGCGCGAATGCGGGGTGGTGGAGCGTTTAAGTAAAACGGCTCAGAATGAGCTTATCAACATCGTTACTATCTTTCTTGGCTTGGCGGTGGGTTCCAAACTTTCCGCGGATAAATTCTTAACGCTGGAAACCTTGGGTATATTGGGACTAGGTGCGCTGGCCTTTTCTATCGGAACCGCTGCTGGTGTGCTAATGGCGAAACTCCTTAACCGTATGAGCGGTGGCAAGGTTAACCCGTTAATTGGCGCTGCTGGCGTGTCTGCGGTGCCCATGGCGGCCAGGGTTGTGAACAAGGTCGGTCTGGAAGCGAATCCCCACAACTTCCTGTTGATGCATGCCATGGGGCCGAATGTGGCCGGTGTTCTTGGCTCGGCAGTGGCAGCAGGTATTTTGCTGGCCTTAGTTGGCTAAAGCCTAGTCTGAATTATGAACCTGTAAGGCCGTTTGTCAGACAGCAAACGGCCTTTTTTATTCAGTACTAAGTCGCGTCTGTGATGCGAATCAGGTCGATTAAGGATACGAGAAAACTACAGATGGGTTAGCCACAGCAGCAGGGTATAGAAGCCACCGATAACGGCAGAGAAGATCAGAATATACTTAAACCCCTGTTTGCCTTGAGACACGGTATAGCCGTTGTGACGCAGATACAGATACCAAATCAAACATAGAATTGCGGGGATCAAAAATAACAGTCGCAGCAACGGGCTCTCCTTTGGCTTGCCGACATTAACGCTTTGATTCTATTCCACTCATCAACATTGGCAAGGGCTAAGTGTTAGTCCTGTCATCGGCTTGTCTTATCTTTGCCATCCCATTGTCATCTATGGCGTTTGTAATAAATACAAAAGCCAGTGGATATTTTCTTATGACCATAAAAGCTTTGTCCCCGGCCCATCAGGTATTCCGTTCTGTTGCCTATGGCCAGGAGCTGATTCGTCGGCCTTCTATCACTCCATCAGACCAAGGTTGCCAATTGTGGTTGGCTGAAAAACTGAATGCCCTTGGGTTCCACTGTCAGCATATCAATGTGCATGGCGTCAGCAATCTGGTTGCCATATTGGGGCAGGGAGAGAGAACCTTGGCCTTTGCTGGCCATACGGATGTTGTGCCCCCGGGGCCTATAGACAAATGGCAGGTAGACCCATTCAGCGCGCAGATTGTTGATAGTGAAATGATTGGGCGGGGTGCCGCCGATATGAAAACCGGTATTGCCGCCATGCTCGCGGCTACCGAGCGCTTTCTGTCATCAGGCAAAGCTGTTAATCAGCGCTTTGTGTGGTTGATTACCAGTGATGAAGAGGGCGAAGCCGAGTATGGCTCCAAGGTATTGAGTGCTTATCTGCAAGAACAAGGTATTCATCTGGATTACTGTTTGGTGGGAGAGCCAACTGCCTCTCATCATACGGGGGACACTATTAAAATTGGACGACGCGGGGCGATTTCGGCACGCCTCCACGTGCGAGGAAAACAAGGGCATGTGGCCTATCCGCAGTATGCGGACAACGCAATCCACAAAATGGGCAGGGTGCTTACTGCGTTAAATGGCATAGTCTGGGATTCGGGGAGCGACGACTTTCCTGGCAGCAGTTTGCAGATAACCCATATTGATTCGGGGGCCTTTACAGACAATATTGTACCTGCTCAGTGCAGCTTGTGTTTTAACATTCGCTATAGTCATCGCTATGACCTTCAACGCTTGCAGCGGTTACTGAATGACACCTTAAAGTCTGTGACAACTGACTATGAACTGGAATGGGAACGCCCTTGTGAGCCCTATTTTACTGAGCAGGGAATAGCTAACAGTCTTATTTATGAGGTTGAGCAGGCGATTTTCCACAACACAGGTAAGTTTCCCTTACTGTCTACATCGGGGGGAACTTCTGACGGTCGCTTTTTTGCAGGAGAAGGCACTCAGGTGATTGAGTTAGGTGTGCCAAACCGAACCATACATCAGGTCAATGAACGCGTACATGTCGCTGATTTGATTGCGCTTGAGGATATTTATGCGGAGATATTGGAGCGTCTACTTGCTTAGCATAAATTCAAGCAACGCTTGTGAGAACAGAAAAAAAGCCGCTTAAGCGGCGTTTTCTTTTGTGGTACTTGCCATATAACGGGCGCGTTTGTTGGCTTTTAGCTTGGTAATGTCGACTAACACCAGTCCATCCACACAGTCATTAAAGTCGGGGTCCACGCCGAAGCTTAGGAATTTCACCCCTTCAGGTTCACAGACTTCAGTGTACTGTTTGTAGAGAGTAGGGATGGCAGCGCCCATATTGGCCAGTAAGTGTTTAAGCTGGACAAAATCTGCTTTGTAATCATCGCCTCGAAAAGCGTCCTTGAGATCCTGCGGGATCAGATAAGGGCGATTGGAACGGGCAATTCCCACTTCTCCGCCAAAATAAAGTTGGTAGAAATACACCAATAAGTCTTTGGCTGCGGCTGGCAGGCTGCCGCTGATACTAACCGGCCCAAACAGATAGCGATATTGCGGATGGCGAAGCAGGAAAGCGCCAATGCCGTACCAGAGGTAGTCAAGGCTGCGTTTTCCCCAGTATTTGGGCTGCACAAAGCTGCGGCCAAGCTCCAGACCTTGCTCAAAATATTTATCCATGTCCTGGCCGTAGTCGAACAGGCTGGCGGAGTATAAACCGGGTGAATGCTCTGCCGAGGTCAGGTGTTTTGCGTCTCCAAAACGATAAGCACCTACAATTTCCAGCTCATCTTTGTCCCATAACACCAGGTGATAGTAATGGCTGTCATATTGATCAATGTCCCGGCGTTTATTGCTGCCTTCTCCTACCGCTCTGAACGCCACTTCACGTAGCCGGCCAATTTCACGCAAGATGGGGGAGCTGCCGTTGTAGCGATACAGGTAGATGTCTTTGCCATCAGCGGTGGTGCCTAAGAGTTCGCATTCCTTGCGCATCGCTTTGGTCAGTTCACGGCGATCTTCTGGCAGTGCAATGGCTTTTTGAGTGGGGAAAATACCTTCTTTGTCGAGGCCAATACGATACAGGTGTTTCTTGAACAGTTTGACCTGCTGGCGCATGGAAATCTTCTGGCCCTGATAAGAGCCAAAGGGGATCATCTCACCAACTCGCATGGGGAGGTGTTTTTGTCGCTGTTTAAACATCTCTGCTACCAAAAACAAGGTAGCGAGAGGCTTATAGAGCATGGACACGCCATAAAACAGTGGGGAGTTTTTACCATCGATAAAAATCGGTAATACCGGCGCTTTGGCACTGGCAGCAATACGCAAAAAACCACTGCGCCAGCGGGTATCTCGGACGCCCTGAGGACGTAAACGAGACACTTCGCCGGCAGGGAAAATCACCACTACGCCTTCATCTGCCAGATGGCGTTGAATATTCGCCAGGCATTCTTTTGCCGTGCCACCATTCATATTGTTTACCGGCAGTAGCATGGGGTGCAGTGGCTCTACCGCCATCAGCATCTCATTGGCGACGATTTTAATGTCTTTACGCACTTCACTGACCAGCTTTACCAGCGCCAAGCCATCTAGTGTACCTATGGGGTGGTTGGCAATGATAACCAGTCTGCCCTGGGTAGGGATACGCTCTTTCTCGCTGTCACGTACTGAATAGCTAAAATTGAAATATTCCAGAACCTGTTCAACAAATTCCAGCCCCTGTAAATAGGGATAGTCACGGGCAAACTCTTGGAATTCTCGCTCGTGTAGCAGGCGTCTTAGTACAAACTTGGCAGAATTGAAAACCAGGGGGTTGGTTGATAGTTTGGGATAGTGTTTTTGTAGGACTTCATCAACAGTGAACATAGGCTATATCTCGGCCAATTAGTTGAACCGAGTTTAGGAGCCCACAATGACGATTTTGTGAGCTTTTTGTTGCGGTTTAATGACGGCGTATCGCCACGACCTCAGGTCAGGCGGCACGCCTGGCATTCGCCTTGCGGGGTAAAGGCTGAACCTGATTTTGAATTTGTGTCCAATACACCAGACTCAGTCTGCCTTGCTCGTCCTCGGTGAGGGCGGAACAGTTCTCTATCCAATCTCCGGTATTACAATACAAAATATCCTGTCTGCGGGTAATTTCAGGATGATGGATATGGCCACACACCAGACCATCCATGCCCATTTCTTTCGCAGTTCTGCAGCCAATATCACGGTAGCGCCCTATGGCTTCATTGGCGCCTTTAACCTTGCTTTTAATGTAGCCAGCGAGTGACCAGTAAGGCTGCCCTAACCAGCCGCGGGCATGGTTGTACCACCGGTTGATAAAGAGCAGCAAGTCGTATGCTTTATCGCCTATCCATGCATGGAATTTGCCGAAGCACACTTCCTGATCAAACTGGTCGCCATGCAGCAGCAACAATTTCTTGCCGTCCGCGGTGGTATGAATGTATTGGCGATGAATTTCTACCTCGCCGAATACCATGCCGTCATATTTCTGTGCTGGCTCATCATGGTTGCCGGGCAGATAGATAACTTTAGTACCTTCGCTGGCCAGAGAAATGAGTCTGTGGAACAACTGATTATGGGCTTTGGGCCACATAAATTGTTTGCTCATCGCCCACATATCGACGATGTCGCCGACCAGATAGAGGGTATCTATGCGGCTATGACGAAGGAAATCCAGCAGGTATTCGGCTTTACAATCTTTATAGCCAAGATGGATGTCAGACAACCAAACGGTACGGTAGTGGCGTTTCTCTGTCATAGTGGAGCCTGCGTTACTGCGACTTTTAGGCCAAGACTAGGAACAACCTCTTACAGAAAGGTGACGTTAATTTGAAAAAGTGATGACAATTACATCAATAAGGCGGGGGGAGTTACAGCAAATGGCGGATAACGGCGCTCAGTCCCTGAGTTTCAATCACCCTGTAGTGTTGGCACATTTCACCATGCTCAAAACGATGACATACATGCAGATTGTTGGTGGCTTTGTCTACTTTAACAAAGCTGGCGTGGGCATCCAGCAACTGCCCAGCTTCTCCAAAACCTCGCCAGTAAATGCCCTTTGAGACAATATTGGAACGCTCGTAAGTGATCAGCTGTGGCATAGGTATAATAGTGGCTGCCAGCAGAAACAAAATGCAGAATGTCACGGACAGCAAAGTGACTTGTTGTGCTTTGTTCATCTGAAACTCACGATGCCCTGTTAATTAAACAACGGCAAGTTTGAAGAGCGGTCGATTCTAGCAAAGGGGAGAGGGGCTGTCTTGATATGCCTCAAGCGAATAACCTGTTTCCGTGTAAGAATTTGTAAACGACAAAAAAAGCGCCATCAGGCGCTTTTTTGAATAAATCCTGGAGAAACCAGGATTTTAGAAACGGGCGTATCAGGCCAAAGCGTTGATCTTAGCAACCAGACGGCTCTTATGACGGGCAGCCTTGTTTTTGTGGATCAAGCCTTTGGTAGCCATACGGTCCAGAACTGGAACCGCAGCAGCGAAAGCGGTCTCAGCAGCAGCTTTGTCGCCGGTAGCGATAGCAGCAAGCACTTTTTTGATGCTGGTACGCGTCATGGAGCGACGGCTGGCGTTGTGCTGGCGACGTTTTTCGGCCTGGATAGCACGTTTCTTAGCAGACTTGATGTTAGCCAAGGTGAAACTCCCAAAAGATTCTTGTCAAATTTAAGGGTGCGGATTATTCCCATTATTAGCGCAGTTGTCAAATGCTTTTGGCGCTTTATTGGGCAACAGCGGCACAGCATTTTGTCTGGGTATTTGTGTTTTTCTTAGCGCGTAGAATCCCTCATAATAGAGCGCTGTTTTTTGCCTGGGGGCGCATGTGTCGGTTAAGTTGCTGAAATCCGGATTGATTGTCAGTTTTATGACGTTGGTATCCAGAGTACTTGGATTGGTCAGGGATATGGTGGTGGCCAATCTGATGGGCGCAGGCGCTGCGGCAGACGTGTTTTTCTTTGCTAACAAAATTCCCAATTTCCTGCGTCGGCTATTTGCCGAAGGGGCATTTGCTCAGGCATTTGTGCCGGTGCTCAGTGAAGTGCATGCCCAGGGTGACCAGCAAAAGCTTAAACTATTTTTAGCGCGCACGGCAGGTACGCTAGGTACCTTGGTGCTGGTGGTTACTTTATTGGGGGTGATTGGTTCTCCCGTGTTAGCTGCACTATTTGGCACAGGGTGGTTTCTGGATTATTGGCAGGGCGGCGAGAATGGGGCCAAATTTGAACTGGCCGCCTTGATGCTGAAAATTACCTTTCCTTATTTGTTCTTTATCACCCTGACAGGACTGGCTGGTGCGATTCTCAACACCCTGAATAAGTTTGCGGTGGCGGCTTTTACGCCTGTGCTGCTTAATGTTTGTATTATCGCGTGCGCCTTGTACTTATCTCCACAGCTTGAAGAGCCAGCGATTGGGTTGGCATGGGGGGTGTTTTTCGGTGGCGTGGTGCAGCTCGCATTTCAATTACCTTTTTTATTACGCACTGGACTGATGTCAAAGCCCAAGTGGGGATGGCAAGACCCCAATGTGACTAAAGTTCGCAAGTTGATGATACCCGCATTATTCGGTGTGTCGGTCAGTCAGATTAACCTATTGCTGGATACCTTGATTGCTAGTTTTCTGGTCACAGGCTCCATCAGTTGGCTCTACTACTCTGACCGTTTGTTGGAATTCCCGCTTGGCCTCTTTGGCATTGCTATCGCAACGGTCATTTTGCCGACTTTGTCGCGAAATCATGTCAGTGCCGACAGCAATCAATTTAAAGCCAATATGGATTGGGCGGTACGTATGGTTTGCCTGCTGGGGATTCCTGCGGCGGCGGGGCTAATTGTGCTGGCGGAGCCGTTGCTGAGCGTGTTGTTTGTGCGCGGCGAATTCGATGCCTCTGATGCGCGTATGGCCTCATACAGTTTGATGGCATATGGATCGGGCCTGTTGAGTTTCATGTTGGTCAAAGTGTTAGCGCCCGGTTTTTTCTCCCGCCAGGACACCAAAACGCCCGTACGTTATGGCATTTGGGCCATGGCAGCGAATATGCTGTTTAACATTATTCTGGCCATTCCTTTTGGCTATGTGGGTTTGGCTATTGCTACCGCCATGTCAGCCAGTTTGAATGCGGGTTTGCTTTATCAAAAGTTACACCGTAGTGGGGTGTATCAGATGGAAACAGATACACTATGGTTTTTGCTAAAAGTACTTAGCGCGACACTGGGCATGGTCGCTCTGCTTATTTGGTTAAAGCCAGATGCTAATACCTGGTATGGTTTATCGGTCAGCGGCCAGATTAGTCAACTTGTGATAATGATTGGAGGCGGGGTAGTCTGCTTGCTGGTGCTGGCTGTGCTACTAGGGCTAAGACCGGCCGATTTAAATAAATCACACCGATCACAGCTTGACACTGGGCTTTAATTAAGCCGACAGTCGGTTATAATCCCGTGATTTTTGCACGGGCGAAAGCCGCAACCAACAAGGGGTAGCTGGTGGAATTGATTCGTGGCCTGCATAACATCCGCGACAAACATAAAGGATGTGTGCTGACCATTGGCAAGTTTGACGGTGTGCATTTAGGCCATCAAGCGGTGCTGCGTAGCCTGATCGAGAAGGCCAGAGCCATGCAATTGCCCGCAACCGTGATGGTGTTTGAGCCTCAGCCTGAAGAAGTATTCAGTCCTGATCACGCGCCGGCCAGAATCAGTCGTCTGCGAGACAAGTACGAACAATTGCGCTTACTGGGTGTCGACCGGTTACTATGCATTCGCTTTGACCGTGCATTTTCAGAAATGTCGGCCTGTTATTTTGTCGAAGAACTGTTGGTCAGACAGTTAGGTATTCGGTTTCTTGTGGTTGGCGATGATTTTCGCTTTGGTAAGGCGCGTTCGGGTGATTTTACCATGCTGCAAGAAGAAGGGCGCCGCTGTGGCTTTGATGTGGTCAGTACTCGTAGCTTTCGCCTGGAGGATTGCCGTATCAGTTCGACCGAAGTGCGAAGCGCCCTGGCGCTGTCTGAATTTAGCCGAGCCGAGGCGATGCTGGGCAGGCCATTTAGCATCTCAGGTAAAGTGGTGCATGGTGATAAGAAAGGCCGCACCTTGGGTTTTCCTACCGCTAACGTATTGCTAAATAGGTGCAAAGCACCCTTGGCCGGTGTGTTTGCCGTGCGAGTGAATCTTAACGGACAAACATACGATGGGGTGGCTAACATCGGCAACAGACCCACGGTGAATGGCCAGCGTAGCCAACTTGAAGTGCATGTGTTCGAGTTTACCGGTGCGCTATACGGGAAGCGTATCGAAGTTGTGCCGGTAGCAAAGATCCGGAACGAAATGAAATTTGCCTCGTTAGAGGCGTTGCAACAACAAATCAGGCAGGATGCCGACAAGGCCAGGGAATTACTCTTGGCTTAAGGGCGACTTGCCCCAAACGGCGTAATGCCAACAGCGCGATGCGCCTGTTCTTATAGTGGAATTGAGGATCGATGAGCGATTACAAACATACCTTGAATTTGCCGGAAACCGAGTTTCCTATGCGTGGCAACCTGGCGCAACGCGAGCCAGAAATGCTGAAGCAGTGGACGGAAGATGGGCTGTATCACAAGATACGTGCCGCCAAAGCGGGCAACAAGCCGTTCATTTTGCATGACGGCCCTCCTTATGCCAACGGCGACATTCACATTGGTCATGCGGTAAACAAGATCCTCAAAGATATTATTGTTAAGTCAAAAACCTTGTCTGACTTCGACTCGCCATATGTGCCGGGTTGGGATTGCCATGGTCTGCCTATTGAGCTGCAGGTTGAAAAGAAAATTGGCAAACCCGGTAAGAAAGTCAGTGAAGCTGAATTCCGCCAGCATTGCCGAGAGTACGCAGAGAAGCAAATCGCCGGGCAGAAGAAAGACTTTATTCGTTTAGGTGTGTTGGGTGAATGGGATAAGCCATACAAGACCATGGATTTTCAGTCCGAGGCTGACATTATCCGAGCTTTAGGGGCGATCATTGACAAGGGCCATCTGGAGAAAGGCTTTAAGCCTGTGCACTGGTGTACCGACTGTGGGTCAGCGCTGGCCGAAGCGGAAGTGGAGTACAAGGACAAAAAATCGCCTTCTATCGATGTTGCTTTTCGCGCGGTCGATGAAGCCACTATGGTTGCCGCTTTTGCGCATCCGGAAAATCATGTGGGAGAAGGGCCAGTATCTGTGGTTATCTGGACCACGACCCCATGGACCTTGCCTGCAAACCGCGCGGTGGCCGTTAGCCCGAAGCTGGAATACGTGTTGGTTCAGGCCCAGACCGAACAAGGTAAACAGCGCTTGATTGTTGCGGCTGAACTGATGGATGCCTGTTTGGATAGGTTTGGTGCCAGCCATTATCATGCGCTGGGTTATTGCAAAGGGGCTGCGCTGGAAAACCTGCGTGTTCAGCATCCCTTCTATGATTTCGATGTGCCGGTTATTTTGGGTGACCACGTCACGACAGAATCAGGTACCGGCTGTGTGCATACCGCACCAGGCCATGGTGTGGACGACTTCAATGTCGGCCGCGGCTATGGCTTGGAAGTGGCTAATCCGGTTGGTGCCAATGGCGTTTATCTGGAAGATACGCCATTGTTTGCCGGTGAGCATGTCTTCAAGGCCAATGACCATGTAGTTGAAGTGCTTAAAGAAAAAGGCTGTCTTCTGCATCATCATGCTTATGAGCACAGTTATCCGCATTGCTGGCGCCATAAAACGCCGATTATCTTCCGTGCTACTCCGCAGTGGTTTATCAGCATGGATAAGAATGGCCTGCGTACGAATTCTCTAAAAGAAATCGCCAACACCCAGTGGATTCCTGATTGGGGGCAAAGCCGTATTGAAAAAATGGTGGAAGGTCGTCCTGACTGGTGTATTTCTCGCCAGCGTACCTGGGGCGTACCCATTCCATTGTTTGTGCATAAGGATAGCGGAGAGCTGCATCCCAACAGCCAGGCGCTGTTAGAGCAAGTCGCGAGAGCTGTTGAACAAAAAGGCATTCAGGCTTGGTGGGATTTGGATGCCGCCGAGCTGTTAGGCGCAGATGCCGAGACTTACGTGAAGGTAAAAGACACGCTGGATGTCTGGTTTGACTCAGGTGTGACTCACTACTTTGTGGTGGACAGACGGGATGATATCCCCGCTGGTGCAGACTTGTATCTGGAAGGTTCAGATCAACACCGCGGTTGGTTTATGTCTTCTCTGATGACTTCGGTAGCCGCCAAAGGACACGCACCATACAAGCAGGTGTTGACCCATGGCTTCACCGTTGATGCCCATGGCAAGAAAATGTCCAAGTCGCTGGGAAATACGATTTCCCCGCAAGATGTGATGAATAAGCTGGGGGCCGATATCCTGCGTTTGTGGGTGGCCTCCACCGACTATCGTTCAGAAATAGCGGTGTCTGATGAAATTCTCAAGCGCTCTGCTGATGCATATCGTCGTATTCGTAACACCGCTCGTTTCTTGTTGGCTAACCTGAACGGCTTTAATCCGGTCACAGATTTAGTGCCGGTAGAAGATATGGTGGCACTGGATCGCTGGATGGTTAGCCGGGCCAAAGCCGTGCAGGAAGAAATCGTGGCGGCTTATAACCGCTATGACTTCCTGGTGGTGGTACAAAAACTGATGCAGTTCTGCTCTATTGAGCTGGGTAGTTTTTATCTGGATGTTATCAAAGACAGGCAATACACCGCTAAGGCTGACGGTATTGCACGCCGCTCTTGTCAAAGTGCCATGTATCATATTGCCGAGGCCTTGGTACGTTGGATGGCGCCAATTATGAGCTTTACTGCCCAGGAAATCTGGCAGGCCATGCCGGGAGAACGGGTTAAGTACGTCTTTACCGAGAGTTGGTACAGCGAGCTGGACAACATGCAGATCGAACAGCAGCATGGCGACAGCTTCTGGCAACAGGTTCTGAGTGTCAAAGACGCCGTGAATAAAGCGTTGGAAGACGCCCGTCGACAAGGTCAGATTGGTGGCTCTTTGGAAGCCGATGTAGTGTTGTATTGTCAACCGGCTTTGGCAGGACAATTAGCAAGCCTGGAAGATGAGCTACGATTTGTACTTATCACCTCTGCCGCCCGAGTTGAGGCGGTGGATGCACGTCCTGAACAGTTGGAAGATACCGAAGTACATGGTTTGTGGGTTGAAATACAAAAGGCAGGTGGTCAGAAATGCGTGCGCTGCTGGCATCACCGCGAGGATGTAGGTAGCCATGAAGGTCATGAAGAGCTGTGTGGCCGCTGTATTGAAAACGTAGATGGTGAAGGTGAGCAGCGCCACTATGCTTGATATGTTTAAAAATACCGGGCTGCGTTTTCTGTGGCTAAGCATTGTGGTTATTTTGCTAGACCAGGTAACCAAGTTGGCGGTGTTGGATGCGATGCAATTGTATCAGTCCATCCCGCTGATGCCGTTCTTTAATCTGACCTATGTACACAATTACGGTGCAGCATTCAGTTTCCTGAGCAACGCGGGAGGCTGGCAACGCTGGTTTTTCACCGCCATTGCGGTCACCGTCAGCCTGCTGATTTTGCATTGGCTCAGACAAAGCAAGAAAACTCAGGTGATGTTACCTTGCGCCTTTGCCCTGATTCTAGGCGGCGCATTGGGTAACCTGATTGACCGTTTAGTACATGGCTATGTTGTAGACTTTCTCGACTTCTATGTTGGCAACTGGCACTGGCCGGCGTTCAACATTGCCGACAGCGCCATTTGTGTTGGTGCCGCGTTGTTGATTGTGGATGCGTTTCGCAATAACGGAGTAAAGTCAGATGAGTGATGCGATAGTGAGCGCTGACAGTGAAGTCGTGTTGCACTTTGATCTTAAGCTCGAGGACGGTTCCGCCGCTGACAGCACCAGAGTGCACAATAAACCGGCTAAGTTACGGATTGGTGATGGCAGTTTGACTGCCAGCTTTGAAGCCTGCCTTATGGGTATGAAAGTCGGTGAGCGTAAAGCCTTCACCCTGGCACCCGAGGATGCTTTCGGGATGCCCAATCCGGACAACATCCATCATATGGATCGCAATAAGTTTGGCGCGGATACGCCGCCTACGCCTGGTATGATCATCGCCTTTACACAACCTGGTGGTATTGAAATTCCTGGAATTATTCGTGATGTCGCAGGGGATTCGGTAACGGTGGACTTTAATCATCCACTGGCAGGTCAGACGGTGATTTTTGACGTAGAGATTATCCAGATCGCCAGTGTTGCTGGCTAAGCTGATAGCACAGCGATTAATTGTGCTTATTGCACTATTGTAGAGAGAAAGAACGATGCAAATTCATCTAGCCAATCCCAGAGGCTTTTGTGCCGGAGTAGATCGGGCCATTACCATAGTGGAGCGCGCGCTGGAAATTTTTGAGCCGCCCATTTATGTGCGCCATGAAGTGGTACATAACAAGTTTGTGGTCGACGGTCTGCGCGAACGTGGTGCGATGTTTGTGGATGAACTGCACGAAGTGCCGGACGACAGCATAGTGATTTTTTCTGCTCATGGTGTATCTCAGGCCGTTCGCAAAGAAGCTGAACGACGTGGGTTAAAAGTGTTTGATGCGACTTGTCCTCTAGTAACGAAAGTACATATGGAAGTGACCCGTGCCAGTCATAAGGGCATCGAATGTATTTTGATTGGTCACCAGGGGCACCCTGAGGTGGAAGGTACTATGGGGCAGTATGACAACCCCAACGGTGGGATCTACCTTGTGGAATCCGTCGACGATGTTGCGGCATTACAAGTGAAAAACCCCACTCAGTTGCATTACTGTAGCCAGACCACCTTATCTGTTGATGATACGGCCGATGTGATTGATGCTTTGCGTCTGAGGTTTCCGGCTATCGAAGGGCCTCGTAAGGATGATATCTGTTATGCCACCCAGAATCGCCAGGATGCGGTCAGGGAATTAGCCGGACGTTGTGATGTGCTGCTGGTGGTCGGTGCACAGAACAGCTCCAACTCAAATCGCCTGCGGGAACTGGCTGATAAGATGGGCGCGAAGGCCTACTTAATTGCGAATGCCGATTGTATTCAGGCAGAATGGCTTGCTGACGCCCAGCATATTGGTGTAACCGCCGGTGCTTCCGCGCCTGAAGTGCTGGTCCAAGGAGTGGTGAATCGTCTGAAGGAAAGCGGGGCCAATAGTGTTATTGAAACGCCAGGGCGTCTGGAAAATATCGAATTTGCTGTACCCAAAGAACTCAGAGTTAGAGAGATATCCTAAGTATTCACCTCTATACTTATGCATGAGTTTCAGGCGCCGAGTGGCGCCTGATTTTATTCCGGCTGATACGGTTTAACCCTTTACCGTAGGTCAATTCAGCCAAGAGGAAGGAAAAGCCAGGCAGTGTTTTTTCTCTCATCTACTGTTTTATACTTATCTGATTCTCATACCCATCGCCAAGCGAACATAACCAAAACGCCAAGTATATGCAGTACCTTGTACTAAGCTGAAATGGCGTCCAGAACAAGGTAATGTTGGATAATTCATGTGCAATACGAAGGGGTCCGTGTGAAGGTTCTCGTCAGACGTGCTGAGCACATAGTGCCGGTTAAACAACTCGGGGTCGGGATGATTGAAATCCTGGTCACCCTGTTTATTTTGTCTATTGGTTTACTGGGCGTGGCATCCCTGCAATTTATCGGCTCATTCTCTAATGCTGATGCGATGAATCGCTCGCAGGCTGTGATTATCACTCAACAGCTGGCAGAGCGATTGCGGGCCAGTGCTGATGTGTCAACCACTGACAGTAGTATGGTGGTTGATAATAGTTATTTTGCTAATAATATATATAACTTCAATAACTTAGGTGCTTGTGCCAGTGGCAATACCTATAACTGCTACTGCCTTGAAGTGCCCGCTGCTGTACCTGATTGTAGTAATGGTAATTGCACAGCTGCCGAGTTTGCCGCCTTTGATGCCTATGAAGTGTCCTGTTCTTTAGCCGGTACGAATCCTGCGGCAAAAATTTCATTAACCTGTAGCGACAATGATGCAGCGGACGCTGATGCCTGTAGTGCCGGTTCGTTACACCGAATTATGATCAGTTGGCCTGCTGAAAATTGGCAGAACATTGATAGAAAGCTAAATGCGACATGCAACCCAAATGGCACTGCTGAGCCGCAGGATTGTGTAGTGTTGGATGTTACCTTATGAAGCAAAGAGGATTTAGCCTGGTTGAACTGATGATTACCCTGGTGCTGGGTCTGCTTATTTCCGGCGCTATTGTCCAGGTGATGGTATCGAATCAGGTGACTGAACGTTTGAATCGCGCTATTGCTTCCGCTCAGGAAGGGGGACGATTTTTTATTGGTCGTATGCGCGGTGATTTAATGATGGCTGGTTTGTACGACCCTAACTCTCCCAATTTGAGTCGAATTGTCGACATTGTGGATGAAAGTGCATTTCTTAAAAATCGCCCGGTGATTCTGGCTGGTGATTTTGTTAATCGACCTGCCCTTGGTTCTGAACAAGGTATAAATGGTGCCAGTGATACCTTAGTGGTGGCTTTTCAGGGAACCCGTGATTGTCGAGGCTACAAGCTTGGCTATGCAGAGAATGAAGAATTCTTTGTGGTGAATGAGTACTTTCTTGACGGCGACAGCCTTAAGTGCCGCGGATTTGATGGCCGGGTTTTGCGAGGGCAACGTATTGCGGTGGGGAATAATGGTGATGCCGCTTTTACCTTGCTGGACCAGGTGCAGAGCTTTCAGGTGCAATATGGCATTGCCGATCATCAGGTATCCAGCAACTACTCCGGCAAACCTGTAACTTACGTGACGGCTGACCAACTGCCAGCAATGCGATTGCGCAATGCGGGTATTGTTGCCATTCGTATTGCCGTACTGGTGAAGGGCGATGGTGAGGTACTCATTGAGCCCACTCCGAGTTTTAAGTTGTTAAACGAAGATCCTATTACTCCAGCAGAGAAGCGGTTGTTCAAGAAGTTTGAGTCGACCATTTCTCTTCGAAATGTCAAAAACCACATGCGAAGTAGAAAGATATGAGACAGCAAGGTTTAGTGCTGGTTCTGGCCCTATTGGTACTTATGAGTTTGACCATTTTAGGTGTGTCAGCTGTCAGCAGTAGTTTGATGCAGAACAAAATGGCGGTGTCTATGGAGAAGCAGCTCGTTGCGTTTGACGCCGCGGAAGCCGCTATCGCCGGCGTAGTATTTGAGGCAGAAGATCCCGTTGTACTTAACGACGCCGCGCTGGTGGATCCTATATCCGAAGCCAGGCAAGGCAATCAGATCGATTTAGCTAATCAGGAACTCAGCTGTTTTGATGGCCTTAACTGGACCAATCGCCAGTTGACCTCTACCGGCTTAGCCACAGGTACTGTTCACCAGGCTGTGGGCCATTATACCGATCAGCCTGCTACTGACAGTTGGTCCAGGACGGCTTACGTTGGTCAGGAGGCCTGTTTAGGGTCGAGTAATGTTATCGGCGGCAGCAATATCAGTTGTCATGTCTTTCTGGTAAAAGGTTGTGGCCGGGTTGATGGCCAATCCTTTGCTATTGCAAATACCCTCAAAGCAGCGGTATTTGCACCGTCAGAACAGTAATGGAGGCGTAGGCCATGAACAAGTTCGGCTTAACCGTATTCAGTGCGCTGATGTCAGCCATGATCAGTATGTCTGCGTTTGGCGATGATCTTGAAATCTATCTTGGTACGGGTAGTAGTCAAGTCAGCTATCGTCCAAATGTACTCTTTATCATGGACACCTCTGGCAGTATGACAAGTAAGGATGGTGGTGATACTTCGCGAATGGCGAGAGTGCAGCAGGGCCTCAAAACCGTGCTGCAGTCGGTAACTAATATTAATGCCGGATTAATGCGTTTTTCTGATTACGGTGGGCCTGTATTGTATCCTGTGAGAGGAATAGATGAGCCGGTAGAGCCGGAGTTTGTTACCTCTATTGCCCAGCCTGGTGATGATGCTTATGAACGTAACGGGGTTGTGACGTTAAACAGCACAACTGTCAAATTGGCCGAAGGCACCGATAAGCTCGTTACCGGATTAAGATTTACTGATGTATCTGTTCCGCAAGGTGCTGTGATTACCTCGGCGTTTTTGCGTTTTACTTCTGCGCAGCTTAATACGGCCTCGGTAGCCATCAGTTTTCAGGCTGAATCCATCGCTGACTCACCGACTTTTACCTCCACCTCGAACAATATTTCCTCGCGTAGCAGAACAACAGCATCGGTGGATTGGACGGTTGATAATGATTGGCCCATCAGTGGCGAGTTGGTGAATACACCCGACATCAGTCCTGTTATTCAAGAGATTGTTGATCAGAGTGCATGGTGTGGCGGTAACAGCTTAAGCATTATTATCACCGGGCAAGGTACAGGAGCCGCAAGTACTCGTTTGATTCAAGGCTTTGAAGAGGGCAGTGGCTTGTCCGCTCAGTTGGTATTGGCTTATGACCAAACAACGGCTACCGGCTGCGTGACAGGCGAACATACATTCCAGGTTAATAGCAATTCGGACAACGTTGAAGAAAGGGCCGATGGCTATGATGCTACAGGGACAGAGCTGACTTTTGACAATGATTACAACCGCTATATCGGTATGCGTTTTGAGAACTTGTCCTTACCACAAGGCGCCGTTGTTCAGGAAGCGTACCTGGAGTTTACCGGGGCGCAGAAACGCTGGGAACCCGCATCTTTCAGAATATCGGCGGCCAATATGGATGATGCGCCCGATTTTAATCCTCACTACCGCTATATGGTCAGGAATATGGCCAAAACCAGCAGTGTATTGTGGTCTGATGTACCTAAATGGAGTAAAAACCAAGTTTATCAGAGCCCATCACTGGTTAGCATAGTACAGCAGATCGTGAACCGCAGTGGCTGGCAGCCAGGCAATGCGATGGTGTTTATTGCCTCTGATTTTAATGGCGAACGTGCCGCATTCAGTTACAAGGGGAAACCTTCAGAAGCGCCACGTTTGATTGTTAAATATCAAGGTAATGCGACGCCTGAAACTGCTTCAACCGTTCGTGAACATTTACTCAATAAAGTCGATGAGCTAAGCGCCAACGGTTATACCCCTATCGTGGACACCTTATATGAGGCCGTAAATTATTACGGTGGCAATGGCGTTGACTATGGATTGAGCCGAGGCAATTCCAATGTTTCAAGCAGTGTGCGCCGTTCAACCAGAGTGAGTCATAGGATGTCCTACATAGGAGCGGATTCGGTTTTGCCGGTGGGCTGTAACTCAGATGATTTATCTGGTTATGACTGTATCAATGAATATATTCCGTCCCCGGCAACCTACATTTCACCTATCACAGACATGCAGTGTCAAACCAACAACCATATTGTGCTGTTGTCAGATGGCGAAGCGAATAACAACCACAGCGTAAGCAAATTGCAATCCTTACTGAACAAAACTTGTGAGGCTGGATACAGTGCCGGCGAGACCTGTGGTATCGATTTGGTTAAGAATATTTCCAAGTCCGCAGATTCAGTTATTGGAACCAAAATAGTCACTCACACCATAGGTTTTGCTGCCAATGCCACGGCAAATAACTATTTGAATCAGTTAGCTATAAATGGTGGTGGAGGTTTCTACACGGCGGACAGCTCAGAAAATCTGGTTGAGGCATTCCAGAGTATCTTGAAGACAGTGAAAGATGTGAATGCGACCTTTGTTTCACCTGGTGTTGCGGTTAACCAGCTAAACCGTCTAACTCACAAAGACGAATTGTATTTCGCATTATTTAAACCTGCTGAAGGTACGATTTGGCCTGGCAACCTTAAGAAGTACAAGATCAGTGGTGATGTCATTCTGGATAGTCTGGGTCAGGATGCGGTAGACGACAGTACCGGCTTCTTCCATGACAACTCGCATAGCTACTGGTCGACTTTGGCGGATGGTAATGATGTACGGGAAGGGGGTGCGGCGAGCCGAATGAATTTGCCGCGCAATGTCTATTTCTTTAGCGGTACCGGGACTATTACGACTTCAGCTAATCAACTACATGAAAACAATACTAGCATTGTGCCTGCTGATTTAGGGATCCCGGTCAGCGCGCAACAAGATGTTCTGCGCGATTCTGTTATGAAATGGACTCGTGGCGTAGATGTGCTTGATGTTGATGCAGATGGCGATACCACTGACATCCGTTTGCAGATGGGGGACCCCATTCATTCTCAGCCAGTGATTATCAATTATTCCAATACGGACGCTGCGATTCTGGTGGCGACAAATCAAGGGTTCTTACATTCCTTTGATGCCGAAACCGGCGTTGAAAATTTTGCTGTAACACCCAAGGAGCTGATGAGCAATCTGTATGACTTCTATGAGGATAACTCCACATTCAGCCACATTTATGGCTTAGACGGTGACTTGGTATTGCGTCAGCATGAGGATGGCAGAAAACTGCTGTATGTGGGGATGCGCCGCGGCGGACGTAATTACTATGCTTTTGATGTCACAACCAAAACTTCGCCATCCTTGCTGTTTAAAATTGAAGGGGGCAGCCCGGGTTTTGAAAAGTTAGGGCAAAGCTGGTCACGCCCAACAGTAACCAAAGTCAATATGGGAGGAACCAGCAAAACCGTACTGATTTTTGGCGGAGGCTACGACGACGAGCAGGACAACAAAGTGCTACGTAGCCCTGACGTGGTTGGTAATGCTGTGTATATGGTGGACGCAGATACCGGCGCATTGCTGTGGTCTGCCAGCAGTGACAACGCGGATTTCAATCTTTCTGCCATGCAATACAGTATTCCAGCCAGAATCTCGGTCATCGACCGGGAAAATGATGGTTATGCTGATCACATGTACGTGGTAGATACGGGGGGGCAGCTTTTCCGACTGGATATTCATAATGGTCAAAGTGGCAGTGACTTTGTTACCGGGGCTCAACTTGCAAGCTTCTCTTCTGATGGCAGCGCAGCAGACAACAGAAGATTTTATTATGGTCCAGATGTATCTGAGATTAGTTTAGCCAACGAACATTACTACGCTGTCGCTCTGGGTTCCGGCTATCGGGCACACCCCCTGAATACTCAGATTCAGGACAATATGTATATGATCAAAGACAAAGGCGTATTTACCCTGGACATTGAGGGTAACTACGGACTACCTGCGACGCCAATTACGACTGCGGATTTGTATGATGCAACGGATCATTTGCTTACATCGTCCAACACCGCCCAACGAGAGTTAGAGGCGGCGGCTTTTGCAGAAAAACAAGGGTGGTTTATTCGCCTCGGCTCGGGTGGCGAAAAAGTCTTGGCATCGCCTCTAATTTTGAATTACAAGTTGTTCTTTACGACTTACTTACCTGCTTCAATCAGCCAGAGTGTATGCGCTCCACCGACGGGAAATAGTCGCGCTTACCTGGTTGAGCTGATCAATGGTAATGCGGTGAAAGACTTTAATAATAATGGTGACAAAGAGCATGTTGACCGCCATGCCGATTTGAAACAAACGGGTATTGCACCAGATACTAAGATCTTGATAGAGGATATTGTTAAACCTGTGGTGTGTCTGGGCACTGAATGTACATCAGCGGTTATTGATGAAAACCAACCTTGTGGCTCTGCATTCGAATGTTTGGCAGAGAACATATATGGCCGCTTCGAACGTGTACAACGTGGATATTGGAAAACGGAACATGAAAGAGAACAATAAGGGGTACACCCTGGTTGAGCTGATGATCGTGGTCGCTATTGTCGGCATCATCGCGGCGGTAGCGTACCCTTCATACATCAATTACACCATTAGTAGTTACCGAAGTGCTGCACAGGCGGATTTGATGGCACTGGCCGGTGCCATGGAACGTCACCGTGCGGCAAACTTTTCGTATAAAGGTGCGGCAACGGGGGGAGCTGATACTGGTAGCCCTGCCATTTTTCATGCTCACTCCCCCTCGTCGGAACCAGTGACAAACAAGAGATATTCGTTAACCATCGATGTGGTAAATGCCAGTGGCAGTAACTTTGTTCTGAAGGCAACGCCCGTATCTGGAACAAACCAGGCTGGTGATGGTGCACTGTTCTATTACAGCGATGGCCGAAAGGCATGGGATAAAGACAATGGCGGTAGTATTTCGGCAAGTGAATATTGCTGGCGTTGCTGAGGCTAATTCGACGACGGAAGTCGTAAAAGGTTATAGACAATAGAAAAGGCGCTTTATGCGCCTTTTCTATTGTCTGATGAAATGTCATTCCGAAGCTAATCAAGGAAGTGGTTAGGACTATGCTTGAATGTTCCGGTGATGCTTGCCATTGTCGTCCGAACAAACCCTAGACTCTGATGTAGCATCTTTAGATAAGCAAAAACAACAACCCCCAGTTTAGATACAGCTAAGTGAATTGCCCGCACTATCTTCATGGATACCATTATTGTCCGTATCCTCGCTCAACCTCACGCGGCCCTGCAAGCTGATAAATAGTGCCCTGGCAAATTTAGCTTCACCATCCTGATGACAGATTTTAATGGTTGCTGGGGTAGATACAGTGCCATTGCCATTAAAACGTACCGTGATCCCAGGCCCCGTTATGGTCAGACTCTTGGGTGGAAGGCCTGTGGCGGCAAGCAACTCTTCGTCTTCGCTGCGATTACCATTGCCATCCAGATCATTGAATACCATCTTAGCTTGGTCCCAATTGGTACTGCAGTTGGAAAAATCCGGAGTGGGACAGATGATGGCGGTATTTTGCTCATCGATAGCATTACTGCGAGCAAATTGAACAATGCCGCTGATTTCATTTACCTGAGAGGTAACGTTGTTGCGGATAAGTATGTCTCTAACGTTCGGCGCAACCAGCGTCAGCAGAATACCAACGATAGACAGGGTAATCATAAGTTCGAGCAAGGTTAGTCCTTGCTGAGAATATAAAGAGTGGAGCTTGTTTTGCCTTTTCATTGCGCTAACTCGGAAGCTGTATTTATCTAGCATAACGGTTTCCATACAGTTTTGGGTATGCAGACTATGTGTTAGTTATTTATCAATCCGGTCGGTTTGGCTAGCAGACTAACAGTTGGCTGTATAAACACGAGCAAGTTGTATGGTTTTTTCTTATGATAGTGGAAAAACCAAATGAGCAGGTTAATGGACGTAAAGTCAATAATAGCGGAAATGCGGGTGTTGCCCGAAATTGATCCCGCGTTTGAAATCACACGCAGGGTAAACTTCATTAAATCCCATCTTCGTCAATCTGGCTTGGATACCCTGGTACTGGGTATCAGTGGCGGCATAGACTCTTGTACGTTAGGCCGTTTAGCGCAAATTGCGGTAGATGAATTAAATGACGAACATCATGAGCACTATCGCTTTGTTGCGGTGCGTTTACCCTATGCTACTCAGGCTGATGAGGTGGATGCTCAGGATAGTATTGAGTTCATTAAGCCCAGTGTATCCCTGACGGTAAATGTGCAACCAGGAGCAGATGCCATCCACCAAGAAACCTTAGTCGCCTTGGCGGCCCAGGGGTTGTTGCCAGCAGATCTAGGGAAGCAGGATTTTGTTCGAGGTAATGTCAAAGCCAGAGTGCGTATGGTTGTGCAGTATGAGATTGCTGGCATGATGGATGCGCTGGTATTAGGCACTGATCACTCGGCGGAGAACATTACCGGCTTTTACACCAAATGGGGCGACGGAGCGTGCGATTTGGCCCCTTTGTTTGGACTAAACAAACGCCAGGTTCGTTTAGTAGCCAGAACGCTGGGAGCTCCAAGTAAGGTGATTGATAAAGCACCGACCGCCGATTTGGAAAGTCTCAGTCCACAAAAGGCCGATGAAGCAGCGCTGGGGCTCACTTACGATCAGATTGATGACTTTTTAGAAGGGCGGGCTGTCCCAGCGAGTGTTTCTGAAAAGTTAGTGTACATTTACCAGCGCACGCAACATAAACGCCGCCCCATTCCAACAATTTACGATGCTGATTGAACAGGTGACTGCTGATGAAGAAAATTGAAGCGATAATCAAACCCTTCAAAATGGATGATGTAAGGGAGGCGCTGGCTGAAGTGGGAGTGACGGGCATGACGGTCACTGAAGTAAAAGGTTTCGGTCGTCAGAAAGGCCATACCGAACTTTATCGCGGTGCTGAATATCAGGTTGATTTTTTACCTAAGATAAAAATTGACTTGGTATTGCCGGATGAGCAGGCCGAAAGGGCGATTGAAGCAATAATGCAGACAGCGCAAACTGGTAAGATCGGAGACGGTAAAATATTTGTTTATGATGTCGAGCGGGTGATTCGTATTCGAACCGGGGAAGAAAACGAAGACGCGGTGTAGCTTTCCTGTGCATCGAAAAGAAAAAAGGGCTGATACCAGCCCTTTTTTTAACGAAAGTGGATGCCGGTGATATCGTACTCATAGATATAACGTTTGCCGTACGCGTCCTGAAAGTAAAACTCCATTTCTACGTCTTTTCGTACTGCACCATTGTGTTCCAGAATTTCAATCAGGAAATATTTTGTGCTTGGTCGATTGTAATTTTTGAACTCTTTTTCCTGAATGACTCTGAATTTAGTCGGATTGCCCATTCTGTCAAAATAACTGAATAAAGTGTCCAGTCCTCGTTTGTAAATATCCTGGTGCTCTGCTGGTGAGTTAGGATCCCTATATTTAAGTAATGTAGCTGAGTTTTTGCGGTTAATCCCTTTAATAAAAAGTTGCATAATATCCTGATGAGGTTTCAGGTTCTTTGCCGTTTGTTGGCTTGCCAGTTCTTTCAGCTTCTGTTGCAAGGGCAAGATGTTCTTACTATAGGCCTGATAATCTTTAATCGGACTGACATAGTCTAGGTAGTTCAAAATCCCCTTGTCGTATTCAGCTTTAATGCTTGCATAGTCATCAGGAATATACTTCTGATAAGAAGTATAAAAGTTGAACACATCTTTATGGCTTAAATGATAAAAATCAGAAGGGTCGACAAGCTTGGAGAAAAGCAGGGTGTCAAAGTTGAGAAAGTTCTTCTGATTGCTAAATATAAATAAATCGGCGTGCCAGGTTTTTTCACCTTTTTCTATAAATAAGGTGAACTCGTAGAACACCCGATCATTCTCAGGCATAAATGTAATGCGTTTCTTATCTACTGTATGCGTCTGATTAGACGAACCTCCTTCAATAAAGGAAATTTTATACTCATCACCTAATGCTAGTATCTCGTCTGCCACCTCAATATTGAGATAGTTTTTAGCCAATATTTGCGGACTAATGAAATAAAGAAATGTGGATATGATTACCAGGGATAACCCTTTTCGCGCTGTCATGCTTACTTCCTTATGCAATGCGAATAACGTCTGAGACTATGCGACCTTGTCATGTATGGTAATGTGCATCACCTTCCATAATGCCGCGGTTGGCGATGCAGACATTAACAGCCAAGCGGCCTTGTTTCAATTTGCTAAAGGAAAGTTTCCTGAAGTTATTCAGCGAGATACTGGGCAATGACGTAGCTAGAGATAGGCGGATCGAGCGACGCTGGCTTGTAGGTGAAAGGAACAGACAATGCTTGGCTTATTAATATGCGTTGTATTAGGGCTCGCAAGGGACATTTACCGGTGCCTTGCTAAAAAACAACGTTATCTCAGCGAGAGTCACGCCAAACTTTTTCATGTATGAGCGATTCATAAGGTGATGATCGTCAAGCTGATACATCCAGTCATCGATAAAGAAATCATAACTTGTGTCGTCAATGGGAACCGAGAGTACATATTGCCAATTAAAGGCGTTGCCTGTTGCGCTTCCAGAAGCGAGGCCTACAACATCATCAGCAGTACCTGTTACCTGACCATCAGGGTGTATTTGTAGCTTCCACACTCTTACCTGAGTTTCACCATCTGAGAAGTAAAATGTCTCGTGCAGCCTTCCTTGATTTTCTTGCCAACTGGCATCTATATCCACACAAAACTGTCTGGTGAGTTTGTTGCTATAGTCCTGAACAATACCTCTGGCCGTGATTTTTCCGTCAAAGTAGGTCTGCAAATCAAAAAGAGGAGAGCTAATGCTGTGGTCCTTAAGTGATGAAGTACAGGACATTAAGGTTAGGCTAAGCATCAGCACAAAGGTGTGTTTCATGGTGTATTCTCTCCTGTCAGTTGTGCTCGCAGCTCCGGATATTCGGTATCATTGGATAACCAAATCGCGAGAAAGGCGTTAGCGAAGGCGGGAGGCTCTATCTGACCGATGGCGGCGTTGTTAAAGTAAAAATGACTAACCCCCTCTTGCGATACTTTCAGTACCAGAGTGTCACCACGACGAATGTCAGGCCATATTGCGGTGAGCTGATCTAACCAATCCTGCGCTTGCTCTGACCAAAGTCCCTGACGTTGCCACTGCTCTCGGGTTGCGTTGATTAAGTCAGCGGATTTGATATCCCGAAGATAGGTAATGCTTAGTGCCTGCGGGTAATCACCGGCCTGATAAACGCCATTTTGGCTATACAATGCCGACTCGTAGACATCCCAAAACCAAACTCTGAGCTTCGCCTGTCCAATTAGTTGAAGCTCACTGACGGGGCTTGCTAACAAAGAGAAACTGGTGAGCCAGAGCACTATCGATAGTTTAATTGGTTTCATCTTTTACCTCCTGAAAGTGTGCTGCTATATAGCAGAACAGTGGCATCAGCAGTGCCCAGACCAGGGCTAACACAAGCATGGTAAAGAACAAGCGGTGTTCAAATTGTACAGCACCTAGTTGCATACCAGCGTAGTAACTCAGAGGGCCAAATACCGCACCGAGTACGGAGGCTAGAAAGGTGTGAGGTTGCAGCCAACGCAATCCGTAGCTCAAGGTACCGGCAAAGGCAAGCCATAACCCCATTAGCCAAACAGGAATGGCTAAAACTGGAGAAGGCGAAAACGCAAAGAAGGCAAGTTTCGTCAGCAGTATGTCGGTTGATATGCCGATGGCGGCACAACTAACCAGCACGGGCCAGTCACCCATTTTGGGTGACTGGCTCAGCAGGTGTGCGATTAGCAACAACATGATTAACCACACCCAATCATTCTGACCCAGCACGGCAGTAAACCAACACACCTGAAACCACAGCAGGTTCTGCAGTGTCTGCCTGGTGGAATTAGCGGCGCGATATCTCATCCAAATGCTCCGGCTTGCTGAGCAACAATTGCACAGTACTGATACTGCGTTGCAAAAAGCCCCCTTCACAGTAACAGAAGTAAAAAGACCAAAGCCGAATAAAGCGCTCATCATAGCCATAAGTGGCTAGCAACTGCCGGTTTTGGTGCAGAGCTTGGTGCCAATGTTGCAGCGTTTTTGCGTAATGCAGGCCGATGTCCTGGCAATCTCTAATTTCCATATCCGTTGCCTGTCGGATCTCGTCCGAGAGCAACGACACTGAAGGGAGAAAGCCGCCGGGAAAAATATAGCGCTGAATAAAGTCCTGGCCTTTTGCGTAACTGGCAAGTCTGGCTTCGCTGATCGTAATGGATTGCAGTAGCATCAATCCGTCGGCTTTCAACAGCTTGCTGCACTGGCGAAAAAAGGTGGTCAGATAAGCTTTGCCTACTGCTTCAACCATTTCAATCGATACCAGCTTGTCGAATTTGCCACTAAGCTTGCGATAGTCCTGCTTAAGCAAGGTGATTTTGTCGGATAAGCCTTGCTGCTTAATAAGTGCAGCCGTGTAGCTGTATTGTTCTTCAGAAATGGTGGTAGTGGTGACTTTGCAGCCAAAGTGTTTAGCCGCAAAAATTGCCAGTCCCCCCCAACCTGTACCAATTTCCAGTAAATGATCATCAGCTTTGAGATTCAGCTTCTCGCAGATGGTTTGTAATTTGTGCTGCTGTGCTTCGGCCAGTGTGCTCTGGGCGGTTGGATATATGGCCGCAGAGTACATCATGCTGTGATCGAGAAAATGCCGGTACAGGTTATTACCTAGATCATAGTGGGCGGCAATATTCACTTTGGAGCGGGAAACCGAGTTGGCAGTGGCTAATTTGTGCAACCAGTCGGTTGGTAACCGCAGCCAACTCATCCTGCGTTCGATTTTATCCAGTAGCATCATATTGGCTGCAAATAGCCTGACAACCGCAGTGAGGTCTGGGCTTTGCCATATGCCGTCTGTGTAAGTTTCCCCGGCCGCCACAGAGCCCCCGGTGAGGACTCTGGTGTAGAACACCGGACTGAGAACATTGATTTCAGCCTGAAGTGGATGGGCGCCATCACCAAATCGCTCGACCAGCCGCCCTTCTTCCTTTATCACCAACCCGCCATGTGCTAGGTGTCCCAGTAGTTTCAATACAGTGGAACGGGCCACTTTGGTCAGCCAATTCGGTTGTACGGTTTGATTGATAAGTTGTTCGCCCGCTTGCATCAAGACTCCTTGTGACTGGATGTATGGCCGTATACCGGATTGCCCTTTAGGAAAATTTTGATGGCTTGCCAGTATATCGCGACCAGGGTTTTAAAAGTCATAGTGCTAAGCATTACGTTCAAAAGTGCACGTCGGTTCATTTTTTTCTCGTGCATTTGAATGCCTGCTTCGAAATCCGTCTGGGTGGTGGTACAACCAATTTTGACCCTGACGACGTCAGAGGGCTGATTGAACTGCCATTGATAGCGCATAGCGAGGGGATTAAATGGGGAAACATGAAAGGCTTTTTCAGTCTCCTGCTGATGTTGGAGGTCAACAAGATAGCAATGTCGTTCATTCCAGGGCGTGTTACTTACTTCAGCCAAAACATGACTGAACTTGCCGTCAGCTTGACGCAGATAGTAGAAATTAACCGGACTGAAATAGAAGCCAAACCAGCGAAGTGGAGCAAGTAGATATACGTCGCCATTCAGACTGTTACCGGCGAGTTCGGACATTTTCTGCTTGGCGACCTCAGCTAAACAACGATGAGGTTGGGTGAGATAATCTTGCCGGTCAAAGCGAAGTACAGACCAGCGCTTGCTGGAAATCCCCCAATAATCCTCCAGTTGCTCAAGCTTTTGTAGATCCAACCAGAACAGTTTAAGTCCATAACTGAATTGGTGTGCAACGGGACGGTGGCGTTTGTGCCATACCAAACCCGTATACAGTCGGTGGCTCATAGACCTACCCCAAATCGTTCACACACGTCCAGAGCGCTTCGCACACCATCTTCATGAAAACCGTTGTACCAGTACGCTCCACAAAAATGTACTCCCTGTTGTCCGCAAATCTCCTGACGGCGCTGTTGGGCTTTATGGCTGGTATGATTGAACTGGGGATGACTGTAGTTAAAGCGTTGTAGTATCTTCGCTGACTGAATATCCGCACTATTGTTCAGGGTCACACAATATGTATGCTGGCTTTGCATGCGCTGCAGTATGTTCATGTTGTAAGTGACGGAGGCTGGACGCTGCGCTTCGCCTTCTGTCCCTTTGATTCGGTAATTCCAACTAGCCCAGGCCGCTTTTCGCTTGGGTAATAGCTCAGTATCCAGATGTAGCACTACATCATTTGGCGCGTAGCGAATCGCACTAAGTATTTCCTGTTGATTTGGAGTGGCGTCTGCCAGCATGGCCAGAGCCTGGTCACTGTGACAGGCAAAAATGACTTGATCGACAATGCGCTCGGGCTGGCCTAATGCCTGAATAAGGTAGCCGTCCGGCTGTCTGATAACCTGTTGAACCGGGCTACTTAGCAAAATGCGCTCTCGGTATCCGCTGGTAATAGGGCCAATGTAGCTCCTTGACCCACCAATCAGGGTATACCACTGCGGACGGTTCACAATGTTCAGAAGCCCATGGTTATTAAAAAACTGCAGGAAAAAACGTAAGGGAAAGGCTTTTACGTCTTCCAGACTCGCAGACCAGATAGCCGCACACATGGGGAGAATGTAATTCTGCGCAAAGTTTTCACCTAATCCCTGTGCGTGGATAAATTCGCCTAGGGTCGTATCTGGCACGGTATTCTGGCTGTGTAGTTGTTTACACACTTTATTAAAGTGAATGATGTCCCCGAGCATCTTGTAGAAGCTGAGGCGCAATAAGTTACGTCGTTGTGCAAATAAGCTGTTTAAGCCATGCCCATTGTATTCAAGGTTTTGTACTCGGTTCTGTACACTGAAACTCATCTCGGTGGGTTGCTTTGCCACCTTTAATTTGTCGAGCAGGCGGATAAAGTTTGGATACGTCCAGTCATTAAAGACAATAAAGCCAGTATCAACCGCCTGTTTTTCACCATCGACACTGACATCCACGGTATGGGTGTGGCCGCCTATATAGTCATTTGCTTCGTAAAGCCATAAATCGTGTTCCTGATGCAGCAAATGTGCACAGACCAAGCCTGAAATGCCACTGCCTATAACAGCGATACGTTGCTTCATTGATTTTTCATCCTTTGACATAACCACTGCTGTGCGCCATCTGGTAAACAGGACAGCAGCCGGATAATAAATGCAAAACGCCAGGGAAAATAAACACTGGTCCGGGACGACTTGAGTCCCTCGAATATGTGCTCCGCCGCCCGCTCAGCGCTAATACAATCAGGCATGCTGAAATCATTTTTGTCGGTCAGGGGCGTTTTGACAAAGCCGGGTGAGATATTTTTTACCTGAACACCACGAGAGTTTAGATCTGTTTGTAAGCTTTTGGTCAGATAGTGCACTGCCGCTTTACTTGCACCATAGGCCTGGCTGCGGGTAAAGGGTAATAATCGCGCTAGGCTATCTACAATCGCCAGGGTTGAGCCTTTGCTAAGATTGGGGAGCAGGGCTGAGAGACAATTGACCACGCCAAAAAAGTTAGCGTCGAAAACCCGTCGGAACAGTTCTGGATCCCAGTCGTCGATATCCACGTATTCGCACGTACCGGCGTTTAGCACCACAATATCAGGCTTGATCTGTGCCAGAGCCTGTTGGCACTCTTGGGGGCTTGCGACATCGAAAGCCAGGATGGAAATGAGCGCGATTTTATCGAGTTCTGCCAGCTTACTGGCATCCCGACCGCAGGCGATGACATGCCAACCTGCTTGCGCACATTTCAACGCCAAGGCTTCACCAATCCCGGAACTGGCACCGGTAATTAAAATTTTGGTCATGAGCTAAGCCTTTGTTTCAGCCTGCGTATCACTCTGCCCAGCAGAGGCACATGCTCATACATCATGGCACCCAGGTCATAATAATCACGCTGGAAGCTGACGAGTCCATCTTCAATGTGCAGTTCACTTATTCCATCCAAACTTAACAACTTTCCACTACTGAGCATGGGATGGGCATAATGCATGGTCCAGCGAATAAACAGCTTTTGCTCGGCCTGATCCTGACTGTGAATATCAAACCGGCAGGTTATACAGTTGCTAAGCAAATTCGCGAAATAGCTTTTCAGCTGCGTTATGCCGCGATGCGAACCCACAGGGTCGACAAACTCGATCTGCTCGCTATAGATCTCAGTCAGCGAAACTAACGATTCATTGCTGAGTGATAGATATAAGTCCTGTAGTTTTTGTTGTAACGGCGTCATCAAGCTCACCACTAGGTTTTGCAATTAGTACGGGTAAATAAGTAAAAAGATCAAAAGCATCAGTTGATAGATCTTTATATGAAGAGGGTACGTATAAAGCCGCAAAGTTAACAGCTAACTGGAGATTCTCTTGGCCGGTGTACAAAAGCCTGTGGCTCTGTTTCCGTTGTCTGCGCACTTATTGCCCGGAGGGCGTTTGTCGTTGCGGATCTTTGAACCCCGTTATGTGCGCATGGTTAAAGAAGCCTGCGCGGGTCAACGTGATTTTGCAATTTGCATGCTAGATCCTAAAGGGGACAAAAATACTAACCAGCATATTTTTCCTCTCTGCACCCTCGCCAAGATTGTCGACTTTAGTACCTTGCAGGATGGGTTACTAGGTATTGTGGTGGAAGGTCAGGCGGGCTTACATATAGAACAAATCGAAACCGAGTCAGATGAGCTGAGAGTTGCCAGCTACTTCCCCCAGGAGGCATGGGATTGGACGGCAAGCCTGGAACCGCAAGCATTACAGTTGGTAACAAGCAAACTGCAGGATGTGTTTGAACGCTTTAGCGACTTACAGGAACTATATCCCACGCCAGCATTTCATGATGCTCAGTGGGTTATTTTCCGATGGCTGGAGTTGTTGCCTGTTGAGGCGTCTGTCAAACAATCACTTTTATCTGCAAAAGATTGCCGCAATGTGCTGATATTTCTGACAGAATTATTGCATTGATCTTTTTTCTGGCAGCAACGTAAAAGTAATTTAATTGAAAAGTGAATTACAAGGTTGCTGGTAGAGTCATGCTGGTCGGAATTGAGTTGAACAATCAACAGCCCCAAGTTGACATAACCAATGAAATGGTTCGTTGCCTGCAGCGTGTTGCCTCTCGGCGCTGTCAGGCGTCGTTCGCCAAGCTGTTTCATCATTTTGCTCCTCGACTACGCTCTTATGCGCTAAAACAGATGGGTAATGATGCACTGGCCATGGAGCTTGTTCAGGAAACCCTGACCAATGTTTGGCAAAAAGCGCATTTGTTTGATACCGACAAAGGCGCGCCATCCACGTGGATTTTTACCATTGCGCGGAATATTCGCTTCGACATGCTTCGTAAACAGCAACACCGCAAGGAAGACATTTGCGCCGACGATTTGTGGCCGGTGTTGTGTGAACAAACCGCAGATGCTGCACAGCCAGAGTTAGACCATCAGGTAACGCTGGAGCAAGTGGGGCAACTATTTGAAGCCTTGCCGGATAAACAAAAGCAGGTCATTGAGGCCATCTATATCGAGGGTAAATCACAACAGGAAGTGGCAGAGGCATTGGGTATACCGCTGGGCACAGTGAAATCCCGCACACGGTTGGCATTACAACGGCTTAAAGAGATGTTGTCAGATGAAGATTAAGCTACATCCCACAGACCAGCAACTGGTGTTGTTTGCTCAAGGGCTTACTGCACCTGCACAGAGCCTGATTATTTCGGCACACGTTGACATGTGTGCTGCATGTCAAAAGCGGGTTGCCGGGTTGGAGGCTGCTCTGGCTGAGCAGTTACTCAATGAACAGAGCGAACTGCCGGATATGCAAATGCAAAATATGCTGACCGAAATCCTGGCCAGCCCGGTAGCCCTTACATTGCCTTCTGAGATCCAGTATTTGGAGTTGGATGGCCGGCAGTTTGCGCTGCCAAGAAGTCTTCAGCGCTACGCTGGTAAGATCAGCGGCTGGTCACATATGGTGGGTAAATTGTGGCAGGCCAGGGTGGACCTTGGAATTGATGGTCGGGCTGATTTTATCTATATGGAGAAAGGCGGCACAGTACCAGAACATACGCACAGAGGAAGCGAGTTGACTCTGGTACTGGACGGTGAGTTTTCAGATGGGGTGGGACATTACGACACCGGTGATTTTATTCGCTGTGACAGCCACCATACGCATACTCCCAAAACTGAGGCGGAGGAGGGCTGCTTGGTTTTCAGCGTGTTGGATAAGCCGCTTCACTTTACTTCCGGTTTGGCGCGTTTGCTTAATCCATTCAGTCATTTGTTCTTTAAATAAAAAACGCGCCATCGGCGCGTTTTTTTCAAGAGTCAGCGTAGCTGCTATCGGGGAAGTTGAGTTTCAGGGTTTTAAGGGTATTTTCCTTTAACTCCGGCAGATTCAACTGTTCGTAACACTCTACCATTAATTCTAACGCTTCCTGCAGGTGAGGGGAGTCAGGGAAGTACTCCAGCACATACTGGCCGCGGTTTGCTGCTGCTACATAAGCTTGTCGCTTCATATAGTAACGGGCAATAGCCAACTCGTATTTAGCCAGGCGGTCTTTAATAAACATCATGCGCTTTTGCGAATCAGCGGCATACTTGCTGTCTGGATATTTCTCCAGGAGTTGGCGGAAATCGTTAAAAGCTTCACGGGCCATGCTGGGATCGCGATCAGAACGATCTATGCCCATCATATCCTGGAACAGGTTTGAATCGGCATCCATGTTGACCAGTCCACGCATATACTGCACATAATCAACATCGGAATGGTTGGGGTTCAAGCGCAAAAAGCGGTCTATGGTGGCTAAGGCCTGATCCGTATTACTGGTCTTATAGTAGGCATAAATCAGATCCAACTGAACCTGATGAGACAATGGACCGAAAGGATATCTGGAGTCCAACGCACTTAAGGTAGTGGCGGCACCATTAAAGTTGCCGTTAGACAGACTTTCTTTGGCTCTGTCATATAAAGCCTGAGGACCTTGATTGACTAACGCCAGGTCTTCCTCTTCTGGAGAACTGGAGCAAGCAGACAGCACTAAAGCGGCGCTGATCAATATACTTTTTGAAAAAACTCTCGTATTCATAACGCTCATTATCGTTTACGCGATTCTGCCGGGTGCAAAATTCCGCTAGAATAGACACCCTGTTTCAAAATAAGTGCCCAACATATCGACGCATTCTACCCGACTGTGTTGGCCTATGCACATGATATTGCCGGTCGAATTCCAACTGGCTTCATGTAAGCCATTGTTCCACAAGACAGAAGACGGCTGCCTTGTAGCGAATCAACTGCCCGTCGAAGCTGATGATGCAAGAAAGATTAGAGTTACACGCTGAAGTTCCAGAGTCGTTAATTGGTAAACGCTTAGATCAGGCTTTAGCTGAATTGTTCAGTGATTATTCGCGTTCACGCATTAAAGATTGGATTCTCGCCGGGCATGTGCAGATTAACCAACAAGTTTGGGACAAGCCCAGAGAAAAATTGATGGGGGGAGAACTGGTTTTAATTCAGACCTCCATAGAAGTCCAGCAACAGCACAAAGCACAGGCCATGGCGCTGAATATTCAATACGAAGACGAGCACATTCTTGTTTTGAATAAACCGGCGGATCTGGTGGTGCACCCTGGCGCTGGCAACAGCAGCGGCACTTTGCTCAATGCATTGCTCAATCATGTGCCCAACATAGGTGCCGTGCCAAGAGCCGGTATTGTGCATCGCCTGGATAAAGACACCACTGGCTTAATGGTGGTCGCGAAAACTATCCCGGCCCAGACCAACCTGGTAGAACAGCTACAGGCACGTGAAATTAGTCGCGAGTATGAAGCGGTGGTCAACGGCACTATGGTGGCTGGCGGTACGGTTGATGAGCCTATCGCCCGCCATGAAACCAAGCGCACCAGCATGGCGGTTCGGATGGGTGGCAAGCCTGCGGTTACTCATTACCGGGTTATCCAGAAGTTTCGTGCCCACACCCACTTGCGTCTGAAGCTGGAAACCGGTCGTACCCACCAGATTCGGGTGCATATGGCGCACTTGCATCACCCAATTGTTGGCGATCCATTATACGGTGGTCGTCCACGTCCACCTAAGTCTGCCAGTGAAGAGTTGCGCGATATGTTGCGGGATTTCAAACGCCAGGCGCTGCATGCCGCACAGCTTGAGCTGGCTCACCCTATCACTGGCGAGTGGTTAAGCTGGCAGGCGCCGCTGCCGCAAGATATGGTTGATTTGCTGACCACGTTACGCGCGGATACCAAAGCCCACGACCAAGGCTGGGATTAAGTGTTTATTCTTCCGGATTGGCCTGCACACAAGCGAGTTCAGGCTTTATCCACTACCCGCCAGGGTGGCATCAGCAGCGCGCCATTCGACAGTTTGAATCTCGGCCTGCATGTTGGCGACAGGGACGCTGACGTTTTAGCCAATCGCCGCCAACTACCCCATAACGAGCAGATCATCTGGCTTAATCAGGTGCACGGTAATCGCGTACATAGCTTGCGTGCTGACAGTGAGCAAGATGTGTCGGCAGATGCGTCTATTGCCTTTGATTCCGGGGTTACCTGTGCCGTGATGACGGCAGATTGCCTGCCAGTGCTGTTTTGTCATCGACAGGGACTGGCGGTTGGCGCGGCGCATGCAGGTTGGCGGGGACTGGCGGGCGGTGTGCTGGAAAATACCCTGACGGCATTACCCGGAAATCCCGACGATTATTTAGTGTGGCTTGGGCCGGCTATCGGGGCGTCGGCTTTCGAGGTTGGTGAAGAGGTCTGTGCTGCATTTGCACAAGATACTAAAGCTTTTAGGCCAACCACCAACACAGGTAAATTCCTGGCCGATATCTATCAACTGGCCAGAGCGAGGTTAGCCAGAGTAGGGGTGACATCGATTTTTGGCGGTGAGTACTGTACTTACCAGCAATCAAATCAGTTTTTTTCCTATCGTCGTGATGGTCAGACTGGGCGCATGGCCAGCCTTATTTGGTTAGAGGATCATTGATCCAGCGCAACCTAGCCCCTCGCTTCACCCTTGAATCCTGCGCAAAAGATACCCATAACTAGGACAACTTGGTTCTGAATTGAAGGGTATTTCATGCGTTTAGATAAAATGACCAGCAAGTTTCAACTTGCCATTTCTGATGCCCAGTCATTGGCACTGGGCCGTGATCATCAATATATTGAACCTGCTCACCTGATGATGGCATTACTGAATCAGGAGGGCGGTTCCGTGCGCCCGTTAATGGAGCAAATCGGCGTTAACAATAATGCACTGCGTTCTGCCTTATCTGAAATCATTGAGCGCCTGCCACAAGTGCAAGGCGTGGGTGGCGACGTGCAACTTGGCAAAGATTCCGCCGTTTTACTTAATTTATGCGACAAAATTGCGCAAAAGCGTAAAGACGATTACATCACGTCCGAGATCTTTGTGCTGGCTGCCTTGCAGGACAAAGGCAAACTGGGAGAAACCCTGCGCCACTTGGGCCTGACGGAGCAAAAGACCGAGCAGGCGATTGAGAAGCTGCGTGGCGGCCAGAAGGTGACGGATCCTAATGCCGAGGACGTACGCCAAGCTTTGGAAAAGTTTACCACCGACCTGACTGAGCGAGCCGAGCAAGGCAAGCTGGATCCTGTTATTGGTCGTGATGAGGAAATTCGCCGCACTATTCAAGTGTTGCAGCGCCGTACCAAAAATAATCCGGTGTTGATTGGTGAGCCAGGGGTGGGTAAAACCGCCATAGTAGAAGGACTGGCGCAACGTATTGTTAACGGCGAAGTTCCCGAAGGACTGAAAAACAAGCGGGTTTTATCACTGGATATGGGGGCGCTGGTTGCCGGTGCTAAATACCGTGGTGAGTTCGAAGAGCGCTTGAAAGCCGTACTCAATGAACTGGCCAAAGAAGAAGGCCGGGTCATCCTGTTTATTGATGAGCTGCATACCATGGTAGGGGCCGGAAAGGGCGAAGGTGCCATGGATGCCGGCAACATGCTTAAGCCAGCACTGGCCCGTGGCGAGCTGCACTGCGTCGGCGCCACCACTCTGGATGAGTACCGCCAGTACATAGAAAAAGATGCGGCTTTGGAGCGTCGTTTCCAAAAAGTGCTGGTGGATGAACCTTCAGTTGAAGACACCATTGCTATTTTGCGTGGTCTCAAAGAGCGTTATGAGCTGCATCACTCTGTAAATATTACCGACCCGGCTATTGTGGCGGCGGCTTCATTATCCCATCGTTATATTAGTGACCGTCAATTGCCCGATAAAGCCATTGATCTGATAGATGAAGCGGCGTCGAGTATCCGTTTGCAAATTGATTCCAAGCCCGAAGATATGGACAGGCTGGAGCGGCGTATTATCCAGCTTAAGCTTGAAGAGCAGGCACTGGCCAAGGAAACCGATGACGCCAGCCATAAACGTCTGGAATTGATTGAACAGGAACGCGAAGGTCTCGAAGTGAAGTTTAAAGAGTTCGAGAAACTCTGGAACGCCGAAAAAGAGGCCATGCAAGGCACGCAGCACATCAAGGCCGAGTTGGAGCAGGCTAAACTGGATCTGGAAATTGCCCGTCGTGCCGGCGACTTAAATCGAATGTCAGAACTGCAATATGGTCGAATTCCAGAGTTGGAGCGCCGATTGGAACGTGCTGATGAAGCACAGCATCAGGAAACCCGATTGTTGCGCAATAAGGTGACCGATGAAGAAATTGCCGAAGTTTTGTCGCGTTGGACTGGTATTCCGGTTTCCAAAATGCTGGAAGGTGAGCGCGAGAAATTACTTCGCATGGAAGATGTGCTGCATAAACGAGTGGTCGGGCAGGCAGAGGCGGTAAATGTCGTGTCCAATGCCATTCGTCGCTCCCGCGCCGGTTTGGCTGACCCCAACCGCCCCATAGGCTCCTTTCTGTTTTTAGGGCCAACCGGGGTGGGTAAAACCGAGCTATGTAAAGCCTTGGCGGAGTTTTTGTTTGATACCCAGGATGCCATGGTGCGTATTGATATGTCTGAGTTTATGGAGAAGCACTCAGTGTCACGTTTGGTCGGTGCGCCTCCAGGGTACGTTGGTTATGAAGAAGGCGGCTATCTGACTGAGGCGGTAAGGCGCAAGCCTTATTCGGTCGTATTGCTGGATGAGGTAGAGAAGGCCCACCCAGACGTATTCAATATTTTGCTGCAGGTGTTGGATGATGGCCGACTAACCGATGGTCAGGGACGTACGGTGGACTTTAAAAACACCGTGGTGATTATGACTTCCAACCTAGGGTCAGACATTATTCAGGACAAAGCTGCGCAAGGGCAGTATGAGGAAATGAAAGCGTTGGTCATGGGCGTGGTGAGTCAGCACTTCAGACCGGAATTTATTAACCGGATTGACGATACCGTGGTTTTCCATCCGCTTGGACATGCGCAAATCAAAGCTATCGCCGAGATCCAGCTAGCCTCGCTGACCAAACGTCTGAGTGATAAAGGCTACCTGTTGTCCTTAAGTACAGCGGCCCTGGATAAACTTGCCGATGCAGGTTTCGATCCGGTTTATGGCGCCAGACCACTGAAACGCGCTATTCAGCATGAGATAGAGAATCCGCTGGCGCAAAAACTGCTCAGCGGCGCCATTTTGCCTGAATCCACTATACAGGTGGACGTTGAAAATGGTGAGTTTGTAATTCAATAATCTGCTGCAAGTTAACTAGGGGCCGCAATAGCGGCCCTTACTTATTCAGGCTGTCAAGCAGCAGCACCGCATCCTGAAATTCAGGATAACTAGTACTTTTGGTGGCTTCTTGCAATTGCACCCGTGCTTCGTCAAGACGGTTGAGTTTACTTAACACGTAGCCCAGGTGATAGCGGATTTCCGGATTGCCAGCGTCCAGAACATAGGCTTCCCTCAATAGGGGCAGCGCTTGGTCATATCGACCCATTCTTGCATTTAGCCAGCCTAGTGTATCCATCAGCGCGGGGCTAGGTTGGCCAATCAATTTTGCTCGCTCAGCCGTGGTCAGCGCTTTTTCCAGGTCTGTCACGGCATACAGGTTGGCCAAGTTGTTTAGCACAGCTGGGTGGTTTTCAAACTCAGGTGTCGATAGCAACTGTTCATAGTGCTGGATGGCTTTGGCGCTTTGTTGTGTGTCCAGGTAGCTATCTGCCAGTAATTTTCTCACCCAATCCGGCTTTGCCTGAGTGCTTAGCCGTTGCTCTATCGCCTGTTGGAACTCAGCAGCGCCGATGCCTTGTCGGCTGAGCTGATAAAACATAACAATGGCTGCAAGGTTATTTTCATCTTGCTTAATAGCAAGCTGCAAATGTTGTAAGGCTTGTGGCCAATGTCTCTCCACGGTGGCGAGTTCTGCCTTTATCAGAGAAAGTTGTGTGGCTTTAATTTGCATGTTAGGCAAGGATTTCAGATAAGACTTGGCTGCTGCGAGGTCTCCAGCGTTAAGCTCAAGTCGGGTCTGTGCTAGTTTGATATCCACAGATTCTGGTGCTTTGAGCTCTGCAGTAGCCAAGGATTTTCTCGCCCCTGCAATATCTTTTATCTGAGTTTGCATAGCTGCCAAGCTTAATAGTTGTGGCGCGGAAGTGCTCCATAAGTCGTAAAGCAGATCCAAATTTGTTTTGGCACCAACGTAATTCTTTTGCGCCATGAGCACTTGCGCCTGTAGGTAGACAAGCTCTGGATCAAGGCGATTATTCTGGCGCAGTTGATTGGCCAGGGTAGATGCCTCAGGCCATTTTTGCAGCTGAACATAGATTTGTAGCAACCTGCGCGACGCTTGTGCATGCTCAGGCTCGTACAATAGTGCTTTGTTTATCCAGTTGGCTGCTTCATCTAACTGTTGCTGAGATAAAGATAAGTCTGCCATTAATAATATGGCGCGAACATTATCAGGATGTAGCTTAATGATTGCTGTTGTAAGCTGCTCAGCTTGTGCATAGTTATTTTGTTTATGGGCTAAGATGGCCAGGTTAAAGTTGGCTGATAAGTTATCAGGTGATTGTTTTAGCACGGCTTGGATGACATTTTCAGCCTGCGGAAACTGTCCGGTCTCTATCAAGACTGCGGCATGCAAATTGAGTACATCTATGTGCTCAGAATATTGTTTCAATAGTTGTTCGCTGATACTCAAGGCTTGATCTGAACGCCCTGTATCTAGAAGTAGCTTACTCTTTAGTAAATGAAAGCCAAGATTCTGGACGGGAACCTCGAGACCGGCAATGACTTGAAGCGCTTGTTCTGATTTGCCTTGCAGACTAAGTAAATTGGCGCGGGCAATCAGAATAGCCGATTGTTCAGGGAATTTTCGATTTAGTTCTCTGAGTAACTGCTCTGCTCTGAACTGATTGTTTTGCTGCAAATAAAGCTTAAATAAGGTCAGGCTTAAATCCAGATTGGACTTGGTCAGGCGTTGGTGTTGTTCCAGCAAACTAACCGCTTTATCCGGTTGACTTGCCTGGATATAAGTTTCCACCAGAATTCGCAGTGCACGGTCTTCATTGGGACGCTCTTCCAGCAGACGGCCAAGGATACTGCGTGTAGACTCTATGTTACCCTGAAGAAATTCCACCAAGCCGTGTAGATATTGATTGCTGCCTTTATATAGTTCACCAGCCGGGTCCAGCCTGGCGAGTTTACTACTGATGTCATTCAGCAGTGCCAGACTTTCCTTGGCCTTCCCTTGACGATTGAGCAACCAGGCTTTCATCAAATTAGCGGTTGGATCAGAAGGCGACAATGTCAGTAGTTTGTCATTCATCTCACCGGCTTGCTGATATTTAGCTAAGCTAAAGTAAACCTGAGCCAACCCTCGTTGAATAACTGGGTCATCATTGTCTAACTTGTAGGCCTGCTGATAATAGTTCAGCGCCTGTTCTAAGTTTCCCTGACGTTGTCTGAGTTCGCCCATCAACTCCAGAGTTTTCTCGTTATTGGGCTGCAGTTGCAAAGACTGTACAACCCATTCTTCAGCGTTGTCAGTTTGACCGGTTTGTATTAAAAAGGTGGCGATGAGGTTACGTGCCCGCACTTCATCGGGGAAAAGTTGCAAAGCCAACTTGAACTCCTGTTCAGCCAGTTCCGGTTTGTTCTCCAGCAGGTAAGCTTGCCCACGCAATAGATGCCATTCAAAACGACCTTCATCGTTAAGGCTGTAATACTGTTCTTCCAATACTAGTAGTTCGTCAACTTTACGCTGTAATAATAAGCTGGTTCCAAGTAGTGGCAATACCAAGTGTAAATCGGCGCCTAGCTCTAAGGCTTCATCAAACAGCTGCTCGGCAGCCGCCATATTACCCGCCGTAAAATAGACTTTGCCCATCAGCAAAGTTGAGGGGAGGTGGGATGGGTTTTCTTGCAGCGCATTTTTCAGATGAATAAATGCCTCCTCTATCTTGCTTTCCTCATAAGCCGATAAAGCGGACTCATAATTTTGAGAGTAATCAGCGCTCCGTAGGGGCATAGAACAGAGCAATAGCAGACAAGCGAGAAGATGTTTCATGGTGTCTCCCGGAAGCTTAAAAGACAAAGGGTAGCTGATTGGCTACCCTTATAAGTCATCAGGAAATATCAGGATACTTTATTTGTGCGGCGCAAACACAGTAAACCAAGGGCAAAAAGCAGAATGGCTGCTGGTTCAGGAACACTGGTACCTGGTGTGCCATCTGGAGTGTCAGGGCTTTGTGTGTACAAACCGCTAATTTTCATATAATCCTTACCCGACGCATAGTTTGCGCTGCCACCGAATGCCGGGTTGTACGCACCAACTAACCAGTATTTGGATGTCACAGAACTACTGACACTGCGATAAGCTGAACTCGCTGTACCTATATAATCACCTTGTGATACCCAGCCATTAGATAAAAACTGGTTCCAACTTAGATTAGCCAGGCTATTTACACTACCGCCGCCAGTATATGCAGCAAAAGACATGTCAGCGTCACCTTGATACCAACTGATACTCACACCATCTAAAGATACAGCGGTATCGAAGCTCAGCAACAGGGCGTCGAAGCCGTTACTGTTATCAACGCCATGCTCTGGACTTCCTAAATTCTCTATACCAACGCCCCCTGACCAACGGCCAAGTTGGCTCTGGGTTAGTTTGCCGCCTTGATTTGTGGCATCTGTCCAACCGGTAATCGTTAGACCAATACCATCGACATTCATACTCAGGTAGTTTGAGTTGCCAAAACCGCCAAACGCGGCATTACCTAAATTCCAAGTCTCTGTGCCTGCTGATGCTTGACCGCAAATCAGCGCCGCAATCAGTAGTAAAGATTTCTTAAACATCTTTTTCATTCCTGCCCCAATGATACTTAAAAGCTATAGCAGTATTCATTCCACTTTTTATTTTTCTATATTAATCAAAAGGATGAAGTCTTCCCTCAATGGAGAGACATGGCTCAAAGAGGTCGGTTTGTAAAAATTGTGGACAGCTGTGCAAGTGAATGCAATGAATCCATCGTGGTTGTAGGACAATCTCTGGGTTGTGCTAGAGTCATGTTGGGGACCTGTGGTATCTTCTCGCCATTAATCTGGGAGGAATCAATGACCGACACCAAGCGTAAAGGTATCTATCTGCTGCCAAACTTACTGACAACCGGCGGCCTGTTTTCTGGTTTTTATGCCATTGTTTCGGCAATGAATGGTCACTTTGAGGCGGCTGCAGTAGCCATTTTCGTTGCCATGTTATTTGACGGGTTGGACGGACGGGTAGCGCGTATGACTAACACTCAAAGTGAATTTGGCGCTGAGTATGACTCAATGGCGGATATGGTCTCATTTGGTATTGCACCTGCCTTGGTTGCCTATACATGGGGATTAACACAGCTAGGCAAACTGGGATGGCTTGCAGCCTTTGTTTATGTGGCTGGTGCAGCATTAAGGTTAGCGCGCTTTAACACGCAAATTGGCATTGCTGACAAGCGCTATTTTCAGGGATTAGCCAGCCCGGCTGCTGCGGCGTTGGTTGCAGGGTTGGTTTGGGTTGGCGTGGAGTATGAAGCGGTTGGCACTGATTATGGTGTAATAGTGGCTTTTGTTACGGCCGCAGCGGGTTTGTTGATGGTAAGTAACTTTAAGTACAATTCCTTCAAAGAGGTGAATTGGCAAGGCAAAGTTCCTTTTGTAGCGCTACTCATTGTTATGCTGGTTTTTGTGGTTGTTGCCACTCAACCGTCCCTGGTCCTTTTTATTACCTTTTTACTCTATGCTGTGGCAGGGCCTATTAATACTTTTAGAAGTGTTGATAAGGTCAAGCTCGAACATGTCGTTGGCGATGCCGATGAACAAGTTGACGCTGAATTTGGTGCAGCAGAACATAAAGAGACACCAACCAATAAAGACCAATAAAAAAAGGCGCTGATTTCAGCGCCTTCTTTATGTATTCGCTTGTTACTTTTGTAACTTACGACGCATACCCAGCATAGCTAACATCAGGCTGAACATGGCCAGTGTTGTTGGCTCAGAAACTACGCTTGCTCTACCTAGAGCTAGTTCATTAAAAAACGCCAAGTCGCCGGCATCTAAATCAAATACACTGAAGTAGTTACCCAGTGAACCGGTTTCATATAGGCCATCGAATGCCCAATTCACTAATCCTGGCAGCATGAATGTCACATCGAAGTTCAGGAATTCCAATCCAGCATGTAGGTTATTTACATCAAAGATAGCCTGAAAGAAAAGGATATCGGTTGGCGGAATATCAAAACCCAGAAAGTTAAACGACACTGCAGTGGCTACTTCACCTGTGCCAAACACCGGGTCATATAATGCACCGTTGGTGTTTATGGTAATGCTACCAATGATACCGGTACTGCCATCTGATGCTACTTCAATCAGATCTTGGGTTATCAACGCTGCATTGGCTTGCGTTGATACGGCGGCCAGGAGGCACAAGGTGGAAAGTAGTTTTTTTATTTTATTCATTTTTAGTCTCACTCATTATTCTAAGTATCGCTTTTGCGATATCTATTAATCAGTTGTGTTCAATAAGGGGCATCAGCAGATGCCCCTGTTTTTCATTAAGGCTGTACTTCCAGTACTGTTGTACCTTGTGCAACGCCTTCATCATCGAAGAAGGTCACGGCGCCCATATATAAGAAGCCAGGCTCCAAACCTCGAGTCGTGATAGTGACGTTATTGAAACGTCCTTCTATTGCTCGTGGAGTGGAACGTATGCTGGTCGTACTCTCTTGTTGGTCGGCCACCCATACTGGCATGGTGTAATCAACACTTTGATTGCCAGCCAAATCCCAGCCATGCACAAACACGATGTAGTAGTCACCAGCGGGAGCATTAGCTGCTGGTTCCGGATTGGTGAGAATTACATCTTCATTTGAGCCACCCAATGCAGAGCTACCTACAGGAGAGCAACTTCTTGCGATACAGCGATATACGTACATATCAAGATCTGTGTCTTGGGCGCTCACCAGGCTGTCACGCAAGCTGAAGCGGACCACTTTAGTACCTTCAGGGATCAGGAAGCCATGGAAGCCCAAGCCGACCTCATTGAACGCAAATTCCCTATCTTCGTCCTGTGATACAGTTCTGCTAGAGCCAAATGGTGCAACCAAGCCTGCGTAATCGAGACTGGTTGAACCGCTGTAAAGCATCTGAACAGGGAATGAGGCACGACCACGATTCAATTGCAGAGAGAGTGCTTCAGGTATATCCATCTTCACATCACTAGCAGCTTTAACTGCGAGTGGTGAGCGAACGGAATGGCCATTTTCATCGGTCCAGGTGATAGCACCAAATGCCCATTCACCGATGACTGCTTCACCGTTTTTGCTGAAGGTCACGGCATAGCTGGCCTGGCCATCGGCTGGCACAACGAGATCTTGGGTTTCAGTCTCTACGCCATTCGAATCGAAGGTCTGTACAGATACGTCGATACCCGCAGGCGCTTCTATATTGGCTACGTATGTGCCACCTAGTCCTGATACATCTTTCACTGTACGAGACAGTGTTTTGGACCCTGACAGTGCACTGATGGCCATAGAGGGATAGTTAAGCTGATTAGCTTCGGTGGCAAATCCATCACTTTCCCATTCACTACAGGTGCGCCCCGATTCAGTCTGAACAAAGCTATTTTGCGCCTGACCGCACATAAAGCCGAAGTAATCACCGGCATTCAGATCATAAGTCAGGCCAGGTTCCATGGCGTTAACTGGCGCTGCATGGCCGCTACCGAAATTAAATGGCGTTGCCGGGATGGGGCTGATCACATTCTCATTTTCGTCATGCATAACCACAACATCCTGTCTGGCCGTGGTCATCAAGGCTGATTTTATCTGCGCAGGTGACCAAGATGGATTCTGGCCTTTCAGAAGAGCTGCCATACCAGCAATATGTGGTGCAGCCATGGATGTACCGCTAAGGTATCCATATGTTTCGCCTTGTGGGCCAAACATTGGCGCTGAAGAAATTCCCGCCAGAATTCTCACCCCTGGCGCGGTGATATCCGGCTTGATCAGGTCTTCAGTATTGCCGTTAGGACCTCTGGAGGAAAAGTCAGCCATGATATTGCCAGCTTCTACCTGTTGCTGGAATGAGCCTGCACTCATCTTTATGGTGACATTTTCTCCGGCAGTAATAGCAGCATTTAAGGCTTCACCATCTGTACCGTTAATCATCACGCCTGGGATATCATAAGCGCCAGTGCCTCCCATTACAGTTACGGGGCGAGTATCACTGTAGACGATAACTGCTTTTGCACCGGCTAATTGTGCGCGCTCTACTTTTTCTGAGAAGTTACAAGTACCACGTTTTAACAAAGCAATGTTGTCTGCAATTTCAGCCGCGTTGTCTAATGCGCTAGGCTCGCCGTTGAAACAACCCAGAAGCGGTTCTGCTATTACAACCTTAGCTGTGACTTCGCCAGATTCAGACAACGGTTTGGTAATAGAGCCTTCAGTAGAAAGCAGGGTCTCTGCTGGATCTCTTGAGACAATCTCAATAGCATTAACATAGCTGATGCCATCATAGGTTGAGGCCGCTACGCTGGTTACCCAAGGTGCAGGAGTTCCCACGGTAACTGGAGCAGTGCCACTGTTACCAGCTGATACAGAGACAAATACACCAGCATTTGTTGCCCTTAACATCGCTGCGGTTTGCGGTGGGGTCAGGCTGGTACGACTGCCGCTGATTGAATAGTTGATCACATCTACACCGTCGGCAACGGCAGCATCAATTGCAGCCATTGAGTCCGAGCCGAAACAGCCTCGCTCTTCTACACCTTCAGGGCTAACGTAATCGCTATTCCAGCAAACCTTATAGGCAGCTATGCGTGCACGAGGAGCAATACCTGTTACATTACCAACATCAGTGCCGAACAGTGTTGCTGGTACATTTTCGTTACCGGCCGCAGTGGAGGCCGTGTGTGTACCGTGACTTGAAGCATCCCGAGGTGATTCAAATTCGCCTAATCCATACTGAATTTCATAGCTGGATTCAAAGCCAGCCTTGAAATAGCGAGCACCGATGAGTTTGTTATTACATTCAAAGGTGCCTTCAGCCATCTCTGCACCGGAGTCACAGACACCGTTCCAACCCAGATTTTCCGTTGAGCTGTAGCTTCCATCATCTGCAAAACTTGGATTTTCTGGCCAGATGCCAGAATCGACGACACCGACGATGACGTCCTCACCTTTAATCCCCAGCGTATGCTGGCCATTTGCACCGGTAAGACCAAGAAAGGCTGGTGTGTTAGCTGTAGTTAATTGTTGTTTTTCATCTACCCATACACCAGCTACGTCGGGATGTTGGCGTAGCTGTTCTGCCTGTGACTGAGACAGTCTGGCGGCAAAACCGTTAAAGGTATGGGTGTAGTTGTACAAGACATCGGTCGCACCAATGGCTTGAGCGACGGCTTGTTGTTTGTTTTTGAGCTGCTGGGTATACGCCACAAGTTTGGAAGACTTGGCGTTGTAAAGGTTACCCTTATTTGCGGCAAGATGATTGCTTGGCTTGAGTTCCCCCAGCTCTTGTGCCTGAGCTACGCCCGACATACCTTTCAACTGAACTATATAGGTAGCGGTTTGACTTGCGCTTTTGTTTGGTAGGGTGGCGCTTGAGATTGCTTTAAGTCCGCTGCGATCAATTTCAATTTCTTGTGCTAGAGCATTAGCTGCCGTTAGAGATACCAGTGCAGTTGAAACCAAACTGCCTAGTAGTGACTTCCTAAACGTCATTTTTATCTCCTGGTTGTTGTTTTTTTATATATATTTATTCAGAGGTAAGCTGAGCCTGTCTTGTCTAACAATGCTTACCCTTAGATCTACTCTATGAAAGTTGGAAGGCTTCGATGCAATACGACAGCAGCCGAGCATTTGGAAGCATATCCCTGCTATACAACCCCTTTCTAAATACAAGAATTAAAATATATCCAGAGAGGGGATAACAGCATTCCATAAGTGGAAGCTTTCCAATGCAAGATTTAATCCACTTGTTATCTTTTTGATTTTTAAGTGTAAAAAATGTGGTATCTCCCTGATGTGTAAGAAAAACTGACATTGTTACTCTAAGTCTCTCTATTTAAGAAAACTTAGGAAAATAACGCTTCTGTGCAAAAAGTGCGCGAACGAAAAGTTTTTTGCAAAAACCAGTTGACGGCTTCGCTGAAATCTCTAGAATGCGCACCACTTCGACGGGGTAGCCCGGCAAGCCAGGAAGGCAGAAGGATTCAGGGAGCGGCAAGCAACGAAAGAGTTAAAAAGTTGCTTGACACAGAAAACGGATGGCGTAGAATGCGCGTCCCGCTTGAGAGAGGAAAGCCTCACTTAAGCCGCCTGATAAGGCACTGTTCTTTAACAATTAGCAACGAGACAATCTGTGTGGGCACTCGTTAACGAGTGTCGGCTCAAGAAATTCATGATTTATATTTAATTGAAGAGTTTG
>NZ_JAHDJU010000010.1:0-783 GCF_018531185.1 Bowmanella yangjiangensis
CCCCACCCACACCGGCCAAGTAAGTCCCTGCTGCCAGGGCATTTCTGCTGCCTCTGAAATCTTAAAATAAATATCTAGAGGAACGGCATCAAGTGTTCACGCTGAGTGATGGCACTGGGTGGGCCCCAGAACCTGTCAGGTGGAGCGTCCCCGTCTGGACAGTCTCGAGGTGTCATGGAGAATGCGAGGGCTTGTTGCTGTGGTTGGTCGTCAGCCGGTGCAGGGGCTGTGCTGAGTCCCACCCGGGGTGGTGGGTTGCAGGAAAGGGCTGCCTACAATTTGTCCAGGAAGTTGTCCAGGGCCGGGATGCCTTCCTTCAGGCCTTTGCGCTTGCGTGTTTCGGCCACCACCTGGCTGGGGCGGCTGGTGTTGTCGAAAGGATCCCCAGGAAGGATCTGCCAGTGGTCAAAAACGCACTGGGGGAAGGCCTGGCCGCCAGTGTTGGACCTCAGGTCAGCGGTGAAGCCAAAGGACTCATTGACAGGCAGGTATGCCTTGACCACAAACATGGGGGTGCCGGCCACCTGGGACTCCTCAAAGACGTGACCCCGCTTCCTGTTCAGGACACCATAGATGCCACCAACCACTTGTTCCGGACACTGAATCTCCACCAGGTAGATGGGCTCCATAAGCCGGGGCTGGGCGGTCAGCACGCTGGCGTAGAGGCAGCGGCGGGCAGTGGGGATGATCTGGCCACCCCCGCGGTGGATGGCGTCCGCGTGCAGGGTCACATCATGGACATCAAAGCGCACACCACGCATGTTCTCCTCGCACAGAGCCCCC
>NZ_JAHDJU010000011.1:0-750 GCF_018531185.1 Bowmanella yangjiangensis
GGGTGCTTTATTTCACGCAGGGGCGCCTGCCCGGGAGGTACGTACACAGGGGTGGGGGCTCCGGCGTCCTCGGGGGACCCCAAGAGCCTGTGGGTGGGGGCTCGCGGGGGGGCCGGGCGTGCGGCTCATTTACCCGGAGACTGGGAGATGGTCTTCTGCGTGTGGTGGTTGTGTAGGGCTTCATGCAGCACCGCACACGTGAAGGTTTCTTTCCGCTGCCAGCGCGCCTTGTCCACCGAGAGCTTGCTGTAGAGGAAGTAGGTGCCGTCCGCATCCAGCTGGGGCGGGGTTGTTCGCACACTGGCCTCTGGAAACTGTTGGCCGTTGCTCTGCCACTCCACATCAATGTCAGGTGGGTAGAAGTCTTTGACCAGGCAGGTCACACTGACCGTGTTCTTGCTCAGCTCGTCCCGGGATGGGGGCAGGACATACACACTGGGCTGATGGGCTTCCCCTTTGACCTTGGAGATGGTCCTCTCAATGGGGGATGGGAGAGCTTTGTTGTTGACCTTGCACTTGAAGACCTTCCCCTTGAGCCAGTCCTGGTGCTGGATGGGGAGGACACTGACCACACGGAAGGTGCTGTTGAACTGCTGCTCTCGTGAATTCGTCTTGGCCGTGTGCATCTCCTGGTTGTCCACGAACCAGCTGATCTGGACCTCAGGGTCTTCCAGGTCCACCACCATGCATGTGACCTCGGGGGTTCGGGAAATGGAGAGGGTGTCCCTGGGTTTCGGGGGGAACATGAAG
>NZ_JAHDJU010000012.1:0-521 GCF_018531185.1 Bowmanella yangjiangensis
GGATTCAAATGCTGCAGCCGCCCAGGCGGGCGGTTTAAGACCGGCTGCACGGCGCTCCATCGTTTCACGGACCTGCTGGGCAAAAATTTCCTGATAGTCGTCACCGCGTTTTGCGCACTCTTTCTCGTAGGTACTCAGTCCGGCTTCTATCAGCATCACCGCTTCCTGAACTTCTTTCAGACCATCGATGGCCATACGACCGGAGCCTATCCAGTCGCAGTTCCCCCAGGCACTGCGGGCTTCCTGAAAACTGAAGCGCGCTTTTGAAGGTAACGTCACCACGCGGCGAACGATGGCCTCTTCCAGCCAGCACAGAAACATCTGGCTCGCCTGACGGGATGCGACGAATTTTCGCCGCCCCATAAAGTACGCCCACGACTCGTTCGCACTGGCCCGTGCCGTGGAGTAGCTCATCTGGGCGTAATTCCGGGAAAGCTGCTCATACGAGACACCCAGCCCGGCAGCGATATACCGCAGCAGTGACTGCTCAAACACGGAGTAGCCGTTATCCGTATCCTGAG
>NZ_JAHDJU010000013.1:0-419 GCF_018531185.1 Bowmanella yangjiangensis
GTGAGATGCGTTGTGTGTACTGGGCTGGGGAGGCGAGCTTCAGTATAGTCAGGTCATTGTTGAGGGTGTTGGGGTTCCAGGAAGGGTGCGTGATGGCCTTTGAGATGGACAGAACCTGCAAAGGCTCCGCACCGGATGATCGGTCGTACTCACCCAGGACAACAACGTGGCGGCCAGGGCTGACATTGCAGTGGGCAGCAGTGACCACCCAGGACTGGCTGATGAGGGAACCTCCGCAGAAGTGGAAGCCACTTCTGTCCTGCAGGGACACCTGCCAGGGCCAGGAGCCTGGCACTGCGTTCTCCCCGTTGACAATCCTCTGGCTGGAGCTCAGTAGTGGCTTGATGGCAGGAACTCCGCAGCCCCAGGAGGAGCCGAGGAGGACCAGGCTAAGGGTCAGACTGAGCAGCAGCATTGTG